>CAIJNL010000014.1 GCA_903822005.1 uncultured Nitrospiraceae bacterium
ACGTCTTCGGCGTTCTACCGAGGTTATGACCTCAACCGGTCTCATCGTAGCCCCTTTCTTCGTTGTAGTCATATGTGTAATCATAAGACTACAATTTATTTTTGGTTTTTACAATGTCCGGTTTAAACGGGGGCCACTACAACTTGGCATTGAACGATCGGAATAATGCCCGAGTAATCCGGCATATCTATGACAGCAACGTCAGAGGTCAGCATTTATGGAGAAGTGGTGATTTAAAGATAATGGAAATTAATCTAGATGGATTTAAACAATGATCGGCGGAAAATTCATGGTTTCATTGTTGACCGTAGTCATTCATAAATACAGAGAAGAACTAAACTATAGCTTCTGCAAGAGAAATCGTACAGATTTTGGAGTCATTCCCAGATGTCAAAAGTAGACTTTGACGAATTTGCTAATAATTATGATGACATCCTAAAAGAACAACTGTTTCTTTTTGAACGGGATACAGCCTTTTTTTCGCAGCATAAGGTATCCTTAACCAAGAAACTTCTGAAGCACCGACCTGTCAGGATTCTGGAATTTGGGTGCGGAGTCGGAAACAATATCAGATACTTTGCCAGTCTTTTCCCAGACGTTTCTATAACCGGATGCGACATTTCCCAAAGGTGCCTTGATATAGCAATAAAAGAGAATCCATCGGCTAAGTTTTTTTTGCTCACTTCCACAGCAGATTCTATTTGTGGCAATTTCGATCTTGTATTCATTGCAAATGTCCTGCATCACATTAACCCGAATCAGCGTCATGACACTTTAAGTTTCATCAAGAGTCTCACGGTCAATAATGGAGAGCTATTTATCTTTGAACACAATCCTTATAACCCTGTTACACGACATATAGTCCGAACTTGCCCTTTTGATGCTGATGCTGAACTCATTAAGCCGAGGCACCTGATTGCCCTGCTCAAAAAGGCAGGCTTTTCGATAATTGAGAGACAGTACATTCTCTTCTTTCCATCTTTTCTCAGCGGGCTTCGCCCTATGGAACGTTATTTAAAATCTCTGCCTTTGGGCGGGCAGTATGTTGTACACGCTTCTCTATAATAAAAGAGACAACACCGGATCGGCTTTTTTACACCGATGACAGAAATATTATATTATACTTAGGAAGTAACATAGACGGAGGCGTATTCATGAACTGCCTTGTACTCGGCGGAAACGGCTTTATTGGCTCGCATCTGGTCGACAGGCTTTTCGCTGAAGATCATCGGGTGCGCGTATTTGACAAGTATAAAGAACAGTTCCGTCGTCCGCTTGGCGGGGTAGAATACAGTTACGGAGATTTCGGCAACCGTGGCCTGCTATCCAACGCATTGAAAGACATTGATCTGGTTTTTCATTTGATCAGCACCACCCTCCCTAAAACGTCGAATGATGACCCTGCCTTTGACATCAGTTCAAATGTCGTAGAAACCATCTTTTTACTTGAACAGTGCGTGACTAATAAAATAAAGAAGATTGTATTTATTTCTTCGGGCGGCACCGTTTATGGCATGCCAGAAATCCTTCCTATAAATGAAGATTGCACTACAGATCCTCTATGTTCATATGGAATAGCAAAGCTTACCAATGAAAAGTATCTGTCATTGTTTAATCATCTCTACGGCCTGAATTATGCTGTTATTAGGCCGTCCAATCCTTACGGCAGCAGGCAAAATCCGCAGGCTGCCCAGGGGGCTATATCGGTATTCCTTGGCAAAGCGATCAGAAAAGAGACAATCAATATCTGGGGTGACGGCGAAATAGTGAGAGATTATCTCTTCATAGATGATCTTGTTGATGGCATCTATAAAGCAGCTGTCAGCGAACCCAGATCCAAAATATTCAATATAGGCAGTGGAGAAGGAATTTCCCTGAACGATATTTTGAAGGCCATACGCAACGTTGCAAATCTCGAAGTAAAAGTAGAATACACAGACAAACGTATTTTCGATGTCCCGAAGATTATTCTAGATATATCACGCGCAAAGGATGAACTCGGATGGAAACCTGTAACTCCGCTTCAGACCGGCCTTAAAATGACATATGATTTTATCGCCGGCCTACTAAAAGAGAAGGAAGTCCGAAATGGTTGAATTTAACAGAAGAGAAAGTGACAAGAAACCGGTCCCTGAAGTTTCTATAGTTATTCCGGTCTACAAAAGCGCCACTATATTGCCTCATCTGATACAACAGATAGACTACGCCATGAATGAATCCGGTTATGCCGGCAACTACGAGGTACTTCTGGTTAACGATTGCAGCCCTGATGAGAGCTGGAGAGTGATTGAGACCCTGTGTGATCAGTATGCTCAGATCAAAGGAATCAATTTGATGAAAAACACAGGCCAGCATAATGCAATAATGGCTGGCCTGAATCATGCCGCAGGCAAGGTCATAGTAATGATGGATGATGACCTTCAGCATCCGCCAAAATATATTTCCCATCTGGTTAACAAGATCAGGGAAGGTTATGATGTCTGCTATACAAAATTCAGGGAAAGAAAACATTCCGCATGGAAAGTTTTTTGCAGTAAATTCACCGACAAAATGGCCATGATACTGCTGGATAAGCCGGAGGGTATATACATGTCCCCGTTCAAAGCCGTCAGTGCTGTTATAAAGAAAGAAATAATTAAATATACCGGCCCCTATGCTTATGTTGACGGTTTGATATTAATGATATCGGCCAATATAACAAGTATTAATATAGAGCACCATAAAAGATTCGAAGGGCGAGGCAATTACACGTTTATAAAAGGCGTGACGTTATGGTTTAAAATGGCTACCAGCTTCTCAGTCGTTCCTTTGAGAATAGCCTCTTTTCTTGGGCTGCTAAGCGCGGTCTGCGGGTTCATTTTTGCGATCATCATGGTAATTGAAAAATTGACAAGGGACGTTCCTATAATTGGTTGGGCCTCATTAATAGTGACTATTCTTCTCATGGGCGGCATTCAGCTCTTTGCAATTGGAGCAATCGGCGAGTATCTTGGCAGAATGTACATAAATATAAATAAAAAACCACAGTTTATTGTCAGATCCAAGAAAAATATCCTCTGAATTAATACCCGCACTGCCCGCATATTCTTTTCCCAGCGATGATATGGGACAACCTTACAGACTTTTTATCTTGCGTTGGGGCCGGGAATATATGAGTCTCCTGCCGACACCCCCCTCTGATCGCCTTGATTAAAAGAGACAAGTCTGCTATTATGAAGGTCTTCGCAAAGTCATCCATATAAGGAGGTGAGTCTGTGGGTAGCGTTGTAAAATGGCGCAAAAAGAAGATGCGCAAGCACAAACACAAGAAACTCTGCAGGGCCACAAGGGCCCAGAGGAGAAAATAGATAATCTTCGCCGGTGATGACCTGGTATCATGAGCACGATGTGCTATAATATACGTCATGTCAGATCTAATAATTCCATTCTCCACAACCGGCATAGGAAGCACACCCCATAAAGTCCCGGAGGCGGCCTGCGAGCTTGTAAAAGCTGCCTTCGATATCCCTTTTTGGCCTCAACTGCCCCAGATATCGTTCAGAGAATCGATGGTGGCGCAGTACGCCGAAGGTATGCCCTTTCTCAGGCTGGATGACAAAGTCGAAAAAATATGGGTCGAAAGGGATGGCAGCAACGATCTCGACCTTTTTTATGAGAAGCATGCCGAAGGCGCGAGCGTTGCCATATCTGCGTCCCATGCAGCCGGCCTGGATGCCTTTCTGAAGACAACTGTCGACAAGAGGTTCAAGGTACTTAAAGGGCACATAACCGGCCCCCTGACCTTTACGCTCGGCCTGAAGGATGCCTCAGGAACATCCATCTACTTCGATGAAGAGCTGCGCGAAATCGGTTCCATGCTGCTCCAGTCCAAGGCCCGCTGGCAGGTCGAAATACTTAAAAAGATGGCTGACGAAGTCATAATATTTATCGATGAGCCGATCTTTTCAGCTATCGGCAGCTCGTCCTACCTCGGAGTTTGCGACGATGAAATCCTCAGGTTGCTTGGCGATTCAGTCTCTGCCATTGAAGGCGCCGGCGGCATATCCGGCATACATTGCTGCGGCAAAGCCGACTGGCAGATGATCATCAAGAGCGGTGTAAGGATCCTGAACTTCGATGCCTTCGAGTATTTTGATACGCTTGCAATGTACAGCACAGACATTAAGGCCTTTCTCGAAAATGGCGGGTATCTTGCCTGGGGCATTGTGCCGACTTCGGATGCAGCGGTTACAGCTAAAGATGAGGATGTAGCCGCATCTTTTAAGGAGAAATTGGCCCGCCTCCATGATCTCACTGGTTCGGACCTGGTCTACAAGCAATCTCTTATTACTCCCTCCTGCGGAGCTGGTTCAAGGACAGAGGCCGAGACCGAAAAGATATTCAGGATGGTCAGGCACGTAAAAGAAGCTGTTACCGGCTGACCCTCACCAAAGCCCATGCAGAATAAAACTCAAAATAAAAAGGGATTCTTCATCTCCCTTGAAGGCATTGAAGGCACCGGAAAAACCACCCAGGCACGGTTGCTTGCCGACAAACTTATAAAACAGAATTTCGAGGTCCTGCTTACCCAGGAGCCTGGCGGAACAGTCATCGGAAACAGGATCAGAGAAGTCCTGCTGCTTCCCGAGCATGACGAGATGTCATTTGCGGCCGAACTTCTGCTTTACAATGCCGACCGCGCACAGCATCTCACAGAGAAAATACTTCCGGCTATGAACAAGGGAATGATAGTCATCACAGACAGGTTCTCTGACTCCACAGTCGCTTATCAGGGGTACGGACGCGGCATAGACCTCGGGCTCATTTCTGCAATAGATACGATTGCCACAAATAATACGAGGCCCGATCTGACGCTCCTGTTCGATCTTGATATTGAGACAGGTCTTGCCAGAAACAGGGACATCAACAAGGTGGACAGGCTGGAGCTGGAAACTATTGAATTCCACAAGAGGGTCAGAGAAGGTTTTAAGGAGATTGCGAAAAAAGAACCTCAGCGGATCAAAACAATTGATGCTTCCCTGCCCGCGGACCAGGTACACATTATGGCCTGGGAATTTGTGAGCGCTGAAATGCGCAAGAAGGACATGCTGTGATGACCCTTAAAGAATATGGCACTTAGAAATATCATAGGCCATGAGAGACCGGTCAGGATACTTTCCGGCACCATAAAGAGAGACCGTGTGCCCTCTTCCATGCTTCTGTCGGGTGATTCCGGCATAGGCAAGATGCTTGCCGCCCGCAGCTACGCCAAGGCGTTGAATTGCCTGTCGCCTATAGATTTCGATGCCTGCGACGAATGCTCATCCTGCCGCAAGATCGAGAGCGGGTCTCATCCTGACATAACCTGCGTGCTTCCGGAGAACGATGAAATAAAGATAGAGTCTGTAAGGCAGGCTGAAGAGGTGCTCTCTCTGAAGCCTTATGAGGGAAGGCTGAAAGTTCTTATTATGGATGATGCGGACATGATGAATATCAACGCGGCCAATGCCTTTCTGAAAACGCTCGAAGAACCGCCTGGAGACAGCCTTATCATTCTTATATCTTCCAACCCGGACAGACTGCCTGACACCATCCGCTCACGCTGCATGCATATCCGCTTCAGGCCTCTCTCGGGAGAAGCATGTAAACAGGTCCTTTTAACGAAAGCCGGGGGAAAAGATATCGGCGGGTTTAAAGGTCTTGCAATGGGAAGACCCGGGATCGCCATAACTAAAGACTTTGCGGCAGAACAAAAATGGTTTATGGACATATTGAATACAATAAGCAGGGGTGAGACCCGCTGCTCCTGGACAGACAAGAATGATATCAAAAAATGGCTTGACCTCTGCACAATATGGCTAAGGGACATTGCGGTATTCGCTTCTACAGGCAGGGAATCCGATCTCCTGTACAGTGGAAAACATACCGCAAGGAATGTTTCCGCTGCGCTTGATGCCTATCAGCGCATCCGGAAGGTGCGCGGGCTGATAGATCTGAACCTCAACAAATCAATCACTTGGAACTTCGTATCGGGTATAATACAAGATATAGTTGCGCAGCCGGTATCAGGCGGAAGGTCATCGAAGGCAGTATCTGAATACTGATGCCGCAGGCTGCTAAAAAGCTTTTTCTGGGAGGATCACGATAGATGCCGGATGTATTGGGTATAAGATTCAAATGCTGCGGCAAGATTTATGACTTTGAGGTAAATGGGATCGAGGCAAAAGAGGGCGATCAAGTAATAGTAGAGTCCGATTTCGGTCTCAGCCTCGGCAAGGTCGTAAAAGGAAGACGCACCATTGAAAAGAGTGAAAGGGAACTGAAGCGGGTTGTCCGGAATGCGACTGAGGAGGATTTCAGGACCAGGGAAGAGAACAAACTGCTCGAAAAAGAGGCCCGTGAGTTCTGCGTAGAAAGGATACTGGCACGCGGCCTGCCCATGAAACTGGTTGCCACAGAAACCACCCTCGACAAGAAAAGGATAGTCTTCTACTTTACCGCCGAAGGGCGTATAGATTTTCGGGAACTCGTTAAAGACCTGGCATCGAGATTCAAGACAAGGATCGAGATGCGCCAGATCGGGGTCCGCGACGAGGCCAAGCTTGTGGGAGGGTTCGGGGTCTGCGGCAGGACCCTTTGCTGCAATACCTTTCTTACATCTTTCGAGCCGGTATCCATAAAGATGGCAAAAAAACAGGAAATGGTGCTGAACATCGGCAAACTCTCGGGACTCTGCAGCAGGCTGATGTGCTGTCTCAGATATGAATATGACGGGGATTTGGGCACTATCGCTACTGACGACGAGATCCCGCCTGAAGCAGCTGAAGCTCCGGTTGGCAAGACTGAGAAGAACCTTTCAGAAGTGCTTGCGGAGAACATTATCGATGACAAGACAGAGCCTTACGCAAAAAAAGAATTCTTGCCGAAGCCTTTTCAGCCGGGAAGCGTTCCTGCGGTGATCCCGCAGTCTGATGCAAAGCCGGGTGAAATAAAGACCGAAAACAAGGATGATGAGCAGAAAAAGAAGAACAGAAAGCGCTTTAAAAGGAGACGTTTCAGGAAACATGAGCCACCAAAAAAAGAGCAATAGATTTTATATAACAACGCCCATTTATTACGTAAATGATATCCCTCATATCGGTCATGCCTACACGACAATAGCCGCTGACATCGTGGCCAGATATAACCGCCTTAGAGGAAGAGACGTCTTTTTCCTGACCGGCACTGACGAACACGGGCAGAAGGTCGAAAAGGCGGCGAAAGACAAGGGCCGCTCAGCGAAAGAGCATGCCGACCTGATGGTAGATAATTTCAAAAAAAGCTGGAGCGCGCTCTCGATCAGTAATGACGCCTTCATCAGGACCACTGACCAAGAGCACAAAAAATGCGTTATGGACCTGCTGCAGCAGCTCTATGACAAAGGCGAGATAGAGAAGCGTTCATATTGCGGCATGTACTGCACTCCCTGCGAAAGGTTCTGGACAGAAAAGGACATTACCGACGCGAATTGTCCTGATTGCGGCAGGCCCGTTGACAAAATAGAAGAAGAGAACTATTTCTTTCTGATGTCCAAATATCAGCAGAGACTCATCGATCACGTCGAACAGAATCCTGCTTATGTACTGCCCGAAACGCGGCGGAATGAGGTGCTGGGGTTTCTGAAGGCACGGCCGCTCGGAGATCTCTGCATATCAAGACCCAAGAGCAGGCTTGCCTGGGGCATCACCCTGCCCTTTGACGACAAATATACTACATACGTCTGGTTCGATGCCCTGGTCAACTATTATTCAGCTACAAAGTACCTTGCACCGTCTGTTCGTGACGACTGGTGGCCAGCTGACCATCACCTCATAGGCAAGGACATACTCACAACCCATTCTGTATACTGGTCAACAATGCTGATGGCCCTCGGGCTGCCGTTGCCCCGGAATATCTTTGCGCATGGCTGGTGGACCATCAGCGGCTCGAAGATGTCAAAATCCCTGGGCAATGTGATAGACCCTAATGACATGGCGGCAAAGTACAGCGCTGACGCCTTCAGATATTTTCTTTTCAGGGAAGTCACTTTCGGGATTGACGGAGATTTTTCGGAAGACGCGCTCATCCGCCGCATCAATACCGATCTTGCCAATGACCTGGGCAACCTGCTGAGCCGCACCCTAACCATGGCCGAGAAATATTTCGACGGCGTCATCTCGAAACCCAAACCATACGCCGGAAACAGCTTTGCCGACGAATGTTCAGCGCAGCTCGGCCATATCTTCAATGAAACAGAAAACATTAACTGGTCGCACCTCAAGTTACACTCTATACTCGAAAACATCTGGAACATAGTCGGGGCCGCAAACAATCACATAGCACGCACAGAGCCGTGGAAGCTTGCCAAAAACGATACCGACGCGCTGAAGGCCGTGATCTTTGACCTATGGAATGCCCTGAGAGTGACAGCGGTTTCGATATATCCGTTCATGCCTTCGGCTTCTGAAGCCATCTGGAAACAAATCGGGTTGAAATCTCTTGTTGATGAGACTGCGCAGGCGGGAGATGACATATTTCAATGGGACTGGATGCCTTCATATGACATCAAAATAGCAAAGGGCGAACAGCTCTTTCCAAGGATAGAAAAAGAAGAAAAAGCGGCTAAGCAGACGCTTAAAAAGGAGATGCCAAAGATGAATGAGCCGGCTGCCGATAACCTGATCGGCATTGAAGATTTTGCAAAGGTCCAGCTCAAGGTGGGCGTGGTAATGTCTGCCGAGAGGGTCGAGAAGTCAGAAAAGCTGATAAAAATGCAGGTGGATACCGGGGAACAGCGCCAGATAGTTGCCGGCATAGGCAAGGCCTATACACCGGAAGAACTGGTGGGCAAGAAGATAGTCGTGCTCGCGAACCTCAAACCCGCGAAATTGATGGGCGTTGAGTCGCAGGGCATGCTGCTTGCGGCAACAGATAGCGAAGGCATACTGTCCGTACTGACCCTTGACCGGGACCTTAAGCAGGGGGCCGGAATAAGGTAGCCGTTCTTCTAACCGCAGCAAAAAAAGATTTCGGTAACAAAGAAGCCGACACATTTAGTTCCGCAGAGCAAACTACAGCTATTGCATAATACTTTTCTGTTCAATTTTATATTCATTCATGAACGAGGTCAGACCTGGTATGAATGCCGACGGCACAGAAGAGAAAAAAAGTCCGCGCCAAAAGGTTCGGGAGTGGCCCGAAAATGAGAGGCCGCGCGAGCGTCTGATCAGATACGGCGGCGCTGCCCTTTCCGAAGCCCAACTGCTCGCCATATTGCTCAGGACCGGGAGCGGAGACCGTGGAGTCATGGACCTCGCCCTTTCCCTGCTCGATACCTTTAAGAGCCTACGGGACATCGACAACGCTTCCATGTCAGACCTTTCCTCGATCAAAGGGATAGGCACTGCGAAGATTGCCCAGATGAAGGCCGCTTTCGAGCTCGGCAGGCGGCTTATGGCTGAACCGGGTCATGACGGACCTCTTCTGCTTTCGAGTTCAGCCGTCTATTCTTTTTTTGCCCCGAGATTCAAGCACTTGAAAAAAGAGGTATTCCTCTGTCTTCTGCTTGACGTTAAAACCAGGTTTATAAAAGAGGTGAAGATATCAGAAGGTACTCTAACCAATTCCCTGATACATCCCCGCGAAGCCTTCAAAGAGGCCATAAGAGAATCCGCGGCAGCCGTTATTTTCATCCATAACCATCCGAGCGGCGATCCCTCGCCCAGCCGAGACGACATCACTGTTACCGAACGCCTGAAAAAAGCGGGCGAGATAGTCGGAATTTCGATGCTCGATCATATAATTATAGGAGACGGCTCATACGTGAGCCTTAAAGAAAAGGGCCTCTTATGATAGAATATAACGCTGTCCGAATCGTTAAGAGCTGATATTGACACTTATACCAATTAATAATTACCGGGAGGACTAATTTATGATCAAGAGGGCGCTGCTAAGCGTATCCGACAAATCAGGAGTTGTTGAGTTTTCGCGAGAACTCTCTTCAATGGGAGTAGAACTGCTTTCAACAGGCGGCACAGCCAAGGCATTGCGTGACGCAGGCATACCGGTTATAGAAGTCTCTGATTATACAGGGTTTCCCGAGATGCTCGATGGCAGGCTCAAGACACTCCATCCGAAGATACATGGCGGCCTGCTGTCCCGCCGCTCCAGCGCGCAGGACATGGAAGACATAAAGAAGCATGGAATCGGCACTATCGACCTCGTTGTCGTCAACCTGTATCCGTTCGAAAAGACAGTGGCTAACCCCAATGTCAAGTTTGAGGAAGCCATAGAGAACATCGACATCGGCGGCCCCACAATGCTGCGTGCAGCGTCAAAAAATTTCGGTGATGTGGCCGTTGTAGTCGATCCGGCTGACTATGCGATGATAATCGAAGAGATGAAGAAAACAGGGGACGTGCCCAGAGAAAAGAAGCTCGGCCTTGCAAAAAAAGTTTTTGAGCATACCTCACGCTACGATACACTGATAGCTGGTTATCTGACCTCGGTTACAGAAAAAGAACTCAGGTTCCCCGATTATCTGACAACCTCGATGCAAAAAGTCGCTGTTCTCAGATATGGCGAAAATCCGCAGCAAAAAGCCGCCATATACAAAGAAAAGACTTACGGCCTCTCTCTTCCGGACGCTAAGGTACTGCAGGGCAAGGAGATGTCCTTTAACAACTATCTTGACACGCATGCGGCCCTGCTCCTTGCTGTCGAATTCAGACAGAAGGCCTGTGCCATAATCAAGCATAATAACCCCTGCGGCGTCGGTACCGGCAAGAGCGTCGCGGATGCTTATGCCAAGGCGCTTAAGACAGATTCTGTTTCTGCGTTCGGCGGTGTCGTTGCGTTCAATGCCGAGGTTGATGCTGAAGCTGCCGCCCTGCTTGTGAATATCTTTCTGGAAGTTGTGATCGCCCCCTCTTTCACAAAAGAAGCCCTTGCCCTGCTCTCTAAAAAACAGAACGTAAGACTGCTCGAAATGCCCGATATGCTTCTGCCTGGCAAGAACAGGCCCGGATCATGGGACATGAAGCGCATAGCCGGCGGCCTGCTTCTTCAGGACTGGGACTATTCGTCCGAAGACGTCATGGCCATCAAGGCAGTCACAAAGCGTGAACCGACAAAAGAAGAGCGGGATGCCCTCGCCTTCTCATGGACGGTCTGCAAACATGTGAAATCCAATGCCATAGTTTACGCGCTGCATGACCGCACGCTAGGCATCGGCATAGGACAGACAAAGAGGGTTTTTTCGGCGCAGATCGGCGCACTGAATTCCTGCGAACCCCTGAAAGGCTCTGTGGCAGCATCCGATGGCTTCTTCCCGTTCAGGGACGGCATCGACGCGCTGCATGAAGCAGGGGTCACCGCTGTGGTACAGCCGGGCGGCTCGATCAAGGACCAGGAAATTATAGGCGCCTGCGATGAGCATGGGATGGCCATGATACTCACGGGCAACAGACACTTCAGGCACTAGGATTTAGGCGGCGATTGAATAATATGAGCAGGAATTGAGCGGCATTTAATTCCCTCGATTCCTGCCTTACTTTTTTCGGGAGGCTCAATATGAAAGTTTTAATCGTGGGCGGCGGCGGAAGAGAACATGCCATTGCCTGGAAACTGGCGCAGTCCCAGAAGGTCGACAAAATATACTGCACCCCCGGCAATGCCGGCATAGCAAGTATTGCTGAATGCATCGAGGTGGCGGTTGACGACTTTGCCGCCCTGCTCGACTTTGTGAAATACGAATGGATAGACCTCACCATTGTAGGCCCTGAAGACCCGCTTTCAAAAGGCATTGTGGATATATTCGAAAAAGAAGGCAGACGCATCCTCGGTCCCACAAAGGCCGCGGCCCGGCTCGAATCGAGCAAGATATTCTCCAAGGACTTCATGAGGCGCCACCGCATACCGACCGCGGATTACAAGGTTTTCTCATCATATCTCCATGCCGAAGACCATGTAAGAATGATGGGCGCGCCAATCGTGATAAAGGCAGACGGCCTGGCAGCAGGCAAAGGAGTGTTTGTTTCCCCTACGGTTGAGGACGCAATAGATGCTCTCAGGCTCATCATGAAGGAACGGGCCTTTGGCGAAGCGGGTGACCATGTTGTGGTCGAGCAATGCCTGGAAGGCGAAGAGGCCTCTTTCATGGTCTTTACGGACGGAGATACCATAGTGCCCATGGGCAGTTCCCAGGACCACAAGAGAATATTCGACGGCGACAAGGGGCCGAATACCGGAGGCATGGGAGCTTACAGTCCGGCGCCCATCATCACGCCCGAGTTCGAAAAGAGGATTGTTGACACCATAATGAGGCCTGTTATCGACGGACTTAAAGCCGAGGGCATGAAGTATAAAGGCATTCTCTACGCCGGATTGATGATCAAAGACAATACACCCACTGTACTCGAGTTTAACTGCAGGCTGGGTGATCCGGAGACCCAGCCGGTGCTTTCGAGGCTTTCGACCGACCTGCTGGACATCTGCCTTGCAATAACGGACGGCAGACTCGGAGAACTTAATATTGAATGGAAACCGGAATCCGCAGTCTGCGTAGTCCTGGCTTCAAAGGGATATCCGGGCAGCTACGAGAAAGGCACGATAATAAAGGGACTTGATGAAGCAAATATGATTGATGGGGCAACGGTTTTCCATGCCGGCACTGCCTTTAATAACAATGATATTGTTACAAGCGGCGGCAGAGTGCTCGGAGTTACGGCAACAGGGGCTGATATCAGGGCTGCCCGGGACCTTGCATATAAAGCCGTAGAAAAGATCAGCTTCGATGGCATGCAATACCGCAAAGACATCGCCTACCGGGCACTCAGATAGCATATTCTTTTTTGGATCAGAATAATGTACAGAAGGCAAGGGTAGCCGACTCGATGTCTCGGTGTGCCCTTCCCAGACAAAAACACCCTCCCCCGCCATTTCGGCATTTGACTCTACCTATACAAATCCTTTAAACTTTCAGGCTACCTTTTTAAGGATTAATTATCCGGCACTATTGAGAATCGTGTCAAAAATATATGCGAGGTCATCAGATGGAAGATAATAATGCATCCGCCGCCGGAACTCCGGCAACAAGCGAAAATGAAACAGTAGGACAGGAAAGCTTTGCTGAACTGCTCGAAAAGAGTTCTTCGCGCAAGGCAAGACTGCGCCCGGGCCAGACGGTCAGGGCAAAGGTCGTAGGAATATCCTCCGAGACTGTTTATATCGACCTTGGCGGCAAGAGCGAAGGCGTTGTTGACCTCAGCGAATTCAGGGATGAAAACGGCGTTGTAGTAATTAAAGAAGGCGACACGATCGAGGCCTCATTTGTTTCAGTTGTGGACGGCGCCATGAAGATGAGCACCCTTATGCATGGCCATTCAACCGTCAAGCTTACCAAACTGCGCGAGGCATCGGAAAACGGCAGTCCCGTTACAGGTGAGGTAAGAAGAGAGATTAAGGGAGGCTTTGAGGTCAATATCGACGGTATAAGATGCTTCTGCCCCTTTTCCCAGATCGATCTCAAAAGAGGCCGCGAAGGCGGACTGTATGTCGGCCGCAGCTTCGAATTCAAGATACTCGAATTCAAGGAGAATGGACGCACAATAGTACTTTCAAGGCGTGCCATACTTCAGGACGAAAAGACGGCAGCAGTCAACAGACTGAAGGAATCCCTCCAGGTAGGCATTGAAATTACCGGCAAGGTAAGCTCGATACAGAAATTCGGGGCATTTGTAGATATCGGCGGAATCGAAGGCCTTATCCCGTCAAGCGAGCTTTCATGGGCAAAATCCGACAGGCCCGAAAAGACACTTGCTCCCGGACAGGAAGTTACTGCAAAACTTATCGCAATAGACTGGGAAAAAAACAGGCTGACCCTCAGCCTGAAAGCCATGCAGCCTGATCCCTGGCAGAATATACATGAGAAATACCCGGTGGGCTCCAAGCTTGAGGGACCTGTCGTCCGTCTGACCAACTTCGGTGCTTTTGTCAATATAGAGCCTGGCATAGACGGGCTGATTCATATCTCAAACCTCGGTGCCGGCAGGCGCATAAACCACCCAAAAGAGGTTGTAGAAGTCGGCAAGGTCGTCGAGGCATATGTGCTCTCGGTTGACCAGCAGGCCAACAAAATATCCCTCTCCATTGAGCCCAAGGCTGCTCCGAAAAAGATAAATTATCCGGCAGTGGACGAGCTGGTCGACGGGGTTGTAGAAAAGGTCATGCCTTTCGGAATATTCGTCAGGATCAATGATGACCTTAACGGCCTTGTCCCGAACTCCGAGATGGGCACCCCGAGGGGAACGGATCACGCCAAGTCCTTCCATACCGGTACGCCCATGAAGGTCCTTGTAATAGATGTTGATACCGAACAGGGAAAGGTCACTCTCTCCAGAAAAGCCATTATCCAGAAGGAAGAAGAGGCTGATCTGAGGCGTTACAGGGAAACCGGCGCAAAAGAGACAAAGTCCGAAAATGGCCTGAGCGACTTCGGTGAACTGCTGAAAGCAAAGCTCGAAGAAAAAGGCATCAGGAGCTAAAACGTTTTAAAGGTCTGTAATGCAGGCAGAGCGCCTGTATTACAGATCGAAGAATTTGGCGATAGACGCTTCTTCCGTTTCGACTGAAGCCTTCAGATCATCTATATCTTTATCTCCCAAACCCATTTCGCTGAAAAGTTTTACATGCGCTTCGGTCCATTTGCTGTCATGAGCTATCAGCGGGCAGATAATGTCAGACAGACCTTCCGCCAGAAAAATAATATTTGAAATCTTTTTCAGGGGTCCCTCACCTGCCAGCTCATGATGTTTCTCTATGGGCACTATTATCTCATCCGGGAAATAGAGATGTTCCAGAAACCATTTTGCTGCCTGTGTATGGCTGCAACCTGACATCTCTTCTTCGGCTTTCAGAAGGGCATCACCTCGCAGCCTCGCAAGCTCATGTATCTGGGTATCCATGTCGCTTTCAGACGCAATCCTGAAAAGGGCCAGACGTCCTATATCATGCAGCAGACCCGAGAGAAAACAGTTGCCCTTCTCACTGCCCTGCAATTTATCGCAAAGGCCGCTGGCAATGCTGGCCACGACATATGAATGCGCCCATATCTGCTTGAGATTTCCGTACTGGCTCGCGAAGACATTGAACATGGAGGCAGCCAGCGAGATGCTTCTTACAAGGTCAAATCCGAGCAGCATTACCGCCTGATCAATTGCTCCTATCCTGCCCGGATATCCGAGAAACGCTGAATTGGCTATGGCCAACACCCTTGAAGCCAGGGCCTGATCATGTTTTACGATGTCCGAGATGTCCTCTATGGAGATGCTGTCCTTGTTGAGGGCCTTGACCAGTTGATATTTGACCACCGCAAGGCTCGGCAGGCTTGTGAGCTGCTGTATCTTGCCCCTCGCAGGGCATATTTCATGTTTGCCAGCTTCCATTATTCGATCCCTTTCCATTTACCGCATCAAAAAAAAGTATCTCACTTGGAACAGCTCCCGGGATGGAAGCCCTTGCCGTCCGAGTAACCGTAGAAGAACCGTTCAAATCCCAAACAGCCTGTAATATCTCTAACAGAATAGCCGCCGCCCGCCGAAATCATCATATACCTTCTGTTCTTGGCCTTATCGCCTTTGTTGTTCGAAAGGACAAATATATAATCGTCCCTGCTGTCTGCATTAATGTTTAGAGCATAGCTGTCCTTCAGATTATTGAGACTGCATTCAGTTTCATTAGTCGAGATATCGGCACAGCGCTCACGCGCATACTTCGCCACCGTATCATAAGCCTTTTTTGTTCCTTCATCGAGGGCCCCTTTGGCAAAAGGTTTTTTTGCCTCGATCACAAAGGCCTTCCTGTTATCGGGATAAGCCACGCATACCGTGCGAGTAAACCGGGAAAAAGACCTGTCAGGGAATTCGAGACGATGGCTGACAAAGGCCTCGAAAGGCAAAGGCTCCTGAGGATAGCGTTCAGACCGTTTGCCTTTCGTCACGGTCATAAAAACATTGTGATGTTTAAAACTATAGTTTGCTCCTCTCAGAAACTGCTCATATCCGGCATCGTTGTATTCCTGTTCGCTAATCTCATAAAAAATACCGTTGCCTCTTGCATTAAACGCCTTTGATCCCGGCTTTTCGAGATGGACTATCAGGGAACGGGACTCAATCTTGCCATTCCTGTAAACGTCGGCCCGGAGCAGCCCTATTAACTTCGTCCTGTCCACCCACTTGACATCCAGGAACTCATCACAGAGGCTGAAGCGCTCCTTCAGGGATTGAGTCGCGTCTGACTTAAACGCGGGATTGACAACATCAGCAGCTCCGGCCATGACCGGGATTAAAAAAAAGATGACAATAAGGATTGCGGTAAGCCTATTTGCACGGCACCTGTTCATACGATACCTCCTGTGCGCTATAGCAGTAACTGTTATATTGAATCATACACGGCTTAAAATGGCCTTAACCACAAGTAACTACTTTTCTCCCGCATATGCCCAGAGAGTTGTCGCAGCTGAGAAAAAAAAGACTTCCGGACGCGCATTACCGGCAATCCGGCTAAAGGCCTTTATTGAGAAACCCGTTTATAAGCTCCTCGGTGAAGCGCTGCTCAAGGTCAATACCGGCATCGAAAAATTTACTCTTTCCCTTTATAAACTCTGTCATGCCCGGAACATCGAATCTTCGGTCAGGCACCTCTGCCGTCGGATTAGACGTGATAATAAACAGACCGTCAAGACCGGCAAGCACCCTCCAGTAATATCCGTCTTTGTCCTCAAG
This sequence comes from uncultured Nitrospiraceae bacterium, assembly GCA_903822005.1. Taxonomy (GTDB): domain Bacteria; phylum Nitrospirota; class Thermodesulfovibrionia; order Thermodesulfovibrionales; family Dissulfurispiraceae; genus Fen-1308. The sequence goes on from CAIJNL010000014.1 coordinate 16,779, forward strand.
TTCAAAAATCACCTGTGCCTTGCAAAGATTCTTGAGCATATTGGCGTGTGTTTTGAGGAATTCCATGCGGTCTATATGGTTTGCTTCGAAAAGGCGGTGCCAGCGGGGGCGGTAAAACCGGAGCGTGCCAAGAGTGCCGGGACCGGTACCCTCTGTTTCCACTACCTCGGAATCAAACTGCAGCAGGTCTATATAAGCCTTGTCACTCCTGGAAAATGGATAACACTCAAGCCATACGATCTTGTTTTCAGGGACACCAGGCAGATATTCGGCATATACAAGGGAGGCCATCCGGTCACAGACATTTGTTATGGAAATCGTCTTGTCGTCATTCCTCTCAGCGAACATGACACAACGCACCTCATTGTCATACTCGACCAATTCCAGGTCACACAGATAATTTGCGGATTTCAGCGCAACCGGACCCGCCTTGAACCTGAACGTTCCGCTGTATATAACCTTCATATACCGCTCATCCTTTTGCGGAAGAATTATGAGGAATTAACGCTATATTATAACCTATTTATTTATAATATAAAACTAGAAGATAATACGGGGAAATATTAAAATGCGAAAGCGCGGCCGCCGTGAGGGACGAGTGCGTTCATTGCAGATTAGCCTTCCTTGCGACTTGTGCCATTGCAACGGATAATAATAGAATAAACGATAAGTTTATAAGGTTCAAGATTCATACTTAAGGAGGATTGTGATGAGCAAACTGGGTTTCATAGGTCTGGGCATAATGGGCAAACCGATGGCGGGCCATCTTATCAAGGGCGGACATACCCTTTACCTGTATAGCCGAAGCGGAGTGCCGGAGACCCTCACAAAGGAGGGCGGTATTGCCTGCGCTTCCATAAAAGAGGTCGCTGAAAAAGCGGAAATCATCATTACTATGGTGCCTGATACGCCCGACGTGGAAAAGGTCATCTTCGGCAAGGACGGCCTGTCGGAAGGCCTGGGCAAGGGCAAGACGGTAATCGACATGAGCACCATCTCCCCGGACGAGACAAAAGTATTTGCGTCCCGTTTGCAGAAACTCGGTTGTGATTATGTCGATGCCCCGGTATCCGGCGGTGAAGGAGGCGCCATAGCCGCTTCACTTACCATCATGGTCGGAGCCGATGAAGCCGTTTTTAACAAGATCAAGCCCATCCTCGAGCTGATGGGCAAAAAAGTCACCCTCATAGGTGGCAATGGCGCCGGGCAGACATGCAAACTGGCCAATAACATCATTTCGGCCCTTAACATAGAAGCGGCGGCCGAGGGACTCATATTTGCATCAAAAGCAGGCCTCGATCCAGTGGTAGTCCTGGAGGCCCTTTTGGGGGGATCGGCATATTCGCGCTGCCTGGAAAACCATGGGGAAAGAATGATCAAACGCAACTTCGCGCCGGGCTTTCGCATTGAACTCCACCAGAAAGACCTGAATCTCGCTCTTGAGAGCGCGCGGAAAATGGGAGTAAGCCTGCCTAATACGGCCTTGACCCAGCAGCTCTTTAACGCAAGCGCAGCTCTGGACGGTGCGAAAAAAGATAACTCTTACATAATCGCCGCACTCGAAGCCCTTGCCAACCACAAGGTCGGTAAATAGTGGACGATAACAGCCTGCTGGTTACCTGCCCCAAAGGACTGGCGCCTTACCTGGGACAGGAACTGACTGCTCTGGGGTTCCCTGTTATCAAAGAGACCGTCGCAGGTATCGAGACTGCAGGCAGCCTCGATGATGCCATGTCGCTGAACCTGCGTTTGAGGACCGCTCACAGGGTCCTGCGCCACCTTCGCAGCTTCGAAGCCCGCGACCCCGATGAACTTTATGAAGCATTATCAGGTATCGAGTGGGAGCGGTTTATTGATGAGAATGAATACCTGTCCGTTCATTCTTCAGTCGATACCCCGACCATAAAGAACCCCCTTTTCGCAAATGTAAAATGCAAAGACGCCATAGTCGACAGGATCAAGAAGATACACGACATACGTCCGGACTCAGGACCCGACATGACGGGAGCTGTTGTGTTCCTTTACTGGAAAGATGACAGCTGCAGCGTTTATATTGACACCTCCGGCGAACCCCTGGCAAAACGCGGCTACAGAAAAGTACCTTTAAAAGCTCCAATGCAGGAGACCCTTGCCGCGGGCGTCGTAATGGCGACCGTATGGGACGGCAATACGAATTTTATTAACCCGATGTGCGGCAGCGGCACGCTCGCGATAGAGGCGGCACTGATCGCACTGAACCGGGCACCGGCCATATTGCGCACAGACTTCGGTTTTATGCACATAAAAGGTTTTGACAGGACAAAATGGGAAGAATTACGCACAAAAGCCAAGGCTGAGGCACACAAGACGCTCACCGCAAAAATCATAGCCACTGACAACAATCCCGCCGCTATCCAGGCAGCAAGAAACAATGCGGCCACTGCCGGTGTGGAGCACCTGATTGAATTCAGCGTCTGCGACTTCAGTGATACGCCTGTTCCGGACGGTGGCGGAGTTGTGGTGCTGAATCCTGAGTATGGAGAAAGGCTCGGCAGGACGGCCCAGCTCGAAACTGCATATAAGGGGATCGGCGATTTCTTTAAAAAGCGATGCCTCGGGTATAACGGCTACATCTTTACGGGCAATCCCGATCTCGCAAAAAAAATCGGGCTGCACGCAAAAAGGAGGATGGTCTTTTTCAACAGCAACATCGAGTGCAGGCTGCTCGAATACGAGCTTTACGAAGGAAGCAGAAAATAAGCCCCTCCCTTGCAGTGGTTTATTCCCCGGGCATTGTTAAAGACTATTGACCGGCAGTCTTGTACGCATTAGGCGACAATCTCTGTGCCGATGCCCTCTTTCGTGAATATCTCCAGAAGAAGGCTGTGCGCCACTCTGCCGTCCACAATATGAGTCTTGCCGACACCTCCAGCAACAGCACGCATGCAGGCCTGCACCTTTGGCAGCATGCCCCCGCCTATCACCCCATCGGCAATCAGTGCGTCGATCTGGGCCTTTCCCAGAGTTGACAGTACTTTTCCGCTGCCGTCTTTTATTCCCTGGACATCCGTAAGCAGCAGCAATTTTTCAGCCTTGACTGCTGAAGCGATGGCCGAAGCCGCGTAATCGGCATTGATGTTGAGCGCGTCACCCTCGCTGCTGACGCCTATGGGGGAGATGACCGGTATGAAACCGTCCTTGTCGAGTGAATTAAGGATGTCCGGATTTATCTGCCTGACCTCGCCTACAAGCCCTATGTCTATCAGCTCTTCATCCTTTGCGGAAGATTTGCCGAGGACCTTTTTATCGGCCATTATCAGGCCCCCGTCCTTGCCGCTCAGCCCGACGGCCCTGCCGCCATGGTTATTGATGAGCGAGACAATCTCCTGGTTTATCAGGCCCCCAAGGACCATCTCTACTATCTCCATGGTCTCCTTGTCTGTCACCCTCTGCCCCTGTACAAACTTTGGCTCCTTGCCCATCTTTTTCATTGTCTCGCTTATCTTCGGGCCTCCGCCGTGAACTATCACGGTCCTTATACCGATAAAATTGAACAGCACCACGTCCTGGGCAAACGACATCTTCAGCGCTTCATCGATCTGGGCCGCGCCGCCGTATTTGATCACAAAAGTCTTTCCATAAAAATTCCTTATGTACGGCAGTGCTTCAATCAGAATGTTAGCTTTTTCTACCAGACTCTTCATATCATTTCTCCTGTCTTTGCATGCCTGGGAGAACACTCTCCCTGTCTGTCATCTCTGCTTTATATCTGCTTTTCAAATTTCGCTATAAGCACGCTGTAGCCTTCCTGTGCCATCGGGCCGGCAACCTTCAGCGCCTCGTCGCGGTCCCTGAATTTGCCTATCCTGACCCTGTAATATTTCTCATTGCCTATGAATGCGGTCAATATATAAACATCTTTATAACTCAGCTCAAGGTCCATCTTGAGCCTCTTCGCGTTTTCTTCATCCCTGAAAGATCCAGCCTGTATTGTCACGGGAGAAGAGCCTTCAAGCTTGCCGTATTTTACCTGTTTTATATATCTCGAATCCCTGCCAAGCACCTCGATACGGACACGTCCAACTCCAGGCCCTATAAGGTCTATTTTTTTAGCGGCCCCATATGACAAGTCAAGGTCCCTGCCAGGGATAAAAGGCCCCCTGTCATTAATTATACATTCAACATCCTTTCCGTTTAAAAGGTGCGTCACCTTCACCCTTGTGCCGAGCGGATAGACCTTGTGGGCGCAGGTGAGATCATACATGTTGAATATCTCTCCCGATGCGGTCGGCCTGCCATGAAAGTCCTTCCCGTACCAGGAAGCCAGGCATTCGGTCTTTTCCCCGGCAGTCGCCGTATAATCAGCGCGCCCCTTTGACTTATACGAGTAATCATGCCTCCGGCCAGAAGAACAGGCCGCAAGAAATATCAGCGCTGCCAGAAGCAGCACAAGCGTTACGCGCCTGTATCCGGGGGTAGTCATTCGCCCTGACATGCTCCCGTTACAGTATATATCGGCTGAGATCTTCATCCTTCACCACATCAGCGAGTTTTTGAATAACATACGCCCTGTCGACAACAATAGTCTGTTCCTTCATCTCCGGCGCGTTAAATGAGACCTCCTCGAGCAGTTTTTCGAGAACGGTATGGAGCCTTCGCGCACCGATGTTTTCTGTCTTTTCATTGACGGCAGCGGCGATGCCTGCTATTTCATCAATGGCTTCTTCCTTAAAGGAGAGCCCGACCCCTTCTGTTTCGAGAAGGCCTATATACTGTTTGATAAGGGCATTGTGCGGCTCGGTCAGGATCCTCACAAAGTCGGCCTTGCCAAGAGATTCGAGTTCTACCCTGATAGGGAACCGCCCCTGAAGCTCAGGTATCAAATCGGAAGGCTTTGCGATATGAAATGCCCCGGCCGCTATGAAGAGTATATGCTCGGTCTTCACAGGTCCATGTTTGGTTGTGACAGTGGACCCCTCAACTATCGGCAGCAGATCGCGCTGTACGCCCTCCCTCGATACATCAGGACCATGTGCATGTCCCTTGCTGGCCACCTTGTCTATCTCATCTATGAAAACAATGCCTGACTGTTCTGTCCTGTCAATCGCTTCCTTGGCCACTTTTTCCATGTCAACAAGCTTGCCTGCCTCTTCATGCGTAAGCAGCTCGATGGCATCAGGCACCTTGACCTTCTTGCGCTTTGATTTCTCGGGCAGCAGCCCTCCCATCATCTCTTTCAGGTTTATCTCGATCTCTTCAAGGCCTACATTCGATATAACGCCAAAAGGCATAGACTTTTCACGCACCTCGATGTCAACATAGCGGGAATCGAGCTTGCCCTCCCTGAGCTGCGTTCTCAGCCGCTCTCTGGTCTCTTTATAGTGCTCCTTGTCGTCATTATCATTCTTTTCTTCTACCGCAGTCCTCGTGCTCTTCTGCACCGGCAGGAGGAGGTCGAGCAGCCTGTCCTCGGCCAGGACCTTTGCCTTTTCCCTGACCCTTGCCATATGCTCCGTCTTCACCATGCCCATGGCCAGCTCGGTGAGGTCCCTGATTATGGATTCTACATCGCGGCCGACATAACCGACTTCTGTAAACTTTGAAGCCTCAACTTTTATGAAAGGAGAATTGTCGAGTTTGGCAAGCCTTCTGGCTATCTCGGTCTTGCCGATGCCGGTGGTGCCGATCATGATGATATTCTTGGGCAGCACCTCATCCTTGAGTTCAGGGGCAAGCTGCTGTCTGCGCCACCTGTTGCGCAGGGCAACTGCAACGGCTTTTTTGGCCTTTTCCTGCCCTATGATATATTTGTCCAGTTCCTCTACTATTTTTTTCGGTGTAAGGCTATCCATCTAACTCCTCTGACGAAATATTTTTATTTGTGTAGATGCAAATGTCGCCAGCTATTTCCATTGCCTTGTCTACTATCAGTTTTGCTGAAAGATCGCTGTTTTCGAGCAGGGCGCGGGCCGCCGCCTGCGCGTATGCCCCGCCGGACCCTATGGCAGCTATGCCTGTCTCGGGTTCAATAACATCGCCGTTACCGGACAGTATCAAGGTATGGTCAGCATCGGCAACTATAAGCAGTGCTTCAAGCCTTCTCAATATCTTGTCGGTCCTCCAGTCCTTTGCAAGTTCTACCGAGGCCCTGGTGATATTGCCCTTATAAGTCTCTAGTTTCGCTTCGAACTTTTCGAAGAGCGTGAATGCGTCGGCAGTAGCTCCTGCAAAGCCACCGAGAACCTTATTATTGTACATCCTCCTGATTTTCCTGGCATTATGCTTAAGCACCGTGTTGCCCAGGGTCACCTGACCGTCACTGGCCATAGCGACCTTATTGTCTCTTCTTACGCATAGTATTGTCGTGCTGTGAAACATCTATTTTTTGTCTCCTTTCTCCCCTTCCGAAAAGGGATGTGCCTTGTCATAAACCTCTATCAGATGTCCTATGTCCAGATGGGTGTATTTCTGGGTCGTTGAGAGGGAAGCATGCCCCAGAAGTTCCTGTATGGCCCTCAGGTCAGCCCCGCCCAGCAGCAGATGCGTGGCAAAGGTATGCCTGAGCGTATGCGGTCCAATCTGGCCTTCGATGCCCGTAAGTCTTGCGTATTTCACTACTATACGCCTTATTTGCCTGTCGGTCAACCGTCCCCCGTTTTTGTTCAGAAACAGGGCCTGATCATCTTTTGCGCCCGGCTTTTTCCTTTTGAAAAGCGCTCGTTCGATCAAATAATATTTCAGCGCTTCTATTGCCTTGGCCCCGACCGGCACCAGCCGCTCCTTGCGGCCTTTGCCCATCACCTTCACAATACCTTCCCTTATGTTAAGGTCATCAAGGTTAAGTGCCTCTGTCTCGCTTACCCTGAGTCCGCTGGAATAGAGCAGTTCCAGTATGGCCCGGTCACGCACAGGCAATACACCCATTCCCTCAGGTGACTTGACCAGACTGAAGGCATCATCCACGTCAAGAAATGAGGGCAGATGTTTTGATGTCTTCGGAGACGGCACCAGCTTGGCCTGATTGATCTTTATATAACCTTCCTGGTAAAGATATCTGAAAAAAGACCTGAGAGTAGCCAGCCGCCTGGCAACCGTGGATTTGGCTTTGCCGTCAGCTATCTGTTCAGAGAGAAAACCCCTTATGTCGAGGATATCGATATCTTCGGGCTCAGCCGAACAGGATGCCTCAAAATCGGCAAGGTCTTTTTCGTATGCGCGCAGGGTATGCTCGGACACCCCTCTTTCAACCTCAAGGTATTTAAGATATTTTATTATATGCGGCCTCAGGCCTTTGCCCGTCATTTACAAGTCCTGATATACTCTTCACAGGAATTCATCTCATTCCTGGTCCCTCGAACATAGTCAGCCCATTTTTCGAGGGCAAGCTCTGCCATTTTCTGCCTGCGGGCCTTCTTGTCCCTGATACGCGGTATCTCGTCACTTTCCGGTAAAAGTCCAAAGTTAATATTGCTCGGCTCAAAGTGGCGCGGATCAGATAATGTAATATGCGCCAATAGCGAGCCATGCGCTGAAAAGCGGGGGGGCGGTATGAACTCTTTTCCAAGGATCTTGCGGGCGGCGCTGATGCCTGCCATAAGTCCTGCAGCGGTCGACTCGATATAGCCTTCCACCCCGGTGATCTGCCCGGCCATGTATATGTCTGATTTTTCTTTCAGAGACATGTCGGCATTCATATGGCCGGGTGAATTTATATAGGTATTGCGATGAATGCTTCCATACCTGAAAAATTCCGCATGCTCAAGGCCCGGTATTAACCGGAACACCTTTTTCTGTTCGGGCTGCCTGAGGCGGGTCTGAAAACCGACCATGTTATATGAGGTCTTGCCCGCGTTTTCCGGCCTGAGCTGCACAACTGCATAGGGAATCCTGCCAGTGGATGGCTCAGGAAGTCCGACCGGCTTCAGGGGGCCGAACCTGAGGGTGTCACGACCGCGCGCAGCAATTACCTCAACCGGCATGCAGCCCTCAAAAAACTTCGCATTCTCGAATTCCCTGGCGGCAACGGAATCGGCTTCTGCGAGAGAGTCAAAGAACCTGTCGTACTCTTCCCTGTTCATCGGGCAGTTCACATAATCGTCACCGCCCTTGCCGTAACGCGACATCAGGTATACCTTCGAGTAATCTATGCTCTCGGCCTCGATAATGGGAGCAACAGCATCGTAGAAATAGAGATGCTCATCTCCTATAAAGGACCTGATCTCCTCTGCCATCGGGGCTGAGGTGAGAGGCCCGGTCGCTATTATGCAGATACCTTTTTCAGGTAAGGCCGTCACCTCCTGCCTTATGACTGTTATGAGCGGATGCTTACTGATCGCCCCCGTAATGTATGATGAAAAGAGCTCGCGGTCTACGGCAAGCGCAGAACCGGCAGCCACCTCTGATGACCTTGCCGCCTCCATTATGAGCGAGCCTGCGATTTCTAGTTCCTTCTTGAGCAAGCCCGGCCCAGTCGCTAACTCCCTTGATCGGAGCGAATTGGAGCAGACCAGTTCCGCCAGCCCCTCGCCCTTATGGGCTTCGGTCATCCTCTGGGGCCTCATCTCGTAAAGCGTGACACTGACACCCAGCCCGGCCGCCTGCCAGGCCGCCTCGCATCCTGCAAGTCCGCCGCCTATTATTGTAATCCCTTCCATATTTCACCATTGACAGAGCAAATAATCTGCTGTTATTATACCACCTTGTTCGTTGGAAGTATTGCCTTAAAAAGCTTGATTTCGCGCAGCTCGTTTATATACGTATCCTACCTAAATATTTTTTTATTGGGTTATAATTATTACATATATTCTCGGGAGATATCTTAATAAAGGGAAAACTATGGAAATCAAAATTATCAAAACGCCACCTGAAAAAATGAAGACCAAACCTGCTGATGAATCCAAGTTAGGCTTTGGCAAAATCTTTACCGATCACATGTTTACCATGAAATACAAAGACGGAAAAGGCTGGTATGATGCCGTAATCGAACCCTACCATCCATTGCAGCTCGATCCGACCGCTATGTGTCTTCATTACGGCCAGGAAATATTTGAAGGATTGAAAGCCTACCGGGGGAAGAAAGAAGAAGTTTATCTTTTCCGTCCGATGGAGAATATCAAGAGAATGAATGTGTCCGCTGAAAAGCTCTGTATGCCTCATATGGACGAAGCGGTTTTTTTCGATGCCCTGAAAAAACTTGTGCTGCTCGAAAAAGACTGGATTCCCAGAGGGATGGGGACATCCCTTTATATTCGACCCACGATGATCTCCACGGAGGCCTCCCTGGGTGTACATCCATCCACCGAATATCTCTTCTTTATCGTCGTCGGGCCAGTGGGCGCCTATTACGCCAACGGTTTTGCCCCGACCAAGATTTATGTGACCGAGGAATATACGCGGACAGCGCCCGGTGGTACGGGGTGTATTAAATCCGCAGGCAATTATGCCGTGAGCCTTTATGCCAGCCAAATTGCCAGTAACATGGGCTATACGCAAGTGCTTTGGCTGGATGCGCGCGAAAATAAGTATGTGGAAGAAGTGGGCACCAGCAATATCTTTTTTGTAATTGGCGATGAACTGATCACGCCGCCGCTTCGTGGAACAATCCTGCCAGGTGTAACGCGCAATTCAGTGATGAAATTGGCGTCTCATCTGGGAGTGAAGGTAAATGAGAGGCCGCTGGCCATGGATGAAGTGATTGAGACGATAGAAAACGGGACACTCAAGGAAGCTTTTGCCGCCGGAACAGCCGCCGTCATTTCACCGGTTGGACAAATCTATTTTCGCGAGAAGGAATACCTCATTAACGAAGGGAAGACCGGAGCGCTTTCTGAAAAATTATATAATGAAATCATGCAAATTCAGTATGGAATAAAGGAAGATCCCTTTGACTGGCGCGTGCAGATTGCTTAAAGACCCGGAAGGAAGATAGCTGAGCAGGCAATACTACGGGGTGAACGGCCACAGCCGTTCACCCCGTTTTTGTCAGTACTGAAACTATTTACTGAAGTCTTTTCAGCTTGAGCGTAGTTGCCGCAGCATTGATGTCATCGTCGCTCATCGACTTATGCATGCCGGCCCTGGGGCCCTGGCGCAGCGCCTTGGCCAGGTCGTCAGCTGTGACAATCTTTGCCTTTGCTACCATCTTGTCGACACTCTTTTCACCCTTATGGCACTTATCGCACTTTTCCATGTCCGCGAAACCGAGGCCTGCAAACCCGAGCATAAAGACAACCATGAGCATCAGTGTGAATATTTTCTTCATTCTAATCTCCTTTGTGATATCGGGACTGCGCGACGTGACACGACCGCTACTTTAATCAGCCCTCATAATATTATTATCTACTTTCTATAAATGACGCAAGTTTTGATAACCCTATTATTAAGTATCAGACCCTTAACTTCTTTATGAGCAGATCATTAAGGATTTTTGGATTGGCCTTGCCTTTTGTAGCCTTCATTACCTGACCGACAAAGAAACCAATAAGTTTTTCATCCCCTGCCCTGAAGCGTTCAATCTCTCCGGGGCTCTTTGCCAGGATATCATCCACGGCTTTTTCGATCTCGCTGGTATCACTGATCTGTACAAGCCCCTGCTCTTTTACAATATCTTCCGCGTTTTTGCCGGTCCGGTACATTGCTTCAAAGACCGTCTTGGCGATCTTGCCGCTGATTGTGCCTTCGTCTATCATTTTAAGCATGCCCGCCATCTGGTCAGGTTTCAGCGTGACATCTTCTATCGATTTGTTATCTTCATTGAGCATGCGCATCAGGTCGCCCATCATCCAGTTAGCGACCGCTTTAGGCTGACTACCCGCCTGGACCGCCAGTTCAAACCAGTCGGCAACGGCCCTCTCCACTGTGAGAAGCTCCGCATCATGGTCCGGAAGACCATATTGGGTCATGAACCTGTTTCTCTTTTCGTCCGGCAGTTCCGGCAGGCTCTTTTTTATCTCAGCTATCCAATCCTGTCCAACCACAACAGGCGCGAGATCCGGCTCAGGGAAATACCTGTAATCATGCGCCTCTTCCTTTGAGCGCATTGAGAGTGTTACTCCTGCTGCCGAGTCCCAGAGCCTCGTTTCCTGGATGATCTTGCCGCCGTCCTCGATCACGCTTATCTGCCTTTTGATCTCGTATTCAAGGGCCTTTTCGACAAACTTGAAAGAGTTGATGTTCTTCAATTCCGTCCTTGTGCCAAATTCCTTTTGACCGAACGGCCTGACCGAGATATTCGCGTCGCACCTGAGAGAACCCTGCTCCATGTTGCCGTCACATACGCCAAGGTACCTCAGGATGCCGCGCAGCTTCTTCATGTACTCGGCGGCCTCGCGTGGGCTTCTCAGGTCCGGCTCGGACACAATTTCCATCAGCGGCACGCCGGTGCGGTTAAGGTCCACAAAGCTGTGATCGCCCTTACCCTCATGAATGTTTTTGCCCGCGTCTTCCTCCATATGTATCCTGGTGATGCCGATGCGCTTTACTTCATTGTCGATGATTATCTCCACCAAGCCGTGTTCGCACAGCGGCAACTCATACTGGCTTATCTGATAGTTCTTGGGCAGATCGGGATAAAAGTAGTTCTTCCTCGCGAACCTGCTGTACGGGGCTATGCTGCAATTCATGGCGAGCCCGGTCCTGATCGCATATTCTATGGCCTTCCTGTTCATGACAGGCAGCACTCCCGGCATACCGATGCAGACCTGGCAGGTCTGCGTATTTGGCTCCGCGCCGAATTTTGTGGAGCAGCGGCAGAATATCTTGGTATCGGTCAGCAGCTGGGCATGCACCTCCAGCCCTATTACCACCTCATACTTTTTCATAATGGCGCTTGCATCAACACCGTTTTTCATAGTGAGGGCCTCCTCAGATGCCATTCAGTGCTTTGCTCAAAGGCATGCGCTGCCTGCAGGATCGTCTCCTCACCAAAATGCTTTCCAATTATCTGGAGCCCCACCGGCAGGCCTTCCCGGGTAAAACCGCATGGCACCGAAATACCGGGCACTCCGGCAAGGTTCACCGAAATAGTGAAGATATCAGACAGATACATCTGCAGAGGATCTGTCGCTTTTTCCCCGATACGGAAGGCCCCGGTCGGAGCTGTAGGGGTCACGATCACATCAACATCCCTGAATGCGCTATCAAAGTCATTCTTTATCAGGGTCCTCACCTGCTGTCCCTTTTTGTAGTACGCGTCGTAATAACCGGATGAAAGGGCATATGTGCCGAGCATGATCCTTCTTTTTACCTCTGCCCCAAATCCCTTCGCCCTGGTATTCATATACATATCTATCAGGTCTTTTGCCGGCTCCCTGAGACCATATTTAACGCCGTCATACCTGGCCAGGTTCGATGAGGCTTCAGAAGTGGCAAGAATATAGTAAGTGGCTATGGCATATTGAGTATGGGGAAGCGATACTTCAACGGCCCTGGCGCCAAGGTCTTCGAGTTTCTTTATTGCATCCCTCACAGACTTCTCAACGTCCTGGTCCATTCCCTCGATAAAATATTCCCTGGGTATGCCAATTCGCAGCCCTTTGATATCTCTTCCTAACGCGGCCATAAAATCCGGAGACGCTACAGGGGCCGAAGTCGAATCAAGGGGATCGTGTCCCGCTATTACATTCATCATCGCGGCCGCATCGGCAACATCTTTTGTGATAGGCCCGATCTGGTCGAGCGAAGATGCAAAGGCCACCAGGCCATACCTGGAAACCCTGCCATAAGTGGGCTTGAGCCCCACAATGCCGCAGAGCGAGGCAGGCTGCCTGATCGAGCCGCCGGTATCAGACCCAACCGCTGCTATACACTCACCTGCTGCAACTGCTGCAACCGAGCCTCCGCTGCTGCCGCCCGGAACACAGTCGAGGTTCCAGGGGTTTCTTGTAGTATGAAAACTCGAGTTCTCGGTGGATGAACCCATCGCGAATTCGTCGAGGTTGGTCTTGCCGACTAAAACACAATCCTGGCCTCTTAATTTGCCAGTGACCGTGCTTTCGTAAGGCGGCACAAAATTATGCAGGATTTGCGAAGCACAGGTAGTCAATATGCCCTTTGTGCACATATTGTCTTTAATCGCTATCGGTATGCCGGTCAAGAGCGATGCGCGGCCGGAATCTATGGCCTCCTGGGCGCGCTCGGTGTTTTTATATGCTTCTTCCCGGGTGATTGTGATAAAAGCCTTGACCCGGTCTTCCACGCTATCGATGCGTCCATAAACATCGTCAACTACTTCCCTGACCGTTACCTCGCGCTTGTCCAGAAGCTTTCGCAGCCCGAGAATGGTCATTTCATTAAGTTTCAATCCGCCCTCCTGACGCAACAAAAGAATCCCTTGCAGAATATAATAGCCGTAAAAGACCGTTTTTACAGAATATGAATTTTATCACTCTGTTATACTATTTGTAAATTATGGAAAGAACCGATACGGCCTCAAGCAGGCAAAATCAGAGGTTGTCCGTTTCAGTTGACGACCAGACCAAGAGACTGGACATATTCGTGTCCGAAGCCACCGGGATCACCAGGTCCCAAATTCTGAAGCTGATCAGGGAAGGGCACGTGCTTGTCAACGGGCAGGCGGAAGATCCGAATTACAAGGTGCGGCTGGCCGACCTGATCGATCTGGCAGTGCTTCCGGAAGCTGAAACAACACTTATAGCGGAAGACCTGCCGCTGAATATCCTTTACATGGATGAATACCTGGCTGTTGTAGACAAACCTGCCGGCATGGTGGTTTATCCCTCTTTCGGCCATACCGGCGGCACGCTGATGAACGCGCTGGCCCATCATGCGCCCAAACTCGCTTCTATCGGCGGAGGGCTGAGACCCGGGGTCGTGCACAGGCTTGATAAGGACACTTCCGGGGTTATGGTAGTTGCACTGGAAGATGCTGCCTATTACAATCTGACCGAGCAGTTCAGGGACAGGAACATTCAGAGAAAATATGTTTCGCTGATTTCGGGCAGCCTGAAAGAAAATTCGGGGGAAATCAGGCTCGAAATCGGACGCTCAAATTCGGACAGAAAAAAGATGTCGACAAGGACAAGGCACGGCAAGGAGGCAATTACACGCTGGAAAGTGCTACAGCGCCTGGACAGGGCCACACTGATCGAGGCCAGACTCGGCACAGGCAGGACCCACCAGATCAGGGTGCATTTCGCTGCCATAGGGAATCCGGTGCTTGGAGACGCTACCTACGGCAAAAAAACATCGGTCGAGACTCGCGCGGGAAAGATGACTATTCCCAGGCAGATGCTCCATGCCGAAACACTCGGATTTACGCATCCTCATACAGGGGAGTTTATGGAATTCACTTCCCCCATGCCGGATGACATAAAGGAATGCATCAGAAAACTGAGTTGAGACGACTTTCTGTTTTGATCCTGACTTAAATAACCGGCTGGCCGTACATTACGGCTCAGCCGGTATTAACACCAGGTCGCTTACCTTTGAGTGTAACCAGGCGGATAAGGCGCGTAACTCGTTTCGTCCCAAAGCCTGTTCCCGCGTTCAGATCCGCACGCAATCAACCCCTTTTTGCAGAGCACCTCGCTCCATTCATACTTGTACAGGGTCTTCTGAACAGGCGTCCTCATGGGTTCAAACGCAACATGAACTACCGGCGCATGCATGGATTCTCCAAAACCGGTGCCAGCGCTTTCATCTCTTGTTTTAGACATACGCGTTGCAGAACGCTCCTCCATCCCGGCAGGCACATGCTCGGCTGATTTCGGCGCCCTGTATACAGGCCTGGGCCTCTCCTTCTCGCGATAAACAGCGACAGCTATAACTCCCATCGCGCTCGTATCATTAAATGTGCGGACCGAATATGAATCAGCAACATTCGTAAAATAGAACTTGTGGACAGTGGAGCTGTCTGTCCTCCAGCCATCGAGCCTGGCAGAGCCATTGCCGTCTATCACATACATCTCCTCACTGTTCGCCAGGTTGGACTGCTTGCCCGATATAATGTTCCTGCCGTCAACCGCTATCACTACGCCAATACGTTCAGACCCAATGTTCCTGACCACAATACCATAATTCTGCCCTTTTCTGGCCTCCAGGAACTTCTTGATAACATGTGTCCCGCCCTCCTGAAAATCGCGATGGGGGACCGAGAGGAGCGTGCTGCCATCCTCCGCTACCACTTCGATTCTGACCGGGTCATACGACCTCGGCGGCTGGTGCGCGGAAGCAATTGATAACGTTGCCGCCAAAAAGACTGCTGTAACAAAGATGATAATGTTTTTCATGACTTAAATCCTCCTTGTGGGTTGTCCTTTGATCTTTAGACAACCCGGCGGACGGATTTGTTCCCTGGAATATTTTCAAGCGCATTATCAACGGCAAGGGCATACGCCCCTTGTCTCGCTGAATAAACTCACCTTGATACAACGACCGCATTATCTGAAGGACGCACATCATCTCTGACTGATCAGAATCGCAAGGAAGGTCACACCGAGACGTCGAGTCGCATGCCCTTGCCATCTTCAAGCCCGTATAATGGATTGTGATTGGTAGGCGTCAGCGGTGGCCGGATCGACAGCGCAGCGTCGCCGTTGGGGTATCACGCATAGAGATAAATACGAGCGTTTAATTAGGGTGCCCACAATGATTCAGCAAGCCGAGATTCGGCTACCGCTGATGGCGTAAAAGCAAGGATTGTCAAAGCAGGCAAGTCCAACAATTTCTAATGGCTGCTAAATCACAAAACCTTGAAAGGTTTCTCCTCCTCGGCATGCTCGATATCCTTAAGGTGAAATTGCAGCGCATCGACTGACAGATGTATCTCCCACAACGAGACCAGGAGAGAAATAATCATGGCAATCATGCTCGCCACAAAGAAAAGTTTACCAAGCCAGGAAAGACCCTCAAACAATACGAACATGCAGACAGTGCATAACAAAAGACTGAAGACCCCCCAGAACTGCATCGTCCTGGTCAGCATTATACGCCTTCGCAGGCTCTGTATCTGCCTTACATACCTCGTATCAGGCGCTTTAAGATATTCGGCATGGAGGGTGCGGATTACAGCGGCCAAACCAAGAAAGCGGTTGGTATACGCAAGCATCAGCAGCGAAATGGCAGGGAAGAGAAGCGCAGGTGTTGTTATGTCCATGTCCACAGTTATCTCTCCTTAATATATTCTTTACACCGGACAATTTTATCTTTGTCTATTTCCAAAAATCTGAACTTTTCTCTACCGATTTTGTCCGGCCTTATGGTATTATAAACATCTTGACGCGCCCATAGCTCAGCTGGATAGAGCGCCAGACTACGAATCTGTAGGCCGGGGGTTCGAATCCCTCTGGGCGCGCTTTAAAAATCAAAGACTTACGGAGATTTCGTGGGTCTTTTTTTTATTTCATTTTGTCTGCGTTTTGTCCACACAAAGCTTTTTTTGTCCACAACAACCTTCATAACTCATTGATTCTAATTGCGAGAACAACAGATTCTCGATCTGTAGACGAAATTCGTAAGTACACATATTACAGGCATTTTATAAAGTAACCTCTCAGCACCTCATTGCAATTATCCATATTGCTTCGAACACATAATTGTGATATAGTTGCAATTATGACAAAAAAACTGGATTTCGTCTAATCATTGTAAGACACATGGGAGGGAATCAAAATGGCGAGTGATGCCGCAGTATGGGCAGGGTCTTTTGCCACTTTATTGGCCGTTACTGTGGCCCTGCTCAAAGAAGAGCTTATGCGAATATGGCGTCGGCCAAAGTTGGACGCAAGGATACGACTTTCCGCACCTGACTGTCAAAAGACTAAGATGACCCTTTACAACCAAGCAGGTGCCATAACAGATGTCTCCGACTGCTTCTATTTTCGTCTTTGGATAGAAAACACGGGAAATCAACGTGCGGAAAAGGTTCAGGTATTCCTGTCCAAATTCTTACGCCGCCATGCGGATGGCTCTTTTGTTGAAGACAAGGCATTCCTGCCGATGAATTTGCGTTGGACGCACTCGCAGCCATCAGCTCCGGAGATCTTCGCGGACGGAATATCACCAAAAATGGGAAAACACTGCGAGTTAGGTCATTTTCTTGACCCGGGTAAGCGAGTGACATTCGGAATCGACCTCCCGAATATATCACCGCATCAAACAATACTTGAATTAGAGCTGGAAGTTGCTCCGAATACCCTCACTCACTTGGTTCCTCCGGGGGTCTACCAACTCGAAATAAAGCTTGCCGCGGCAAATACTGAGCCGAAAACAAAAACAATAGAGATCAACCACACAGGCGACTGGTATCCGGAAGAAAACAAGATGTTTTCCGACGGATTTGGGATGAAGGAGATTTCTTAAAAAGTCAACCAAGTATTGGAGTCGACCTCGGATAATAGCAAATTAGGCAGAATCAAAATGGCAAAGAAGAACCATCATTCAGATGCAGTTGACGAATCGGATCGGGGCTGCGTTCTAGTTGTAGCTGCCAATCTCGAACTTGTGCTTGAGCGGCTTCTCAAGGCAACCTTTACAAAGAATAATATCTCTAAAAAAGTGCAAGAATCGCTGTTTGACTCAAACGGCCCGCTAGCAACATTCTCGGGTAAGCTCCGAATAGCCTTCGCATTTGCGCTAATCTCCGCAGATGACTATGCTGACATAGACTTTATCCGTAAGCTCCGGAACGAAGCAGCGCATAACTCCGAGGAGTACGACCTATCAGAGCATCCTCGAGGAGAACAGATCGATAAGCTAAAGTGCGTACAACCTTACCTTGGAGTAGCCAAAAGGTATAATGTCTCAAAAATTGCAAAGATGGCATGTGATTCCGGTCGACATGAATCTTCTACCGTGCGGGACGTCCGCCTTCTTGACGCCGGATTCATCAAGGTTCATAAAGTCCATCTCTTTCTCGGAGCCACAGACATCAGTGCTAGGATATATTACTCGTACATGCTCCTACCAGCTCTCCGGAAGTTATCCCCTGAAGCTCGTGAGTTAATGGCCATGATACAGGATAGGCGCTTAACACCCGCTCAGCACCATAGTCTTGAAACATCAATATTAGGCCATGCGCTGTGTGAACTTCGCAAAGCAGGTCTTCTTTCCCCTTTGTTTTGGTCTGATAAGAACGCGAAAGAGATACCTGTCTACTTCCATCCAGATGAGTTTCAAGTTGCGATGTCTCGATTCCCTTTGATTTCTGATAAAACGAGATCTGTAGTCCGGCAGGAACTAATCAGAGTTGGTTACCTGCAGCCTTAGAAAAAAATTGCGCCCTAACCGTTAATCAGTACAATCTAGTACTGTGAGAACTCTCACAATCGGAAGCCGCATCAATAGAGGCTTGTCCACACTAGACACTCACCATCACTGCGAAAACAAAGGGGAAAACGAAACCATTGTCCACACCTAACCGCGCAAAGCCTTGATAGAAGCCAATCTAACCAAGACTACGAATCTGTAGGCCGGGGGTTCGAATCCCTCTGGGCGCGCTTAAAAAATGAACGGGTTAAGATGATCTCTTGGCCCTTTTTTTTGCCTTCTTGACTGCAGCTTTACTACCTTGCCGTCATGCCGCCAAAACACTTCTGATTTTCGCAAAAAGCTCCTTTGGCGCTATCGGCTTTTCGATGAAGTGCACATCTTTTTCCATGATCAGTTTGCCGGACAAATAATCCCCCGCATATCCGCTCATGAGTATGATTTTCAGATCAGGCTGTATTGCTTTAAGTTCCTGATATGCATCTCCGCCGCTCTTTCCCGGCATAATCACGTCCATAAGCACCAAATGAATTTCATCCCTGTTCTCCATGAATTTAGTGACTGCTTCATCGCCATCGCATGCTTCGATGACAGTATGCCCGAACTCCTGCAGCATCTCGGTCAGCACCTGCCTGACTGTGGCGTCATCTTCAACTATCAGTATGGTCTCCGTAGCGCTTTCAGGCTCAAATTGCCTTTTGTCTTCCTGCTGAGTCTCAGCTTTAGTTTCAAGCGCGGGCAGATACAACTTGAAGACAGTTCCGGTGCCTGGCTCGCTGTATACATCGATAAACCCGTTGTGCTGTTTCACTATGCCGTACACCATCGACAGGCCCAGTCCAGTGCCTTTGCCCACTTCTTTCGTTGTAAAAAACGGCTCAAAGATCCTCGCACAGGTCGCTGCGTCCATCCCAATGCCGCTGTCTTCAACGGTCATGACTACATATTCACCGCTTGTGCCATATCCATGCATTTTCATAAAGGCTTCGTCTATAAGAGTACGGCCTGTACGTATGGTCAGCGCCCCGCCCTTAGGCATTGCGTCCCGTGCATTTGCGGCAAGGTTGATAAGGATCTGGGCCATCTGGTTACTGTCTGCCTGCACTGCTGTATTCTCTTCAGTCAATTGGATACTGAGTTTGATATCTTCTCCGATCGTTCTGGCCAGAATATTCTCTGTCTTCCGGATGGCCGCATTCAGGTCCAAAGGCTGCGGATTGTTGTGCTGCTTTCTGCTGAAGGCCAAAAGACTCTGCGTCAGGGCCGCTCCACGGTCAGCTGCATGCATCATTTCCGAAACATAATGAGTCCCCTTGTCATTGCCTTTCAACTGCAGATTCAACAAAGATCCGAACCCCATTATACTGGTAAGGATATTGTTAAAATCGTGCGCCACCCCGCCTGCCAGCTGGCCGACGGCTTCCATTTTCTGGGCCTGCAGCAATTGGGACTCAAGTCTTTCTCTCTCGGTCTCAGCACGCTTGCGTCTCCTGATTTCCATCAGCAGATAGACGATGAAGGAGCACAAAACGATGAAAACAACGAGTATGAACAACATTTCATTTCTGTATCTGTCCAGAATCGAAACCGGTTTATTTATAATGATGCTCCCCTGCGGGAGGTCGCCCTCTTCGATACGGAAGCGCTGCATTACGTTATAATCGAACATATATCTGTTCGGACTCTCTAACAGAATTGGAATTGTTCTGACATCAGTTCCGCCCAGGATTTTCAGGACCATCCCGGCTGCAGTTTCTCCCTGAGAGTAACCGCTTACCAGTTTGCCTCCAAGCACCCCGAGGCCCATCCTGCTGTCATTAACGCCAAAAACCGGCACGGATGAGCTATTTGCAAGAAAAGACGCGCTGCTCTTTACAGCGTGGTTGGTCCCCTTTCTATCAACAAAATGCTGAAGCAGAAGTACGACGCTGTCGTTCTTCAGGGCCGACAGTTTTTGCGCAAGCTCCTCCAGAGTAGAATCACCAAGGGACAGGTATTTGAAACCGAGGTCTTGCGGAAAATCAGGACGGATCTTCTCAATCTCTGAACGGTATGCTTTCCCGGTTGTCGTGTTGTCGGTCACAACCACTATATTCTTCGCCGCAGGGCGAAGTTTTAACGCAATGCCTATGGTAGCGGCAAAATCGTCGCTCTCGACCGTCCCGGTAATATCTCTTCGTCCTCCAAGCAAACGTTCTTCAAAATCATTGATGCCGGAGAAGACCACTGGCACCCCGGGAAAGAGCCCATCACGGTTCTTGACGATAAACTCCAGCGCGTCATTGTCGCATGCAATAATGGCATCGAATCGAATGCCTTTATACCCTTCCCTGATCAATTCCTTTAATCGCCTGAAATACTCCGGAGAAGATGGTGTCCGCTTCATGTCCATATACTTGATATAGGTCTCTACCCTGATTGGTGATTTTTCGAAGACATCATCTATGCCGCGCATTTCGCTGTCTGAAAAGAGCAGGCCGTAGTGGTATGAGTTCAGTACGAAGACACGTTTCAGTTCCTGGCCTGCAGCAGGGGAATCAGGCGCCTGCATACTGAACCCGGGCAAGGCCATTGCTGCGATGCAGATCAATATGAATGCGCTGCGAGCGATATTTTTCATTAAAAACCTCGTTGTGCAATGCGATTCTGTTTAATCTACCCTAGTAGTACTATACATTAAACTTATGCACTTAGATAAGACAGTGCTCTAATCAGGAGAAAGCTACTGCTCATGTCCGGCAAACCCTTGACAGATGCCAAAAGGGACGGTAATGCAAATCTTCAGCCGAGTGTTTAAGGCAACCCCGGCCCGCGCTCTTTTCCCCTGCATCTGAAATTGCAGTGATTACAAAGACTTCCTATTGACAAATGCCTGCGAAAAGTGATAATATTCGCGAAATCCATAATCGGAGAGGGGTGAATAACGGATGCCCTCTGTTAAAGTCAGGGACAATGAATCTCTTGATTCGGCCCTTAAGATTTTTAAAAAACAGTGTGAGCGCGAAGGTATTCTTTCTGAAGTAAAGAAGCGTGAGTTTTACGACAAGCCAAGCATCAAGAAAAAGAAGAAGATCATAGCTGCACGCAAAAAAGCTGCTAAGAAGCCCAGATCTTTTTCTGCGAGGTAAAGTTTGGCAATTCTCGAAGATCTTAATGCCGCCTTGAAGGAGGCCATGAAATCTAGGGATGAACTGAAAACATCAGTCATCCGGATGATGAAGGCCTCCTTAAAGAACAAAGAAATAGAGAAGATGGGGACCCTGACCGATGAAGACATACTGTCGGCCCTCTCTACCATGGCAAAACAGCGCCGGGAATCTATCGAGCAGTTTGCAAATGCCGGCAGGACGGAACTTGCGGAAAAAGAGTCACGTGAACTCGAAATACTACAGGCTTACCTGCCCAAACAGCTCTCACCTGAAGAACTGGATGCCCTCATAAAGAATGCCATAAGCGAGTCTGGCGCCAAATCTGCCGCTGACATGGGCAAGGTCATGAAGGTGTTGATGCCGAATGTAAAAGGCGTTGCTGACGGCAAGGCCGTCAATCAGCGGGTCAAGGAACTGCTGGGTCCCTGAAGCCTGCAACAAAATCTCTCTTTAAGGAATATCCCTATGAAGCTTTCCTCACTCTATAAAAAAGCCATTTCTGTCGGTATCGAAAATGATCCCAGAGGCAAAGACGCTGTTGCCATGGAACTGGAAGATACTAAAAAAAGATATGATGACATGAAACCAAAGGAAAAGGACTCTTTTGACATGGAATATCTCGAAAATCCTTATTCCGATTCACGCCTCCTGGTCGGCAGCGGCGACGAGGAGATCAGCAGCATGATGATCGGCATAGACATCGATGTGGGAGAAATCACTCTTGCAGAGATCCTGCGGGGAAAGGGCAATAAGATTGATATGCTTATGTCCCACCATCCGGGCGGTATTGCGTTCGGCAACCTTTTTTCTGTGATGTACATGCAGGCCGAGATACTCAGGACAAACGGCGTGCCTATAAACATAGCTGAGGCCCTGACAGAGGGCAGGATGAAAGAGGTAGAGCGCAGACTGATGCCTGCAAACCACACAAGGGCGGTTGATGCGGCCCGCCTGCTCAATTTTCCTTTCATGTGCATGCACACAGCGGGCGACAATATGGTAGCCACTTATCTGCAGAGGCTTTTTGAAGAAAAGAACCCCAGCAGGCTGGAAGATGTTCTTGACCTGCTTCTCGACATATCTGAGTACAAAGATGCCGTAAAATACAATGCAGGACCGAAGCTGCTCATCGGCCCGGAAAAACGCAAGGCCGGAAAGATATTTGTAGACATGACCGGGGGCACAGAGGGCGCAAAAGATATCTTCAGCAGCCTCACCCTTTCCGGAGTGAATACCATCGTCGGCATGCATATGAGCGAAGAGCACAGGAAAGAGGCCGAACTGCATCATCTGAATGTGATAATAGCGGGCCATATAGCGAGCGACAACCTCGGTCTGAACCTGCTGCTCGACAAGACGCTTGCAGGAGAACAGATAAATATAGTGGAGTGTTCCGGATTCCGAAGGATAGCGAGAGGTTAACGCAGCGGCCTGCTCGCGCCTGACCTTTGCTGATGAAAACTGACGGACAGATTGAAGAGATAAAATCCCGGATAGATATTCATGCCCTGATCTCTGAGTATGTTGATCTGAAGAGATCAGGGTCAAACTTCAAGGGCCTCTGCCCTTTCCATTCAGAAAAGACCCCGTCCTTCATGGTAAGCCCCTCAAAGCAGATATTCCACTGTTTTGGCTGCAACAAGGGCGGAGACATCTTCTCCTTTATCATGAATTACGAAAACATGACCTTCCCCGAAGCGCTTTCGCACCTGGCAGATAAGGCCGGAGTGAAGCTTGAGGAATCCCGCCACAGCGATACCGACAGGGGGCTCAAGGACAGCCTGTATGCCATAAACGATGAGGCCATGCGCTTTTATATTAAAAACCTGACGGCTGCCAGACAGGCGGTCACTTATCTTAAAGAGCGCGACATCAAGGATGAGACTGTCTCCATGTTCTCGCTTGGGTACGCGCGCGGAGAACGCGACGAACTGATGCGCCACCTGCGGGCTGTCGGATACTCAGATGCGATGATGAAATCTGCCGGACTTGTGCATTACGGCAGCGAAGGCGCACACGACTTTTTCAGGGAGCGGCTGATATTCCCCATATTCGACCTGAGAGGAAAGGTCGTAGCTTTCGGAGGACGGACTCTCTCTTCTTCAAAGAACGTCCCTAAATATCTCAACTCGTCCGAGAGCCCTGTCTTTAAAAAGAGTGATACTTGTTACGCCCTTAACCTGGCCCGGAATACCATAACGCAAAAAGGCTATGCCGTCATTGTCGAAGGCTATTTTGACGCCATCGTCTGCCACCAGTTCGGTTTCACAAACACGATAGCTCCGCTCGGTACAGCCCTTACGCCCGGGCATCTCCGCAAGCTGAAAAAACTGACAAATAAAGTACTGCTCACCTTTGACGCTGACAGCGCCGGTATAGCTGCTGCCAGGCGCTCCGTTGAACTGGTTTATGCCGAGGGCATGATCTCTAAGATTGTACTGCTGAGCGAAGGCGACGACCCTGACACTTATCTTAGAAAACATGGCGCTGACAATTTCAGGAAAATAATCGGTAAGGCCATATCCCCAGTGGAGTTCTTCCTTTCGCGGGCCGGCAAAAGCAAGATCGAGGGGCTCCGCCAGTTTCTCTCCATAATTTCGAACTGCCCTGATACGCTGCTGCGCGACGAGGCAATAAGGGAGCTCTCTGATCTGGCCAGTGAGAAGGTGCTGCGCGATGAACTTGCCGTTATCACCAGGAAGAATGCCGGCAGGGCAAGGGACCATGGACAGCCTGGAACTCAGGATGCTGTTCCGGAGGCGCCTGTCGAGATCAGCAGGGAGGAAGACATCCTGCTTAACATCTCCCTGTCAAACCCGCGCCTTGCAAGACGCATCGCCGAAAGTATAGACATGTCGAGCCTTGAGAGCCCGCTCTCAAAAAAAATATTCACCAACATACTCTCCCTGCCTCCTGACACGGAACCAACCCAGGAAAGGATGCTGGCTGACTGCAGCCCTGAAGAGCGCTCTGCCGTCAACAGGTCGGCTATCGAGCCGGGCATAGACCTCGAGAGGATCGCGCAGAACATTAATGAATGCCTGAAAAAGATCCGTCTTAACGCAGTTGCGGAGCGTATTGCCGAGGCAAAAAGCTCCGGGGACGAAAACAGCCTGCGTGCCCTGCTGCTCGAAAAGAAAAAACTCATGCAGAAGCGTGTTGAACTTTTTTCGCAGAAAGATTCAAAATAGTCCGGGAGGTATTTCTGAAAGAACCCTTTGACATCGATAAAGATGACTTCGGCGAAGATGAGACTCCTTCGCCTTCCCCCGATTATTGCGGAGAGGAGCTCTATCAGGAAAATGAACATGCCATAACCGGTTCTGAAGTTGAGAACAACTCTCACCAGGAATTCGATCCTATAAAGTCTTATCTTAAGGGCATAAGCACAATACCACTGTTGACCAAGCAGGGCGAAGTCGAGATTGCCCGCCGCATGGAAAACGGCCGCGATAGAATAGCGGTAGCGCTTTCTACAATCCCCTTTGTAATCAAGAAACTTATTATGCTCGGAGATTTCGCTGAAAGCGGCGAAGCGCCCCTCATTGACATCATCCTGGACGGCGAAGACATGTCGGATGAAGACCTGCTGGAAGAGAAGGAGCGCTTCAAAACGGTCACTGCTGAGATAGCGCGACTCTTCGCCGTCAGGCAGGCCCTTATCAGCAGGGAGCCCGGGGCCGATCCGACCGCCTGGAAATCTGCCGAATTGACAGAAAACAGAGACCAGCTTGTTGCCAGGGTCAAGGAACTGAGGCTGAAGAATGAAGTCATAAACGCTTTTTTCGAAGAGCTGAGAAAGATGGGAGAACATCTTTCGGCCCTTCAGGCCAGGGCAAAGAAATTGAACAGGTCCAAAAACGGTGCGGAAGCGGCTGAATGCCTCACAGAGATCCAGAAGATCGAAGACTCCTTTGGCCTCGGCTGGGAAGACATCAAGAAAGTCACCAGAGAAGCCCTGGACGCTGAACGCGAGGTCTCCCGCGCCAAAGACATACTGGTTGAAGCCAATCTCAGGCTGGTGATCAGCGTTGCAAAAAGATATGTCGGCAAGGGTATGAACCTCGGCGACCTGATTCAGGAAGGCAATATAGGCCTGATAAAGGCCGTAGACAAGTTCGAATACAAGCGGGGCTACAAATTCAGCACTTACGCGACCTGGTGGATCAGGCAGGCGATCAGCAGGGCGATAGCCGACCAGTCGCGCACGATCAGAATACCGGTGCATATGATCGAAAACCTTCACCTCATTAACAGGACCGCCAAAGAGCTGGTGCAGGAAGGAGGCTCTGAACCTAATCCCGAAGAGATATCCAAAAGGGTCAACATACCGGTAAGCAGGGTGCAGAGTATCATGAGGATGACGAGAGAGCCCATTTCCATAGAGACCCCTGTAGGCGATGAAGACGATACCATGCTCAAGGACTTTATCGAGGACAAATCGGTCCCCTCTCCGCTTGAGGCCGCGATCCTCGATGACCTGAAGGAGCAGATCGACAAGGCCCTCTGCACACTATCTCCAAAAGAGCAGCTTGTTATCAGGCGCAGGTACGGACTGGGCGAAGATTCACCTCATACCCTTGAGGAAGTGGGACAGGAATTTGAAGTCACCAGGGAGCGCATACGCCAGATCGAGGTCAAGGCCATTCGGAAGCTCAAGCACCCATCCCGCAATAAATGGCTCAGGGATTTTCTCAACAAGACCTGACCGCGCCTTGACTTGAAGGGCCGCTAACTATTATCATATTCGTCGCTGGCGTGAAGACGGCCCCTACGCTATTTTGATGGGATTGCTCGCGCGGGCCCATAGCTCAGTTGGTAGAGCTACCGGCTCATAACCGGTTGGTCCCAGGTTCGAGTCCTGGTGGGCCCACCATATTCCGTGCATCAGATGCCATGACAGGACTTCCGGCACGGCTCGAGAGGAGTATTAGTGTACAAAGGTTTGCAACTTCTGATTGATCTGCAGAAATTCGACACACAAATCCTTTCCTTACGGCTCAAGATAGATTCAATCCCGGCCCATATCGCAGCGGACGAAGCAGTTTACCAGCAGGCGCAGAAGGCCCATGATTCGGCCGGACAGCAGCGGCTCGCCCTTGAAAAGAAAAAGAAAGACAAGGAACGCCAGGTCGAGGAGCTGACCGAAAAGATAGTCAAGATGAAGGCGCGCGCCGCAGAGATCAAGACAAACAAGGAATACCAGGCCAACCTTAAAGAGATCGAGGCATTCGAGTCCCAGATCCGCAGTGTGGAAGATGAACTGCTCGAAATTATGGAGGCCCTCGAGACCGCCTCAAAAGATGGCGCCGCTCAAGACCAGAAGTTCGCAGCTGCAAAAGCCGAAGCGGAAGCGATTGGCAAGGAGAGGTCCGAAGAGATCTCCGCAGCTGAAGAGGAAATACAGGCCCTCAAGGCAAAGAGAAAAGAACTTGCAGCTTCAATTGATCACGAACTGTATGAGCAGTATATGGGCATTCTCAAGTCCTGCAGGGGACTCGCTGTTGCGGAAGTGGTGAAGGAAGTCTGCCAGGGCTGCAGCATGAACATCCCGCCCCAGCTGTTTGTTAGGATTAAAAACGGGGAAGATATCTTCGAGTGCCCGCAATGCAGAAGGCTTCTCTATTATATAAAACCCGAAAACGAAAAACAGGAAGAAGCTGCCCCCAAAAAAGCTGAAGCTTAACTTCTTTTATTCGACTGCAACCCTGCCAGTTCCTTTCGTGACACGCCCTATTATCTTGTAGAAAATCTCTGCCTCGGCAAAGAATCGCACACCGTCCTCCTTTACCGCAATCAGAAGACCACCCGAGGTCTGGGGATCGGCAAGCAGCAGTTTCTGCTCTTCAGTGACCAAGGGTCCAAAATCGACCTTGGGGGCCACATACTTCAAATTGCTGTATGCGCCTGCGGGTACCATTCCGAAATCTATCATTTCCTGCACTCGCTCCAACACAGGAACGCCGGCAAGGTCTATTACAAAATCCAGCGCCTCATCCCTGAGCATATTCAGCGCATGCCCGAGCAGGCCGAAGCCCGTGACATCCGTACAGGCCGATGCCCCTGATTTCAGTGCCAGCAACGACGCCTTGTCATTCAATGTACGCATCCATTCAATTGCATGCCCTGTTTCGGCATCCGTAAGCATACCGCCTTTCAGGGCAGTTGTCAGGATTCCTATGCCGAGCGGCTTGGTCAGGATGAGAAGTTCGCCCTCTTTCGAACCGGTCGCCCTCAAAATCCTGTTCTTGTCGATAGTGCCTGAAACAGACAGCCCGAACTTGATCTCATCATTATCAAAGCTGTGGCCGCCTACCAGCAGCACGCCGGCGCGTTCAAGAACAGCAATAGCGCCCCTCATGATTTCCCTGATTACAACAGGCTCGCATGTGCACGCGGGGAACCCGACAATAGCCATGGCAGATACCGGCTTGCCGCCCATTGCGTATACATCGCTTATCGAGTTGGCGGCACTTATCTCGCCAAAGGTAAACGGATCGTTGACCACCGGCGATATTACATCCACGGTCTCTACAACCGCCTGTTCGCCAAAAAGGCATACCCCCGCGTCGTCGCCGGGCCCGACAAGCATTTTGGGCGCGGGACCGCGGCGAAGGTCTGCCATAATGATGTCAAGGTCTGCCAGACCTATCTTGGCAGCTCAACCGGCAGCTTTTACTTTTTCTGTCAACTTATAGTCCATACGCAAGTTATTATACCCTTTAGTGAAGACATGGTAAAGGATACCGCTGTCTTGTCTTTAAGATGAACAGCATATTATCATTAATAAAATTGAATATAATAATGATAAACAGCCGGGGAGCGACACAGATGGATAACGGTAAAGTAGCTATTGTCACAGGCGGAGGCCAGGGGATCGGCAAGGCCGTAGTAAAAAGATTACTCGATGACGGTTTCAAAGTTGTTATCGCTGATATCGATAAAGAGGCGGGCAGAGAGACCCTTGAGGAATATCATGCCCTCGGAGATTCAGTCTTTATGCATGCTGACATCTCGGACGAAGCCGCTGTCAAGGCTGTTGTCAAAGAAACAATATCATGTTTTCGGCGCCTGGATGTTCTGGTAAACAATGCAGGGACCATGATCAGAAAACCTCTTGCAAAATTGAGCCTTACCGAATGGAACAAGGTTATCGGAGTAAATCTTACCGGCGCATTCCTCTGTGCGAAATATTCAGCGCCTTATCTGTCAAAGAATAAGGGCTCAATAGTAAACATAGCTTCAACACGGGCGTTCATGTCAGAACCCGATACCTTTCCCTATTCCGCCTCAAAGGGAGGTATTGTGGCCCTTACCCATTCGCTGGCATGCAGCCTCGGGCCTGAGGTGCGTGTAAACTGCATCAGTCCCGGATGGATTGATGTGAGCAGGTCTGAAAAGAGACGAACACGGAAGCCTGAAAAGCTTTCGGAGATGGACCACAAACAGCATCCGGTTGGCAGAGTTGGAAGACCGGAAGACATCTCCGCCATGGCGGCTTATTTAATCTCTGACACGGCCGGTTTTATCACAGGGGCCAATTTTGTGGTTGATGGTGGAATGACGAGGAAGATGATTTATGAGTGAAGGGTGCTAGTTTTACATATTCTATTGCTTCCTGTTCCTCCCTATCTGTCTTTTTCTGCAAATGCCTTAAAAAATGTGTAGCAGAAAACTCCGTCGGCCTCTGTGGTGCGATAAAGGTCTTTTATTCCTTTGTCAAAAACAGTTTGGTCAATCAGCCCGGCGCCAAGGGCCGAGCCTCGCACACCCTCAATCATTGCTGTAAAGGTGTTCTTGGTAAATCCCTCTACAAATTCCGGCCTGCTGGAATCAACGTATACCATTCGTGGAGAAACGCGAACGGATTTAAACCCGGCCTCGTTAAGCAGAGGATAAAGCTCACGTCCGATCAGCGCATTGCCACCTGCCTTTTTTTGAAGTTCAATCTGACACTGTATTGCCCCATTGGCTTCTTTGCTGTCCGGATAAAAATACGCGGAGCCGTGATCGCCCTCGATTACGGTAATGGTGCCTCCAGGCTTTATAACCTTCTTCAGGCTAACGAGGGCTTCAACCGGATTAAGAAGATGTTCGAGAACAAAACAGACAAAAACATGGTCAAACGATTCCGCTTCAAAAGGCAGATGAAATATGTCACCCTGCTGAAACCTGACATTAGTGATACCTGCGTTCTCTATTCTTTCACGTGCCTGGGAAATTGATACTTCAGAAATGTCCAATGCCGTTATTGCTGCCTTCGGACTGTTTTTAGCAAGAGTTATGGTTTGAGCACCAACGCCGCACCCTGCTTCCAAAACGCGACTGCCAGCGGGATAAGATGTATCAGAGTGCAAAAGTTCTATAAGAGTTGACGCCTGATCCTGCAGACGACGACCTTCTCTTTCATCATATCCATGTACGTATGTTTTGTGCATGTCTTCCCCTTTTATTGTCCCCCCACTTTAGATTTCTCCGTTAAAAATCACCCGGTTCGGACATAGCCCTGTATTTAGAAATACAGTCTTGCCATACAATAGCATATAATAATGCATCTTCTGCTACCAGTTGCTTTTATTATCCTGCTACAGGGCGAAGAGCATCAGATAGTCGAGAACAGCCGGATTTGAAGGCAACATTCATCCAGTTTCATCATTGTCCAATATCCCCCTAATTTCCCCCTGTTTGCCCTGCATTCTGGTCAGCAGAACTGTCTGAAAACTATAACATATCTCTGTTAAGCAGGGCTTAAATCATCCTCTTGACAAGAGATAGGCCCCTGCGTGAGACTATATAATAAGTTTTTTAAGGCTTGGGGGGCCGGGAAGCAGTATACACGAGTATTTATTGCTGAATACCGATATCTCATCTGCCAATACAAAAAGACCAACACAGGGAAAAGGTGACCAATATTATGGAAACAGCGGTCAAGGAAAAAGAGTCTTTGAACAACTGCAGTGAATTGTCGTTGAATCCGCTCTGTTCCCGCCGACAGGTTTTAAAACTCGGCGGCATCTCTATCATCGGGATGACCGCGCTCGGCTCATCTCTTGCCGAGGGCGCTGTTAAGCCCCTGATCATCATGGAACAGGCAACTGGATTAGTGACCTCGGACCCGAACAAATGCGTAGCGTGCGGACGCTGCGAACTCGCCTGCACCGAGTTCAATGACGGCAAAGCGGCACCCACGATATCCAGGATCAAGGTTGACAGGAACATGAATTACGGGTCGAGCGGTGATCTGCTGCAACGGGAAGGCAAGGGCAACTGGGGAGACGGAGTTGTCGTGCAGGACCTCTGCAAGCAGTGTCCCCATCCTGTGCCCTGCGCCAATATATGCCCCGAAAACGCAATTGTCGTTGGCCCGGTTGGTAACGCACGCATGATAGATATGCAGAAATGCACCGGCTGCAAGGTATGCCTGAAGGCCTGCCCCTGGGAGATGATCTCTTTTGATGCGGAAACCCGCAAGGCAACCAAGTGCGATCTCTGCAAGGGCAAACCGAAATGTGTTGAGGCCTGCCCCGCAGAGGCCCTGACATATGTCGGCTGGAAAGATTTGACCGACAAGATTCCTCCCCGCACCATGACCACTGCGCGGATGCTTGAAGAACGCGCCCTGGCCTGCCAGGAATGCCATATGCCGGGACAGGGTAAAAATATCGAGCAGGGATTCGGGATCTTCACAGGCTCCTCAAGAAAGGGGCGGCCGGTTTCTGCCGGGGAGTTCGGCTTCAGGTGGGTCGACCTCGCGGGCTCAATTATGCTGCCCGTTGGAATCGCTTTAGTTGCAATACATGCTGTAGTACGGAAGGTGACAAAGAAATGAAAAAAATATATCTTCATGCCCTGCCGCTCAGGATATGGCACTGGATGAACGCGCTCATGTTTATTATTCTGCTTGTAACCGGACTGCAGCTTCGCATGTCGGGGGTGGCAGATCTGAGCCCTCACGATCCGGCCCTGGTAATACATAACTACGCCGGATGGGCCATGGTCGGCTTCTACATCTTATGGCTTGCGTACAGCATCGTCAGCAGAAATCTGATCAACAACTATGTAATCCGCAAGCATGATCTCGGCGGGATTTTCGGCCAGGCGAAGTATTATCTCATCTCAATCTTCAAAGGTGAAGAAAACCCTTTCACCCCTTCGCCTGACAACAAATTCAACCCTCTCCAGAAAATAGCCTATGGTTCAGCCATGTTTATTTTCGCGCCGGTCATTATCATCACGGGCCTGCTTTATACCGACATCAGCTGGCTGCGCCAGTTCATTCTCGACTCGAAACTGACTGGTACTATAAATGCCATTCACATAATGGCCGCGTACCTGTTTGCCCTTTTCCTCATTATCCATGTTTATATGGCGACCCTCGGTCCAACGCCCCTGACTCATATCAAGGCGATGATCACCGGTCATGAGGAAGAACCCGATGGACCAAAAGTTAAGTCTTCTGCCAAGACTCTTCCGGCTGACCCTGCCTCTGAAGCAGGAAGCCAGGGTGCATAGTAATTTCATGAGACAGAAATTTATGAGAAGGAAGGAAAGATAATGACTAAATACGGCGGTTGGTCAGGAAAGGTACTCCATGTCGATTTATCGAATGGACGCACCTGGACTGAAGATACCATAGAAAAATACAAGGACTATCTCGGCGGAACAGGCATCGGCTACAAAGTCATGTGGGATGAAGTCCCGACAGGCACAAAACCTTTCGATCCCGAAAACAGGATTATCTTTGCTGTCGGCCCACTGGCTGGAACCGGCGCTCCCTGCAACGGGCGCACCGCCATTACAACACTTTGGCCTACCTGTACCCCTATGCCTCTTGTAGGCTCCGGGCACATGGGTGGTCAGTTTGCCGCGAAACTGAAGTATGCGGGATATGATGCCATTGTGATAAAAGGCAAGGCAGCATATCCGGTATGGCTATCGATCGTAGACAACAAGGTTGAAATCCTTGACGCCAGGCGCATCTGGGGTACCGGAATTCGCGATGCAACAGCCGCGATCACCCAGATAATGGGACCGGAAGCATGCGTGTCCGCCATCGGACAGGCCGGAGAAAATCTTGTGCCCATGTCGGTAGTGATAAACTCTGTTTCGCATTCAGCCGGCGCGATCGGCGGGATAATGGGCTCAAAAAACCTTAAGGCCATTGGCGTGCTCGGCACAGGCAGCGTGCACATTGCCGGAAAGAAAGAAGAGTGGGAAAAGATGGTCAAATACCACCTTTCCCTTCTTGGCGCGAACAATCAGCATGTTGTGCCCAACTCTCCCCAACCATGGGCCGAGTTTTACGAACCTGGCACCCGCTGGCTAGCCTCCAAAGGCAGATCATGGGGCGCCAATGCCCGTCCAGTCGAAACAGGTGCCTGTGATCCACACAATCTTAACCGCATCGCTTACCGCACCAACAACGCGGCCTTTTTCATGGGAGAAATAGCCTGGCAATATACCGTGCGCGGCAATGGCTGCACCAGCTGCCCGATCAGGTGTCACACAATTATCAAGGTGCCGGCTCTCTCTTCAAAATATGGCATACCCGAGATCGGCCAGAATACCTGCTCAGGCCTGAACTTCGGCCGCAATTTCTACAGGAAATTGCCGGGTGGCAACAAAGGGATGCACAGTGTTGAGACAAACATGGTTGGAATGCATCTGGCGGACGACCTTGGGGTATGGTGCAATTACTCACAGATGCAGCGCGACTTCCAGAAGCTCTACTACGACGGCTACATCGAAAAAAACCTTGGATCCAAGGAATTCAAAAGCTTCTCATGGAAAAAATACGAGCAGGGCGATGCGTCATTTCTCTTCGAAATCATCCCCAAGATCGCCGCAAAGGAAGGAGAGCTTGGAACAGCGCTAGGCCTGGGCACAGGATATCTCCTGCAGCGCTGGTCGATTTCCGAAAAGGATTGGGGCAAGGACAAGGAACTGTTTTACTGGAAGATGGGGCATCCGAAACACCACTCGACTGAAGACGCCGGACAGTGCGGATACATCATCAACACCCAGTACAACCGCGATGCCCAGTGCCATTCGCATGTCAATTTCGTAAGAAACGGTCTGCCTCTCGAGGTCCAGAAAAAACTCGCGGAAGAGATCTGGGGTTCTCAGAAGGCGGTTGATGCGGTTGGCGCGTACACACCTATGCACAAGTCAAAGGCAAAGATGGCAAAATGGTCCATTATCAGAAAGGAACTCCATGACTCCCTGTCTATCTGCAACTGGATGGGCCCATGGATAGCATCTCCCCTTAAGGAACGCGGATACAAGGGTGATGACTCGATAGAATCCAAGCTTTACACGCTGGCCACCGGTGATAAAAAAGACCGGGCCGAGCTTGATGCCGTGGCGGAACGCATATTCCTGCTTCACCGCGCCCTTACGATACGGGACATGGGCACGAAGGACATGCGCGGCAAGCATGACCTCGGCCCTGACTGGGCATTCACTGACAAATCCGGAAAGCCCCCCTACACAAAGGGGACCATTCACCTTGACAGAAAAGATGCCTCGCTCGCAATGGACATGTTCTATGATGAGATGGCCTGGGACAAGACCACCGGCGCACCAACCTCTGCGACTTACCGCAAATTCGGACTTGCCGGTGTGGCAGATGAACTGGGCAAGCGCAAACTGCTGCCGGGAGCGTAAGACGAGCCCCCGATGAAATCGAATAGATGAAGGCAAACAAAAGTCTTAACCCGGCCATTTCGGATGAAGCTGCTGAACAGGCATTTGCGGCAATGATCAGGAAGGGCAGTGAGGAAGGGAAGCTCGTCGCTGAAGACGAGCTCCTGGCCTCTGCCGTTGAGCGGGATCTTTTGAACTCAAAGCCGGCCGGTCATGCCAAAGAGGTCAAAAAAGCGCTCAACAGCCTCATAAAAAAGAACAAAGACCTTCGTGCGCTTAAGGCGCAGGATGGCTCGCGAAGGTTCTTCTCATCCCTGCTTATCACCGAAGCCTATGCCGGAATACTGCTCCAGAAAGAGGGAGACCCCCTGCGGCTTATCGCTGAAATCGTGCGCCAAAACTCGAAGATCTACCCGCGCCCCGTCCCTCTCGACCTATTTACCCAGCCTCCGTTTGATCTTGGGGATCAGGAGGTCAGGGATTATATCAAGAAAATGACCTCCGACAAGGCGTATCGAGATATCTCCCTGACTGCAACTTCGACATCCAGGGAGTTCCTCTATTCATCCCTGTATCTTGAACCCGATCATGCCTCTATGCTTGCCCAATGGTTCGATGTCGGACGAGCGGACAATCCCTGATTCAACATTAGGTCTCTGCGTGCCGGATCTGTTGCCAGCTTCCCTGACTTGATAACCTGCTTCAGTAATTGGCTAAAAATATGATAGATTATAAGCAGATGGCAATCAGTCAGGAAAGGGGCCCCTAATGAAAAAAAGAATATTTTTTATATGCCTGCTAATTTGCATATTCATGCTTCCCCTTCTCTCTTCAGCATCTGACTGGAGGATGTTCACCCCCAAGCAGAAAGACGGCTCTACATGGTATTACGACAAGAGCAGCATCGTATATATGAAAAACAGTGTCATCATAGGCATACCCATGCCCTTCAAAGACAGTAACTATCAGAAAATGTGGATAAGGGCCTCTTCAGACGCGGGCGAAAAAATATACCAGGTAGAGCTTAGCTGCAAAGAGCGCACAGCAAGAATGCAGGACAATAATGGTAAAGGCATATATAATTTTACGCTCATAGACTACCTTTACGACCGCCCTATCCCGCCTGACACTGTCCTGGACTGGCTCAGTAAATCCGTTTGCCACTAACATCGAGTGGCAACAGGCGCGCTTAAGTACTGATAATCTTGATTTTTACTATTGTGAGTCTTTTGATGATTATCAAATGAAACTTTACAATATTCATATGAATTATTGAAGGGACGGAACTAAGATGATAACGATAGGAATACTCATTTACCCTCAGGTAGAAGAAATGGATTTTGTTGCCCCTTTTGAAGTGCTTAGCTATGTGAATAAAGTTTTGCCTGGAAGCACCAAAGTCTTACTCGTTTCGGAAAATTCGGCCCCTGTAACAGCATTTAACGGCATGACGGTGATTCCGCATTCCACGCTGAAGGATTGCCCTTCCTTAGGTGTTCTTGTGGTCCCGGGAGGAAAAGGTCGACTGACTGCAATGAAGAATGCTGCAATTCAGGATTTTATCCAACAACAGGCTAGGACCGCCCAATACGTTACTTCAGTATGCACAGGCGCCTTTTTGCTGGCCGAGGCCGGTTTGCTCAAAGGGAAAAAAGCGACTACCTACCATACAGCTTTTGCTGAGTTGGAAGCATACTCCGTGCAAGTGCTTAAAAATAAGGTTGTCCATGATGGGCAGATAATTACTTCAGCCGGCGTTACTTCGGGACTGGAACATGGTTTTTACATGCTGAAACTATTGTTTGGTGCTGAGCTTTCTGCTGTGGTGGCGCGTAGGATAGAATACGAAGTTGATGTAAACTCACTTTGATATTCCGTGCGGAACCTGGAAAATCTTCAGCAAGCTGAATGACAGGATTCCAAATCCAGGCAAGAGAGCGGGAGGGCAGGTATCATCCCCGCCCCCAGCCTGAATTCCGCCATACAGTGTCAGAACGTACCGATTAACTCTTCCAGCCCCAGAGACTTCAGGGTCTGGGGAAGAGGCCTGCCTGTTTTGGCTTCCCAGCCCATTGCTTCAAAATAAGCATGCACCATAAAATCCATGTGGGGTTCGCTGGGTCGTCCCTTCACAGGACCGTCAACAGGAGTCGAACCATACCGGGCGGACGGCCTTTCCAGTGCAGGGTCGAGTCCGTGGCGGAAATTAAATACCCTGAGCAGATTCACGATTCTCCGCCCGATTACCAAAGCAGCCTGCATGTCCAGGTCCCATCCTGTCACCGCATTCACAGCCTCGACCGCCATATTTCTGTTTGGGCAGCAAAAGGCGCAAATGCCAAGACAGTCCACAAACTGCAACCAGCCATTCTCTTTGGCATTCACCAGGGGAACTTCCCATGGCGAGAATTTGTCTGACACAGGCGGATTTCCGAGTCGTTCCGGGAAA
This sequence comes from uncultured Nitrospiraceae bacterium, assembly GCA_903822005.1. Taxonomy (GTDB): domain Bacteria; phylum Nitrospirota; class Thermodesulfovibrionia; order Thermodesulfovibrionales; family Dissulfurispiraceae; genus Fen-1308. Next base: position 53,226 of record CAIJNL010000014.1, read on the forward strand.
ACCCCGCCCCGGGTCGCCTCAATAGTGCTTGTATTGGATGTGCAGGTGTCCAGCATTTCGCACCACCGGCCGCGATGATCATGCCCCCTGGGCGACGCCCCCTTCAGGGTATAAATGGCCCAATCAGCGGCTTCCCCGCCGATTTTTTTTGAGGCCCTCATTACGCCCTCGGCTAGAAGGTCTCCGATGTCCTTCCTGTTGGCTATCATCCTGAGCATCTCTTTGACCGATTCGACATTCCCCCAGCTCATGTCAAGACCCGAAAGGTCATCTTTTCTGAAAACGCCTTTTTCATAACATTCCATGACCCATGCAACAGTCCAGCCCGCTTCATTGGCATCAAGGCCCATCTCATCAGCGAAAGCGTTGAGCATTACCGTGGCACCCGGATCAGTATTGCCGATCAGCGACCCCCAGGCAGCAAGTGCTTCGTATTCCGGCTCCTCTCCCACAAATCCGGTGTACGGTCCTTCGGTCACTTCACAGGTCTTGCAGTGGAGAAGCCGGCAGGCCCAGCAGGGGTTATTTTTCATCTTGAAGTGGGTCCGGAGATAATGTCCGTCCAGCTTTTCATGCTCCGGAAAGATATTTGTCGTATAGTTCTTAACAGGCAGAAATCCGCCCTGTTCAGCGCCTGAGAACCCGCCGCCGGTCCCGAATTCATAAATGCGCTTTGATCCCTTGGTTTTGGCATCCTCATGCATTTCCTTGGCGAGCCGTTCAACGGCATCGAAATCCTTGACGGGGACCTTAGCGGTCCCGCGCGCAACTGCAACAGCCTTGAGCTTTTTAGACCCCATCACCGCGCCAAGTCCGTTATGCGCCACAACATGTCCTCCGTCGCCAGAGATCATCGCGTAGCGGACGAGATTTTCTCCGGCCGGACCGATGCATTGTACGCTCCCCTGTTTACCGAGGCCTAATTCTTTCAGCAGAATATCTTCGGTTTCGAGTGTTCCCTTGCCGGCCAGATGACTGGCATCCCTTATCTCAGCTGTCCCGTCATGAATATAAATGTAGACCAGATCTGAAGCAGCGCCCTGGACAATGAAACCGTCAATTCCTGAAAATTTAAGATATGCGCCAAAACGCCCATTGGCCTGCGAACTGCCTGCGAGATTGGTCATGGGCCCTTTTGAGACAACTGAAAAAGTACCGGTTCCGGATATACGGGTTGCACCTAACGGGCCTGAAAAGAACATCAGGCGGTTTTCAGGGTCATTCCATTCCACACCCGGGAGAACTTCGTCATACAGGTATTTGACCCCTATTCCGGTTCCGCCGACATATTTATGTATCAGGTCATCGCTCAGTTCCTCTGCCTTCACCTGTCCAGAGCCAAGATCGATTCTGAGAAGCCTGCCCATGTATCCGTATTCAGTTTTCATCCTTCGCAGTCCTCCTTCTACTCCATTATATTCTTTATATCCGCCGAAATGTTTGCTCCCATACGGCAAAGTTCAGCCACATGCATAAAACGGTTTTAGAAAATGCTCTCAGGTATTATACTCGTTCCCCGTGCTATTGTCATCAGGGACATGAACCGGGCCACAACGCCTGTAATCACTTTCGTGCTCACTCCGGCTTCTTTGATCTTTACCCCTATGGCAATAAAGCACTCTTTTTTAATTTCAGATATAATATGCTTACTTAGTTGCTTCCTTACCTTGCTGACAGTCACGTTTTTTGAAATTGCGTGTTTCAACGAACAAGGATTTAAATCTGCTTTAAGGGAGGGTTTGTGATGATGAAGTATGTTAAATTTATAGTGCCAGTTTTGGTACCTGTGGCCATCTTATTGTCGCCTGCGCCCGCCGGGCTATCTATTGCTGCGTGGCAATTATTTGCCATGTACATCGCGGCCATACTCGGCCTCGTGCTGCGACCGGCATCCGAGCCGGTTGTGTTGCTGGTGGTTATAAGTGTTTCAAGCCTTTTATTCGGCAACCTGGACGTCATGTTATCCGGATTCTCTAATGGAACAGCATGGCTTGTTTTTACCGCGTTTATGCTGGCTCAGGCATTTATGGAAACCGGGCTGGGTATGCGGATTGCCTATATTTTAATCGGGAAATTCGGGAAGACCACCCTGGGGCTGGGCTATGTTGCAGCCCTGACTGATTTGGTTATCAGTCCGGCAACACCTTCAAATACCGCACGCACCGGCGGAGTAGTTTACCCGATATTTCGCAGTTTGGCGGTAACGTTGGATTCACATCCCGGCCCTTCTGCCCGTCGAATCGGCGGATATCTCACATTGCTTCTCTATCAAATCAGCTTGATAACTGCCGCAATGTTTTTGACATCTCAGGCGGTCAATGCCTTAATCGCGACATTTGCAAAAAGTATTTTGAATGTTAATGTTACCTGGTTGTCATGGGCCCAGGCCAACGTTGTACCGGGGTTGATCATCCTGTTTGTGGTTCCCTATCTTGTATATAAATTATTTCCTCCGGAATTAAAACGCATCGAAAATACAGAGATTTCCCGTAGCGGATTGGCCAAAATTGGCGCCACAACCAGGCGCGAAAAGATTTTGATGGCGTTGTTTATACTGGCGCTTATTGGCTGGGCCACGGGATCCATTACCAAGATTAATCCGACAACGGTGGCTATCTGTTTTGTTACGGCCTGTCTTGTTACAGGCGTGATTTCCTGGGATAGTTTGCTGAATGCGAAAGGGGCCTGGAGTACATTCATCTGGTATGCCGCCATTATCAGTTTGGCGGAGGGCTTGGCCAAGGCAAAGTTTTTTGTATGGTGCAGCGATTATCTGGCGCACCATATAAGTTTCGTCGGCTACAATGAATATGTTGTATTATTCGGCCTGCTTATTATCAGCGTAGTTTCCCGTTATTTCTTTGCGTCGTCGGCGGCGTATGTTACCAGTTTTATCCCTGTGCTATATTCGCTGGGAATGGTTGCCAATGTGCCGCTAATACCGTTGACGTACCTGATGGGCGCCTCGGCAGCGTATAGTGCTTTGCTGACTCATTACGGCAATGCCGTAGCCCCTGTGCTTTTTGGCGCCGGGTATGTGGACCAGAAAACGTGGTGGATGGTTGGCGCGGCCGTAAATGTTTTGTATGTAATCGTCTACATGGCGATAGGCCTCCCGTATTGGAAAGCGATCGGCTTGTATTAGTTGGTTGGCTTTAGACGACACGGATTGTCATCTCCGGGAGGAGGACATATGCAGCAACGTCTGTTCGCAGCCCTTCTTGGGTTGCTGTTTGTGGCGTGTGCGTAGACGCGCGCCCAGCCCAATCCTTAAGTTCAGTGAGGGGATCGGGGTCGGGCTGGCAAATATGCATTTAGATATGCTCGTCAATTCTTACTGTATGTGTTTATGATTTGAAATAATAATAGTTATTGCTTTTGATCCCATGAGAATACGGGTTGCTGCGTGAAACTGAGCCTACCCCCCCCTCGCCATCAGGACTACAATTAAATGCTTGACACGGTCCTCCAAGTTCTCATATAATTGAGACAGAGTCTCAATATCACTAATCGCCCTATTGGAGGACGTTCTGAAAAATTGCTGGCGGAACAGGCATGGACATGAGTCCACGCACAAAAAGAATGCTCTGGACAAGGTTGCCCTTGTAGGCAACCCGAATGTTGGAAAGAGTGTAATATTCGGCCTGTTGACCGGCAAATACGCTACTGTATCAAATTACCCCGGAACGACCGTCGAGATCACACAAGGCAATATATCTTTGGGCAACAGAAAGTTGCTGCTGATAGATACACCGGGAGTAAACAGCCTTATACCGATGAGCGAAGACGAGAAGGTGACCAGGGACATCATCCTGGATGAAGCCCCTTCTTCCATCGTGCATGTGGCTGACGCCAAGAACCTGAAGAGAAGCCTGCTCGTTACCCTACAGATAGCCGAAATGGGCCTGCCCATGACCCTGGACCTCAATATGACGGATGAGGCCATGGACAAGGGCATCAATATAGATTCAGCCAAACTGAAAGAGATCCTTGGGATAAATGTAGTTACCACAATCGCACCCCAAAAGAAGGGGATCGGCGAGCTCAGACAGGCCATGCTCTCTCCGGAACGCTCCAAAGCTGAACTCTGCTATGGCCCTCTGATAGAAGAATACATCGCGAAGATAACCGCCATGCTTCCGGCCTGCGCCATCTCTGGCAGATCGCTTGCGGTCATGATACTCTCGGGTGACGAAAGCCTGAAGGAGTGGCTCCATGCCAACATTCGGGACAAAGATCTTGTCGAAATAGAGCGCCTGAGGCACGAATGCGAAATAAAGGCCCCGGAGGCCCCTGCATATACTATTAACAAGACGCGCATCCAGCTTGCCGAACAGATCAGCAGCGCGGTCGTTACCAAAGCGGCGCCGTCGGGTGGGAAGATCATCAATTTCCTCGGCAAGGCAAGCATGCATCCGGTCTACGGCATACCCGTGCTGCTGGTGGTGCTCTATGCTGTTTATGAATTCGTCGGGGTACTGGGCGCAGGCGTGCTCGTGGATTTCGTCCAGAATGTGATATTCGCCGAATATCTTAACCCCGCGGCGACCAGCCTCGTAAAAACAGTTATACCCGTCCCGATAATACAGGAACTGCTGGTCGGAGAATACGGGCTGATAACAGTGGCCCTGACATACGCGATTGCCATAATACTTCCTATAACCGTGACCTTCTTTATAGCATTTGCAATACTTGAGGACAGCGGGTATCTGCCCAGGCTTGCGATCATGAGCAACAAGGCGTTCAATTTGATCGGACTTAACGGCAAGGCGGTGCTGCCTATGGTGCTCGGCCTCGGCTGCGGCACAATGGCAGTGATGACATCCAGGATACTCGAAACCAAAAGGGACAGGATCATCACCGCGTTCCTGCTCGCCCTTGCCATACCCTGTTCGGCGCAGCTCGGTGTAATACTCGGCATTCTCGGTTCGCTCTCCTTCAAGGCAACCATTGTCTGGACCCTGAGCATCCTGATAGTGCTGTTTGTATCCGGGTTCCTGGCCTCGAAACTCGTCCCCGGCGAGAGGACCGAATTCTTCCTGGAGATACCCCCGATACGGATGCCCAGCATGATGAACATTCTTGTCAAGACAGTAGGCCGGGTGGAATGGTACCTGAAAGAGGCTGTCCCACTCTTTTTGCTCGGGACCTTCATCCTCTTTGTGCTGCACAAGCTTAATTTAATAGAAGTGCTCGAAAATATGGCTTCGCCCATAGTGGTCAATCTGCTCGGTCTGCCTGCTGCGACCACCCAGTCTTTCATCCTTGGCTTCCTGCGTCGGGATTACGGCGCAGCCGGATTGTTCACCATGGCCCAGCAGGGCCTGCTGACCCCTGTACAGTCAGTGGTCAGCCTCGTGACAATCACACTTTTCATTCCATGCATTGCGAGTTTTTTCATGATCCTCAAGGAACGCGGCATAAAAACAACCCTTTGGATAGTCGCCATAGTATTTCCGACAGCCTTCGTCTTCGGCGGGCTGCTGAACTGGATCCTGACTTCATTCAATATAACGCTATAAGTATGGACAAAAAAAAGTTTATCAGCTTTCTGGCTGACAGGAACCTCAAACTTACGCGGGAGAGAGACGAAATATTTCAGGCGGTACTTGCCAAGAAAAAACATTTCGCTCCGGATGACCTCTTTCTCGAAATGAAAACAGGCGGATCAAAGATATCACGGGCCTCTGTATATCGAACAATCCCTTTGCTTGTCGAAAGCGGTATGATAGAAGAAGTGGAAAGAGTGGACAAGCATGCCCACTATGAGCGGGTGCCGGAAAACGGGCATCACGACCATATGATCTGCACCAGATGCGGAAGGGTGATAGAATTCTACTCCGAGGGGCTTGAGGAGCTGCAGGCCCGCATCTGCACGCAGAAGAATTTTAAAGGCACGCGCCACAGTCTCGAAATACTGGGGGTATGTGAAAAATGCGGAAGTTGACGGCCCTGCTGAAGGCGGTTAGCGGATGACCACAGCATTCTTGATCGCACTGTCCGCATTTATTATCAATCTGCCTCTCGGCTATCTGAGAAGCCGCTGCCGGCGATTCTCGGCCCTGTGGTTTGTTTATGTGCACCTTTCAGTGCCGCTGATATTTCTGGCACGGGTACTGTCACATACCGATTATCAGTTTATTCTGCTTTTTATTATCTCGGCTGTGACCGGCCAATATCTCGGCGGAAAAATGGTCGCCAAATCATAAGAGCTATTTTTTTGCAGGGCAAAAAAAGGATAAGGGGCATACCGGCCCCCGCGCATGCTGCAGGAGGCACGGCAGCGCTGTTTGGCGGCTGCAAACAGGGCACTACCGTGTCTCATATGATACTTACCGCCCTATCAATACTTATTTCAGCAATCCCATTCCTACCAGCACCTGGCGCAGTTTTTCCCGCTCGTCAGCTGTCATCGGTCCGCAAGGGTTCATACAGGGCCCGGCCTCAATTCCGAGCAGGATAAGCGATTCCTTGATTACTGCGGGGAACGTTCCGATCGTGAATGCGTGGCGAAGAGGTGCCAGGGTGTATTGAGCTTCAAGTGAGCCTTTCAGATCACCAGCCATGTATTTTTCGTAGATGTCTGCACAAAGCCTCGGGGCCACGTTGGCACACGATGCAATAGAGCCGACCGCACCATAACAGAGTGCCCCGTAGATCAGTGTATCCCGTCCCATGAGGACCGAGAAATCATCCATATGCCTGGTTAAACGGATATATTCTGCGGTCAGGGTCAGGTCGCCGCAAGAGTCCTTGATACTTACGATATTAGGAACTTCTGCAAGTTTCGCAACTGTGCCAGCCGCGAGATTAACCCCTGTCTTCGGCGGATTGTTGTAAAGAAGAACGGGAAGAGATGTATTTGCGGCAATGGTTTTATAGTGTGTAATCAACTGGTCCTGACTGGGAGAAACGAACATTGGGGTCAGCACAGAGACTGCATCAACCTTGCATTCTTCAGCCAGCTGGGTCAGCATCACACTCTCGCGGGTCGTAATGCCGTTGGTTCCGGCGTAGACCGGCACCCTGCCTTTTGTCTCGTCCATTGTGACCATGAAAATCTCCCGCTTTTCCTCGGGTGTCAGTCCATAAAATTCGCCGGTCGTTCCTACCACAAACAGGCCATGTATGCCGCCGGCGATCAGATAATTGATCAGCTTGCGCATCGCTTTTTCGTTGAATTTCTCCTCTTTAGTCAGAGGAGTAATAACTGCCGGTATTATTCCTTTTGGTTTGAACCCTTTTCCCTTTGCATCATTTCCCACAATACTTCCTCCCTTGATAGATAGTTCTTCTTTTACATACTCAGTACTATTTAATATTCAGCTCCACCCTCTTGATCTCCGGGACGATGAAAAGATAAGACATCGCTCCCAGCATGCCCATGACTCCTACAAATATCAACGCACCGTTGAAAGATCCGGTGGACTGAAGTATGTATCCGATGACAAGCGGTGTGACAATACTGGCTATGTTGCCGCAGAAGTTGAACATACCGCCGTTCATGCCCAGCATCTCTTTGGGCGAAGTATCTGTAATGACGACCCATCCCAATGCGCCGAATCCCTTTGCAAAGAATGCGAGAGACATTACGCCGACCACTACCCACTCAACAGTAACGTAATTTGCCAGGATAATACTGCCCGACATTACCAGCCCTATTATGATCGGGGTCTTACGGGCAAATGTCATCGATTTCCCCTTTTTCAGCAGCCAGTCCGAAAAGATTCCGCCAAGCAGGCCGCCCGCGAACCCGCAGATGGCGGGCACTGAAGCTATAATGCCTGCTTTCAGTATCGACATCCCCTTTGCCTGCACAAGAAACGTCGGAAACCAGGTAAGGAAAAACCAGGTGATGGTATTGAGACAGAACTGTCCGAGGTAAACGCCGAGCATCATGCGGTTAGTAAGCAGTGCCTTAACGTAAGACCATTTTACCTCCGCCTTTTTATCACTCAGGTTTGCCAGTCCGCCGCCGGTCTGGATAAAATCGAGTTCTGCCTGATTGACCTTTGGGTGCGTTCTCGGATCGCGAACAACCTTGAACCAGTAGAAGGACAGGGCAACGCCGATCAACCCCATGCTGTAAAACACCGCTTCCCACCCAAACGCAACCAGGATATATCCCATCAGGGGGTTAAAAGCAGCAAGGGCAAAATATTGGGCGGAATTGAAAATGGCCGCTGCCCGGCCTCTTTCATGGTTCGGAAACCACATGGCGGTGATCCTGCTGTTAGCAGGAAAGGCAGGGGCTTCGCCAACGCCCATAAGAAACCTGAGCGCAAAAAGCATCCATAAGGCGGTGAGCCCGGTGAAAAAGCCGACTGCGCCCTGAAGGAAAGTGAAGAGTGACCAAAGTAGAAGTCCGATTCCATATACTATCCGTGATCCGTAGCGGTCCAGCATCCAGCCGCCCGGTATCTGGAGGGCCGTATATGACCATCCAAAAGCGGAAAAAGCAACGCCCATGGCAACGGCATCCAGCCCAAGGTCCTTGCGCATCGCAGGCGCAGCCATAGAGAGCGTTGCGCGGTCTACATAATTCATAGTAGTTACAATGAACAGCATCAAGAGGATGAAGTAGCGGACATTCGTCTTTGTAACGTCGTTGGCGGCTGCTGCAATATTCATTCTTGTTTACCCCCCCTTTTTTTTATGTGGTTCATAAAATTATTGCTCCCCCTGATTTCAGTTCATCCTGCCAAGCAAAGACAGATATCAATTTACTTCTGCTTCCTTACAATTGCAGTCTTGAGATTCCCGTCAGCATCAAATTCCATGTAAGCCGGCTCGTCTTCAGCTTTCAGCCCGGCATATTTCCCCTTGGTAACATCTTCATAATATGCCTCGGACAGCATAATATGCCCGATATGAAGACTGTTGGGAATACGGATGACCCTCGCCTTTTCCTTGTCCGTATCAGTCAATGTTCGTATGCATGCCTGTATGGCTTCTTTGTCTGTTGCAAGCACAAGAGGAATTATCGCCGACTTTAATACTGTGCTCGTCAGACAGTTCGGATACATTTTCTCGGTATCAATCTTGTCGAATAGCCGCTTTGTAATGGCGCTGGCCAGCCCTGTGCCCAATGCGTTTCCATGAGAAACTTCAGAGATATCCAGCATACACGTTCTCTGAACCTGTACCCCGCCTGTTGCATACTCGGTAGAAAACGTGCCTGTGATATTTGCATCCACGCCGCCGCCGCTGTAGTTCTTGCCTATTTCATCGACAATGAGCACATCTCCCTCACCAACGATTATTTGCGGCATGTTTGCCCAGGAGAGCTTTAACAAATCCGGCTCTCTCGCCATGATGTCATCTTTATGAATCGCCTCTATCTTACAGGTTTCATCATAGGCATTTTCCACGAAGGAAATTGAGAATAAAATCGGGGCCTTTTCAAGGATTACTTTTGCATTGGCAGGCAGGTTACGGGCGATCTTTCCCATACCGTCGCTATGCACACTCTCAGCGCCTTCCTGTTTGCCAAGGCCGACGACCATCATTTTCAAGGGTCCGCTTTCATAATCGCCGCGGAAGGCATTGTGAGGTTTTACACGGCATGATACTATAATGCCGTCTGATTCATAAGCCGTTTTATCCATATAAACCGGTAGCCCCAGCTCTGAATGGCCCAGCATGACTGTATCCATGCTGGATTTTATCGGGCAGCCCATTGTTTTTTCGGTTATGTTATATCCCTCCAAAACTTCTATCTGTCCTTCTGCAGTTGCACCGCCGTGACTTCCCATGGCCGGAACAATAAAGGGATTGGCCTGTCTGGACTTTACAAAATCTACTATTGCCTTAGTAATAATATCAACGTTGGCAATTCCCCTGCTGCCGGCAGTTATTGCGATATTCATGCCTTTTTTGATTTGACCGGATATCTTTTCCTGTGACAACTCCGCAGATACAACTCCGGGTATTTCCGCCGGTTTGATAATCTGCCGTGAAAATGTCTGTGTGGCACGAAACATTTTTGGAATCTGCACATTCTCCAGTAATTTTGATACGACGCCGCCTTTTTTAACGTCCATTATTAATCCCCCTCGATTTATATCCTTGAAACATGTTTATTATATCGTTTCGGACAGTTAAATACATCAAACGCAAGTGCACGATAATCGGCAGTTTATACCATGCGTTTTACTCCACTAACGACAGACATGGATGACAGCTCTGTATAAGCCGTTATCTTTATGTTATCGGCGCAGGATTAAACAGGCACAAGGCATTATTGAGTCCCCAATGGTCAGCCCAGGTCTGCTTACGTCCGCTTGCGACATCTATAATTAGGCGGAATATTTCCCATCCAACCTCTTCTATTGTTGTCTCTCCGGTAGCTATACGCCCTGCATTAACATCTATAAGATCATGCCATTGTTCGGTCAGGGCATTTCGTGTCGAAACCTTTATGACCGGGGTCATAGCCAGTCCATAGGGCGTCCCCCGTCCTGTTGTGAAGACCTGCACATGCATTCCCGAAGCCAGCTGCAATGTCCCGCAGACAAAATCGCTTGCCGGCGTGGCCGCGTAGATCAATCCTTTCTGACATGCCTTTTCACCGGGCGATAAAACCGCAACTATCGGACTGGTGCCTGATTTGGCTATTGACCCCAACGCTTTTTCTACCACATTAGCGAGTCCGCCCTTTTTGTTTCCGGGGGTAGGATTAGCGCTTCTGTCCACGCCACCCATATCCAGATAATTGTCATACCATTTCATTTCATTTATTAAAGCCCGCCCTACTTCTTCATTGACCACCCTGGGCGTCAGCAAATGGATAGCATCTCTTACCTCGCTGACTTCGGAAAACATGACCGTTGCTCCGGCACGCACCAATAAATCAGCCGCATACCCAACAGCCGGGTTGGCGGTAACGCCTGAAAAAGCATCGCTTCCGCCGCATTGCAAGCCTACGACCAACCCTGAAACAGGGCAAGAAACCCGCCGTCTCTGATCAAGCTTTTTTAACTTCTTATCAGCTTTCTCCACAATCGCATCAACCATCTTTATAAATCCGGCATGCTCCTGCAATACAACAATATTGGAAGGGTCCAGATCGGGCATTAATCTTTCAGGAAGAAGTTTTTCGCAGCCAAGGCCCACCACCAGTATCTCTCCCCCAAAGTTCGGATGAGTCGCTATATTCCTGACCGTGCGGATAGGGACCTTTGCCTCAGGCGCATCGATGGCCACACCGCATCCATATGCATGGTTTAATGCGACAACATCATCGACATTGGGGTATTTTGGAAGGACTTCATCTTTGATGCGTTTGACCGCGTAATCAAGCACGCTTGCAACGCATTGAACACTTGTAGTGATCCCCAGAACATTCTTTGTGGCGACACTGCCGTCCGCATTGCAGTATCCGTCGAACACATAACCCTCGAGCGGAGGCAACGGGGCAGGAACTTTATTGGCAAGCGGCAATTCATCCAGCTGCGGAGCGGCCGGTAATTGTACGAGTGATTCATCTATCCAGCTTCCTTTTTCGATGCGGCGCACGGCATACCCGATAACTTCGCCATAACGAACAAGTGCCGCGTCTTTATCCAGGTCGACTAATGCGACTTTGTGTCCCTGGGGTACATGTTCCTGCAGCACAAGCCCGCTCTCAAATACCGTCCCTTTGGGCAGCCCTCCTTCGTTAACCACAATCGCGACATTATCCTGAGGGTTTACAAGGATATAAAGCGGTTTGTTGTTCTGGTTTTCTGACTTTGACATTGTAAGTCCTCCTTTACAGGTTTTTTCGACCTTAAAGTTGTCGACTCAACCCTATGACAATCATATTGTCAGTGATTTCAGCAATATGCATGCCACGGCATTCATATAATAAAAAATACAAATAAATTAATATCTTACCCTCTTTCACCTTCCTTGAATATCCAGCCTTACGGTATAAAATTAAACACTTGATGCGGCATATGTTGCGTCAAGTGTCGCTTATCGTTTAGAGTAAATACACTTTATTATTGGGAGATTGGCGCATGGCACGCATTGCATTTATCGCCCCTGACAAACGACTGCTGAAGCACGGGGAGGAGATCGTCCGCAAACTCGGGATTTCAGACCGGGTAGATTTCTATCTCGCTGTCCTGCAATCCGCGATTGATCTGGCAAAACGACTGGAGCGGGAAGATGTAGACGTAATTGTGTCGCGAGGCGGGACTGCGAAGGTCATGATCGAGTCCAGGGTAAATATACCTGTGGTTGAAATCGTGATCGGAGGGCAAGACCTTGCCCAGATGTTTCATAATATAAAAAAAATAACCGGCCTTGCCAAGCCAAAAGTCGCCATTCTCGCCTTCAGCAATATGGTACACGATATAGACGTCTTGTCGTCCATACTCGAGATAGACCTTACCATATACCCGCTGGAGCGGATAGAAGATATTCCACAGAAAGTGGATGAGGTGTCCTTAACAGACGCCGACATGGTCGTCGGCGGAATACAAACAATCACACTGGCCAAAAAAAAGGGACTGCCCTCCTACCTTATCCACTCAGGGGATTACGCAGTTGAGGCCGCATTTATTGAGGCCCAGAAGGTCGCTCTTGGACGAAAAATAGAAAAGGAGCGTGCACAGGAGTTTAAGGCCCTAGTTGACTACTCACTGGATGGAATAATAAGCATAAACAGCGAGAGAACGATAATGGTGTTCAACCAGACCGCCGAGCGCCTTCTGCAGTGCTCAGCGAGGGACGTGATCGGAAAAGAGATGCCCGATGTTTTTCCTTTTTTCAACGTCGATCCCTGCCTGGAAGAGGGCCGGGAACTTATCGGGCAAGTATTATCCCTCCCCGATATATCAATAACCGCCAACATCGCTCCGATAATGGTTGGACGGGACACTGTCGGGGCCATAATCAGTTTTCAGGATATAGGCCGGATACAGGAAGTTGAATCAAAGATAAGAAATGAGGTCCTGGCCCGCAGATTGACCGCAAAATATCAGTTCGAGGACATTATCGGAATCTCGGCTGAGATATTGGAAACAAAAAGGATAGCCAGACAGATTGCCGGGCTCGATGCCACCATTCTGATATCAGGGGAATCGGGCACCGGTAAAGAACTGTTTGCCCAGAGCATACATACCGGCAGCCGCAGATACAGCGGTCCCTTCGTTGCCATCAACTGCGCGGCGCTGCCATCGAATCTTCTCGAAAGCGAGCTGTTCGGTTATGTCGAAGGCGCGTTCACAGGTGCGATGAGAAAGGGCAAGCCGGGCATGTTCGAGCTGGCTCACAGGGGAACGATCTTTCTGGACGAGATTTCCGAAATGGACCGGCATGGCCAGGCGCGCCTGCTGCGCATTATACAGGAAAAGCAGGTCATGCGGCTCGGCGACGACAAATACATTCCTATTGATGTCCGGATCATTTCGGCAACAAATAAAAACCTTGGCGAGCTTGTCCGGCAGGGAGAGTTCCGTCAGGACCTCTACTACCGCCTGAAAGTGCTTACGATCAACATCCCGCCCTTGCGCAAGAGGACAGGGGACATCGAGCACCTCGCCCGCCTGTTCCTGCGTGACAATTGCGCGCGCCACAGAAAGCAGCTTGATTTGGCTCCATCTGCCTGTACCTTCTTGTCCGGGTATGCATGGCCAGGCAATGTGAGAGAGCTCATGCATTTTCTTGAAAGGCTTGTGCTTTCATCAACAGAGCGGAATATAACTATAAACACGCTGAAGAAGCATCTCGAAGACCGCGAATACGATTCGGAGACCGACTACCTGCCGATAGAAACCACAGCGCATTCGGAAGAGCGCAGGATAAAGCATGCTCTGGACAAGTCAAATTCCAACATTAAAAAGGCCGCTGAATTGCTCGGGATGAACAGAAGCACTCTTTACCGGAAGCTGAGCACTTTCAATATAGAAATAAAGAAGAAATACTGACAAACTATAACGTACGGTAAGGACACCCGCCTCTTGTCTCGCTGAATAAGCTCATGTCGATTTAACAACCGTAGCAGCAAAAGGGCGCACATTACTTTTGACGGATCAGAATCGCAAGGAAGGTCACACCGAGACATCGAGTCGGCTGCCCTTACCGTCTTCTTGAACTGGCGATTGACTACATTTAAAGGCCGGCGGGTTTATGACGGCAGTTCAGTCTGCACGGCTTGAGGCTGTCCTTCTACAGTCTCTTCCTGCCGGATGATCCAGATGGTCTCGAACTGCTTGTCCTGATAAACGCGCACCAGGCCAAGCCTCAGGATCTCAAGCAGCGCCAGGAATGTGACAATGATCTGCACCCGGCGATTGTCCTCCTCAAACAGCGATTCGAACTTGATAGTCTTTTCCTGCTCCACCTTGTCGATGATCGCAGCAATGCGGTCTTTTACCGTAAGTGTCTCTTTGGTTATCCTGACCTCATCAAGAGGCGCCTTGCTCAGTATTTTGTTAAGCGCTCCCACCAGGTCAAAGAGATTCACCTCAAAAAAATAGAGTTCCAGGTCCGGTTCGAACGTTGATTTATCAATTACCATGGGCTCCCGGGCATACGCGCCGGTCCAGATCTCTTCCCTCTGCCGGAGTTCTCCGGACGCCTCCTTGAATGCCTGGTATTCCAGCAGCCGCTGGACAAGGCCCGCCCTGGGGTCTTCCAGATCATCGGTCTCTATGGTCTCGTCCTTGGGCAGCAGCATGCGTGACTTGATATAAATAAGCGTGGCGGCAATAACGAGAAATTCCGACGCTATCTCAAGGTTCAGCTCCTGCATAAGTTCAAGATAATCGAGATAACGCCTGGTAATGATCGATATCGGTATATCGTATATATCAAGCTTGTTTTCTTTTATGAGGTGGAGCAGGAGATCGAGTGGGCCCTCGAAAACCGGTATCTTTACGCTGTAGGGACTGCCTGATTCAGTTGTTTCCATGGTAGACAGTTTACCGCAGGCATCAAAGAAACTTCAAACTGCCGGAAAAGGCTTTATCGGGATTAAAAAGAGGCCCGCTTTGCAGCTACCGGTTCAGCCGGTTCAATAAACAGCTCATACTTTGAAAAAGCGAGGTAGGCAGGAAACACCAGCATGGCAACCGGCACCAGCATCAAAAGGCCGAGCCATCTGTTTTTACCGACATTATGTGTTATGCACATCCAGAGATATGTAACAAAAGCTGTCATGAAAAGACCAAAGATGAGACCGAGAACAGGAATCATCGTTAATACGAACAGCAGGGCTATTACTGCCGCCCACCACCAGGGCTTTCCTGCAGCATTGAGGAACAGAAAGAAGTTCAAAATTGGGACCCAGGCGGTCCAGGCATTTGGCAAGGCAAGTTTCCTCGCGATAAAGAAAAGGCACATACAGGCATATAAATAAAAAATTGTCAATCCTGCAAGCGCAAAAACGGCTATCATTCCGATCATGGAATCCGGGATCTCCGGAATGTTCGCATCCCTCACGGCGGCCGTTATCTTTTTGCGCATGCCTTCCGGAATAATAAGGACGGTACTGCTCTCCCGCCTTTGTTCGGCCTGGTCATCGGCTACAACAGTGGACGAATCCAGTTTTTCGTCACGATCCTGAGAGCTGGACGCAAGACCTTTTTTTTTGGCATACTTCGGATTAGGGTAATCGGTTATCCAGACCTTGCCGTTATCATCCACCCACTTATAATATGTGGCTGATGCCTCGGCAACATACATGCATACAACAGACAAGGCTATCAGAAACAGTATCGCTCTTTTCATCAGCGCTCCTTTTTCTACCTGGACTATATTATCATAAATTTGATTCTTCTGAAAATTGCTGTATAATTTATTGGTATGATAATACAATTTGCCTGAAAGGCAGACCGAAAGGAGCTATAAAGAAATGAGATTATTTTGCATTGCAGCACTGATTATTGCCTTTTTCGCTGTTCAAGCTGCGGCGGAGACAGTCAGCCTCAAGAGCGAGAAAGGAAAGCGCAGTTACAGCATCGGAAACAAAATAGGTAACGACTTCAAGCAGCAGTCCATTGAACTGGACGCGGATTTAATGGCCAGGGGGCTAAAAGATGCCTTGACCGGCAAAAAACCCGCTATGACCGAGGAGGCCATGAAAGAGGTAATCATGGCACTCCAGAAAGAACTTATGGCCAAAAGAGTCGCGCAGATAAAAGAGATTACTGACAAAAACAAAAGGGACGGGGAAGCCTTCCTTGCCGAAAACAAAAAGAAACCGGGTGTGATCACCCTTCCCGATGGACTTCAGTACAAGATAATAACAGAAGGCACCGGAAATATCCCGGCGCTGACCGACAAGGTCAAAGTCAACTACAAAGGCTCCCTGATTAACGGGACCGAATTTGACAGCAGTTATAAACGCGGCGAGCCGTTAGTGTTCGAAATTGCCAAGTTTATCGCGGGTTGGAAAGAGGCCCTTACACTGATGAAAGAAGGCTCCAAATGGGAGATATACGTTCCTTCGGAACTCGCATATGGAGACCAGGGCAGCGGCCCTGTCATAGGTCCAAACTCCGTACTGATATTTGAAATGGAGCTTATTTCGATCGTAAAATAGGTTGTTGGCGCCGGCAGCACATGCCGGCGCCAATCCTGCCGGTCGTCCTTAATTGCTTTCATTTACCAGCGTTTGTACATTTGCCTGTCTGTCAAATATTGCTTTTAGCCGCGGTTGTCATATAAATTCAAGTAATTATATTTGTTGCCATACCGGATTATGCTTAGCATGTTACTACTGGGACATATTTATTGATAAAAGGAGAATCAAGATGAAACTGCCCGAATACATCACCATCGAAGAGGTCAAAAGGGTCTGCAGGGAGCTTAAACTTAGAGATTGGACCGAGTTAAGGGACCCGGTTGTCCCCGAGGCGGAGGCCATGATACTTCTGCCCCTTGTCAACACCGGCAAACTGGATATTGAGATCGAAGAGTTCCGCAAGGGTCTTGAGGTGGAGCTTGAGCATGGCACCGCCTTCCCGGACTTTAATGTCACGAATAATCATCCTGTCCTTACCGCCAAGGTGGTAATGGCCCACTTTATGGAAACACTTGACTATTACAGACTGCTCGACGTTGCAGAGATGGAAGGCGATCTTCTTAAGGCCCTTGCAGCAGGCAACATTGAAAAGGCAAAAGCGAAGCACAAGAAACTCTCGCTTGCAAAGGTAGAGCTCGGAAAATCAGAGGCCGGAAGATTGTAAGGTTCCGGCCTTATTTCAGTATCTGAATAAGGTTGCTGTAGTCGTCAGTCCATAAGCGCAGGCCCTGCTTTGATTCGAGCTCTTCAGCGGCCTTCTTTATCTCGCGCACCTTCAGGAGATCACGCGTGGATGTCATAAGCACCCAGTCAGAGGAATAAATTTCCGCATCTTCATTGCCATCGCCTCTTATCAATACCGCCCGCTTGTCCAATTCGGAACGGGCCAGTTCAAGAACTGGCGCAAGGTTAAGGTGGCGATTGGAGATATGAATCGCAAGAATGCCATTTGGCTTTAGATTCCTGAAATAGAGTTCCATTGCTTCGACTGTCAGCAGATGAACGGGAATAGAGTCGCTCGAAAAAGCGTCTACTACCAGCAGATCGTACTGCTGATCTTTTTCCCGTTCCAGCGTAAGCCTGCCGTCGCCGATCAGCACTTCGACCTTACCAGGACAATCAGATAGATAAGAGAATTCCTCAAAGGCGACCTTTTTTACCAGTGGATCTATTTCATAAAAACGGAAGGTATCACCTTTTCTGGCATAAGAAGAAAGTGTGCCTACACCCAGGCCAATTATGCCAACACGTCTTGGTCCGGGCTGAAGGGAATTTATGGCCATGCCAACGCCGGACGAATCAGAATAATAAGAGAAACGTCCGTGACGCCGGGCCTCATCAGAAAACTGTATGCCGTGCGTGATAGTCCCATGGACCAGACTGCGGAACTCGTCATCCGTGCCTTTATTGATAATATCGACCTTAAGACCACCGTAGAAATCCCTTACGAGCAGGTGTGCTCTCTCTGTAAAAGAGTAGATGTAATAACTTGTAGATCCGAGAACGCCGAGGACCAAAAGTGCACAGACCGCATCAGTAAACCACCTTTTTCTGAAATTCACTGCAAACAGCAGGAAAGCACAGGCGTTCAGCGCTATTGCAAGCTCAAATGGACCCGAAAGAACTTTAGGCACGACTATACTGACAAGTACGCCGCCGGCGGCACCGCCGATCGAAATCATCATATAAAAAGTCGTCAGGTATTTTGGCGCCGGCTTTCTGAGCGCCAGCTCTCCGTGACAGAACATGCAGCAAAGGAAAAGACCTGAGCAGAACAACGGGATTGTGACCAATATTTCATAGTTATGGCCCCACTGGGTAATGACAAAGGCCATCGATCCAATGGCCGCGGTAATTATCCAGGCGTACCAGTTCCTGCGGTACCACCCGCTGCGATCAAAGCAGAGAGTGAAACTGAACAGATAGAGACTGAGAGGCAAAATCCAGAGGAATGGAATGGAAGCAACATTCTGCGTCAGATAATTAGTTGTTGAAAGCAGAAGAATGGAGGCGCAGGTGGCAAGCAGAAACCAGACTGTCTTTTCTCTTACAGTCGGGGGGACCGTCTCCACTTCCTGCAAATCAATGGCACTTGAGTCTTCCAACGGCAGTGCCTTCCTGAACCTGAACGCATGCAAAGCGGTAATAATGCAGGCGCCGGCAAATAATGCATATGCAACCGACCAGCCATTGGATTGTCCAGACAGGGTAAAATGCGGCTCAATTAAAAAGGGATACGCCAGCAGGCCCAGAAGAGAAGACAGATTAGAGAGGGCGAACAGGCGATATGGAATGGCCTTTTGATAAATCCTTGCATACCAGCTTTGCAATAAAGGGCTTGTAGTCGAGAGCAGAAAATAAGGAAGCCCTACTGAAGTCAAAAGAAGTATAAGCAAATGCAGGATGGGGTCAACACCGCTCATGATACGCAGATTATAATCCGGCACCACGGGAAGCAGCAGCAGGCTAAGCCCGATCAGCAGAATATGCGTGAATATCTGGCCCTTCGGGCTCAGGTAGTTAATCAGCCAATGCGCGTAAATATAACCGCCGAGGAGGACCAGCTGAAAGAAGAGCATGCATGTTATCCAGACCGATGCGGCCCCGCCAAACCACGGCAGTATCATCTTTGCTATCATGGGCTGGACCTGAAACAAAAGAAAGGCGCTGATAAAGATTGTTGCGCCATACAGTAATTTATTTAACATGCACACCTCTCCCTGCTTGAATATATAAGTCCGTAATTTTCGGCCAAAGCAGAACGTATTGTCAAGCACAACAGTGCCCCGAAAGGAATAAAAAAAAAGGAGCAGTCATCATGACCGCTCCTTTTCGTTCGTGAAACCCTTTGCTATTTTTTGTGAGTAGCGCAGAATTTAGATTTTCCGACTGCCATCTTCTTGCACTTGGTGCCTGCTGTCGTCTTTGCGCCGCAAGCAACTTTCTTAACGGGCGCAGCCTTCTTCACTGCTGCTTTTTTCTTCGGAGCCGCTTTCTTCTTTGCCGGTGCAGCTTTCTTTTTTGCTGTTGCCATAAAAACACCTCCAGTGGTTTATGTGTTATATAAATTATACCATGAAACAGTCTGAGTTGAACCATTTTAAAAATCTGATTTATTTTTTTTGATTATGAGAGGCATGAATATTTCTGATCAAAATATTTTTCAGTGCTTGATAATATCCTGATGACAATTACGTGCGCGGGAGGATTATAATAGATACAGGAAAGAAGGCGCGAAAGTTTTTATGTATTGCGTGGAAAATAGTTTTATAATATCGCGAATCAATGGAGGAGCATGATATGAAACGCAGAGAGAAAGTAGTAGGTGTTCTTGGCGGCATGGGGCCGGAAGCGACATCTGATTTTTTTCTCAAGGTCATAAGGGCGACACCCGCAACAACAGATCAGGAGCATCTCCAGATTCTTATCAATAACAACCCGAAAATATTTGACCGCACTGCTGCGGTCTTCGGCCGTGGACCCAGTCCGCTTCAGATGCTGATAGAAAGCGCCAGGTTACTCGAGGCGGCCGGTGCTGACTTTATCGCCATTCCGTGCGTTACCGCCCACTATTTTCACGGCCCCCTCCAGAAAGAGATTAAAATTCCTGTCCTGCATATCGCGGAGGAGACTATTAATTATCTGGCAAGGAAATATCCTGAGGTCAAAACTGTGGGGGTCCTGGCCACTACCGGAACATTAAAAGCCAACATTTTTGAAATCTTCTGCGCAAAATTCAAAATTGCGGTCATTAAACCGACGGAAGAGATCCAGACATCAAAAGTTGGTGAAGCTATATTCGGATGCGAAGGCATCAAGACCAAAGGCCCCTGTGACGCTTCCAGAAAACTTATGCGCGAAGCGGCTCAAACCCTTATCGATCGCGGCGCTCAGGCGATCATCGCAGGCTGTACTGAAGTGCCTCTTGTACTAAAGGATGGGGACCTTTCTGTTCCTGTACTCGATACTCTCAGCATCCTTGCCGAAAGCACAGTGGCATTTGCGATGTCAGAAATCGGGGGCGCTAAATAAAAAAAGGAATAAGGGATGCACAGCGCCGCACGGTTTATGTTTGAATGCAGGATTTCATAAGCCTGAAGAGGAGGTCCACCAATGGCTAAGGTTAAAAAGGACAATGCAGGAGTAAGCGGCCGGCCGGATGACAAATCCCCTGCCCAAGAAACCAGGAAGGCCACAAAAGACATGCGGCATGAGCATGATCTGCTGGGCGACATGCTTATCCCTGCCAATTGTTACTACGGGATCCAGACCAGACGGGCCAAAGACAATTTCAAGATCACAGGCGTTCCGATTTCACACATACCCGAAATGATACGCGCCCTCGCATGCGTCAAGAAGGCCGCTGCCCTTGCCAATCTCGACCTTGGGCTTTTGCAGGCAAACATCGCAAAGGCCATAGCAAGTGCCTGTGACGAAATCATGGAGGGCAGACTGCACAAGGAGTTTGTTGTTGATGTCATCCAGGGAGGCGCCGGCACCTCGACCAACATGAATGCCAATGAAGTCATTGCGAACAGGGCGCTGGAGATACTCGGTCATGAAAAGGGCAGATACGATATAATCCATCCGAACAACCATGTCAACTGTTCACAGTCTACCAATGACGTATACCCCACGGCGTTCAGGCTGGCCCTTTATGTGAAATTGGGCAGACTCATGGAAGAGATGCGGGTGCTTGAGAACTCTTTTATGGCAAAGGGGGTCGAATTTTCAGACGTCATCAAAATGGGCCGCACGCAGCTGCAGGATGCGGTCCCGATGACCCTCGGCCAGCAGTTCTCAGCATACGCCACAACGGTCGGTGAAGATATATCCCGCGTACAGGAATCCCAGCAGCTCATAAAGGAAATCAACCTCGGAGCAACAGCCATAGGGACCGGCATTTGCGCGCCCCAGGGCTATACCCGGATCGTGACTGAAAAACTGAGAAGCATTACCGGGATACCGGTTGTAACCTCTGCGAATCTGATCGAGGCAACCTGGGACACGGGGGCCTATGTAACGATTTCAGGCGTGCTCAAGCGGATCGCGCTGAAACTCTCAAAAATATGCAGCGATCTCAGGTTGCTTTCGTCTGGGCCGAGATGCGGGTTTAACGAAATTAAACTGCCTCCCATGCAGCCAGGATCCTCTATTATGCCCGGGAAGGTAAATCCGGTAATTCCGGAGGTCGTCAACCAGATAGCCTTCCAGGTTGTTGGGGCTGACGTCACCGTCAGCTTTGCGGCGGAAGCCGGCCAGCTTGAGCTTAATGTAATGGAACCGGTCATCGCGTACAATATATTTCAGTCGATCGACATGCTCAAGAGAGGCTGCCGCATACTGGCCGAAAAATGCGTTGACGGAATAACGGCCAACAAGGAACGCTGTCGTGAACTGGTCGTAAACAGCATAGGGATAGTTACGGCCCTGAACCCTTATATTGGTTATGAGAATTCAACGGCCATTGCCAAAGAGGCCCTCGAAAAGAACCGTTCTGTTTATGACCTTGTGCTCGAAAGAGGGCTGTTGACAAGGGAGAAGCTGGACGAAATACTATCTCCTGAAAACATGGTCTGTCAGGGTAATATAAGGCCTTAGCGGACGGTCAGGTCCAACTTTTGCGTGAAACCGGAGGTGCGGTTTCAGTTAATATGACTTGCGGGAAGGTCTATTATAACGCGGGCTTGCATATCTGCAAAATGCAATAGAAAATGCTATACTTTAATCAAAAAAGTATCCGGTTGCAGAGACCGGCTTGACCGGTCTGTCAACAAAATAATTCATAGGCAGGGAGGGGTTCATGGACGTTGGCACAACTAGTCCGAAAAAGAGCAAGTTTCCTTTATGGCTGCAAATTCTTGTGGGTCTGATCGTAGGTATAATTGTAGGATTTATCTGGCCGGAGGTAGGCAAACCGCTTCAGCCGGTAGGCACGGCCTTCATCAAAGCAATCAAGATGATAGTCATGCCTCTCGTATTCAGCGCAGTTGTTCTCGGCATTTATAAAATGGGGTCTAACCTTAAGCAACTGGGCAGACTCGGACTTCTTGCTTTTTTCTGGTTTTATCTTGCCACGGGGTTCTCTGTAGCGCTCGGAATCAGTCTGAATGCAATTTTCCATCCGGCAGCTGGCGTGTCCCTTGCCGCGACAGGCGCGCTACCGCAGAACCTGGCTACATCCATTGACTGGGTCAAATTCTTCCTCGACATCATCCCGCAGAATATAGTTGATACAGTCGCAAAGCAGCAGATAATCCCGACGCTGTTCTTCGCTATCTGTTTCGGTCTCAGTCTCGCGGCAATCAAAGAGGCTGGGGAACCGGTAGTAGCAGTGCTGGAAGGAATAATGAAAGCCATGTTCGTGCTTACGCAGGGCGTGGTAGCAACGGCCCCGTTTGCAGTTGCTGCTATCATGGCATGGGTCATCGCCACGCAGGGCGCAACTCTGCTGCTCGCCATGGCCAAGCTTATCGGCGTACTGTATATAGGTCTATTCGTTGTCATGCTTCTCTTCTGGTTAATCCTCTGGATGCTCAAGGAAAATCCTTTCACTACAACCAGAAAAGTTATGGAACCGTTGCTGCTGGCGTTCACCACTGCTTCTTCTGAGGTAACGCTGCCGGTACATATGCAGATACTCGAAAAGGCCGGCATTCCGAACAAAGTAGTTTCGTTCGTCCTGCCTCTGGGATACAGCTTCAACCTGGATGGCGCGGCGCTTTATCAGTCACTGGTCGTATGCTTCCTTGCAGAAGCCTATGGCCTGCACCTCGATATGGCTTCGATAATTACGATCCTGATCACAACTCTTATTGCCAACAAGGGAACGGCCAACGTCCCTGCTGCATCGCTGGTTGTTCTGGCGGTCATCCTTACTTCCATCGGCCTGCCTGTAGAGGCGATAGCGATTGTCGCCGGCGTCGACAGGTTTATGGACATGGGCCGCACCACAGTCAATGTGTTCGGCAACACGATTGCTGCCATTCTTCTCTACAAGTTTGGCGGAAAGCATCTGGCTGACGAAACATTGGCCTAAAGGCAATCTATTTTCCGGGGGGATGCGCCATGCAAAGGCACATCCCCCCATTTTGTTTCCATCCCGGACATAAGCCTGAGCACCTCACGGAAGTCCGGCTTTCTCTAATCCCTGAAGGTGTCCAGATAAGCAAAGAGGGCCTGTGAGCCGCCCGTATGTATAAAGAGCACCTTCTCTCCCTTTTTGAAATAGCCCTTCCTGACAAGATCTATCAGCCCTGCCATGGCCTTGCCGGTATAAACGGGATCGAGAAGTATACCCTCTGTCCTGGCTAACAGTTTGACAGCCTCAATCATACCTGGGGTCGGAAGCGAATATCCCGGCCCGACATAATCCGCAAAACAGGTTACCGCGCTTCGCGGTATCTCGCTTTTGACTCCGGCAAGGGCCGCTGTCTTTTGCACCATGCCATATACCAGCTCTTCCTGCGCCTCTTTTGGACGGCTTACATTGATGCCTGTCACAGGAATGTTGCTGTTGTTTCCGTAAAGTCCGACAACCAGCCCGGTGTGTGTACCTGAACTGCCGCTGGCAGCAACAACGTGATCAAATGATGTCTGCATTTCGAATGACTGGGACAGCAATTCCTCGGCACAGGCCACATAACCAAGGGCGCCGAGAGGATTGGATGCGCCTACAGGTATGACATACCCCTTGCGTCCAATAGCAGCGAGCTCATCCGCCTCTTTCTGCATCTCTTCCAGCATGTTGGTCCCGCCCTTTACGACCCTTGTCTTTTCTACTCCGAGCAGGCCGAAGAGGAAGTTGTTGCCGCTAGCTTCCGGTTTATAGCTGCCGGGGACCCGCTCTTCAAGAATGAGTCTGCATTGCAGGCCCTCTTTTTTTGCGGCTGCCAGGGTGAGACGGCAGTGGTTGGACTGGACAGCACCGCCCGTGACGAGCGTATCAGCCCCCTGTGCGAGAGCGTCAGCAACCACAAACTCGAGTTTGCGGAGTTTGTTGCCGCCCCCCGCGAAGCCGAGTATGTCATCCCTCTTGATATATATGGTTGCCCCCCCGAGTGCGGCGGTAAAACGGGGCATCAGCTCGATAGCTGATCTGCCCTGCAGATAATTTCTTCTGGGAAATCGCGCGAGATTCATTTATACGTCCTCCTTTAAATTGGAATGCAGCTTAATTAATACCGGGATTAAAACAGTCGAGGCTAACCCTGCAGCATGCCCAGGGCCGCTCCTATCTTGTCTGTTGCCTTCAGCCCATGTCCGCTGACAAGGACGACTGTCGTCTCATTTTCCTTAAGATGGCCCTGCCCTGCCAGGCGGCTTATGCCCGCAAAAGTCATCGCTGATGTCGGCTCCATATAGTAACCCAGCCGCGCAAGGCGTTTGAGGGCAGGCATTATTTCTTCCTCAGGTACAGCCACTGACGAACCTTCAGAATCGCGCAGGGCGGCGACTATCTGCTGCAGCTTCACCGGGTTGGTTAGGGCAACTCCTTCTGCTATCGTTCCCGACCAGACACCAGGTGCCAGTCCCTGCAGAGCGCAATGTATCGGGCTGCAGTTGGCGGCCTGCACCGCGTAGATGCGTGGAATTGATTCTATCTCGCCCGCCTCAACGAGTTCCGAGAATCCTTTGTATACGCCAAGCACCGAACTTCCTCCGCCCGCAGGCAGGACAACATTATCCGGTGCCTTCCAGCCAAGCTGCTCCCATATCTCAAAGGCAAGGGTTTTGACGCCCTCGACAAAGAGCGGATGCCAGTTATGGCTGGCATAAAAGGATTTCCTGCCTGCCTCAATGGCGGCGACAGTGACGTCATCACGCGTGCCGGTAATCTTATTGATCTTCGCCCCATGAGCCGCGATCTGCACCTGCTTTCCGACTGCGGCATGTGCGGGCACAAAGATATTGCAGCGGATGCCTGCAGCGGCGCAGTAAGTTGCAGCTGCCGCTGCCGCGTTGCCGGAAGAGTCATCTACTATCTCGGGGACGCCGAGTTTGGCCAGGAAATTAATGAGGATGGAAGCGCCGCGGTCCTTGAATGAACCGCTAGGCATAATCGAATCGAGCTTAATATGAATGGTCCTGTTATCCATTTTGACCGGCACGAGAGGGGTGAAGCCTTCTCCGAATCTCGTGGCAGTCTCATCCAGTTTTATCGGCAGCGCCTTTTGATAACGCCATAAAGACCGGTCATCCTGCATGACATCCCTGCGCTTCAAAAGTTCCGTGCCTTCGATGCTCAGCACTCCCCCGCAGTCGCATTGCCAGACCAGATCGGACATCCCGTATTTTTTCTTACAGGCCGTGCAATAGTAATTCACAAATATTCCCCCTCTGTTGCTTCAGTAAATATTATGACGGCATCGGGACGACCGGCTCACCAGCCATGCACCCGCTGCCACACATCAATAACATCATCGGTACGATTTACCACATGGTACCTGTCATGCATGGTCGCTGTGGCACAGGCATGATTTGGCAGTATGCGGAGCAGGCTCCCTATCGGGAATCTGTTAAAATCCATGGCACCGCCGTCACGCCTGACGATTATGCCATGTTCCTGGTTTGTCGAGTCCACAATATAATCAGGTATCGGTGTTCCGTCAACGCTGCAGACTATCCCATACCCCTGGTCTGTCGTCTGCCTTGAGGTACCCCGGTCGCGGGACATTGCCATCCAGCCCGCATCGGTAATGACCCATCCTTTTTTCTTCTGATATCCGATCACCGAGGTTAAAACCGAAATCGCCATATCTTCGATGGCGCAGACCCCAAGCCCGGCCATGACCAGATCAAAAAACATATATACCCCCGCCCGCACCTCGGTAACTCCTGCAAGGTCTTCTGCGTATGTTGCGGTTGGAGTAGACCCTACGCTGACGACAGGGCATGGCAGACCCGCCGCGCGAAGCAATTGTGCGCATGCAACCGCAACATCGCGTTCCTGGACAGCGGCCTTTTTTATCTCATCGATTGCTTTCGCGCCGTAAGATCCGCCCGCATGCGTGAGAACACCCTTAAGTTCAACCCCTTTTGTGTCATGCAGAAAGCGGCCTATTCCGATCAGTTCAGGATCAGCAGGCGTTAATCCGGACCGGTGGCCGTCGCTGTCGAGCTCAATCAGCACAGGGAATGTCTCATCATGTTTTTTCCCGTATGTTGCCGCCACCTGTGCCTGTTCCATACTGTCGAGGATGATGGTTATCTCTGCTCCCTCTTTCCTGAGTTTCGCTATGTGGTCCAGTTTGACAGGGGCTATGCCGACTGCATAAAGAAGATCTTTGATTCCATGGCCGAAATAGTATTCAGCCTCTTTTAAGGTCGAAACCGTTATGCCTCCCGGCTGTCCTTCAAGGGCGAGTCGTATGACATCAATGCATTTCGCCGTTTTCCCGTGCGGTCGCAGGGGAACACCGAGACGCCCCATATGTTCTCTCATGGTCCGCACGTTTTGCTCGAGTTTTCCCCTTTCAAGGATAAGGCGGGGCGTTTCAAGTTCGGACAGCTTCATTACTCAACCTCCGTTAAGATTTATGCCTGAGCCGTCTACAATGATATCCGGCAGCCTTTATTTTTCTTCAGTGCCTCTTCGAGGGCATAGCCCGCTGTTGCCAGGTCTTGTATGGCAACGCCCGTTGTATCAAAGACTGTAATCTCATGTTCCGACTGGCGGCCCGGTTTTGTCCCGTTAATAATTTCTCCTATCTCTGCATGAATGGATTCAGCGGTTATGAGACCGGCGTCAAAAGCATGCTGGCACTCGCCAAGATAGAGGCATTGCTTAAGGTTATCGACAACTATCTTTGCCTTTGGGAATATTTGAGGATCGAGTTCTTTTTTGCCCCGGGTGTCCGTGCCTATTGCGTTGATATGCGTTCCCGCTTTTACCCATTCAGACATAACAATAGCCTCAAAGCTCGAGGCGGCCGTTATAATGACATCCGCCGCAGCGCATGCCTTTTCTGCTGTGGCAAATACGCTGACTGTTTGCGGATAGGCAGATATGTCCTTCGCCAGCGCTTCTGCCGACTCCTGGTGCCTGTCATAAAGATTGATTCCTTTAATTCCTGGCAGTATCCTCAACGCCGCCTTAAGCTGGTTCCTGCCCTGCTGACCGGCGCCGATAACAGCCACTATTTTGCTGCCGGGCCTGGCGAGGTATTTGCAGCCGATAGCGCCTATCGCGGCCGTGCGAATTTGGGTTACGAAATTGGCTGCAACAAAAGCACGGGTCTGCCCTGTCGCCGGATCAAAAAGGACGATTACCGACTGGTGGTTCGCGAGCCCTTTTATTTTATTGTCCGACCAGAAACCGCCTGCCTTGAATCCAAGCACATCATGGGTCTCGAGATAACCGGATTTGATACCGAATATGCCCTTATGCTTTTTGATCTCTTCCCTTACAACCGGAAACGCATGACTTTTCCCCCGGTTATAGTCTCCAAAGACCTGCTCGATCATACGCAGATTGTCATCAAAGGAGATCAGGTCTTCCACGTCACTGTCGTTCAAAACAATAATTTCGGGCATATTTAATTTCCTCCGGGACGCTGCGGGGATGTCATTTCTGTTTAAGTCAGCCGGCAGCCCCTGAACTGCCTCTGCTTTCATATTAACATGGTATTCCCTGCTGAAAACTACCCTGCCAGTGCTTTTGTATATTCGTCCCGCAATTTTTCTTTCGATACTCCCGCGTCGATGAAATCCCATGGCAGCGCTTCATCCAAAGGCCTTGATCTGAAGACATAATAGTCAAGGTCTATCCCTGCTGCAGCGCAGGCCCTGCGGAAATCGTCCCCTCGCGACATACGGTCTATGACACTGAACACCCTGCGGTCGCCGAGCGAGAACAGCCCCTGCATATGCGCATGCTTGGGCACATCATGGAAAACCTTTATGCCCTCTTTTTCGAGGGCTTTTTTTATTATCTTCATCCTTCTCTTTGCAATGTCGAGCGATACCATTGATGCCCATTGAAATGGAGTAAAGGGTTTTGGCACAAAGGTGCTGACACTCAGTACAATTGCCTTTGTTTTGTCTATCAACCTGACCCTGCGGCACAGCCCCACTATGCCCTCGATATCTTCGTCAGTCTCTGTCGGAAGCCCTATCATGAAATAAAGCCTGAGCGTCTCTATCCCCGAGGCAAAAAGCAGGGCCGATGTCGATAGGATTTCATCCTCCGTCAGTTCTTTCCTGATCACCTTCCTGAGCCTGTCCGTCCCTGCTTCAGGCGCGATTGAAACACTTTTATGTCCGCTGATATGCGCGATCAGCCCAGAACTGCTGCTGCCTGCCCTGAGAGATGTTATCGAAAACCGCACTCCCTCAATACAAAGTATTTCTTCAAGCCCCGGATAGTCGGAAAGGGAAGGGGCGATTAATCCGATCTTGAGCGCCCTTTTTTTGCCGGCTTCGATCTCATTTTTGACCTGCTCCGGCGGTTTCATCCTGAGAGGACCAAAATAATTCCCTGCCAGGCAGAAACGGCAGTTCCATTGGCAGCCCCGCATGGTCTCTATAAGATACATTTCGGAAAACTCCGTCTCACGCGTCAGGACCGCAGTATTAACAGGGGACAGCGAGATATCCCTGATATAACTTTTCGTGATGATGTCCGGTGCGCCATGCAGGGAAGTACGGCCGCATATGGTGCCTTTGCCGCCATAAGAGATTTCATATTCGGACGGGACATAAATGCCGAAAATCGAAACAGCAAGCCTTAGAAGGTCCCTGCGACCCACGGCCTTCTTGTATACCTCGATAAATTCAACCAGCGTCTCCTCGGCCTCACCAACAAAGACAACGTCAAAAGCAGGGGCAAGCGGCTCGGGATTGAAAGAAGCGCAGACCCCGCCTGCCACAAGAAGCGGGTGATAATCATTCCGTGCTGATGCACTGAATGGGATCTTCGACATTCCTAATATTTGACCGATATTGGGATAGTCGTTCTCGAATGAAATAGAAAAGGCGACTATATCGAAATCCGCAAGCGCCCTCTTTGTTTCGAGCGAAAACGGGGTCGTTCCGGTTCTTACATATTCATCCATGTCCGCAGCATCCGGGAGAAATGCCCTCTCGCAGACAACATCATCACGCCTGTTTAGAAGCGCGTATATCCCCTGAAACCCGAGATTCGACATCCCGACATGGTATGTATTTGGATAGACCAGGCAGACCGAAATCTTCCCGCCCGGGTCCTTGAATATGCATCCGTCCTCTTTCCGCAGGAGCGCATCGGCCTTGTCGATCAGTTTGCGGTTCATGGGCGCGCCGCGGAAATATAACGATAGTTCAATACATCGAGGTAACCCGGATGGTAAGCTTTAAGCCGCGTTTCCAAGGCCTTCACCGGTCAGCTTATTTAACCGGCCGCTCATCTACAGTTGCCTTAAGATTGTAACTTTTTCTCATGAAGGACGGGGTATCATACTTGTCCTCCGGAGGTATGGTAGAAACACTCATGTCCATTTCAAACTCGGCAAATACGGGCTGGACGGCCTTTTCAGATACCTCGGACTCTTCAGGAACAACTGGCTCTTCAGGAACGACCGGTCCCACGGTAACGGCTTCCTGGACTGCAGGTGGTTCCTCAGAAATTACCGGCTCTTCTTTTTTATCAACAACCTTGGCAGGCGCGATATAATCCTTGAAAACAGGCGCTTTTTGCACTGGGGCTTCTTCGGCGCCATGCGTTATCCTCTCGGAAACAACATTTACGTCTTTGGAAAGAATAGATGCCTGTACTTTCAAAGGAGTGATATCGCTCTTCGGTTTCCAGACCGTAGTCTCGGGCAGGTCCAGTCCCTCCCCCTCGCCCTTCTCGTCAATACCGGTTGCTATAACAGTGACCCTTATATCGTCCTTCATATTCGGGTCGATTACGGCGCCGAGTATGATATTCGCATCCTCATGCGCATTGTCGTGAATGAGTGAAGCGGCCTCCTGTATTTCATCAAGAGATATGTTCAGTCCACCCGTTATGTTTATGAGTATGCCCCGGGCCCCCTCGACAGAAGATTTTTCGAGAAGCGGATTCAGAATTGCTTTTCTGGCAGCCTCGAAAGCCCCGCCATCGCCGCTGCCCATTCCCATTCCTATCACGGCCCTTCCGGCCCTTTGCATTACGGACCTTATGTCGGCAAAATCAAGATTTATAAGACCGGGCACCAGCACGAGGTCTGATATCCCCTGCACTGCCTGCCTGAGCACATCATTCACGGTAGAAAAAGACTGAAGCAGGGAAGTCCCCCTGTTGACGACCAGGCTGATCCTGTCATTGGGGATTACGATCAGGGTATTCGCATACTGCTTAAGTTCATGCACGCCTTCCTCAGCGTTCGCGGAACGCTTCCTGCCCTCGAAAAAGAATGGCTTAGTCACAATGGCCACGGTGAGTATGCCGAGTTCTTTTGCGATTGCCGCTACTACCGGCGCCGCGCCCGTGCCCGTGCCCCCGCCCATTCCGGCAGTCAGGAAGACCATATCGGCCCCGTTTATATATCCTGCCAGGACATCGCGGCTTTCAAGGGCGGCCTCTCTGCCAATCGCGGGGTTAGAGCCGGCGCCCAGACCGCGCGTCAGGTCCTCTCCTATTTGTATCCGCGTAGGCGCGAGAGATGCTTCAAGGTGCTGTATGTCGGTATTGACGGCGATGAACTCAACGCCATAAATATTGGCGGCCACCATGCTGTTGACCGCATTTCCTCCTCCGCCTCCTATGCCGATCACCCTGATCTTTGCAACGGGCCGTCCGACATCCTCTATCTCAAACATGAAACCTCCTATCGCTTCTTTCCCATGAAGTTCGACAAAAATCCTGTCATCCTGTTAAACAGCCCTTCGCTGCCGGGGCCGCCAGTCTCGGCCATACTCCCCGCACCATAAAGTATGAGCCCGATTACAGCCGCATATTCGGGACCGTTAAATTCCTCTTTTATCCCTGTCGCAAATGGCAGTGCAGGAGCTGACTGATATATATGCTTTGGCAGAAGATCCGGCCTGCCGATCCGTACCGGCATTGCAAGCATAGTCTCGGCGAGACGTTCGAAAGAAGGCATCAGCACGCAGCCTCCGGTAAATACAACGCCTGTTATGGAGTCGCGCCCTTCAAACCGGGCTATCTCACCTTTAATCAGTTCCAACAGTTCTTCTCCGCGCAGCCTGAGTATCTCGCAGGCCTGCCTGCCGGATATCTTCTTCACTCCGCCATAGAGATTGACCACATCTATCTGGTCGTCACCGGCCTCTGCCGGCCCAAACGCCCCGGACAGCGTGCCATACTGTTTCTTGATACGTTCCGCCTCCTGAAATGGAACACCAAGCCCGACACAGAGATCATTACTGAAATGATTTCCGCCGATGGCCAGGACAGCCGATCTGAGCAGCCAGCCCTCCCTGAAAAGGGCGATGTCCGTTGTGCCGGCCCCTATGTCTACAAGTGCGGTGCCCATCTCGCGCTCTTCAGCAGTAAGCGTCGACTCCGCGGAAGCTATGGACTGAACCGCAAAATCGGCTGCCTGAAGTCCAGACTTTTCGCAGCTGATGACAAGCCGGCGCAAAGGCTCGGACCCTGCCGTAATAATATTTACCTTCGCCTCAAGCCTGGACGCATGCATGCCAAGGGGATCCTTGATGCCCATCCCGCCATCAACGATAAAATCCACCGGCAGCACATGTATGATCTCCCGCCCCGACGGGACAGGCATGCTTCCGGCAGCATCAATAACATTGTCCAGGTCCTCCTGCGAAATAGTCCTGCCTTTCACTGCAACAGATGCCGATTCCGTCTTCGTCTCGATATGAGAGCCCGACAGACTGAGTATTGCCTCTCTCACTGCCACGCCTGACTCTTCACGGGCGGCTGACAGGGCTTCGCGTATGGCCACCGAGGCCTCCTCCATGTTCACTACAACACCTTTCCTCATGCCGGCCGAAGGTGTAGATGTTATTGATAGCACGTCAATGCCGTCGTCGGTCATCTCAGCCACCACAACGCATATCCTTGAGGTGCCGATATCAACACCAGTAATAAAGGTTCCGCCTTTTTTCTTTTTCCTAGCCGACATTCTTCTTTGCCTTGCCTCCGGTGCCCTTATTGGGCGTCTTCTTCGGTGGGGCCTTCTTCTGTTTCGCGGCAGGCGCGTCACCGGCATCAGCCCCCTGCCCTGAATGCTTGTAGGGCTTAACAACTATTTTATCAGCAAACCTGAGATCCACATATTCGACCTGCATATTACGGCGGGCAATCTCCTCTTTCACAAAGGTCAGCTTTTCGAGCTTCTTCATGAAATCTCCGGCCCCAACCTTGATGAGCAGACCGTCGGCCTTCATGGCAATATCTTCAGGTCTCGTGCCTGTGATCTCAATATTGCCGGACAGTGTCGTCACTTTTTTATCATAAAGCATTTCAGCAAGACCTACTGCCTCCAGATAAGCCTCCCTGCTGACGTCCGGATCTGTCTTGAGCACCGGCAGAAAATATGCCGGTTCTTTCCTTATCGCCTCCAGCTTCACACCTTCCCTGTCGATAAGCCATACATTGTCCTCAATCGATAACACGCCCACTGCCGTAGACTCGGTAAGATGCACATCCATCCTGCCGGTAAGGTCCTTCCTGACTACCGCCTCTTTTATCCATGGTGATTTTTTCAATCTCCTGTAGATCTCTCCGGCAGATACAGAAAAGAGTTTGCTCTGGGTGGAACATCCAGTGAGTGCCTTCAGGTCATCAGCCGAGAGATGACGGTTGCCGTAAAAGTTTATCTCGCGAATAAACAGATATTCATATGCCAGCGCTCCAATGCCGGTTATGACAAGCGTGATCACAGTCAGAGCAATGACATTGAGCCATCGCTTCCAGCTGCCCTGCTTTTTTGTCTTTCTTATATCCATCATTCAGCAGTCACCGGCAAAGATTTCAGTTACCCTTCGATCGCTGTCTTGATTATCTCTTCGACGAGATCAGCAAATAACAGCCCTTCAAGGTTAGCTATTTTGGGCAACAGGCTGGTCTCGGTCATGCCGGGTATCGTATTTACCTCAAGAATATAGGCATGGCCTTCTGTGTCGAGAATCAGATCAACCCGCGTGGCCCCTGCACATCCAAGCGCCATGTGCGCCAGGAGAGCGGCGTTCTTGAGACTTTCATACTCCGCGTCACTGACCTCTGGAGGAAGAATATACTCTGTAAGCCCGGCTGTATACTTCGCCTCGTAATTATAAAATTCGAGCGAAGGCCTGACCTCTACTCCTCCCAGCGCCCTGTTGCAGAGGATACCTATCTGGATCTCCTTGCCCTTTATAAATTTTTCGAGGACGATCTTGTTTCCATACCTGAGCGCATCTG
Source organism: uncultured Nitrospiraceae bacterium (assembly GCA_903822005.1). Taxonomy (GTDB): domain Bacteria; phylum Nitrospirota; class Thermodesulfovibrionia; order Thermodesulfovibrionales; family Dissulfurispiraceae; genus Fen-1308. Next base: position 87,095 of record CAIJNL010000014.1, read on the forward strand.
TTATGGCCCCGGCAAGTTGATCGCTGTGCCTGACAATATGGACGCCGATGCTGGACCCCTCGGCCACGGGTTTGATGACCCAGGGCATTGCGAAGTCGATGGCAGAGCCGCCCATGACATACCCCGGAGCAATACTGCCCAGGTCGCCGGGCAGTTCATCCCTGTGCGCAAGACGGAAAGGCGGCACAGCTATGCCATGATAAAGAAAAATCTTCTTCGATGCCTCTTTGTCCATTGCGAGCGCCGAAGCCAGCACTCCTGATCCGGTATAAGGAATACCCATGACCTCGAGCATGCCCTGCACAGCGCCGTTTTCACCATGCCCGCCGTGAAGGGCGATGAAGGCAAGATCAACATGCTGCGAAATCAGAGAGCCGTGGAGATCAGACGCAGCGTCAATAAAAACAGCATTATACCCCCGCTCCTGAAGGGCCCTGAAAATGGCGCCCCCGCTTTTAAGGGATATCTCTCTTTCAGCAGAAGTGCCTCCTGCCAGCACGCCTATTTTTTTGTCGGTTATCATAGGCCTTTGAGTATCTCCTCACCCAGTTTATAGACATCGCCGGCGCCAAGCGTCATGACCACATCTCCGGGACTGAGCTCATCAAGCACCTTCTTCACCAGCTCTTTTCTGTCGGATATATGAACCGCATTCGCAAAGCCCACATCCTTCATCTTTCCAATTAATGCCGCAGAGCTGATTCCCGCGATCGGGGCTTCGCTTGCCGCATATATGTCCGTCACATAAAGCCTGTCGGCAGCCCCGAAGCTCAGGGCAAAATCTCCCATCAGGTCCCGTGTCCTCGTATACCGGTGCGGCTGAAATATTACTATGAGACGCCTGTCCGAGAAACATTCGCTTGCTGCCTTCAGGACCGCGCGTATCTCAACAGGATGGTGCCCGTAATCGTCAAAGACCCTGACCCCTTTTGCCTCGCCCCTGAATTCAAACCTGCGCTGTATGCCGCTGAATCCGGCCAGCGCGTTTTTTATACCGTCAAGGGGCATCTGCAGCTCCATAGCAGTGAGTATGGCCGCCAGGCTGTTGAGTACGTTGTGCACACCCGGTACTGGAAGAGTAAACATGCCGAGCGATTCTCCTTTAAGTATGGCCTCGAAGTGTGTCCTGGCCCCGTCATGACTTATATGGCGTGCATACATGTCAGAATCATGAGACAATCCGTAAGTCAGCACCCTTCGCCTTATCTGAGGTATTATCTCGCGAGTGTGTTCGTTTTCTTTGCAGACAATGGCCACACCATAAAACGGAATTTTGTTTATGAACTCGAGGAAGGCCCCCTTTATATTTTCGATGTTCCCGAAATAGTCCATATGCTCACGGTCTATATTGGTAATTACCGCAATCGTGGGGCTCAGCTTCAGAAAAGACCCGTCGCTCTCGTCCGCCTCGGCCACCAGGAATTCTCCCTGGCCCAGCCTTGCATTGCTGCCCATCGCCTTCAGCTTGCCCCCGATCACAACAGTCGGATCCAGCCCCCCTTCGCCAAGCAGTGTTGCTATGAGAGAGGTAGTCGTGGTCTTGCCATGCGCGCCGGCAACGAGTACTCCATATTTGAGCCTGCCCAGCTCCGCGAGCATCTCGGCCCTTGGAATTACCGGCACGCCCCTGTCCTTTGCCGCAACCACCTCGGGGTTGGTAATCGAAACCGCAGATGAGGTGACCACAACATGCGCGTCATTTATATTATTTTCATCATGCCCAATAAATATTTTTATACCGAGTTCCCGCAGTCTTGCCGTAATTTCTGATTCCCGGATGTCTGACCCTGTCACTTCGTATCCGAGGTTATGCAGAACCTCCGCAATCCCGCTCATTCCGATACCGCCTATTCCGGTAAAATGAATTATCCTGTACTGATTGAACATTATGGTTTCTTTCCCCTATCTCTTATTCCTGGAGAGGCTGATCGCCAGGTCCACGATCCTTTCGGCAGCATCCGTCCTGCCGATCACTTTTGAGGCCTTCTGGATCTGGGCCCGCCTGTCGCCATTTTCGTAAAGTTCACGGATCGCCTTTGCCAGATTCTCTCCAGTCAGCTGCCTTTCAAGTATAACTATTGCCGCGCCCATGTCCTCGAGTTTCCGCGCATTAAACTCCTGATGGTTGGAAGCCGCAAACGGATACGGAATCAGAACAGCAGCCTTCCCTGTGGCAGTGACCTCCGCCAGGGTCGTTGCGCCTGCCCTGCAGATGACCATATCAGCAGCCTCATACGCGTCGGACATGCGGTAAATAAATGGCTCAACCGTACCCTTGAAGCCGAGTCTCCTGTATGCATCGGCAGCGGCCTTGAGTTCACATTCGCCTGTCTGGTGTATAAACTGAATATTCTGCCTTAAATCGAGAAGGTAATTCAATGCCTCTGTGATGGCCCTGTTTATAGCGCGCGCGCCCTGGCTCCCGCCAAAGACGAGTACGTTAAACCTGTCATTTCCTGTAGTGTACGCCCGGCCTCCTGCCGGAGAATCCTTCGAAAGGATACTCTTCCTCACGGGATTGCCGGTAAGAAAAGTCCGGTCCCGGTCGAAATAAGAAAAGCTCTCCTGGTAAGTCACCGCTATTGCGCCGGCAAAGCGCCCCAGAAAGCGGTTCGCAAAACCGGGTACTGAGTTCTGCTCCATAACAACAGTAGTTACCCTCCTGATACGTGCGGCCAGCACCATGCCTGCGGACGCATAGCCGCCGACGCCTATTACGATATCGGGCCGCTCGGTCGTGATTATCCTAATGGCCTGGAACAGCGAGAAAATAAAAAGAAACCCTGCCTTTATCTGTCTAAAAAAAGACCTTCCGACCATACCTTCTGCCTTTAAAAACCTTATCTTATAACCTTCTCTAGGTATGACCCTTGCCTCTATGCCATGCCTGGTGCCTGCAAATAAAATGCTGTTTGCCGGATCTCTTTTCAGAAACTCCTCGGCAACTGCAATACCGGGGAAGAGATGGCCTCCGGTGCCGCCCCCCGCAATGATAATCTTCATTGTTTTCTTCCGCTCCTTCTCAAAGAGGCCGCCCTGTTCCGGTACTGTCCGTATCCCCTGCCGAGCGCATACTGGCTAGTTTTGGATGCCAGTGACGGTTCAGCACCCCTGTCTTCAGCAGTGCCTCCGATATGCATCAGCCCGCGCGTGGGCTTGGCAGTCCTGTATCTAGAGACATTCAGGAGCAGCCCGACAGCAATGAGGCTTACCACAAGCGAAGAACCGCCATAGCTGATAAACGGCAGGGGCAGGCCTTTGGTCGGAGCAAGTCCGGTCACCACTGCAAAATTTACTATGGCCTGTATGGCTATCATCAATGATATCCCGGTGGCAAGATAATATGCGAATGGGTCCTCGGTCTTTCTTGCTATCATGAAGCCCCTGAAAAAAAGCATCAGAAAAAGAGTGACAACAACAGCCGCTCCTATAAACCCGAGTTCCTCTCCGATAAGAGAAAAAATAAAGTCGGTATGCACTTCGGGCAGGAATGCGAGTTTCTGTTTGCTCTCACCGAGCCCCACGCCCTGCAGGCCTCCGCTGCCAAATGCAATGAATGATTGAGTCAGCTGAAATCCTGCCCCCTGGGGATCTTTCCATGGGTCCAGAAAAGTGACTATTCTCTTCAGCCGGTACGGTTCCATAAGCAAATACACCAAAACCGGCAGGGCGCCAAGTGCTATATAGAAAAGATATCTGATCCTCGCACCGGCGAGAAAGAGCAGTGTTAATGTCAGTATCGCAAGGCTCATGGCAGCGCCGAAATCGGGCTGCAGCATGAAAATCAGCTGGAATACGGCCATCACCGCGATGGGTATTAAAAAAAGAAAAAACTTCTCTCTGTTAAAAAAGGCCGTACTCGCAAACCAGGCCAGAAAAAGCACCATCGAAAGCTTTACGAGTTCGGAAGGCTGGAAGCTGGATGGCCAGAGTCTGAGCCATCGCCTGGCACCGCCCGCGGTAATACCCATAGGCGTGAAAACAAGCAGCAGCCCAATAAGCGATATAAGCAGGAGCGGTATTGCCAGCTTCCTGAGAAACTTCAGGGGGATTTTATAGGCCACAAACAACGCTAAAATGCCGAGCAGCATGGTGAATCCCTGTTTCTTAAGGTAGACAAACTGGCTCATCGGGTCCAGAGCCGCATCGCCCTTCTGCAATCCGGGAGGTACAACGGCAGTAGAGCTGTATACCGCGGTGAGGCCTATCAGTACAAGCAGGATGACAAGTATGACAATTGACTTGTCGGCGCCCTGCGTCATAACTCCAGCACCATCCGCTTGAACTCTCTTCCCCTGTCCTCAAAATCTGTGAACATGTCAAAACTTGCGCATGCGGGAGAGAGCAGCACGACATCGCCAGGCGAAGCTGTTGCCCTTGCCCTGGCTATGGCGAGGCCGAAATCATATCCGGCCATTTCGCAGTCTACCACATCAGAGATCGCCTTCCCGATTTTTTCGGCAGCAGCGCCTACGAGGATGACCTTCCTGGCCTTTTCCTTCAGAAGCGGCCTGAGAAGGGTGAAATCGCTGTCTTTGTCTTTGCCTCCGGCTATCAGTATTACCCTCTCCTTGAATCCCTCAAGAGACTTCAGCACAGCGCCCACATTGGTGCCTTTGGAGTCGTTGATGTAAGTAACTCCGTCAAGTTCCCTTACAAATTCGAGCCTGTGTTCAAGTCCGGGAAAGGAGGACAGCGCTTTTTTTATCCCGTCTGTTCCGCAACCCGAAAGATATGCCATAAGGGCCGCTGCCATGGCATTCTCGACGTTGTGCACTCCTCGGATGATAAAAGTTTCCGGATCGAGCAGAGCGCCGTTGACAGAGGCATTCATTCTCTTTTGCATACGGCTGAGGCTTGCGGGGGAAAGATTAAGGCGCAGCAGTCCGTTATCAAGATATATGCCTTCGACTTTCTGCAGCCTGCTGAAGTAGAAAACCGACGGAACGTTCTCCGGAGTCCTGCCCGCATTAATTATCTTCACTACCCCGGGCGTAATCGGATCATCGGCATTCAACACAATAAAATCAGCCGGACGCTGGTTCATTGATATCCTGCATTTGGACTCGACATAGGCGTCCATTTGGTGGTACCGATCAAGATGGTCAGGTGTGACATTAAGGATAGTCGCCCCTTCGGGCCTGAAGGTATCTATCGTATCGAGCTGGAAACTCGAAAGTTCCAGGACTATATATTGCAGCCCGTGCGCTGAAGCCGGGTTCTGAAGAAGGCCCAATATCTCGGCAGCTATCGAATTCCCTATATTGCCGCCCATCAGCGTGCGTATATTGCCGCACCTGAGCATTTCATTGAGGAGGGCCGTGGTTGTGGATTTACCGTTTGTGCCTGTTACGGCCAGCACCCCTGGACAGTCTCCCTGAAAGGCTGAATGAAGAACTTCATATGCAAGCTCCAGTTCCCCGATGATCCTTATACCCAGTTCGCGGGCGGTACGCAGGGGAGCAATGTCCGAGGGCACACCGGGACTCACGACAATCAGGTCTGATGATTCGAAGAGTTTTGGGGGATGAACCCCGAGTACGACAGATACTTCAGGATTAAGTGCATTAATGAATTCATCAATCTGTTGCTGGTTCTTCATGTCGGTTACCGTAACCTTTGCTCCCAGAAAAGCAAGCAGGTTTGCGGCCCCGACGCCGCTCCTTGCAAGACCGACTACGGTGATCTTTTTTTCATCAAAAGAGATCCTCATTATTTGCTGAAATAGCTGTCTCCTTCTGCCTGATTATGCTTACGAATTGCTGCCGGTCGGCCTTTTTATACGGTTTCCGGCTACGGTCTCTTTCTGTTTGCTGCGCGACTTCTTTTTGACCTGTTTTTTGACCGGCGTTTCGCCCCTGTTTTTGTCCCTGTAGGTCTTGTTGCTGACCAGCTGTTTCGCAGCAGGTTTTTTTACGGTACGCCTTTTAATTTTTTTCCGCGGAAGCACGTTCAGCGGGTCGTCCGCATCAGCAGTATAATATATCTCGGGATTGCGCCTCCCGGCCTGCACCTCGCCGGCTATCCCGAGCAGGGATGTCGAATCATTCCAGATATTGCCCCGCGCGGTCTCGCCTAACAGGGAGGCAACCATGACTCCCTCCCCCTTCTGCACTGCAAAAGCAAGGCAGTGTCCGGCTGACCTGGTATACCCTGTCTTGCCGCCTACCACATCTTCTTCATTCCAGAGAAGGTGGTTGGTATTCCTGACGGCAAGCCCCCGGCCCTTCTCCGTATATATCCTGTTTTCACGTGTATTAACTATGTCCCTGATGACCGGATATCTCAAGGCCTCTTTCATTATGAGAGAGAGATCATAGGCCGTAATGTGCTGCCCCTCACCCGGGAGGCCCGAGGCATTGATGAATGCAGTATTCTCGGCCCCGATGGCCCGCACCTTTGCATTCATGAGTTCCGCGAACTCCTCCTCACTATCCGATACCGCCTCAGCAAGCGCAACTGCGGCCGAGTTTACTGACCTGATCAGGGCGAGACCCAGGAGGTCACGAACAGTAAGCTTATCTCCCACACGCAGTCTGGGCGCCCCTGTCGGTATCCGGGCTGCGCCTTTACTTACAACAACTATGCTGTCCGGATCGAGCCTGTCGAGGACAACCATGGCAGTCACAAGCTTGGTGGTGCTGGCAGGCTGGAGCCTGGTATTGGGGTTTTTTGCGTACAATATTTTGCCGCTCTGTCCGTCAAGTACGACGGCCGCCCTGGCGTTGATGGTGTCAGCATAGGCATTTCCGTGGACAAAGCAGACGGACAAAAATAAAAAAACTGCTGTCGCGCAGCAAACGTATTTACCTATACCGGTCAATTTCATTATTGTGAAGCCTCCTTGAAATGGATCTGCCCGGAATCGGCTGATTCCGCCCCTCAAATCCATTACCTTAATTTTAATGTCGCAAGGCTGAAAAATGCAAGAATAATGCCGGCAATCCAGAACCTTACGATGACCTTGGGCTCCGACCAGCCCTTCAGTTCGAAGTGATGGTGTATTGGCGCCATCTTGAATATCCTCTTGCCGGTCAGCTTGAAAGAGGCGACCTGCAGCACGACCGAGATAGTCTCGATGACAAAGATTCCGCCTACAACCGTAAGGACCAGCTCCTGCTTTGCGACCACAGCCAGTGTGCCGAGCGCCCCGCCGAGGCCGAGCGAGCCCACATCTCCCATAAAGACCTGCGCCGGGTATGAATTGAACCATAGAAAACCGAGCGATGCCCCTGCGAGCGCCCCGCAAAAGACCGTGAGCTCTCCGGTGCCTGGGAGATACAATACCTGGAGATAACGGGCGAATACCGCATGGCCTGCCAGATAGACAAGCGCTGCATTGGCGCAGGCCGCGATTGCAACAAGGCCTATGGCAAGCCCGTCTATGCCGTCAGTAAGGTTCACCGCATTGGAAGATCCGACAATGACCAGGATTGAAAAGGGAATGTAGAAGATGCCCAGATCAAAAAGCCATTTTTTGAAGAATGGCACGCTCAGAATAGAGGTGTTGGGATCATTCGGATTGTAGTAAAGTGATATGCTTATTACAAAGGCAAGCAGCATCTGCGCCCCGAATTTATAGAGCGCCCTGAGTCCCTTCGGATTCTTCATTACCGCCTTGAGATAGTCGTCCATGAAACCTATGGCGCCAAAGCCCAGCAGGGACATCATTACCACCCATACATACCCGTTCCTAAGGTTTCCCCATAGCAGCATGGCGAACATTACCGCGATTATGATTATTACGCCTCCCATGGTTGGGGTGCCTGCCTTTGAAAAATGCGTCTTTGGACCATCGTCCCTTATCTGCTGGGTCATGCTTATCTTCTTTAGCATCTCGATGATGCGGGGAGCAATCACTACTGTCACTGTCAGGGCCGTAAAGGCCGCGAGGGCAGTCCTGAAGGTTATATACTTAAAGACATTAAGGACCGAAAAATACGGCACCAGATAATTCAGCAATTCATACACAGCTATTTTCTCCCTTCGGACTGACCATAATCATTATTCTCAGGGGCGCTTTTTCCGATGATCTCCATGACCTTCTCCATCTTCATGCCGCGAGATCCTTTTATCAGCACCACATCACCCGGCCGCACCATTTTCGCCAGATCAGTTCCTGCCTCTTCTGAAGTTTCCCTGGCTGCAGAGTTAATTCCAAAGGCAGATACCGCTTTTTTCATCAAATTACCGACACCGATAAAATACCCTATATTGTGTTCAAGCAACAAGTTTCCGACCTCTTCATGGGCCGGTCCGCTGAAATCACCGAGCTCCAGCATATCTCCCAGCACAGCTATGGACCTGCCGCCTTTTTGTGACACTCCGGAGCCTGACATGCGGACAAGCTCCATTATCGACGCCCGCATGGAAGAAGGGTTGGCATTATACGCGTCAAAAAGATATGTGGCTCCGCCCGATGTCCTGATCTCGAAGCGCATCTTCACGCCGTTGAATGCCTCCAGCCCCTTTTTTATGTCCTTGAGATCGAAACCGAGCATTCGTGCCACTGAGGCCGCTGCAAGCGAATTAAGGACATTGAACCTGCCGGACAGTTTTGATTCTATGCGAATGGAGTCCCCGTTGGTTTTCAGAAGAAACCCGGCCCCCTCTTCCTTCAGTTCGATTTCGCTTGCGGTTATCTCGCTCCTGCCATTATCAATGCCGTATGTCGTAACAGGGAAATTATATTTCATCGAGATGCCGCCAAGCATATAACCGTCATCTCCGTTAAGAGCTGCCCTGCGTAAATATTTAAGAAGCGAAAGCTCCTCGTCCCTTACCCTTTCGAGTGAGCCAAAGCCCTCAAGATGCTCCATCCCGATATTCGTGATGACCCCGGTGTCGGGTGAAGCTATCCCGCAAAGCATATCAATATCGCCCGGCCTGTTAGTCCCCATTTCGAGCACCATGACATCGGTGTCGTCAGCGGCCTTTGTCATGCAGAGGGGCATGCCGATATGATTGTTAAGGTTCCCCTCTGTCCTGATCATCTTAAGCCTCAGGGCAAGTATGGAGCAGATGAGTTCCTTCGTGGTCGTCTTGCCGTTGCTGCCCGCAACTGCCACGACCGGTCCGCTGAACCTCTTTCTGATAAAGCGGGCGATGTCCTGGAGGGCCGCAAGGGTATCTTCGACCGCTATAACAGGCTTCGGGCCGAAATCTGAAGGATGCCCTGCAAGCCAATGCCTGCCTGCCAGCACACCTGATCCGGCATTCATGGCAGCAGCAATAAAATCATGCCCGTCAAACCTTTCTCCAATGATCGGGACAAAGAGTTCGCCATCCTGTATGGTCCTTGAATCAATCGACGCAGCGCTGAAGACGCGATCTTCACCTGAAACAAGTCTGCCGCGCGTTGCTTCCAGTATGTCCTTTACACTCAACACTGGGATGACCTGAACATCACTTTTCGTGCCCTCACGCGCTCTGTCACGAGCGAGCATGCAGCTATCGCCTCTTCGAGCATCCTGCTGTCGCTGAAGGGATGTCTCTGCCCCTGGATCTCCTGGTAATCTTCATGTCCCTTGCCCGCGACAAGCACAATGTCGCCCGGAGATGCAAGAAGTACAGCCATTTTAATTGCTATTTGCCTGTCCTGAATTATTATATAATCGTCCTTTTCGATGCCTGCCTCGATGTCCCGTATGATGGAGGTGCTGTCCTCGTTGCGCGGATTGTCGTTTGTTATGATGACAAAATCGCTCAGTTCAGTGGCTATCCTGCCCATAACCGGCCGCTTGGTCTTGTCCCTGTTCCCGCCGCAGCCGAAGACTGTAATGATTTTCCCGCCCTGCGCTGCTTTTTTCCCTGAACGTGCAGATGCCTCAAGCAGATGGCGGGCCGTTCCGATAAGACGTTCGAGAGCGTCATGGGTATGCGCGTAATCGACCACCGCAAGAAAGGGCTGGCCGCAATCGACCCTTTCGAACCTGCCCTTTACCATTTCGACCGCTGCTATGCCATCGGGAATGATGTCTGCCGGCACATCAACTGCCAAGGCTGTGCATATAGCGGAGAGCACATTATATATGCCGGTCTCGCCCACAAGCGGAGTTGATATCTCCATACCGCGTACATTGCCCTTCATCTTAAGGCTGAAATGCGTGCCCCTGAAAGTAAGCCGTATATCTTCCGTTGTCACGTGAGCGGCCCGGTCTGAGAGTGAATAGGTTATCTGTCTGACCGAAGGCCTCTGGGCCGCAAGCATGGCCGAAAGCCTTTTGCCGTAGGAATCGTCAATATTGATAACAGCGGTCCCCGATTCATCAAGCAGTTCTGCAAAGAGCCTGACCTTTGATTCGAAATAGCCTTCCATGGTGCCGTGATAATCCAGATGGTCTCCGGTAAGGTTGGTAAAGATGGCGACCCTGAATCGTGTGTGGTCCGTCCTCTTCTGGGCGAGGGCATGTGAAGAGACTTCAGTGACAACATAGCCGCAGTCCTGCTCGACCATCTGCCCGAGAAGGTCCTGGAAATCGCTCGCCTCAGGCGTGGTATGCGGGGCATCGAAGCATTCATCCCCGATCATGTATCTTATAGTGCCGATCAGTCCGACGCGCCTGTTCCATTTTTCGAGCACTGACTTTATAAGATAAGAAACCGAGGTTTTGCCGTTGGTGCCTGTTATGCCTATGATCACTGTCTTTTCCGAAGGCCTGCCGTAAAAAGCGCTCGAAAAAGCGGCCAGCGCGTCCCTGCAGTCTCTGACCCTTATCCATGAAACCGATGGATATTTATCGACCAGAAGCTGAGACACCGGATGACCTTTCTCGCAGATCACAGCAGCCGCGCCTTTTGTTATTGCGTTCTCGATAAAACTATGTCCGTCGACCTTTTCACCCTTTACTGCCACAAAGAGAAATCCGTCTTTAACGGCCCTTGAGTCGTAAGTAATGCCGGCAATCTCCTTCTGCAGGTCTCCGGCGAGGGCGTTGTAATCTGCGATGATCTTCCCGAGTATCAATGCTTTTCCTCTTTGTCAGCCAAAACGACCATGCCCTTATCGTTCGTTTTGTCCATCGGCACCGTCAGATATGAGAGCGCCTGATTTGCGATGTCCCTGAATAACGGGCCGGCAACCAGGCCGCCATAGATCGAGCCTTTAGGTTCCTTTATAACGACCACCATCGCCAGTCTCGGATTGTCCGCCGGCACAAACCCGACAAATGAGGCGATATACCTGGTCTTGGAATACCTCTTTGTCTTTGGATCATATATCTGCGCCGTGCCTGTCTTGCCGGCAACACTATTGCCCTCTACCGCTGCCTTTACTGCTGTGCCGCCTTCTTCCGTGACAGTCTTCAGGATCTCCCTGAAAGTTGCTACGGTCGCCTCCGATATTATCCTCTCGGCCTTTGTCTCTGCTTTCATTATAAGCGCGCCGTCGGGGTCCCGTATCTCTTTCACAACATGCGGCGTAACCAGATACCCGCCATTGGCGACCACTGCGTAGGCCCTGACTATCTGGAGCGGCGTGACCCCTATCTCCTGACCTATGGCTATGGAACCTATGGACATGCCGGACCACTTGTCCGAATGGCGCAGCAGGCCTGATATCTCCCCCTGCAGATCAATGCCTGTCTTGTCTCCAAACCCGAATTTCTTTATATACTCATAAACCTTGTCCTTGCCGAGCATGAGAGCTGTCTTGATGGTGCCCACATTGGAAGACTTCTGGATTACCTCATGGAAAGAGAGCACCCCATGCCTGTGGTCGTCCTTGATCCTCTTGCCGCCGACCTCCACAAACCCTGCGCTGCAATCAATACGAGTCCCGGACTTGACCGTCTTTTCTTCGAGGGCTGCAATGCCCACTACCACCTTGAAGGTCGACCCCGGTTCGAATACATCGGTAATGGCCCTGTTGCGCACCTCGTTCATATCAACATTAGACAGATCTGTCGGATTAAAGGTCGGCCTGTTGGCGAGCGCAAGTATCTCTCCGGTATATGGGTCCATCATGATGGCAGTCGCCGCCGAAGCCTTCCACTTGATCATCGCCGCATCGAGGTTCTTCTCGAGTATATATTGCAGCCCTTCGTCAATGGTAAGCGTCACATTGTTTCCGCGAATCTCCCTGTTGGTGCCGGTCGATAGATGATTTCCCTTTGCATCGCGCGTCACAAGCTTGCTCTCTTCCTTTGACGATAGATATCTGTCGTAGCCGCCCTCAACACCCTCCACGCCTTTATTGTCGAGATTTACAAACCCGACCACATGGGAGGCAAGCATTCCCTTGGGATATATCCTCTTCATCTCGGGGATCAGCCCGACACCTTTGAGTTTCAGGTCTCGTATCTGTCTTGCCTGCATGGTATCCATCTTTCGCTCGATCCAGCTGAAGCGCTTGTTTGTGACCAGCCTTGCGTAAATAGTCTTTTCATCTGCCTTTGTGGCAGCGGCAAGGGCGCGCGCAACATCGCCTGCTGACGAGATATCAGCCGGATTGCAGAAGATGGATTCTGTTTCGAGATTGATTGCGAGTTCCCTGCCCCTGCGGTCATAGATAGTACCGCGCTTTACCGGGTTGATCTCTTTCCTGACCTGCTGGCCGCGGGCCTTGTGCAGGTACCAGTCATGATCAATCAGCATTATGTCGGCAAGACGATAAAAGACGGCGAGGAAGCCGAAGGTCAGCATGCCCATTACAACGAGCGCCCTTATGCGTTGACTTTTGTTGATTGCTGCCATCGGCCCCCTGCTTTAAGCTTTATTGTGCGTTATATGACACCCTCGAAGGGGCCTCATCTCCAGGCCCTTTCACGTAAACAACCTTCTTTCTCTCCGGGAATGAAAAACCGTAGCCCGCGAGGTCCGACTGCTCGACCCTGGTGAGGGCCATAAGCCCTGCCTTCTGGGCAACAAGCTCCTTCTGTTCCCTGAGCGCCTCGGTTTTTTTCTTTTCGAGTCCGCTCAGTTTATACTCGATATTTGTAACGCTGGACCTGAGCCATACAACTGAAAAGACGAGTATGACCAGCAGGACCAGAGAGAGAGCCTTCAGCACAGATACCGTTCTGTTATTTGTTGTCCTCATAGCTTTTCAGCTCCCCTGAGTTTCGCGCTCCGCGACGCCGGATTTCTCAAGACCTCATCCCTGGCCGGGGCCAGTGGTTTTTTGGTTAATATTTTTATGCTTCCCTCTTTGCCCATCTCCCGGAATACGTTCTTTACGATCCGGTCTTCAAGCGAGTGATAAGCTATGACGCAGTTTCTTCCGCCCGGCTTCAGTACTCCAAAGGCCGCTGACAGGCCCTTTCTGAGTTCATCGAGTTCAGAGTTTACCTCGATCCTTATTGCCTGGAACGTCCTTGTGGCCGGATGGGTCTTGCCCCTGCCGCCATAGGCCTGCAGTACAATGTCAGCAAGCTCCTTGCAGGTATTGACCGGCGATGCCTGCCTCGCGCCCACGATCCGTTTCGCTATCTTCCTGAAGTGCGGCTCTTCGCCGTACTCCGTCAATATCCTCTGGAGCTCCTTTTCGGAATAACGGTTGACGACTTCCCACGCGGACCGCCCATCGGAAGCATCCATCCTCATATCGAGCCTGGCATCCGACATGAAACTGAAGCCGCGTTCATGTTCCCTCAACTGGAGCATTGAGACCCCCAAATCGAAAAGCAGTCCGTCAACCGCGTTAATACCGAGACCGGCGATAATCTCCCCGACCTCAGAAAAGCGTCCTTTCACCAGACGCACTCTCTCGTCCGTTAACCTCTCCGCAGCCCGGGAAAGGGCCGCGTCATCCCTGTCAATGCCTATAAGCTGTCCGTCCGGCCCGAGCTCTTCGAGCATGGTGGCCGAATGACCGCCCAGCCCGACCGTCATATCAACATAAATGCCGTCCTGCCTTATGGCGAGCAGCCCGACAACCTCTGACAGCATGACCGGCAGATGGGCCGTCTGTCCGTTAGATGCCATACTCCGAGAGTTTCTGAGAGTAGGCATCCACATCGACCTTGTCAGGATCGGTTATATCGTCCCATCTCTTCTTGTCCCAGATCTCTATCCGGTCCATAAGGCCGACTATCACGATATCATCTGCTATCCCGGCATTCTGCCTCAGTTCATAAGGCACCATCACCCTGCCGTTCTTGTCCATCTCACAGCCTGCCGCAGCCGAAAATACGCGCCTCATGTAATACTGAATCGCCTTGTCCGTAGTAGGCTTGCCTTTGACTTTTTCCTCCAGTACGCCCCATTCGGCGTCCGGATATATATGAAGGCATTTGTCAAAGGCCGCGTTCGTAATATATATTTTGGGTGAGTCGTATTTTGCGGCAATAATCTCGCGTAAAGGAGAAGGAATTATGATCCTCCCCTTGGGGTCTAATGTGTAATAATATGTTCCTGTAAATGAGGCCATCATTTACCACCTTCTACCACTTTATACCACTAATGATAAAGGGTATTTGATGTCTTGTCAAGAGGTTGACAGGTTATTTCATTATTTCCCATATAATGTGGTCTGAAAGCCACTTGGCATACTATATATTGATGCTTTGGTTCGGCTACAAATAGCAGCAAATAAAAAGCTGCTTATAAATCAATCGCAGAAGCCTCAGGGTTTAAAGTGGTTGATTATGGGTGAGAACAGGCAGGCGCCAAATATTGACAGCTTGCCGGCTGCAACATCGCTGCACCATGTGTTGCGAGTTATTACGCGCAATGCGTCAAATTATTCTTATGCGGGGACTGGAGGTTACTAAACCGTGGCAGGAATAGGCAAACCCGAGCCTTTAAAGTATCTTGCATCAGGAGTCTGGTCCCGGCGATTGACCCAGGAGCACAGGATCGTATATCTCGCGCAGAACAACAGGGTGGACTTCCTGCAGGCACGATATCATTATTAGTTGAAGCAATTCAAATAATTCCCAGCTGCTATCATTTCACAAGAGGCACTTTACATTTGTTTGCGGCAGCTCTTAGTTCTTTATCCTGCGTGGCGAGTGGTAATCCGAGCCTCATCGCAAGATCAAGGTAAGATGCATCATAGTTCGAAGGGCGATATTCCCGGGCAAGCGACAATATTTCCGTCAGCATCCTTTCGGGGCTTTCCTGCTCGACAATAATAGGAAGATTTTTTATAAATGATAAAATCCTTATTACATCCGCCTTGCTGAGACAACCTTTCCTTTCGGTCGCCGCCAAAACATTGCCAACCTCTAAAGGCCAAATGGCTGGAACATATGCCGCAGATATTTCGAGTTTGCGAAGTACTGCCTCTGTAAGCAAGTTCGTCTGGTCCTGGAAACACCATGCGATAACAATCGAGTTATCAAGGACGAATTCCCTGGCCATCAGGCCCTGCCCTCATCAATCATCTCTTTTATCGACAGGCCTTTCAGGTTATGTGTGCGGCGGAATTGCTTTAACTGTTCAATAGTTTCATGCACAGGCTTTCTTTTAGGTGAGCCTTGAGGCTTCTGCAAAGTCGCCACGGGAACGCCGTGCTTAGTAATCATAATTTCTTCTCCTCTTGCCACACGCTCTAATAATTCGGAGAGATGTGTCTTGGCCTCATATGCGCCAACAGTTTTCATTTAGCGCCTCCTTATAAACTAGTCTGATACTAATCTGATTGAATAGAAAAGCAAAAAGCAACCACAGGCAAAAACCTTATCTGGGCTCCTTGTTGAATGGCTTTTTTTTGGGCAATTTCGAGGATTAAGTATGGTGTCCTCCAGAATTCTGAAAAGGCAAGAATCACTTTCAGCTTCTTGAGCGGCCTCTCTTTTTTTGCTCCAGTTGTGGCTTGGCAACGCCAGGTGGCAGGAAGTTCTCGCGTGTTACTACCTTTCTCCCTGTTTTTGCCTCCAGTTCTCGTCGCGCTTTCCTGGCAATACTACCGCCCTTTTTACCGGCGACCGTATTTTCTTCCATCCCGGTAGCGTCTATGCTTTCGGCTATTTGCCGCGTGGAAAGTTCAGCAAGGGCGGTAAAGATCAATTCCGCTTCGCTCATGTGGTCTCTGAGGTTCTGGGTTTTCAGTCCTTTTAATGTCTTATGCTTCTTCACTGATACACCGGACCACTCCTGATGAATAAGATTGGTCAATATCGCATATTCCTCTTCTTCTTTTATTTCATGGTCTTGCCAGTAATCAGTCAGTTTGTTACGAGTTTCCTGCCCCATCATCCGCTGCTGAATCCACTTTTTGCTTCTTCCGTGCTGCTGCCAGTACTCCCGCGCCCTGTCCAGGGACCGCGCCGGGTCTGCCATATCCTGCATCCGCTCATAGCCGACTTTAGCCAGCCAAAGCTTGATCGGTTCAGCCTTGGGACTTGGAACGGATTGTATGAGACGAAGAAGAGTTTCGGAGTCCGCTGCATCAGTTAATCGTAATTTTCCATCTCCTGCCACCATTTTCAATTGGTGACAATTTGTCACCGTTTGACTGCCTTCAGCTTTCATGCGTTCTTTTAGTTTGTTCCAATATTTCCGCGCGGTTTTATGATCGGGATGCTGGACCAACACCTGAATAATATCCACTACCGAAAAATACCAAGTTTCAGTCTCCGCGTCGTAATATCGGCGGATTCTGTGGCCTTCAAAAATTGCCAAGCTATTTTCTGTCATAAACTCACCTCTTGCATGTTACCAACCGCTCGTTCAGCGCCGAATCCGATATCGATCATTTTCCTGACGTCAGGATAATGATCAGCTGTTGAATGCCCGGATGATTGGCAGGCAATCTTTGCCTTGTCAATCACATTGGCGAAGTTCTCCCATTTCGTGTAGCCGAGCAGTCCCATCAGGTCGCGGGCAAAGCAGAACTCTTCACCGTCAATCTGGTGGGCATAATCTTCAAAGTTCTTGTGCAACTGAGTAATGATTTCATTTTTCATGCAAAGCCCTCCTGAAGTCGCTTCCTATCCGCCTACCATCGAAGGAGCAGATTGTCACCACTGATTTTCATCTACGACCCTACTTGTTATAATCAGCGAAGAGAATTTCGCATCCGCTGTCTTCTCGCGTTAGTTTTTCACATTCTCTTCTGTATATGTCGCCAACTGGCTAGAAACTTTATCTAATTCTCTTATCCAGTTAGCGATTTCAGTATATTTTATCTCCGTGTTAAATAGCTCTATTCCATCACTTTTGACCAATAAAGCATTGGCCTCTCCGTCGCCATGCTCACCTTTAATAAGCCTTTCGTCAAGATGCTGGATAGCATTTCGCAAACTTGTTACTCGCTTTTTTGTGTCACTGGACAACACGGAGAGATTTTTTTCAATAGTAGGAATATGTCGATCCCGCTTAATGCACTCTAAAAAGCGAATTGCTCTTTTAAGAGATGAAATTATGGTTTCTAAATGTCCGGTTGCGACCAATAACGGGCCAAGAACATTGTTAGGCGTATTAACGAACTTCAATAAAGCAGCTCTGGCATATTTATACTCTATTATTAGATGGTCTACTATTCGGATGTAGTTTTTAACTAATGCAGATGATTTTTTTCGTTTTGGGCCTCCGGCACGAAAAAAAACGTTTAGCATGTGTCCAAGGGTTCTAAACGCACATACATCCTTGATTTCGGGCATATCGCATGACCTTGGCGGCCATGTTTGAATTTTATCGTTCATTATTATATTCCAACTCATTAACCAGAAGCCATCACATTATAAACATCGCTTTAATTACCCTTCACCCTCAACAAGCCTTATCTCTTCCGGCGTGAGGTTATATAACTCAAAAACAAGCTGGTCGATCTGTTTGTCCGTTGCCGCAATCTGGTTGCATGCATAGCGGCGGACCTAGGTTTCGTTGTAATGGCCGGATTTATAGGATTCGCGATGCAGCTCGAACCGCTCAACAAGATCGTTGATCACTTTTGGCAAGCCCATCGGTCCTCACAGAGACATTATTTGAAATACCTACGTATTAAACCATTACACTTTGAAAGTGTCAAGAAACTCCGCCGGGGATATTATCTTTACGTTTTTATATTTGGAAAGAACTAACAGGTCGTCGTCGCCGCTGACGAGCATTACGGCAGATGCAGAGAGAGCACATGAAAGAAATTTATCGTCATGCGGGTCACGGCATACCCCCTTTACCTGAACAGTAACATCAACTACATCAAAATAGCTTATACACTGTTCAACAAGAGTTGTGATTTCACCAGAGGTCAGCTCGAACTTCGGGTATGAAAGCACCCTCTGGAACTCATCAAAGGTTTCCTGCGAAAGCACAGGTATTATCCGGCCACTCTCCCACAGATTAACTATAACGGCCAGTGGTCCGCTGAAAAGCAGCGCCGATACCAGCACATTAGTATCGAGGACAACTCTCAGGCCTTTCTTTCTCTCGCCCATTTCACCGCATCACTCACATCAGCGCCTGTAATGCCAAGTTTTGCCATCTTTTCACGCACCGCGCTCAGCCCGTCGCCAGCCTGCACTATCCTTACCGGTTTCAGAACAATAGTATTTCCCCTTACGGCCACGTCAAAATATTCGGTATCAGGGAATTCTGACACCACATCCTTTGGAAGGGTCAGCTGGTTTTTCGATGTCTTTTTCGCAAGCATATCCTTACCTCCTTACTATAAGGATACCTTACAAATACTATTTTTTCAACTGCTGCACTGTAATGATTTACACACTTTCCCTATGGCTAAGCCTTTTAAAAAAGTTATGATATAAGAACTTATGTTCGAACACGATATTGACGATCTCAAAGACAAAGGACTGTTGCGAAGGATACTTGACCGGCAGGGTTCCGGTGAAGGTGAAGCGTTTCCAAGCGCCACCAGGATAAAGATCGGCGATGTCGAATATATAAACTTTTCCTCTAACGACTACCTCGGCCTGGCATCATCTCCTGCCCTGGCAGCAGCCGCAATTGACTCTCTTGAAAAGTTTCCATTCGGTGCAGGGGCATCGCGGCTGCTTTCTGGAGGCACCGAACTGCACAGGTCACTGGAAGAGAAAATAGCCTCTTTCAAAGGCACACAGAGCGCCCTGCTATTTAATTCGGGCTACCATGCGAACATAGGCTCTATACCAGCCCTTGCCGGGGAGGGAGATGTTATCTTCAGCGACGAGCTGAACCACGCAAGCATTATAGACGGCTGCAGGCTCAGCAGCGCTCGCAGGATAATTTACCGCCACAGGGACATGGAACACCTTGCCTCTTTGCTTGAAAGTGTGGAAGGCGCCAGAAAGCTGGTAATTACAGACACGGTATTCAGCATGGACGGCGATATCGCACCCGTGGATAAAGTCGTGTCTCTCTGCTCCAAGTCACCTGACACACTGCTCTTCCTTGATGATGCTCATGGCACAGGAGTGCTCGGGAATGGCAGGGGCGCGCTCGCACACTTCAACATGAAGCCTGAGTCCTGGATAATCCAGATGGGCACTTTATCAAAAGCGCTTGGATCATTCGGCGCATTTATTGCCGCAAGCCGCGATATCACTGACTGGCTTACCAATACCTCGCGGGGCCTGATATACTCGACCGCCCTGCCATCCTGCGTAGTTGCCGCATGTAATGCCGCAATAGACATAGTAGAAAATAACGCGGCCCTGACAGACAAACTTTGGAGAAACCAGAAAAGGGCTGTTGCCGGAATCAAAATGGCCGGATTCGAGATAGTGAGCGATGAAACGCCCATCATAGCCGTGCTGGTTGGAGATATTAATGCAACGGCAGCCCTTGCGCAGGAATTGAAGCAGCGGGGCATCTACGCCCCGGCAATCAGGCCGCCCACCGTCAAAAACGCCCGTATACGAGTGACTGTAAGCGCGGCGCATACTGATGAGGACATTGATGCTCTTGTCAGCGCGTTTAAGGAATCAAATACATCGGAAGACTGAAGAGCAATAAGTTCACACATGCAAACCGTTACTCGGGCAGAAGCCTCTCTTTTACAGGAATATCGCCATCCAGGGTCCTGCCATAAATATCCACATAAACAACCTTGGGCAATCCCAGGTAGTGCTCTTTTGAGTTTACGTAAATCCTCTCAATAATCATGTCCCTGTTATTTATCGATGCCACCGCCTTATACTCTTTGCTGATTGTTTCGATCCTGAAGTGAATTTTTTTCAGGGCAGCAATTGAGAAACTTTCTCCACCATCAACCGCTTTACCCTGGAATACGATCCCGTAGGCAAAGGTCCTGTCAACTAGCCCAAGTTCCTCTTTTTTGCCGTTCTCCAGCACCCAATATGCCAAGGCGGGGTTCGAGGCAGCTATATCACCATTATTATTCAGGCATACATCATAGTAAACGACATTCCCGTTTTTATTGCGCTCAATGTGGAACAGGTGGGCGCTTTTTACGCAGGAATAAGCGACGGCCCGGCAGGCCGTAAATTGAATCGTCAAGGCGCATATAACAAGCAGTGGG
Organism: uncultured Nitrospiraceae bacterium; assembly: GCA_903822005.1. GTDB lineage: Bacteria > Nitrospirota > Thermodesulfovibrionia > Thermodesulfovibrionales > Dissulfurispiraceae > Fen-1308. The sequence continues at coordinate 107,457 of CAIJNL010000014.1, forward strand.
ATGAGAAGTCTTTTTATCAATAGAATTCTGCTTTCTTGTCGGATCATGCGGCGCCAAAACATCACGCTGCGGTACTCTTATATAGTTATCATTTTCCGGTTTTGATGTCAATGGTCATGCCTCTTTTACCTCTCTTCCATATTCTCTTTTTGATCTGCCATCATATATACGGGAACAGAGATGAATGAAAAAACCTTCAAATGCGTGCAGTGCGGTGAATGCATCGTCCCTGTCGCATACGTAACTCATAAAGACGGCAAAAAGAGCCGGACAGGATGTGTGTTGTTTCATGATCACCGCTATGAAAGGAAAGCGCCACCTGAACTGTCACGCACAGCAAAGTCCGCTAAACGATGGTTAGGCAGACTGCGGTGCATTTTAGGCAGGTCATAGAAAAAAAATGTGTCCAACAGGCAAACCCACCCTGCTGGACACATACAGCTTCACATCCTATGCTTATTCTATCTTTTAGTTCCGGCTTATAATTTTGCCCAGGCCTCGTTCAGCACTCTCTTTGCATTCGCAACAACAATATCCGGGTCCTCATCGCCCCACGGTTTCACCTCAAAGCTGACAATGGGAGGATTCTTTGTGTTCAGGAACCCGATCTCGAGTAATACCTTTAAATACTCGACCAGTTCATCAACATCATTTTCCCCATTCGGGAACCCGAATCTCGGGTGCGTATCACCATATGCAGCCATTGAAGGGTCTTTTACTACAGCGTTGCCCATGTGAGCATGTGCTATGTATTTTTTAATCGGCACAAGTGACTGTTTGGATGACTCATGCAGCAGAGGCAGATGACTCAAATCCACCATCAGTCCGAAATTGTCGAATTCTTTGCAGACATCTTCGGCATATCTTTTTGCGAGGTCGACAGGGCCGATGATTGATTTTTTGTCTATGTCAAAATCGAACACTTCAAGGCAGACCTTTATGCTGCCTTTCGATTTGGCATAGGCGCAGAGTTCCCTGGTAGATTTCACAAGCGCCTGATAGGACTGCTCTTTGGTCTCTTCAGTATATTTGCCGCTCAGAAACGCGAAGCCCTTGGCGCCGATCTCATAGGCCTCGTCAATTCCCTCTTTCAGGGTCGCTATCGCCTTCTGCCTTTCAGCTTCATCCAGATGGTTAATGTTCATCCCGGTTGTGAGTAGCCTCGGCTGACCGCCATAGGCAACAGTCATATGGCTGCAGTCAAGCATCTTTTTGACTTCCTGTCTTATTGCCGGGTCCTTGATCCAGGTCAGTTCAATCGCGTTGAAATAGCCATCCACCGCTATTTTTTTTACTGTCTCCAGAATCGGGCCTTCGCCCTTTATGGTAGCCGGATATGCCATGAAGTGGATCAGTCCAACTTTCATATACTTGTACATTGATTCGTTCATGTCTGTTCCTCCCTATGAAATTAATTATTTTTTTGTCTCTTTTTGCAAAACCTATTTTTTGCCCTGCAGATATTTTGTAATAGCTTCGAGCTGATGACTGCCGTCCAGCTTGGCTTCCTGAAGCACCATATGCGACTGCCCGCTTCCAAGGAACGCCCCTTGCTTGAATGGATATATAGTCATCTTGCGGCCCCATTCGGAACAGACCCAGCGGTACATGGTCGGCAGAGTGAACCCGGTTATGCCCATGGCTTCCTTCGCCGCGCTTGCCGGGAAGATCTTCTCTTTTTCGTCATCAGGCAGAGAGTCAAAGAGTTCAGCGCTCGCAACGTAGTACACATCGAGGTCGATCCCCTTCTGCTTCAGCAGGGGCAAAGTCTCTTCGACAAACGCGTAAGCAACTTCGCTGCCCTGCAGCACTATGGTGCCGTCTTTCTTCTCTCCGGCCGCTTTCAGAAGATAGACTCCCTTGGCTGCGTCAGTGGCAGGTGCCAGGCCCAGCGCCTTACGGTCAATAATCTTCTCATTCGGCCTTGTAACAAATGGCGCGAGCACGGCAAACCTTTTGTTAAAAGCCGCGGTGATCACCGGCCACATCTCCTGGGGGTCCCACGGAGTCAGTGTAGCCATGGTGCCCTTGGGAAAGTTTTCCTGATAGAGCTGCAGGGGCTGGGGATCAGCATGGGTGGGTCCGTCCTCGCCTGTCTTTACGCCCGCATGGGCGCATACGAGTATCATCTGGCTATAAGGTCCTTTGGCAATCGCCTGGCGTGCCTGGTTGCCGATCGCATGCAGACGGGCTGCGATATGACCGAGAGGGACTATGAAGGCCGCATATGACGAACCTACCCCTATGTGCCTGCCATACGTGGCCATACCGCCGAGGATGCCTGCCATCGCATCTTCGCAAATACCGCCTATCGAGAGAGTGCGCGACTTGGGATTGGTAGTGCTGTTATAGAAGCCGTCGGGGAAGTCTTTGGCAATCGTGTTAACGCTTGTGGAGCCGAGCAGATCAGCGGATGCCACAAGAAAGGCGCCGTTGCTGGCCTTGTTATAATACTGCAGCACACGACCCAGTTCACCCCTGAGCGTAGTCACGGTGCCCGGCGCCATTGTCAGCGCTGCCGGAATCGTGGCGGCATCCTTTTCAGCAGCAACATAAACCTCCTGCAGCTGCGGTCCGTTCTTCCTGGGCTTGAGTTTCTTTTTGGCCAGGCGCTCCCGCGACTGAACAATGCGCCCAGCCAGCATCTTTACCAGCTTGGGATTTTCCTCAAGTGCTCCGCGCACTATCATCATGGCGTCCCAGAAACATGATTCAATGACAGAGCCGTCTTTACCACCCTTGCAAATCTGCTCTGAAGAACACTTTGGCATCCTGGCCTTGCGCTTCTGCATGAAAGGCATCAAAGCCTTGTAAAAACCTTCACTGCAGAGAGGATGTCCTGCCCCATGGGAACCTCGGCCTTCAATGCCGTACTGCCATCCCTTGACCGTGCGATAGACTATCGCGGTCGGCTGGCTATTCTTGATCTGTGCAAGCTTGCGCTGGGCCGCGAAGATCTGCTGGAAGTCGGAGCCCTTCGGCACGTAGATCACATTCCAGTCATGCATATACGCAAGCTCCATAGGGGTCCATTGCACATAATCGCCGGGGCCCTTGCTGTCGCGGCAGACATGGTTACTGTCAATAGATGCCTGGTTCCAGTCAATATGCAATACCGCATTTTTGAGAGAGGCGGTGCCGGCGGCTGCAAGGGCTTCACTTACGCGACCCGGTGTCAGGCCGCCCTCGCCTTCAACAAGATGCATGTAAGGAGCCTTTTCGCCATAGTAATCGAGCGCGCCATAGGCCAGGCCCAGAGAGCTGGCCACGCCCACTCCCGAAGCACCCGTCGAAAGGCGGATGAAAGGTGTGGCCGGGGTCGGATGTCCGTCGAGTGCCTTGGCATTATATTTCAGGAAAAGAGGGGTCTTGGTTTCCGGATTGCGCCTGAACCCGAGAAGGTCTTCCAGCCGGAGCTGTTGCTTTTCATCAGAAGGAAGAAGATGGGGCGCTCCAATCCGGATGATCTCATTGCGCAGCGCCCACAGAGTGTAAATACCGAGCGCTTTGTGCCCTGCGCCATAGGAGATGATGTCGGCATCCTGACGGTCGGGATCACTGATGTCATAATCCATTGCATCGAAAAGTATTGCCTGGACAAAGCGGCCGGATGATATTGAACCGCCCGGGTGGCCGGATAGAGGGACATAGTTAAAGAGCAGAGTGCATAGCGATCTGTAGATCAGGTCGAACGCCTCAAACTGGCGTAAATCCTCGGTAGAAAGCGGTTTGGACTTGCTTTTCGGCTCTTTGCTGATGTCAATGTACTTTCCTCTTCTCGATCCAAATTCCATTGTCATAGAGACCTCCTAATGTCTTGCCGGACTGTTCATTCCGGGTACTCCTTTACTGCCCTTTATCACCCGGGCTTCGGGTACACATAAAAGCCGGACCCTCAAAGGCTTTCCTTCGCCGGCCCGGCTCTCTTATTCAAAAAGTCTCGTTAACTATCTGCCCCCTCCCAGAAGCCTTCAAGTCAGATCGCATATCATCAGAATAACTCCCTGAAACAGTGCCATTACATTATCATTATATGTTTTTTGCTGTCAATTTGCTTCTGCCTCACATGAATACCGCAAACCACAAAGACAGCGGCTAACGCATCGTTTTTTCTCAACGCATACCCTTAAGTATGGCCCTTTTCCGCACGACTAATAAAGCCCGGAACCTTAAGTGCTGATAAAAAAATATCTGTCCTATTTCCCGCTTAGAGCCATCTGAAGCAGCTGGACCGGATGCATCACCCTCATATTCAGGGACGGGTCCAGATGGTTTGAAATGGTCAGTGTGCAGCCAGGACAGCAGGTGGCCAGTATCTGGGCTTTAGTGCTGTGGATATTGTCCACCTTGCGCTTCGTAATCTTGCGCGAGGTCTCGGCATGTTCCACCTGGAAAGACCCGCCGCCGCCGCAACAGTCGCCGGCGCCCGGCATCTCCACATATTCAACGCCCGGGATGGCCTTCAGTATGTTCCTCGGCTGGGCAGTGATCTTCTGCCCCTGAACAAGATGGCAGGGATCATGATAGGTGACCCTGACCTTCTTTCCATTTTCTTTCATCGCAGGCAGCCAGTCCTTGTGCTCGTCTATAAAGACGGTAACGTCCTTGACCTTTTTGGCCAGTAATTCCGCGGCCTTCAGCTCTTCGTCCGTAACATCTTCGCCCAGCTGGCGCAGATCGAGCAGCAGATGGGGATACTCTTTTTTGAGCCCGTCACTGCAGGTCGCGCAGTCGCAGACAACTGCATCTATGTCCTCTCGGGCAAAGAGCCTGAGATTCTCGCGGATATTCTGAATGGACGCTTCACGGTCTCCGGACATGAATATGGGCATGCCGCAACAGGTCTGTTCCCTGGGAGTGATCACCTCAACTCCCATCTTCTTGAGTACGTCCACGACAGCCGTGCCTATGCCTGCATAGAGGTAATTGGTCGCACAGCCGTGGAAATAGAGTACCTTTGCCCTGGCCTTTCCCTCTGGCTTCGTCACCTCGGGGACCATATCGGAAAACTCTTTTTCATTTACCTTGGGGATTCGCGCCACATTGAGGGCCCCGGCATTCATCCTGGACTCGATCCATTTCCCTCCAAACATCTTCCGCGCCCATTTGCCGAGCGATGCAGATTTTGACATCCTCCATTTTTTGGCCAAAAGCTGGAACATGACCTTCTTTTTCCAGTCCATACCATATTTCTGCACGGCCCGCCAGCGGACCCCTGAGTAGAGATTGCTTCCATGGACCCCGCTGGGGCAGTTTGAGACACAGGCGCCGCAGAGCAGGCAGGTGGAGAAAAAGGCGTTCTTGACCTCTTTGGACATCTTGAGATTGCCTTCTGAGAGCTGTCGGGAAAGCTGGACCTTGCCTCTCGGCGTCGCCTCTTCCGACAGGACTTCCTTGTAAACAGGGCAATGAGCCATGCACAGACCGCACTTGATGCAGTGATAAATATTCTCTTTCGTATTTTCACTGAATACCGCTTTTTCTTTCATAATCTACCCCTTTATAGACTGCTGCTCGGCCGGCAGGCCTCCCCGCAGCTTATTCTTAAATGCCTCCCACAAACCGGCCGGGATTAAGAATACCCGCCGGGTCCATTTTTTCCTTAAGGCGGCGCATCAGGATCTGATCATGTCTCGGCTGTCCCCAGACGCTGATCTTTTCCTTCATCTCAGGCGGACATGACTCCACAACAAGATTCCCCTCATCTTTCACTGCTTCCAGGGTGAGTTTGCCGATGAGCTCAATGAGCCCTTTCAGCTTTGCGCCTGCGCCGGGCTTATCAAGGATATAGGTATGGAGTATGCCGTTGCCGGCGTGGCAAATGAAGGCAGCGCGAACCCCGGCAGCTTCCGTTATTTTTTCGCACCTTGCCATAAGTTCAACATGCTTTGATATGACAAAATTAGATTTCAGGATGACCGGAGAGCCGTATTTCTTTGCCAAATCGCTTCCCAGGTCGCGAACACGGACCCAGAAGGCCTTCTCTTTTGTACCCTTAAGGACTTTAACTCCTTTGGCCCCTTCTTTTTTTGAAGACTCGCTGATTTCGGTAATCTGCCGGGCCACCGCCTCAACCACTCCCTCGAGACTTAACGCCAGAAGGTATTTGGACTTTTCGCCCAGACGGTCTGCGGCCGCGCCGTTGATCAACTCGACAGCAGAGGGCAGAAGGCTTGAATGTATAATCTTGCGGATATACTTTCCGGCAGCTTCCAGGTCACCAAAAGAGAGCAGCAGAGTGGCCGAAGCCTCAGGAAGAGGCAGGAGTTTCGTAGTAATCTCGGTGATAATACCCAGTCCGCCCCAGGTACCTATCATCAGTTTCGTCATATCGTATCCGGAGACGTTTTTCATCGTCTTGCCGCCGAAAGAGACTATGTCTCCGTCGGGTGAAACAGCCTTGATACCGAGGAGCATGTCCCGGGCGGTTCCGTAAATGTAGCGCTTCGGCCCACTCGAATTAGTTGCGACAATGCCGCCGATAGTCGCTTTCTCGGTAAAAGGCGGGTCAAGCGGCAAAAAGTTTCCTTTACGGCCTGCGCCCAGTTTCTTTTGCAAAGCGGCCAGGGTGATGCCTGCCTGCACAGACAGGCTTAGATTGGCCTTGTCGTAATCAACAACCCGGTTTAGCTTCGACAGGGAAAGCACCAGGTCCACTTTACGGGGAATACCGCCAGCGGCCATCTTGGTGCCGCTGCCGCGTGGTACAACCGTCATTTTGTTTGCATTTGCGATTGCCATGACCTTTGAAATCTCTTTTTCATTCTTTGGACAGACTATAGCCTTCGGCACCAGGCCGTCCACGGCGCAGTCCTTGAGTTTTTTCGGCCCCTGAATCACATTGGCTTTTCCGACTATCTTCTGCAGGGCGGAAACTAACTGATCTTTTTGGGGCATATCCAGTCTCCCTTTAGCAATATTATGCAGTCTTCTGAAGTTCAGGCAGCACTTTGCCGGGATTGTAGGTTCCGTCCGGATCAAAGGCCACTTTAACATTTCTCATGGAAGCTAGATCCTGGCTGCTGCAGATGAGCTGCATGCCGTGGATTTTTTCGACACCGATTCCATGCTCTCCGCTGATAGTCCCTCCCATGTCAGCGCAGACTTTCAGGATCTCGTTAGCTGCTGCATGGACCCGTTTCAGTTCATCCGCGTCCCTCTCATCAAACAGTATCAACGGATGAAGGTTGCCGTCTCCGGCATGGAACACATTGGCGATAGGAAGGTTATATTTCTTTCCGATGGCGATAACTTTTGCGAGCGTTTCAGGCAGTTTGGTCCTGGGCACTGTTCCGTCATTTACCATATAATTGGGACGCAGCCTGCCAACGGCCCCGAAAGCGCCCTTGCGCCCGGCCCATATCTTGTCACGTTCCGCCTGGTCCTTGGCAACCCGGATCTCACGCACATGGTGCTTCTTGCAGATATCGAGGATGCGATTGGTCAGCCGTTCCATGCCGTCACTCAGTCCATCAAGTTCAATGATCAGGATTGCGGCCGCGTCTTTGGGCAGGCCCATATTATATGCCTCTTCAACCGCCTTGATCGTAAGATTGTCCATCATTTCGAGCGTAGCCGGAATAATACCGTCGGCAATAATTGCTGATACCGTATCGCCGCCCTCTTCGATCGAATTGAAAATGCACATCATGGTTTTTACAGCCTCTGCCTTCGGCATAATCCGGAGGATCGCTTTCGTCATGATGCCAAGGGTCCCCTCAGAGCCCACAAAAACACCGGACAGGTCATACCCGGGGTTGTCCAGCGCCTTGCCCCCGATCTGGACCACTTCACCATTGTAAAGGACCAGCTCACCACCCAGGACATGATTGCTCGTGACCCCATATTTCAGGCAGTGGGGACCTCCTGAGTTCTCGCCGATATTCCCTCCAAGTGTCGAGGCCTTTTCGCTTGCAGGATCGGGTTGATAGAGGTAGCCATGTTTTGCAAGAAAATTTTTCAGGTTCAGCGTTATCACCCCGGGCTGCACCACAACACGCTGATTTTCGATGTCCAGCTCCAGGATATTGTTCATCCTGGTCAGCACTATTGCAATGCCGCCCTGAAGGCTGATGCTGCCGCCGCTCAGATTTGTTCCTGCACCGCGCGCGATTACGCGAATACCGTTGTCATGCGCAAACTTCACTACTTTTGAGACCTGTTCGGTGGAGGTGGGAAGTACGATGCAGTCCGGTTTTGAACGGATCAGGGAAGCGTCGTACTCGTACAGCTGGATTTGCATGTCCGTACCGAGCACACTCTCTTTGCCGATCAGCCGGTTCAGCTCTTTGACCATCTTCTCTTTTTCCATCATGGGCTCCTTATTGATGCCGTCTTTTTTTTGATTCTCAGCTGATAATGACCTTACCTTCCAAAAAAAACAAAGGCCGGACCTTCAAAGGTTTCCCTTATCCGGCCCGGCCTCTTCATTCAAAAAGGTTCGTAATAATCCGTCCCCCTCCAGAAGCATCAAGTCGCAGCGAAATCATCAATCACTCTATGTCTTACGGTAGCACTAAATTAGCATTATCCCTTTTTCGCTGTCAATGGGTGATATTGCAATTAATCAGGAATAAATAAGATTACTTGCCCTTATCCGGCCCGGCATCGGCCATTGTAGCTGCAAGACGAATGGCCTCGCTCATGCTGCGACTGTCAGCAATACCTTTGCCGGCAATATCAAAAGCGGTGCCGTGGTCAACAGATGTTCTTATAAAAGGCAGCCCCACAGTCACATTAACTCCTGTTTCAAAGCCGAGCAACTTGATCGGGATATGCCCCTGATCGTGATACATGACGACCACGATATCAAATTCCTTTTTGATTACAGCGCGGTAAAATACTGTGTCCGGGGGAACAGGTCCGGTTACCGCGAGGCCGAGCTTGAGTGACTCCTCTATGGCCGGAATAATTTCATTGATTTCTTCAGTGCCGAACAGCCCGCCCTCTCCTGAATGAGCATTGAACCCGGCCACCGCGATCCGGGGTGAAGTAATCCCCATTTTACGCAGCGTCTCGCCTGCCAGTTTTATTATTCTCAGCACCCTCTCTTTTGTTATGAGATCGCAAGCCTTACGCATGGAGACATGTGTACAGACATGAATGACCTTCAGTGGACCCGATACCAGCATCATCGCATAATCCTTCGTTCCGGAAAGGGCCGCAAGTATCTCGGTATGGCCGGGATACTTGCAGCCTCCCTGGCTCAAGGCCTCTTTGTTAAGAGGGGCCGTAGCAATGGCGTCTATCTCCCCGTCAAGCGCCATCTTGACCGCTCTTTCTATAAATTCATACGCGGCCTTGCCCGCACGCCCGTCAACCCTCGAAAATGGCAGATCAGCCGGCAAATTAGCAAGATCGAGAACATCCAGAGTCCCGAAGATAAAACGGGCCTCGCTTATATCACTTATGCCGCTGACCGTCACAGGGGCTTTAACTACAGAGACCGCTCTTTCCATGATGCCCTTGTCACCGATGATAAGCGGCCTGCAATAGTCATACGTCTCTTTGTCCGTCAGGGCCTTTACGATAATTTCGGGCCCGACACCGGCCCCGTCTCCCATGGTAATGCCGATCAGCGGTCTGCGCCCGGAATTATTCTTCATTTCGCGGCTCCACTGGTTTCGTGCCTGAGACATTCTACGGATTTACATAACGCCTCTTCATCCCCAAAAGCCCCCGCTTTCGTCACAACCATCAAGCCGTCGCAAGTCCCGCCAGTGAGCAATCCCACGGGTATTCCAGGAGCAACCTCCCGGACAACCTTAAAACCAGTGGCCGAAAGGGCTTTGCAGCAGCTGAGGGCAATGTCTCCTCCGGTCAGGACAAGTCCGCCCAACTTCATGCTTGTGGCTATCTGCCTGCAAAGCTCGCCCACAGAGGCGGCTACTGATTCAGCTGTCTCCTGGCTCGAGAGGCCGACTGAAGAGCCGGTATCTTTAGTTTTCGAGACTGTTTCTTCGCTGTAGCCCGATGTAATTACAACGGTCCTGCCAGAACCTGCCATTGACAAGGTCATTTTGACGCAGCGTTGAATTTCAGCAGGTGCTGTTTCCGGACGCAATAGAGCAGAAGGATTAATCTCGATATGAACAACATCAGGCAGCTTGATCAGCTTTGATACCTGCCCGCGGGTTATATTGCTTACGCTGCCTGCTATCACTACCACCGGGTCTGACGAGGTCGTTTTATCTTCCGCTTCCGGCACAGGAATATGTGCAGCGAGTCCGGCAGATCCGACCCATAGCACCGGCTTGTCAAACAATACGGCAGCCTCGACGATATCTTTGAAATGTCCTTCATTCCATACATCGCAGACTATTACCTGTCGGCCTTCTGCCATCAGTTCTTTCAGTCTGTTCATTATGCCTTCCGGCCCTGCCAGAATTGATTTGATGCCGACATGTCCGACCTTTCTTTTCGTCTGGCCGGCCAACAGTGTCGGCAGGTGAGACTCTTTTACAGGACACTTAAGGTCTCTCGAAATTTCCGTGGCCTCCAGGGGAACACCCTGCAGCATCAGATAACCGCCGACTGTCACCCGTCCGGTTTTTGGAAAGGCCGGGGCGACAATCGCAAACTCCTGGGCGCAGGTATCCATGATGCCGTCAATCTCTGACCCCAGGTTGCCGCGCAGCGTAGAGTCGACCTTTTTGTAAATGGTTTTGAACGGTCCCTCACAAAACAGGGCAGCGGCCTTTGCGGCCTGCTGATAGGCCTGTTCAGGTGAGATCGCCCTGCTGTTTGTATCAACAACAACCACGTCCGCATCAATGGCGCCGACAGAATTGTCTGTGCTCATCAAAACGACTGTACTTAATCCCTGTTTGGCGAACTGGACGCCGGTGTCATTGGCCCCTGTCAGATCATCTGCGATTACAGCAATTTTATTACGCATATCAGATTGACTCCATTTCATTTATTTATCGAGGATTTCCCTGACTTTCCTGAGAAGAGTACCTGGAGAGATCGGTTTGAAGATCAGCTCCGACTCGCCGCGCAGCATCCTGTCCATGTAAAGTTTATCCGCTGTATAACCGCTGACAAACAGCGCCCTGATTTCAGGCTTTATAGTTTTGATCGTTTTGTATGCCTCCATGCCGCCCTTCCTGGGCATGATCATGTCTAAAATCAGCATCTGTATTTCATCTTTATACACAAGAAACTTTTCTATTGCATCCTCTCCGTTCTTTGCCTCAATGACCCTGTAGCCGGCCTCCTGGAGCAGGCCCCGGGAGAGTTTCCGCAATACCTCATCATCCTCGGCAACGAGAAGCGTTTCTGTCCCGCGGGGAAGCTCTTCATCAGGTGCGGTCCCGTCCGGGCTCTTCTTTTCCGGCTCATCAGGCAACAGGGGAAGATATATGCTGAAGGTCGTCCCTCTGCCCGGTTGGCTTTCGACATCGATATATCCCTGGTGCTGTTTAATGACGCCATATACCATCGAAAGACCGAGACCGGTGCCCTTGCCCACTTCCTTGGTGGTAAAAAATGGCTCAAAAATCCTCATCCGCGTTTTTTCATCCATGCCAATACCCGAGTCTGTTACCGACACAACCGCATACACGCCAGGGTCTCCAAAGCCATGAATCCGTTTAAAAGTTGCATCCAGTGCTATGGTGTCGGTCTCTATGGTCAGGATGCCGCCATGAGGCATGGCATCCCTTGCATTATTGGCCAGGTTTATCAATACCAGCTCAATCTGCCCGCGGTCGGCATAAACTATCGTGTCCTCCTTTAATACTGTCTTGAGTTCGATGTTCTCTCCTATGCCCCTGCGGAGCAGCGTATTCAACCGCCCGATGATTTCGTTAAGATCCACAGGCTGGGGATTCAATACCTGCCTCCTGCTGAATGCCAGCAGATCGTGGGTAAGATGGGCCGCGCGGTCTGAAGCATCAAGTATGTGTTGAACGTATCCTTTCAGGGGCGAATCGTCCCCCATTTTCATCCGTAAAAGATCGGCGTACCCGATTATTGCCATAAGGATATTGTTGAAGTCATGGGCAATCCCGCCGGCAAGCTGACCGACCGCCTCCATCTTCTGGGACTGGCGGAGCTGTTCATTAACGACCGAGAGTTCGTCATTGCTTTTTTGTATCCTGCGCCGCAATGACCGGTTCCAGAAAAGGATCATAATCGTAAACACAATCAGGCCTGAACCCATTACCGCCAGCCAGAAGGTGCCGGTCTTCAGGATAGGCGGAGATTCCGGATAAATCCATTTGCGAAAAATTTCCTGCCGTTCTTCCTGCGAGATGGAGGCGAGCGCTTTTGAAAGGATACTGTTGAGTATGGGCCAGTCTTTGCGGGAGCCGAAGCAGAACTTATAGCTGAAATCAACGTTGCCTATTACTGTCAGGTTGTTGATTTTCCCTTCCTGAATGTAATAGGAGGCACGCGCCATGTCGATAATTGCGGCGTCAACCGATCCGAAAGAGGCTTCCTGCAGGATAGTCTGCTCATCCCGCATGGGCACTATTGTCACTGAATTCCGATATTTTTCGAGGTATTTTTCGACAGCAGTGCCCTTAACTACTGCTATTCTTGTCCCGCCCAGTTTCTCAAGAGTCGTTGGACCCGCAAGAACTCCGTTCCTGGCCACAATCTTGTTTTCCAAAACAATATAGGGCGGGGTGAAATTAAAGTCTTCTGCCCTTTCCGGCGACCAGACAAAGGCAGCTACGGTATCCACATCTTTTTTTCTTGCTCCCTCGAGCTGGTCTTTCTGAGTGTCATAATATACCACCCTGAAGCTGATCCCCAGGCGGCGCTCAATGAGATTCATATAGTCGATGGTGAGACCGTGGAAGCTGGTTATGCTTTCAGCCCTTATCATAAGGGGCGGGTTGTCGCGGACAGCTATCCTTATTACGGGATGTTCGGTCAGCCACTGTTTTTCTTCAGGCGAGAGCAGTACCTGCTCGGAAGGCGCGGCATCCCCTCCCGCAGTTTCATGAATAGAAAAACAGAAATGGAAAACACCGACTATCAGAATACAGACGATTATTACTGTTAAGCGTCTCATAAACCACCTTCCCGGCCTACAGGTGTGTTCATCGATTACCTTGTTCCTAATAAAAACTTTATTTAATACTTTATCATATTTGCTTCGTATTTAATAAGTTAGCACGTTGTAAAGCGGATAAGGAGCCCGCATCGGAAGAAAGGTCACACCGAGACATCGAGTCAGCCACCCCTGCCGTTTTCAGTTTGTGCCAAGTATTCTATTTGGGAGCTGGCGGCGGCAACCGGATCGACAGCGCAGCGTCGCCGTTGTATATGCCAAATAGAGACAATTATTAGCGTTTTGCCCGGTCCGGCGTTTATCGGGGATACCCACGATGATTCAGCAAGCCGAGATACGATTGCCGATGACAGCATTAAGGATTGCTCTGCTATTTATTGGTCGGAATGCTGTTAGGATTTGCCAAATAGCTTTGCTTTTGTATATATTGATAATCTTATGGCATATATTGCGGTAATAGGTGCGGGCAGCTGGGGGACCACCCTGGCGTCCCTTTTGACAGAAAAAGGGTACGACGTTGCGCTCTGGACCCACGAGCAGGAACTGGCTGTTGAGATCAACAGGGAAAAGACCAACCGTTCATACCTGCCGGGGATCAAATTGCCTGAAACACTTAGGGCCACCCTCAACTGCGAAGAACTTGCAAAAGCGCGTTACATAGTAAATTCCGTGCCAACACAGTTCATCAGGGACATATTCACCCGGCTTAAGCCCTGTATTGACGAACAGGCCGTGATAGTAAGCGCTTCAAAGGGCATTGAGGTAAAAACTCTCCTGACCCCTTCGATGATACTGCAGGAGATCACCGGTCAGCCGGTCTGCGTCCTTTCCGGGCCCAGCTTTGCAAGAGAAGTGGCTGAAAAAAAACCGACTGCAGTTACGCTGGCATCCGCTGATAAAAAGACAGGCCTGCTGATGCAGGAGATTCTTAATACCGATTACTTCAGGGTCTATACTCATGACGATATTATCGGGGTCGAGATAGGCGGCGCAATGAAGAACGTTATAGCCATTGCCGCGGGCATATGCGAGGGCATGGGTCTCGGTCATGATTCACGTGCTGCCCTCATTACACGGGGACTTTCCGAAATAGCGAGGCTCGGCATGAAGATGAATGCCAAAGATATAACCTTTACGGGGCTAAGCGGGCTCGGAGACCTTGTGCTTACCTGTACTGATGAACAGTCGAGAAATTTCACGGTGGGGAGCAAACTCGGCAAGGGGATGAGACTTGCCGACATCATCAGCCAGACCAGATCTGTTGCTGAAGGGATCGCGACCTCGCTTTCAGCCCATGAACTATCTCTCAAGCACAATATAGATATGCCTATCGCTGAACAGGTATATCAGACGCTCCACAAGGACAAGTCACCCATTGAGGCCCTCAGGGACCTGATGAACCGTTCGCTCAAATCTGAATTTTACGGGTACTGATTATGGACACTAAAAAAATAAAAAAACTCCTTGAACAGGTCGAAAAAGGCAGTCTTTCAGCCAACGAGGCCATGAACAGCCTCAAGCACCTTCCGTATGAAGCAATATCCCGCGCCAAGATAGACCATCACCGCGCCATGAGGACGGACATCCCTGAAGTCATCTTCACAGGAAAAAAGAAAACTTCGGATATCGTGAATATCGCCCACTCGATGATGGAGAGGAGCGGCAAGTTCCTTATCACCAGGGCTTCGGAAGAGATTTATAAAGCACTTGGCATCAGGAAGGCCGTTTTCCATCCTGATTCGGGAATCATCAGTTATGGTGAGCCTAAGAAGAAACATGGACATGTGCTTATACTCGCTGCCGGCACTTCTGACATACCGGTCGCTGAAGAGGCAGACCTGACAGCGGCCTTCCTGGGAAGCAAAACGCAGCGCGTTTACGATGTCGGCGTGGCGGGTCTGCACAGGTTGCTCGCCCACACTGATGCGTTGAAGACGACGCGCGTGGTAATAGTTGTCGCCGGTATGGAGGGCGCCTTGCCGTCGCTTGTAGGCGGGCTTATAAACAAACCGCTAATCGCCGTCCCCACGTCAGTCGGTTACGGCTCGAGTTTCGGGGGTCTGACCGCGCTCTTTGCCATGCTTAACTCATGCGTACCGGGCATTGCGGTGGTCAATATCGATAACGGCTTCGGCGCCGGCTGTCTCGCCCATCGGATCAACATGATGGGCAAAGCCAAATAGAAACACTACATTACGTCCTTCAAAACGGCAAGGGTAACTGCCTCTTGTCTCGCTGAATAAGCTCACCTTGATGCAACGACCGCATTATCTAAAAGACGCACATTGCTTTTGATTGATCAGAATCGCAAGGAAGGTCACACCGAGACATCGAGTCAGCCACCCCTGCCATTTTCAGACTTTATCGAGGATTCTGTTTGGAAGCTGTCAGCGGTGACCGGATCGACAGCGCAGCGTCGCCGTTATATATGACACATGGAGACAGATTTGAGCGTTTTGATAGAACCGGCGTCGACTATGGTTGCCCACAGTGATTCAGCAAGCCGAGATACGGTTACCGTTGGCAGCTTCAAGGCACCGAAGTATAATTTGCGGATTATAATGCTGCTGTCATATAAACTTCTTTACTTCAATTCCACCATCATTATATACGCATCTTCAATGGGGTTTTTATAATAATTCTTCCTTGTGCTGATAGTGTTGAAACCGAATTTCTCGTATAACCTTATGGCAGCTACATTGTTCGCCCTAACTTCAAGAAAGAGCTTTACCACCAGTTTCATCCTGAGTCCTGAAATCAGGTCCTGCATAAGCAGCTCCGCAATGCCCTGCTGCCTGTACTCCGGCTTCACCGCAATATCGAGCAGCTGACCCTCATCAATGACCTGCCTCGCGATGAAATACCCGGCAATGCTTTCGTTGATCAGGGCCACACGGGTCATCGACTGCCCGGAATAAAGATCCGAAAGGACCGAGTCCTCGGACCAGGGAGAGGTAAATGAGGACCTCTCAATGACCATTACAGACGGGAGATCCGATACCTGCATGTCGCGGACAGAGGTTCCCTGCATCCCTGCCTACCCGAACTTTATCTCGGCTTCCGACCTTCTGTGATAAGCCGGCACTGCCTTCAGCGCGTCAGTGTATTCTTCCCTTAGGGCCTTCTTCATGCATAGCAGCGCCGCGTTTGCAGGGGAAGGGACCATATGCTGCGGGGCCCCGAAGAGCGCCTTGTCTTTGAGCGTATTCACAATGGCCTCTTTATATATAAGAGCGCCCTCGCCGATAAATATTGTCTTCGTGTCAATCATTGCAAGCAGCGCATCTATAGACAATGTGCGTTCCTCAACTACCCTTTCGAATCCTGCATCCGTCCATCTGAAGACAGCGGCATAAATCTCTTTCCTGCGGGCATCAAGCATAGTGCAGACCGGGTATGCGCTGAACGGAATGTTCCAGGCCATACCCTCTAGAGTAGACACTGTTATCAACTTCTTTCCCGTTGCATAAACAAGCCCTTTAACTGTGCTCAGGCCGACCCTGAGACCGGTAAAAGAACCGGGGCCTATCGAGATGCCAAACACATCAATCCCTGAAATGTCAAGGCCTGCTCCCTGGAGTACTCGGTCAATCTCTTTCATTATGCGTTCCGAATGGGTGACGCGAACATTCAACCGCGACTCGGCAACGAGCTTATCATCATCCATAACAGCGATCCCGCCCATCATTGTAGATGTCTCAACAGCAAGAAGTTTCATACCCCGGCCTCCTCATGATGCCTCGCAAATAACAGAGCAAACAACATGCTGCTTATAATGCATACTGCCGCAAACAGATGCAGTGATTCTAGCGTACCGAACGCATGCGCCGCAAATCCGATCGCAGAGTTGCCGAGCGGCGCGAAACCCAGAAATACCAGGGTATAAAGACTCATCACCCTGCCCCTTAACGCGTCAGACACCGTATGCTGGATAAAACTGTTGCATACAGCAAGAAAGCTGACTATGCCCAAACCAGCAAAGAAGATAAAGAAAAGCGAGAGATAATAGTTGTGCGAAAAAGAGAGTGCCATTACCGCCATCGCAAAAACATTGGCAGCAGCCGGGATAAACAGGCCCTTTAGCCCGATATCTCCCCTGAAAGCTATAAAAATAGCGCCGATAAAGGAGCCCGTGCCGGCGGTCGAGACTAGCATGCTCAGCCCGGTAACGCCGGAATTCAGCACCTCCTCTGCAATGACCGGCAGCATGGTTACGTAAGGGATGCCGAAGAGGCTGAAGATGGTTATCAGCGACATGATATAGAGCACCCTCTTTTCTCTTAGAACAAACCGCCATCCGTCGCCGATGCCCTCCAGGAAGCCTTTTTCGTTGACTATCGTCTTTTCAACGGCCTTTATCCTGGAAAGCGCAATGACAACAGGCACAAAACTGAGCGCGTTCAGGAAAAAGCAGGCCGGCATGCTCACACCCGCTATAAGAATACCTGCCATGAGAGGCCCAAGAACACGCGCACCGTTGAAGGCGGCCGAATTCAGGGCTATGGCACTGGTGATGTTCTTTCTGCCGACCAGGTCCGAAAGCAGCGCCTGCCTGGCAGGCACATCAAAAGCATTCAGCATGCCGAATAAAAAAGCGAGCACCGCGACATGCCATACTTCGACAATGTCCAGATAAGTAAGAATGCCGAGCGTAAGCGCGGGGACTATCGAAAGAGCCTGGGTTACAAGGACAATGTTGCGCCGTGGATACCTGTCGGCGAGCGAGCCGCCTAAAAGCGTAAACAGCAGTATAGGCAAAGAGGCGCAGGATGCAACAAGGCCGAGGTAGAGCGGTGACTTGGTCAGCGAATAAACCAGCCATCCCTGCGCCACGGAATGCATCCATGTGCCAGAAAGCGAGATGACCTGCCCCAGCCAGAAGAGCCGGAAATCCCGGTTATAAAGCGCCGAAAATCTTTTTAAGTCGTTGTCAGGCATCAATTATGAGTATAACGCATGGTCACGGGAAAAGAGTACGCTGTGATAAGACATATACTGACAGCTCATTTTGGTAAAAAAAGCCCCCGGAATTGACAAAACCCTGCGAGGTATAGTTTAATAAATGCTCGTTTTCGGGCGGTTAGCTCAGCTGGGAGAGCGCAGCCCTTACAAGGCTGATGTCACAGGTTCGATCCCTGTACCGCCTACCATTTATTTTAGTTTATGAAGTGCAATACCGCTTTGGGGCGGTAGTTCAGCTGGTTAGAACGCATGCCTGTCACGCATGAGGTCGCGGGTTCGAGTCCCGTCCGCCCCGCCATTTCTCACATCCCCCTTTATTATCCCATTGTGAATCTGAGTGTGGTAGAATGTCTTGGGCAGTTTTCTATCCTCATCAATGCCCGACATTCGATCCACAATAGATAACTTGACATTGGTTATAGCACTTGATCAATCATATATAATATATAAGATAAGGAGATCAGAATAATGACGAGTCATGCAGCCGAATTGGAGCAGTTGTTATCGCAGGCAATTGAGTTTCACGTTCACACAGGTCCCGACGGCAAAACGCCCAGGAAAGCTGATGTATTTGAAGTCCTTCGCGACGCCAGACAAGCGGGTATGCGTGCCGTGGTACTAAAAAATAAAAGTTGCGGCACTGGTGCCATTGCTCAACTGGCGAATAAATATGCGGATGGAGCACTCGCAATTGGAAGCATAACCCTGGATGT
Organism: uncultured Nitrospiraceae bacterium; assembly: GCA_903822005.1. GTDB lineage: Bacteria > Nitrospirota > Thermodesulfovibrionia > Thermodesulfovibrionales > Dissulfurispiraceae > Fen-1308. The sequence continues at coordinate 126,159 of CAIJNL010000014.1, forward strand.
GAGCGTGGGTGGATTTAATCCTGAAGCAGTCGAAATTGAGGCCGCCATGGGTTCCAAAGTAGTCTGGATGCCGACTTATTCAGCGCTCAACGCCCCTAAAAAGAGCGCTATTGATTCCTTGCGACATCGCCTCACAGTCATGGACGAAAAAGGCAATCTTCTTCCTGAAGTACTGAATGTTCTGGAGGTTGTCAAAAAATATGATATGGTCCTGGCAACAGGTCATCTGTCCCGGGAAGAAATCTTTAAACTGATTGAGACTGCTGTCGGCCTCGGTCACAAGAAAGTTGTTCTTACACATCCTCTTACAAGAAATGTAAATACGCGCATGGAAATTGCCGACCAGCTTACCTTATCAAACATGGGGGCTTTTATTGAACATACATGGGTTGCGACAATGCCTAAACATGACCAGATCCCGGCAGGCGATTTCACCCGGGCCATTAGGGCGGTCGGAGTGGATAAGTGCGTTATCGGATCGGACTTTGGACAGGTCCATAACCCCCTGCCCATTGAGGGATTTCGCATGATGCTTGCAACACTGCTTGACGAAGGGTTCAGCGTCGCGGAACTTGAACAGATGATCAAGAAAAACCCGGCATATCTGCTGGGCTTATAGAGCACTTGTCCCTGATAGACATGTGAGAAAAGAGAGGTGGAACAGCTTTGGGATTGACTCTTACTGAAAAGATATTGGCGAAAGCTGCGGGCACAGACAGGGTAGAACCAGGGGAAATCATCAACGCGAGAGTCGATGCGGTTATCGGCCATGATATTTCAACCGCAGCCTTTCGGGAATTGGTGAAAATGAAAGTAACCAAGGTCTTTGACCGCAACAAAGTATTCTTTACCGTTGACCATTTTGCGCCCAGCCCTTCATTGGATGCCGCGGCCCAGCTGAAGGATTTGTATGCTTTCATCGACCAATATGAAATAAAAAATTGGTTCGAACTCGGGCGGGGAGGCATTTGCCATGCCATTTTCCCTGAGCAAGGCCTGATCACGCCAAGTACAGTGGTCCTGGGTGCCGATTCTCATACATGCACCTATGGCGCATTGGGGACATTCGCAACAGGAATGGGTGTTACCGACATTGCCTCCGCCATGGCCCTGGGAGAAGTTTGGCTGAAAGTCCCGGCTTCAATGAAAATCGAATTTGACGGCGTTGTGGGAGACATGATAACCGGCAAAGACCTGATTCTGCATGTCATTGGAAACATAGGGGTGGATGGAGCGCTTTACCAGGCCATGGAGTTTTGCGGCAGCGCAATCCGCGGCCTGCCCATCGATGACCGTTTTACAATCTGTAACATGGCCATCGAAGCCGGAGCAAAAAATGGAATCATAGCAGTCGATCATGTGACCACCGATTATCTCTTGAATAGGGCCAAGGAGTCGTATCAGTCTTTAGCAAGTGACGATACTGCCCAGTACGATAGAAATTTTAGATGGGATGCGTCTGCAATCACGCCGCTTGTCGCCCAGCCGGATTCTCCGGCTAATGTTGCGCCTGCCGCCGATTTGCAGAAAATCAGGGTAAACCAGGTTGTTATCGGATCATGCACCAACGGCAGGATTACAGATATGAGGGCCGCAGCCAGGATTCTGAAAGGACAAAAGGTGGCCCGGGGAGTAAGGCTGCTGATATTTCCGGCAACTCAGGAAATCTATCTGCAGGCCATGAGAGAAGGCCTGATCGAAACGTTTGTTGAGGCCGGAGCAGTGATATCTCCTCCCATATGCGGACCATGTCTTGGTGCTCATATGGGACTATTGGCAGCTGGTGAAGTGGCGATTTCTACTACTAACCGCAACTTTGTCGGGCGGATGGGGCATAGAGACAGCCGCGTTTATCTGTCATCTCCGTTTACCGCAGCCGCCTCTGCCGTCGCAGGATACATTGTAAGCCCAAGGGAGGTGTGCTAATATGCAGGGGAAAGCCTGGAGATTTGAGAATGATGTGAATACAGATGCCATTATCCCCGGCAGATTCCTTGCTGACTGGAACAAGAATCCGGGAAAGTTGAAAGATCATTGCTTTATCGATCTGCTTCCGGATTTCTCCAGGTCTGTTGAGAAGGGAGACTATATAGTCGCCGGAACAAACTTTGGCTGCGGTTCTTCCCGGGAGGCGGCACCTATTGCCATCAAGATGTCCGGTGTCAATGTCATCATTGCCGGATCTTTCGCCCGTATTTTCTACCGCAACTGCATTAATGTCGGAGTGCTTGCACTGGAATCCGCCGAAGCTTCCGCAAAAGTGCGCCAGGGGGATATTTTGAACGTGGATATAATGACAGGGGTGATCAACAATGTCACTACTGGTCAGGCTTATTCATTTAAGCCTGTGCCGCCATTTCTCAAGGAAATACTTGATCTTGGCGGACTGGCGCCGTATGTTCAAAATAAACTGAACATTAGTTAAGCAGACCGGTTTAATGCTGTATTGATGCTTTTCGAACGAGGGTCGGCTTCCAGAAGGGGTGCCCGATTCGATGAGTATGCAGTGGAGAGGGGAATACAGGCATGGGTGATCATCTTTTCGCCAAAATAACAAAATCACATCTGGTATCCGGTGAGATGAAGCCTGGCTCCGAAGTGGGCATTTCGATAGACCAGACGCTGACCCAGGATGCCCTTGGGACAATGGCCTATCTCCAATTCGAGGCCATGGGGATACCGAAAGTAAAAACAAAATTGTCAGTCTCATATGTAGACCACTTAATGCTTCAGGAAGGCTTTGAAAATGCCGATGATCATAAATATCTTCAAACAGTCGCCGCCAAATATGGGGTCTATTTTTCAAAACCGGGTAACGGAATTTGTCATCAGGTACATCTGGAGCGATTCAGCCGTCCCGGCTGGACTCTCATTGGCAGTGACAGCCATACACCCACCGCTGGCGCCCTTGGCATGCTTGCCATTGGGGCTGGAGGCCTGGATGTAGCTGTTGCCATGGGAGGCGGCGCGTTCCATTTTATATACCCGAAAGTGGTGCGCGTTAACCTTTCAGGACATCTCAGGCCCTGGTCAACAGCCAAAGATATCATTTTGGCAGTATTAAAAAAACTTACTACCAAAGGCAACACAGGCGTAGTACTGGAATATGGCGGGTCGGGGATAAAGACGCTCACCATACCGGAAAGGGCAACAATCGCAAATATGGGCGCCGAAACCGGGGTTACCACCTCTATCTTTCCGAGTGATGAGATCTCGCGAAACTTTTTGATTGCCCAGGGGCGTGAAGCTGACTGGATTGATTTGTCTCCGGATGCTGATGCCATATATGACAATATTCTTGAGTTCAATCTGGATGATATTGAGCCTAATGTCGCCCTGCCTCATTCGCCGGAAAACGTTACCCGTGTAAGAGACGCTGGAGAAATAAAGGTTGACCAGGTCATGATCGGCAGCTGCACTAACGCATCGTACCGCGATCTGATGATTGTGGCACATATGCTGAAAGGGCGCCGGGTTGACCCGGGAGTCAGCTGCGGCATCGTTGCAGGCACCAGGCAGGTATTGCGGATGATCAACGATGACGGAGCGCTGGGAGATATTATTGACTCCGGAGCACGGATTCTTGAATCATCCTGCGGGTTCTGTGTCGGCTATGGACAATCGCCGCAGTCGGCTGCTGTCTCGGTCAGGACCAATAACAGGAACTTTGAAGGCAGGAGTGGCACGAAAAACGCGAAGGTGTATTTAGTCAGTCCCGAGGTTGCTGCCGCAACCGCCCTGACCGGAAAATTAACCGACCCCCGCGACCTTGGCATCGAATATCCGGAAATCGCTGTACCCAGTGCCTATCATGTCAATGATGATATGATCATTAAGCCTCCTGATAATCCGGGGCCTGTGTTCCGGGGACCGAACATTGGAGACCCGCCCCGCAACTCGCCAATGCCTGATAATCTCCTGGCGCGTGTGGCCATCAAAGTTGGGGACAAAATTACAACTGACCATATAATACCTGCCGGAGCAGCCGGAAGATACCGCTCCAATATACCTCAATCCAGTAATTTCGTGTTTCGCGATGTTGATCCGGCATTTGTTCAGCGCTGCAAGGATAATCAGAACAGCAATGTAGGATCGGCCATTATTGCCGGAGCAAGCTACGGGCAGGGTTCTTCCCGTGAACATGCCGCAATATGCCCGATGTATCTCGGCGTAAAGTTGATTATTGCCAAAAGCTATGAACGGATACATATGGCCAATCTGGTAAATTTCGGCATCCTGCCTCTCCTGTTCTGTGATGAAACTGATTATGACAGGCTCAATATTCCGGATGAGTTGACGGGATTCAATCTCAGCGAGGCCTTGTCACTGCCTGTTTCTGTCATTGAAAATGCCACTCAAGGTTACCGGTTCTCGGTCAGGCACACTTTGACAGGCCGGCAGATTTCGATCATATTGAAAGGCGGACTTTTAAACTGGGTTGGGGGAGAGGCAAAATAAGCCATACCAGTTCAAAGATATAAACACACAGGGGGGAACATTATTATGGATCGCACTGCTTCGTTGCCTGAAGACACTTCTCAAAAACCGACCAGAATTCGCGTCGGGCTGGTAGTAATCCTGTTATTCACATTGCTGGTTGCATATCTCGACAGGGTGAATATCGCGGTGATCATGGCTGATTCACATTTTCTGCAGGAACTGGGCCTGGTCAACAATCCTGTGGGACAGGGTTTTTTGATGACCTTTTTTCTGATCGCCTATGGACTTGGAAATGTGTTGCTCAGCCCGCTGGGAGACAAACTCGGTCCGCGCAAAGCGATGAGTATCGCACTAATCTCCTGGACCATTCCGGTAATGATGGGAGGCCTGGCAAGGTCGCTGCCGGTGCTATATGCTTCGCGTTTCATCCTTGGGGCCGGAGAGGCGATGCACTACCCGATGCAGATCAAATTCGTGAAGAACTGGTTCCCATTGCAGGAGCGTGGAAAAGCCAATTCAGTCTGGGTAATGGGCACAATGATAGGCCCGGCCATCGCAATGCCTGTCTTTGCCTTTATTGTTGCGGCCTACGACTGGAGGGCAACTTTCTGGGTATGCGCCGCATTGGGTATAATCATTCTTCCGATAATATGGTTTTGCACAACTGACCGGCCAAGTCAGCACAAATGGGTTAACAAAAAAGAGCTGGAACACATTGAGTCCGGCCAGCAGGCTGAAAGCCAGCGTCAGGAACAGGATGTCAAAACAGGGAATGTCTGGCAAAACTACCTGCTGCTTGCGACGAACCTCGATTTCATCTGCTCCACTGTGGCTTATTGGTCATCTGTCAGTATGTGGTGGGGCATAATGTCGTGGCTTCCCCAGTACCTGAAAGTTGCCCGCGGCTTTTCCTGGGCCGAGATGGGCTTCTTCTCTTCCCTGCCCTATCTGCTGGGAATTTTCGGGATAATGTTCGCAGGATATTCTGCCGACCGGATTAAAAGATCGGCCCCGATAAACTGCCTTGGGCTTGGCGGGTGCGCATTTTTCATATTACTCGGGGCCACAGCCAGTGACAGTTATATGAGTGCTATCTTCCTCGCCATCAGCATGTTCTTTAAAGGCGTATCACAACCAATGGCATGGACTGTTCTTCAGGCATTTATGCCCTCGAAGATCATAGGGCAGGCCGCCGGATTGCAAAACGGCTCATCGCAGCTTATCGGCTCACTTTCGCCGATTGTCATTGGCTATTTGATATCGATTACCGGCACTTATACTGCAGGGTTGATGTATCTGGTTGTTTTCGGCTTTATAGGAGCTACCAGCGGTTTATATCTGGTATGGAGAAAGTACTAGGCAACATGAAAGTAATGGGACAGGAAAATTTTTTATACCTTAAAACTGCTGCGTTGACAGGGCAACTTCTGAAAAATTGATTATTCGACCATGCTGAGTTAACCTTCTCTGCTATCGACAGAGAAGGTTAACTCAGGCTCTCCGGGGTTGCCCTTTACGGCACCGTCAAAACAAAGCAGCCCAATCTGAATAATGCCGCTGACAATCCAGCGTCCCGTCCGCCCCGCAATTTTTCCCCTGATGATAATGGCCGATGATTTACATTTGTTTGCGGCCTGTCTCTTTTCAAGTGTTTATCTCGGAGCCTCCAGTTCCAGCCGCTTATAAAATCCGCTGCAGGCAACATCCATGATAACCGGTTCCAAGCCATATGAAAGTACATGCTCCTTGCCCTGTGCCGTTGTTATTATCCGGCAGCCGCTGCCGCATACCACACCCTCATGCATGATAATACGCCCGTTCGCAATTGTGCTAATGGGTCTCTGCCGCTCAAAATCAATAATTGTTATATCTGCGTCTGCACCAGGCGCCAGGCGGCCTTTATTGTGAAGGCCAAGGATATAAGCGGGTCGAATACTTGTCTTGTGCACAAATTCTGCCATAGTCAATGCATTAAGTTTTACAAGAGAGAGTCCAACTTTGATGGCCACATTGCGCGGAATTCCGCCGCCATCAGTACTGATGCCGTCAACAACGAATGCCCCGTCCTTGCGTTTTGCCGTGGCAAAGCGCAATCTTGGCTCCGGCGGATTTATCGGAAAACTTACAACAGCTGCCGTATTCATCTGACGCCAGAACTCTACGGCCTTTTCCCCGGTTATCAGGGTCATAATGCCGCCTTCAGGCATATTCGCAAAGGCCCAGCCGGACCTTAAGGCCGCTTCCATACCATCCTGCGTGGCCGGGAATCCCCGTGTGGTCAGACATCTTCTTGTGACCTGACTTTCCGGTCGGCCATCAGAACACTTGGCAGTAGTACCGTTAAATTCAGAAACATATGACTCACAAGTTATATTGGGATTAGCCAGCAGGGAATTTACCAGGTCTTCTGTCTCCTCGATCACACAGCGCGAAGCGCCGCGACAGTAGCTGTTCACATGGGCCAGGTGAAGGGCCTGCCCGTCCGCCAATTCTATTGCTTCCAGCGCGCCTTCCACTACTGAACCGTGGCGAATGCTCCCGGCATGATAGGCCACATAAGCCTTATGTTCATTGGCCGCTCGGATGGCCCGGCCTGTCGCCTCCGGCGACATCGGATAATGCCCGCCCCGCAATTTTATACCGATCGCCCCGTTACATAACGACCCTTCAATCAGTTGGTCCAGTTCAGCCCTGGCAGGATCTTCGTCTTTCACGTTGTGTCCGGGACGAAGACCATCCAATACGGCAACTGATATTCCGGTACCGGCCTGCCGTGCAAGAGCCAAAACCTCATCGGCCGGACCTGCCATGTCCAGGGCAGTGGTTACACCGGCCAGGGCCAGCATCTTTTGACCATACTGTCCATGGTAAACTTTTGAAAGATGGACATGCATATCGATCAATCCCGGGATTACCAGCATTCCGCCAGCGTTTAAAGTTTCCGATGCGTTCGAACGATCAAGTCCTGCCGAGACTTCCTGTATTGTCCCGTCCCGGATACCTATGTCACAGCGTTGCTCCCGGTTCATAGCTGGGTCAATTATCGTCCCACCGTATACGATTAGATCATATTTCATTATCAAAGGCCCCTTTAATTAGTTTTTATACGACGGCTGGTGCTTTTCTTTGGTCAACCTTGTTTCTTCTTAAAAAGTACAGCCGTTTAAAACACTTCTTATTTTATCGAAAAGATTTTTTTTGAAAAATCGGCCAGGGTCACTCCAGTCTTGAGCGATCGCAAATGAAAGATATTAAATTTCACAATCTCGGCCTTCCGCCGCACGATAGCATGCCCCGGAGATAACTCCAAATGCCATTATACTTAATAGGCCGCATAATATCCAATTTCGAAGCGGGCTGAATTAAGGTAGCCTTCGCTGCCTGTTATAATGATAGATAGCATGAGATACACAGGAGATATGAATCAATACTCTGGAGGTAAAAATATGAACAAACTGTTGGCCGCACTTTTGGCAAGCTCAGTGCTTTTTGGGTCAAGTATGAATGTCTATGCTGCCGACGCGGCCCAGCCCATGACAGCGTCAGGCGAGAGAACGGGGACGGTCCGGCAGGCAGTAGAACCCTCCCATACCCGGAACTATGTCTGTCCCTCAAAGCAATACATCAACTGTATGCCACCGATAGAAAAGTCGCGTCGGGACCAGTGCAATCCTGAATTCCTGCAATGGGTCAAAGGTCACTGCCCCGGAGTCAAGGTTGTCTATTAATGTCAGCTGCCAAACCGTTTTATTACTTTTTTCATGTCCCGGACTTCTGCATTCAGTTCCGCCGGCAACGCTTGAAATGGGCGGTACCAATAGTCAACTAATGCTTCCTGATGCTATAATTTAAAACGTATGGTTAATCCATAAAACAACAAGAGGGAGGGATTGTATGAACGAATTCACATCTTGGCACAATGATGTCCTCGGCGAAAGAACGGTTGCGGCATTGGTCAAAAACAGATTTAAAGCCACTTATTGCAAAACGTCTGCTGAAGCGGCTGGCAAGATTCTCGAACAGATACCTGAAAAGGCATCGGTCGGAATAGGCGGTTCCTGGACGGTGATGCAGATGGGATTGCTGGACAAGCTGGCAGCCCGCGGCAACGAGGTCTTGAATCACGGCAAACCCGGTCTGCCTCCGGAAGAGGCAATGGCGATCCGCCGCAGGCAGCTGACCTGCGACGTTTTTCTGACAGGCACCAATGCGGTGACCCTTGACGGCAAACTTGTCAACGTGGATGGCGTGGGAAACCGTGTTGCCGCCATGATTTTTGGCCCTAAGAAAGTAATCCTGGTCGTAGGAGTGAATAAAATTGTCAAAGACGTCGAAGCCGCGGAAGAACGGATCAATATGTATGCAGCGCCCATCAACAATAAGCGCCTGAACCGCGCCAACCCCTGCACCACGACTGGTGAATGCATGGATTGTCAGGGTGACACCCGGATATGCAATGTTACGACCATTTTGAGAAAAAAACCGTCGTTGACGGATGTCCATGTCTACGTCGTAGGCGAAGATCTTGGTTTCTGATCAGAAAGCAGGAAGAGATCACGGATACAAGACAATAAAGATTTGAGGAGAAGAGAATATGCCTATAGTCCAGATTGATTTCGTGGAAGGCCGTACCGTTGACCAAAAGCGGGATATAGCCAAAAAAGTGACCCAGGCCATCTGTGAGAGTGCGAATTGCCCGCCAGAGGCTGTTACGATAATTTTGCGGGATTTACCGGCAACAAACTTTGCCAGGGCCGGCGTCCTAAGAATCGACAGGTAATGAGAAGAGGCCCATTCCCACCGGAATGGGCCTCTTAAGTTTAGCAGCGCTATTTGACAGGGGCCAGATTATGCTTGGCCAGCACAAAGCGGCAGAGTTCCTCCCCTGAATCAAAACCCTCCCTGGCAAGCTGCTTGGCCTTTGACAGGTCCTTTGATATACCAAGGCCTGTTGCATACATCTCGGCAAGGCAGCATTTTGATGCTGCATGTCCCTGGGCAGCGGCCAGGCTGAACCATCTGAAGGCCTCTTTTTCATTCTGCAGAACGCCAAGCCCATCCGCGTATATCAATCCCAGATTGTACTGCGCCGGCGCAAAGCCCTTCTGGGCCGCCTTAGTGAACCATTTGACTGACTCTTTTTCGTCGATTGCAACGCCCCGCCCTTCGGAATAGATGATTGCAAGATTATACATACTCGGCATATGTCCTTTTTCAGCAGCAGTCCGGAACAACCTGAAGGCTTCTTTGTCATCCTGATTCACACCGCGGCCGTCAGCATACATCTCAGCAAGATTGAACATAGCGGGCTCGTGCCCCTGCTCTGCGGCGAGCCTGTACCACTTTGCAGCAGTATCGTACTTGCGGGACACCCCATCTCCGTTTTCATACATATATCCGATTTTGTACTGGGCGCGCGCACTGCCGGCCTCAGCCTCTTTGAAAAAAAGCTTGTAGGCGGTTTCATAATCCCTGCCGAGAAACGCCTCAATCCCGTCTTCATATTCACCCGCAAAGGACAATGAAACGAAACACGCTGCAACTGCGAATATGATGGTTAACAAACAGATTTTAGTTTTCACGCAGGTCCCCGATTAAATTTAGCTGCAGATGGAATATACCGCTCTTTTCTTTCCGGTCGACTTCCGATGAAGTCCAAAAAATAGAGAGCAGGCTTGCTCTATTTAAATATCAGTTCCGGTTTTTTTGTGAATACCTTTGAGTCGGGAGGCACCGATGTCGTGACCCAGACGCTGCCTCCTATAACCGAACGTGCCCCGATAACGGTATCTCCTCCAAGTATCGTTGCGCCGGAATAGACGATTACATCATCCTCAAGTGTCGGGTGGCGCTTTTCCGTCCTCAACTTCGAGACTTCATCCTTAGACAGAGACAGCGCTCCGAGAGTAACCCCCTGATATATCCGGACCCGTTTCCCGATCCTGGTTGTCTCTCCAATAACGACTCCCGTGCCATGGTCAATGAAGAAACTTTCCCCAATGGTCGCTCCGGGATGGATATCAATGCCGGTCACACTATGGGCAAATTCGGACATTATCCTCGAAATCAGCGGCACCTTCTGCGCATAGAGCTTGTTGGCGAGACGATGCACAGTAATGGCAAAGAGCCCGGGATAGCTGAATATTATCTCGTCATAGCTCTTGGCAGCCGGATCTCCATCATACGCAGCGCGCACATCAGCAGCCAGCTGCTCCCTGAGGTTCGGCAGTTCCCTGATCAGATTTATGGCAATCTCCTTGCCCTGTTCCTCGCAAGTAACGCAAGACAGACTGCGACGGCGGCATTCATGCCGTATCGCAAAGGTAACCTGCTCGGAGAGCACCTCGAAAAAGGTAGTCATGGCCTGGCCGAAATAATATCCGAGATTTACCCTGTCTATACGGGTGCGTGAAAAGTAGCCGGGATAGAGCATCCGGCAGGCCATTTGCGTCATCTCAATTACCGCATCTTTTGAGGGCAGCGGTTCGAGTCCTACATGGTCAAAGCTGTTCGGCGTATTGCAGGACCTGACAAGGGCATCTACTACATCAGGAATTTCATCACGGAAGGCCCTCGTCTTTTCTATAATATTATCGCACTGTTCAGCTTTTTGATCATCCATCGCAACTATCACCTCTCGGATTATTAAAATACCTTTCCCCTGCATTGCCTTAAAAAAGCCTCTCAGGTTTTATTGTATCCTTATTGGCCTTTTCTGCACAAGGACTATAAAGGACCCCTTAATCCTGCGATAAAGGGGTCCTTTATATAGCATGCTGTCTTATGCTCTTACTTGCCTTTTTTACTAAGCGGTGATATGCGGAAGTTGCCGAAAGATACCCCCAGATCAACACCGCTTCCGGTTGAGGAAAGTGCGAGGGAAACTTTGCCCTTGGTCACTATCTGCGCATTTGCCGATCCCCCAGCTCCTGCATGGGCTCCGCCCCTTGCATAGGCCCCATAAAGTTCTTTTATGGAATAAACTTCGGAAAATTCACCTTTCCCCTGCAGCTTCTCGACCCCGGCGGTTAAACCGCCACCCTTTACGCTTAATTTGACTTTTGCTTTCTGGCCGTTGTCGCAGGTAATCGTGCCGGTGCCTGACATCGTCTCATAAATGGCCGACCATCCCTTGAGCTGAAACTTCATCTCGCATTTTGTTGGTTGGTCATTTCCGGCACTCTCGCCTATATTGATTCCAAATGCGAAAATCATCGCGATTACTACCGTTGCCGCCACACACATCTTGTACATTCCGATCCTTATCATCTTGTCCTCCGCCTCAACACTTTTTTTCAGAAATCGATTTCACGGTCCCTGTATAATTAAAGGATACCCTGTACTCAGACCGGGTACAAGCGACCGGCTATTTCTCTTTCCACCTTTCAGGGAATATAATATTGAATTTAGTCCCCTTTCCCTCTTCGCTCTCAACGCTTATTTCTCCCATATGCTCAGTAACAATCTGTTTCACCAGTGGGAGTCCCATTCCGAAACTCTGACCTTTTGTAGTGAAGAAGGGATCGAATATTCTGCCGATGATTTCGTCTGGTATGCCGGCCCCGGTATCGGCTACGGAAAGAAATATACGCCCGCCTTCGGCGTATGTTGCGACAAGTACGCTGCCTGCCTCAGGTGTTGCCTCTATCGCATTTTTGATCAGGTGGAATATGGCGACCCTTAGAAGATTGAGCTGTGCGTTGATCATCAATGTCCCGGCAGCCAGGTTGACCGACAGCCGTACGCCTTTATCATCTGCCTTGCGGGCTATTACATTTACAGCGCCCTCGACCACTTTGTTCAGGTCCTCATACGCAAACTTCGACTGCCTGCTCTTCAGAAGTGACTGGAAATCGGTAACGATCTTCTCAAGGTCTTTCGAACTGTCCGTTATGATCTCAAAACTGTCCTTCATTCTTTCGGGAATATCTCCTTTTTCGGACAGCCTTTTACAGACGCCTGATATCAGCGCGGCAGGATTCCGCACCCTGTCGGCAACAGTAAGGGCCATCAGACTCATCGTTCTTTCATTAAGCATGGTCTCCATTTCCTGGTTGAATTCCCCAACCTCGCAGACAAGTTTTTCGACCTCATCATTTTTTTCCTCTATCTCGGTCTGACGCCTGTCCAGGTCAGTGACCATTGAGTTGAAAGCACTGGTGAGTTTGCCGATTTCATCAGAAGATGCAACATGGAAAAGCCGGTCTTCTCCCTGCTTCGCCTTCATGGATTCCACATGCCTCGTGAATGTCAGAAGCGGTCTGGTCAACAGGTTCATCAGATACCATACTATCACCGGCACTATGAGGATCACTACCGACATGAAAAGAAGCATGACATCCCGCGCCTGATATAAGGGCCTGTAGGCCTCGTCCACCGGATAGTTGGCCGCAACAATCCAGTCCTTTGCAGCAAGGCTTTTGAATGACGTTATCGCGTGCAGACCGCGTGAGTTAACAGTCTCGTCAGTGCCCTCAAACCCATGTATGGCCCTTTCGAGCAGTTTATTGGCCCCCATCGGAACGTCCTGCTTCAGGACCCGGCTTCGGTCGGGGTGCAATATAATCCTGCGGTCCCTTGTTATCACATAGAAATATCCGGTCTTTCCTACCGGGGTGCTGATCAGTCGGCTGATTATGTTTTCCTTGAGCAGATCGATGCCGCCGCCGAGAACGCCAATCAGTCTCCCGTCCGGACCGAATACCGGGGCAGTAAGCATCAACGAAGGATGGTTGCCCGGCATGCTCGAAAAATAAGGATCGCTGATAAAGGGCGTTTTATTAGCTATGGTGTCGGAAATGTGTTTCCGGTGCAAAAAGCTCCTGCCTGCCCTGCCCGTCACCTGGGGCGCTTCCGCGACAAGTTTGCCCGTTTCATCAAACAGATAAAGCCCGTTATCAAAAAGCTTGTGCAGCTCCACATGCTGATTCAGAAAAGCGCGGGCCTGTGTAGGGTTCCTGAAAAGGTCCGGCGGCACTTCTTTGGCCAGGACTATCACAAGCTCATGCATGTTATTCAGCTTGTCGTCTATTTCACCTGCAAACAGCGAAACTTTCGCGAACTGTTCTACGCCGATCAGCTCTTTTGTTGTGGATTCGAAATAGGCCAGCGAAAAATAGGATATGGCCATGATAATGGCTGTCATCAGGGCAGAAACGGCACCGATCAGCCTTGTCTTTATGCTTAAATTGGTCATCATTTAGAGTGGGGTCTCAGTTAAATAATATCACAATTCAGGCCGCCGCAATACTCACCGGGCGGTCTACAGGGTGTCCGCCGCAATATACCTGGCGCAATAAAAAGAAAAGCCGGCAGCGATGAGTATGGCAAACGGCGTAATCATCAACGCGCTCCTGAGACCTGAAATATCGGACAGTGCCCCGATGATGACGGGTGAAATCGCATCCCCAAGAGCGTGGATCACAAATATGTTCAGGGCAAAGGCCATGGCCCTCATTGACGGGGCGGTCACATTTATGATTATGGTGTTCAACGGCCCGGTGCTGAGAAAAAGGAAAAATTCAGCCGCGAATGTCGCTGCAAGGCATGCTGGTGCGGAATCAGTGGTCAGGGCAAAAAAAGCCACCGGCACCGCTATTAAAAAGCCCCAACCCGAAACGAACAGATAACCCCTGACGTTTGTTTTCTGGAAATGATCGCCGATCCATCCGCCCGCAAGCGTGCCGGAGATACCGGCAACTATCGTAACAAGACCGAACATTACGTTTCCGCTCGCCACATCAAGGCCGTGAAGACGGTAAAGGAATGTCGGGAACCACTGCGCGAGCCCTCCAAGCGCAAAAGTCATGGCTGTCATGGAAAGGGTATTGATGATAAATGAACGGTTCGAGAGAAACTGCCTGTAGCCTTTGGCTCCTGAAACTATTCGGGATTCAGCAGGTCCGTCGCTCAGTCCCCTTCGCGGCTCTTTCAAAAGCCATAAGGGAATTGCAATTAAAAGTCCTGGCAGGCCGACAACCAGAAATGCTGCATGCCATCCAAAGTGCTGCCCCAGCAGGCCTCCTGCCAGATACCCGAGGGCGCTGCCTACCGGTATGGCAAGGTAAAACAGCGAGAGTATCTTGCCCCGCGAAGCCCGCGAAAAATAATCGGCCAGAACACCCGGCGATACCGTACCGAAGCTTGCCTCTCCCAGGCCCACCATGGTCCGCGCAGCAAGGAGGGACCAGTAGCCGTTGGAAAAACCGGCGGCCCCGGTTGCAACGCTCCATAATAACAGACCGGAAGCCGCAAGCCGTAATCGCCTCATGCGGTCACCCAGCCAACCGAATAAAGGGGCCGACACCATATAACAGACCATGAATACGCTGCCAAGGGTGCCGAGCGCCGTGTCAGTAAGCTGCAGGTCGTCCCTGATGAGGGGAAATACGGCATATATAACCTGCCTGTCAATATAATTCAGAAGGTTTGCCGAGAAAAGGACGGTCAATACGTAGTAGCTGTACCGCAGAGAGACCGGTCTGTTATTCATTCGTTATCGCCGCTTTCAGTCTGATGCAGGCATCTTTTCGAGTGCCTCTTTGGCCGCATTGATCTCGGCCTCTTTCTTGCTCTTGCCGGAGCCTGTCCCTCGGCTCTTTTCATTTATATATACTTCCGCCGTGAAAATCTTCCTGTGCTCCTCACCCTCCTGCCTGACGATCCTGTACTCCGGCAGGGTGCCAAAAGCAGCCTGTGAGCGCTCCTGGAGTTCGCTTTTGAAGTCATAGCCCTCCTTGTTCGCTATGGCTTCAGCGATCTTGCCGGCATACAGCCTCAGGATGAGTTCATTGACCGTTTTATAATCGCTGTCCAGATAGACCGCTCCGAACAGGGCCTCGACCGCATCTGACAGGATAGATCGCTTATGCCTGCCCCCGGTGGACTCTTCACCGCGTCCAAGCCTGACAAAACTGCCAAGTGAGAGGCCAGTGGCGATTTCATATAAGACAGATTTATTTACGAGATAAGATTTGATCTTGGACATGCCTGCCTCGCTGAGGCGGCTGTCCCTTACAAAGAGGGCTTCTGCCATGACAAGACCGAGTATGGAATCGCCGAGGAACTCCAGCCGCTCATTGTGAGCGGTCTGGGCCCCCGAATTTTCGTACTGGAAAGATGTATGTGTCAGGGCTTCGGCAAGAAGCCCTTCATTCCTGAACCTGTATCCCAGGAGATTCTCAAGCTCAGCGGTATTTGTTGAAAATGAGGCAGGCATTCGTACCACCAAATCCGAAGGAGTTGGACATCGCATACTCTACATTGCGCTGTCTCGCCCTGTGAGGCACATAGTCCAGATCGCACTCAGGGTCAGGGTTGTCCAGGTTGACAGTAGGCAGAACGGTGCCGTTCACTATGCTGAGGATACTGAAGATGGACTCAACACCTCCTGCGGCGCCCAGCAAGTGACCTGTCATGGATTTTGTCGAGCTTACGCATAATTTGTATGCATGCTCACCGAATACCTTTTTTATCGCCATTGTTTCAAGTTCGTCGCCGTACTTGGTGGATGTTCCGTGAGCATTAATATAGTCGATCGTTTCTGGTGCGATACCGGCGTCCTTAAGCGCCAATGCCATACAGCGCCCCGCCCCCTCGCCCTCAGGCGCGGGAGAGGATATGTGGAAGGCGTCGCCGGACATTCCGTAACCCGAAATCTCGGCATATATCCTCGCATTTCTGGCAAGGGCCGAATCGAGGCTCTCAAGCACAAGTATCCCTGTGCCTTCACCCATAACGAACCCGTCACGATCCACGTCAAAAGGCCTGCTCGATTTCAGAGGTTCATCGTTGCGCGTTGACAATGCCTTCATCGCTGAAAAGCCTGCCACTGCAAGAGGACAGATAACCGATTCCGCGCCGCCGGCGATCATTACGTCAGCGTCGCCCCTCTGGATTATCTTGAAAGCCTCTCCTATGGAATGGCTGCTTGTAGCGCATGCGGTAACTACTGCAGAATTGGGTCCTTTCGCGCCAAGGCGGATAGATACATTGCCTGATGCGAGATTGATGCATACCATTGGAATGAAAAAAGGCGAAACCCTGCGCGGTCCCTTTTCGAGCAGCATTTTGTGATAATGTTCAATGCTGTTAAGTCCGCCGATGCCAGAACCGATAATTACTCCGATTCTCTCGGCGTTTTCAGGCGTCACCTGCAGCCCGGCATCTTCCGCAGCCATGATCGAAGCCCCCATAGCCAGGTGGATAAAGCGGTCCATCTTCTTTATCTCCTTGGCCTCAATATATACCGAGGGGTCGAAGTCTTTCACCTCGCCCGCGATCTGCACAGAATAGGCCGATGTATCAAACTGGGTTATCGGACCAATCCCGACCTTCCCGGCAACGGCCGCCTCCCATGTATCCCGGACATTAAGACCGAGAGGAGTGACAGCACCAAGGCCTGTGACAACTACTCTCTTTTTTCCGATCATTAGACCTTCGCGGAAATATAATCAATAGCGTCTTTGACCTTTGATATTTTCTCGGCATCTTCATCGGGAATCTCGATGTTGAAAGCCTCTTCAAAGGCCATTACCAGCTCGACGGTATCGAGTGAATCTGCTCCAAGGTCCTCTACAAAAGATGCTTCCGGAGTGACCTCAGACTGATCCACCCCAAGCTGCTTGGCAATAATCTCTTTTACCTTCTCATCAACTGCCATTATGTTCCTCCCCTATTTTTGGTTTGCTCATCCGGCATCCCGGTCCGCCGCCGGGCCGCCAATTCAGCGGAGCTACATATACATCCCGCCGTTTACATGAATTACCTGTCCGGTAATATATCCGGCATCCGGCGATGCGAAAAAGGCTGCCGCAGCGGCAACGTCATCCACAGTCCCGAACCGTCCTAATGGAATTACTTTCATCATCTCACTCTTTATATTCTCTGGCAGCGCGTCGGTCATTGCAGTCGTGATGAACCCCGGCGCCACGGCATTTGCGGTAATACCCCGGCTGGCATATTCCCTTGCTATCGTCTTGGTGAGACCCATCACTCCAGCCTTGGTGGCCGTATAGTTGGCCTGACCAGCGTTGCCCATAAAACCCACAACGGAGGATATATTAATGATCCTGCCGTACCTCTGCTTTGCCATCACCCGTATGGCTTCCTTGGAACAGAGGAAAGTGCCCTTCAGGTTTATATTCATTACGGCATCCCAGTCTTCTTCACTCATTCTCATTATAAGGCCGTCGCGTGTGATACCCGCGTTATTGACCAGTATCTCTACCTTCTGGAACTCTTTTACAGCGCTCTCAAAGATTGCGCTCACATCAGCCGACTTCGAAACATCAGCCTTTACAGCCAGGCTCTTCACTCCAAGCGCTGCTATCTGCCCGGCTGTTTCCGTGGCTATATCCAGGTTTACGTCAACAATAACAATATTAACTCCCCGGCGCGCGAAATATTCGGCAATGGCCTTTCCTATCCCTCTGCCGCCTCCGGTTATTACAGCTGTCTGGCCTTTCATCAAAAAAAACCTCCGGTTAAAAATCGGCTTTAAGTTTAACAGAGTGGCTCCCCTATTTCAAGTTTAAAATAAGGCCCACCCGCCAGCCACAGCAAAAATGTACAGTCTATTTCTTAGCATATCGATTTTTAATAAGTCAACCAAGTCGTTAAGGAAATGAACCATAAGACAGGAAACCGACGCTGCAAATATTCCGTCCGGGTGTCCGGAAGCGGCAACCGCCTCTTGTCGTCATATCCCCCCACTTCGGCAATATGAGCTCATTACTGTATTCAGTGGCTCCGAATCTCCCCTCGCCAAATAAGCTCAGCGTACTCTCAACCATAAAGTTTCAAAAAGAAATAGTGCCGATTTTCTGATTAGCAACTCAACGACCGCGGCGAGTCTTCGATTCTATCGCCACCGAATACAGACTGTTATTACACACGCGTTTAGCCTGAAAGTAAGACGGCCAGGGCGACTGGCTCGACGTCTCGGTGTGACCTTCCTTGCGAGCCTGAACGGTAGATAGTAACCTGCGCCTTTCAGATAATGCGGCTGTTAATTTGAAGTGATCTTATTCAGCGAGACAAGAGGCAGTTGCCCTTGCCGCCCTTCGGAATTTAGGGCTCCTGTCAGACTTCAATGACAATATTGTCTATCAGCCTAGTATTCTCGATAATGGCCGCAATGGCAAGAAGGCTCGACCCACCTGAAGCCTTTTTTTCGTCGAGGGTAAGCGGATCGTAAACCCCGGCATACTGGACCACCTCAACCAGTGGCTCTGCCCTGAGCGCTTCATTCATATGCTCTGTGATTTCCGGCGGCGGCACCCCGGCCTTTACCTGCTCAGCCGCCGAAGATAACGTTTTGTATATGGTAGTGGCAGCAGCCCTGCCCTCCGGTGAAAGAAAGCGGTTGCGCGAACTCATCGCAAGGCCGTCACTTTCGCGCACAGTCGCGCACCTTATGAATTCAACGTTCATATTGAGGTCTGCTATCATGGTCTCGATGACCCTGGTCTGCTGAAAGTCCTTTTGCCCGAAATATGCCCTGTTGGGAGTGACCATATTGAAAAGCTTGTTTACAATAGTGGCAACTCCGCTGAAATGGACCGGGCGGAACAACCCGCAGAGTTTCTTCGTTATGCCGCCAACCTCGATCGAGGTGGAGAAACCTTCAGGGTATACGGACTGCACGTCAGGTGCGAAGAGGATGTCCGCGCCGGCCTTTATCAGTTTTTCGATATCGTTGTCGGTTTCCCTCGGATATTTCTCGTAATCCTCATTCGGCCCGAACTGGGTTGGATTCACAAAAATGCTGACCACGACGATGTCATTGTCCATCCTGGCGCGCTTTACAAGAAAGAGATGGCCTTCGTGCAGCGCTCCCATGGTAGGCACCAGTCCGACTGAGCGGCCCTGCATCTGCAGCCGCCGGGAAGTCTGCTTCATTATGCTCGGTGTGCGTATCGTCTCCATAAAATAGACTATACAACTTTTTTGTCTTTAATCAAGTGATCTTTATAAAGACGGCTATCATGAGGATCGCAGGTGCGCTTCCCGCCTCACATTTACCCATACACGCCTTAACTGTTATACTCATACACCAATTTGCTCATTTAACAATCAACTTTACCGGAGGTTTTCCATGGCAAAAAAAATAGTCCTGGCATATTCGGGTGGTCTCGACACATCCGTTATAATCAAATGGCTGAAAGAGACATACAAGGCGGATGTCATAGCTTACTGTGCTGACCTCGGACAGGGTGAAGACCTCAAGGCCGTAAAAAAGAAGGCCCTTGCGACCGGCGCGTGCAAGGCATATGTCGAAGACCTCAGAGAGGAATTTGTCAAAGACTACATCTTCCCTATGCTTAGGGCAAATGCCGTATATGAGGGGGTATACCTTCTCGGCACTTCGATTGCAAGACCTCTGATCGCAAAGAAACAGATCGAGATCGCGATTAAAGAGAAGGCTGACGCTGTTGCCCACGGCGCTACAGGCAAAGGAAATGACCAGGTGCGTTTCGAGCTTACCTACTACGCGCTGAAACCTGATATAAAGGTTATAAGCCCATGGCGCGAATGGACCTTTGATTCGAGACAATCGCTTATAGACTATGCCGCAAAACATGGCATACCGGTTGACGTGACAAAGAAGAAGCCTTACAGCACGGACATGAACATACTGCACATCAGCTATGAAGGCGGCATACTTGAAGACCCCTGGGCCGAGCCCCCGGGAGACATGTACACAATGCTCGTCCCGCCCGAAAAAGCGCCGGACAAGCCGACATATATCGAAATCGAATACCTGAACGGTGACCCGGTGAAACTGAATGGAAAGGCCCTGTCGCCCTTCAAGCTCTTTACTGAACTTAACAGGATAGCAGGCGCAAACGGCATAGGCAGGGTTGACCTTGTCGAGAACCGCTTCGTAGGCATGAAATCCAGGGGCGTATACGAGACCCCTGCCGGCACTGTCCTCCATCATGCTCACAGGGCAGTCGAATCACTCGCCCTCGACAGGGAAGTGCTTCACCTGCGGGATTCGCTTATCCCCAAATATTCCGAGCTCGTCTATTACGGCTTCTGGTTTGCGCCCGAAAGAGAAATACTCCAGTCGACCATGGATAACATCCAGAAAGATGTCACTGGCACTGCGAGACTGAAACTCTACAAGGGCAACTGCTTTGTTGTTGGCCGGAAGTCGCCGAAATCGCTCTACTCCCAGGAACTGGCCACCTTTGAGGCCGAAAAGATATATAACCAGAAAGATGCCGAAGGTTTTATCAAGCTGAATGCCCTGCGGCTCAGGATGAAGAAAATTCTGAGAGACAAATAGCAGCCTAACCGGACCCGCCCGGGAAGACACCCGGGCTGCCCGGTCTCATTTGCAGCATACCTATTTATATGGACAGGCAGACCCCAAATAACAGCAACGCACTGAGGTACTGGCTCGCCCTGGCCTTTGCGGAGAGTATTGGCCCCATTACCGCAAAGAAACTTCTCGCTGCCTTCCGGACACCAGAAAATATCTTTAAAGCCCCTTCAAAAGAGTTGCAGGCAGTGGGAGATATCAAGGAGTCCCGGGCACGGGCCATCACCAAATTTGATTCGTGGGATCTGGTCGACCTTGAACTCGATAAGATGGAGCAATCGGGAGTAATCGCCCTCACCTTTGCTGACAGCGAATATCCGGAGTCCCTGAGGCAGATCGATGACGCGCCGGTGCTCTTATATATGAAGGGCCGTATCATTAATGAAGACAGATTTTCGATAGGGATCGTGGGGTCCCGCAAGATGAGCATGTACGGAAAGATGATGGCCGAGACCTTTGCCTCGGAACTCGCCGCAAAGGGCCTGACCATTATCAGCGGCCTGGCCCGCGGCATAGATACGACCGCGCATAAAGGCGCCTTGCAGGCCGGAGGAAGAAGCATAGCCGTGCTGGGCTGCGGCATAGATACCGTGTATCCCCCTGAAAATGAACAGCTTATTGAGGAACTTGCCCAAAACGGGGCCGTAATCAGCGAGTTCCCGCTAGGCACTCCTCCGAACCGGGAAAATTTCCCAAGGAGAAACAGGCTCATAAGCGGACTTTCACTCGGGGTGCTGATAGTCGAGGCTGCGGCAGGAAGCGGTTCCCTGATTACCGCCAGCTATGCCCTGGAACAGGGAAAGGACATATTCGCTGTGCCCGGCGGCATCACCTCTATGAATTCGGTGGGTACAAATGCCCTCATAAAAAAGGGGGCAAAGCTGGTCCAGACCGTAGACGACATACTCCTTGAGTTGACTCCAGTCCTGAAAGGTCTTCTGCGGGCCGGCCAGCAGAAAAAAGGGGCCGGAATGATTACCGACCTGTCAGGACTTGAAATTAGTAATGAAGAAAAGGCAATATGTAATGCGCTTGGAAGCGAGCCACGCCATATAGACATGATCTCCAGGGAGACCGGAATGGCCCCTCAGAAATTATTGGGGATTATGCTCGGCCTTGAACTCAAGGGCGTGGTCAGACAGGCGGAAGGAAAGAGATTCTATATATTGTAGAGAACAGGCCAATTTGCTGCCACACTCGTGTACACGGCCATCAGTAAGCAGTCTATCATAAGACAACCCTGCTTGTGGTTTGATCCCGAAGGTGGAACCGTATGTTGCTGCCGCAGGCTTGCGTGCGCGGCGCTAAAGCATTATAATTTGCAATATTGGCTTTCTTGTAAGGGGAGGCTATGGCGAGAAGACTTATGGGACTGCTCAGGGTCCTGGCTAAAGAGATAATAGAAAAAGGTTATGATGCAGATGAGACTCTTACAAAAATAAACTCGATCGATATCGACTTTATTACGGTCAAAGAGGAGCTGCGCAACCTCGAACTGTCGAGACATATGGATGAATCGGAAATCGACACGGTAAAGGCGCTGCTCGTTTATATACTCATGAGAGATTCTGACCTCGACGTCGAAGACATCTATGCATTCATCTTCGGCAGGGGCAGACAGATCACCTGGAATTAGGAGGCATCATTTGAAATCGCTGGTCATAGTCGAATCGCCTGCCAAGGCGAAGACCATCAATAAAATACTCGGCAGCGGCTTTGATGTAAAGGCGTCTGTCGGACATGTGAAAGACCTGCCTGCCGATGAGATCGGCGTAAACGTCAAGAAAGACTTCGCTCCAACCTACATCATAATCCCCGGCAAGGAAAAGGTGATCAAGGAGCTGAAAAAAGACGCGAAAAAAGCAGACAAGATATATATAGCGACAGACCCTGACCGTGAAGGGGAGGCCATTGCGGCCCATATCGCGGAAGAGATACGCGAGCCGAAGAACCCGGACAAGATATTCAGGGTCGCCTTTCATGAGATCACCGAAAAGTCGGTACTGGAAGCTATAAAAAATCCGGGCGCTATCAACACAGACCTGGTGAACGCCCAGCAGGCCAGAAGAATCCTTGACAGGCTGGTAGGATACAATCTCAGCCCGTTCCTCTGGAGAAAGGTCCGCAGGGGACTCAGCGCCGGCAGGGTGCAGTCGGTTGCGGTGCGTCTCGTTGTAGAGCGTGAACGGGAAATAGAGGCCTTTATCAAGGAAGAGTACTGGACCATCGAGGCGCTGCTGCTTTCGCCCGAAAATCAGGGCTCTCCGTTTATATCACGTCTCTTCAAATACCAGGATTCTCTGGTTGTAGACCGCGACAGCGCTGAAGGCAACAAATTCCTGATCACCAACTCGGAGAAGGCCGCCGAGGTAATAGCGGACATAGAAGGCAAGGAATATTTTCTTGCAAAGATAGACAAAAAGCTGAAGAAGAGATCTCCAGCCCCTCCTTTCATCACAAGCACCATCCAGCAGGAGGCGGCGCGCAGACTGCGCTTCCCTGCAAAGAAAACGATGATGATAGCACAGCAGCTTTACGAAGGGATCGAACTCGGCAGCGAAGGCTCGGTCGGACTTATCAGCTATATGAGGACCGATTCCTTCAGGACCGCGCCCGAGGCCCAGGAATGGGCAAGGAGATTCATAGACGGAAAATTCGGCAAAGACTATCTGCCCGAGAAGCCGCCCATTTACAAGAGCAAACGCTCAGCGCAGGATGCACATGAGGCCATAAGACCTACTTACGAAGACAAGACGCCCGAATCCGTGAAATCTTTCCTGAGCAAGGACCAGTATAATTTATACTCGCTGATCTGGAACCGTTTTATCGCAAGCCAGATGAGTCCGGCACAGCTCGAACAGACCACCTTCATCATCGGCCTGAAAGATAACGGCACGGAAATGCAGGGCATCGAATTCAGGACATCCGGAACAGTCATAAAATTCCCGGGCTTTACCGCGCTGTATACAGAAAGCAGGGAAGACATAGAAGAAGAGGAAGGCGGTCTGCTGCCCGCGCTTTCCGAGGGTACCCCACTGGAGAAAAAAGAGATCAAACCTCTCCAGCATTTTACCCAGCCGCCGCCGCGCTACAGTGAGGCGACGCTTGTGAAGACCCTTGAAGAAAAGGGAATAGGCCGTCCAAGCACATACGCCTCGATACTCTCCACCATACAGGACCGCAAGTATGTGCATAAAATTGAGACCCGTTTTGCGCCGACAGAACTCGGGGTTGTGGTCAACGACCTACTTGTCGAGAAATTCCCGGAGTTGATAGACTTCAATTTTACGGCCACCATGGAAAATGAGCTCGACGAGATCGAGCAGGCAAAAATGAACTGGGTAACCGTCCTGAAGGATTTCTACATCCCCTTTGACATGGACCTTAAAGCAGCAGCCAAGGACAAGGAAAGGGTCAAGCCTCTGGACATCCCTACGGATATAGTTTGCGAAAAATGCGGCGAGCCCATGATCATCAAATGGGGCAGGCACGGCAGGTTCCTGGCCTGCGCCGGATATCCCCAATGCAAGAATACGCGCCCTCTCGGCGATGACATGAAGCCGCAGACCGTAGAGGAGACACTCACGGGTGAGAACTGCGACAAGTGCGGAGCACCCATGATAATGAAAACCGGACGCTTCGGCAAGTTCATTGCCTGCTCCAAATACCCTGAGTGCAAAAACACCAAACCGCTCTCCACAGGGGTCAAATGCCCCCTCGATGACGGCGATATAGTAGAAAGAAAGTCCAAGCGCGGCAAACCCTTCTGGAGCTGCAATAATTATCCGGACTGCACCTTTGCGCTATGGTACAAGCCGGTGCCAAAGGAATGCCCTGACTGCAAGGCGTCCTTCCTGGTCGAAAAGAGGAACAAGGCGGGAAGCGTGTTCCATGCCTGTACTCACAAGGAGTGCGGTTTCAAGGAAGAGATAAAACAGCCCGAGTAGCCCCTCTGTTCCTGCCGGACAGCCTGCTGCGGACAAGCAGTCCGGAGACCCGGACCTTGTTATGAAAATAAAAAGACCTTTTACGATAGGCATAGGCGGGTCGCACAGTTCCATCGGCAAGACGACGCTTGCCGCGGCCCTTATCCGCTATCTTTCATCAGGCCATACCAGCAGACTTTTCGGCCCAAAACCGCGTATCGGTGCAATCAAATATACCAAAGAGGCCATATATGCCTCATTGATCGACGATGCGGAAATACTAAAAAAAAAGGGTAAAGACACGGCAAGGCTCGGCGAGGCCGGCGCGAAACAGGTGCTCTGGATAAAATCTGTGGCTGAAGACCTCGGGGAAGTCATGCCTCTCGCACTGCAGCGCTTGACTGAACTCGATGCGGTCATCATAGAGGGCAACAGCGCGATTGAGTTTGCGAAACCCGATATTGTAATATTCATTACCGGAGGACCGGATGCTGACACAAAGCCTTCGGCTGAAAGACTTAAGGGACTTGCCGATATTATCATAACTGCGGGCGCCGAAGCCGGGAATCACGCGGGAACCTGCATCATTAAGGAATTGCCTGAAAAAGTGCAGGACGAAGAACTGGAGGTTATAATTAAGGTTATGGAAGAAACCGCAAAGAAAAAGGAGATAATCAGCCTCCTTAACCAGAGGGCAGTGGACGGAAAGATAACCTGCGGCGCGGCAAGAAAGATAGCTGAAGAACTCAATGTGTCCTATAATGAAGTAGGAACAGCCGCCACTGATCTGAAGATCAAGATCAGGAACTGCGAGCTCGGCTGCTTCTGATGGGCACAATACTGTTTGAGCTGGCGCTGACAGGGTATTTTGTCGCCGCAATCCTGAGCGCCATAGACCTGTTCCGCAACAGGAGCGAAACGGCAAAACTGACGATATGGTGCATGTCTGCCGGCTTTGTGCTGCATACGGCAGCAATCGCCTTCAGGTACGCTGCCGGAGGCCACCCGCCCATAACCAGCATGCACGAAGCGGCCTCCTTTTTTGCATGGTGCATATCCGTCATCTTTTTTCTGCTGATCTTCAGGTACAGGATCGGAACACTCGTCTCATTTGTAGTACCGATTGTATTTGCCGTCATGCTGGCCGCGGCTTTTCTTCCGCGGGCTGTTGCGCCCCTGAGCCCTGCCCTTCAAAGCCCCTGGCTCTGGATTCATGCGCTCTGCGCTTTTATGGGTATCGCCGCTTTTGCGGTGGCCTTCGGGGCCGGAATCATGTACCTCATACAGCAATACGCACTTAAATCCAAACGGCTTGGCGGACTCTCCCGCAGCCTTCCGGGCCTGCAGGAAATAGACGAGGTCAATCACAGGATGGTCAACCTGGGGTTTCCTCTCTTCACCATGGCCATCATCACAGGCGCACTCTGGGCCGACAGCACCTGGGGCGGCTTCTGGCGCTGGGACCCGAAAGAGGTCTGGTCGCTTGTCACATGGCTCGTTTACGCCCTCTGCTTTCATCTGCGATATGTATCCGGCTGGAAGCAGAAACGCGCGGCTATTCTCTCGATCATCGGATTCTCGGTCGTGCTCTTCACCTTTTTTGGTGTTAATCTGCTGCTAAAGAGCCTGCACACATTCCAATGAGCATAATTGTTGTCGGACTAAACCATAGGACTGCGCCCCTCCATATAAGGGAAAAACTTGCGTTCGAAGGTACCAAACAGCAGGACGGATTAATTGCGCTCAAACAGCTTTCCTCTGTCAGTGAGGCCGCCCTGCTCTCGACCTGCAACCGGGTCGAGATCTTTGCCTCTGTCAGGGACGGAGAGAATGCCCTGGATGAGATAAAAAGCTTCATCGCCGGATTCCAAAATGTGCCCGTGAACGAATTTGCCGACGCGCTCTACTTTCATCACGGTGAGGATGCGGTGCGCCACCTTCTGCGTGTAGCTTCAAGCCTCGATTCTATGGTGTTGGGAGAACCGCAGATCCTCGGCCAGTTGAAAGATGCCTTTGATCTTGCACTTTCGAACAGGACGACCGGTTTCATCCTCAACCGCCTCATGAAAAAAGCGATCTCAACGGCGAAAAGGGTTCGGACAGAGACCCGTATAGCGGAGAATGCTGTCTCGATCAGCTACGCTGCAGTCGAACTGGCCAAAAAAATATTCAGCGGACTTGCTGACAAATCGGTCATGCTGCTCGGCGCTGGTGAGATGGCAGAACTGGCGGCACGCCACCTTGTCAGCAACGGGGTGAAGGACGTCAGGGTGGCAAACAGGACCTACGAACGCGGCTGCGAAATGGCGCGCGAATTCTGCGGCACGGCAATTCGCTTCGAGGACCTCTCAAGGGAACTGGTAGGCACGGACATACTGATCTGCTCAACAAACGCGCCCTCATATGTTATCACGAAGGGACTGATGGAACAGGTGATGAAAGGGCGTAAGTTCAGGCCTGTTTTTCTCATAGACATCTCTGTCCCGCGTAACATCGATCCGGACGCGAACGGGGTTGACAACGTCTACCTTTACAACATCGATGACCTGCAGCAGGTTGTCGGTTCCAATCTTCTCGAAAGGCAGAAAGAGGCGGAAAAGGCCGAAGACATTGTGGCCGAAGAGGTCGATAAATTCAGCCGCTGGCTCTCCTCGCTCGAAGCGGTCCCTGTTGTCATTGCGATGAGACAAAAGGCTGATGACATAAAAAGGGATGAACTCGATAAATTCAAAAGAAGCTTTCCGGACCTTGACGGAGATGTGATGTCGGCTGTCGAGCGTCTGGCCGGCGGCATAACAAACAAACTTATGCATTCTCCCACAGTTGCGATGAAAGAGAGCGATGAAGACAGAGAGTTGATGAACTATGCCGCGAAGAAATTATACGGGCTGGATGATAATGACGAAGAATAGGAAGATCATAATAGGCACAAGAGGCAGCAAACTGGCCATTTGGCAGGCCGTATGGGTGAAGTCCGAACTCGAGCGGCTGCATCCCGGGCTTGAGGTCGAACTAAACCTTATAAAGACAACCGGGGACAGGATACTCGATGTCCCGCTCTCACAAGTCGGCGGCAAGGGCCTGTTTGTGAAAGAGATAGAAGAATCTCTGCTCAACGGCGAATCGCATCTTGCAGTGCACAGCATGAAGGATGTGCCGACCGAACTGCCGGGCGGCCTTCACATATCCGTCATATGCAAGAGGGAGAACCCGAGGGATGCGTTGGTTACCAGGCTGGACTCAGCAAACAAAAACGGGCCCTCCGCAAAGCTCACATTCAAAGGTCTTCGTCAAGGCGCGGTAATAGGCACCAGCAGCCTCAGGCGTTCGTGCCAGCTACTCAACGTCAGGCCGGACCTTAAAATAGAACAACTCCGGGGCAACCTCGACACACGCCTCAGAAAACTCGATGAAGGACTGTTTGACGCGATCGTCCTTGCCTCTGCCGGGCTCAAAAGACTTGGCCTGGCGGACAGGATCACAGAACTGCTGGCACCTGAATTATGTCTGCCCGCCATAGCACAGGGCGCCATAGGCATTGAGTGCATGATTAACAGTGAAATTAATGAACTTGTGGGACCGCTCAACGATCCGGAAACATCTGTCTGCGTCAGGGCCGAGAGGGCCTTTCTAAAAAAACTTGAAGGTGGCTGCCAGGTGCCTATTGCCGCGCATGCAAGGCTGCGTCGCGGTCCCGGGGAGCCGGAATTGCTGATCATGGACGGGCTTGTAGGTAATTTATCAGGAGATATATTGATCAGAGACCACATTGAGGGCAGTCCGTCCGATGCGAAATCACTCGGCATTGAGCTTGCTGAGAGACTGCTGAAGCGCGGCGCAAATAAAATTCTGGATGAGGTATACAGGCAGAACATGCCGCAAATAGACGGAGAGGTGGCAAATTAGATGAACAAAACCATGACCGGTCATACCGTGCTCATTACTCGTGAATATAATGCAGACTACAAACGTCTCGAAGAACTTGGGGCCGAAATTTACGAGTTCCAGACGATCAGGACTGTTCCTCCGGACGATTTTTCTGAGCTCGATGCGGCAATCGATCTGCTGGATACTTATCACTGGCTTGTCTTTACCAGCGCCAACGGCCCCAAATACTTCATGCCGCGCCTTCTCGAAAGAGGGAAAAGCATTGCTGACCTGAAAGGCGTCAAGGTCTGCGCTATCGGCACAAAGACAGCAGAAGCGGTCAGTAATTACGGCCTCACCGTGGACCTGGTCCCTGAAGAGTTCAATGCAGAAGGGCTGATAACTGCTTTTATTAAAGATGCCAAGACCAGGCAGGACTCAAGATATAAAACCTCAAATCTTCTCGGCCTGCGCGTGCTGCTGCCGCGCGCAGAAGCTGCGAGAGATACCTTCCCGGAGAGGATAAGAGAACTTGAGGGAGAGATAGACTGTCCGGTGGCCTATCGCACTGAGAACCCCTCAAAATATGACGCCAGGCTCCATGACCTTATAAAATCGGGCGGCATTACTGTGGCAACCTTTACGAGTGCGGCCACCTTCACCAACTTTATCGAGAGTATGGGCAACGAGGCTTTGGATTTATTGCAGGGAGTTGCCATCGCGGCCATAGGACCGGTAACCGCAAAAGCTATAGAAGCGAAAGGTCTTAAAGTCGCAATCACGCCGAAAAAAGCCACTATAGAAGCGATGGTGGAAGAGATAATACGCTGGGCCTCAGGCGGAGACGAACGCAGTTAGTTTCGCGCCGGTCAGCGCCCAAGCACTGGGAATACTTTCCTCAAAAATGCGCCGAGTCCTTTATCGATATGCTGTATATGCATGATATACCAGTTGATCATCCATTTGGCAAACTCGGTTACAAATTGCTGACTCGGGGGGGCAGCCTCAAGATCGGCCCTGAACTCGCCAATAGAACTTATAAAAGACGCGTGCTCAGACTTGTGTCTTGCCGCATCGCTATAGCCGTACATTTCATACTGGTCCATATACCGCTGCTCATCGCCAAAGTGCTTAACGACATACGTCTCAAGAAACTTGAAGAGCGTCCGGATCTCATCCGCAGCCGCGTTCTCATCAATAGCTTTCAGCAGCCGGTTTATACGGCCAAAAAGCTCACGATGCTGATCATCTATCTCAACCACACCCACCGAAAGGTCTTTTGTCCATACGAGCATATTCTTATTATACGTGCCGCTCGCCTTTTGTCAAAAGCGCCGTCACAGCCATTCTTGCCTGCCTATTCCAGCTCATAAAGTTTTATCTTTTCGAGCAGGGTCTTGTAGCTGATCTGGAGCATTTCGCCCGCCCTGGTCTTGTTGCCGCCGCACCGCTGCAGGGCCTGCCCGATCTTGAGTCTCTCGATCTCGCGGACAGCGTCTTTCAGGGAATACGAGACCGGCCCGTCCGCGCTGTCCTGCGCCTGGTCTTTGAGTATCCTTGAAACTACATGCCTGTCTATAAAACCGTCGGGGGTTGTCAGCGCGGCCTTCCTCATCACGTTTCTAAGCTCCCTGATATTTCCGGGCCATTTATACTCCATCAGCTGCCTTACGGCTTCATCCGGTATGTCCCAAATCTGTCTGCCCATCTCCATACCAGCTTCTTTTGCGAACTTGCGCGAGAAGAAGGGGATATCTTCAACCCGCTCGCACAGGGGCGGCACCGTGATAATAAACTCGCCGAGCCTGTAAAAAAGGTCTTCCCGGAATTCTTTTTTCCTTACACACTGCCTTATGTCCTTGTTGGTTGCGGCAATTATCCTGACATCAATATCAACCGGCGCAGTGCTGCCGAGCGGGTAAACGCGCCTTTCATCGAGCGCGCTCAACAGCTTTCCCTGTATGTGGAGGGGAATATTCTCGATCTCGTCGAGAAATATCGTGCCCCAATTGGAACTTTCAAAATATCCGATCTTGTTTTTCTCTGCCCCGGTAAAAGCGCCCCGCCTGTAGCCGAACAATTCACTCTCAAACAGACTGTCGGGTATGAGTCCCATATCAACCCGCACAAAAGGCTCTTTTGCCCTGTTGCTGACACTCTGAATGGCCGCTGCTATATAGGACTTTCCTGTCCCTGTTTCGCCCTGTATTATTACCGACATATTCGTGCCCGCCACCTGTGTGACACTGTTTATGACATTTTTCATTGCCGGACTCCTGCCGAGCCGCTCCTCAAGCGAGGCCTCAAAAGCAATACTGTAGCGGTCAACCTCGACCTCGAGCTGACGCCGTTCTACCGCGCGTTTCAGCGTAATCAGCAGCTTGTTATAATCGGGCGGTTTGAGAATAAAGTCATATGCGCCTTTTTTTATTGCATTTACGTCCGTAGGTACATCCCCGTATCCGGTCATGATTACAACAGGCAGGTGAGGATCGGCCTTGACGATCTGCTCCAGCACCTCAATGCCCCCGATCCCCGGCATCTTCAGATCGAGAAGCACGGCATCAGGCAGGTTTTTATTGATAGAGCTTATAGCGCTCTCTCCGTCACTCTCCTCAATCACATCAAAACCTTCATCGGTCAGCACGCCGCCCACAATGGCCCTTATGTCCGCCTCATCATCTATTAACAGTATCCTCTGCATTTAAACTCCCTTCTCCGGGTTATATTCTCTCGCCAGTCAATCTTTTTCAAATAGAGGCAGATATATCCTGAACTCCGCGCCCCTGCCCTCTTCCGAGAATATTGATATGCTGCCCTTATGCTCTTCAACAATTCCGTAAACGATCGAAAGTCCCAGCCCCGTGCCTTTTCCGACTTCCTTTGTCGTATAAAACGGCTCAAATATCCTCTCCTTGATATCTTCACTTATTCCCCTGCCTGTGTCCTTCACTGATATGAGCGCATAACTTCCGGGCGTCAGTAATTCAGCCCCGGCTGCAGCCTGCTCTTCAAGCAGGACCTGATCGGTACGGATCTCCAGGCTGCCCCCATTTGCCATGGCATCACGCGCATTGATTGCAAGGTTCAGTAACACCTGCTCCAGCTGAAACGGGTCTCCCTTGACTATCAAAGGACTTTTGCAGAGCAGAGGCACACATTCTATTTCATCTCCAGTTACACTCGATATCATCGGGAGCAACTCCACTATTGCCGAATTGATCTCCACCGGTACATGCCGGGGTGACTTCCCCTGACTGAATACAAGAAGGCCATGTATGAGTATTCTCGCCCTGGATACCGAATTCCCCATATGGTAAAGATATTTGTGTTGGGGATGCTCCCTGCCTATGTTCTTCTTGAGAGCGAATACAGAACCCTCTACCGCTGT
This sequence comes from uncultured Nitrospiraceae bacterium, assembly GCA_903822005.1. GTDB lineage: Bacteria > Nitrospirota > Thermodesulfovibrionia > Thermodesulfovibrionales > Dissulfurispiraceae > Fen-1308. Next base: position 158,113 of record CAIJNL010000014.1, read on the forward strand.
CAGTATGTTATTGAAATCGTGGGCAATACCTCTTGCGAGTGTGCCGACAGCCTCCATCTTCTCAGCATGCCTCAGGCGCTGTTCAAGCTCTTTTGATTCATGCTCGCGTCTCTTGAGGTTATCGGCCATCTCATTGAAGGCTGTAGCAAGCCGCCCAATCTCGTCTTCAGACTTCAAAGATATCTTTTCTATCTCCAGTCCGGCCCCGAGCATCCGCACCTCGTCAGTCAGCTGCCTGAGCGGACTCAATGCCCGTTTGAGCACATAAAATATCATCATCGCCCCCGTCACCAGCATTATCAGGGCGACAGCCACGTTCTGAAGAATAATGGATATGCTGCTTGTCGCCAGTGATGAGGTGTCGAACAGGATCCTTACGCTCCCGATTACCTTTTTTTCGGCTCCGGCCACAGATTCCGAAATATATATCGACTCATCGCGACCGGGCGCACTTTCAAGTATTACCGGCTCGACCATTTCAATTACATCTCGCAAGGAGAGCAGAGAACTTGATGGTCTCTCCGCCGATGCCCTGTCGTACGAAACGGCAAGCGCGGATGCATACTCCGGCTTTATCTTTTTGAAAAGTTCCCTCCCGTCAGCGGAAAATACAGATATGGACAGTACTTCCCTGTGGCTCATAATGCTGCTTATTGAATAATTAAGCTGTTCGCGGTTCTCCGCAAACACTCCTATGCGTACATTGTCCGCAACCAGTTTCGTCAGGGTCAGGTTCTCGGCCATCAGGGCGTCACGAGCACGGATCGTCTGATAATAGACAGAGAGCATCGTAAAGATGACCGTACCCGCAACTGTGAAGGCAAAAAATATCCGGAACATCCTGAACGAGACAGACCCGCCACCGGTCCATTCCCTGAATAAACTTTTAACCCTTATCGCTATTCCGTCCATTATTCCACCATTATGCTTTTTGTGAACACTGCCTCTTTGATGAGTATCGCAAGCTTCCCTGCTATTTTCGTGTTAATAATCAACAGGTTTATTGCAGCGCAAAGTTTTGCCTGAAAAGAGATGACAGTTACTGCCTCGTGAATCTACAACAAAAGTTTGTAAATAGCAGACTCGAGAGTTGTGACTAAGGTGATGCCCTGCAAACAACATGTTTAATAATACTACAAGTGCAACTATATATACCCACAATAATTTATAACATTTTGCACGCGATTTGTCACCTGTTATTTTGCAATTCAGAACACCCATGCCCAACAATATCCAAAAATCGCCTGTGGAAGTCAGGGAGCAACCTGACCTTGCGGCATATCCCGATATTTCCGGCAATATGCGGGCTAAGCTGCCTTCTATGGCTCCGAATCTTGCCTCGCCAAATAAGCTCAGTACACTCTGTGTAATACAGTCTCAAAAAGAAACAGTGCCACATATCTGATTAGCACCTCAACGGCCGCGGCGTGTCTTCGATTCTATCGCCACAGAATACAGCCTGCTATTACACGCACATCAAGTATGAGATTGAGACGGCAATGGCGGCTGACTCGATGTCTCGGTGTGACCTTCCTTGCGATTCTAAACGGTAGATAGTATGTGCGTCTTTAAGATCATGCGGTTGTTTCGATGAACTGATCTTATTCAGCGAGACAAGAGGCAGCTGTCCTTGCCGTCTTCATGATATTGTTTCTTTTGACTTCAGCCAAAATGTTTTATACTATCTGGTGGCAAAAATTCAACATGATGAGCTGAAGCGCATCCTCGATCAATTCTATGCTGACTTCGATTTCGAGGGGACTATTGCCCGCGACCCGATAGAATTCCCGCACTCATATTCAAGACCCGAAGATAAAGAAATAGCAGGACTCATTTCAGCCTCATTCGCTTATGGCAACGTGAAACTCTTCAAGGCGGTTTTGCGAGAGCTTTTCTCAAAGATGGGCAGCAGCCCGTATGAATTCCTCCTGAACTTCAACTACAAAAAAGACGGGATACTATTCAGCGGCCTCAAATACCGCTTTAATGAAAATGCCGACATAATCGCTTTTTTTCATATACTCCACGGGACCCTTGTAAAACACGGCTCCATACAGCAGACCTTCAAACTGCATTACAGCCATGACGACCCTGATATCAGCAGGGGGCTTGCTGGACTTGTTGATACCATGCTGCAGGTCGATACCTCGCCCGTCTATGGCAGCAATGCGCGGCCAGCAGGGCTTCTGCAGCTTTTGACATCTCCGGAAAAGGGCAGCGCCTGCAAAAGGATGAATCTCTTCCTACGCTGGATGATAAGGGACAAAGACATCGATTTCGGCATATGGAAGGGGATTCCAAAAGGCAAGCTGATGATTCCACTAGACACTCACATAGCCCGAATCGGGAAGTGCCTCGGCCTGACATCCCGTGCGTCAGCTGACTGGAAAATGGCAGTCGAAATTACCGACTCGCTTAAAAGGCTCGATCCGGATGACCCGATAAAATATGACTTCGCTCTCTGCCATCAGGGGATATCAGGTGTATGTAGCGCAAAAAACTGCTCTGATTGCAGCCTTTTTGTTAAATAGTCGCATTTTACACTGCTTTAGCTGTTTTAGTATTATTAGTCATGTTTTCATCCCGGCAGAATACAGGGTTGCTATTGAATCAGCCCGCAAAGCCGGGTTAATAAGGATAGACGGAGATGACGGATGAAGATCAGATTTGACGGCGCGGCCCGCATGGTAACAGGCTCATGCTTTCACCTTACCCTTAACAACCGGCAGTTCCTTGTAGACTGCGGAATGCGGCAGGGTAAAGACAGCAAGGAAATGAACAGGGCGCCCTTCCCTTTTGATCCTAAGGAGATCGAAACGCTTTTCCTGACACACGCGCATATAGACCACTCCGGCTTGATACCCCGCCTTGTTGAAAAGGGTTTCAGCGGCAGTATAATTACAACCGCCGCTACTGCCGATCTCGCGTCGGTAATGCTGCTCGATTCCGCGCATATACAGGAAAATGATGCCAAGTGGCTCACAAAAAAATCGTTCCGGACAGGCGAAGATATTACTTATGAACCTCTCTATACAGTACAGGACGCTCAGTCAGCTGCGCGGCTCTTTGATAGAAAAAGCTATGGAAAGATGGAGCAGCACGGCAAGGGACTTAAGTACAGGTTTGTCGACGCCGGACATATACTCGGCTCCGGTTCGCTCGAATTGTTTTATCAGGACAGCGCCAATGAAAAAAAGATCGTATTTTCGGGCGATATCGGGAAAAAAGACAACCCGATAATCAGAGACCCGCAGTCATCGGAAACAGCGGATTATGTTGTGATGGAATCGACTTACGGCAACCGCCTGCACAAAAGCATGAAGGAAAGCATCGACGAGCTGGCTGACGCAATAAAGTCGACGTTCGCGCGCGGAGGCAATGTCATCATTCCTTCATTCGCCATAGGAAGGACACAGGACGTTCTATATATCCTGAACAAACTGGTAAATGAAGGCCGCCTGAACAAGCTCGAAATCTATGTGGACAGCCCGCTTGCTGAAGCTGCCACAAAGATCTACCTGGCGCACCCCGAAGTATACGATGAAGACGCGCGTAAGGTGCTCAGAGAACGTCAGACCTCTGGCCTCAAGCTCTATTTTACCGAATCCGTCCTTGAATCGCAGAAAATAAACAGCATACGCTCGGGCATAATCATCATTGCAGGCAGCGGCATGTGCGAAGGCGGCAGGATACAGCACCATCTGAAGCATAATCTCTGGCGGCCTGAAAGCAGCATTATATTTGTCGGCTACCAGGCCGAAGGCACACTTGGCAGGGAGATCGTCGAGGGTGCCAAACATGTTTATGTGCTTGGGGAAAATATTGCAGTACGCGCCCATATCTATACCATCAACGGTTTTTCGGCCCACGCCGACAAAAAAGAGCTGCTCGAATGGCTCGGATCGATCTCGAACAAACCGGAAGTTTTCATTGTTCATGGCGAAGAATCAGCTGCCCTCGATTTTGCGGAAAGCGTGAGGCAGACACTGCAGCTGACCGTACATGTGCCCTCAGCAGGCGAGGAATTCGATATCTGACGCCGCCGTTCAGCCGTATGAAGACAGCAAGGTCAACTGCACTTGTCTTCACTGACAAGCAAATCAGCACTCCTGTATCTTTACGCCGTCAGCGGCTGCCGAAAAGAATCCATGCCCATTATGGGACGGCAAGGACAACCGCCTCTTGTCTCGCTGAATAAGACCACTTTATCTTAACAACCGCATTATCTGAAAAACGCATAATACTGTCTTCTGTATAGAATCGCAAGGAAGGTCACACCGAGACATCGAGTCGGCTGCCCTCGCCGTCCCTATCCGCACACCATGGATTCTATTTGATAGCCGACGGCGGTGGCCGGATCGAGAGCGCAGCGTCGCCGTTGGGGCCTCACATATGGAAATAAATTTGAGCGTTTTGCCGAAGCCGGCGTTTATTGTGGTTACCTACAGTGATTCAGCAAGCCGAGATACGGTTACCGTTGACGGCATAAAAGCACTAACTTATAGGCCAGATATTGAGACACGCTGCTGTTGCCCTTGCCGTCTGTCTTGCTTCCGATCTTTCTGTAATACTTGAATACTATGTCCAATACGCTTTATTCTAATAATCTATGTATATCCTCGGAATAGATACTTCGTGCGATGATACCTCTGCCGCTGTTCTACGGGACGGCAGCGAGATGCTGTCCAATATAGTCTCGTCCCAGACTGCCATACACCAGAAATACGGCGGCATCGTCCCTGAACTTGCGTCCCGCCGCCATATCGAGATGATCTGGCCGGTTGTTGACGAGGCCCTTGCTGCTGCCGGCATTACTCTTGACAATGTGGACGCTATCGCCGTATGCAACGGCCCGGGCCTGATAGGCTCCCTGCTGGTTGGCTGCGGATTTGCCAAGGCAGCCGCTTACGCGAAAAAAATTCCTCTCATTGCCGTAAACCACCTCGAAGGCCATATCCTTTCTACCTTCCTTGAAGATAAGCGTCCCGAGTTTCCTTTTCTCTCGCTTGTAGTATCAGGCGGGCACACGAGCATCTACCTTGCCGAAGGCTTCGGCAGATACATTGAACTCGGCAGGACAAGAGACGACGCTGCAGGCGAGGCTTTTGACAAGGTCTCGAAACTTCTTGGGCTTGGCTATCCGGGTGGACCTGTGATCGACAGGCTCGCGTCCCTGGGGAATCCGAAGGCCTTCAGCTTGCCGAGGGCTTATCTGCCTGATTCATACGATTTCAGTTTCAGCGGTATGAAAACGGCCGTAAGAAATCTGATACAAAAGGACGGCAGCCACGAAAAAGAGGCGGAGACAACTGAATTCGCAAAAAATGTTGCTGCGTCGTTTCAGGCATCCATGGTTGATGTGCTGGTGCGCAAGATGGAGTGGGCCATTGAGGGAAAGGGCATCACGCGGATGACAGTCTCCGGCGGCGTGGCTGCAAACAATGAGCTGCGCAGCAGGATGGCCGAAATGGCAGCCCAAAAAAATATTGAGCTTTATCTGCCATCGCGCGGGCTCTGCACTGACAACGCGGCCATGATAGCCGCGGCAGGCTATCCGAGGTTCATGGCCGGAGAGTTATCGGGCATGGAGTTGAACCCCAAGGCTTATCTGCCACTCGGGGTCCAGGGGTAGCCCCACTCTCTTGACTTCTGCCGTTACTTATGCGCCGCCGTAGGAATGCAGCCCGCTCAAAAGCAGATTGACCCCGAGATACGTAAACATGGTCACCGCAAAACCGATTACCGCCAGAACCGCTATCTTGTTCCCGCGCCAGCCGCGCATCTGCCTTGCATGCAGATAGAAGGCATAAACGAACCATATTATCAGCGACCAGGTCTCCTTGGGGTCCCAACTCCAATACTTTCCCCATGCCTGGTCAGCCCATACAGCGCCGAAAATCAGCCCTCCGATGGTGAATATCGGAAAGCCTATCGCTATGAGCCTGTAAGTGATGTCTTCAAGCATGTCAGGAGTAACAGAGAATGAGAGTATCAGCTTCCTGAGGGCATCACCGTATCTCCAGGCAAGAAAGACAAAACCTCCCAGTGAAGCGAAGCTTGCGGCCGTTACAGCGGCATATTCACTCCTGAATGTCGCCTTGAAGAGATAATTCTGTATGAATGCCTGCGAAGATCTCGCAGCTATTTTCAGGGTTATGAAATCAATGCTCATGGCCACAAGCGCCCCCGCGAAAAGCCCGATCGTGGCTGTCCAGAAGATATAAGGAAAGCTCCTGCGGTCTTCAGTGTTAACAGCCAGGTACATGAGGGCCGTAGCAAACGATATCGCAAAAGCCGCATAAGCAATAAAGCTCATTGTCACATGGGCCAGCAGCCAGTTGCTCTGAAGCGCGGGCACAAGAGGCTGTATCTCTGCCGATACTCCGCCTATACTGATAAAAGCGAGCGTAATGCCTGCTATAGGAGTTACAAACGCGCCAAAGGAACGGGTCTTGTATATCCATTCAATTATGAGATAACCCAGTATTATGCACCAGACAAAAAATACAAGGGACTCGTAAAGGTTTGTCAGAGGCACTGATCTCAATAGTCCCATCCCGCCTATTGCGCTGAACTCTTTCCAGCGCAGGCCGAAACCTATGGTCTGGGAGACAAAACCGATTATGGTCACGGTAGTGGCCGCAACCCCTACCATGCCGCCCCTGAAGGCAAGGTACGCAATGTAGGCCACCATGGCAAGTATGTAAGCAATAGTTGCTACGCCGAAAAAGACTGAACTGTCCATAATATATCTCCCCGGTCCTTTCTAACTCTTGGTCTTTTCAAGCTCTGCTGCCAGCCTGTCAAGCCTGTGGTCAAAAGCGATCCTGTTTTTATTGATCGATGCGGCGATGGTAAGCCTCGTCTTGTCCTTCTCTTCCTTTACTCGTATCCATATGCGGGCATGGCTCATGAAAAAAGCTATATAAAGACCTATGGCCATCACCAGGCACCCGAGATAGACGATCCATACACCTGGGTCCTTCCTCACCTGAAGCCCCGTATACTGCGCCCCCCAGAGGTCCTTGAACTCTATGACCCCGGCTGGTGTACGCCAGGTGTCGGAATAATTCTTCAATATCCATTGTCTCGATTTGACCTTGCCGCCCTCGGATATCTCCACAAACACTGCCGGGTTTATCATCGATTCCGCAAATGTGAAGAGGTCTCCCTTTGAGTTGACAGCCAGCGCCGGACTGAAATCAGCAACCTTGACCGACATGTTTGTGCCGGGGACCTTGAATGATCCCTCGAATTTAAGGCTCACATCTTCCCTGGGACTGTTCATGGGCATAACGCTGAATTTAAAAAGGGCCTCCCTGTTCGGGAAAAAACCATAGGTCGACTGGTAAAAGGTCACACCTTTATATGTCAGCGGATTGTTGACGCCGATCTCCTGCGTCAGCACCTCGCGCCCATTCTCGATAACAGTAAGAATACTCTTGTAGTCTTTCGGCCTTTCGGATTCTGGATAGAAGGAGACCTCGAAATCATCGCATCTTAGTTCGAAACCGAGCGGAAAATCTTTTCCGTTATTGGCACGGGCCGTTGATGAAGATGTGCCCTCAAGCAGTTTCAGTGACCCGCCAACCCCGTACTTGAGACCGATTACAGCGCCGATGAGTATTAGGAGTATGCTCAGATGGGTCACATATACGCCAAGCCGGCTGTAGCGGCCTTTTTCTGCCAGGACCTGCACAAGCCCCTCTGACTTTACGACCTCGCCTTTGAAGCCTATCTTCTTCAATGCCTCAACTGCCTTGTTCCCCGCATTCTCCGCATTTGCCTTTATCACAACCTCGCGTCCGGGTGAACCCGCCCCAAAACCCTCAGCGCCGAGCGGCTTCTGGGGCTGTCTCACCAGCTTCCATGTTACCGGCAGTCTTTCGATAGAGCATATGACAAGGTTCATTGCAAACAGGAACAGCAGGGCGATAAACCACCATGAATTGAACATGTCGGTGAAGCCCAGATAATCGAGCACCCCGTACACCGTATGCGCAGACGATATGCCGAATATCTTTGCGAGCAGCTTTATGTTGTTCTCGGACGCCGCCTGCTGTTCAATAATAGTACCCACTATTGAAGTGAGCGAGATGCATGAAAAGACTATCACCGCCAGCTTTACAGACGCGAAAAAGCTCCAGATTCTGTCGATGATGCTGTTTTTACCGGTATCTGTTTTATCCAATTCATCTCTCCTTGAAATATAATCCTGCACATTCTGAATTGCCTGTTTCAGCAGACAGGCTACAGTAAACTTAAGCCAATATTATACCCGATTCACATGAGGAACAAAAATGCCGGGGCCGCACCTTTGCATTCGGAAAAGATCGGTCTATTTGCCGAAAGGGCAGACCGGATATGCGCAGGTCTTGCACTGCAGGCAGAGACCGCCATGCCCGAGCCCTGCAAGTTCCGCCCTGCCAACGCGTTCGCCCGCGAGTACCCGCGGAAGGACGAGGTCAAATATCGTGTTTTTGTGATACATCCCGCATGCGGGTATACCGAGAATGGGTATGTTGTGATAGTACGCCACAAGGAACATGGCGCCGGGCAGTACGGCCGAGCCGTAAGTTATGTCCGAAGCGCCGAGGTTTCGGATGGCAAAACGGGTAACATCATCAGGATCGACCGACATCCCTCCAGTCGTTATAAGAAGGTTAGCCCCGCGGCCAATCAGTTCACGCAAGGATGTCTCTATGACGGCCTCCGAGTCGGGCGCGTATGCAACACCCACGACCTCTCCGCCGAACGCCGCGATCTTCTCGCGGATAATGGGCGCAAATGCGTCCGTAATACGGCCCGAACAGATCTCGTTGCCTGTGATTACAACACCCACGAGCGGACGCTGCATGGTCAGCACGGAGAGCACGCCCCCATCCGTCGCCGCAATCCTGACCGCGGAGTCTACAAGTTCTTTCTTTATCATCAGGGGAATCGCCCGCGTACCGGCGACCACGCGGCCTGACCTGACAACCGTGTTTGAATGGAGTGTTGCGCACATCACCTCGCCGAGCATGTTGAATTCGCGGAGCCTATCGGCATTTACCTTCAGGAGTCCGTCATGTTCAGCTATAAGATTGATCTTGCCTTCACAAGGCACGCCCTGCATTGCAACGCCTTTGCCGCATAGGGCCGCGGCCATCAGGTATGCGGCCTCATCCTCATGCAGATCGTCGTCGGACATCTCCAGGACAAATATATGCTCCTTTCCCAGTCTCCTGAGATGGTCGATGTCTTCCTTCTTTATTATGTGGCCTTTCCTGAATGCGGAGCCCTTGGACCCGTCTTTTATTATCTCGGTGATGTCGTGACTCAGCACCATGCCGATCGCCTCGTTCACCGGTATCATGGCTGCGCCCTTGCTGACCCGCGTCGACGATTCACACATTGAAAGCCCCCTTGTCTTTTTTTTCAAAGACCAGGGAAAAGCGTTTGTCGACCATTTCCCTGATCCCTGCATCAAGCTGTTCATACTTGTCGAGGAATGACCTTGCCTCGTCGGTCAGTAAAGCCCCGCCCCCGTCTTTGCCGCCCGTGCGCCTTTCGACGAGCTGAATACCGAGTCTCTCTTCCATGGCCTTGATATAACTCCAGGCACGGCGGTAGGAGATCCTGACTTCCTGTGCCGCATGGTTAATCGAGCCGGTCGAACCTATAGCCTTCAACAGCAGCATCCTGCCCCTGCCGAAAACAGGCTCTCCGTCTATGTCGATCCATAGCTTGGACCGTATCTGCATTTCGTTATGACTATTCTGCATAGCGGTCGGCAAAGAAAAAGAATTCTCCTTCGGAATGGAAACCGCGCTGTAATATGTTCCCGACGCGCATGAATTGCATAACAATTTCCCGTCAATCAGCTTCTCGCGGTGGTCCTGCACATATTCAGCGCACTCTTCGCACTGCACCCTGCTAAGCGGCCTTCCGGGCATGTCCTCGGGCCGTACCGTTATCGAGACCTCCATTACATCGAACAGCTCTTCATCGCGCATTACTTTATATGCTTCCATCTGCGCAGCATACTTGTCAGTGATATGCGGCTTATACTCCCTGGCCTTGTCACGCGCATCTTCGCGGGCAACTATGCGCACCGCCCTGCCTGTCTTGAGATTAAGATACGATACGGCCATCTTGCCGTAGTCAAGGAATTTCATGGTACGGTGGCCGAGTGTACATCCGGTAACAGACCGCACCGCGTCGGTCGCGCATCGGTCCATTTCAACAAAGACGATCAGCGACTTCCTGTCGTTGCCTGTCGGGTCGAAGATGCCTATCTCAGAGAGTCCCCTGATGGACATCCTTACTCCCAATACCTGCCCAGGACATAGATGCCCATGGGTCTGGGCTGACCCCTCAAGCAGAGTCTCAAAATCGAATTGCTTTTCTTTATTCATAATTCCGGATTATCAATAAACCATGTGCATTCAAAGTTAATTTATCCCCTATTTTTTCTTCTCCTCTATATGGCACTTTACGCATTCGGTTGAAGCGAAGGCCTTCTTGTCATTGTGGCAGGTGCCGCACGATTTGCCCGCATACATAGTATCCATCTTCATCTTCACGCTGCTCTTTTTCATCTTCCAGATACCGTCGTGGCAGTCGCTGCATTTAGCTCTTGCCGTATGACTCTGATGGCTGAAGGTCACGGGGTCCGAGTCTCCCGACTTATACACTATAGACACTTTCGGGTAAAGGTCTGGCGCGTCGCGGTGGCACGCGGTGCAGTCATTGTCCTTGGGCGGGTTTTTCCCTTCCTTGCGTTTTACGTCATGACAAGAAAAACAGATCGGCATGCTCGACCTGTAGCCAGTTATGCCGTTATGCGCGATCTTTGCATGGCAATCTACGCAGTTGAAGCCCATTTCGCAATGTTTTTTATGGTTGGGATCAATTTTAGTTTCCGGCCTGATCCCTTCCGCGAGGATGTCCCTGAGCCCGTGTTTTTTTCTGAATTCAGGATTAACAACGCCGTCGATGGTCCTGAATGAGACGCCGACCGTCATAAGCCTCTCTTCACGGATCTTTTTGTTCTGGGCATCGGTATGGCAGAAGAGGCAGATGTCATTCTTTACCAGCTTTGCCGCGTAGACCGGATCATCAGCTTTCTTCAGGACATGCATTATATGTTCCTTGCTGTGTGTTGCCTGCGCCCAGACGTCCGCCAGGCCGCCTATCTTGGCCCGCATGTACCCTGTAAATCCGGGCTCCGCGTGGCAGTCCACGCAGGCGACCTTTGCCGCAGCATGTTTGGATTTTTCCCAGCTCGCCACTTCTCCAAAAGGACCGGGCTGGTCGGAAGGATGACACTTTTTGCAGAACTGGGGGTCTGTAGTATAATGAAGCACCTCGACGCTCGCGAAGACAAATATTCCGAATGCAGCAATAATAACCAGCACTGTCAGTTTAGGGTGCTTTTTAATAGTGCCAGTTACCTTTTTAATACCTGCTTTCAGACCACTTATCAGCGACATCGCGATGTGCCTCCCAATATTATTAATATGCTATGTACTTGAATAATACCCCTATTCCAATCTAATATCAACCCTCACATCAAAAGGAATTATCAGAAATACAGGTATATCTTCCGAGGCAGGGCCTGATGCCCCGCCCCGGAGTATCGCCTCAGATTTTGACCAGTTTTATCTTTGTGTCATAAAACGACACGCTGCCGCCAACCGGATCGAGCATGCATGTGTTCTTCAGATAAGGGTCAACCCACATGGCGGCATTGGCATGAATGCCGGTGGCACGGCGGGCATCGCCCTTTACGACCTTGTTGTCGATTGTTACATCCGCAGACCCTGTGGCCCAGTGCCCATGGCCAAGCGTAAATGAAATAACACCAGGCTTCATTATCTCGGTCACCTTGACCTTGCCTGCAACGTCCTTCTTGGTCCCGTTCCTGAGGTCCCAGACGCCCTCCTTGTTCGTAGCAGAGACCACCTTCACGAGATCGCCGTCCTTCAGCTTCAGCGCCTTGGCGTCCTTGCCGTTCAGCAAGACATAATTCTCAGGCTGGACAGCCAGTATCCAGTAATTGGTAACCGTCCGCGACTTGGTGTGGAGTATGTCCTTGTGCGTAAGCAGATGGAGGGGATAGCCATCCTCGAGCCCACTCTCCTTTGGCGTTTTGCCCATTGTCGTGGTAACCGGAACATAGGAGGCATAACCCGTATTCTGCTTACCTGTAAATGCATTCTTTGTGCCGGCGGTTTTCTCCTGATAAAGGTTGATGAGTTTGCCGTACTTGTTGCTTACCTGATCGCCCTTGTACATGTCCTTGTAATCCTGGAAGCGGCCTCCGCGGTTCAGCACATATACGACCTTGCGCCAGTTCGCCCCGGCTATCTTCTGCCAGCGTTCGGGATCAAAGATCGTTTTCGGAAGATGCTTGCGCGAATCCATGAAGAGTTGCAGCTCTTTATCATCGGCATCAGGAACCGGAGACCCGTCTGTAGCAACGTTCGCCACCATCCTGATGTAGAAATCGTCAGGCCTCGCCAATGGCTGGCCCGGACCGAAGCCGTCTGCGCCGTAACCCTTTATCCCGAGCTGTTCGGCAATAGCAAGCATTACAGATTCGTAACAGCAGGGCTGCTCTTCGCCGAAGACCTTTACGGTCTCGGTCATCGGGGCGATCACAGGCTGGCGGATCGGCTGCACCTTTGCCGGCATATTCGGATGCGACCCCTGCATCTCCCAGCGTTCGAGATAGCTGAAGTCAGGGAATATATAGTCGGCATACATGGTGGTCGTGCCTATCAGTATATCGGTCGTGAAATAGAGAGGCACCTTGTTAACATCTGCCAGTATCTCAATGTTGGTCTGACCGGCCGGCAGAGAATACCCTGGAGTACCCATGTAACTGAATACCGCCTTTATGGGGTACGGATAAGCGTCGCCCATTGATGGAATGATCTCCTCATAGACATCACTCGCAATCGGCCACCAGTTGCGCTTTGCAGGATAACCCGCAAACAGGGTCGTATCCTCATATTTCACGTCGTGGCGGATCGAACTGATGCCGAAACGGTTCGTCTTACCGGGCTTGAGCTTGTTAAGATCAAAAGGCTGTCCCTCTTTGCCGCCCATCGTATTATACGTTGAGGCCGAAATCATGCCGCCTTTCCAGTCGAAGTTGCCGAGCAGCAGGTTGACTGTCATGGCGGAGGTCACATTATAGAAACCGTTTGTATGCTGGGCAATCCCGCGATGCACATCAACCACAGCCTTTTTGCCGTATTTCGAAAGCTCCATTGCGGTCTGCTCAATGTCCTTCACACTGATACCGCTGATCTTGGACCACTCGGCCATCGTCTTGGAGTTTGCAGACTCTGCCACGATCTGGAGTGCGCTTTTTATCTTGATACCTTTTATCTCAGTATTGACAAGCAGATCTCCGGTTACCGCATTCTTGTCGTCATTCGGATCAACAGCAACAGGCTTGCCGTCTTTCATCACAATGAGGTACTCGAAGTCATGCTCCCTTCCGTCTTTGTCTTTGCGCTTCTCGGCCTTTGCTATGCCGATCTCCTGCCCACGCAGGAATTTACCCGGCTTGCCATCTTTGTCCAATCTGACCAGCAGAGGCGCATTGGACCAGGTCGCCTCTCCCGCGGCCTTGGCAGCTGCCTTGTTCGCGGCGGCAAGATATTTGGCGTCATATTTTTTGTTTTTTATCAGCCACTGTATCAGTCCCGCGAAGAACGCCGCGTCGGTGCCTGGATTGATAGGCAAGTAGCGGTTGGCCTTTGAGGCCGATTTATTCAGTATCGGATCAACCACTGTCAGCTTTGTCTTTCCGCTTACGAGATTGGGCATAAGACGCGCGTTCCGGTTCGAAGGGCCGTAGTTCGCATCGAACAGATTGGAGCCTACCGAAAGGATATACTCCGCGTTCTCTGTGTCTGCCTGCCAGTAGAATTTCTGGCCGCCGCCAAACTTGTTGTATTCGTACTGTTCGCTAAGCGCTTTGCAGGTAAAATAGAGCGAACCCTGGCAGACAGTCGTATGGCCATGCGTATTGACCGTGCCGAGGTAGTCGTTGAAGAAGCGCAGGGAGAAGTCGCTCCTGCCTCCCTTTTTCCTTCCCCAGAAATATAGCATCTGGTTGTTCTTGGGACCAAGGTCAGGATGGTCGGGGTCTATCATGTACTGCATATAGTCCGCGTATTTCGTCTTGAATTCGGCTATCGCGGCCTTCCTGTCCTTTGCCTTCATCACAGCATTCGTTCCGTCAGAAAGCTCTTTGGCTATCTTCGCGTCGCGCAGTACATAGATGTCCTTTAGGCCGGTCACCATGCGGTTCTCTTCTCCCGGCACACTGGCAAACAGCGTTCCGCCGTTTACGATCTCATTGATCGCAGTGTCAAAAGGAACAGTCGCCCATTTGTTTTCGCCGCGCTTTCCGGCGCGTTTCAGCACCTTTGTTATGCGGTACGGATCGTATACAGTCTGTATGCCTGACTGTCCCTTGGGGCAGATCGCCATGTCAACGGTGTTCAGATCAAACGGCGAAGACTTGTAAGGCATATGAGGCACTGCCACAAAAGGATTGTAGGCGTTGCCGTCCACCTTCAACGCAACCGCCTTGCCGTTGTTCCGGAAGAACTTTACCTTTATGCCGCAGCCGGTATTGCACTGCAGGCAGACAGTATAAAGCGTATTCTCGGCCTTTATAAGTTCGTATTCTTCTTCAGGCGTCAGCATGCCGGCCTCGGCCCTCTTCATAAGATCGGTCGCCCACTCAAACTGCGAGGCGAGCATTGCTCCGCCGAGCACAGCAGAACACTTCATGAAATCTCTGCGGTTGAGACCTTTTTCTTCTTTATCTTTGTTTTGCATTTCTCTCGCCTCCTTTATGACAGAATATAATAGACCCGCGGTTTGGTCGGTGCGGATTCGCCGAACACCGGCAGTTTGCCCGGATAGCCTACTCGGGCCGAAAGCGCTTCAGGACTCGCGGCTGACTTGCCTTTCTTGGCGCCGCCCTTAACTGATGACATCAGCCTTGTCCTGTTCTGCTTCATGACCTTCGCTATCAGACTTTCAGGGTCGCTGGTATCGCCAAAATAATTTGCGCGGCATACGCAGGTGCTTACACACATCGGCACCATGCCCTGTTTGAGCCTGTGTAAACAGAAGTGACATTTACGGGCAGTACCTATCGGAAGTTCTGGTTTGTTTCGCGGCCATTTTGTGCCGTATTCCAGGTTCGGGGTCTTTTCGTATTCCTGTACCGCTGGGGTGTTGTCCGTATAAAACGCACCTGAATCGAGACCGCGCGCCTTATACGGGCAAGCAGTAACGCATTTTCCGCAGCCTATGCATTCCGTGTAATTGATCATGACGATACTGTTCGATAATCCTTTAGTGCTTTTCCAGGTCGCCTTGCCCTCGCCCTTATTCGGGCAGACTGCCACGCAGGGCGGGTTGTCGCACTGTTGGCACGGCCTCGGAGTAAAGCGGCGCTTAACCTTCGGGAATGTCCCGCTTTCTTCGTCGTAAACCGGGCGGTAGATTATGCCCGGAGGGCTCTTCTGTTCAGCAATGCAGCCTGCTGTGCAGGCCTTGCACGAAGTGCAGCGCCTGAGGTCTATAAGCATCGCCCATTTCGGCGTCTTGTTTTTGATGGCACGCCTTATGTCCTCCTGGATGACAGTTAATTCGTCCTTGCCGTTATACATCAAATGTCCTCCTCATTAGTTCTTGTGGCAGGTTTTGCAATTTCCTTTTACGGTAAATGCCTGCTTGCCGTTATGGCATACGCCGCAGGACTGCCCCTTTCCCATTTCTGCCATCGATACTTTATTGTGTTTTGTTTTTGTCACATAGATCGAATCATGACAATCCATGCACTGCTTCCCCATTCCGACATGAGTGTCATGGCTGAACGTGACCTTGCCGGCAGACTTTGGCTCGAATTGAACATCGCCCCCGCCGACCACTGCATAAACGAAAGACGCGGTCATCAGTAACGCCAATAATACGGATAAGGCTTTCTTCATATCCCGACCCCTTCCTCTTAAAATGATTTTGATGCCGTTTGTTCCATCTACACGAATGCACCTACCGGCCCCCGCCAGCAGATGCATTCATAAATCCCGGCCATAGGCCGAACAAAAGCTACTCCCTCCGCTAAAACTTATTACAACTTCCATGCCAGATTCAATTCATTGATTTTGATGGATTTTAGAGGAGTAGAGTGTTACCACGCAGTAACACTCATATGCATGGGCTAGTTAACAAATTGATAATTCAGGATTTAAAACGAGGGGGGCAAATATCCGACTTGTTACCGAATGGTAACGATTTAGCCTTATAAGAACCTATTCAATGCCGTAAGAATTGATCTTTTCCCATAGATTCTTTCTGCTTATGCCAAGCAATTCCGCAGCCTTTGTCTTGTTCCCACCGGCTGTCCTCAGAACATTCAGGATATGTGCCTTTTCGGCATCAGCCGCCACATCAGAAAGAGATAGGCTTTTTGCGGCACCCGCAGCCGTTGATATAAATGGAGGGAGCCCGTCCCTGTCTATCACCTCTGTCGTTGAGAGGGTTACCGAGCGTTCTATGATGTTTTCGAGTTCTCTTATGTTCCCGGGATATTTATATGCCAGCAGGTCGTCTGCGGCCTCTATCGAAAAACGAACATTCTTCGCGCTCTTTTTCCTGTATTTATCCATGAAGTATTCAATAAGGCAGGGAATGTCTTCTCTCCTTTCGCGCAAGGGCGGAAGAGTAATAGGAATTACGTTGAGCCGGTAATAGAGATCTTCCCTGAACCTGCCGGCCTTCATCTCCTCTTCAAGGTCCCTGTTGGTAGCCGCTATGATCCGCACATCCGTACTCAGCGTCGCAGTGCCGCCGATCCTCTCGAACTGTCTCTCCTGAATTACCCTGAGGATCTTGGACTGGGTCGATAGCGGCAGATCACCTATCTCATCGAGAAAGATGGTCCCACCGCCCGCAAGTTCAAATCTGCCGGGCTTTCTCTTTATGGCCCCTGTAAACGCGCCCTTCTCATGTCCGAAAAGTTCACTCTCTATCAACCCCTCCGGCAGGGCCGCGCAGTTGACCTTGATTAACGGCCTGTCCCTGCGGCTGCTCAGGTAATGGATGGTCGCGGCCGCGAGCTCTTTGCCTGTACCGCTCTCACCCAGAATAAGTACGGTTGAATCCGACGCGGAGACCATTTCAATAAGCGAGAGCACCTTTTTGATCTCGGCGCTCTCACCGATGATATTGGAAGGACTGTAATACCTGTTCAGGTCTTTCTTCAGCCTGATATTTTCTTCCTTCAACTTCCTGATCTCGAGTGCCCTCTCGACCAGCAGCAGGAACTCATCCATGGCAAACGGCTTGGTTATATAATCAAAGGCACCGAGTTTCATTGCTTCAACGGCATCCTTGATAGTGCCGTAGGCCGTCATCATGATAACCGGAACATCCCGCCGTTTAGTTATCTCCCTGACAATATCAAATCCGTCCATGTCAGGCAGTCTTACGTCCGTTATGGCCATGTCAAAAGAACCGTATTTAATATCATTCATGGCTCCTTCGCCGGTTTCGTGGGACATGACCTCATACCCAGCCTCTTTTAACGCGTCTTCAATGGTAACTCGCATTATCTTCTCATCTTCTATAAGCAGGATGTTTTCTTTCATGTATTCCTTACGTCCGGAAAACGCATGCCGAATCTGCTGCCCTTGCCGACCTCGCTCTCCACAGATATTTCACCATTGTAGTTTCTGACAATCTCATAGGTCAACCAGAGCCCGAGTCCGGTGCCTTCGCCAGTGGGCCGCGTTGTAAAGAAAGGGTCGAACACCTTTCCGATATTTTCCTCTTCAATGCCGCACCCGTTGTCGATGACCTCGATCAAAGTCGCGGAACCCTCTCTGCTGCCCCTGACCTCGAGGGTGCCTCCATTCTTCATTGCATGGATCGCGTTTATAAACAGATTCAGCAGCAGCTGCTGAAAATCATGCAGATCAAAGACAAAACGCAGGCCATCCGGAATCTCATTCCTGAAGATGATCTTTCCGGTTTTGACCTTGTGTTCCACGAACAGGTAGACACTGTCGACCGCGCTCCTTATATTAACATCAACCGGCTCGTGTTCCTCTTTCCGCGACATCCAGAGCAGCTTGCTGACAGTATTTTCGATCCGCTCCAATCCCTCATGCACCAGCTCCAGATATTTCCCCCGTAACTGCTGATTGCCGCCCTTTTGCCTGAGTATACCGATGCAGTTGAATATGCCTCCAAGCGGATTGTTGATCTCATGGGCAACGCCCGCCGCAAGTATACCTATGGTTGCAAGTTTTTCAGACCGGACAAGGTTATCGTGTGTTTTTTTCAGCTCCTCATTTGCCTGCCTTATCCTCTCGATCATGCTGTTGAATCTTTCTCCAAGGACAGCAAGCTCATCATTGCCGTTCACTTCCACCTTGATATCCAGATAGTCTCCTCGCGCCTTCTCCATGGTATTCGCAAGGTTGGTAATGGGGCTTATGAAGCGCCGGCTCAAAAGCAGTATCAGCCCGAAACCGACGCAGACAAAAGTTATTGTCAGCCCGATGATGGTCGCAATGGTCGCAAAGATTTCATTTTCGGCCTTTTCGAGGGATATCCCGAATTTCAGGGTCCCCCATCTTTTCTTGCCGATCAGCAGCGGTATTCCGAAATCCAGCGCCCCGTGCCCCCTGTCCTGAATCTGCTGAACAATAGTGCCCTCCGCACCAAGGGCCTTTTGGGTCAGTGGATCGTCGTATATTTTGCCGTATTCAGTAATATTATTGTGTGAAATGACCTTTCCCCTGTCGTCCAGTATGGCGATATAGAGAAGGCCCGTGTCCTGCCTGTTGAAGATCTCTACGATATAGTTGTCGAGAAGACCGCCTTCTTCCACCAGGCCGAGCCTCTCGTAAATGAGATCATTTATTATCGGGATGGCGAGGGTCTCCCCGAAAAGGCGGCCCTGCTTTTCGACTTCAGCATAAAGTATCTTCTTTTCTCTCTCGACCGCGAGGTATCCGACCATGCCCATGATCGCAACGATCCCGCAGGTGGTGATCAGTATGAATTTATACCGCAGGTTAAGCTTAGAAAAAAATCTGCCGGTCCAGTTCATAATTTTATCTTTGGGTGGCAGCCCCGACCGCAGGTCTGCGGCACTGCATTGATCTTTGCTCTTATGTCCTCATAATCTTTGTCACCCGCCTCGACAAAACCGTTTTTATAGTCTTCATCAAGACGCCTCAGAATGTTCCGGCTCTCTTCGGAACGCGGGTCGAGTTCGAGAAGCGCCTTTTTTATGTTCTGAACGAGGGAAGCCGGAGTGCCTTTACCCGCAACCAGAGGCCCGTTCGGAACAGGGCCTGATTCGGCTACTATCTCTATGCCAAGCTTCACATATTTTCTCGCAACCGAATCTCTTACCGCCCCGGCCGCGTATTGTCCCTTCAAAACGGCCTTTACAACCGAATCGTGATAACTGAAATTATTGAAACTGCTGAGGTCACTGAGATGTATCCCTGCATTCGCAAGAAGATACCGCGGTATAAGGTTCCCTGACGTGGACTGCGTTGAGGAAAAGGCGACACTCTTACCTTTCAGGTCTGCGAGGGTCCTGACCGGCGAGTCTTTCTTTTTTATGATCACGCTTTTGTATGACGCGCTTCCGTCAGCTCCTTTAGGCTTCAGTATGCCTTTCACGCCGTATCTCTTATGGGCTTCGAGGTATGTCAATGGGCCGAGCAGCGCCATGTCCATTTCGCCGCTTCCGACCGCGCTGACCGTCTCCTTGTAATTCTTTTTCAGGACAAGTTCGTACTTGTACGGCGTCTTTGTCGCAAGATAGTCGAGCAGAGGCTGATAGCGTTCGTACATGATCCTCGGGTTGTCGCGAGGGATGACCCCGAAATATACGGTATTGCCTTCTTTGGCTTTCTTTGTGATCTTTGCACTTGCAGTGATAGAGCGTTCCATCGCCCTGATGGCGTCATAATTACTGTCCGGAACCTCTGTAAAGCCGTCGATCATCATTGCACTAAGGATCGCCTTGCCCCTTTCCGTTTTATGCATATTGAGAAAGGCTTCCCTCGTTTTTTTCCTGATGATCGGATCGATATCAGTCGTGACAACAACAGGAGGGATTCCATACGGCGGTGAACGCTTGATGATCTTTGTCTGCACCGCGTAAGGAGACCCTGTCTTCAGCATATGGTCGTAAACGATACTGTCAACCGCGGCCCCGTCCGCTATTTTCTTGGCCACCATTTCTACCGATTTGTTATGACTATAACTGTAAAAAAAGCTCTGAAAAAAACGTTCCGGAGTGTATCCCATGGTCTTCAGCAGATAGTCGGGATAGAGCTTGCCGGTGTTTGACCTGGGATCCATAAATGCAAACACCTTCCCCTTCAGTTCGGGGAAAGATTTGGTCTGGTTGTCTTTATGGACGATTATATAGGAATGATAATGCGTGCTCCCAAGGACAACAGGGGCGACGAGAAGTTCATTGCCGAACTGCTCACGGTTCTTGACATACTGCCCCGAACAGACAAAGGCTATCTTTACTTCTCCTTTCTCGAGCAGAGAGTCCATTTCTTCATACGTCCTTCTATGGACCATCTGCACCGGCATGCCAATCTGTACCCCGATATAATCAATAAAATCCTGGTAATATTTGACCGAATCAACCGGGGTGATCATCGAGGAGACGCCGATCTTGACCACGCTCCCCGTTTCGGAATAGACTTCACCCGGAAAGCATGCGGGGAAAACAGCAGGGAAAAACAGTAATGCCGCAACCAGCAGAGATTTTATCCTTATAGACATGGCACCCTGTTCTTATTATAAACCGACCGGCACAATATACATCAAGGAACCTTCGGGCGCATTTCACATTGATCCGAACGCCGCCGATGATTTAGGCAATAGAGGGGCGGTGCAACGCACCGCCCCTGTGGCAGCCTATTTGGCCGCAGTGGCCGGAGTCATGGCATCATTAAGCAGCTTGATGCCTTTTTGGGATGCGTCAATAGAGCGCGCAAGCGCCTCTCTCGCAGCATCCGGATTGTGGAATCCGTCAGAGTTTTCGGCGGTCCACCATTCCCAGTAAGTATGGGCAACATCGTGGAGCTTCCTTGCCTCGTTAAGGGTCACTTCAGAAACTCCCCTGGACTTCGCCTTTGCAAACGCGTCGATGAACTGCCCGAGCCAGAATTCGGCCTTGGTCATCTTGCCCTTGATATAATTCTGGATCGCGTCGACCTGGTATTCGGCTTCCTTGGCCGTCCAGTACGGATGGCACTTCACGCAGGTGTCTTTCAGCATATACCTTGCGCTCTTCTGGCCATGCCAGGTGTAGGACTTGGAGCCCTTCTTGACCCTGGGCATATGACAATCTTTGCACTCTACGCCGGCCTTCTCGTGCTTGCTTCCCCAGAAAGATTCGGTATCGGGGTGCTGGAGCTTTGAGAGCGCCGCACCTGTGGTTGCATGCCTGAAGTCCTTGTACTTCTGGTCAGCCATTTTTTTGTTGTAATCGAATACATTGACCCACGAAAAGAAATTCGTTACCTGGTTGTCCATGCCTACCGGCTTTCCGGTTTCGGTGTTGATGCCCGGATTGCAGGTGTACTCGACATGGCACTGGGCGCAGAGCAATACAGAGTCGGGTTTATTAAGCACACCGATTGCCCTGAAACCGTCCCGGAACGTCACCTTCTTCATGGTTATCTTCTTCGACTTTTCCTTATCGTACGGGTAGGTGCCCTCTCCGCGGTCCACTACTGCCTGAATAAGGGCATCCCTGACCACCCTGGGCTGGGTCGAGTGCGGGTCATGGCAGGTGAAACAGTTCATAGGATGGGACATCTTTCTGGCAAATTCAACTACCTTTGATGTGCGGTCCCATTTGGCCCTCGGGTCCTTGTCACCCATGTATTTCCAGTCGAGTATCATGTCCTGGGTCTTGCACTGGAAGCAGACGGGGTTGGCAGCGGTAGCGGTCTGTGGTAAAAAAGCCTTCTGGTCAGAAGAGGCCGGATCTTTGTCTATCAATGTTGACCAGAGATTCTTTTCAGCGCCCTTGGCATCTCCTATTTCTTTCCAATCCTTTAGCTGGAAGCGTCCGCCGTAAGCCCTGTCGACTATGAGATGGTCCATCAGCATAAAGACGTGGCTCCTAGGTTCGGCATGCTCCTTGGTAAACCCGTGCGGCATCAACAGCTTGTCGAATAGCGGTGACCTGCTCTTGAAAGTCGCCTTTTCCACCTTGGCCCTCGAATCGATGTCAACAGATACGAGCGATTCATATTCTTCCTTGTGGCATTTGCCGCAGGTGGCAAGGTCCATCTTTGTTACGGGTTTGCTCGAAACATCCTTGAGATGATTATTAAGACCTTCGTGGCAGGTACTGCAGTTGACCTTTGCATGCTTGCCGCTGCTGTGGAACTCCTTGATATCAGAGTGGCAGTCGTAGCATTGGCCGACCTTTACCGGCTTGTCAGCCGGCGCCCCTTTCTGGGCATCGGCAGGGGAAAAATAGAGCCCTCCTGCTATGACCATAATGAAGGCCGCTGCAAACGACAGAAACAGCTTTTTGCTCATATACACCTCCCTTCAAAGAATAAGTAAACTTAAGAATTCCGAGAGTATACTGAACCTTCTCCTCCTCCCGTATTTCTAAAATATTCATACTATAACATGACTCAATATGCTTATAAAATCGTCCTGTTTCAGGGAAAGTCTTACTGAAATGGCATGTATAATTTGCCCTATGTCCAGGCGTGTCTTTCCCTAAGACTGTGTACGTTTGATTGTGCCGTGCGGCTTTTTGATAATGCGGTTGTTAAGGCGATATGTTCTTATTCGGAGAGACAAGAGGCAGATGTCCTTGTCGGCATAGCTAAGCCTTCTTTCTTTCCTCCGTAAAATAGTCCTTCATGGGAATAAAATAATAATCTTTCCATCCGGTTTTATATTGTTCCACCTGATCTTTGGGCAGGTTGGTATGCAGGAGGGTCAATCTCGCCCCTTTTTCGGCTTTTGTTATCAGCACTTCAAGCAACGAATCTGGAGCATCCTCCGGAAATTCCTTTGTCCGCCATGACTGAAGCAGGCGGCTGCCTGGCCCAAGTTCGAGTGTCTTACCGGTTATGTAATCATCAAATGCCTGAAATGAACCGCCGACTTTAGGGTCGATCTTTGCCGGGTTTCCTGTGAAAGCTGAATGCTGTCTGCTGTCGAGCCACGCGGCATAAAGCTGCTTTGGGCTCACGGGCAAAGTAACTGATACTTTGAATCTGTTTGCCACGATTTTCTCCTTTGACTACGGACAGATTTCTGACTTAATTAGATAATATCAATAGCAGAAGGCAGAAACAAGAAAAGCAGATGCTGTCAAAGCAGCTTGCTATGTCAGTCTACACGGCACCAAAGCTATCGCTGTTACCGCTTTTTCTGACTCCCAAAGATTCCTCGTCCAGTGCTGCTGCTAATTTCTGTTTCAAATCAGCCGGCAATCGCACAAGGGTAATTTTTATGTCTAACGGCAACCTGCCTGCGGTCTGTTCCCTTAATGCCAAATCATGCATGCTCGTTTCAGTGAGGATCAAAAGTTTCTTTTCTGCAGAGGCAAGGGCAAGCATTAGGCAATCCGCGCGCAATTTTGTCTTCTTTCCCGATGCCATAATTCTCCGCCCGGCAACAGCCGTCTCCGCAGATATCTTGCATATGATCTGTTTGTCAGTGCTAACGGCCTCAAATTCGAATATCCCCCGGCCCTGCATAGTCAGCTTCTGCTTTTTGAACGACATGCCGTATTTCTTGGGAAGCCATGATTCGATAATCCACTTTTTGCATTCTATCAGGACAAGAGTTGATGACATTATATTTTCTCCTAATACGGTTAACCTGAGGACAGCCTGTTCTATCTGACTAGATAGTATCATGATAGACCGGCGGGGTCAAGAGAAAAGCGGAATTAACACTGGCGTACTTCCCGGATTTAAATATCAAAGTAAATAGAGTGCTATACCCCTATATGTGTTCGGTGCTTTTGTGGACTGGTCGCAATTTGCGACCAGTCATCCACCTTGCAAAGAGGAACGTGATCGGAGGCAGCAGCGTCATTTGGAGCAGCGGCCACAGGCCTGCACCAAGCACTGGCACCACAGGCATGCTTCCCGTATAAGACCAGCGTCCGGTAGCCAGCGCCGCTTGTTCGACAAGCGCGGCATAAGCCAGTCCAAGAACGGCTGTAAGGATGTATATTTTCCATCGTCCCCTCAAACCCCAGCCCGGGTCTGCCGCTACCAGCGCTCCCGCCACATAAATGCCCAGGATGATTCCTACATCACCCAGCGCCGCCATCGTGCACATACCAAGAGTACTCGCCCAGGAATGTCCGGCCGTTTCTACATAGGCTGACATCTGTGCCATTTCCCATATTTCGTTCAAAATAAAACCTGTAATAATCACAGCCGTAAAAAAACGCCACAAAGGCCGCCAGGGAATAACGGCGTTTGCGCGGCATATAGAGCCCGGGGACAAATCCATTTTCTTGTCATCTTCCGTTGTCACAGCAAGTCCATCCCTTACTGAAGCATCCACTCTTCTCATCCCAAATATTTAATATTCGGGATTTATAGCCATGTCATTATCTTATCATTTATTTACTGCAGACGCCGTCTTCATCAATATCAGCTCTCCCAAAGGACAATGCCCGTTTCCCCATGAAAAAGAGGAAACAGAGGGCAATTGCCGCGACAAGTCCTCCTGCCGCCATAAAAGCATAGCTGAACCCGAAATAGCCAGCGACGATGCCTGCTGCCAGCGGACCGGTTGAGTGGCCGATATCCATTATTGATCCGAGCACTCCCATTGCAGCACCCCGGTCCTCGCAGCGGCTTGCATCCGCAATAAGGGCTGATGTCGCAGAGGTCACAATGGAGAGACAGAGGCCGAGCAGAATGCTTGCTGCAAAGAGCGCTTCGAACGAGGATGACAGCCCGAATGCACACATGCAGAGCGCGCACATCGCCCCACCATAAAATATCTGCGCCTTGCGTCCGTGCCTGTCAGAAAAGCGGCCCATGACCGGCTTTGTCAGCGCCAGAGTTAGAACCTGCGCCGAGATCATTATTCCAATAGCTGTTGTGCTGATGCCTGCCTTCTGTGCGAAAAGCGGCACAAAGGTTTCGAAGGTCCCGTACGCAAAAAGGATTGCCGCCTCTACCATACTCGTTACAATGATTACGCGGGATGAAATTACGGCCAGAAATCCCAGGCGGATTCCTTTCCAGGTCCTGCGTTCCGTGTGGTGTTCTTCAACAGCCGGCATGCGGAGAGTCATGAACAGTGCAATCAGGCCCATTGCGCCGCAAAAAACATAAACTGCTCCAAAGCGCATATCGCCAAAAAGAGTTACGGCACTTAAGATAGCGCCTCCTGCAACCGGGGCGCAGAATCTGCCGAGCAGGGTTGCGGTCGAAAACCAGCCCATCTTCTCTCCGCGTTCTGCCCGATAGAGATCCGATACATAGGCCATGCCTACCGGCAGGAATGCCGGGGTCGCAAAGCCATGCAGAAAACGCACCAACGCGAGCTGCCAGATATTGTCTATTATCAGATACAGAAACGGGATAGTCGCAAACAATACTGAGGAGAATATCAGAATCCGCCTGCGACCGTACCGGTCAGCCAGCAGGCCCGCTGGTATGCTGAAGATAACGCCTGAAAAGGCGGATATCCCGGCAACCATGCCAATCTCTGCCGGGTCAGCCCCTAGATGGGCAGCAAAGAGCGGCAGCACCGGACTCTTCGAGATCGTCGAACTTAAAATAGCGAAGAAACCTGTTATGCAAAGAAACCTGAACGGAGACATACGGCTCAATATATGCAGTATTTACAGAGCGCCGAGGTCGGTAAGAATCGCTTTGACCTCCGCGCGGCCCGCCTCGGAAAGCGGTGTCTGCGGCCGCAATGGAGCGCCAACCTCATAACCCTGAAGCTCCAAGCCGCCCTTTATGCAGGCTGCCAGGTTGTATTTGGCAAAGACCCTGTTAATCCGCCAAAGGCTGCGCTGCAGGACCATTGCCTCATCCCATTTGCCCGCGCGGCACAAGTCGTACAAAAGGACGCTTTGTCTTGGCACCACGCATGCAGGCCCTGCCATCCAGCCGACCCCTCCAAGCAGCATTACGCAGGCGGGGATGTGGGCTGAGGCGCTGAATACACTTATACGGCTGCCCACAGCATTAATGATGCTGAGCAGACGGCCGGTATCTGATGATGCGTCCTTTATGTAACGGATGTTGTCTACCTTGCTGAGGCGTTCAATAGCAGGCAGCGTAAGGTCGCTGCGCTGAAATGACGGATTCGTATACAGCGCGACCGGCAATTTAGTTGCGTTTGCTATCGCTGTAAAATAGGAAACCACACCATCCTCATTCAGCGGGAAGTAGGCTTCGAGAATCGCAAGGATGCCGTCAACGCCAAGCGCCTCATAGGCCCTGACCTGTTCGACTGCGTCGGTAATTGTGGTCGCCGCAACCCCGGCCACTACCGGCACTCTGCGGCGCGCTGCCTGCACCACGACCTCCACGACACGATGACGCTGTTCCCGGTTCAGGTAGGCAAACTCACCCGTTGATCCGAGCGCCGTCAGACCATGTACTCCTGAGCTGATCAGGTCGTTCGAGAGGCGTGTCAGCACAGCATCCTTGACACTGCCGCGCTCGTCAATCGGTGACACCAGATAAGGAAATACGCCGCGAAATCCATTTGAATTCAAAATAGACCCTCCTGTTTTTTCATCGCTTGCCAATGCCTGCAGAGAGCCAAGAGCAACTGCTCCCGCTGTCCCGGCTGATACGCGCAGGAAGTCTCTCCTGGTAAATCCTCTCTTTGACTCTTCTTCCTGTTTATTCATATCACTATCCCTCCATGCAATGTTTTTTCCATGATGACTGAACCTATGGGCAGGCCTTGCAAGAGCATATCAGATATCACCTTACAGCATTTTACTCAAAAACACAAAGGCACGGCCAGCACTTGCTTTATCTTTCCTCGCACTTGCCGCCAGGCATAACTACTTCCGAGATATTCTAATATGTCTGATACCTGACCTTCATGTTGAAGTTCGAGCTTCCTATAAACGCATGCCAGTCGCGTTCAAGGGCGGCAATGCCTCCGGGGTACCTGCGATTTATCGCGTCGAAGGTTGAATGTTTTGACCCTTTATTGAGATCACGCAGGATGTTTACCAGGTCATGCCTCTGCCTTGACTGCTTGTCCACCATCAGGAAATATATAAGACTCCAGCATTCTGCGTAATATTTAAAATTATTGGCCTTGAACTGGCTGTCCCAGCCTTTGTCCGAAAGATTGACCAATGTGCGGATTGGCGTCAATTTATTCCGTTCGAGCAGTTTCTTCACTCTTTTTGCCTGGCCCGCGTCCGCCTTTACAAAGACAGTGCCGCTCTCTTCATAAGACTGCGCAAAGAATTCGGACAATCCCTCATTTAGCCATTTTGGAGCCTTGGTCCCTGTTACCCGGAATATGGCATGCTGCGACTCATGCAAAAGTACCTGGAAATACTCTTTTTTTGTTTTGTTGACGACTATCTCTTGTTTTTTGGAAGAATACCAGCCGGTGTTTGATTTTGAACCCGGATTTTTGTCCCGATAAGCCAGAAATTCCTTGTTAGTAGTAAAGAGGCGGATATTCAGGACAACTGGTTCCCTGAACATATAATGAGTGCGGTGAAACCGGATCTGTTTGTCGACCAGATTCATCAAGGTCGCTTTTTCAGACCTGGAAAGGGTTTTATTTATGTCATTTATGACTACATCACTGCAAGCTGCAGCGGCAATTGCGAGCAGCATCACCAACGCAAGGGTCAAAAGCAGTGTTGCCCTCAATATGGCATCTAATGCATTACCCCTGACGTCCGTTCCTCTGAGCCAATAGCGCATAAAGCCCCCATGTCTCCTGCCTTCATCATCCGGCCGTCTACAAGTGCATATTAACTTCCGCTCCCTATACCCTTGAAGGTACCATATATGTTTTTAACTGTCAACGAACGGGGCAGACATATAAGAGACAATAACCCGGCATCACATATATACAAGCATCAGCATTGTCACAATAACTGCAATGATCGACCCCAGCGCGTTACGCTTCAGCAATTCCATAGGGTTGACACCCGCAAGCGCGCAGCATATGATAGCACCGCCCGCGATAGGTGACATGGAACGCCCCAGGGCTCCGGCAATGACTGCGAGGCTGCCCATATCAGCAGGCAGCATTCCAAACTGGTCTGCGTGTATTGTGACGGCCTTATTGAAAGCAACTGCAGCGGCATCGCCCGATCCGCTCATCAACCCGAGAAGAAAAGGCCCGACTGTTGCGCTGATCTTCGCTATCTCAGGATAATCTGTCATCGCTCCTATCATCGACTTGATGAGTCCGATGGTCTTCATTCCTTCCACAAAGACCAGCGCCGACGTAATGAGTCCGAATACATGACCGAACGCATCACCGGCCCCGTGCCAGAATTCCTTGGAGATTTTCCCGGGATTCACGCGGGTCACGATAAAGGCGGCAAAAACGCCTATGATCATGGCATGTGAAATGGCCACCTGTTTTAACGCGGGCACATACCCCTTAGCCCCGAGGATGAGAATGATAAGCGGGATAATGGGCACTATCGCCTTGAGATAGCTGACTTTAAATTCCTCAGGCACGACGCTTACTTCTGAAACGTATCCCTTGTGCTCTTTTCTCATCCAGGCCACGAGCAGCAGGCTAAACGCTCCGATGATGCCGGAGAAAAGCAGCGGATAAAAATGGTTGGACACTACATCCATCGGGCTCACCTTTGCCACATCCGCAACGATAAGGACCTGGGGATAGCCCGGGTTAAAATTAGCGCCATAGGTCCCCGCGAACACGGCTGCCGCGGCTATTGCCGGATGCACACCCGCAGCCATCAAAAACGGGATAAGGATGGCCCCGACCGCGGCGGAACATCCGGCCGCGCTGGTGATTGAGGTATTGATGAAAAAGGTGACCAAGGTCGCTGCAGGGATCAATAATGGGCCTGCCTTCTTCAGGGCTTTTACAAGCAGGTGAATCAGGTGCTTGTCGCACTCGGTCAGTTTCAAGACCAGGGCAAATCCCATGACCGAAATGATCGCCTCAAATATTCGCGATTCGGTCATTGCATGAGAAAAACCCTTGAATGCGGCCATCGGATCGCCGGCCAGAATCGTCATGAGCAGGCCGGAACAAAACAGCACCATTTTTACTTCATACTGCTTTACCATCAAATAGATGGTCGCCGCTACAATAATGCCGCCCAACACTAACAAAACAATACTCATAGCCCCCCCTTATTGAATGCGTCTTGCAAAAAAATGTCTGCTGTACAAACTTCAATCCGTTTTTCTATCTCTCGAATACCGGCAGCTGCCGCAGTAAATATGACCGGTTATCCGGCTACTCTTTTAGCAATGGCGTCTGCCATCTGCATTGTCGAAGCAGTGCCCCCAAGGTCGGCAGTCAGCACTCTGCCCTCGGACAATACGGCATGGATGCTCTCTTCGATGCTGAAGGCCTCCTTATTAAAGCCAACATGCCTCAGCATGGACGCGCCGGAGAGGATGAGAGAAACAGGATTGGCTATTCCCTTGCCCGCGATATCCGGAGCCGATCCGTGGGTAGCTTCAAAGACCGACGCATCCACGCCGATATTAGCGCCGGGCGCAAGGCCCAGACTCCCTGCAAGGCCGCCAGCCAAGTCAGAAAGAATATCGCCATACTGATTGGATGTGACTACAACATCAAACTTGGTGTGATGCCTGACCAGACTGAAGGCCGCCGCATCCACAAAACAGTCGTCAGATTCAATGTCAGGATAGTTCCGGGCTATTTCAAGAAAGCATTTAAGAAACAGTCCGTCGGTCATGCTCAGCGCATTGGCTTTATGCACGCAGGTCACCTTTTTGCGATTGTTCCTGCGGGCATACTCAAAACTGTATTTAGTAACCCGCTCTACGGCCTCGCGCGTTGTCAATTTGATGGCTTGTGCCGCTACGTCGCCGATCTGATGCTCCCATCCTATATATATGTCCTCGGTCAGCTCCCGCATGATCACAACATTCATGTCTGCGTGATTGCCCGAGATGCCCGAAAATCCCCTTATGGGGCGCGCCGCAACGAAAAGCTTCAGCTCACGCCGGATTGCATTATTGATGGAAGGATAGATATGTTCGGAGCCATCGTCATGAATGCAGATGACCCTTCCCTTGCCGCGTTCTACCGCCAGCGGGCCCTTCAGGCTTACCTTTACCTCCTTTAGTGCGCTGACAGACTCCTGCGGCAATGGATGCCCATATTTCTTCAGCGCGCTTTCACCAACAGGAATATCCGTCCACTCTATGGGCAAAGCAGTGGCTTCCAGGACATGCTTCGTGGCCTGAACAAGCTCGGGGCCTATACCTTCTCCAACAATTAATCCGAATTTCATTACAGCCTCCTTTTCGTTATCTGCAACCCGTTTGACCACTCCATTCTTCAGAAACAGAACGGTCATCTCAAATCAAATTCAGGTCGTTAATCATAACATCACGAATCCAAAAGGACAAGCAGGCTACCCCTGTCTTGTTGGCCATATCTACTTCGACTGCTGTATAATAAATAAGGCCTTCTACCAATAAATCCGCTTCATTGCTTAAGCGACTTCGAGTGATACGGTCAGAATAGAGCCAAATAATTCTCTGTAATATTCTGTTATTTAACAGAAAAATGGAAAGCGAATTGACACATAATTACCATAAAATCAAACCTCGCGCCTGGATAATTTTAGCGGCAGCAACCGGGATCAATCTGACCTTTGGCATGAATTATTCCTGGAGCGTCTTTAAAAAGGTCCTGGTCGCTGAATGGCTGTGGTCTAATGTGGATGCCGCCCTGCCCTATACCGTGTATTCGACAATATTCGCCCTGGTCATGGTGTTTGCGGGAAGACTGCAGGACAAATTGGGGCCGCGCATCGTCGTCACTCTCGGCAGCATCTTCGCCGGCGCAGGACTGATTTTATGCAGTTTTACCAGTACGCTTCCCTTCATGGCAATCACCTACGGCATCACAGGAATCGGGTATGCCCTCTGTTTTTCATCGACGATCCCGGTCTGCATCAAGTGGTTCCCTCCTGAAAAAAGGGGGCTTATAATGGGAATTGTTGTCAGCGGCTCGGCATTGGCATCAGCTTACTTTGCTCCCATCGTAAATGCGCTGCTGAACAATTACGGCATACACAATACATTCCTGATCCTGGGCATCAGTGTATTTTTGATTATGGCTCCCATGGCCCAGTTTTTGAGCAACCCGCCGTCAGACCCTAAAACAAAAACGGCCGCCGGTCAGCCGGCCCAGCCGCATGAGTCCAAAAACGCAATTAAAGATGTCGACTGGCGCGGCATGATAAAAACGCGGCTGTTTTACAAGATATGGTTCATGTACTTTGTGACCGCTTCGGCAGGCCTTATGATAATCGGACATATCGCGACAATAGCCCAGACCCAGGCAAATTGGGAAAACGGATTTTATCTTATCAGTCTGTTTGCGATATTCAACACCGGCGGCAGGATGATAGCCGGTTTTCTTTCCGACAAATTCGGCAGGGTAAAGATATTGATGGCAGTATTTATTTTGCAGACCGCCAATCTGCTGCTATTCGGAGGCTATAATACACCCGGCCTGCTCGCCCTCGGCACTGTGGTTACCGCTATTTCCTACGGTGCCGCTTTTGCGTTATTTCCGCTCGCAACTGCCGATAATTACGGCCTGAAAAACCTCGGGGGCAACTACGGCCTGGTATTCACCGCCTGGGGATTGGCCGGACTTCTCGGCCCCGTGATAGCCGGGGTTTCCGCTGACATGACCGGCAGTTATGTCTACGCCTACCTCATTTCGGCCGCGGCGCTTTTCGGAGCAATTATATTGGCCCTTACAGTTAAGCCTCAGGCCAAAACCGGCCGTATTAGCTGAGCCGTTAACTTCAAAACCGTTATGGAGAATCTGCTTCGCCGTGGAAAAAGGCCGCCTGTGCTTACATATTCCTGGTACCATGCACAGATGAAGTTATGTCATCAGTTGACATAATATTTCCGACCGGCTTAAGCTATTCATTCTTCATATCAAACCTTGGAGCGAAAAAAGACTTTTTTATGAATACACGCTTGCTTTTGATAGGCAATGAGGCAATAGCCAGGGGCCTGGTAGAAAATGGCTGCGCCATGGCGCTTTCATACCCCGGAACACCTGCATCGGAGATCCTCCCCGCTGTTGCCAAATGGCGAAACGAACTGAATCTGTGCATGCATGTACGGTGGGCATTGAACGAGAAGATAGCATTCGAGACCGCATATGCCGGCAGTATCGCCGGCCTTCGCACTGCGGTCAGTATGAAGCAGGTGGGACTTAATGTAGCATCAGACCCGTTTATGAGCGCCGCATACATGGGTGTAAAAGGCGGTTTTATCGTAATCAGCGCGGACGATCCGGGTCCGCACTCTTCACAGACCGAACAGGACAGCCGCATGATGGCAATGTTCGCGAAAGTCCCTGTACTCGATCCCTGCAACGCCGAACAGGCGAGGGATTTCATCGCGCTGGCATATGAGCTTTCGGAGGCGTATGAGGTGCCCGTCATGCTCAGGCCGACCACGAGGATCTGTCATGGCGGTCAGGATATCGAACTCAGGGAGATAAAAGCCCCGCTCCGCTCTGCTGTGCTGAAGAGAGATCCTGCCAGGTGGGCGGCAACGCCGAAATTCCGTTACGCCCTGCACAAAAGCCTGAATGAAAAGTTGTCAGCAATAGCTGCTCATGCGCCCACCAGACCACGACTTCTGAATCCGGGGATCAAGACATCAAGGGCGATTGTCGCGTCAGGAGTTGCATTTGCTCATGCCGTTGAGATTGCCGCGGATTCCGGGATCATTGAAAATGCGGCTGTCTGGCAGGTCATCCAGCCCTTCCCTCTTCATACGGACTTTATGGAAAACTTGCTGGCCGAATACACCGACATACTTGTTATCGAAGAAAGCGCTCCGGTCATCGAGATGCAGCTGGCTGCCGGGCATATGGTCAAGGGCCGCATGAACGGCCACATACCGCAGGCCGGAGAGCTGCTGCCGGAGATCATTGAAGATGCGATGAAACGCTTCTGCGGATTATCCTCAAAACCGCGGCCG
Organism: uncultured Nitrospiraceae bacterium; assembly: GCA_903822005.1. Lineage (GTDB taxonomy): Bacteria > Nitrospirota > Thermodesulfovibrionia > Thermodesulfovibrionales > Dissulfurispiraceae > Fen-1308. Next base: position 191,394 of record CAIJNL010000014.1, read on the forward strand.
CAGGTTCCTGCCACGGGAGGGAAAAGGCCCTGCCTCTGTGCGGGCTGTTCTCACCGGGCAAGTTTTTTTGCTATTAAAAAAACCTTCCCGGACGCCATTTATACCAGCGACATCGGATGTTATACCCTCGGACTGAATCTTGGCGCAATCGACACCGTGCTCTGCATGGGGGCGTCGATCAGCCAGGCCTCAGGCTTTTATCAGGCCTTTAAACTGGGGGGCACGCAAAAGGACATTGTTGCCACAATAGGCGATTCTACCTTTTTCCATTCCGGCGCTGCGGCGCTCATGGACGCAGTAGTCCAGGATTCCCGCTTCATCCTGGTGGTCCTGGATAATTCTACCACCGCAATGACGGGGAACCAGCCCACGCCTGCGAGCGGCCTGGATGCATGCGGAAATGCCGTTCCTGAATTATCCATAGAGGATATAGTTAAGGGCTGCAAGGTGGAATTCTGCCGCGTAGGTGATCCGTACGATCTGCCCGGGTTTATCGATCTTCTGAAAGAGGCCCACAGTCATACAAAGGACATGGGCGTGGCAGTCGTAATCGCGCGGTACCCCTGCCTTGTTGACAAGAAGAGCAATGGAGCCCTGCACGAACGCATAGACATGTATGTATCCGATCTGTGCAATGGATGCGGCTATTGCATAAAGCAGTTTGAATGTCCGGCCATAGAGCATGATGCGCCCTCCGGAAAGGCTGTAATAAATGCGGAGGCATGCTCCGGCTGCGCAATATGCGCGCACGTATGTCCACAGGGTGCCATAAAGAAGGTGGGGGAATGATGTCTGTACCGGAAAAACAGCAGATAGTCCTGAGCGGTCTCGGCGGACAGGGCATACTGTTTATAACACGCCTGCTTGCCGAGGCGGCAATCTACAGGGGCTACAGAACTCTGACCTCAGAGACTCACGGTATGGCCCAGAGAGGCGGTGTTGTTGTCTCGCACCTCAAGGCAGGAGACTTCTCTAGTCCGCTCGTCAGACCGGGCATGGCAGATATCCTGATACTGCTTCACCGGGACAACCTGATTCAGCAGGGACATTACCTGCGGCCTGGCGGTGACCTGATAGTAAATTCCCCGTCATCTCCGGGCACCATCGAATCTTTCTGGATGGACGCTGATGCGGCCGCGCGCGAAATTCATCAGAAGCGCTCCGCAAACCTTATCCTTGCAGGATTCGCCGTCTCAGTGCTAAAGAATAATGCCCGGCCTTTTTTCTGCGGAGCTGACGATATCAGGGCAATACTGAGCAGGAAACTGTCCGGAAAAAATAATCTGCTCGCCTCCGCCCTTGCGGCATTTGATTTCGGAGTCCGTTACGGAGAAAGGAAAACAAGATGAATAGTCCATTAAAGAGATTTCCCCCAAAAGTATCAGGTCCTGAGGCCCTGAGGGATTATCAGTTGAAAGGCCTGCAATGGACGGTCGAGCGGGTCTATTCCAACTGCACATTTTACCGTAATAAAATGGAAGCAGCCGGGGTCTATCCGGAGGACATACAGAGCCTTGATGACATAGAAAGACTGCCTTTTATAGATGCGGATGACCTGAGAAACGATTATCCTTTTCCGCTAAGGACAGCGGATTTCAGCGAGATTGTGCGGATACATTCATCCTCGGGCACAACAGGAAAAAGGAAGATACTCTGCTACACGCAAAAGGACATTGACGACTGGGCTTATATGTTCGGCAGGTGTTATGAGATGGCTGGAATAACTCTGGAGGACCGGGTGCAGATATGCGTTGGATACGGCCTCTGGACGGCAGGTGTCGGGTTCCAGAACGGCTGTGAAAAGTTCGGCGCGCTCGCGATCCCTGTGGGTCCCGGCAATATGGAGATGCAGTGCGACTTTTTAATTGATATGCAGTCCACAGTCGTCTGCTCCACCGCATCCATGGCACTGCTGCTTGCTGAAGAGGTGCACCGACGCAAGATCAGGGACAAGATAAAGCTGAAAAAAGTCATACTCGGCGCGGAGAGGGCGAGCGACGGCATGATCAGGACGATCAAGGAGCTGCTGGGCATAGACGAGGTATATGATATTCCGGGGCTGACCGAACTTTATGGTCCGGGCACGGGCCTGAACTGCAGATACGGCAGCGGAATACATTACTGGGCCGACTTCTACATCCTGGAGATACTGAACCCGGAGACACTTAAACCCGTTGCGCCGGGCGAAATCGGCGAGATGGTCTATACAACACTCGGCAAGGAAGGCTCTCCGCTTATCCGCTACCGTTCGCGCGACCTGACAAGACTCCTTGCGGACGAATGCGCGTGCGGATGCGGTCTGCCGCGCCATGACAGGATACTCGGAAGGTCGGATGACATGTGCATCCTGAGGGGAGTAAATGTTTATCCGGGGCAGATAGACGAGATATTATCAGCCGTCAGCGGGGCCGGCAGTGAATATCAGTTATATATTGAACGCCGCGGCGACGGGAAAGACTATATGACTCTGCGTGTAGAGAGAACTGCCAACATGCACGAAAGCGGAGACAAGGCCCTGGCGGAGTCAATTGCCAAGAAGCTGAAGAGCAGGCTGATGGTCTCCTGTTCAGTTGATATTGCGCCCCATGGAAGCCTGCCGAGATCGGAGAAGAAGACAAAGCGCGTCTTTGATTCAAGGGCATACTGAGAGCATCCCGGCAAAATTAGTGCGTCATTTTTTTTCACAAGGGACGACCCGCTGGCCTGTTATTAAGCGGCCCTATTCCGGCCTTACATTGACCTTCGTATCGTAGAACGTGCTGCCTGCCCCGCGGTCCGTAAGCCTCTGCGAAGTGAGGGCATTCACCCCGCTGTTTCCGGGGGTCTTCTGGCGCCACCACACACCTTCCGCGACCACAACCCCGGCAGGCACACTGTCTGTTATCGAGAGAAAAAACGCGGCCTCTCCCCGCTCATTGAAGGCGATCACCTTTTGACCGTCTTCTATACCGCTTGCCGCTGCATCTGCGCGATTCATCAAAAGGGTCATCTTCCTGTTTGCCAGCAGGTCATCCCGTTCATTGAAAGAGGAGTTGAGCATAACGGGCGTCGGGGCCGACATAAACCAGTATGCCGCATCGTCCCCGTAAGGTTCCAGATATCTCGGCAGGGACTCCGCATCAGCTGAATTCATAATCTCGATCTTGCCCGAAGGTGTCTTGAACGTGAGCTTGTAATCAGCCGGCAGAGTCAGCTCTACAGGCAGGCCCGCCTTAAGCGCTGACAGGTCGGTCTTGTCGAGCCATGGAGATGATTTCGCCAGCAGCTGTTCTACCAGCTCTTCAGCAGTCTGCCTGAAATAAGGATCTTCAAAACCCATTGCAGCCGCCAGCCGGCTGAAGGTGTCCCAGTTCGATTTGGCTTCACCCACAGGCGCGATTGAGGGGGATACCCTCTGCACCCAGTAATGACCGTATGACCGATAGATGTCGCCGTGTTCCAGGGATGAGGTGGCAGGCAATACAACATCTGCATATAAAGCGGTATCGGTCATAAAACGCTCATGAACTACCGTGAAAAGATCATCCCTCTCAAGGCCTTTCAGCACCATATTCTGATCAGGCAGGACACTCAGAGGGTTAGAGTGATAAACATAGAAGCCCATGACTTTCGGGTCCTTCATTTCTGTAAGCGCATTACCAAGCCTGTTTATATTGATGGTCCGTGTCGGTTTTGATATAAAGTCTTCGCGGGTGATCAGCGAGTTGTCCAGCGCTGAGCCCGTAGAGAGATTAGACTGCAAGCCTCCGCCAGGTCTTTGCCATGCACCAGTCAGGGCAGGCAGGCACGAAATGGCGCGGGCCGTCATTGCGCCGTTCGCATACCGGGTCAGCCCGCTGCCCAGGCGTATAAACGGGGCGCGTGCCTTTGCGTAAGCAAGGGCCATCTCTTCAATTACAACTGCTGGCAAACCGGTTATCCTGCTTGCCGCTTCAGGCGTGTAGTCAGGCAATATCTTTTCGCAGAGTTCGGGATAGCCGAGCACATATTTATCAACGAAGGTGCTGTCCACCAATCCTTCACGTACTATCACATGCATCATGCCGAGGGCAAGTGCGCCGTCGCTTCCCGGCCTTGTTATGAATACCTTGTCTGCAACGGCAGCAGTGCCATTTTTATAAGTCTCGATAAGCCAGACCTTCGCACCCCTATTCCTGGCTTCACGCAAATCATGGAGTATATGAATATTGGTTGCAGCCGCATTGATACCCCACAGGATAACAAGGTCGCTCTCTTTGACCTCACCGGGATGAATGACCGGCGTGTTACCCATGACTATCTTCCAGGCGCTTTCCTTTGCAGGCGAGCAGATGGTGCGTTCCAGGCGCGATGCCCCGAGTCTGTAAAAAAAAGCATGGCCGCAGTTTCTCTGCACAAGCCCCATTGTGCCGGCATATGAGCATGGGACTATGGATTCTGCCCCATGTTCAGCGATTATTTTCCGCCACCTGTCCGAAATGACACCAGCTGCTTCTTCCCATGAAGCGGCCCTGAATTCGCCACTGCCTTTTGGGCCTGTCCTGATCAGAGGAGTGGTCAGCCTTGAGGGCGAATGGACAGTCCTTTCGTAATGGTTCATCTTGGGGCAAAGCGTGCCGCGGGTAAATGGATGACCGGGATCTCCCTCAACTCTAATGACCATGCCGTTCTCAACATGCACCAGCATACTGCAGGTGTCGGGACAGTCAAAGGGGCATACGGAACGCTTTATCTCTGCAGGCATAATACAATCTCCCTAAATCAGAATTTGGCCCGGAAAACGGAATACAAAAAGGGTTACTGCTTCTATTTTCCGAAATATTCGGTCACGGTCTCCCATGCTGTCTCCTGGAGAAAGCGCGCGGTCTTGGCATCAATCCCCCCGGTATAGGGATTGCCGACAGGCGATTTTTTATAGAGCGACGCATATATCGTGCAGGCGGAAAGATATGTGCCCAGAAGGCTTGGGTGGCGCTTGTCAACGTCATAAAGAATGATGCGAGGATTTTTGCCGAGCGCTTTGGCGAAAGCCAGGCCGGCCGGAATCACGAGTGCGTTGTTATCGTTTCCGGCTATGGTGTATTGTTCCGCCAGTAAGGCCGTCATTTCAGGCTTGTCGGCATATGCCCAGGTCATGAACAAGGCAGGTTTGGCCCCATGCCTTACAACTGTGCGGCTGTGTTTTCGGGCATATTCGTGGAAAACGGCCTTCAGCTGCGGATGCACCGGACACTGACTGCAGTCATTCATGATGACCACATCGAACGGCTTTTCAAACTTGTTAAAGACTATTTCATTGTCTCCTACAAAGGAATATGAAGCCACCCCGCCCGGTTTAAAATAAGACTCCACATCGTGCCAGTTCAGGCCGCTCCCGCTCATCGTGATGGATGTGCTGCGATACTGCTGCCGGTTGACCGGGTCAGCGGCATTTGTCAGCCCCGTGACATACCGATGCATGCTGTTGTTGTAATAGAAGAAACTGTTTCCCACATAAAGTATCGTTTTGGGCTGCTCCAGCCCGATATCCTTTATCTTCGGAACTGTCTGCGCAGCGGCATAAGCGGCGAACAAAAGCGTGCATATGAAGGCAACCAGCAAAGTGATCTTGCGCATCCATAAAAGATAAATGATCATACTAATCCTCCTATATTTATCAGCCATAGAAACAGGTGAAGCTCAAACTCTGCGTCAGGATTCGTCAGTTTCATCCCGGTTAAAGCATTCATTCAGGCTGATGATATAATAACAATATTGAGGCGAGGCTTGAAAAGTGTTTTGAAAAAAACCCTATACAAAAGGGACCTGATCAGTCCGGTGCAATAAATACTTATCTTCGCCATAAAAAAGGCTGGATGGTTAATCACCATTCAGCCTTTTTCTCGTCAGCCCGCATACAGTGCACATCGCTTGTCTGTATGCGGAAAAAGAAACCTCCTCAAAATCAGACGAGGCGGGTTATGTCTTCAGCCACCTTGGGATAATCGCGCAAAAGGGCCGCGTCATGTCCCGGGAACAGGAGGTCTATGGATGACGCCTTTGCCTTCAGCTTGTCGAACGACCTCATCCAGCCGGGCAGATCGCATATAAGCGCGCTCGGGATCTCTTCCTTGAAGCTCCTCGCTATATGCGCGCAATCAGAGGCGACAACCGCCGTGCCTTTTTGTGTATTCACCGCGACCGACTGCAGGGCGGGCGTATGCCCGGGGGTCAGCAGCAGTTCTATGCCGGGCATTATCTTCTGGTCGCCCGAGATCAGCTTGAGTCTCCTTGTGCCTTCCATGTCAGCTAGGATCTTGTTTGCAAGGGGATCGGATGATTCGTCAAAGGCCCTCTTTTTTGCTATAGGGCTTTTGATCCAGAAATCGAACTCCTGTTTCTGGAGATAAAAGGTTGCATTGGGAAAGGCCTTTGGAAAGACCTCCATACCGCCGGCATGGTCCTGGTGTATATGCGTGATGATTATTTTTTTTACGCTGTCCGGGGCTATTCCGAGGCGTGAAACCATCTCTACCGGATTAACATAATTCGGGCTCTTCTTGTTCCCGGCATAGGTCGGTCCCTGCCCCGCATCAACAATTATCGTTTCGTTTTTACCCTTGATGGCCCAGATGTAATAATACCTGTCTATTTCTTCATTCCATCCATGCTTCCAGAGGACAAAGGCGAGCTTGCTCCGGAAAGGGCCTGCGTATTTCAATGCGTAAATTTCGTACTCCGGAGCAGGCCCGCTGAATTTCTCTTTTGCGGCGGCGGGCCCGGCAGTGACTGCCTGGCCGAGCGTCACAACTCCCGCGGCTATTGTGCCTGCCTTCAAAAATTCTCTTCTGCTCATCATGGCGAGGATCTCCTTTCATCTTCTCAGGTTTTTATGGCAAGTAATAAAAAGCGGGACAACAGGGTGCGCCTGCATTACGGTCCGCAAAATTCTCCCCGTTGCCCCGAAAATAAACTGACTCTTACTTCACATCAATAGGAGTCTCCCAGCCGCCCAGGTCCTTGAGCAGAGAGTTCCAGTTTTTCGGCACCTTGATCTCTTTAGTTACAAAATGAGAATTGCCGAAGCCCCAGCTGTCGATCATGAAACTGACCCCGGACCCCGGGCCACCCGCCACGATGATCTTTATGTCCTCGGGCTTCGGTACGACCGGGACAAGCGCATCATCAGGAAGGTCATCGATCCATTTCGGGATGCCGCTGGTGAACGCGTAGGTGCCGAGAGGCCGCGGGCCGAAAAGGCCGCGCGGTATCCTTCCCTTTTCGTACAGCTCCTTCTGGATCTTTTCGACATCATAGCCGAACTTCTTGAGGTTGTCGGCCATTACCGGGCTGAAAGCAATCACTATTTCCTCGCCCCACTGTTCGGCTGTTGAATTCAGCGCGTTGCTCATCAGCCTTGCGATCATGGGGTCCACGATGCGTTCAGGCTTCTTTGAGGAAGCAAGATACTTCTGGCTGTCATGTATCTGCCTGTAGCTCTGTGAAGCGTAAACGCTTACGGTGCTAGCCTGCCTGCTGAACCCTTCGCGTTCGCGTAAGGTAGCCCAGCCCTGAGGTGTCTTCCTCTCATTTTCGGCCATCACGATGCCGAATTTGGCCGGATTGCCCAAATCCTTCATGTCATTGATGCCCGGCCATGCCTGCCCAATGTTGATAAGAACCAGCCTTGTGGCCCTGCCTATCGTGCTGTTTGCACGCCATCCCGGCCCGATAGTGCTGAAGCTGTAGTTTATATTCAGCTCGTCGATAATCGGACCGCTCACTATCACAAGCGGGGCATTCTGCCCTGTTGTCACCTGCACACCATAAAGGTCAAAGCGCGGATCGGTAAGTGCCTGCACCGCTGCTATTATTACAGGCATATACGCCGGCCTTGCCCCGGCCATTACCGCATTGATGGCTATCTTCTCCACGGTAGCTACCCCGTGTTTCGGATCAACTACGCCGACAACATAGTCGCGCGGCAGGTCGGTGCCTTTGAGCATTGCATTGACCGCCTCGGGAGTCGGCGGCACCAGCGGCAGTCCGTCGCTCCACTTATTGGCAAGAAAATGTTTTTCCATCTTTTCGGCCGCTTCATTAGCGGTCTTGCCCCTGAACTTCAGCACTGCCGCGGATTTTGCCTTCAGAGGCTGAGCTTTGGTAACAACTTTCTTTGCGGGCTCTTTTGTCAGCCCGTCTATTATTTCCTGGCGCGCAAGTTTGGCAACCGGCAGCAATTCCTCCGCTGGTTTGCTTGCGGTGGTCGCGATTGTAAGGGCTATGATCGGCAGATCAGGATAGCCGATGCCTAATGCAGCGCTTTTTGAATCCGCCTTGAAGGGTGATGCAACAAGGAATATGCCGGGTTTGCCCAGTTTTTCTATTGCAGCTACGTCACGCGTAGCTTTAGCTGTGCACGACCCTCAATCACCGAGGAGTCCGATGACCCCGTCGCTCCATGCCGCCAGTTCCTTCAGTTCATTGGCCTTGTTCGGATAATCATTGTACGAGATGTTCCATACCTTGAACTCGACCGTGGGATAGGCTTCCTTCAGCACCTGCATGAGATAGGGCTGAAAAGAATCCGCTCCCGGCTTGGTATTGTTCAGTATGCCGATCTTTTTGCCCTCCAGTGTTTTAAGGCGGGTGTTGATCGGCGCTGCCGGAGCGCTCAAAAGCTCTGCGCGCGGTTCAAGCACCTTGAGTTCGACCTGCCCTGCGGCGTTAGCGTCCGGACATAGTGAGAATGCCGAAACGATCACGAAACATGCGGCAATAAGCACGGTCAAAAAAAGTTTGATACCATGTCTTTGCATTGCTTCTCCTCTCTTTTCATTTTTTTTTGCTAATACTATCCGGGACCGGATTCCCAAAAAAGACGCCGGGGCCCGGCCATAACCTTGAGATCCTCTATTTTTCTATCAGCACCGATACCGGCTTTGTTACGGACGGAAAAGTCGGCCAGATCTGCGACTGTTTTCCCGGTCCTCCTGTCACGATAATGCGGATCTGTTCAGGCCCTGTAAAACGGGGGATAGGGGTGTTTGCATCATACGGACCGAACTCTTTTGGAGGCTTGCACCGGGCCGGCGCGTACATCCATAATGGCAGCACTGTCTTTTTTACGAGGTATTCCGATGCAGACTTCTTGGTCCGGAAATCATTGTAAATAGTGTCCGCATGCTCCGGCCCCAAAAAAAGAAAAGCGAACCTTACCGCATTTTCCACGGCATAGCTTCGGTCAAACCGGGTCATGCAGGCTGAGACTCCGCTTGCAGCGCCTGCCAGACCGGCTGCCATAGTATTAAGCAGCTCTTCCCCTTTAACGCTGGTGTGGTCAACATTGATGTTTCCCATATAAGCAGAATATGCGGTTAAAACATTGTCCGTAGGTTTGAATCCCTGCTCTACTGCATACGACTGTTTCCACGGGTTCAGTTTTTCGTTTTCCCCGATAACAACAGCCACCAGGTCGCCGCGGCTCCCGTGCGTGCTCTTGTCGATTTCGGGTGGAACCGATCCGCCAATAATATCTCCGACCAGATTGATAAAGTATCCGACCGAAATATTCACGGGCATCTCTCCGCCTAGTGCTCCAGTCGAATATCCTATGCCCAGCTCGTCAAGTATCGGTCCATTAATGATAATGACTGGGTTAGTGGGAGCTGTCGTCGTGCTGTTGCCCCTCCAGTCATAGTCGGGATTGCTCAGGGCCTTGACTACTGCCAGCAGTAAAGGCATATGCTCTGGTTTGCATCGGGCCATTACTCCGTAAGCCGCTACAAGTTCGACTGTCAGCTGCCCCATCCTCGGCGGCACCGCCCATACGATCTCGTCGGGCTTCCGCTTTGTCCCCTTAAGCATGGCAGCCACTTTCTCGGGTGTTGGCGGTATTATCGGCAATCCGATTGACCAGCCCTTGTCATAAAACATTTTGTCGAGTGCTTCATAGGTGCCTTTGAACTTTATCCGTTCCGCCGGATAGGCGGGGGTAATCTTTTGCACTGCTGTTGCCGACGGCTTCCAATTGGTCGCCATCTGCACTATCTTGGGGAATGCCTCATCAGCCCTTGCGCGGATCTCCTGAAGTGAGATCATACCCATGGGATGGGCCACATCTACAAAGGCCATGTCGGGAAGACCGAGGCTCTTTACGGTGTTTTTTGCTAACCCTGTAAACTGATCTGATGATGCCGTTACTGTCGGGATACCGACTTTTTCAACCTGGGACTGGTCGACCACCAGCCATGAGGTGCAGGACCCTCAATCGGTCTGCGCGGCGATAACAATATCGGCGCCAAGGCCCTTTATCACCTGCGCGATACGCGTCGATTCCGCCAAATTTCCGCTAATTTTATTGGTAGACTTGTCGACTTCATACAGCTTAATGACTTTTGCGCTCGGCACCCTCTCTTTCAGAAGCTCAGCAATCCTGTTCAGAAAGTTGTCGCCATTGTGCTTGCCGTTCCAGCGCAGCACTATGGTCTTTCTTTCAAGCGTGGTGATCCGCGGAGCGAGCTGCTCCTGCTTGATCTGGACCACGCCGGCAGGATTGATAATCTCCCACTCCTGTGCCTGCTCCTTTGCAATCGAAACCGACGGCAGAAGCAGACCGGCGCCGATGACAACTGCAAAGAAAAGACGTGCGATGAATGGTCTCCTCATGCTTCCTCCTTTTTTACTTTCGTTATTAATCTCCCCCAGAATGCGGAGCACGAAGTCATGTTCTTACAGCTGACAAGGTCCGAATCCCCAATTTGATGGTTACTGTAAGAACACAATAAACAGGCAAGATAGGTGCCAGAAAACATAATACAGCTATCGTGTTGAAAATATTGAGGGATATCGATGATCGGGTCAAACCGCATACCCTATTGATAACCCGGGAAATGAAACTCCTCTGGTCAGGCTGGTCTTTGATTGAATTTATTCGAATATTTGTTCATGACATGAGTTATGGACAATAACTTCAGTCATGGAATACGCGCACTTCAGAACACTTAATTATCCGGTTCCTGTCTGCGGGTACGGAGGCGTTTGCTCAGGCCTGGCTGTGAGATCCCGAGCATCCTGGCAGCAAGGGTCTGGTTGCCGTCTGCCCTGCGCAAAGCAGCGTCGGTCAAAAGGTCTTCCATCTCGGAATACGTCGGAACGCGGTGCGCGGCCAGTACTGTTTTAAGAATGGCGTTCCGGTCCGAATCATTAAAGGACAGGGCTTCAACAGACTGCCTGCTGTTTAAAATGCTTTTAAATCCGTCAGTAGACAGGGCCGTCCGGTGGCGGCTCACCTCATCGAAGATCATGGACCTGAGTTCGCGCACATTACCGGGATAATCATATTGAGCCAGAAGCACCGGGACCTGTTTCGGGACCTCCGGCTTTTCCCTGCCGAATTCCTGCGCTGCCTGTTCCACAAAATAGCCAAGCAGCGAAGGTATATCCTCTTTGCGCTCCCTCAGCGGAGGCACATGTATATTGTGCGTCTGGAGCCTGTAGTACAGGTCTTTCCGGAACTCTCCAAGCTGCTGTTTCTTCAGAAGGTCCTGGTTGGTCGCAACCACTATGCGCGCTTTAGAGCGTTTAACATTGTCGCTTCCTACAGGATAGTATTCACCGTCCTGCAAAAGCCTAAGCAGTTTGACCTGCGAAGAGATGCTCAGGTCTCCAATCTCGTCGAGAAACAGGGTCCCTTCACCCGCCTGCTCGACCATACCCCGGCGCATGTCTTCGGCGCCGGTAAATGCGCCCCGGGCATGCCCGAACATGGTATCCGAGAACATGCTGTCATCCAGTCCGGCCATGTTCACCGAAATCATGGCCTGGTCATTATGGCTAACCTGGTGCAGGGCCTTCGCGATCAGTTCTTTCCCAACTCCGCTCTCCCCGGTAATCAGCACCGGCTGCCTGCTTGGAGCGATGGCCTCAACATACTGGAATATAGAGAACATTTTTTTGCTGATGGTTATGATATCAGCAAATATTTCGGGCGACTCGATGCGGTCGGAAAGCAGCCTTCTGCTCACCTCGCGGCTTTCGCGCTGCAGTTCAATTATCCTTACGGCATGTAATATCCCGGTAACAATCCGTTCTTTTTCCGTTGTCTTTACATAGTAATCAAAGGCCCCTATCTTCATGCAGCGTACCGCTCCATCGACCTGGTTCAGCCCGGTAATTATGATCACGAGCACGGAAGGGTACAGCTCTGATATCTTTGCAAGGAGCTCTTCGCCCGAAATATGCGGCATCGTAAGGTCAAGAAGCACCAGGCCCACATTCTGGCTGCCCAGGATCTCGAGCACCTGCCTGCTGTCCTGGCACTGGATAATATTGGTGATGCCGCCTTCCCCGCTCAGGGCCATGCTCATGGAACGCAGCCAGGGCATCTCATCGTCAACCAGCAGCACCGAAAAAGAGGGATAGAGGATTCTTTTCATAATGCAACTCCTTTTCTGATAACCGGCAGTCTGAGCAGGGCCGTGGTGCCACTGCCCGGAACTGAACGGAAAACCAGGGCCCCGCCATGTTCCTTTACAATAGCAGCACTGACTGACAGGCCCAGGCCAGTCCCTCCCTGCTCCCGTTTGGTAGTATAAAAGGGATCTGTCACATATTGAAGCTGGTCCGGCGCAATGCCGATACCTTCATCGGTCACCTCGAGTTCTACCGCCTGATTTTCGGGATCGAACCTCGTCGCCAGCGTCACGCTGCAATTCCTGTCCGGAAGCGCCTGGCATGCATTCAGCAGGAGATTGACTATCACCTGCTCGATGCGCTGTGAATTCCCCCTTATCCTCGGCAGGTCTTCGGCGTAACGGACAATAAACGAACCGGTGAATTTCCTGATGGTATTGTCCATAAGGCGTACCGCTGCATTTGCAACAGAATTCAGGTCAACCGTTTCATTAAGCCCTGCGCTGCCGCTGCGACTGAAATTCTTCAGGTCTTCAACTATGCGCCTGATACGGTTCGATGCCTCTGCGGTCTCATTCAGCATCTGCGTCAGGTTTTCGCGAACCTCGGAATACCGCCACTTCCCTATGCTGAAATCCCCCTCGCGTTCGTAGCGTTGCTCGGTCATTTCCCTGATGTCCGCATGCATTTCCGCAAGCATCGAGGTATTAAGGAGGATCAGCCCGTTTGGATTGTTTATCTCGTGCGCTACACCCGAAACGAGTGTGCCTATTGCGGCCATCTTGCTGGCCTGCACAAGCTGCTCATGATTGCGGCGCAGTTCCTCTTCTGCGCGCTGGCGCTCATTCACCTCAAGCGCAAGTGAAGCGGTCCGTTGCGCCACCTGTTTCTTCAGGGTGCGTGACCAGAGGAACGCGACAAGAAGGATGCCGAGAAAAAGCGCGGTCACTATTGATCCTATCCGGATGACCTTTGTCCACGGCACGCCCCTTGGTTCAAGAACACCCAGCCATTTATCGTAGATCTCGTCATACTGGCCCGTCTTCTTGACTATGGCCAGCCCCTCGCTGAAGCGCGCCAGCAGTTCCCTGTTCCCTTTCCTGACCGCAAAGCCGTACCTTTGATGGTCGACCTCTTTGACAATAACGATATTCGAAAGACCGTACTCCTTTATAAGATACATGCCGGGAAGCGAGCCCATGAACATGTAATCATATGCGCCGGAAGCGAGGAGCCTGAGACCGTCAGCATATGTGCCTGTGAACACGAGATTGTCGCCGAGGCCCTTTTCTTTAAGCATGCCCTGCATCCGCCCGCCCGACATTACGATGATTTTTTTTCCTCGCAGGCCCTCTATAGATTTCAGGGGAAGAGAATCATTGCGGCCGAATATTGCGAGATTAATAATGGTATGGGGAGGAGAAAAATCAAAAACCCTTGCTCTCTCGTCCGAATAAGAGAACCCTCCCATCGCGTCGATCTCTCCGGCTTCAAGCGCTTTGATCCTCTCTTCGTATGTGCCAAGACGTATCAATACATTCATGCCCATGACCTTTGCGACCGCCCTGGTCAGGTCAATGTTAAACCCGGCAGGCTGCCCATCCCTGTCAATAAACTCATATGGCGGATAGTTCGAATTGCCTCCGACAATGATCGCCTTATTCACGGAAGACTTCTGCCCGGCAGCATCGGAAGCAATAGACCAGACAGGACAGCAGATGCTGAGGATAAAACCGGCAAGACAGGCAGCGGTCTTTATTGTCAGCTTGAATTGCGCGGGCCGTAACCTGCTATTCGTAAATATCAGATGACGGGCTAAAGTGCGTTTCGATATGGCGTTGAAACTGTGGGATAACATATACCTGTCCTGTGATTTTTCCATGAGCAGAATAAAGGCCTCCAGCTCATCTGTCTTATATTACAGCTTATAACAGCCACCGATCAATTCTGAAACTAAGGCGCAGTCGATAGAAACGAAAGGGCCTTTAACCAGGTCTTGTGCCCTTTCTATCTCGAGGAGTAGTGCCTGTAAAACCACTGTTTCACCTGTTCCACGATCACTAAATAGAATATCACCATGCCTGCCAGGACAATAAAGAAGAGCGGAGGAAGCGGTACAAACCCGAGTAAGCCGCCGAGAGGAGTAAACGGAAGCATGACAGCCAGGGCAACGACTACCAGAGAACAGATAGTGAGCCATTTATTAGGCCGGCTCTTCAGCGGGTTCTTGTGAGTGCGGATAATAAAGATGACAAGGACCTGTGTTGCCATGGATTCGATAAACCAGCCCGTCTGAAAAAGAGACTCTCCTGCCTGGAAAAGCTCAAGCATCACAAAGAATGTGAGAAAATCAAATATGGAGCTGATCGGGCCGACAGTCAGCATAAACTTTCGGACAAAATTTATGTCCCACTGCCTGGGGCGATCAACATAGTCTTCGTCCACATTGTCCATCGGAATGGGTATCTCAGACATGTCGTAAAGCATGTTGTTAAGCAATATCTGGGTTGGGAGCATCGGCAGAAACGGAAGGAACAACGCTCCTCCTGCCATACTGAACATGTTTCCGAAATTTGAACTGGTCCCCATCATGATGTATTTCATGATGTTGCCGAACGTGCGGCGGCCCTCTATGACGCCATGCTGGAGCACTCCCAGGTCTTGCTCCAGAAGTATTATTACTGCCGCGGCTTTGGCAACATCAACGGCGCTGTCCACCGATATGCCGATGTCCGCCGAATGGAGTGACGGCGCATCATTGATACCGTCGCCAAGATATCCTACGGTATGCCCCCGCTTTTTCAGGGCAAGAATTATCCTGTTTTTCTGATCCGGTGTAACACGGCAAAAAAGGTTCACTCTTTCAACCTGTCCGGCCAGGGCCTGATCATCCATGGCTCGAATGTCCGTTCCTGTCAGGACACCTGTGACTGGCAGTCCCAACTGGCCGCAGATATGCTGAGTAACGAGTTCATTGTCGCCGGTCACTATCTTGACCGAAACCCCGCTTGCGGCAAGGTCTGCCAGGGCTTTTTGGGCGCTCTCTTTCGGTGGGTCTAGAAAAGCGGCAAATCCCAAAAAAACCAGTTTTGTTTCATCACTTACCACTGCATGGGGATGATCGGCTTCTACCTGGCGCCAGGCAATTCCGAGCACCCGGTATCCTTCTCTTCCCAGAGAATCAAAGAGCGCTTTGTTGGCCGTCATTGCAGCATCATCCATAGGAAGAGGGCCGCTGTCATTGTCCGTCTCGTAACTTGTGCAAAGGCGCAGGATATCTTCAGGCGCGCCTTTCACCACAAGCATTCTTTTCCGCCCATTGTCCACCAGCACCGAAACGCGACGGCGCTCGAAATCAAAAGGTACCTCGTCAATCTTGCTCCAGCCGGTAACATCAATTTCCTTATGCTCCAGGATCGCGTCATCCAGGGGACTCTTCAGCCCTGTTTCAAAAAAGCTGTTCAGGTAGGCAAATTCGAGGACCTTTTCACTTTCCTGTCCGAGACCGTCGATGTGGCGCTCCAGATGAATGCGCGCTTCAGTCAAAGTGCCGGTCTTGTCAGTGCAGAGGACATCCATACTTCCAAGATTTTGTATCGAGGCGAGCTGTTTTACTATTACTTTTTTGGCAGCCATACGCTGCGCCCCGCGGGCAAGTGTAACTGAGACAATCATTGGAAGGAGTTCCGGTGTCAGCCCGACTGCGAGCGCGACTGCAAAGAGAAACGATTCCAGCCAGGGCCTGTGGAAAAACGCATTGACCAAAAGAACGAACAGGACGAGGAGTATCGTCAGCCGCATAATAAGCAGTCCGAAACGGCGCGTACCCATTTCAAATGCAGTGGGAGGGGGCTTGGCTATAAGGCTGTCAGAGATACCGCCAAGCACCGTCTTCGAGCCCGTACGGCAGATCAGTACTTTTGCGGTGCCGCTGACAACCGAAGTCCCCAGAAGCACGGAATTGCCTGCTGCGAGTATCTCCGCCTCCACAGGCAAGTCAGCAGGTCTCTTCTCGACCGGATAAGGCTCGCCGGTAAGAAGGGCCTGATTCACAAAAAAGTCTTTTGCCTCCAGTACTCGACCATCGCCGGGGATCATGTCGCCGGCTGCGAGGACCACAATGTCTCCGGGTACAAGTGAAGGAAGAGGTATCTCACAGGGCTTTCCGTCCCGCAAGGCCAGCACATGCACCGTCACTGACTGGCGCAATTTCTCGGCCGCCTGTCCGGCCCTGAATTCCTGAATAAAGTCCAGCGTCACGCTTATGAGCACAATAAGCGAAATGATGACAAAGCTGGCCACATCTCCGGTGAGGGCCGATATGGCGCTTGCGACCAGCAGGATGATCACTAACGGATTGCGGAATTTGGAGAGAAACTGAAGCAGCAATATATTTCTTCGCTGCGTATGCAGTACATTGGGACCGTAGCGAGTGAGGCGGGAAGCAGCTTGGCTGCCTGTCAATCCGTCAGGGCTTGCTTCATAGTCCTGCAGCAGCGCGGCAACATCCTTTTGCCAGAACACAGCTTCCTTTTCAGACGGCCGCGCAGTCATGCTGCTGACCTTTCCAATATGGAATATTATTGGGCACTATTTTTTCCTGGCTTCATTCTTCGGCACACCGCCCTTCAGGGGAATAAGCACCGTAACCAAAGATCCCCTGTCTTGCAGGCTCTCTATGGCTATCTTGCCGCCGAGCACATCCGCGAATTCCCGTGCTATGCCGAGATCAAGATGCTGCGCCGGGAAAGTGCCTTCCTTCATCACCCATTCTATTGATTGCCGGTCCACCCCGCTGCCTGTGTCAGACAGCGCAAGTTCGAGGTATTTGATCCCGCCCTTCGCCTCATGAGATGCAAGCAGTGTGATGGTACCCACCTCGGTGACCCTTATGGCGTGACGCAGCAGTGCGGCAATCAGTTTCTTCAGCGCTTTCTGGTCGGTGTTGACGGCTGCCTCATCCAGATTCGCATGAATGTCGACGATCAGTTCTATTTCCTTGGCCCCTATCAGGCTGCGGCATTCTTCCTCCGCCTCTTTGAGCAGCTCTTTCAGATCACATTTTTTCATGACCAGTTTCACCGTTCCGTCCTTGAGCCGGATAAGAGTATTAAGGGAGTCCGCGGTTTCCATCAGGCTTTTCACCGCAATCGCGACCACAGGGATCTCCTTACCTGCGCGAGGATGGGCCGCTCCAAAATCTTCAAGGCTTTTTCTTATGCCTTCGAGTCGCACCTTGACCTCGACTATGAGAACTTCGGCTATCAGCACCTTTGACCTGTCCGCAGTTTCACCCGGGGAAGTCTTTTCGCGCACCGGTTTCCTCTTGCTCAGATCTATAATCATCCGTGAAAATCCTTCGGTCAGCACCTTCAATTCCCCGAAAAAACCCTTTTTCAGATTTATGGAGCGGAGATCGCCTTCTGAAACAGACTGCATGGCCTTCAGGAGTTTGTCAAAAGGCCTGCCGATAAAACGCGGCGCAACAAGAAAGCTCTGCAGGACCACTATGGCAAGTATGACTCCAGCGAATATCAGGTAAAGGTTCATGAAAGGACCGAGAGGTTTAGCGGCCTCCATCGCGTCCAGAGTCGCAATGAGACGCAGCCCTTCGAACTTGAGCGGAGATATGATGAAAAACAGACCATCCCGGTATTCGACCCCTTCGGTCGCACCGGGCGGTACATTGTACCTGATCTTTCCTGCGTCGGTCATGTCCCGCGAGGCGAGCACCATTCCCTCAGAATCTATGACAGCCACCTTTCCTGTCTGATAAAAACCCCTCTCAACCTTCAGGGAGGCCGCCAGGTCCGCGGGATTGAGCTGCCCCACAATAATGAAATGACTGTTTTTCCCTTTTATCAGAACAGGTGCGGTAATAAGGATCTCCTTAACATTTCCCTTAGTGTTAATACTGCCCGAAAATACCGCTCTGTTACCAGGTGGGATATTCCTGAATACCTTGTAATCCGGCAGCTCGCTGCCGATCAGGTCTTTATTGGTGCTCGCCAGGAACCGGCCGTCATCAGACAAAAAAGAGATTGCCCTGAACTGGCCGAAATCAGCAAGATATTTTGAAAGCTTCTGCTGCGGCTGAGACGCCGCTTTTTCAGAAGTTCTCTTCTCTGTGCCCTCTTCGCCGGATGGTTCTTTTTTTACCGGCTTGGCTTCGGAGAGCGCCAGGACCCCGGCAGTGACTATAGCGCTGCCGGCAATATCTCCAAGCGACTTCCGGCGGGTATCGATCCACAATTCCACGCTGTTTTTCTTGTCTGACAGCATAGTTACGAGCTGGGCTGAATGAAAATCCTTGAGGAGATCGGCGGCACCCGAAAAATAGAGCCATATACCAATGCTGAAATAGATTGTAAGTATGAAGAGGACAGGAATGACAAATAGGAAAGTATTTAGACCGGCTCCGGACTTAACCTTCATCTTGCATGATGAATCATGCGCGTCCGGCAGCGCAAACTTTGTTCCTGCCCGCAGCCTTGGCCTGGTAGAGCGCCTCATCAGCCTGTTTTATAAGTGCCGCGTAAGAGATATCGTGCGATATTTCGGTAGTTGCGACTCCGACGCTGATAGTTACAGGCAGCCTGTTCCCTTTGTCATCGCAATTGAATTCGCTCTCTTCCACTCCTGCCCTCAATTTCTCTCCTATCGCAAAAGCATCATCATGAACGGTGTTGGAGAGCAGTACAACGAATTCCTCGCCGCCGTAACGGGCCAGGACGTCATGCGCCCTCAACATGCCTGTGAGCACGCGGGCAAGTTCTTTCAGGACCTCGTCACCGCAGCTGTGGCCGTAGGTGTCGTTGATCTTCTTGAAATGATCGATATCCAGGATAATGAATGAAAGCGGTTCCCCATACCTGTCAGCCCACGCAATCTCCTCCAGCATGCGCTCCATGAAGAATTTCCTGTTGTAAAGACCGGTGAGATAGTCTCTCACGAGCAGCTTTCCGAACTCCTTCATCTTGTTTGCTACATAGCTTATGTTGCGGACCCGGGCCAATATCGCCTCCCTGAAAAAAGGCATGTAAATATAGTCATACGCACCGAGACTGAAACATCTTTTTACACTTGGAACCGCCCTTACAGGGGCTATTACAAGCACCGGGATGTCCCAGGTCGACGGAGCAGCCTTGATCTTCGCCAGCATATTGTATACCGATGGGCGGGTCAGGGCCACGTCCAGTATTATCAGGTCCGGGGAATTGGCATAAACATCCTCAACCGTCTTTCTGTTGTCGGCAGGCATGATGCACTCATGGTCCGCAGGTTCGAGTATGGCCCTGAGTTGCTTTGCTGTTTCAGCGGAAGGCGTAGATATCAATATTTTCATTCTTCTATAATATACAACAAATTGGTCAGGTTTAACAGGCGCATCAGTCTATTTTGAACAGCAAGTTGTGCTGGATGGTTCCATAGTCGCTGGTCCAGATAGAAACTTTGGAAACTGCAGGGAAAGGCAAACAGTTATTCTATGCCGTCAGCATTTCGAGCGAGATAATCTCAATGGCCCTGGCAGGATCTTCATGCTTGAGTATGGCGCGTCCCATGACTATATAATCGGCGCCGTCCCTGATGGCCTGCTGCGGAGTTGCCGTGCGCTGCTGATCATCGGGCGGCTGCCAAGAAGGCCTGATGCCCGGAGTAACTATCAGAAAGCCCTTGCCGCAATGCTCCCTGATGATGGCGGTTTCCTGGGCCGAGGCCACAACACCGTCAAGCCCGGCTTTTTTAGTCAATGCCGCAAGGTGCCTCACATGGGCCTTCATCCCGTGCTGCACGCAGAGATCGCTTTTAAGGCTCTCGTTGCTGAAACTGGTCAGGACCGTCACTGCAATGATCTTCGGCTTTTGGAGGTTCTCTTTTGCGCAGACCTCTTCCACGGAGTCCCTGCATCTGACCATCATCTCGTAACCGCCCGAAGCATGCAGATTGAACATAAAGACACCGTGGCGCGTCGCAGCCACAGCAGCCTTTGAAACCGTGTTTGGGATGTCATGGAACTTGAGGTCGAGGAATATGCTCTTTCCCCTGTCATGGATCTGCTGCAGAAGCGCGGGCCCGCTCGACACAAAAAGCTCGAACCCCACCTTGTATATCTTTACATCGTCCCCAAGACGTTCAACAACATTGATTGCCTGGGCGGCATCCGGCACATCAAGGGCGACTATTAATCTCTCTTTCCAGGGCATAAGTTAAAGTTTGGGAAGCGTTATACCTTTCTGGGCCTGGTACTTGCCGGCCTTGTCTTTATACGATACCTCGCACAGCTCGGCAGCCTGGATAAAGATTAGCTGCGCTATCCCTTCATTAGCATATATCTTAGCCGGCAGCGGCGTTGTGTTCGATATCTCAATTGTAACATGTCCTTCCCATTCAGGCTCAAGGGGCGTGACGTTAACAACCAGCCCACACCTCGCGTAGGTCGATTTTCCGAGACATATTACCAGAACGTCCCTCGGTATTTTGAAATATTCGATGGATGTCGCAAGCACAAAGGAGTTGGGCGGTATTATACAGACCTCTCCTTTGAAATCTACAAAGCCTGCCGGGTCGAATTTCTTGGGGTCTATGAAGGTGCTGTTGATGTTGGTGAAGATCTTGAAGTCCTCGCCGATCCTCATATCATAGCCGTAAGAACCGACGCCGTAAGAGATGATGCCCTCCCGCTTCTGGGTATCGCCAAACGGCTCGATCATGCCCTTTTGGGCCATCTCGCGTATCCACCTGTCATTCTTAACCAAGCCTAACCTCCCGGCAATGCGTTACAGACAGCCCGACATGACGGGTCAAGCCTTTGCCCCGCCCGCCGAAGCTTCACCCTGTTCAGAATCGCAAAGGGCTTTTTTGTCATCCTCTGCCATCACCTCGTTCAGCTCCTTTAACAGCTGAAGCGTGTCGAGGGCGTATTCTTCATCCACTTTAGAGATAGCGAAACCGGCATGTACAAGCACGTAATCACCGACCTCCATCTGGTCGGGCACAAGTGTCAGGCTGATCTCTCTCCTTGCGCCGAAAACATCAACTACTGCCAGAAGGCCGTCTTTGCTTATTATTTTTGAGGGTACTGCCAGGCACATAGTTTGTTACGCTCCTTAAGCATCCATATGCTCGTCTGATTTATATTGTTATTAATTATACCAGACATTTCAAGACAGAAACAGGTATTTGTGGTGCCGCTCTGCAAGACTCTGAATATGGTACAATGATTTTGGGCCAGGTCAAGATACGCTCGCCAGACAGCAAACAGCGATTGCCGGCCGGCCTTAAAATACTTGTTCCTGAATAATATTCTTGCAATTAGCTTAAAGGAGGCAAGTTTCATGAAACTCATTAAAACTCCATCCGCCTTTTTCAGTGACATGACTGCAGTTCTAATAATGGATTATCAAAACGATATTGTTGGCATGCTTCCGGAGAATGTACAAACGGCCCTTTTGGAGAAAGCCAACGCCATCCTCAGGAAAACTCGCCAGGCCGGTTTGCCTGTTATCTATGTTGTCGTACAATTTCGGGATGGCTTCCCGGAGATCAGTCCCCGGAACAAGCTGTTTTCCACCTTCAAAGAATCGGGACGTTTACGCGAAGGAACAGCGGGAGCTGAGATACATTCCAGGGTCGCTTCGCAGCCGGGTGACTTAGTGATTACCAAGCGTCGGGTGGGAGCATTTTCCTCGACCGAGCTGGAAACAATCCTGCGCGCTAAAAGTATAGATACGCTCATATTATTTGGCGTTAATACAAGCGGCGTAGTCCTTTCCACCGTGCGCTGGGCTGCCGACATGGACTACAACCTCTTTGTCGTCTCAGATGCCTGTGCGGACAGGAATGAAGAGGTACATAAAGTATTAATAGAGCAGGTCTTTCCCCGGCAGGCTGCTGTTTTGACCACCGAGGAATTGATCAAAGCACTTGAAAGTTAGTCTGCGTTTCAGGAGAGCAGGTGAAGATTCAGAATTTGTTTTGGGAGGGTAGAATGACCGCTCCAATAATCTTTAAAGTATTTTCCGATTATATATGACCATGGTGCTATTTCATTACCGTGCGTATTGAACAATTAAGAAAAGAATATGACATAGTTGTCCAATGGGTCGCATTTCCCCTTCACCCGGACACACCCGAAGACGGCCTGACGCTTGAACAACTCTTTGTGGGCCGCAATCTGGACATTGGTCAGATGATGCAGAGACTGCATAAGGCCGCGAAGGACCTGGGCTTGCCTTTTGGCGATCGAAAAAAAACCTTTAACAGCCGCCTGGCCCAGGAGCTGTCTAAGTGGGCCGAATCCCTTGGCAAAGGGGACCAATTTCACGGAGCGATGTTCAGCGCATATTTTGTTGACGGCACAAATATCGGCAAGCCGGATGAGCTGATCAGGATTGCCGGGTCCATAGGGCTTCCGAAAGATCAGGCCAAAGCCGTATTGGATGGCAGGAGCTTCAGGCAGGCGGTTGATGCTGACTGGAAGCTGGCACATACACTGGGCATAACCGCAGTTCCGACCTTTGTGGTAAACAATGAAAAGCTCGTGGGGGCGCAGTCGTACGAGGCCCTTGAGCAGTTTTTGATAGGACAAGGCGGGCGGAAACGGAACGGGACAAGATGAACTAAGGAGCCGACGATGCCATTGAAGCCATGCAAATAATCTCTCTACCTCTGTTTCCTTTTATTGCCTGCACTTTGTCCCACGATGCATAAATGAAATGGCAGCATTATTACTACCCTTCAGCCGAGTCGGCTTATTACCGCCAACATATATCTGCCTTAAAAATCTGCTAATTAGAACCGCCCCCTTTTATCTTGCGAAGATTCTGTTCTCGTCGACTCAAATATTCAAGCCCCAATGACAAAACACCACTAACAATTCCAGTTATTACAAAATAAACTATCCTTATATCTATATTCAAACAAGATGGCCGGGCAACGAACAAAGTGATATAAGTTGCTGCGATAGAACATATCAGATAAGGAAAAACTACAAGAATCGAGCGTAGCAGTAGCCGATTAGGCAAAGCTAAAATACACAGTCCTATAATAATCAGCATCGCCGGTGCCAAGCCACCTATCTCTGGAGATGGTCCTCCATTGAGCCAATATAGCGCCAATAGCAGGAGCGGCAATCCAGCAAAAATAAGTGATATTACTTTCAAAACTATTGAAATAACGCGCATTAGAATCTCTCCTTGAGTGAGTTGTCTTAGCAGCCTTTTTTACAGCTCCGATTAACCCCTTTGCAGCATTTATCGTCCCACTTTTTCAGCCACTCTTTTGTCCAGTCTTCGGCCTTCTGCCATGCTACATCGTCAGCATCAGGATCCTCTCTTCCGGGAATGAATCCATTGCAAGCATGACCATAGCCATCACAAGGCCATTTTTTATTTCCCGGATCCCAACGATACCCTTTAGCCCAATGCGAATAATAGTCTTGACCACGGTGCATTGAACGAGCAAATTCTTCAGCATTGCAGACAGCGATGGCCTTCTGAACTTCAGGCTCAGTTCCCTTCTCGCCTTTCTCGCCTGCTTTCTTGCCCTCTGCATCCGTATGCGGTCGAAAATGCCTTGGTGCTCCAGTATCGGTGTTTTCTGGTCTTGTTCTAGAATCATGATCCTCAAGCGTATAATCAAAGCGATCACCGCCCGAAAAGTCGCTATGCCCTCGCGGCGGCCAATACGCCCAGCCCTCAATAAGCGTTGGCCCCAACGCTCTCTGCCCATCAGCAAACAAGCCATATGTGTCTCTGCGCGTAAGAGGCCTATTCATCACATACACAAATCTATTTAGCCCTCCAAATAGCCCGATCGGATCAGATTGTAAGTATCTGCCCATCGTAGGCTTATAATCTCTGTAATAATTGTAATTTTGCCCGGTTTCTGCGTCGTAATACTGCCCTGCAAATCTCAGGTTGTTAGTTATCGATCCCTCTATGGAAAATGTCTCTCCAAACGGAAGAAATTCCCCGTACCATACAACCGCACCAGTGCTATCAGTCATTTTTTTGCGGCATACTCAGGTGGTCCTTATGATAATAATAAACTGTGCTTCCGTCGATCCGAGCAAATGGCCTTTGGTTGAAGAATACATAATCAATTACAGTTCCACCTGCTGATTCTGAAATCAAGTTTCCGTTTACGTCATATATGAATATTGTCGATTGGTTGTCGACTGTTTTTTTCACCCTCTGCCCGTCACCATTATAAACATACTCGCCTTTGACGATTCCACTGTCCGTAACTTTTACAAGCCTCTGATTCTGGTTATAAATGTATTGTCTCAAATTTTCAATTACTGTGTTCCCGTTATTGTCGTAAGTAAAGACCAGGTTTTTTGCTCCCGCAGTAGCCTTAAGTCTGTTTGCTTCGTATGTATACGTTGTCTGATTTGCGTCGGCAGCTTCGGTCAATCTGTTGCCTACCCCGTCGTAGGTATAAGTTAATGTTCCCCACGGACCATTGGCAGTTGTGAGCCTGTCGAGTGCATCACTCTTTAAAAGTAGCCTGTCCCCTTTTTCACCCGACCCGTTCGATTCTTATTTTCCTTTCTTGCATCGTCTTCCCTTTTCGAGAAGGTTAATATATTTTTTATTCTCTTTCAACCTATCCCATCCCATCTCGGATAATACAACCTTATCTCTCTCGCTTAGGCACGCCCCCGTGCCTAGAAGTAGCTTACATATTTGATAAAAATCAGAGAATATCGCACGATATAGAGGACTATAATTACCCTTACCACTAGAATTAACATCTGCTCCACGCTGGATGAGCAACTCTACTATATCCAGATGGCCAGAATCCACAGCTGCCGTTAAAAGCGTTCCGCCACCGTCAGGCCAAGCATATTGTGGCGAAATGCCCAAGTTGAGAAATCTCTCAACGACTCCTCTATTATTTCCTATAATTGCAAAGTACATGGGTGAATTAGGAAGATATCGAGTTCCCTCAACGCTCGCTCCTTTACTTAACAGAAAATTCACGACTTCAAGATCGCCTAAAAAAGCTGCTTCTGCTAGTGGCGACAAACCCTCTCTAATTGGAGCATTGATATCCACACCATTCTTTAATAATTTTTCCATCCTGATAAAGTCTTTTTCATAAATAGCTGCCAGAAAAGCGTCATTCGGCTCTTCACCAGACTTTGAAAAACTCTCAGTAATAAATACTCCCACTACCATTAGGATAAAAAAACAAATAATTCCATAGCTTATTTTCATCATATCGCTCCCATTCCACACCTATACATTTATCAACACATTAAATAGAACCGTCCCCTTTTTCCCTTCTCGCATTTACTTGCTTCTTGCCAACCTAAACCCAAAGCTGCTGAACCTATGATCAGGACTTTGCGAGGAACGGGCAGAGACGATCAAAGAACTTTCAGGGTTATTCCAGGTGCCTCCTCGCATAATACGAAGACGACCGCTAGCTGGCCCCTTCGGATTATTTCGAGGGCTTTTTTTATAGTAATGCTCGCCATAATAGTCATTCAACCATTCCCTGACATTGCCGCTCATATCATACAGTCCCAACCCGTTCGGCCTCTTCTGCCCAACTAGCTGTGTTTTTTGCCTCGAATTGTCACGATACCAGGCATACTTTCCAAGCTCAGATTCGCTGTTCGTGCCCGCCCATTTTTCATTCTTCCCGCCGCTCCTCGCAGCATACTCCCACTCAGCTTCAGTCGGCAGGCGATACTTATCACCGCTTACCTCATTAAGCTTTCTTATGAATATCTGCGCATCTTTCCACGAAACACTTTCAACAGGACATTTGTCACCGCAGGCATAAAACTCCGCTGGATTGTCTTCCATGATTGCCACCCATTGGCCCTGTGTTACTTCATATTTGCCCATATAAAAATCATCTATACATACTTCATGCACGGGTTTTTCTTCAGTCTCACCTCCACCAAAGGTGTCACCCATCTGATAACAGCCGCCCTTTACTAACACAAACTCCATGCCAGTTACAGCTTCGGTTAAATTGGCTGAAGACCCTGTCTTATCGGCATTTGCCACTCCTTTACCAGGAATTGCAGCATCTGTCTGCTTAAGGTCTATCCTGTGCCTTGCGCGGTATCTATATGTGTCTGGTATGACCTGGTTGTCGCTCACCGTTTTAACTAATCTAACCCCGGTTACAGAATTTGCGACAAGGGAAAAACCACCGTTTCGACAAGCCGCGCGTGCTGCGTCCATATCCAGTAGCCATGACCCGCCCCGCAAAGCATGCCATGGTCCATTGGCAGGCCCTTGGGGATTTTTTACAGGGCTTTTTTTGTAGTAATTTTCGTGGTTATAATAATACATCTCGATGTACTTATCATGCACCCATTCCTCGACATTACCGCTCAAATCATAAAGTCCTAGGGCATTTGGTCGTTTCCGCCCAACTGGCTGTGTTTTTTGCCTCGAATTGTCACGATACCAGGCATACTGGTCAAGCTCGCCTTCGCTGTTAGTGCCCGCCCATTTTTCATTCTTTCCGCCACTCCGCGCTGCATACTCCCACTCAGCCTCGGTCGGCAGGCGATATTTATCGCCGCCTTTCTTATTGAGCTTTCGTACGAAGTCTCGCGCATCGATCCAGCTGATATTCTCAACAGGACAATTGTCGCCGCACGCGCTGAATTCTGAAGGATTATTTCCCATTATAGCCTTCCACTGTCCCTGTGTTACTTCATATTTCCCTATATAAAAATCATCTACGCATACCTTATGCACCGTCTTTTCATCTCCCTGTCCAACACCAAAGGTGTCACCCATTTGATAACAGCCGCCCTTTACTAACACAAACTCCATGCCGGTTACAGGCTCAATAATCGAAGCCGGCAATAAAGCAGTATTTACTTTTTCCTCTGTTTTATCCGCACAGCCATTTAAGATTAATGAAACAAGGCTCGGAAGCAACAATAATAACAGTCTCATTTTATTTAGATACATGGCCTCCTCCACATGTGTAAACAAGTCATAAATCAACATATCTCCTCTTATCGCCTTTCTCATTTCAGCACTTATTTTGAGTTTCAACTGACCTTACACCAAATATGCAATCCGTTTATGGCAAAATAGGTTCGGGCATATCAACACTACTCTTAGGCGGCAGATTTTCATAGAATTGCCTGGGGAACACAGTACTTGTCACAGCTACATCCGGCAACCCTTTACAGCCTGGGGTTTTCTTGCAGTCGCGCAAACAGTCTTGAACAAAATGAGCGCAATTATTCTTAGTTAAATCATACCCACATATATTTGGAGGGGTACAACTCTTTCGTCTTGTTTCTCTGCACTTTATCATGCAATTATCGCAAGCTGGTGTAGTATCAAATTCTTTGTAGTCTCCTGTCTTTTTCCAGTATTCTATGGTCTCAGCATCTTCTTGAATTTTCCCCGGCCCCTTACGGGTTCCGTCTCCATAAAATCCCTGCGTTTGTTTTTCTTTCCCTGCGGCAAATCCTACATGTCCTGCCCCATGCGCCCCTTTCTGATCTATGCAAACAGTAACAATAAGTCCGCGCAGATCAACAAAATAATTGGGATTATTAGCCCCGTAAGAATAAAGATGATTTTCTCCTTCTCTTATGCCGATCGGATCTGCCTCTATATATCGCCCGATTGCCGCGTTATAGTCTCTGAAGTAGTTGTAGTTCAGTCCGGTCTCTTCATCATAATATTGTCCGGGAAACCTTTTATTTGTCGTTTTTGTGCCAATAATGGCATGCGGCTCACCAAATGGCAGGAACTCGCCATACCAAACAACAATTCCATTACTGTCGGTCATTTTTTGCGGAGTACCCAAATGGATATTATGATAGTAATACACTTCATTGCCTTCAATCTTTGCTATATTATTGTTGTTAAGAAAGACATAGTCTATGATTGCGGTACCTGTCGATTCCTCTATCATTTGTCCATCGATATCATAGTGATAAATAGTTGTCTGGCCATTAACTATCTTTTTCACACGTTGCCCTTTGCCGTTGTAAATATAATTACCTTTTATGGTTGCGCCATCAGCGACTCTTATGAGCCGCTGGTTCTGATTGTAGAGGTATTGCCTTGAATTTTCAGTTATTGTATTTCCGTTATTGTCGAAACTGAAGTTGAAGACTTTTGTTCCATTTGTAGACTTTAATTTGTTGGCTTCATATGCATAATTAGTTATGGCTGCATTGTTATCCTCTGTCAATCTGTTGCCCACGCCGTCATAGGTGTAAGTTAAATTCCCCCACGGTCCAATGGCGCCAGTAAGTCTGTCAAGGGCATCGTACGCATAGGTTTTGCTTTTCCCCGCATCAAGATTGTTGGTAATTTCCGTAATATTTCCATTCAGGTCATAGGCATATGTCAGGTCTTGCACAGATCCTGCCTTGATGCTGCTTATGAAGTACTTTTGGTCGTACTCAATTGTCTGCTGTATGCCGTTGCCATAGGTAAATGCATTCATCGGCCCAAAGGGTTTATATGTGACGTTAGAAACTATTTCATTTACGTTATTAAGAATGCTATTGATCCTGTCGTTAGTGCTATTATAGGTTACTACCCTGCCGGATGGATAAGTAATTGTTTTAATGCTGTCGGACTTGTCATAGGTATATCGCGTAATATAGGTAACTCCGCTGATTACCTTTGTCTCTTTTGCAAGCTGCCCTTTTAACGTATATTCGTAGCTTGTTGTGCCGCTTTGGTCCTGCATGACACAGAGCCTGCCTTTGCCGTTCACGCATGTATCGTAGGTGTAAGTGATATTCTGAGTGGCATCTGGGAAGGTTTTGGTTTTTAGCCGGTTCAGTTCGTCATATGCATAACTCTTTGTGACGCCTTGCGCATCTGTTCTGGACTTAAGGTTGCCGTTGTTGTCATAGGTGTAAGCAGTTATTCCCGTATCAGGCGACATGGTCTTTATTAACCTATTCTGCACATCGTATTCATAGGCAGTAGTATTGTTATTTGGATCAGTAACAGATCTTAGATTGCCCCGTTTGTCATATGCATATTTAGTAACAATATTCTCTGGTCGAATTACCCTGTCAATACGATTTGCTGCATTATATGCCGTTACTGTAACGGCCCCATTCGGATTTCCAACCTTATTGGCGTTGCCTCTTGCATCATACTCATAAAGAGTATAGCCATTGTCAGGATTTATTATCTTGATGAGTCGCTTCAAATTGTTAATCGGCGTGCAAAATTGACCCACTTGAGGCCATAATCGGCGTCCAAAATTGACCCACCTCGGCATATCCTCTATTCTCTCTGTAGCCAAACAGAGAGAGGAGCAGATGAAAGGAGATGCTGATAGTGGAAACC
>CAIJNL010000015.1 GCA_903822005.1 uncultured Nitrospiraceae bacterium
CAACCGGGTAATCTCCGGGCATGCCAAATTGACCATAGCATCCATCAGTCCCACAACCGCTCCATGTGCCACTGCCATCTAGATCCAGATACCACATGCCGGTCGAAGGTCGGAAAACCCCGATCTTTGTTGTACCTGTGCCGGTCCAGTCTCCTGCAACCGGGTAATCTCCGGGCATGCCAAATTGACCGTAGCATCCATCAGGTCCACAACCGCTCCATGTGCCGCTGCCATTTGAATCCAGATACCACATGCCCGTCGAGGGTCGGAAAATACCGATCTGAATTGTTCCTGAGTTGTTCCAGTCTCCAACAATCGGGATATCCCCTGCCATGCCAAAGGGACCAATGCATGAATCTGGTCCGCAACCGCTCCATCCTCCGCTGCCATCTAAATCTAAATACCACTCGCCTGTCGAAGGCCGGAATACCCCGATCTTGATCGGCGACAAGGTTGTCCCCTGCTTCACCGTGAAAGTCTTGCCCGCTATTGTCATGTTTCCCGTCCGCACACTACCGTTATTGGCGTCGACCGTGTATTGTACTGTTCCATTACCAGTGCCACCGCTTCCTGAAATGATGCTTATCCACGGCGCATTGCTGGAAACTGTCCATGCACATCCAGCATCGGCTGCGATATTCACGCTTTTACTTCCTCCAGCCTGTACTGCGGCAGCGTAGGATGCACCAAGGTTAAAGTTACATGTACTGAGGTCGAATATTGGCGTAACTGTCGTGTCGGCAGTCACGGTAACCGCACACTGGTTGCTGTTTACTGAGGAACAGCCTCTCCACCCTGCCAGGACGGAGCCCGTGGCGGCAACTGCACTAAGAGTTAGTGGTCCAGCAGTAAAGTTGCCTGAGCAATTTCCGGGACAATTGATGCCTGCAGGGGCACTGGTCACTGACCCCATGCCGTTTCCAGCACTTGTAACATTAATATTATAAGAGAGTAATGGAGTAACACTATTGGAGTGACCCGATGGCAGACTTGTCCAGGTACTGTTGCTAGCTGTTACGGTAAACGTGTACGCCAGGCCGTTGGTCAGGCCGGAGATCGTGATCGGGCTCGCGCTTCCCGCGGCTGTGCGGCTACCGGAACTGGATGTCACAGTGTAACCTGTGATAGTGCTGCCGCCATTTGGCGCCGGAGCGCTAAAGGTGATGGTTGCTCGTGCGTTTCCAGCCGTGGCGCTGACCGATGCAGGTGCTCCAGGAACTGTATCCACAACCTGTATTATCGCAGCCGCGGTGCTGCCCGCGTTGTTACTATCGCCAGAATAAACCGCCACGACACTATGACTGCTTGCGCCGAGCGAATTTGTGGTGCACTGCGCCTGATTATTCGACAAGGCGACTGCGGAACAGATCGCTGTGCCGCTGTCACTGAACGTAACTGTACCTGTCGGGGTACTGCCCGTAACAGAAGCGGTAAAAGTAACACTGTGTCCTGTGATGCTCGGATTTGCAGAGGAAGCAAGCGTCGTCGTGCTGCCTGGCAGAGAGGCCGCAGTAAAATTCTGTGTCTGGCTGCCTGCAAGGCCGGTATAGAAACGGTTTGCGGGTGAAAAGTAGTAAAGAGACTTTGATGGGGTAACTGTATATACAGACCCGTTTCCGACTGTCACAGTAAATGAATAGTTGCCGGATCCGTCCGTAGTTATTGGTGTTGTTGTGTTGGCACCCGGGCAACTAACGCTGACCCCGCTTAAAGGACTTCCATCATAATCGATTGTCCCTGTAAGAGCAACAGTCGCAGTCCATGTAGTATAGTTCTGAACTTGATCTGTGGTGATATTTGTATAAGTTTTTTTATACGGTGTGAAATAATAATTGGCTTTGCCGGGTGATATATCGTAATTACCACCTGAATCCACAGTGAATGAATATGCACCTGTCTCATCAGTTATAACAGAGGGCGGACAATATCCGGTACTGCAACTAACCGTAACTCCGCTCAGGGGCGTTCCGCCCGAGGTAATTATTCCTGAAATCTTGTTCGTATTATTTGTTGCTGCAAAATTTTGGGTCTTGTCAGTTGTTACATTAATAAAAGATGCATTAATCGGGTTGAAGGTTAAATTGGTCTTCGATGGCGTAATTGTATAAGTGCCTCCATCGTTTACCGTAAAGCTGTAGTGACCGGAATTGTCTGTTGTCGTTACGCCTGTGTTATCGCCAGAGAGTGTGACAGTTGCTCCAAGTACCCGATCACCATTAGGCAATTTGACAGAGCCGCTGATATTATGGGTGATAATGACCGAATTGGGATCAACAAATGAAAAGGTTATAGAGGAGCCGGATGCCGGACCGATATTGCCTATGCTTATGCCGCAGGGCGAGCCGTCGGATAGAAAGCAGGCCGGATTTGAATGGTCATTAAACTGTGTCCTGCCATAATCCGAGCTGAGACATACAAACATAGTGCCGGCCCCGTCGTTCGAAAGGGTGCCGTCAACCCGGTAATAATAGAGGTGAAAGGGAGGGCCGCCCAGATTTCCCCATATGCCGGCCGCCTCATTGACCCTTGTTATGCATAATCCGCTGCCCGGCAGATGGGATTCAAAAGGACCGGTCGCTTTCCGGTATTCGAGTATAAGATATTCGTTGAGCGAATTCGGTATTTTTATCTTGTAGCTGTTATTCGTCGGCTGGGTAATATCATTTATCGAATATGGACCATAAGAGGTAATTTCAGGGATCTCAGGGATCCAGCCTGTGAATCTGTGTTTCATATAAGCCCCGGAATGCACTGGTGCGGACAATGACATGACATCGTACTCGCCGACAGGCGCGCGTCCGCTGTTTGCCCGCAGGTCGGGATAGCCCAGGGAGTGGCCCGTTTCATGAATGGCCGTTGCGCCGGGGTACATCCCGGGGTCGTCCTCGGACGCTGTGACCCATGTGTAACTGGCAACAGGCAGGCCCTTGAGGGTCACGGTGCCGGTAGTATCAAAGGTAGCTTTTGAATAGAACATAACCGGCTGAGGGTGCGCAGCAGACGAATATACCATGAAAGTGATGTGGTCAACGTATCCGTCATGATCTCTATCCAGCTCAAGCGTGTCCGGGATCTGAAAGCTAATGGAATTAAGGGCATTCTGTACAAGGGCTGTTGCGCGCGCAGTTCCTTCTGTTCCAGTTGTATACCCATCCGTATTTGTATCCGAATTGTAAGGCGCGTAGTAGGCGGCAGGGTGCTGATCCTGATAAGAAACGGTAGTTCCATTGGAGGACGGATACAGGTATGAGTTGATGGTCAGTGCGTTGTAAGAATTTTCAAGATAAAAATTCTTTAAAGAGTTGGCAGCCGAATTGAACAGGCCGTCGTAATATGACAGGGGCTGTTGAAATTCAGGCTGGTCGCTGAATCTGACGAAAACTACAATGTTGTTGATTGTGCCTGTCTTTGAGGCAAAAGGCCGGGCTATGACTATGCCGGACGCTCCGGATGGACCGCTTGTGCCGTCGTCATTTGTGGCAGTAACTGCAAATGTGTAGTAGGTGCTGTAGGTCAAGCTGCTGACAGTGATAGGACTCATACTGCCTGAAGCAGTAAGACCGCCCGGATTTGATGTTACAGTGTAACTCGTAATTGGTTTGCCTCCATCGTATGCAGGAGGATTGAAAATAACGGTTGCCTGTCCGCTACCGGATGCCCAGGCAGTGACCATAACCGGGGCTCCAGGCGCTGCTGCATATGCGGGTACCAATGCAATGATAAAAATGAACGCGAAAACGGTAGCCGTCGCCTGCCTGGCAAATACACTGATGTCATTTTTTATTCTTTTTGCTTTCATAATATTCTCCGTTCACGCCGATCCGCGCTTCAATTGCAGCAGGCCATAGTACTCCTGCAAGAATATAGCAAGACTCATACCATTTGCGACAGCACGAATAAAACAGGGAAATCAGGTCGGCATATAGATCAACTATAATTCCAGTGACAATAATTGGCATAAGGTGACGATTATTGTCGCCAGCTGTGGGCTAATAATCATGATTTCGGGCTGCTACGTACTAGTAATAGAATTCTTTACCCTATATCGCGATGAATGATGGAGGCATCGATGGAATGGCGTTTTTTCATGTATTTCGCAATTTCTTCAACAATGACAGGCGAGCGGTGCATGCCGCCGGTACAGCCGATGCCGATCGAGAGATATACCCGCCCTTCTGATATGTAGCGCGGAATCAGGAAGTCGAACAGGTTTTCGAGCCGCTCCAGCAATTCCGCCGTATCGACACTGGCGAGCACATAATCAGCGACCTCTTTGTTGAGCCCGGTAAAGGGCTTGAGTGAGGGGATAAAATAGGGATTGGGCAGGAATCTTACATCAAACAGCAGGTCGGCATTTTGCGGTATCCCATATTTATAGCCAAATGAGATTAGCGCCAGATTCAGCTTCTGCAGGGTCTCGACCTGCCCGTATGTCGACATGACCATATACCTGAGCTGATGAGCGGTATAGTTCGATGTATCAACGATCCTGTCAGCGCTCTCTCTCAGCACCATCAACTGACGCCTCTCCTCGTCTACAGCATCTTCGAGTCTTAATTTTTTGTTGATCACAACCATTGGATGCGGCCGCCGCGTCTCTTTGAACCGGCGTATCATGACATCCCTGTCCGCTTCGATAAAAAGCGTCTCTACATTGTGCTGTTCCTGGACGGAGGTTATGATGCGATAGGCATCTCCGAGAAAAGACTTCTCCCTGATGTCGACACCGATACCGATATTCGTTATGCCGCCTGAATCGATGGTAGAAAGGAATGACTCAATAAGAGTGACCGGGAGGTTGTCGATACAGAAAAACCCCGAATCTTCAAGGGCCCTCAGGGCGACCGTCTTGCCGGCGCCCGAGAGCCCGCTTACTATTACAATTCTCAGCTTACTGTTTTCAGCCACAAAAGCTCAGCCTGGCCGGTGTTATATGGGCTCGATGAGTCCGTAGTTGCCATCCTCCCTGCGGTAGACTACGTTTATCTTACCGCTGGTCTGGTTGGCAAATACATAGAAATCTTTATCTATAAGTTCCATCTGATCGACTGCCTCTTCAGGGCTCATCGGCTTCATTTCGAACTTCTTGTATTTTATGATCGCACTGCGGTTCACTTCCTTTTCAGCGCTTGGGGGGGCTGATTTTTTGTCGGCCTTCCTGTGTGTCTGGTGTTTTTCCTTGTATTTAACTACCTGTTTTTCGAGTTTTTCGACCACTTCATCAATGGAAGAATAAATCTCACCGGTGACACTCTCGGCCTGTATCAGGCTGCCGTTGACCTTGAGAAGCACCTCGGCCTTGTGCCTGTATTTCTCAACACTTAGCGTGACTACAGCTTCGCTGATATTCGAAATGAATTTCTCGAATTTGCTTATCTTCTCCACTGAATAGTTCCGCAGCGCAGATGTGACCTCGAGATGGCGTCCGTTGACAATGATATTCATACTCTTCCTCCCTTGAATTTAAGAAGTGAAAAGCAGGTAGTCTCACGTGACTTCCACCTGATTACCTGCCCCTCTTACGCCCGAATGCTTCCGGGCCTGCCTGATGCCTCTTCACTTCTTTCTTACATTGTATCCACTTTTTGTAATTCCGGGTACCCCGCCTGCTCTCCCCTCATTCAGCGCTTGCGCATATTCTGGGGAGGTATCCTCAGCTCTTCCCGGTATTTGGCGACAGTGCGCCGCGCAATCTTTATATTGCCAAGCTTGAACTTGTCGGCGATCATCTGATCGCTCAGCGGCCTGGCAGTGTCCTCAGTTTCGATTATCTTTCTGATCATGTCCTTTACCGAAGTTGACGAGACGTCCTCTCCGCTTCCCGACTGCAGGGCGCTGCTGAAGAAGAACCTGAAGCTGACGACCCCATGCTCGCAGGAGAGAAATTTGTTGGACGTGACCCGGCTGATAGTGCTCTCATGCATGCTGATGTCCTGCGCCACATCTTTAAGATTAAGCGGTTTCAGATATTCCCTGCCGCTGTCGAAGAACTCGCGCTGGAACTTGAGTATGCTTTCCGAAACTTTATATATGGTCCTGTTTCTGTGGTCCAGGCTTTTTATGAGCTCAATCGCCAGTCTCAGTTTTTCGCGCAGGAACGTCTTCTCTTCTCTCGTAAGGTTCTCGCGCCTCTGCAAAAGCTTGCGGTAAGTGCTGTTAAGCCCCAGCCTCGGCATGCCTTCGTCATTTAGCACAATCTGATAACCCTCGTCAGTCCTGACAATCGAGACATCCGGGGCTATATAAGACGCTTCCCCGCCGGACAGATTAGAGGCCGGCCTGGGATCGAGCCCCTCAATAATCCTGACTGCCGCCATGATCTCTTCCTCGGGCAGGCCGTAATGACGCGCGATCTGCCCATACCTGCGCTTCTGCAGATCATCGAGGTTGTTCTGTATTATCTTGTCCACCAGCGAACCGGAAAGATCGAGCGCGCTGACCTGAAGCCGTAGGCATTCCTGGAGGTTTCTCGCTCCCACCCCGGCCGGATCAAAGCTCTGGACCAGATTAATCGCCACTTCCATTTTTTCGGATGGGTCTCCTGCAACCCTGACAAGGTCTTCCATGCTGGTCCGCAGATAACCGTCTTCATCTATATTGCCGATTATAAGTTCCGCGGCCCTTCTCACATCGTCATCAGCGCTGCATAATCTTAACTGCCAGAGGAGGTGGGAATAGATATCAGGCTTTTGGGAATAAAAGAGTTCGTATGAGGGCTTTTCTTCAGAATCAGGATGGAAATATCCGAGGTCCCGCCCGTCGCTGCTCCTCTCGTCAAAATAGTCGTCTACGGTAAACTTGAGAAGACCCTCGACCGACAGTTCACTCTCTTCCTCGGGGGGGCTGAAAACCGGCTCTTCCTCGTAAGGACTTTCGGAGGGTTCTGTTTCCGCATCTGTTTCTTCCCCGATCTCCTCAAGAAACGGGTTCTCCGACATTTCCTGATTTAGCACCTGGGCAAGTTCGAGTTGGGGAAGCTGCAGTAATTTTATGGCCTGCTGGAGCTGCGGAGTAAGCACCAGTTTCTGGGATTGGGTCAGCCTGAGGTCAAGTCTGTTCTCCAGCGCCATTATAGCCTGAATTCCTCTCCCAGGTATGCTTCCTTGACTTCGGGGTTGTTGACCAGGTCCTCTCCCGTACCTTCGGCCAGGACCGCGCCATTGCTGATGATATATGCCCTGTCAGTAATCGAAAGGGTCTCTCTCACATTATGGTCGGTTATCAGTATCCCAAGACCTTTTGACCTGAGATATGACATCATCTTCTTGAGTTCTATGATCGCAAGAGGATCAATGCCCGCAAAAGGCTCGTCAAACAGCATGAAAGTCGGCCGTACCGCAATGGCCCTTGCGATCTCTGTACGCCTTCTTTCACCGCCCGAAAGCCTGAAACCATCCCTGTCCGCGAATTCGGTAAGGCTAAACTCCTTCAGAAGCCTTTCGACTTCAATCTTTATGTCCTCCCTTGTCCGCGGAGCACCCTCAAATTCTGCTATTTCAAGAACAGCCTCAAGGTTCTGTCTGACCGTCAGTTTCCGGAATATGGAGGGCTCCTGCGGCAGATAGCCTATACCTTTCCGCGCCCTCATGTACATGGGCATGGACCTCAGGTCCTGTCCGTCAAGCGTTATATTTCCGCCATCAGGACTGATAAGCCCGACGACCATATAAAAAGTCGTCGTCTTGCCGGCACCGTTCGGACCAAGCAATCCTACTATCTCGCCGGTTTTGACCGAAAGATTGACGTTTTTTACAACATGTCTCTTGCCATATATCTTGGAAAGATTTGTTACCTCAAGGTTATGTCGCTTCACCTGTTCCTGGGTCTTCTCTCCAGTTTCTTCCGTCACCGAGGTCCCGGTCCCATGGACTGGCACAGCCGCTTCCTGCGGCGTCTCACCCGTGCCTTTCACTTCAGGCTCCCGCCTCTCGAATAGAAAAAGGTCCTGGTTAAAGATACCCCTGATAGCCTCGGCCTCTTGAGCGCTTATATCAACGTTCTTTATGCCTTTGCCGAATTCCGCCCCCCTGATGCGTGCGATCTCATTAATCACAGCCGATGCCTTAACACTCAGTTCCTTCGCCAGGTCGGCGCTTTTTAAGACTTCAGAAGACATGCGGTCAGTTTCCTTCCTTGTATCCTCATCATTATTATCATGCTTTTAATAAAGCAGGGCGCTCCGTTAAATGCTACTTAGTCTTCTTGTCAGACGACTTTCTGCTGCCGGTCTTTCTCTCTGGACCTTCCGCCGCCTTTTCGACTATGAATATTTTGCTGTTCTCGACCACCGACCGGTCTTCCTTGATGTAGTAGGTCATAACAGTGCCCGTCACTATGTTCTTATTCTCAGTGGCCCTTGGCTTTTCAGTAAAAACAGCCCGTTCGTTATCGCCGGCATAATAAACACACTTGCCGGAGGTGATTATCCGGTCGCCGCGCACAAGCTTTACATTTCCGTCAGCCTCTATCTTGTCAATATTGCTGTTTTCTCCATCTCCGGACTCAACATAGTAGACAAGCATACGGTCCCCATAAAAAGTGCTGTCGCCCTTTTTTGCAACTACCGAGCCTGTGAACAGGGCAGTTTTGGCTTTATTATCAGCAGTCAGAGATTGGGCAGTAATCACCGTCGGCTCCTTGTCCGAGCCGCTCATGAGCGGACTCCTGCCAGTGCCTTTTTTAGTCTCGCTTTTTGTGGCCTGCCCGACTTCAGTCTTGGGCTCTGTCCCGGATTCCGCCTTTGGTTGCGTTTTTATTTCCTCGGCTGCATAAGAATCAGAAACGAGGCCCGGCAC
Source organism: uncultured Nitrospiraceae bacterium (assembly GCA_903822005.1). GTDB lineage: Bacteria > Nitrospirota > Thermodesulfovibrionia > Thermodesulfovibrionales > Dissulfurispiraceae > Fen-1308. The sequence goes on from CAIJNL010000015.1 coordinate 8,796, forward strand.
AAATGAACCAGTGGTCAGAAAAAAGAAAAACAAGAAAGAAAGAAACGTAAACAGCATAAAGTATTTTATTGCATGCATCCTGTTTGTCGTCACGGCCATTCCGCCCTCCATTTTTTTTCGCAAGACATCTATACCATATGCTCCATACGTCCGGATTTGCAAATCATTTTCCCTTAAATATGGCTTTAACGTTCTTGCGCAGGGTAGCCTTGTCACCATGCGCGGTAAGCGTATCACCCTCCATATAAAATTTTCCGCCCTTGCCTGCAATTACTACTTTATCATTGGAAATCAGTTCGCTTTTTGCAGCATCCCAGCGAAATTTGTTGGTGACTATATCATAACCTTTTGTATTGGCCTTGATATCTCCCTCAACAACAACATCTTTGGTTTTGGTGTTGTAATACCCGGCATCCGCAATCAGGGTAAGCTCCTTTTCCGGAAAGTACAGGGTCATCGTCACCAGCTTTACATCGGTATCTGTCTCAAAGATGGCCTTTTCGGCATTTACGACTATTCGCGTCTGCCCGGCCTTTTTCTGGATAATGTTGACCTTTTCCATATAGGAATTGTCGCTAAGCTGATACTTTGGCCTGAAGTCGCCATCCTGGAAGTAATAATAGGTAACCGTCAGCAGGCCTATCAAAGCAAGCAAAAACAGCATCTTTCTCATAATGAATTTTAACACAGAGGGGGGGGCTTGTAAAGGCAATTTACGTGCCAGCAATATCATAAGATGGCACTTTGTCAATGTGTTCCCGAGAGTTCACAACGATGTGAGCAAAAACGGCATGTCTTTATTTCATGGCCCTGTCAGTTTTAAATTTTGAAAGGCATAGGGCATAATTAACAAATGTCTTCTGATTGTCCGACAACCCCGCGCAAAGGCAGAAAATCGGCTATGCTATTTCCTGTCCTGATGGTCATATCCATGATCACCTGGGGCGGCAGCTGGGTATCTGCCAAGATACTTGCCCAACAGCTTACGCCTGAGATGCTCAGTTTCTGGCGCTTTCTCCTGAGTTTTCTTTCGTTCATACCATTTATGTTCATGCTGCCCAGACCGGTTATCATCACCCTGAAAGGCTCCGTATACAGCGTCCTTGGCGCTGTCTTTATGAGCCTGTATATGTATTTCTTTTTCCTCGGCCTTGAGCACTGGTTTGCCGGGCATGCCGGAGTTCTTATAACATCCATGATACCTCTCATGACCCTGATAATCTCGCTGCTCTTTTTCAGGGAAAGGATCAATACGCGCAAGCTTGTCGGCCTTGCCTTGGGCATGACAGGCGCCTCCATACTGCTAAAAATCTGGACCCTTGACCTGCAACTTTTTTTGAGCGGCAATAATATCCTGTTCATCGTATGCCCGGTAATTTGGGCCTTGCTCACGATATGCAGCCAGCGGGCCGCGGGGTCTGTATCATCTTATGTCTTCAGTTTCATAACTTTTGGACTCTCCACCCTCTTCTATCTGCCATGGGCCGCGAGTCAGGGGATCTGGACGGTTTTTGAAAAGGACGCGATCTTCTGGATCAATCTCATATTTCTTTCCGTCATATCCGGAACACTTGCTACTACCGTCTATTTCGTGTCCGCCGAACGGCTGGGATCATACATGACCAGTTCCTACGTTTTCCTCGTACCGACCAGCGCTATGCTGCTCAGCTGGTTCTTCCTGGGAGAAGTGCCCGAGCCCTCAACTCTCATAGGCGGAGGCATCACAATCGCAGCAGTATACCTAATCAATCGCGGAAAATAGCTGCTGATACAGGAGGGGGCCCCGGAGTGCAATCAAGCCAGGGAGGGTTGAAAATCGCCGCTATTCGCTAAGCCAGAAGGCTCGCCGGATACCAGTCGCCATGTCCGGGCACGACAACGGCCTCCAGGTGCCTGGCGCGAAGATCTTTATCAAAAGCGAGGATAAATTCGCGGAGCTTCGCCATCTCCTGCTTGAAGAGAACGCTATTGGCATTTGTGCTGGTAAGCATCATCTTCGGCAGATTAAGTATCTCCCTGTCTGTCTGCGTAAGGCTACCGGTAAGGATAAGATAATCGGCCGTAAAGACCAGGCCGGAATCTATGCCGACGATAAAGACCTGCTCCGGCACATGTCCCGCCGAGCATTCGAGTATGCGAAATATCTGCCCCTCCAATTCAAAGTTGTCTATAATGTCGAATCCCCCAAGCTGCCCTGAGGCCTCACCGTAGGAAATCCAGGTTTCCGGCTCTTTCATCCCGGTCAGGGTATTGGCGAGGATCGTGAAATATTGATTGAGCCCCTCGATCGGAGAACCGGCGCCCCAGAGACGATTTTGGTGCTCAAGCACACCGCGCGCGCGGCGATGCAGATAGACCTGCGATCCGAATTCTTCGGCAAAATATCCGCTCATGCCGGCATGGTCCGCGTCGGCATGTGTCAGATAGATGCTCCTGATGCGGCCGGGGTCCAGGCCGTTCTCCCTCATCATTGCTTTTACATCCGCATAATAGTGGCCATAGCTGCCATCGATCATAACTAAATCTTCGCCGCCCTCGAGCAGACAGATGTTGGCCCCTGTTGGTATTTTGAAGGCATGAAAGGTTACCGGCCCCAGGGACAGGGAAGGCAGTCGCTGATAAGCAAAGGCCGCTCCAGTCCGGGAAAGAGAGGCTGTCGCGAAGGCAAGAATATTGGTCAGCACCTCACCCTCTTCATAATGCTTGCCTGCTTCCATGCTGAAATTCACAAGGGTCTCGGTCAATAGTTTGGACGAATGAACGAGATGCCTTAGCCGGTCCAGGTCCTCAGTGCCCAGGACTTGCTTGAGCCGCAGGAAAAAACGCTCAAGAAGATTAAGGCCGATGACATCATCTATCTCCCGCTGTCCGGCGCCTTTATAATGTATGCTGTAAGAATACCCATGCTCGTTTATGTCCTTAAGGAGGCCGTCAATCTCCTGCGGATTCCGGGTGGCCAGGGAAATGCCGGCTGTTGTCTCTGAAATGCCTGCGTCATAAGTCATGTATATCATGTTGGCCGAATGGTCCTTAAGCAGTGACGCGAACGTGCCGAGACAGCCCGGCTTATGTTCGAGCTGCACATCGATTTTCAGGATGTTGCGCGTATCGATAACGTCCAGTTCCATTGACTGGTGCCATCCGCTGTCGAGAAGCCCCGTTTCGGACATCTCGTCCCTGACCGAATGCAGCGCCTCGATGCTGCTCCCGCCAACCTCGACCAGTACGCGGTTTGGATGCATTGACCGGTTGTAAGCAAAATAGAGGATGTTAATTTTGTATTTCGCAAACAGATTTGCCAGGTTGGCTATTGAGCCGGGGCGGTCATCAAGAAAGGCCGTGATCTTGCCTAGGTAATCTCTTTCGAAATCTTCTGAACTGTAGATCCGGAAGCGCGTTGTCTGCACAGCCGCTGAGACCTCCTGTATTACCAAGGGCGCCCTTTATATATGCCATTGCCCTCGTCAAAATAGTTACTGCAATATAGTTACTGTCGCTATTTTACATGAAGAACGGGCATTCGATCATGCTTTCCGGCAATGCATTTTTATACCGCAGTCAGCTCTCCGCCTTTTACAAACGATTCATTTACCGTAAATGGCCAGCATCTCTTCTGTATATTCTCCGGCTTCAGAATACATAAACAGGGGATTCTCGACGAGCAGCCCCGGCTTGCCTTCTTTGACCGCTTCGATAAGGACCATCTTTGCTTCCGACCCGGCATCTGAATGGACAAAGCGCAAACGCTTGGGTTCAAGGTGATGTTCCCGCATGGCCGTCATGACCTCGGCAAGACGCTCCGGCAGATGGATTATGCAGAGCCTGCCGTGGTGTTTGAGCAGCGAGAGCGCGGACTTCATAAGAGACGCGATTGGGAGACTGATCTCGTGCCGTGCCACAGCTATTTCGTCAGAAGGACTCACAAGTCCGGTCTTTGTCTTTCTGAAAGGAGGGTTGGATACCACAAGGTCGTATGTGTGCAAAACATCCTGGCCGAACTTCAGCTTTTTTATGTCCGAATGAACAATCCTGACCCTCTCCTCTAGCCCGTTGAGCGTTGCGTTCTTTTCCGCGAGCTTTACGAGACCTTCCTGCAGTTCAATAAGTGTGATTTCAGCAGAGGGATATTTCTTTGCAAGCAACAGTCCTATGATCCCGGAGCCCGCCCCGAAATCGGCAATCTTTTTAAGTCTTTGGGTAGATACGAAAGCGGAGAGGAGCACGGCATCGGCAGAAAAGCGGTAGCCTGACTTGTGCTGAAAAAGACGGAGGTCGAGTATCGTGTCGAGGGTAACCATGTCAAAATGAAGAAAGGGCTCTCATTTATTCCTGTTCATTTATCAGCCTGAGCAGTTCGCCCAGCATCTCTTCTTCCCTGACCTTCTTGACTATCTCGCCCCTGCAGAAGATAAGCCCTTCGCCCTTGCCGGCGGCAACCCCGAAATCGGCCTCGCGCGCCTCGCCCGGCCCGTTGACAACACAGCCCATTACGGCAACAGTGATTGGACGTTTGACGGACCGGAGAACCCGCTCGACCTCTTCGGCTATAGGCCTCATATCCACCTGGCAGCGTCCGCAGGTAGGGCAGGAAACTATTTCGGCGCCCCGCTTCCTGATCCCGACGGCCCTCAGTATCTCATATGCCACGCGGACTTCCTCTTCAGGGTCCGCAGTAAGAGAAACACGCATGGTATCGCCTATGCCTTCATCAAGCAGGATGCCAAGACCGACCGCGCTCTTGATTGCGCCGGTCGATGCCGGACCTGTTTCAGTGATTCCAATATGCAGAGGATAATCAAATCTGGATGAAAAGAGCCGGTAAGCATTGACAGTCATCATTACGTTGGACGCCTTGAGAGAGACCTTTATGTCCCTGAAGTCCAGGTCTTCGAGTATCCTGATATGCCCTTCAGCGCTCTCAACAATGGCCCCTGGCGTGGGATGTCCGTATTTAGCGAGAAGCACTTTTTCGAGCGACCCCGCATTCACCCCTATCCTGATCGGGATGCCGCGGTCCTTTGCTGCTGCAACGACTTCCCCGACCTTCCATGCCTCACCGATGTTTCCGGGATTCAGGCGAAGGCCGTCAACCCCCTGTTTGACCGCCTCAAGTGCGAGTCGGTAATCGAAATGTATATCTGCGATGATCGGGATAGAGACCGAGCCCCTGATCCTGCCGAGCGCCTGCGCAGCATCCATATCCGGAACTGCAAGCCTGATGATCTCGCATCCGGCGGATTCGAGGCGTCTGATCTGGCTGACCGTAGCATCCACGTCCCGCGTATCGGTCTTGGTCATTGACTGAACAGTTATCTGACTTCCGCCGCCAACAGCCACCTTACCAATATGCATCTGACGTGTGGTTTTACGCTCGTTCATCGTTTTGGCCAGAGTCTATTATTCTTTTTTCCCGCCACCCGGACCCCTGACCTTCCTGATCGCGTCACTGTGCTCAGACATGTTGGTCGTGAATATATGGGTCCTGTCCCCACGCGACACAAAATAGAGATAGGGCACGTTGGCCGGAGAAACTGCTGCCTTTATGGATTTGATCCCGGGAGAGGCTATCGGGCCGGGCGGCAGTCCCTTTATCACATAAGTATTGTAAAAAGTCTTGTTCCTGAGATCGCTGCTCCTTATCTTTGTCTTGCTGCTCTTTACCCCGTATATTGCAGTAGGGTCCGCCTGCAGCGGCATATGCTTTCGGAGGCGATTGTGATAGACCGCCGAGATGATCGGCCTTTCCTGGTCAGTGGCAGCTTCTTTCTCTATTATTGAGGCAAGGGTAAGCATCTGGTTCTCGGTCATTTTCATTTTTTTCATGCCTGCCCTTATATCATCGGTGTATGATTCGCGAAGTTTCCCAACCATCAGCTTGATAATATCGTCGGGCCGCGCCCCTTTGGGCAGCTTGTAGGTTTCCGGATAAAGATATCCCTCCGCACTCGGACCGAAAATGTCCATGGAGTTCAGCAGTGCCACATCCATTGCCACATCCCTGAAAGACTCTGCCGAGATGAAATTTTTCGCCTCAAGTTTTTCTCCGATCTCCAGCAGACCGTCTCCTTCAACCACTGTTATGTCATACTCGATGATCTTACCGTTCTTCAGCTGCAAAAAAACATCAAACGGCGATATGCTGCTCCAGAAGTGGTAATAGCCCGCCCTCAATTTTTTATCAAGACCGGTAAGCCTGCCGAGCGTAAGAAAAAGGAACTTGTCCCGGATCAGCTTGTTGTCTACCAGTATGTCCACTGCCTTGCTGTATGGGGTGCCCTGCGGTATCTCAACCTCTATGGGCGTAGGGCTGCTATAAGCCGGCACCATGAACTGGATGAATATATATATCGGGAAGATGACTAGCGCAGCCATCAGTACTGTTTTCGTAGATTTTCGCATAAATTAGCATACCATACTCAATTGCTCCTGAGCAGCCGGACCGGGATACTGACCGGTATCGGTTCCTTTCACCATAAAATGCGAAGCAGCAGGCGGATATCTCCGACTGCTGCCATCGCTTGTTTCCCTGAGTCTTTAGTCTCCTGCTTGCGACTTGAGACTGCCGGATTCAGTTTTTTAGTACATTCCACCCATTTCGCCGGGATGGATTGAAGGCCCCTTCTTGTCATCATCAGGCAATTCGGTTATCATGACCTCTGTCGTCAGCATCAGGCCGGCAACAGAAGCTGCATTCTGCAATGCTGTCCTGGTGACCTTTGTAGGGTCGATGATACCAGCCTTGAGCATATCGCAGAACTCTTCCTTGTATGCGTCAAAGCCGTAGTTTGCTTCCTTCGAGTTCCTTACCTTTTCAGCAATAATCGAGCTCTCCAGGCCGGCATTGATCACGATCTGCCTGAGCGGCTCTTCAAGCGACTTCTTCACGATGTTTACACCGATCTGCTGATCATGCTCAAGCTTGGTCTTGTCAAGAGCGCTGATACACCTGATCAGGGCAACGCCGCCGCCCGGCACAATACCTTCCTCAACAGCTGCTCTTGTTGCATGGAGGGCGTCCTCAACGCGGGCCTTCTTCTCCTTCATTTCAGCCTCGGTAGCCGCACCGACGTTTATGACTGCCACGCCGCCTACAAGCTTTGCGAGCCTCTCCTGGAGTTTTTCCTTGTCGTAATCAGAGGTGGTCTCGGCAACCTGTGCCTTGATCATCTTGACCCTGCCCTGTATCTGTGCGGATTCTCCCGCGCCTTCGACTACAGTGGTGTTGTCTTTATCTATGGTGACCTTGCGGGCCTTTCCGAGATCGGCAATCTTGACGTTTTCGAGCTTCAGGCCGAGGTCTTCAGTGATAACCTGTCCGCCTGTCAGCACGGCGATATCTTCAAGCATCGCCTTTCTCCTGTCGCCAAAGCCGGGGGCCTTTACGGCGCAGACCTGTATGGTCCCGCGGAGCTTGTTGACAACAAGGGTAGCAAGTGCTTCGCCTTCAACATCTTCAGATACGATGAGGAGCGGCTTGCCCAGTTTTGCGGTCTGTTCGAGCACGGGGAGCAGGTCCTTCATGCTGGAGATCTTCTTGTCATGTATCAGCACGAACGGGCTGTCCAGTACACACTCCATCCTCTCCGGGTCTGTAATGAAATACGGGGACAGGTAGCCCCTGTCGAACTGCATGCCTTCCACAACATCCAGGGTGGTTGCCATACTCTTTGCCTCTTCAACTGTGATAACGCCGTCCTTGCCGACCTTGTCCATTGCTTCTGCAATCAGTTCGCCGATCGAAGGATCATTGTTTGCAGAGATGGTGCCGACCTGGGCAATGCCCTTCTTGTCAGCAACGGGCTTTGACATGGTCTTGAGTTCCGCTATAACAACCTCAACAGCCTTGTCTATACCTCTCTTGATGTCTATCGAATTTGCGCCTGCGGTAACATACTTCATGCCGTCCTTGTAGATGGCGTATGCGAGTACGGTCGCTGTAGTGGTCCCGTCGCCTGCAACATCCGAGGTCTTTGATGCAACTTCCCTCAGAAGCTGGGCGCCCATGTTTTCATACGGTTCCTTGAGTTCGATCTCTTTTGCAACGGTTACACCGTCCTTGGTAATGGTCGGTGCGCCGAATTTCTTGTCGATAATTACGTTCCTGCCCCTCGGTCCGAGTGTTGCCTTGACCGCGTCGCTCAGAACGGTTATTCCCTTAAGTATCTGCTGTCTTGCGGCGTCGCTGAATAAAAGCTGTTTTGCCATGATCTGTTATCCTCCTGTTCCTTAGTCGATGATGCCTAAAAGGTCTTCTTCTTTTACAATGAGATATTCGACGTCTTCAAGCTTTATCTTCGAGCCTGTATACTTGTCGAAAAGAACGGTATTACCGGTCTTTACCTCTTTAACTTCCGAGCCTACTGCTGTTACAGTACCCTTTGACGGCTTTTCCTTTGCCACGTCCGGCACATAAAGCCCTCCGGCGGTCTTTTCCATGTCCTCTTCGGAATACTTAACTACTACCCTGTCCTTGAGCGGTCTGATTTTCATAACCTGCCTCCTTCTTTAATAGGTGTGACACAATTGCTATTATTAGCACTCGTTGTCCTTGAGTGCTAATAATAGCTGATAAAAATGGTCAGTAGCAAGCGCCCTTACAGGCAAATAAGGCCGATTAAAGCTATTTTTTAGCAATATTTGCAATATTATAGCTATTATCTCTAATTTTTAGATTATTTAATAGCCATCAAAGGCAACCGTATCTCTGCTTGCTGAATCATTGTTGGCTTCCCGGGTATTCGCACAATATATAAAACCGCTTAATATCTCGTTTTGATTTTGAGACTAAACGGCGACGCGACGCTTTCGATCCGGCTGCCTTTGATGGCTCCAAATTGGCATCCCTGGTATGGAATTGAAGCTGGCATGGGCGGCCGGCTCGATGTGCCGCTGTGACCTTCCTTTCGATAATAAACGTTCGATAGTAATCTGCGTCTTTCAGATAATGCGGTTGTAGCTGTAACGTAATCTTATTCAGCGGGACAAGAGGCGGATGCCCGTGTCAGCCTTAGCACAGATGGACAAATAAATACATGAATGATAATATTTAGCATTATGTTCACGCTCGGATTTTCTCCCTGCCCAAATGACACGTTCATATTTTACGCCCTGCTCAACGGGAAGATAGATTCATCCGGCCTCGCCTTCGACCCAAAGATCGAAGATGTCGAAACCCTGAACAGGCTTGCCCTCGCAAGGACCCTGGACATCACCAAAGTATCATGCCACGCATATCACTATGTTAAGGATGATTATTGCTTCCTGAACAGCGGCAGCGCTATAGGGCGCGGCTGCGGCCCGCTGATAGTTGCCCGCGAGCAATATTCGAAGAATGACCTGAAAGGTAAAAAGATAGCGATCCCCGGTGAGCTTACAACCGCTTACCTGCTGCTCAAGCTGTTCTTCAATGAAGAGCTTGGCTCAAAGCCCCTTGATATAATCCCGATGCTCTTCTGCGACATACCGGCTGCCGTTCGTGACGGCAGGGTTGATGCCGGGCTGATAATCCATGAAAGCAGGTTCACATACCAGGAATACGGCCTGTTCAATGTCATCGATCTCGGGCAGTGGTGGGAGGTCGAGACCGGACTGCCAATACCTCTCGGGGGCATAATCGCCCGGAAATCCCTGGGCCCCGTGGTTCACGACGTAGAGGGTTTGATCAAAAGCAGTATAGCTTATTCATTTGCAAACAGGCAGGAAGCGATGCCTTTCATAAAGAAATATTCGCAGGAGCTTTCGGAATCGGTTATAAATAATCATATAGGCCTTTATGTGAATGACTTTTCCCTCGACATGGGGAAAGAGGGCAGCTCGGCGCTGAAAGAGCTGCTAAGCCGCGCGGAGTCTGCGGGATAAAAATCAATCTTAACAGGAGAGCCCAGCTAAAATGCCGCCTTATGCCATAGACAAATTTATTGCAGAACCGAAGATCGCCTATTTCTCGATGGAGATTGGCCTGAAAAACGAGATCAAGACCTTCAGCGGCGGCCTCGGTGTGCTTGCCGGCGACACTATCAAATCAGCCACAGACCTCCGCCTGCCAATGGTGGCTGTCTCTTTGCTGACCAAAAAAGGTTATTTCAGGCAGGAGTTGGACCCTTCAGGCAGGCAGAGAGAGCTTCCCGACGATTGGGACCCTTCAGCTTATATGACGCGCCTTCCCGAAAAGGTCAGTGTGGGCATCGAATCGCGGGAGGTGCAGGTAGCACCCTGGCTGTATGTGGTCGAAAGCGCAACAGGCGGCCGGCTCCCGGTTATCTTCCTTGATACGGACCTTCCCGAGAATACGCAGGAAGACAGGGACATAACGCAACATCTTTATGGGGGCGATCTGACCTACAGACTGAAGCAGGAGATCATACTCGGGATAGGCGGCACGAGGATGCTCGAAAAACTCGGCTTCGAGATCAGAAAGTATCATATGAACGAAGGCCACTCGGCCCTGCTTACACTCGAACTGCTGCAGCGGTACAAGAAAGATATTGAAGATGTCTGGGACGAAAGGCTGGTCTGGGATGCCGACAGGGTCAGAAAGCTCTGCGTCTTTACCACGCATACACCGGTCGAGGCGGGGCATGACAAGTTTACGTATGCGCTCGCGGAAAAATTATTCACCGATGCAGATATGGTCCCCATGAGAGTGATAATGGAGTTCGCAGGGAAAAGCGCCCTGAACATGACCATGCTTGCCCTCAACCTCAGCCACTATATAAACGGCGTGGCAAAAAAGCATGGCGAGGTCTCACAGGTTATGTTCCCCGGATATGAAATACATGCGATTACCAACGGCGTGCATTCCTATACATGGACCTGCGACAGCTTTAAGCGCCTGTACGACAAGTATCTGCCGGGCTGGGCGAACGAGCCGGAGATATTCGTGAGAGTGGGCCGTATACCTTATGAAGAATTGTGGGAAGCGCATATGGAGGCCAAGAGAAAGCTGATCGACTTCGTGAACGGGGAAACCGAGTCCGGCATGGATTACGATACGCTGACAATAGGATTTGCAAGGCGCGCCACCGCATACAAGAGGGCAGACCTGCTTCTTTCCGACCCGGACAGGCTTGCAAAGATTGGGGCGGGGAAGATACAGATCGTTTACGCCGGCAAGGCCCATCCGAAGGACGAGGCTGGAAAGCAGCTTATTCAGAAGATAATAGAGCTGAGCGCTCAGCTGAAAGGGCGTGTAAAGATCGCTTTCATCCAGAACTACAATATGGATACGGCACTGAAGATAATATCGGGCGTGGACGTATGGCTCAACACTCCCCTGCGCCCGTATGAGGCGTCCGGCACCAGCGGCATGAAGGCCACCCATAACGGCGTACCGAATTTCAGCGTGCTGGACGGCTGGTGGATAGAGGGGCACATAGAAAATCTGACCGGCTGGTCCATAGGGCCTGCTTCGGATGTGCCTGAAGATCCGGCGCGCGATGCCGATGACCTCTATAACAAACTCGAAAATATCATCCTGCCGACCTTCTACGACAACAGGAAAGGCTGGGTCAGGATCATGGAGAGCGCCATCAGCAAGAACGCCTATTATTTCAACACGCACCGGATGATGCGGCTATACGTGACAGAAGCGTATATAAGATGATTTTATTTACGGGAGGCAATCATGAAGGTAACTGACGAGGTAAGGGAATTGAGGAAACTATGGGGAGGTTTCTGGCCTTCAAGGGTCCTGCTGACCGCCAACAACCTGCGCGTGTTCGATCATCTCAGGCAAGCCAGGAGTGCGGCCCAGCTTGCAGGCATTATCAAAACTGATGTGAGGGCAACCGAAATACTCCTTGACGCTGTAACAGGTCTCGGCCTGCTGAAAAAGAATGCTGACAAATACCGCAATTCATATCTGTCAAACCGGCTTTTGGTGTCCGGCATGCCCCATTACCAGGGAGATATCCTGCGTCACGCCGCCCACCTTTGGGAAAACTGGTCGAACCTGGATGAGATAGTCAGGACAGGTCTGCCTTCCAGGAAGTCTTTTCAAGCGGACGCTTTTATCAGGGGGATGCATAACATAGCTGTCCTGAAAGCCCCAGACGTCATCAAAGCGATCAGCCTGAAGGGTGTAAAGAAATCCCTTGATCTCGGTGGAGGCCCCGGCACTTATTCGATGGAGATAGCAAAAAAAGTAAAATCCGTTACCCTCTTTGATCTTCCCCCAACTATCGCCATCGCGAAAAATATTATCGGCAAAACAAAATTCAAAAACATTTCATACATAGAGGGGGATTTCCTCACTGACAGCATCGGCAGCGGTTATGATCTGGTCTTTATCAGCCAGGTGCTTCATTCCTTTTCGGAGACCGTTAACCAGAAGATCCTGGGGAAGGCATATAATGCCCTTAATCCGAATGGCATTATAGTTATCCAGGAGTTCTTTCTCGAAAAGGACCGGACCGAACCGCTCCCCGGCTCTCTCTTTTCTGTAAACATGCTGGTCAACACCCATGGCGGCAGGGCATATTCCGCGCAGGAGATAAAGGGGTGGCTTTCTTCGCTCGGTTTCAAGAAAATCAAGCAGGTGAATAAAGAAGAGAATGTAATTGTATCCGGCAGAAAGGGTGCCTGACGGGAGGGATGCGGATTTTCAGCGGGTAGTGCCGGCAAGGGCATCCGCCTCTTGTCTCGCTGAAGCGGATACCAACAATGATTCAGCAAGCCTAGATACGGCTGCCGTTGACGGCAGACGCGAGTTTCTTTAAACTTTTTTTGCTATTATGACCGCGTTCGTCCCGCCAAAACCAAAGGAATTTGACATGACCGCCCTGATATTCAGCCCGTCGCGTCCGGCATTAGGCACATAATCAAGATCGCACTCCGGATCAGGCGTCTTCAGATTAGCGGTAGGCGGCACAGCATTGTTCTTTATGGCGAGCACAGAGATCAGGAACTCCAATGCCCCGGCCCCGCCTATTAGGTGACCATGCATGGACTTTGTAGAGCTGACCGGAATCCTGTACGCCCTGTCGCCAAAAGCCTGTTTGATCGCCTGTGTCTCGACAACATCATTTGCCGCTGTTGCGGTGCCATGGGCGTTGATGTAATCGATACCGTCTGCAGCAAGACCGGCTTCTTCCAGAGCCAGCTGCATGGCGCGGCCCTGTCCATCTATTGTAGGGGCCGTTATATGGTGAGCGTCTCCGGTAGAACCGTATCCGGCTATCTCGGCATAAATCTTCGCACCCCGTTTTTTGGCGTGCTCCATTTCCTCAAGCACCAGCACGGCAGCGCCTTCGCCCAATACAAAGCCGGACCTGTCCTTTGAAAAAGGCTTGCTTGAGGTGGAAGCATCTTCCAGGTCTTCGAGTGCGAGCACGCCGAGCGATTCCCAGGATTTGAACGAACCAAAGGTTATCAGACATTCGGTGCCGCCCGCGAGTATCACATCAGAAAATCCGAATTTGATCTGCCTGAAGGCCTCTCCTATAGAGACCGAAGATGACGAACAGGCCGTGCAATATGTGAGGCAGGGACCTTTTAATCCAAAGTTTATTGAGATATGGGACGCGGGCGCATTGGCCATGACCTTGACTACGCTGAGCGGGTTCACCCTCTCCTTGTTTTCAAAGTAAAGCGCCTTGCAGTTTTCATCGATGCTCTGCGAGCCGCCCATGCCGGTGCCTATATACACCCCGGCGCGAACCTTCTCTTCTTCGCTCAATTCCAGCCCGGCGTCTTTCCACGCATTAATGGCAGAGGCAAGGGCCATAAGCCCAGTCCTGTCAAAAGCGGACATCCTTGTCGAAAAATAGTCAGAGTGTCTGAATTCGGACTCGGCCGCAATCTTTATATTCAGCTTGTCGGCAAAGGTATGCGTCATCCTGCGAATGCCCGATTTCGCAGCCATGAGATTTGCGAAGAGTTCTTCAGGCGCATTGCCGCAAGGGGAGATCACTCCAAGACCGGTTATCGCTACCCTCTTCATTCCCGGCTCCTTACGCCTGCCCCTGACCATGCTGCTCGGCCACAAGCCTGTCTATCATATTCACTACATCCTGGATGGTGTCTATCTTGACATCGCGCTCGGGAATTTTTATCTTGAACTCATCTTCGAGCTGAAACAACAGCTCTATCTTGTCCAGCGAGTCCAGTCCGAAGCTGTCGAGCGTGGACTGCGGTGTAAGCAGGTCCTTGTTCAACTGGAGCTTTTCAACGAACAGTATTTCGAGTCTCTCAATAGTAGTCATGTGTCCTCCTGATCATTTAATAGGCAAAAACGGTACGGGAAATCTCTCTATATACGAAAAAACTACTTTTTGGCCTCTTTCTGTGCGCCCTCTTTTAGTGTCTCGCCCGGCTTGGTCTCTATGGCCGTTTTGTCCATAGAGGAAATGGCCTTTTTGAACTCCCTGATGCTCCTGCCAAGGCCGGCCCCGATTTCCGGCAGCTTCCCCGGTCCGAAGACCACAAGCGCTATTATAAGGACCAGCAGCAAATGCATCGGCTGAAACAGACCTTCAAACATATATCTTTTACCTCCTGTGGATAAACAATCTTGTATTATAAAACAAATGTGATGCCGATGGAATACCGTTTAGCGAAAAAAGTATAACAGAAAGAGAACAGAATATGGTAATCCCGTCCCTGATCGCCCGACTGAAAAAGCGCCTATGCGGCCCTGAGATCCGGATTGTCCAGGTAAAGCCTCAGAAATTCGGCCTCCGGCCTGCTGATATTAATGATCCTGAACCCGCATTTTCTGTCACTTCTGCCTTTTTCAGACCAGACTACCTCTCCTGTAACTTCCAGTTTGGCGGGCACTCCAGTCAGGAATATCTCAAACTCAACCCTGTCGCCAACCGAGAATTCATGACCGATAATTGCAGAAAATCCGGTCATGCTCAGTTCCATCAGCAGCCCGGAAAAGATGCGGCCCCTGAATTTCCCTTTAACTGGGGCCTTGACGGAGACCCTCCTGTCGCGCCTGATAATTCGCGCTGCTGTCGCAAGAGCAAGCAGGGCGGCAGTAAATCTGCTGCGGGGCTTATAGCACCCGTCTTTGATATTTTTGAGCCTGATCTTCGCAGTCACTATATTTTTTATCGAACCAGTTACGGCCAAATAGACCGCGCAATAAATAACAAAAACGGCAAACAGGTAATGATCAGGCCAGCGCAGCAGCGTGCCCGCCACCGATATAAGTGCCAGCAGCGCGGACACAATAATAAGAAGCCGCACCGTCCTCTTTCTGTTAAATCCGGCCCTGATCAAAAGATGATGCAGATGTTTATTGTCGGCGGCAAAAGGGCTTTTCCCGCGGAGCAGCCGTGTGATAATAAGCCTGATAGTATCGCAGACAGGGACTGCGAGTATCAGCAGTGAAGTAACGGGTGGTACGGCGCTGTCGGGCTTCTGGGTTATGGCAATCGAAAAAAAAGCGAGCGCGAACCCTATGGACAGACTCCCTGCATCGCCCATAAAGAGCCTGGCCGGAGGACGGTTGTACCTGAGAAAGGCGAGCATCGCTCCGCTGAAAGAGACGGCAAGCATGGCCAGCTCGGGCTGAGCGTTCAAATAGGCAAGAAAGGCAAATGCGACGAAGGCCGTAAGCGCTATACCGCCCGCAAGGGCATCGAGGCCGTCCACCATGTTGAATGTAGATCGGCATTGAATATTGACCCGGCATCGGCGTCCAATTTTGACCCACCCCGGACGGTCATTTTTTAGAGTTTCGTGTTTTTATTCTCCAACTGTCGTTTCCTGTTTCGATGATATCACAATGATGAGTAACCC
>CAIJNL010000016.1 GCA_903822005.1 uncultured Nitrospiraceae bacterium
GATGGTAATGCCTGGAGATAATGTATCGATAACGGTAGAGCTTATACAGCCGATAGCGATGGAGAAGGAACTCAGGTTCGCGATCAGGGAAGGCGGCAGGACAGTAGGCGCCGGTGTCGTGACCGAGGTGCTGGGGTAATATAATGAGAGAGATAATACTTTTTTCGTGTACCGAGTGCAAGAATAAAAACTATTCTACATTCAAGAACAAGAAGAACACTCCGGACAAGCTCCAGATGAGCAAGTACTGCCGGAAGTGCAGGAAGCACACGCCGCACAAGGAAACCAAGGCATAGGCCAGTAGCTCTAACGGCTAGAGCGTCGGACTCCAAATCCGAGGGCTGGGGGTTCGAATCCCTCCTGGCCTGCCACTTTCGAGTGAATGCCTTGAGAAGGGGACGGTAATGATACAGAAGATCAAGAATTTCTTCAGGGAAGTAAAGGTCGAAGCCAAGAAGGTCAACTATCCTTCGAGAGAAGAGCTGGTTGGATCGACATGGGTTGTTATTGTAACGGTGATGGTAGTATCACTTTTCCTCGGCGCTATCGACACCGGTCTCGGCAAGCTCGTTAACTATTTGATCGTAAGGTAGGCTGATGGCTAAGAATTGGTACGTGGTGCACACATATTCAGGGTTTGAAGAAAAGGTTAAATTAGCCATCGAGGAAAAGGCCCGGCTTCAGGGTCTTGAGGACAAGATAGCGAGGATACTAATCCCGACGGAAAAAGTCATTGAGATGCGGGGCAAAAAGAAGAAAGAGACCGACAGAAAGTTCTATCCCGGTTATATACTTATCGAGATGGAACTTGACGATACCACCTGGTACCTTATAAAGAACACCATGAGGGTAACAGGTTTTGTCGGCGGGGCCAAGCCGGTGGCGCTTCCCGAAGAGGAGATAGAGGTCATCATCCAGCAGCTCGAACGGGGACCTCTGCCTGTTGTGAAGACACATTTCGAGAAGGGCGAGAGCGTGCGGATCACCGACGGTCCTTTTACGAATTTTATAGGGCATGTGGACGAAGTCGACATGGACCATGCGAGGCTGAAGGTCATGGTCAGTATTTTCGGAAGGCAGACGTCAGTGGAACTGTCGTTCTCGCAGGCTGAAAAGTCATAAACAGTAAATGGGGAGATCAGTTGATGAGTAAATGAGTAGATGAGCGGGGGGAATTTTTACCCGAATACATTTACCCATAAGCCCATTTACTGCTTTACCAGAGAATATGGAGGAACATAGATGGCTAAGAAAGAGGTTGTAGCACTGGTCAAACTCGTTTTATCGGCGGGCAAGGCTAACCCGGCGCCGCCTGTAGGCCCGGCTCTCGGTCCGCATGGCATCAATATCATGGAGTTTTGCAAGCAGTTTAATGCCCAGACGGCAAAGATGGGAGACACACTTATTCCTGCTGTTCTGAGCATATACAGCGACAGGTCTTTCACCTTTATACTCAAGACCCCGCCTGCCTCCGAGCTTATCAAGAAGGCGGCCGGCATTGTGAAAGGTTCAGGCGTTCCGAACAAGGAAAAGGTAGGCGCTATTACGGCTGCCCAGGTGACTGAGATAGCCAAGACAAAGCTCCCGGATTTAAATACAGCGTCTATCGGAGCGGCCGAGATGATCATCAAGGGCACGGCCCGCAGCATGGGCGTAGATATCAAGGACTAAGGAGAGACCACGATGGGCAAGAAGTATGACAATGCACTGGCGAACATTGATCTGAATAAAGAGTATGCCCTTGACGAGGCGCTGACCGTTGTCAAGGAGGCAAAATATACCAAGTTTGACGAAACCGTTGACCTTTCCATCAACCTCGGAGTTGATGCAAGAAAGTCCGACCAGATGGTGAGGGGCACAGTCGTCCTTCCGCATGGTACGGGCAAGACCGTCAAGGTCCTTGTATTTGCCAAGGGAGAAAAAGAGAAGGAAGCCCGCGACGCAGGTGCGGATTTTGTCGGCGCGGAGGACCTCGTAGAGAAGATACAGAAAGGCTGGCTCGAATTCGACAGCGCGGTGGCAACACCCGATATCATGGGTCTTGTCGGAAAACTCGGCAAGGTGCTCGGCCCACGCGGCCTGATGCCCAACCCGAAACTCGGAACAGTGACCTTCGATGTTGCAAAGGCTGTAAAGGAAATCAAGGCCGGTAAGGTTGAATACAGGACCGAAAAGGCCGGGATAATCCATGTGCCGATCGGCAAGTCCTCATTTGAAAAGGAAAAGCTTGTTGACAATGCGACAGCGGTAATTAAATCAATATCAAAGGCAAAACCGGCGTCGTCTAAAGGTAAATATATCAAAAAGATCACGGTCTCATCCACGATGGGCCCGGGACTCAGGCTTGATGCAGCAAAACTGAAGACTGTTTAACTTGAGGTCCCGCTTGCCGCGTTAAGCGGCTGCAAAGAGATTTTGAACAGCAGGCGTTGCCTGTAATAAAAGCGTCAGAGACAGTAGGTACGTACAAGGTATAAGGTCTTGCGGATTCCTGCAGTAAAGGATCGGCTAAGGCCGATGACCTGTTTAATGGGGCCAGCCCCGCCTGCCGAGACGGTAGTAAGGAACCGCAAAGGTTGCCGCTTGCAGTACGCAGCCGGATGCGGATCAGCAACTGCCTGCTCAACGCAGTCTCTGGGAAAGGAGAATCGATCTGATTACCAAAGAGAAGAAATCCCAACAGCTTGCCGAACTGAATGAAAAGTTGTCCAGATCCAAGGCCGTTGTGTTCACCGAGTACAAAGGGTTGACCGTCGCGCAGATAGCCACATTGCGCAGGAGCATGAAAGAGGCCGGCGCCGAGTACAAGGTTTTCAAGAACACCCTGGTCAAGATAGCGGCAAAAGGAACGCCATACGAGGCTGCTGAGGACGTCCTCACCGGTCCGACAGGTCTTGCCTTCGGATACGATGATCCGGTTGCAGCGGCCAAGAAGGTACTTGAATTTGCCGGCAAGAACGATAAGCTTAAAGTAAAGAGCGGTATCATTGACGGCAAACTGTATTCTACGGAAGAGATAAAGGCTGTATCGAAGCTCCCGTCGAAGACGGTCCTGCTCAGTATACTAGCCGGAGTGTTCCAGGCCCCGGCAACAAAACTTGCTGTCGCGCTGAACGCTACCGTAGCGCAGCTCGCATTTGCGCTGGAAGCGGCAAAAAATAAAAAAACGGTTTAACGGTTAAAATTTAAAGGAGGATTCTGATTTATGGCTATCACCAAAGAAGATGTTTTCAGCTTTATCGACAATATGACCATTCTCGATATGTCCCAGTTCATCAAGGAGTTCGAGGAGAGGTACGGCGTATCGGCAGCAGCCCCCGTTGCAATCGCAGCAGCCCCGGCAGGCGGAGCAGCCCCGGCCGCAGCTGAGGAGAAGTCCAGCTTTGACGTAATGCTCATGGCAGCAGGCGACAAGAAGATCCAGGTCATCAAGGTTGTTAGGGAACTGACCGGTCTCGGACTCAAAGAGGCCAAGGACCTTGTTGACGGAGCACCGAAGGCCGTTAAGACAGGGCTTTCAAAGGAAGAGGCCGATGCGGTAAAGGCCAAGATTGAAGCTGAGGGAGCAAAGGTAGAAATAAAGTAGTACGCGTCAATGGGAAGTTGGGATACGGATGGAAGGAGAGAATTTCCTTCCATCCAGCTTCCCTGAATACCATGCAACCCATTAATTATACTTGAGGAGAGCCATGGCAAAGCTTTTAAGAGAGCGACTGAATTTCAGCAAAGTACCGCCGGTTTTGGAAGTGCCTTATCTGGTGGAGTTCCAGAGGAAGTCTTTTGAGAGATTTCTCCAGAAAGACATATTCCCGGAAAACAGGACGGATGAAGGTCTGCAGGCAGCGTTCTGCAGTGTCTTCCCCATTACGGATTATAATGACACGACGTCGATTGAGTTTATTTCCTATATACTCAGCAACTCGAAGGTATCGCCGCGCGAATGCATTCTGAAAGGCATCACCTATGCCGCCCCGCTGAAAATAAAGGTCAAGCTTAACATCTGGGAAAGGGATGAGAAGGGGACCAAGATACTCAAGGAGTCCAGGGGCCAGGAAGTCTATATCGGCGAGATGCCGATCATGACCGATACCGGGAGTTTTATCATAAACGGAATTGAAAGGGTAATTGTTAGCCAGCTGCATCGCTCCCCCGGCGTGTATTTCGCGCCTGACAAGGGAAAGACGCATGCCAGCGGAAGGCTTTTATATACGGCCAGGGTCATTCCGGTAAGGGGATCATGGCTGGACTTTGAGTTCGACTCAAAGGACATCCTTTATGTCAGGATAGACAGGCGCAGGAAACTGCCTGCCACAGTAGTTCTGAAGGCCCTGGGTTACAGCAACGAGGACCTTTTGAAGACCTTCTATCCTGTGGAGCTTATCAGGCTCGGCGACAAGGAGCATTACACCAGGGATGTCAGCCATGTACTCGGCGGTCTCAGGTCAAAATATAATATCGTGGCCCCCGCGACAAAGGAAGTGATTGTCAAGGAAGGCAGCAAGATCACCAAACTGGCCCTCAAGAAGATTGAACAGGCCGGCATAGCCAATGTTCCGATCACGCGCAGCGAAATTATCGGCAGGGTTACGCTTACCGATATCGTAGATCCGAATACGGGCGAGATAGTGCTCGACAGCAACAAGGAGATTACCGAAGAGATATTCCAGAAGATAATCTCTCTGAAGATCGAATCGCTGAATCTTCTCTTTATAGACAACGTCAGCTATCTGCCGTCATTCAGGGAGACCCTGCTTACAGACAAGGTGTCGGCGCAGAAGGACGCGTTAAAAGAGATCTACAAGAAACTGAGACCGGGAGAGCCCGCAACTGAAGATGCTGCCAAAGAGCTTTTCAGCGGACTCTTTTTTGATCCGAAACGTTATGACCTCTCTTCCGTCGGCAGGCTCAAGGTGAATGAGAAGCTCAAACTGGACACAGGGCTGGATGTCAGGGTCATGACAGACAAGGACATTGTAGAGATCGTGCGTTATCTCCTCAACCTGAGAACAGGCAAGGGAGAGGTGGACGATATCGACCATCTCGGCAACCGGCGTGTAAGGGGTATTGGCGAGCTGCTCGAAAACCAGTTCAGGATAGGACTTGTCCGCATGGAGAGGGCCATAAAGGAAAAGATGACGATCACAGAGATCGACGAGGCTATGCCGCATGATCTCATAAATGCCAAGCCTGTGCTGGCAGCTGTCAAGGAATTTTTTGGATCAAGCCAGCTCAGCCAGTTTATGGACCAGACCAACCCTCTTTCCGAGATCACGCACAAGAGGAGACTTTCAGCCCTTGGTCCCGGCGGTTTGACGAGGGAAAGGGCGGGCTTTGAAGTCAGGGACGTTCATCCCACGCATTATGCCAGGATATGCCCGATCGAGACGCCTGAAGGCCCGAACATCGGTCTCATAACATCCCTTGCGAGCTACGCCAAGATCAATGAATTCGGTTTTATCGAGGCGCCCTACCGTAAAGTGGTAGAGGGCAAGGTCACAAGCGAGATCTTATACCTTTCGGCCTCTGAAGGAGAAGGCTATATAATCGCTGAAGCCACATCTCCCATAGATAAGAGAGGACATCTCCTCGGCGCCGTATCGGCGAGAGTCGGACATGACTACAGAATCGTGACTGCCGAAGAGGTGCAGTTCATGGACGTGTCTCCGAAGCAGGTTGTCGGTATCTCGGCAGCGCTCATCCCGTTCCTTGAGCATGATGATGCCAACAGGGCGCTAATGGGCTCGAACATGCAGAGGCAGGCAGTTCCGCTTCTCAGGCCTGACGCCCCGGTTGTGGGCACAGGCATGGAGCATGTTGCTGCAAGGGATTCGGGCTGGATAGTCATCGCAAAGCGCGCCGGTCAGGTAGAGAGCGTGGACTCTTCGCGCATAGTCATCAGGGTGAACGAGGAGGGCGGCGGAGTTGATATATACAACCTTGTCAAGTTCCAGCGCTCCAACCAGGGCACCTGCATGAACCAGAAGCCGACCGTCAATCCCGGCGATGTGGTCGAGAAAGGCGCGATACTTGCGGACGGGCCTTCAACCGAGTTTGGAGAACTCGCTCTTGGAAAGAATGTGATCGTGGCATTCATGCCGTGGGGCGGGTACAACTTTGAAGACGCAATGCTGATAAGTGAAAATATGGTCAAGGACGACGTATTCTCTTCAATACATGTGGAAGAATTCGAGATAGAGTCCCGCGACACCAAGCTCGGCCCCGAGGAAATAACGAGGGACATCCCGAACGTGGGTGAAGAGGCACTGAAGGACCTTGACGAGAGCGGCATAATACGCATCGGCGCGGAGGTCAAGGCAGGAGACATACTCGTCGGAAAGGTAACGCCGAAGGGTGAGACCATTCTTACTCCTGAAGAGAAACTGCTCAGGGCGATCTTCGGCGAGAAGGCTGAAGAGGTCAAGGAAAGCTGTCTTTATGTTCCGCCCGGAGTCGAGGGCACCATAGTTGACGTGAGGGTCCTTTCCCGCAAGGGCATTGAAAAGGACTTCAGGACCAGGAGCATCGAAGAAGACGATATCAGCAGGCTCCAGAGAGACCTTGATGAAGAGGTCAAGATCCTTAAAGAGGACAGGGCCGCAAGACTCTCGAAGATGCTGGTTGGACATAAGGTTTCGGAAGATGTCAAAGACTCAAAGACAAAGGAAGTGGTCTGCCAGGCCGGCAAGAGGCTGACCGAGGCCCAGCTCGAAAGGGTCAAGGGAGACCATCTTGTTAAGATCAAGCTGGAGGATTCGAACGCGTCGATTAAGATCGAAGAGGCTGTCGCGGAGATCACCCAATATATCAAATATCTGGAGACCCGGTACCACGAGAGGCTCGAGAGGGTGAAGAAGGGCGATGAGCTTCCGCCCGGAGTGAACAAGATAGTCAAGGTTTATATAGCCACAAAACGCAAGATACAGGTAGGCGACAAGATGGCCGGACGCCACGGTAACAAGGGTGTTGTCTCCATGGTACTGCCCGAAGAGGAGATGCCTTATCTCCCGGACGGCACGGCGGTAGACATCGTGCTCAATCCGCTCGGCGTTCCGTCGCGTATGAACGTGGGACAGATTCTCGAGGCGCATCTCGGGTGGGCCGCATCCAGGAACGGTATGTATGTTTCGACACCGGTCTTCGAGGGGGCCAAAGAGAAAGAGATCAAGGACCTTTTGAAAAAGGCGGGTGTACCCACATCCGGCCAGATGACGCTTTATGACGGCAGGACAGGCGAGCCTTTCAAACGGCAGGTCACGGTAGGCTGCATGTATATGCTTAAGCTGCACCATCTGGTCGCAGACAAGATACACGCAAGGTCAATCGGGCCATACTCGCTCGTAACTCAGCAGCCGCTCGGCGGAAAGGCCCAGTTCGGAGGCCAGAGGCTCGGAGAGATGGAAGTCTGGGCACTTGAGGCTTACGGGGCATCTCATACCCTGCAGGAATTCCTGACGGTAAAGAGCGATGACATAAGCGGACGGTCGAGGATGTATGAAGTGATCGTAAAGGGTGATCCGGTGCTCGAACCCGGGATACCCGAGTCATTCCATGTATTAATAAAAGAGCTTCAGAGTTTAGGTCTGGACGTAGAGCTTCTTGAAAAAAAGAGAAGCAGGGAGGGATAGATTGCAAGAAGATATATACGCCCTATTTCAAAAGCCAAAGAACCCGCGGGATTTTGATGCCATACGCATTAAGCTTGCATCTCCCGAAAAAATAAGGGAGTGGTCGCATGGCGAGGTAAAGAAGCCCGAGACCATAAACTACCGAACATTCAAGCCGGAGCATGACGGCCTTTTCTGCGCCAAGCTTTTCGGCCCGGTAAAGGACTGGGAATGTCTCTGCGGCAAGTACAAACGCATGAAGCACAGGGGAGTCATCTGCGACAAATGCGGTGTTGAGGTCATACAGTCTAAGGTGAGGCGCGAGCGCATGGGCCATATAGAACTCGCAACACCTGTGGCGCATGTATGGTTCCTCAGGGGCCTGCCGAGCAGGATAGGCACGCTCCTGGACATGACGGTCAGGCAGCTCGAAAGGGTGCTCTATTTCGAAGACTATATTGTCATAGATGCGGGAGAGACCCCGCTCAAGGAAAAAGAGCTGCTGTCCGAAGAGGACTATAAAAAGAAACTTGCGGAACTCGGCTCAAAGTTCAAGGCCGGCATGGGCGCGGAAGCGATCAGGGAACTGCTGAAGAAGGTCGATCTCCTGACCCTTTCAAAGGAGCTTAAGGACAAGATTGATTCGGTCTCCTCGCTGGGAGTCAAGAAGAAACTTACCAAGAGACTGCGTATCGTTGATGCATTCGTCAAGTCGGGCAACAAGCCGGACTGGATGATAATGGACATAGTGCCTGTGCTTCCGCCTGACCTCAGGCCTCTGGTGCCGCTTGACGGCGGCAGGTTCGCTACATCGGACCTCAACGATCTTTACAGAAGGGTGATCAACAGGAACAACAGGCTGAAGAGGCTGATGGAGCTCAAGGCGCCGAGCGTCATAATAAAGAACGAGAAGAGGATGCTGCAGGAAGCTGTGGACGCCCTCTTCGACAACAGCAAAAAAACAAAGGTCATGAAGGCCGGCGGCAAGCGCGCGCTCAAGTCGCTGAGCGACATGATCAAAGGCAAGCAGGGCCGCTTCAGGCAGAACCTGCTCGGAAAGAGAGTGGACTATTCCGGCCGTTCAGTTATCGTTGTCGGCCCGGACCTCGAACTCAACCAGTGCGGTCTGCCCAAGATGATGGCCCTCGAACTCTTCAAGCCTTTTGTATTCAACAAACTTGAAGAAAAAGGTTTTGCCACTACGATCAAGCAGGCAAAGAAACTCGTAGAAAAAGAGCGGCCGGAAGTTTGGGACGCGCTCGAAGAGGTCATACAGGAGCACCCTGTATTGCTGAACCGCGCGCCAACTCTCCATCGCCTCGGCATACAGGCCTTTGATCCCATACTTGTAGAGGGTAAGGCCATCAGGCTGCACCCGCTGGTATGTACCGCTTTCAACGCCGACTTTGACGGAGATCAGATGGCTGTGCATGTTCCGCTTTCGGTCGAGGCGCAGATTGAGGCACGAGTGCTGATGATGTCTGTAAACAATCTGCTTTCACCAGCCAACGGCAAGCCGATTGTGCTCCCCACGCAGGACATGGTTCTCGGTATTTACTACCTTACCAAGATCAAAAAGGGCGTGCAGGGCGAAGGCAAGGTATTTGGAGACGTGGATGATGTCAGGATGGCATATGACGCAGGGGCAATTGATGTCCATGCAATGATAAAGGTCAGGATCGAAGGCGGCATAGTCGAGACTTCAACAGGAAGGATGCTTTTGAGCGATATACTGCCCAAGAACATACCTTTTGTGATGGTCAACAAGGAACTTACGAAAAAGGAACTCGGCAAGCTGATCGAATATATACACAAGTTTACCGGAAAACGCGAGACCGTTATCTTCCTCAACAAACTCGAGAAGATGGGCTTCAAGTTCGCAACACGTTCTGGCATATCCATATGTATCGATGATATGCATGTTCCTATAACCAAGACCGAGCTTATAACCGCTGCCGAGGAAGAGGTAATGGAGGTCAGCAAGCAGTATGCCGACGGCCTTATCACACAGGGCGAGCGCTATAACAAGGTAATAGACATTTGGGCGAATGTAACTGAAAAGGTCGCTGACGAGATGATGAAAGAACTTGGCGCCGAGGACGGAAAGAACCTCAGCGAAGAAGAACTTGCCGAGAGCAGGTCATTCAACAGCATCTTTATGATGGCTGACTCCGGAGCGAGAGGAAGCACGGCCCAGATCAGGCAGCTGGCCGGGATGAGAGGTCTTATGGCAAAGCCTTCGGGCGAGATCATAGAGACGCCCATTACCGCCAACTTCCGCGAAGGCCTTACACCGCTGCAGTATTTTATATCGACTCACGGCGCGCGTAAAGGTCTGGCCGATACGGCGCTCAAGACAGCCAATGCCGGTTACCTTACGAGAAGGCTCGTTGACGTTGCGCAGGACGTTATCCTGAATGAGGAAGACTGCGGGACAAAAGAGGGCATAAGCGTTACGGCGCTCATCGAGGGCGGAGAGATAATCCAGACCCTTGAGGAGAGGATATTCGGCAGGACCCTCGCAGAATCGCTTAAGGACCCGGTCACCAATGAGACTATCGCAACCAGGAACACCATGGTCGACGACGAGCTTGCAAAGAAGATCGATGAAACCGGTATTGACAGGGTAAAGATAAGGTCGGTACTCACCTGCCATTCCAAGATCGGCGTCTGCGGCAAATGTTACGGCACCGATCTTACTCGCGGCGAACCGGCAGAAATCGGCGAGGCCATAGGCATAATAGCGGCCCAGTCGATCGGCGAGCCCGGCACGCAGCTTACGATGAGGACCTTCCACATTGGCGGCGCGGCAACAAAGATAATCGAGCAGGCCGTGCTGACCGCGAAGAATTCGGGCTTTGTGAAATTCATAGAGCTCAACGCGGTCAAGAACAAGGAAGGCTTCAATGTCGTCCTTAACAGGAACGCCATGCTTGCCATCGTGGACAAGTCGGGCAGAGAGAAAGAGAAGTACAACCTTGTTTACGGCGCAAGGATATTTGTCGAAGACAAACAAAAAGTGGAAACAAACCAGCGGCTCGTTGAATGGGACCCCTATTCCACGCCGATCCTTACAGAAATCGGCGGAAGGATAGCCCTTGGAGATATCATCGAGGGCGTGACATTCAAGGAAGAGGTTGACGAGACAACAGGACTTGCCCACAAAGTCATCATCGACTATCCGGGCAACATGAGGCCCAGGCTCACAATTAAAGACGCTACCGGGAAGACAGCAAAGATCCCGGGCACACACAACCCGGCCAGGTACATGCTGCCTGCCGGCGCGCATATACTCATGGACAAGAACAATGTGGTAGCGCCCGGCGACATCCTTGCCAAGATGCCGAGAGAGACGACCAAGACCAAGGACATAACAGGCGGTCTTCCGAGAGTTGCTGAACTGTTTGAGGCCAGGAAGCCGAAAGAACAGGCAGTGGTGGCCGAGATCGACGGCATTGTCGAATTCAAGGGCGCTCACAAAGGTATGCGGGTCATCATGGTCAAGGGCGGCGGCGATTCGAGGGAATATCTCATTCCCAAGGGCAAGCACGTTACTGTCCATGAAGGGGACTGGGTCAAGGCCGGAGAGCCGCTGATGGATGGTTCGGTCAATCCGCACAGCATACTCGACATCCTCGGTCCAAAGGAACTGCAGCGCTATCTGGTTGACGAAGTGCAGAAGGTATATCGTCTGCAGGGCGTTTCGATCAGCGACAAACATATAGAAGTCATAGTGCGCCAGATGATGAGGAAGGTGCGCATCGAGGATTCTGGCGACACCACTTTCCTTATTGGTGACGAAATTGACAGGCTGATTTTTGCCGAGGAAAACGAAAGGGTCAAGGCCGACGGCGGGAAGGCCGCGCATGGCAAGCCCCTGCTCCTTGGAATAACCAAGGCTTCTCTCGCAACCGAAAGCTGGGTCTCTGCGGCCTCGTTCCAGGAGACGACTAGGGTCCTCACGGAGGCAGCCCTGGCCGGCGGAGTGGACGAGCTGAAGGGCCTGAAAGAGAATGTCATCATGGGCCGGGTCATACCTGCAGGAACAGGCATGCCGATCTATCGTGACACCTTTATCGAGGGCGACTTCTATGCCATGCAGCTGGCTGAGGAGAGCAAGGCAGAGGAAACTGTAGAGGAGTAATCCTCGCGTAACATAAACTTCCAAAGGCCGTGGGGCGAAATCTCCACGGCTTTTTTTATGATTAACTCCCCCTGGCTTCGCCTTTCCCCCTCTTAAGATAAGAGGGGGTTAAGGGGGCGTTATGATCTTCATCCCAAGGGGGCTAGGGGGAGTTACTACCTTTATCCGAGAGGGGGATAGGGGGAGTTATGATCATCCCATGGGCGGGGAGTTAAGCTCTCCATCAGCGCTACTCTTTTGTTAAGTGCAAAGAGTGTGGTAAAGTTTACTGGGAAGGCCATCACAAAAAAATTATCGATGCAGTTTTAAGTAACACCATCAAACAATAGGAGACAGGCAGCGCCTTGAAAAAGAGGATATTTCTGACCGCAGGGTTAATTAACGGGGCCATTGCTTTCGGCACAATAGGCTATATGGTCATTGAGGGATGGAATTTCCTCGACTCTCTGTATATGAC
The DNA here is from genome assembly GCA_903822005.1 of uncultured Nitrospiraceae bacterium. GTDB lineage: Bacteria > Nitrospirota > Thermodesulfovibrionia > Thermodesulfovibrionales > Dissulfurispiraceae > Fen-1308. Next base: position 12,206 of record CAIJNL010000016.1, read on the forward strand.
GATAACCACGCTGACTACTGTCGGCTACGGAGAAGTCCATGCATTGTCTACGCAAGGCAGGATATTTACGATTATACTGATTCTGTTCGGAGTAGGTGCGGTGCTGTATGCCCTCAGCGCCGGAGCTAAAGTCATCCTTGAGGGAGAACTTCAGGAACTGTTCGGGAGGAAGAGATTGGAAAAGAGGATAAAGGATCTGAAAGGACACTATATTATCTGCGGCTATGGAAGGATGGGCAGGATCATCTGCAAGGAGCTGAAGGGCGAAAAGGTACCTTTTCTGGTAATCGAAAAGAACTCCGATTCCATTCCGGGTTCCGGTACGCTGCTGATCATGACCGGGGATGCAACGAGCGACGAGATGCTCAAGGAAGCGGGCATAGATAGAGCCAAAGGACTTATTACCGTGCTCCCTACGGATGCCGAAAACCTCTATGTTGTGCTTAGCGCTCGCGGACTGAATCCCAAGCTCTTCATTGTTGCGCGCGCTGGAGAGGAAGGCTCTGAAAGCAAGCTTATGCGCGCCGGCGCCAACAAGGTTGTTTCGCCTTATTCGATTGGAGGGCTGCGCATAGCCCATACAGTGCTTCGACCTGCTGTTGTTGACTTTATAGAGTTCGCTACAAAGACAGGTAATCTTGAGCTGCAGATGGAAGAGATTCCCATACCTGAAGGTTCCTACTTTATCGGCAGATCGCTTGACCAATGCGGTATTGGCAAGGATCTCGGAATAATAATTGTTGGAATCAAGCGCGCAACGGGTGAGATGAGGTTCAATCCAACATTCCGAACAACAATCAAGGTCGGAGATACGCTTATTGCGCTCGGCGAGATCGCAAAACTTCACAAACTTGAGCAGATGGCCGGAGCAAGACATAAAGAGCCGGTGTCAATATAAAAAAAGCCCGGAGGCCTTGTGCCATCCGGGCCGGGTCCCGCATTAATTGAATTCTACTTTTCTGTTTCAGCTTTTCGCGGACGTATCACAAAGGCAAGCACCGCAGCAATAAGCAGCATGACTGCACACATAATATAGGCTACAGAGTACGATCCGAGCATGTCCCGTATGCGGCCTCCGAGAAGTGATCCCCAGACCCCGGCAACGCCAAAGGCCGTGAAGGTCAGCCCGTAGTTAACTCCAAGATTTTTCAATCCGTAAAAATCGGCAACAGCAGCGGGCATAAGAGGGAAAAGGGAGCCATAACAGAGCCCTACTACCGCACAACCGACCAGGATGGTTACAGGGCTCGTAAAGTGAGCAAATGCGAGCATGTTCACCGCCTGTATAAGCAGAGCAATAATCATGGTATTAGTCCTGCCGATGCGGTCAGAGACGGCACCGCTCGCGAAACGTCCGACCGTATTGAATACGGCAAGCACCATTATCGCCACAAAACCGGCCTGCCAGGCTGCCTGCTCCTGCGCGATAACGGCCACGTTCGATATCAGCATAAGACCTGTTGCCGTACCGAGAACATACATTATCCAGAGGATATAGAACTGTTTTGTGCGCATCATCTCGTGCCAGTCCATGTCACGCTTGGCAGAGACTACCGGGGCAGCCGTCTTTGTTGGTGATGATGGAGCAACCGGCTGATGACCCGCCGGGGGATTGTTCAGTACCAGCGAAAGCAGGATGATAGCAATAGCGGCACCTATGCCGAGTATGAGAAAGGTCTGGGGTATGTTCGTCACCCTGAGCAGAAATTCGGTCAGCGGCGCCATAAAAATAGCGGCAAGTCCGACGCCGCTTACCACGACCCCTGAGATCAATCCCTTGCGTGATGCATGGAACCACTTGATAGCAGCTGGTGTTGTGGCTGCATATGCCAGGCCGAGGCCCATGCCGCAGAATAAGCCGAAGGTAAAAACCATAAGCCATGGAGACTGCGCAAAAGAAGATAGCGCGAGACCGAGGCCAAACATAACGCCGCCTGATAATGCGACCCAGCGGGGGCCGAATTTGTCCTGCATTCGGCCGGCGAATACCATTGTCACCGCAAATACGGCTGTTGATACTGCAAAAGGCAGCGATGCGTCCATCTTGGACCACTGCCACTGGACTACCAGCGCCTTGCCTATTACACCCCACGCGTAGAGGGTGCCGAGTATCAGGTTTATGCCAAGTCCTGCTAAAACTACCATCCAGCCTTTTGCGTTAGATGCTTTTTGTTCCGTCATGAGTTCCCTCCACAGGTTTTAGAGATTGCGGTTACTGTACCATTAAACTTGGAGGTTGTCAACGCCGGTAATGGTATTTCAGCACGCCGGTCATATGCAGTTTAATATTGCATACAGGAAGGTATTATGATATAGTTCGGTATTGGAGCGGACCAACAGGGCTTACGGCCTGCAGGTCTGGTGAATCGAAAAAAAGCCGGGAGCAGTGCTCTCAAAACTCAAATGCCTGATCTTTGGAGGAATATAATGCGTTATCTGAAAATTATCTGTTCGATCATCGCTTGTTTCTTTTTATACGGATGCATCCAGAGCGACACTGTCATTCGCGTCAGGCCTGACGGCAGTGGAGTTATAGAGGAGACGGTCAAGCTCTCTAATGCCCTGGTGGAATCTTTGCAAAACATCTCAAAAGGATTTTCTGAAGCTAACCCTGATGCCGATGCCAAAGAAAAGGACAAGGAAAAAGCAAAAGCAGAGGTCCAGAGCCCTGTCGAGACGATGATGAAGGATGCAAGGTCGCGGGAAACTCAGTATGGTCCGGATGTTAAATTCGTTTCTGCATCTCCAGTCAAGACAGATACCATGACCGGGTACAAAGCCGTTTATGCGTTTAAAGACATCAATACTCTAAGGATCAACCAGAACCCGGAAAGCAAGACCGGAATGCCGGCAGACGGCAGTGGCAAGCCCAAGAAAAAGGAAGAGATAATACTCTTCAAACTGGTAAAGGGGCCTGCATCCACGCTTACTGTTACAATGCCCGAGAACGCTAAAGACACCAAGCCTGCGGAAGGGGACCAGCAGAAAAAGCCTGCCAACGACCCGGGAGCGGCAGAGATGATGAAGGTAATGTTCAAGGACATGAGTATAAGCATCGCCATTCTCGTTGAAGGCCGGATAATCAGGACAAATGCCACATACCAGGACGGCTCTCGCGTGACGCTGGTTGATATGGATTTCGGCAAGATCTTCGAAAATGAAAAGACCTTTGAAAAGCTCAACGCGGTACAGCCAAACACAATCGAGGACATGAAAGATCTGGTGAAAGGCATCAAGGGGCTCAAAATAGAGATGAACAATCCGGTTGAAGTGGTATTTCAGTAAGCCCTATTGTCCGGATCGGGCCGTTAAATCACGGAGTCATTGCATACGCAGTTGCGCCCGCGATTTTTTGCGGTATAGAGCGCCGCATCCGCACGTACTATCATGTCGTCAGGTGAATCATCGCTGCGCAATGCGGCAATGCCTATGCTGAGAGTGCTTTTAGCCGAAGGGTTGTCCAGGGGCAAAGCTATTTCCTCGACCGATGCGCGCAGCTTTTCTGCGATGGCCTGTGCGTCAGATATCGGGCAGTCTTTCAGGATGACGAGATACTCCTCGCCACCCCACCTGAATACGATGTCAGAGGCCCTGAGGTTTTTGCGAATGAGCGAGGCTATATCTTTTATAACCTGATCCCCCGTAATATGTCCGAAAGAGTCGTTGATGGTCTTGAAATGGTCGATATCAATAAGCATGGTAATCAGGGACTTTTTTGACCTCTTGGCCTCGCTGATGGCTTGCGGCATAAGGGCGTCGAAGACATGCCTGTTATAAAGCCCGGTCAGGCTGTCGGTGGCGGCCATCTCTTCCAGACTGACCTGATAGCGATTGATAGTCAGGCTGGTAAGGAAAAGGACGATTGCCGATATGCATATGCAAATTGCGATATTCAGATAAAGGGCATTTTGTATGCCGACAAGGGCCTGGTCCTCTATCTTCTCGACAAAAAGGTACCATTTCAGTTCCGGAATCAGGCGCACATTCAGCAGGTGGCTTTTCCCACCGCTCTCGTACTGATAAGAACCAGCTCCCTGCTTCAATATCACATCAGCCTGGGCGCCCAATCCTTCGATAGAACGAATATTTTCAGCAGGCTGCCCCGACCTGTTTGCAAAAAGCGCGATTTTGCCGCTTTTCTCAACAAAATAAACGTCCCGCTGATAGCGCTTCTGGTATTCTTCCATCAGCTTTCGCACGGCATCTACTGTCAGGCCTATGCCTGTCGCACCGATAAACCTGCCTTTGTAATCAAGGACCCTATAGTTGATAAATATGGTCATGGTGTCTTTATGGGCAAGGTCCGGATCGACATTAATTTCATAAGGTTCAGCCATGTTACGCACCCGGAAATACCAGACATCTCTGGGTTCGGACTCCCGGACATACTTTAAAATACCGGCTGCATGATAATATTTCTTTGTGCGCTCTGAGACAAAAAAACTGGTGAACGCGCCGTATCGCTGTTCAACTTCTTTGAGATACTTGGTGATCCGGGAAATATCTGATTCCCCGTTAAGCACCCAGTCACGCAGAAAGGTATCACTGCCCATCATGGATGAGATAAAAATCGGGCGGATAAGGTCTTTCTGTATTTCCGAATATATGGTGTCCGAGGTCAGAGGCAATTCCTGTTCTATTATTGCGCCGCGGATCGACATTTTGGAAGCGTAGTAGCTCACAAACGATGTAACAAGAAAGCCTGCAATCAGCAGGGAAAAAACGCGTAGAATCAGGTTCCTCTTGTCACGTATCAACACTTTTGACATATATAATATTAAGGCATGAGCCGAGGAATTTACCAGCTTTATAGCGAGTTTGTGGTCCTTTTTATCTCTTCGAGTTTGTCGAGGGCTTTTTTGGAGTCTATGGTATTGGCCGCAATATCTCTTGCTGTCATAAAATCATCCGCCTTGCCCGCAACGACCAGTGCTGCGGCAGAGTTCATCAGCACGATATCGCGCTTCGGTCCCGGCTCACCCCTGAGGATTGACAGCGTAATCTGCGCGTTGGCATCCCTGTTACCGCCGAGCAGGTCTGAGCGTTCGCATTTGATGAAACCGAAGTCTTCCGGTCTCATGTAGAAATTATCAATGAAGCCGTTGTGGAACCTCGAAATCCTTGTGCCGTCACAGGATGTTATCTCGTCCAGCCCGTCTTCGCCATGGACCACCATGCAGTCCAGCGAGCCCAGCTTGCCGAGCACTGCGGCCATGGTTTCTGTCAGCTTTGAAGAAAATACTCCGAGCACCTGGCGTTTTGCACCTGCGGGATTCGTGAGGGGACCGAGGATATTGAATATGGTCCTTATGGCGATCTCCTTGCGCGGGCCGACCGCAAACTTCATGGCAGGATGGAAGAGCGGCGCAAAGAGGAATCCGAAATTGGTATCAGCGAGGCACCGCTCGACCTTGTCAGGTGTCAGGTCTATCCTGACGCCAAGAGCTTCGAGTACATCCGCGCTTCCGGAACTGCTCGATACGGAGCGGTTACCATGTTTCGCGACAGGCACTCCGGCAGCCGAAATTATTATAGCGGCAGTGGTAGAGATGTTGAAGGTGTTTGACATATCGCCGCCTGTTCCGCAGGTGTCCACAACACCTTCAGGCGCACTGATCTTTGTCGCTTTTTCGCGCATGATCCTGGCAGCGCCGGTGATCTCATCAACGGTCTCTCCCTTGATCCTAAGCGCTGTAAGAAAGGCGCCGATCTGGGCATCAGTGGCGCGTCCCTCCATGATCTCTGTCATGCATTCGGCCATCTCTGCCTCGGAGAGGCCGATGTTCTGTATGACCAGATTTATGGCTTCGCGGATCATTGCCTGGCTTCGAGCCTGATAAAATTCTGGAGCAGTTTTTTGCCCATGCCTGTAAGGATAGATTCGGGATGGAACTGGACACCCTCAACCGGATATCTCTTGTGCCGCACGCCCATGATTATTTCTCTTTCCCCGTCTTTTTCCGTCCAGGCAGTTATCTCAAGACAGTCGGGCAGGGTCTCGGTTTTTATAATGAGAGAATGATATCTGGTCGCCTCAAATGGATTAGGCACGCCCTTGTAAATGGTTTTCCAGTCGTGATGTATCATGGACGTCTTGCCATGCATCAGGTACGGAGCGCGGATTACATCGCCGCCAAACGCCGCGCCTATGGACTGATGACCCAAGCATACCCCAAGTATAGGCAGCTTTCCCGCGAAATGCTGTATCAATGGAACTGTGATCCCGGCCTCTTTGGGTGTGCAGGGGCCGGGCGAGATTACGATCCTGTCTGGCGCCAGCTCTTCTATCTCCCTGAGCGTGATCTTGTTGTTCCTGAATACCCTTACATCTTCTCCAAGCTCGCCCAGATACTGGACCAGATTGTAAGTGAACGAATCATAGTTGTCGATCATTAATAGCATGGTTATCTCTTCTTTTTCTCGACGAATTCCACGGCAGTCATCATAGCCATGGCTTTGTTTACCGATTCCCAGTATTCATTTTCGGGCACTGAGTCTGCGACAATGCCGCCTCCGGTCTGGAAATAGACCTTGTTGTTTTTGATGACGAGGGTCCTGATTGCTATACAGGTGTCGGTGTTGCCGGAATATCCGAAGTAGCCGACGGCGCCGGCATAGACCCCGCGCTTTGTGGGTTCAAGTTCTTCGATGATCTCCATTGCCCTGATTTTCGGGGCCCCCGATACAGTACCGGCAGGGAAGGCTGCCCGGAATACATCAAAGGCATCCATATCGTCTCTCAGTTTGCCCTCAACATTCGACACCATATGCATCACATGGCTGTAACGTTCGGTAACCATAAAGTCCGTGACTTTGACCGTGCCAGTCTTGGAGACCCTGCCGACATCGTTCCTGCCGAGATCGATCAGCATGAGATGTTCGGCCTTTTCTTTGGGGTCCTGTTGCATGTCGAGTTCAAGTGCCCTGTCTTCCTCTTCTGTCCTGCCCCTCTTGCGTGTGCCTGCTATCGGGCGCACCGTTACGGTACCGTCTTCAAGTCTTACAAGTATTTCAGGGGACGCCCCCGCAATATGGGCATCTCCCATATCGAAATAGAACATGTAGGGCGAGGGGTTAATGACGCGAAGCGCTCGGTATACGGTAAACGGATTCGCCGTGCAGGGCCGTTCAAATCTCTGTGCTATTACGGTCTGGAATATGTCTCCGGCAAGGATATATTCTTTTGCCTTCACGATTGCTGTTTTGAAGTCCTCTTTCCTGAAGCTCGACTTGAAAGCCGCGGCTTCGGGCCGGTCAGGCGCATCAGTGCCCTGGGGCATCGCGAGAGGGGTCTTCATTGTGCAAGGTTTCTGCAGGGCGTCAACAATAAGATCTATTTTTCTGCCGGCTTCCATGTAGAGGTCTTTAAGCTCTTTTTTCCGTGAGGAAAAGACCTTTTTGCCGCGCAGGGTTATATTACTTTCGGTATGAACGTTAGTCAGTATCGAGAGGGTCTGCTTCAGGTTATCAAAGATAAGAATAGTATCAAACAGCATCAACAGCATGTCCGGCACATCGAGGCCCGGTTTTTTCCGGGTAGGCAGATGCTCGAAGGCCCGCACCACATCATAAGCGATATAACCGACGAAACCACCCGAAAAACGCGGAAGTTCCGGCATTACGACAGGCCTGAACTGGCCTAGTATATCTTTAACAACGGAGAGCGGGTCGTTGGCAGAAACCCGCACTGAATTGCGTCCCTTTGCAACCTCTATCTTTTTGCCGCGGCCTGTGATAGTAAGCACCGGGTCAACGCAAATGAATGAGTAACGCGCCCATTTTTCGCCGCCGATAACGCTTTCGAGCAGAAAAGCCGGCTTCTTTTTCAGTTTCAGGAAGGCGCTTACAGGCGTTTCCGTATCACACAGTATGTTTCTGTACAAAGGAATGACGTTTGCCTCTTTGGCCATCCGGCTGAATTTTTCGAGTGTCATGTTCATCCGGATATATTAAAGAAAACAGCCGGTTTTTCGCAATCGCGGATAGACTCAGGATTGACATAGTTTCCGGAATTATGATACATTTCCTGACACCGCTGTGCGGGAGTTTAGGACCCAAATCCCATAATACGGTCTGGACTCCATAAGCCCCGATAGAAAGCGGTTGTTTGCGGGTGTAGCTCAGTGGTAGAGCACAACCTTGCCAAGGTTGGGGTCGCGGGTTCGAATCCCGTCGCCCGCTCCATATAGCCTGGGAGTAAAGTAGGCAGTAAGCAGTAAGCAGACGGAAACGCCAGGTGAAGCTGCTCACTACTTACTGCTTATTTATATTGTCATCAATGACGGCGACGTACCCAAGTGGCAAGGGGGAGGTCTGCAAAACCTTTATTCAGCGGTTCAAATCCGCTCGTCGCCTCCATCTTTCCCCCTGCTTCATTTTCCGTATCATGCTATATTGACAATAGCCCTGATTTTTGGATAGCTTAATAAATGACCATAGTTAGCGTATGAGGCGCCCTATGGTGAGTAAGCGGCATATGCCAAAAGATTTCAAGCATTTAAGGAGGTAAAATTATGAACATGTTGAAAACACTGGTCCTGATGGTCTTTCTGTCAGTGATCCTCATAGGAATAGGCGGAGTAGTCGGCGGCAGGTCAGGAATGACGATTGCCCTTGTCATGGCTTTTGGCATTAATTTTGTGAGTTACTGGTGGAGTGACAAGATTGTACTCCGCATGTATGGAGCGCAGGAGATTACCGAAGCTGATTCACCTGAGTTTTACGGCATAGTCAGAAGGCTGGCTTCCAAGGCGCAGCTTCCGATGCCGAAGGTATATCTTGTAGATGAGGACCAGCCCAACGCCTTTGCTACCGGAAGGAATCCCCAGCATGCCGCAGTGGCGGCCACAACCGGTATCCTGAGAATCCTCTCAAGGGAGGAACTCGAAGGTGTATTGGCGCATGAACTGTCTCATGTAAAGCACAGGGACATCCTGATAAGTACGATAGCCGCCTCCATTGCCGGTGCGATATCGTATCTCGCGCATATGGCGTTTTTCTTTGGCGGAAGCCGCGACAATGAAAACTCCAATCCTGTGGCAATGATAGTCATGATGATAGTAGCGCCGATAGCCGCCATGCTCGTGCAGCTGGCCATCTCCCGTTCCAGGGAGTACGGAGCTGATGAGGGCGGGGCGGAGATCTGCGGGCATCCGCGTTTTCTCGCCAACGCGCTCAGGAAACTTGATATGGCATCAAAGCAGATACCAATGGACGCCAATCCGGCCACCTCACATATGTTTATTGTTAACCCCCTGACCGGCGGTGGAATTGCAAGGCTGTTCAGCACCCATCCTCCGATGGAGGAGCGCATCGCCCGCCTAGAGGCTATGAGCGGCGGCAGACGTTAGGCTATCAGAGGTCAATGACCTTGAGGAGAGAATAAATATGGGCAGCCCGCTGGTTGGTATCATTATGGGCAGTGACAGTGACCTTCCGGTCATGGAGCAGGCCGCGCAGGTGCTGCAGGAGATGGGAATAGCTTTTGAGATGGACATCAGCTCCGCGCACAGGCTGCCCGACAAGACTGCCGATTATGCCAGATCGGCAAGAGACCGGGGCATCCAGGTGATCATCGCCGGGGCAGGAATGGCGGCGCATCTGGCAGGGGTCATTGCCGCACATACGACGCTGCCTGTAATCGGGGTGCCGCTGAAGTCCGGGCCTCTCGATGGTGTTGATGCCCTGTATTCGACTGTGCAGATGCCGACAGGCATTCCGGTTGCGACGGTTTCCGTTGGCGGGGCCAAGAATGCGGCTTATCTTGCCTGCTCGATTCTATCCATAAAATATCCTGAAATTGCCGACAAGCTTGAGGCCTTCAGGGCAAAGACCAGGAACAGCCTTGAGGAAAAATCGGCCAAACTGAAAATGCAGCAATAACAAATTAATAATTTAAGACCTGTATCTCGCGATACAGGTCTTTTTTAAAATAAGACGGCAAGGGCAGCTGTCTCTTGTCTCGCTGAATAAGAACAGTTAGATTTTACTGCCGCACAATCTGAGTGACGCAGAACATTCTATATGGTTTAGAATCGCAAGGAAGGTCACACCGAGACGTCAAGCCAACTACCCTTGTCGTCTTCAAATCAGCTTCGGGGATACTTGTTTGGGGAAGTAAATGCCAACCGGATATTGGCTTGCTGAATAAATTCACTGCCGGCTAAGACACTATGCAATGAATGGCTATCCAGTGGAGTATGAGCAGATAAGGTTAGCCGACTCGAAGTCTCGGTGTCCGTGCTTTAGATTATTAACACCCCGATGGACTGTGCGCCTTTCAGTTAATTCGGTCGATAAGTCAAAGTGATCTTATTCAGCGAGACAAGAGGCGGTTAGCCTTGTCTGCTTTAACATAGGATATGTGTCTTCCGGGCTATTAGTTTTACTGGTGTGCAATCTGTTGTAATATATAACTATCGAATAAATTATCATGCGTGGAGGTAAATATGGCTGATGTTGTGATAAAGACCGATTTCCCGGATCTGAAGCTTTCAAGGCGCGGCAAGGTGCGTGACGTATATGATGTTGGTGAATATCTTCTTATAGTGGCTACCGACAGGGTATCTGCATTCGACGTCGTCATGCCAAACGGCATACCTGGCAAGGGCAGGGTGCTTACGCAGATATCAAGGTTCTGGTTCAGCCAGATGACAGGCATCATCGAGAACCATATAATTTCGATGGATGTCAAAGAGTATCCGCTGGAACTTCAAAAATATGCCGACCTGCTCCAGGGCCGCAGTATGCTGGTAAAAAAGGCGCAGCCGCTTCCTGTTGAATGCATTGTGCGCGGATATCTTTCGGGTTCGGGCTGGAATGAGTATAAAGCGACCGGCAAAGTCTGCGGCATTGACATACCGGCGGGCCTTGTTGAATCATCCAAACTCGAAAAGCCCATTTTCACGCCGAGCACAAAGGCTGAAGAAGGGCATGACATCAACATAAGCTTTGACGAGGCAGCAGCCATTATCGGCAGGGAGCATGCTGAAAGGGCAAGGGACATAGCGCTTGCTGTTTACAGCCACGGACGCGCGATTGCGGAAAAGAAAGGGATCATCATTGCCGACACAAAAATGGAGCTGGGGATTTATAACGGCAAGCTGATATTGATAGATGAGTTGCTGACACCGGATTCATCGCGGTTCTGGTCAATGAAGGCTTATCAGCCAGGTAAAGGTCAGGACAGCTATGACAAGCAGATTGTGCGTGATTATCTGTTGACGCTCGATTGGGACAAGAAGTATCCGGGCCCGCTGCTGCCGGAAGAGATAGTCAAAAAGACGGCGGCAAGGTATCAGGAAATATTGGAGATAATAACGAAATAGAGCGAGAACCATATGAATAGTTCTTTTACACTCAGATGCTCTCTTTTGACAGTTCTAAGCTCATTGCGCTGCAACCGCAAAACTCGCCCCCTCGGGGCTCAGACAGTTGTGGTTGCTTAACGCTCCATTTTGCCAAGAACTGTTACCAAAAGAAGAGCAATTCGCTCCAAAGAACTATTCATATGGTAGAAGGCAACTTAATTCTATTTGCATATTAATATGAATAACTTCCAGAAACTCATAGACATAATGGCCAAACTCCGTTCGGAGCAGGGCTGCGCGTGGGACAAGGTGCAGACGCACGAGACGCTGAAGCCCTATCTCATAGAGGAGTCGTATGAGGTAATCGAAGCGATTGACGAAAAGGACCCTGCAAAGCTGAAAGAAGAACTGGGCGATTTATTGATGCAGGTGGTTTTCCATTCTCAGGTCGCAAAGGACAGCGGCCATTTTGATATTAACGACGTAATAGAAAAGATTAGCTCCAAGATGGTATCCCGCCATCCGCATGTGTTCGGCGACGCTAAATTCGATACACCTGATGAAGTGAAAAAGCAGTGGCATGACAGGAAAAAGGAAGAAGGAAAGTTCCGTGATTCCGCGCTCGAAGGCGTGCCCAAAGAGTTGCCGTCTCTGCTCAGGGCGCACAGGTTGCAGTCGAGGGCCGCAAAGGTCGGGTTCAACTGGGAAAAGGTAGAGGACGTATTCGAAAAGCTGGACGAAGAGCTTCAGGAATTCAAAGAGGCTGTTGCGAACAGGGACACGAAGGAAATCGAGGGCGAAATTGGAGACATCATCTTTGTTCTCGTCAATATATCGAGGTTTGTCGGGGTCAATGCGGAAGAGGCGCTCAGGAAGTCGACATCCAAGTTCGTGTCCCGTTTCAGGTACATCGAGATTAAGGCCGCGGAAGCGGGCCGGAAGCTTGAGGACATGACACTGGAAGAGATGGATGTGCTTTGGGACGAGGCAAAGACGACAGAGCCCGGGCATAAGGTCTGATTCAGCCGGATCAGACTGCTGCCGGTGGGAGCACCATTTCGTGTGGTATAATTCTGGTATCATTCAGAGTGCGGATCTGAAACCGGCAGGCAAAGGGTGCTGTGCGCGGTAAAGTCAGGAGGCAATAGTAAAAATTAATGGCAAGGCTCGAATCAGAGAACAACAGCATGGAAGTCGTATGCGTCAGACAGGATGAGACGGAACTGGAATTAATCGTTAAAGTCAAGGCATATGATACCGAGATGACTTTCCCATTGACCGCGGACAAGGATGATTTCCGGACGTTTCTCGAAACCCTACAGCAGGCAAATGAAAACATGGTCGGGATGTCGGAGTTGAAACAGAGATTTGAGGATAAAAGGATTTCTTTTGAGGTCGATGGGCTGATTTCCGTTACAGACAATATAGGAGTGGGGCGTGTTATTGTCGCTGGAAATAACTGTGCTTACAGGCATAAGGGCAATGATTGCCACTTCAAGTTTATAGCGGACCAGAAGGCCCTTGTTACTTTTATGTGGGGGTTGCAAACATTAAACAGCTGACACTGCAGCTGGGTGCGCAAAAAAAGGTGAAAGGCATATGAAGAGAAAAATTAAATACACGGATGAACCGATAGGCAAGGTGAAAGTCATTAGTGATTTTCTGCCGCCTCCGGACCAGTTGGTGCTTAAAGAGGACAATATAAAGGTAACGATAGCCTTGAAAAAATCGAGTGTTGAATTCTTTAAGAAAGAGGCCAGGAAGCAGCACACATCCTATCAAAAAATGATTCGGCAGCTTGTTGACCTCTACACCGCCAGACACCAGAAAAGAGCGTAAAAAAAAGGAGAACCATCATGCGGCTTATTAGTTCGGGCAAATATTTGTTGCTTATAGCTTTTGTCTTGATAGTAAGCATTGTCACAGTCAATGCAGAGTCGCCCAGTGTCAGCACCACTGCAACGGTGCCGCAGGGCTTTGCGGCGTTTGTGCCCAAAGATTACAAGATGGGCGCCAGCCAGACGACTACCGGCGGAAATGCGGCCGGGGTCTCGTTTGTTGCCACTAAAACAGATCCACGCAATCCGTCAATCCTCAAGGAGTATCGCCTGAAACTGGATATACGTGTGACTGCGAGCCAGCTTATCAAGATGCAGGGGCCGATCTACCAGGCACAGCTCGAGAAAGACATCGAATCGAAACGCAAGAGTTATGCCGCTCAAACATCGAATCCTGGAATCAGATACGACCAGGCAACAGTAACAAAGTATCCATGGGGATACGGAATTACCCAGCGCAGAGTGCATCGCTACATCGGCTCCGGAACGGGACCGGATAAAACTGAGTATATGTGCGAATACATAGGTTTGATCCTTGATGATACCTCAGTGAAGAAATTCGAATTACTTGTGAGTGGAGTGGATACCAGCACCGAGGCTGATCAGTGGGCCAAAAACGTTGTTGTAAAAATTGGAAGGACTACCCCGGACAATATCAGGAATTGATTAACTCATACAGATAATTAATTGTTAGACAGAACAACAAATCAAACACCAGGAGGTAGTCGCGATGATCCCGGAGAAACTGAAGGAAATCATGAAGAAGGACGGAGTTGTTGCTATCGCTACACTGGGGCCTGATGGCCCTCACATGGTCAACACCTGGAATAGCTACCTCAGAATATCACAAGATGAGCGGCTGTTTATCCCTGCAGGGTACATGCATAGGACAGAGGCTAATATTGCCCACAACCCCAATGTGCTGATTACGCTGGGGAGCAGCAAGGTTGAGGGCTTGCACGGTGCAGGTGCCGGATTCTTGATCAAGGGAAAGGCGACCTTTATAACATCCGGACCTGATTTTGATTTCATGAAAGAAAAGTTCAGTTGGCTGCGAGCAACCCTGGCCATTACCATCGATTCTGCTGCTCAAACCTGGTGAAGGTGAGTGGATAGTTTGTACTATGCAGTTTAGTGGCTTTGGCAAGCATGTGAGAATTGCAGATCGCAGCTAAACTGATTAACGACCGGCATGGTCGAAATCTCTCAAAATTTTCGCTGCTTGAAGTAATCGTTTTTTAAGTATATTTGTTCTCAAACTATAGTGTTGATTTAATTATTCGAAAGCCCCGTTTCCCCTTTGACATTTACTTTTATTGCGTGGTATACAATTGTCATAACCCCGAAAGGTTCTTTCAGGGTAAGCAACCTGAGTTGCAGGTTTAAGGAGGGTTTGCGATCATGGCTTTTGAGGGTACTGTGAAGTGGTTCAACGAATCAAAGGGTTATGGATTTATCCAGCAGGACGATGGCCCGGATGTATTTGTTCACTTCTCTTCTATCCAGGGAGACGGGTTCAAGACCATCGCGAAAGGCCAGAGGGTACGATTTGAGATCACGAGTGATGAAAAGGGGCCCAAGGCGGCAAACGTAACAAAAATCTGATACGAAGAGGGCCCCTCGAGGCCCTTTAAGATTTCCGGGCATCGGTCCGGCCATTCCCTCCGGCACATCTCGTGGACGTGCTGTCTTAAATATAGTTTTGCGTTCTTAAACAGACCATCTTGAGCATAGCATACGTTAAAGTTATTGTATTCGTAACAGGGCAGTATCCGGGAGCTACAAAAAAGAGTCATCCTGTTGTAAAATATATACTTCCGGGTCTTTTTGACGATCTCAGGAAAAGGGCGATGGACCCTGGCTTTGGCTTTGTGGCCTCCGGCCTGCTGGTCAGGAGATCGATGAATGACGAAGAAATATAAGAAAAAGTAAAAAAGTGAGAGGTAAAGAATGTTTGAGTTTAACAGGATCAAGCGCCTGCCGCCGTATGTGTTTGCTATCGTCAATCAGCTTAAGATGGAGTCGAGGCATCTGGGTGAAGACGTAATCGACCTCGGTATGGGAAATCCGGACCTGCCTACACCCCAGCATATAGTCGAAAAACTTTGCGAGGCCGCGAGGAACCCCAAGAACCACCGCTACTCCGCGTCCAAAGGCATTACACAGCTCAGGGCAGCCATAACCGAGTGGTACAAACGGCGGTTTGATGTTGACCTTGATCCTGAATCAGAGGCAGTCGTGACCATCGGATCAAAAGAGGGCCTTTCGCATCTTGCGCTTGCCATGGTACAGCCCGGGGATGTTGTCATGTCTCCGACCCCCGCTTATCCGATCCATCCGTATGCGGTGATCATAGCGGGCGGCGAAGTATCCAATATCCCGATAGGGCCGGGCAGGGACTTTTTTGCCGAGATGGAGAAGACCTTTAAAAAAACATGGCCGAGGCCGAAGATACTGATTCTTAATTTCCCGCATAACCCGACCACGGCGGTCCTGGACAATACCGATTTCTTTAAGCAGGTGGTCGATTTCGCAAAAGAAAATAATGTGATTGTCATACATGATTTTGCTTACGCCGACCTCGTTTTTGACGGTTACAAGGCGCCGAGCTTTCTGCAGGTGCCGGGTGCAAAGGACGTCGGTGTCGAGTTTTATTCGCTCACAAAGAGTTATTCCATGGCAGGCTGGAGGGTAGGCTTCTGCTGCGGCAACAGGGAGATCATCGCATCGCTCATCAAGATTAAGAGTTATCTCGATTACGGCATGTTCCAGCCGATCCAGATAGCTAGCATAGTCGCGCTCAGGGGACCGCAGGAATGTGTTGATGAGATTCGGCAGACGTATCAGCAGCGCAGGGACGTGCTGATAAAGGGTCTGGATCAGGCAGGCTGGCAGATAGAGCCGCCAAAGGCCACCATGTTTGTCTGGGCAGAGATACCCGAACCCTTCAGGCAGATGGGATCACTCGAATTCGCGAAGTACCTGATCAAAGAGGCCAAGGTGGCTGTATCTCCGGGCATCGGGTTTGGCGAGGGCGGAGACAATTATGTGAGGTTCGCGCTTGTTGAGAATGAGCAGAGGATAAAACAGGCGGCCAAAGGGATAAAGAAGGCATTGAATAGAGGTGCGTAATAAGGAGCGTATTATGGCAAAGAAAGAGATCAATGTAGGCATCATCGGGTTCGGAACGGTAGGGTCAGGGACGGCCAGGATTTTGCTCGAAAACAGCGCGGAATTGAAGAAGAGGACCGGCCTTGATATCAGGCTAAGGCGGATTGCCGACCTTGACATTAGCAGAGACAGGGGAATCAGTCTGCCCTCAGGCATACTGACTACGGACTCGAATTCGGTGCTGAACGATCCGGAAATTGATATTGTCGTCGAATTGATGGGTGGCATATATCCCGCAAAGGATTTCATCCTGCAGGCCATTAAAAACGGTAAGCATATTGTCTCTGCCAACAAGGCGCTGCTTGCTACCGAAGGCAGTGACATATTCGGGGCGGCGGCAGACAAGGGAGTTGAGGTCGGATTCGAGGCCTCGGTTGCCGGAGGCATCCCGATCATCAAGGTCATTCGCGAAGGTCTGGTCGGCAATAACATACGCACCATCTTTGGCATAATCAACGGCACGTCCAATTATATCCTCACAAAGATGACGGATGAAAAGGTCGAGTTCGGCGATGCGCTGAAAGAGGCGCAAAGGCTCGGCTATGCCGAGGCAGATCCGACTTTCGATATAGAAGGTATAGATACCGCCCACAAGATGACGATACTTTCGTCTCTAGCGTACGGCATTCCCCTGTCATTTGATCAGGTCTACAAGGAAGGCATCACGAGGATTACAGCAAAGGACATAGATTTTGCGACAGAGCTGGGGTACAGGATAAAACTCCTTGCTATTGCCAAGGCGGTTGACGGCGAGGTCGAGATGAGGGTGCATCCCACGATGGTGCCGAATGAATATCTCATCTCCAAGATAGAAGGAGTGTACAATGCCATATATGTTGACGGCGATGCAGCCGGCTCATCCCTCTATTACGGGCGAGGCGCGGGCGACATGCCGACCGGCAGCGCGGTGGTTTCCGACATAGTCGACATCGGCAGGAATATCATGGCAGGAGGATCAGCAAGGCTTTCAGGCATATTGACCGACGGGACAAAGAGCGTGAAAAAGGTCCGCAGGATGGAAGATATAGAGAGCATGTATTATTTCAGGTTTGCTGCTCTTGACCAGCCTGGCGTGCTCTCAAAGATATCGGGCATCCTGGGCAATAACAACATAAGCATTGCGTCGGTGATCCAGAAGGGCAGGAGCGAAGTGGCTTCGGTCCCGCTGGTGGTGCTGACCCATATGGCAAAAGAGAGGGATGTGCTGAAGGCAGTGGCGGAGATAGATAATCTGAATGTTGTCTCTGAAAAGACGCTCTTTATCCGGGTGGAAGGAAAGCAGTAATTCCCGATGCATCTGTCCGACGAGCAGAAACAGAGATACAGCCGCCACCTGATGCTTGCGGAGGTCGGGGCCGAAGGCCAGGAGAAACTCTTCAATGCCAGGGTGCTGGTCATAGGCGCAGGCGGTCTGGGCTCGCCAACAGGATATTATCTGGCTGCAGCCGGTATCGGCAATCTGGCCATCGCGGACAATGATGCGGTTGAACTGAGCAATCTGCAGAGACAGATAGCCCATTGCACAGGTACGGTCGGAATGCCGAAGGTCGAGTCGGCCAAAGCGGCCTTTGAGTCTTTGAACCCGGATATCCGGGTCACTCCAATAAAGCAGAGGATCACTGCCGATAATATCGCGGGACTCATTGAAGGGTACGACGTTGTAGTGGATTGCTGCGATAATTTCCCGACCCGCTTTCTTATCAACGATGCATGCGTCCTCGGAGGCAAACGCCTTGTGAGCGGCGCCATCTTGCGGTTCGAGGGCCAGCTCACCACCATAATCCCTCATGACGGACATTGTTACCGCTGCATATTCGAAGAGCTTCCGCCTGCGGACATCATGCCCAGCCTTCAGACAGCAGGGCTTGTCGGGGCCATTCCCGGAGTGATCGGCACCCTTCAGGCGCTTGAGGTCCTAAAACTTGTCCTCGGCAAGGGAGATGTCCTGAAGGAAAGGCTGCTTGTGTTCGATGGGCTCAAAACTGCATTCAGGCAGATAAATGTCCGCAGAAACCCGGACTGCCCCGTATGCGGCAAGAGTCCCAGGATAAGATCTCTTCGTGCTGAAGCATATGCGGCAGTTCACTAAAATGCCGGATCTCCGGCCGGATTTGTTGGACGGTCTTGCCGGCAAAAAACTCTCAAATAAATAATAAGTTACCATACATTATATACTTTGATTTTATAGATGCTTTTGGGTAAAATACTATTCACCTTTGACCGTGTATTCAGGCGGGGCGGACCAAAAGCCGGCCTATGAATTTCAGGAGATTGAATGTCGGTAATCGTGAGAATCCCGTCGCCTTTTCAGCAACTTACGGGTGGCAGGGAAGAGGTGCAAGCAGAGCCAGGCAGTATTATCGGGATTGTAGAGCAGCTTGAGCGTATTTATCCCGGGCTGCGCGAAAGGCTGACGGATGGCGGCAAGGTCCGGAGTTACATAAATATCTTTGTCAATGAGGATGATATCAGGGTTTTGAAGGCTGAGGACACCCTGGTAAATGACGGTGATGAAGTGACGATTGTCCCTGCCATTTCGGGTGGCAGCTGCGGCACTTTTATTTTCATCGGGAGGCAGGAGGCTTTACGAAAAAGAGCCTGAAACTGGTCTTTACTCAGGATCTGATCAGGGAACCGGTACTCTTTACGGCAGCCAGTAATTATGATATTATGCCTAACATCCGCAGGGCGCGTGTTACTGACACTGGCTCAGAGATGCTGCTGGATGTCGAAGGCAGCGGGGATAAGCTCGAAAAAGCGGTTGAGTACATTCGCAGCCAGGGCATCGAGGTTGAAGATGTGACCGCTACGGATGAATGAACCGGCAGATTTGGTGCGATCAGAAAGGGTAGAGAGAATATTCCAATGAAATATGCAGTCATCATAGGCGATGGCATGGCCGACAGGCCTCTGCAGGAGCTGGGCGGTCTGACTGTCCTGCAGAAAGCCGCAACGCCTAACATGGACTGGCTTGCGGGAAGAGGAGAGTGCGGAATGGTGCGGACCATACCGGCAGGATTACCGCCCGGGTCGGATGTCGCTAACCTCAGCATTATGGGTTATGACCCTGAAAAGTTCTATACCGGCAGGGCGCCTCTTGAGGCTGTGAGCATGGGCATTGCGCTAGGCGACGATGATGTTGCTTATCGCTGCAACCTTGTGACACTGGGGCTTAATGGCAGCAGTTCGCACGCTGTCATGATTGACCATAGCAGCGGGCATATCACGAGTGAAGAGGGCAGCGAGCTCATGGCCGCAGTCGGCAAAGCCCTAGGTAAAGATGATGTTGTATTCTATCCGGGTGTGAGCTACAGGCACCTTATGATATGGAAAAAAGGGAGCATTGCCCCTGAATGCACACCGCCTCATGACATACTCGAAAAGGAAATTGACGAATATCTTCCATCAGGAGTCGACAGCGGGCGTTTGAGGGAGATGATGCAGATGTCGCGGGCGGTTTTAAAAGACCATCCTGTAAATAAACAGCGGCGGCTGGCCGGCAAGAGAACGGCTGACAGCATATGGTTATGGGGCCAGGGACGAAGGCCTTCGGTGCCGACCTACCGTGAAAAGTACGGGGTAACCGGCGCGTTGATATCTGCGGTTGACCTGACAAAAGGTCTCGGGCTCTGCGCCGGACTCGATATAATAAAAGTGCCGGGCGCTACCGGATGGATCGATACAAACTATGCGGGCAAGGCGGAATACGCCCTGGACGCGCTGGATAAAAATGATTTTGTATATATTCATGTCGAGGCGCCCGATGAAGCGGGACACGCCGGCAGCCTCGAATACAAGCTTAAGGCTGTTGAAGACCTGGACGCAAAGCTTGTAGGGCCGGTGCTGGCCGGCATGAAAAAGAGATTTGGAAATTTCAGGGTCCTGTTAATGCCGGACCATGCTACGCCCGTCAGCGTGAGGACGCATACGGACGAAGCCGTGCCGTTCGTCATCTATGACAGCCGCGGCAACAGAGAGAATTCAGGCGCTGCTTACGATGAATCGATAGCAGCGGGAAAAGGGACTATTTTTATAGAAAAAGGTCATATGCTAATGGACCGGTTTATCAGGGGGGCTATCGATTAATGCTAATAGTTCAGAAATACGGAGGCACTTCAGTAGGAAGTATTGAGAGGATCAAGGCAGTAGCCGAGCGCGTCGTCTCGACGATAAGGCAGGGAAACCAGGTTGTCGTGGTGGTATCTGCCATGTCGGGAGAGACCGACAAACTGATCGGACTGGCAAAGAGCGTATCATCGAATCCGAGCGACAGGGAGATGGATGTCCTGTTGTCGTCCGGCGAACGCGTAACTACTGCGCTGACAGCCATGGCGATTGCCTCCCTTGGCCAGAGGTCAATTGCGCTTACGGGCCGACAGGCAGGTATTATGACCGACAATCTGCATACAAAGGCGAAGATCGAAAAGATATCGCCTGAAAAGATCAAAAAATCGCTTTTCGAAGGATATTGCGTGGTCCTCGCAGGGTTCCAGGGTATTACTGAATCGGGAGATGTGACCACTCTCGGCAGAGGAGGTTCGGACCTTTCGGCCGTTGCAATTGCTGCCGCGATCAAGGCCGATGTCTGCGAAATTTATACGGATGTGGACGGGGTCTACACTGCCGACCCGAATATCGTGCCAAATGCCCGCAAACTCGACAGGGTAACCTTTGAAGAGATGCTCGAAATGGCCAGCCTGGGCGCGAAGGTGCTCCAGACGAGGTCGGTTGAGTTTGCAATCAAGCATAATATGCCGATTATAGTGCGATCCAGTTTCAACAATAACCCCGGTACGCTCGTTACCAAGGAGGATAAAGATATGGAGAGAGTTGTAGTTTCAGGTGTGGCATATGATAAAAACCAGGCAAAGCTGACGGTAATGAAGGTCCCGGACAAGCCGGGCATAGCGGCCAAGCTGTTTAGCGCGATTGCCGGGGCAAATATTAATGTGGATGTGATTGTTCAGAATGTGAGCAGTGACGGCAGTTCGGCGGACATCTCTTTCACGGTGCCCAAGGCCGACTGCAACAAGGCATTGCAGTTTGCCGAGCAGGCAGCCAAGGACCTTGGAGCAAAAGGAGTTGCGATCAGGGACGATCTTGCCAAGATATCCATTGTTGGCGTTGGCATGAGGACGCACTCGGGCGTTGCGGCCGAGATGTTCGATGCCCTTGCGAAGCATGGTGTCAACATTCTGGCCATAAGCACCTCCGAGATCAAGATATCCTGTCTAATCGAGGCGAAATATACAGAACTTGCCGTACGTGTTCTGCATGAGCATTTCAAGCTTGACTTGGCCAATTGAGGGAATTAATGAGAAGCATCGAGATTTATGATACGACTTTGAGGGACGGCACCCAGGGCGAAGAGATATCCCTGTCTGTAGAGGACAAGCTGCGTATTGCCGAAAAGCTTGATGATTTTGGCGTACATTATATAGAGGGAGGCTGGCCGGGGTCTAATCCGAGGGACGTGGATTTCTTCAAAAAGGCATTCAAGCTTAAGCTTGGTCAGGCGAAGATTACCGCCTTTGGCAGCACACATAACGCAAAATACAAGGCTGCTGATGATCCGAATCTGCTGGCGCTGCTGGAATCAGAGGCCCCGGTCTTCGCCATCTTTGGAAAGACCTGGGATTTTCATGTCACAGAGGCGCTCAAAATATCTCGTGATGCCAATATTGAGATCATATATAATTCGGTCTCTTTTCTTAAGAAATATGCTGAAAAGGTCTTTTTCGATGCAGAGCATTTTTTCGACGGGTATAAGGGCAATCCCGAATTTGCGATCAAGTGCCTGCTTGCCGCCGAGCAGGCAGGGGCGGATTGCATTATACTGTGCGATACCAACGGAGGCACCATGCCGGCAGGTATCGTCAGCATTATCGAACAGGTGAAGGCCAAAATCTCATCTCCTTTCGGCATTCATGCACATAATGACTCGGAATGCGGGGTCGCAAATTCCGTGGTCGCGGTAGAGGCAGGCGCCACCCAGGTGCAGGGCACGATAAACGGCTATGGCGAACGATGCGGCAATGCAAATCTTGTCTCGATCATTCCAAACCTCCAGCTCAAGATGGGGTATCGCTGTGTCACGGATGAACAGCTCCAGGGGCTGAGAGATCTGTCCAGGGTCGTAAGCGAGCTCGCCAACCTGAGGCATTACAAGCGGCAGCCGTTTGTAGGAGACAGCGCGTTTGCCCACAAGGGCGGTATTCATGTTAGCGCCATCCTGCGCCGGCCCGAAACATACGAGCATATAAGGCCTGAGCTGGTAGGTAATTCGCAAAGGGTGCTTATATCGGACCTCGCCGGCAGGAGCAATATCCTGAGAAAGGCCGAGGAGTTCAATATCCAGCTCGATTCGAAGTCACCCAAGCTGCAGGCGATAATAGAAAACCTTAAGGAACTTGAGCACCAGGGCTTCCAGTTTGAGGGTGCTGAGGCCTCTTTTGAACTACTTCTCAAAAAGGCGCTTGGCCTGCACAGGAGGTTCTTCGATCTTATAGGGTTCCGGGTCATCATCGAGAAACGGCATGAGAATGAAGAGTCGCTGAGCGAGGCGACGATAATGGTAAGCGTGAGCGATCATGTCGAGCATACGGCTGCAACGGGCGCAGGCCCTGTAAACGCGCTCGATAACGCATTGAGAAAGGCGCTCGAAAAATTCTATCCGGAGCTGGCTGCCGTATCACTTCAGGATTACAAGGTCAGGGTGCTTACGGCCGGTTCCGGCACATCTTCCAAGGTCCGCGTTCTTATCGAGAGCGGCGATGGTCATGCGGAGTGGAGCACTGTGGGCGTCTCTGAAAATATCATCGAGGCTTCCTGGCAGGCGCTTGTCGACAGTATTGAGTACAAGCTGCTGAAAGAAAAAGGTTAGGCTGCGTGGACGCAACCGGAGTTGTCAGGGAGCTGCAGGGCGCAAAGGCAATAGTGCTTGTAAAAAGAGAGAGCGCTTGCGATGCCTGCGCCTCGGGGTCGTCCTGCTCGGGCGCTAAACATGGCGCCGAGATTGAGGCCTTTAACCCGGTTGGGGCGGCGCCCGGTGATATGGTGAAGATTTCGTTCAAGGCATTCACATATCTGAAAGGATCTTTGCTGATTTATGGCATACCGGCAGTGGCCCTGGTGATAGGAGCAGTCGTCGGCAAGGAACTGATGGCAGGCTATTGGCCTTCGCTGGATCCTGATCTGGCAGCGGCGATCACGGCTTTCGGCTTCATGGGCATCTCACTTTTGTTTGTGCTGCTGCTGATAAAGCGCTTCGAAAAGAAAAAGGAACTGGTGCCGGTTATCGAGGAGATAATCAGTCACAGGCCGGTAGAATAGACAGATTTAAAAAGAAAACAGGGAGCGGAAAATCATAAGCGCGCAGCAGAGGGACTTAGATCCCTAGATGCTGCCGCCGGCTGCTAACTTTTTACTTTAAATACCTAGGGGGTAGATTTATGAACAAAGTTGATGTGGAAAAGATCAGAAACATTGCAATCGTGGCCCATAGCGGCGCCGGCAAGACCTCCCTTTCAGAGGCCATTCTCTTCAACGCAGGAGCGATCGACAGGATAGGTACGATTGAGGCCGGCAATACTACGATGGATTACGAACCGGAAGAGATAGACCGCAAGATCAGCGTCACGTCGGCAGTGGCTTTTTGTGACTGGAAAGATACGCGAGTGAACCTTATTGATACCCCCGGATTTATCAATTTTATAGAGGACACGAGGGGATGCCTTAGGGTATCCGACGGCACCGTGGTTATAGTAAGCGCACTGTCCGGTGTTAAGGCCGAGACCGAAAAGATATGGAGATACACCGTCGAATTCGACGTCCCCAGGGTGGTATTTGTCAACAAGCTCGACAAAGAGGCGTCGGATTTCTTCAATGCCATCAGCGAGCTCGAAAAGTCCTTTGAACAGGAGGCGATCCCGATTTTTGTTCCGATCGGTTCTGGTGAAAATTTCAAGGGGATCATCGACCTTATCTTCATGAAAGCCTATGCTTTTGAGGGCGGCAAGGAAACAGAAATCCCGATACCGGAAGACCTTCAGCAGACAGCGGGAGACTTCAGGAAGAAGCTGGTCGAGAAGATAGCCGAGGCCGATGATTCACTCCTCGAAAAATATCTCGAAGGCGGCGAACTCACAAACGACGAGGTGTTGAAAGGCATCAAGGAGGCCGCCCTGACCAAGCGCTTCATCCCGGTGGCCTGCGGGTCCGCAACCCGCAATATAGGCGTTCGTCAGCTTATGGACATCATGCTTATGTGTCTGCCCACACCCGGAGAGATGAGCAGGATATCGCCGATACGCGGCATCAACCCCAAGGACAACAAGGAGATCGACAGAAAGCCTTTATCGACTGACCCCCTTGCTGCCTATGTTTTCAAGACCATTGCGGACCCGTTTGCCGGAAAGCTCTCCATATTCAGGGTATATTCAGGGGTGCTTAAGGCGGACTCTACGGTCCTGAACGCGACTTCGGGCGCAAAGGAGAGGATCGGACAGGTTTTTCATCTGATGGGTAAAAAACATATACCGACCCAGGCGGTAGGCGCCGGAGAGATTGCCGCAGTGGTCAAGCTGAAAGAGACCAATGTCGGCGACAGTCTCTGCGAAGAGCACCATCCCATGGTGCTTACAAAGGTGAAGTTTGCCGAGCCGATTATCGCATACGCGATAGCGCCCAAGACAAAGGGTGACGAGGACAAGGTCGGCACAGGACTGCACAGGCTGCTTGAAGAAGACCCGACGCTTCGCTTTGCGCGGGATGAAGAATCCAAAGAGATGCTGCTTTCGGGAATGGGGCAGGTGCATCTCGAAGTGGCGCTCGAAAAACTGAAACGCAAATTCGGTGTTGAGGTTGTTATGAAGACGCCGAAGATAGCATATAGAGAGACCATCAAGGCACATGCAAAGGCGCAGGGCAGGTACAAGAAGCAGTCCGGCGGCCGCGGTCAGTATGGCGACTGCTGGCTCGAGATCGAGCCTCTTCCGAGAGGGACCGGCTACCAGTTCCAGGACAAGATAGTGGGAGGAGTTATCCCGCAGCAGTACAGGCCTGCTGTTGAAAAAGGCGTGGCCGAGACCATGAAGGAAGGCGTAATAGCCGGTTACCAGATGGTCGATGTAAAGGCAACGCTTACCGACGGCTCCTATCACACTGTCGACTCATCAGAAATGGCCTTCAAAATAGCCGGATCAATGGCCTTCAAGAAAGCCGTTCAGGACGCAAAGCCCGTAGTGCTCGAGCCGGTCATGAAGGTTGAGGTTGTGGCCCCGACAGACACACTCGGTGCGGTTATTGGTGATCTTAACTCCAAACGCGGCAAGGTGCAGGGTGTAGAGCCGCAGGCAGGCGGCAACGAGAAGGTCGCCGCGCTTGTGCCGATGTCAGAGATGCTTGTTTATGCCAACCAGCTCCAGAGTATGACCTCGGGCAGAGGTTTATATTCCATGGAGTTTTCACATTATGAGGAGCTGCCGGCCCATATGACCGCCAAGCTTGTTGCAGAGCGTGAAAAGATAAAGGAAGAGGAAAACGCCTGATGACTCAAAAACCCTGGGCGGGCAGGTTTACCGAAGCGACTTCAAAGAGCGTCGAAAAATATACTGAGTCGGTGTCATTTGACCGCCGGCTCTGGAGATATGATATCGAAGGCTCGATCGCTCATGCCCGCATGCTTGCCAAACAGGGCATCATAGCAAAGAAAGAGGCGGACCTGATAGTCCGCGGCCTGAAGGAAATCTATCAGGATATAGAAAAGGGCCGTTTCATATTCTGCGAAGAGTTTGAAGATGTGCACATGAATATAGAGGCTGCCCTCATAAAAAAGATCGGGGATACAGGCGGGAAACTGCACACGGCCAGATCACGCAATGATCAGGTCGCGCTGGATATGCGCCTCTTTCTAAGGCATGAAACTCATGAGACGGCAAGACTTTTGCTTGTCTTGGAGAAGGTCCTCTCCGACAAGGCAGAGCGAAGCATGGGCGTAATCATGCCGGGGTATACACATACCCAAAGGGCCCAGCCGGTACTGCTCTCGCATCATCTTATGGCTTACGCCCAGATGTTCGACAGGGACAGGCAACGTTTTTCGGATGCTCTTAAACGCATAAATGTTCTTCCGCTCGGGGCATGCGCGCTGGCCGGCACCTCTTTGCCGATAGACCGCGCTTATGTTGCAAAACTGCTCGGTTTTGACAAGGTGTCCGAAAACAGCATTGATACGGTTTCTGACCGCGACGCGGTAATAGAATACCTTTCGTGCGCCTCGCTGCTGATGATGCATGTATCAAGACTTGCCGAGGAACTAGTGCTCTGGTCGGCAGAAGAATTTTCATTTATCGAGATGTCCGATGCATATACTACTGGGTCCAGTCTCATGCCGCAGAAGAAAAACCCGGATGTAGCGGAATTGATGCGCGGCAGGACAGGCAGGGTGTACGGCAATCTTGTCAGCCTCCTGACCATGATGAAAGGGCTTCCTCTTTCCTACAACCGGGACATGCAGGAAGACAAGGAGCCTCTTTTTGATACGGTGGATACCATAAAGACCACTCTCGGTATACTTGCCGAGATGTTCGGGAGCATAAAGTTCAGGAAAGACCGTTTGGAAAGTTCCGCCGGCAGCGGGTATTCGACGGCCACGGACATAGCAGAGTATCTTGTGCGCAGGGGCATGCCGTTCAGAAAGGCCCACGAGGTGACCGGCAGATTAGTGCGCTATGCCATCGATAACAGCAAGACATTAAAAGAACTGACGTTGAAGGAATACGCGTCATTCTCTCCTTTGATCGAAAGCGATATTTATCGCTGGATAGATGAGGGCAGATCGGTTGCCGCAAAAGATTCATTCGGCGGCACCTCACCCGGAAGGGTCAGGGAACAGATCAGGGCTTTCAGGAAAAGATTGAAGAACTGAAGAGGGGAAATGGAAAATATTACAAGAGCAAATGTGATCGCGCGACTTCTTATATGTTTGACAGTGTTGGTACTTATAACAGCCTGCGGTAAAAAAGGGCCGCCGACCATGGACTCTTTTGCCAAGCCTGAGATTGTGAAGGACATCAGGGCGGTGCACCGTGACGGCAGGATAGATATATCGTGGACGTATTCGAAACAGCAGCCGAAGATTACAATAAAGGGCTTGCGTATCGAAAGGGCAGAGGGGAATGCAGTATATGAGACGGTCGCATCGCTGCCTCCCGACGCCGTGTATTATTCGGATGCAGTTGTCGCGCTGAATAAGCAGTATCGCTACAGGATACTGGCATTCAATCAGAGGGATGTTGTTGGTGACCCTTCGGCAGAGCTGAAGGCCACGCCCGTAACTACTCCCCCTCCTGCTGAGGGACTGGTCCGGCGCATTACAAATGATGCGGTGGAGATATCCTGGGACAAGGCGGCGGAAGGCGTTCTTTTCAATATCTATCGCAGCGAAATCAGGGGTAGCTACCCCGCAGTGTCCCTGAATGAGAAACCGCTCGACAACCCTTTTTTCAGGGACGGCCTTAATGTAGGCAAGCCAGTATACTATTCAGTAGTTGCAGTCGTGAAATCCAATATACTGAATGAAAGCTCCATGTCGGCTGAACTGATGATAGACCCGCTGATGTTCGTGCCTGCCGCCCCTGCTGATGTCAGGTATGTCAGGTCGGACAACAGGGGATATATTTCGTGGAAAGAGAGCGATGAGACATGGGTCAGCGGGTACAGGGTTTACCGCAGAGGCGCTTCCGGAGACTTTGAACTGCTGTCAGAGGTGAATGTCCCCATATATCTTGATGAAGATCCCTTCAATGAGCTGAATGCCTATTACGTGACCGCCGTGGGTCCCGGCAAAGAGAGTCCGCCTTCTGATACGGTAAGGGTAAAGCCGTAACAGGAATACCCGAATGGACAGGATAATGCTGGGACATGGCAGCGGCGGCAGGCTGATGCATCAATTGATAAAGGAGCATGTGGCACCGGCGTTCGGCCTGAAGATGCTTGCGGATTCTGCCGTGCTCGGGCCGGATGAGTTCAGCGGCTGCCGTATCGCCTTCACAACCGATTCCTATGTTGTGTCCCCGATCTTTTTCCCGGGCGGTGACATCGGTGGACTTTCGGTGAACGGAACAGTTAACGATCTGGCCATGGTCGGCGCAAAGCCCCTCTATATTTCTGCCGGTTTTGTGATCGAAGAAGGGTTTCCAATGGATTCTCTCAGGCGGGTGCTTGTTTCGATGGCCGGAGCTGCCGTAAAGGCCGGTGTGAGGATAGTTACCGGAGACACTAAGGTTGTGGACAAGGGAAAGGGAGACGGCATATTCATAAATACCTCGGGCATCGGTGCGATCAGGCACGGCATAAATCTGGGGGCGCGCATGGTAAGGCCGGGGGACAAGGTCATCATCAGCGGAACGATAGGCAATCACGGCGTGGCCGTAATGTCCGAAAGAAACGGCTTGTCATTTGATCCCCCTGTGCTTAGCGACACAGCAGCACTTGGCGGGCTTGTGGAGGCGATGCTGGGGTTTGAAAAGGACATACGCATAATGAGAGATCCGACCAGGGGAGGAGTGGCGACCACTCTGAAGGAGATAGCCTCCGAATGCGGTCTGCCGGTGATACTCAACGAAGAAAGCCTGCCGGTGCCGGGTGGTGTAAGGGGGGCCTGTGATATACTTGGTCTGGACCCTCTGTATATAGCTAACGAGGGTATACTCCTGGCGGTTGTTCCTCCGGAAACGGCAGAGTCTCTGGCAGGGGTAATGAGAAAGCATGAGCATGGCTCGGCAACGGCTGTAATAGGCGTGATTGGTGCTGCTGATCCCGGCAGGAAGGGCATGGTCCTCCTGCGGACGGCGATTGGCGGCACGCGCATTATAGATATGCTGGCTGGAGAACAGCTGCCACGTATATGCTGAACAACAAAAATGAGTTTTCCAGGTGGAGGGGTTAATATGATCAAAAGATTTGGGACTGTTTTTGTCAAGATATGCTGCCTAGTTGCAGCGGTGCTATGCTTTTTTGCCCCGAGTTACGGCGACATAATGCTAGACAAGGTAGTGGCCGTTGTCAACGCAGAGATCATAACATGGAGTGAACTTTATAAGGCCATGGAGTTTGATGCTGCTCCTACTGTAAAGGCGCTTCCCGAAATAGAGCGGCGGAAGATATATAAGGAAAACGAAGGGATATTCCTCGAAAACCTGATCAATTTGAAACTGATACTTCAGTCTGCTAAAATGGCCAATATCGGCGCCGGTGAAGCTGAGATTACCCAGACGATTAAGGATATCAGCGCAAAGTACGGCTTGAACGAGGATGCATTCAAGAGTGCCATAGCCAAGGAGGGATTTACCCTCGAAGAGTACAAAAAGAAACTTGCCGAACAGATCATATCCAGCAAAGTTGTGGACTTTGAGGTCAGAAGCAGGATAGTGGTAACGGAAAAAGAGATAGCGGATTATATGCTGAAGAACAAAGACCGGGCCGCTGACGAGGGCTACCTGATCAGCATGATCCTTGTAAAGACCAGCGCCGATCCTGCGGCGGACAGCGAAAAGGTAAAGGCCGCCTATGCCATGATAAAGGCGGGTACTCCCTTTGCTGAAGTGGCAAAACAGTATTCTGATGACGCAAGCGCTCGCACCGGCGGAGACAAGGGTTTTGTGAAGAAGGCCGATCTTTCGAAAGAATTTATTGACGCGCTGTCAAAGCTTAAGAATGGCGAAGTGAGCGAACCGTTCAAGACAGCCGGAGGGACGCATATAATCAAGCTCGATGAAGCGCGTATTTACTCGACAGCTGACGCACGTAAAGATGCAGTCAAGAATAAACTCCTTTCAGAGAAATTCGAGAGGGCCTATAAGTCATGGATAAAAGGCCTGCGCCAGGGGGCGTACGTCGAAATAAGATAGACCGGAAGGTACTTGTGGAAGAAAGAATACAGAAGATAATAGCCCGTATGGGCGTTGCCTCGCGAAGGGGGGCCGAAGAAATCATCGCTGAGGGGCGTGTTACGGTAAACGGCGCTCCTGCGACCATAGGCATGAAAGTAGACCCCTCAAACTCCCACATAAAAGTGGATGGAAAACTACTGTTCAGGCCGGAGCCCAAGGTATATCTGATGCTTAACAAGCCGAAAAGCGTCGTTTCTTCCCTTGCTGATCCGCAGGGCAGACCGACCGTCAAAGATTACCTTAAGGGAGTCAGATACAGGGTTTTCCCTGTGGGCAGACTGGACTATGATTCCGAGGGCCTGATCCTTTTGACCAATGATGGTGATTTCTCAAATGCGTTGCTGCATCCCTCAAAGGAAATAGCAAAAACTTATGTGGTGAAAGTTAAAGGCATTATGCCGGAGGAGAAGGTTGGAAAGCTGAGGCAGGGCATAAGACTCGAGGACGGCAAGACCCAGCCTGCCAGGGTCAGGTTTATCCGCGAATCCGAGGCAAACTCATGGATAGAGATTACCATCACAGAGGGCAAAAAGAGGCAGGTGCGAAGGATGGTGGAGGCGGTAGGACATCCGGCCCTGAAGCTCAGGCGTATAAGCATAGGCGGCGTTAAACTGGCCGGTCTCAAAATCGGCGAGTTAAGGCCGCTTACCGCAAAAGAACTGCAGACGCTTAAACAGGAGGCTGTCGCGCAAAAATAAAAAAACAACGGAGTGCTGGCGCATTATATTTGTCGCCCCTGAGCATACGGAAAGCAGTTAATGGAGGTTTTATGTTTCGTGATAAATGGTGTGGAGAACTGAGAGATACCAGTGCCGGCTCAAATGTTAATCTTGCCGGCTGGGTATTCAGAAGGAGAGACCACGGGGGTCTTATCTTTGTCGACCTGAGGGACAGGAGCGGCATAGTGCAGGTAGTGTTCAGCCCCGATGTTTCTGTCGAGGCACACGGGCTTGCGCATGATCTCAGGAGCGAGTTTGTCATTTCAGTGCAGGGCGAGGTAAGGTGCAGGCCTGAAGGCACCGTAAACACCGATATAGCCACTGGCCGGGTTGAGATATACGCGAGCAAGCTGGTCGTGCTGAACGAGTCGGCACCACTGCCGTTCACACTCGAGGATGCTGCCGAGGCGTCGGAAATGCTGAGGTTGAAGCACAGGTATCTCGATATGAGACGGCCTGAACTTCAGCGAAACTTCATCATTCGCCACAAGGCCGCCAAGGGCGTGAGGGACTATCTTGATGAAAACGGCTTTCTCGAAATAGAGACGCCAATGCTCACCAAATCTACACCGGAAGGGGCCCGCGACTATCTGGTGCCAAGCAGGCTTAACCCCGGAAACTTCTACGCCCTGCCGCAGTCCCCGCAGATATTCAAGCAGATCCTGATGGTGGCCGGCATGGAGCGCTATTTCCAGATAGTAAAGTGCTTCAGGGACGAGGACCTCAGGTCGGACCGGCAGCCGGAATTCACTCAGATCGACATAGAGATGTCGTTTACCGACCAGTCCGAGGTGCTCGAGCTTGTAGAGGGAATGATAGGCAGGGTATTCAGCGATGTTCTCGATATATCGCTCGAAAAGAAGTTTGAAGTGCTTACCTATAAAGATGCTATGGAAAGATTCGGCAGTGACAAGCCCGATGTGCGTTTTGGCATGGAGCTTACTGACATGGCGGACCTTGCAAAGGCAAGTTCGTTCAAGGTGTTCCTTGATGCAATAGAGTCGGGCGGGCGCGTCAAGGCGATACTCGGCAAAGGCATGGCCGGGCTGTCAAGGAAGGATGTTGACATGCTCACAGAGGACGCAAAGGCCTTTGGCGCCAAAGGCCTTGCCTGGATCAAGGTTAAGGGCGGCTTTGAGTCTCCGATTGCCAAATTTTTCACTGAAGAGATAATGAAGCAGATGGCGGAGCGTGTCAAGGCCGAAGAAGGCGACATGATACTCTTTGTTGCAGATACAGATAGCGTGGTGCATAATGTTCTGGGCAGGATGCGGCTCGATCTGGCGAAGAAACTGAACCTGATTCCTGAAGGCTTCAAATTTCTCTGGGTCACAGGCTTTCCGCTGCTCGAGTGGAACGATGATGAAAAGAGATATGCCGCGATGCATCATCCCTTTACTTCGCCGACTGACGAAGGGATAGCTAAGATGCTGCAGATGCCGGATGAAGTATTCGGGGCAAAGAGCGAATCGCCTGAACTGTCGTCGCTCACAGCCAAGGCGTATGATCTGGTGCTGAACGGTTACGAGGTCGGCGGCGGCAGCATCAGGATACACCGCAAAGAGATTCAGCGAAGGATGTTCAGCCTGCTTGGCATAAGTGATGAAGAGGCGAATGAGAAATTCGGCTTCCTGCTTGACGCCCTGCAGTACGGCGCGCCTCCGCATGGTGGCATCGCCCTCGGTCTCGACAGGCTTGTGATGCTGATGGTAGGGGCCGCCTCCATACGGGAGGTAATTGCGTTCCCCAAGACGCAGAAGGCCTCCTGCGTTATGAGCGGTGCGCCGTCCGTGGTAGACCAGAAACAGCTCAGGGAGTTATACATAAAACTAAATCTTCCGCTTTGATAGCATATAGGCGGCGATGACATTATGGAGAGCCCTCCGGAAGCGGAGGGCTCTCCATTCAGAAACCATAATGCAAATGCCTCTTCGACCAATTCAAATCCGCAATCTCCGGCTCAATCCGCCCCTGCTAATGGCGCCTATGGCCGGCCTTACGCACAGCGCATTCCGCCAGATCTGTCTGGGCTTTGGAGGCGTCGGGCTTTTATCGACAGAGATGCTATCGACAAAAAGGCTGCCATCCGAGAATCCGACAATTTCTCCTTACCTGATAAGGACTGCCTCAGAAAAACCGCTTTCCTATCAACTGCTGATTGCTTCCGCTGAGGATGTGGCACAGTCTGTCGAGATACTTCACAGGCTCGGGGCCGATGCTATTGATCTGAACATGGGATGCCCTGCGCCAACTGTCGGCAAGTTCGGTGCAGGCGCCATGCTGATGGAACAGCCGGCAGGTGTCCGGCGCATGGTGGCTGAGGCGCGGAAACTCACTCAACTGCCCCTTACAGCAAAAATCCGTCTTGGGACCGAACTCGACGAACAAAAATTAAAAAGCTTCTGTACTATGCTGCAGGACGAAGGCATTGATATGCTTTCGGTACATGCCCGGCTCACACGTGAGTCTTTTGCAAGAAGGCCGCGCTGGGAATCTATTGCCCGTATAAAGGAATGGCTTCGGATTCCGGTCATTGCCAATGGCGGCATATTCTCTGTCCAGGATGCAAGGGATTGTCTTGGCGCGTCCGGCGCAGACGGATTGATGCTCGGCCGGGGCGCGGTAATAAGACCCTGGCTTTTTGCGGAAATAGCGCATGATCTGTATGGTACTCAAATTCCTGAACCGGTGGTATCGCTTCCTGAACTTTATGGCAATTTTATAGATCTTCTCAACGGGCTCTTCCGGCCCGAACGCAGGCTGGGCAGGCTTAAGGAATTCACGCATTATTTTGCGAGAAACTACAAGTTTGGACACAGGCTGGCATTCAGGGTCCAGAGCAGCGACAGCGTGGATGAAGCAACCGAACGGGCGGCCGTTTTCTTCGAAAAAAACAGATAGCGCAGAATGGAAGCCGGGCTTATTTTTTCATATAGAGCTGGCCCGCCGCCCAGTCAAAAAGTTCTTTCTTCTCAGGGTAGCGCATCCTGAGCAGTGTGATATCGTCGTTCAGCGACCTGATAAAAGCGGACAGGGACTTGGTGCGGTCCTGTTCAATATACTTCCTGTATTCGTTCAGGGCTTCGTTCTTTTTGCCCTGCAGGAGATAGGCATGACCGAGATTCTCACGCAGGCTATAGGCCTTGCTGTTTACGCCGAGCCCTTCCATGGCGTATTTTTCTGACTCTCCAAACCGCGACACAAAAAGTGAGTACCAGGAAGCGGACTGATATCTGCTGAGGTTCTTTTCTTTTTCCATTTCCCTGAGCAGAATATCGAGGGCCTTTCCGAACATCTCGACCGCAATTTCTGTCTCGCCGACCTTCAGGTGAGCGGTGGCCTTGTTCGCTATGAGCGGATAATTTTCCGGAGCGTTTTCAGCTGCCTTGCTGCTGTAACACAATGCCAGTCTGTAAAGAGCGAGTTTATTGCCGGGGGCAAGGGCCAAGGTCTTCTGATAGGCAGTGATCGCGCTGTCATAATCCTTCATGGCCATAAAGATATTGCCCTGAACTAATCTTGTGTCGGGATTGTCGGCATTTATCTTTATGGCACGGTCAACATATACGGCCGCGTCACCGAGCCTGTTTTTATTCAGGTTATACAGGGCGAGGGCGTATAAGTCCTTTTCGCTTTTAGCGGCCGGCAGGAGCAGGCTTACGGCACTATCTTTGCCCTCGGCAACCGCAAGCGACAGCGCAGTGGCTCCCTGTTTGTCCGAAATGCCGGTATCTGCGCCTCTTGCAAGAAGCATTTTAACTACTCCGGCATGCCCCCACGATGAGGCATACATCAGGGCTGTCCTGCCTTCCGCATCGGCCAGATTAATGTCCATACCCGCATCAAGTATTCTCTTAACATCAGCCGCTTCACCCGGATATTCCGGGATGACCTTATAAGAGCTGAGATCATGCCCGAGCATAAATATGGCTTTCAGTCCGAAATTGGGATCGAGTTTTGTTGCCATGCACAGGTCGGCAATCTGCCCTTCTCCATGCTGTCCGGTTGATGATTTGATGCCTCTGGCATAGGCGAGGGCGCGGTAAAAATAGTAATTTGGCACGTTCTGCTTCAATTTTATGGCCTCTGTAAAATCAGAGGCCGCTTTATCATTGTCGAGTTTGAAAAGCCAGGAATTGCCCCTGTTGTAATATGCGGACGCCAGGTTAAGGGCCGCTGCCTCTCCGCAGCTGGAAGAGGGCTGCAGGTCCCTGTTGGCTTCTATAAATCTGGTGTACATCTCAATCGCTTTATCGTGGGCCAGGTCTTTGGCGTATTTATTGCCCATGCTGAAATCAGCTTCATCTTTTGAGCATACTGCGGCCTGGGAGCTTCCATGGGAAATAATCAGGACCGAAAAAAACAGGATTATCATTGCAAAATATTTTGCCAGGTATCTCATAATCTTCTCCCCCCAAGCATGATCGAAAAGCCTACATTCAGAATATAACATTTTATGGCAGTTATTTAAAGGCAATGCGTTTTTTGGATCCCTGACAGGTCATGGTTTTGAAAGAGATTCTATCTCTTTCATCCTTTCGTTTGTGGATGGATGAGACGAAATGTAATCAAACACCCCGTCGTCGCTCTTTGAACCGGAGCGTCTGTTATGGGCCTGCTCAAGCTTTTTCAGAAAAGAGCCGAGAAGGCGGGGTGACAGGCCGTTAGTCCTCAGCACGGTCGCTGCATACCGGTCGGCGTCCCGTTCAAAGTCCCTTGAGTACTTTGCCTGCAGCAGGAATCCGGACATGGCGCCGGCCAGGCTGCTCACATCTCCCAGATATGCGGCGAGCGCGAGGGCGACTATGGAGCTCTGTATCAGCTGCCTCATACTATGGCGGTTTGCCACATGCCCGGCTTCATGGGCGTAGACAGCGACAAGCTCATCATCATTTCCGGCCAGTTGCACCAGCTGGTCGAGAAAGACTATTGTGCCGTCCGGCAGGGCAAAGGCATTTGCCCCAAGCATCGCGCTTTCCCTGAATTCTATTTTCAGAGGAATGTTCCGGGCCTGGGGGAAGGCGATGCCTGCAAAGCGCTCCCTCAGCTGGGTTTGTCTTTCAGGAGCCAATTTCGAGGGCTGCATGAATCTTCCATCGAGGGTTGAGAGGGCCTGTTGGCTTATCATGCTTAAGGCAGTGAACGGAAGCCGGTATGCAAGCTTCTCTGCGGCAAAGGGGACTCCCCATTTATATCCTGCAAAGAAGACTAATGACAGCAGGAGTAATGAAATAATGACCCATCGCCATGAACGCTGAAGACGGTTCACAAAACTGTCCCTGAGGTCCGAGCCTTCGAAAATGACCGACAGCTGCAGGCTGTCAGGCAGTTCACAGGAACTGCCGTCACCAAAGCGCAGGATGCGATATGCCTTGTCGAGCTGTTCGGACAGGATTATATCGGAAAGCGGGATGGTCTTATCGATGCCTTCTCCGCTGATGCGGCAAGAGCCGCCTCGTATGCCGAAGGTTACATTATAAGCGCGACTGCTGCGGCCGTCGTAATAATGGCCGGAGACCGGTTCGAGAAACAGGTCAGAAACCGAAGTCGACATCTAGTGCCTCGGTTATCTCATCGCCTGCCGCGGCAACCGCGGACTCTACATCAGCGACGAAGCTGTTAAGGCCGTCAGGAGCATATACCAGCAGGGTGTCGGCATAATATTTCGAGAGCTGCACCCTTGCCCAGGGCCAGTAAAAGCCGAGGGTGATAAAGGTAAGCAATGCATTGCTGGCTATTATGCTTGCAAGGTCACGCGCGCGCTGGTGCGATTCGAACCTTATGGTTCCGAGCCGGGTATGGTCCCATACAAGGTTCGTCATACGGGTGCGGAAGAATGACTGCACGATTACCCTGTAGAGCAGGTAAGCCGCTATGGCTATGATTCCTATCCATACAAACATGGCCTGGCTTGGGCGCCCCGCTTTCAATGAAAGCGAACCAAAGAGCAGATTCATAAGGAAACCCATGGCGATGCTGATGACTATGCCCACTCCGATCGACATAAATATGGTCTTTATAAAGACGCCAAACACGTCCCCGCTTGATATGGTGAGTTCCGAGCGGGTGGTCCCGAAGGCCGCGTTGTTCACCAGGAAGAGACGCAGCTGTCTGTATAAAAGAGGGAAGCATATACCCAACGTAATAAGCGTAAGAAAGCCGTAAAGCAGGAACATGAGATAAGCGCCGGTGACTGTGCCATGGAAACGCATGCGTATGCCGCGCCAGCTTGAATTGTGCAGGCGGAACGAAAAAGCGCGCGTTATCATCCATGGAAGAATGAGAGAGACCAAAAGCAGGACAACTACATACAGCTTGGGATTAAACTGTTTCGACAATGAGAGGGCCGCTATAAGAAGCACCGCGATTATCCTGCCTTTGAGTATTGCGCCGGGATTTCCGTGGTAATCAAAACTGGAGCCGGCAACACGGGTGTTCCGGTAGAAATACCTGTTCTTCCGCACCTTGGCCCACGGCGAATAAATACCGAGGGTTATGATCGATAGGAGAAGGTTGACGATCCATATCCTGAAATATTCACCGCCCGAACCGGTGAACTCGCATTGATAAGTAGAGGCTACAGCTCCTGTGCCTGCACCTATGCCGAACTGTGTACTGTCTGAGCAGGCAGCGCAGATAAGACCGGTTGCCGTCGCTTTCATCCCGGCAGTCGGATATTTTCTGAAGCAGCTGTTGCAATAAGATTCCGGACGGGGAGACGCATTGTATGCCGGGGCATCAGCAACAGGCGGCTGACTAGTGGAATCAGCCGCTCTATATCTGTTGTCCTCAGCTCCCTCAAAAGGATCATATGTCGGTTCCGTCGCGGGGGGCTGCTGCTGTACCGGAGCAGCCGGAACTATGCGCCCAATGGCTTCTCCGTAAGTCCGCCACTTGGCAGCGATCTCGTTCCATACCAGTGTATCAGACGATATCCTGCCCTGGCCGGCCAGTTCCCTTATCTCTTCATCGGTAACCGGGCCTGTCCTCTTGTCGCCATCCCTGTAGTACCAGTTTATAGGTATTCCTCCGCTGGGAGCAAAAAAAATAAAAAATCCGCCAACTTGTTACTATTGTAACAGAGTTACCCGCAGAAGTTAATACTTTTTTTGCTATTTAAAGCTCTCTGCCTGCAGCATCCGTGAACAGGCGCAGCTTTTTCATCAGTGCGCTGAAATCCTTTGGGGTCAGTGACTGCGGCCCGTCTGATGTAGCATGCTCCGGGTCGGGATGGACCTCTATCATCAGGCCGTCGGCGCCAGCGGCTATTGCTGCGAAAGACATTGCCGCGACATATTTCTGGTTTCCTGTAGCATGTGAAGGGTCTGCAATTACCGGCAGATGGGTTTCGCCTTTTAATACCGGGATTGCGGAAAGATCGAGGGTGTTGCGGGTGGCCGTCTCAAAGGTCCTGATGCCCCGCTCGCAGAGAATTACCGAATGGTTGCCCTCGCTCATGATATACTCTGCACTCATGAGAAGTTCGTTTATGGTCATCGACATACCGCGTTTAAGCAGCACGGGC
The DNA here is from genome assembly GCA_903822005.1 of uncultured Nitrospiraceae bacterium. Lineage (GTDB taxonomy): Bacteria > Nitrospirota > Thermodesulfovibrionia > Thermodesulfovibrionales > Dissulfurispiraceae > Fen-1308. The sequence goes on from CAIJNL010000016.1 coordinate 50,720, forward strand.
TTTTTCAGCCGCCCTACTTTTTTGAGGAGTTCAAAGTTTTGGGCGTTCCTTGTGCCGATCTGCAGTATGTCCGCGTACTCGGCGACGATATCGGCTGATTCCGGATTTACGACCTCTGTAACCAGGGGCAGGCCGCTTGCTTTCCTCGCCTTTGCGAGCAGTTTCAGTCCTTTTTCTTTCATGCCCTGGAATGAATAGGGAGAGGTCCTCGGCTTGTATGCGCCGCCGCGAAGAAGATGAGCTCCGGCTTCCTTCACTGCTATTGCGGTCTCGATGATCTGTTTCTCACTCTCGATAGCGCATGGTCCCGCCATGACTATAACCCGGGACCCTCCTATTGAAAGCGAGTCGGTTATCCTGATTTCACTCTTCTCCCTCTTTACCTCTTTTGAGGCGAGCTTGTAAGGCTTCAATATCGGCACGACGCTTTCGACGCCCTGCATGGAAGCTATCGCATCGATTACAACCCTTTTTTCGCGCTCGTCTCCAACAGCCCCGATAACGTCCCTGGTAGTACCGTGGATAACGTGCGGTTTATAGCCCAGCTCTTTTATCCTGTCCAGCACCTCTTCCTTCTCGCGTTTTGCTGCTCCTGCCCTCATCACTATAATCATCACACCCTCCTTTTTCCCGAAGCAAAAGGCGGGGTACTCGCCGGCCTTTTTTGGGGAAAATGGGACAATAAAAAAGCCGGGGACCCTATGTCTGCCCTCGGCTTTCGGTTGATTTGGTTTATTCCGGCGTCAACCATTACCCAAGGCAGACAGTCTAAAATAAAAGCCCCACCAAAAGTAAAAGTTACCTGCGGAATAATTTATTAACATGCAATACTTTTGCAGATTTCAGGACTGGTTGTCAAGAAAAAAAGAAGGCGCTTGCGCGCCTTCAACCCTAAACTGCAGGGGTGGGGGGGTAGGATAATCTGTATTTTCTAACGTATTACAAATGCTATAAGGAAATACACCACAGCTCCACCAATAAAAACCAGTTCAAACCTGTCTTTCTTTTCCATAATCTTGCCCACCTGTCTATTACGCCCTTTTATTAAGTATATTGAAAATGGCCGCTCATTAAAATCAGCGCAAAACCGATTTAACGGTAAGTATTAGTCCTACATTGAAATCGTTGATAAATGTGATGGATATCCCTACAATAGAGGCATATGGATTTAATTGCATTTGGTAATAGGGGCTGCTCATTTATAAATTTGATAACATAGCGGGCAGTTATGACAGACTGAACCATCTGCTGTCGTTGGGGCAGGATTTTTATTGGCGGCGTGCTATGGTCAACGAACTGGATCCGGTTGCAGGCGATCTTGTACTCGATCTTGCTACAGGTACCGGCGACAGCGCGAAGGCAATAGTCAGAAAAGGCATCAGGGTCGTAGGCCTGGATATCAGTCTTGAAATGCTGAAGCTGGCCAGAAAAAAGATACCTGATGATTCCTATCAGGCCTTGTCCGGATCAGCATATGCGGTCCCGGTCAGGGCAGAAACTTTCAGCGCGGTCACATGTGCTTTCGGCATCAGGAATATGCCCGAGACTCCGAAAGCATTGAAAGAGATCTGCAGGGTAATGAAAAAGGGGGGCAGACTTGTCCTCCTGGAATTTTCAATGCCTGCGGGTTTTATCAATGGACCGTATGTTTTTTATCTGAGGAAGGTATTGCCGTTTATTGCGGGGCTGTTTTCGGACCGCGAGGCATACGATTTCCTCGGTGAATCGATAGAGAAGTTTTACAGGCCGGATGAATTTTCTCAAATCATTATCGATGCAGGGTTCAGCAAATGCGAGAAAAGGCGGCTCAGTTTGGGCTGCGTGTATATACATAAAGCGTACAAGGGATAAGGCAAATGATACAATACCCGCAGATAGACCCTGAAATATTCAGGATAGGGCCCCTGGCAATAAGATGGTACGGACTCATGTATCTGATGGGTTTTATCTCGTCCATGCTGCTGGTCAGGCAACAGATCACAAAGAAGAGGCTTGTCCTGGAGAAAGATTTTGTTGAGACTCTCTATTCATACCTTATTCTCGGTCTGCTGCTGGGCGGGCGGCTTGGGTATGTGATACTTTATAATCCGGCTTATTATATAGAGCACCCTCTTGAAATTCCGGCAATATGGCAGGGGGGCATGGCATTTCATGGGGCGCTTGCCGGCACGATCATAGCAGGCCTGCTCTTTTGCAAAAAAGCGGGCGCTGACATGCTGTTGATTGCCGATATGATAAGCGTGACGGTTCCCATTGGGCTTGGTCTTGGCAGGATAGGAAACTTTATCAATGCCGAACTTTACGGGCGGGTTACCGATGTGCCCTGGGCCATGATCTTTCCCGGAGAGGTCCTGCCGCGCCACCCGTCTCAGCTTTATGAGTTCTTTCTTGAAGGAGTAGTCCTCTTTATTATCTTGTGGGTGAGCAGGGAACGGGTGCAAAAGGGGACGGTTACGGCGATGTTCCTCATACTTTACGGGATATTCAGGACCGTGGCAGAAATCTTCAGGGAGCCGGATGTGCAGATCGGCTATATACTCGGTTTTCTCACAATGGGACAGATACTAAGCGGTATCATGATCCTGGCAGGGATAGGAGTATACATAGCGGCCTGGAAACCGAAACAGGGCCGCTGATCAAACGGCAGAACCTCAAGGAATGTTGTGCAGGGTTACGGTTTGCAGATGAGGGAGGGCAGAGTAGCGGGAGTCTATGGATACAGAACAGCGTATAAATAACATCAAAAGACATATTTTTTATGAATTGCTCTCAGAGGCCGGCAGGGTGATGGTGCTTGTCAGGTATTCGCCCGATGTTATCATCGGCAAACGCGGTTTTGTCGGGGATGAGAAGGATGCGGGTCTGACTCTCGCATTCAACACGCAAATGAAATTTGCATGGGACGAATCCGGCATGACAGCGACCCTCGCTTTTGGGGCATCTCCCCAGAAATGTTATATCCCTGCGGGCAGCATAGCCGCAATATATTCGCCTGAGCTCAGGGTCCAGCTGTTTACCGCAGTGAGCGAGAAGAACCATGTCAAAAAAAACGGGGCGCCTCTTACAGGCAGCAACGATGATAATGATGGAATACCGGTGCAGGGCGGCAAGAATGTTATCAATGTGGATTTTGTGCATAAGAAAAGGCTGGACAAAGAAGAAGTCGACAGGGAGGATCTCTGATGCAGAATGAAAAGCTGGTGCATGATCTTATCATCGACCATCTGAGACACAAGTTTTCCAGGGAGTATCAGGACGTCAGGATAAACCCGCAGGGAAGCCCTGACATCGTGCTTGGCAATCACGGGCTTGTGCTCGCAAACGTAGAGGTCGAGACAGAGAGCACGATAAATATGGAAAGGGCTGATGAATGGAAGGCGCTTGCCGATTCGGGCGTAAAACTTGTTCTGATGGTCCCGAAAAAAATAAAGGCGAAAGTGCCCGAACTTCTGTGGGAGAAAGGGATCATGGACAGGGTCAGCGTTGGCAGCTACGAGATATCGATCAATATGCCCTGAGGCAGGGGAGGAACAGAAGTGCGGTTTTATGACGGTATGCAATAAAACTACTTGTTTTCCGCATTAATTTATTATACTATGTAAGGTAAGCATCTTTATATTAATTTACTAAGGGAGGAAATATTATGGCGAAGGCAATGACAAAGACTCAGATTGCGGACCACCTTGCAAAGAAGGCAGACATCAAGAAATCACAGGCGGTGATTATACTTGACGAAATCGCGAAGCTTGCATACAAGGAGGCCAAGAACTCCTTCACTCTTTGCGGTCTCGGAAAGATCGTCCTCGTTCAGCGCAAAGCCCGTGTAGGAAGAAACCCGCAGACCGGGGCGGCGATCAAGATACCTGCCAAGAAGGTCGTGAAGTTCAGGGTTGCCAAGGCTGCTAAAGATTCAATCCTCGGCAAGAAATAGTCTAGTACGTAAATATTGGAAAAGAGAGAAGGGGACGGCAAACCGTCTCCTTCTCTCTTTTTATTGGTGCTGACCATAACAGAGAACCGTTATATGGATATATCAATTAAGCATTTTTATCAGCACTTAATCAAAACGGATCGAAAGTGCTTCCGGCCGCATATATCCCCACAGCTGGTATCGGTTAACCTCTATCCCCGCCTCATTTTTTGTCAGTATTTTTTTAATTTCAAACGGCGCAGCCGCCGTGTTGCGAACTGCGGGTTTTGATAGTCTTTTACCGTTAGCCCCAACCACACTGGCAACTTCGGGATGGCGCGCGTCTTTGCCGACACGCGTGACGACAGCGATTTCGCCATTGCTCAGTTCAACGAACGAACCCGGCGGAAAGAGCCCCAGGTTTTTTATGAGTATCTTTGACATGGTCTGGTCAAGACATTGCCCCTTGTTCACGAAAAAGTCGCGCAGTGCGTCGGTGGGCAGTATCGGCTTGCGGTACGAACGGTTTGATATCCTTGCGCCATACACATCGCCCAGCGTCACTACGCGGGAGGACTGAACTATCGAGTCTTCTTTTTGTCCCGAAGGATATCCGCTGCCGTCGAGCAGTTCATGGTGCTGGATAATGGTATGAAGCCATAATTCATCGCGCACCCCGCACTTTTCGAGCATCTCAACACTCCGCCCGGGATGGTCCAATATCTCGACCTTCTGCTTTCCGCTCAGAGGCGCACGCTGTGAGTAAAGTTTGTCCTGCAGTTCTATCATCGAGATATTCATGGTCATTGCCGCAGCCATTGGCATGAGCCGCTGTTCGGGTAGCCAGCCCAGCCGCTTAAGGACTGTCTTGCAGACAAGGGCCGTATGGATGGAATGCATTATGGGGTATTTGTAGTAATGCCCGAAGGCGATCATGCCAAGACAGGCATCTGTATCATGTTCGCAGGCATCCTGCAGTTTTGAGCAGAGTTTCAGTATTTTAGCCGGGAGTTTGGGGTCAGCTATTGAACGTCCAAGCAGAAGATTCAGGCCCGTATATATCTCGTCGATAGTCTCGAAGGGATACGATATGACAGGAGTCTGGGGACTCTCTTCACGTCTGGCCCTCGAAAGTCTGTAGCAATAAAGGCCGCGTTCGAGCAGGGTATTGAGCTGGAAGTCAGATTCGATTACAGAGCCTTCCGTCAGCAGCAGGTTGCCGTCATCATCATAAATGCTGAAAGGCAGGGGCCTGCCCGGGATGATTTCTTCGTGCTTTATCCTTTGTTTGACCATAGTAAATCCTCATCGAACACAAGAATGGCAATTTGAGTAATTATATCACGAGCTGACATAAGGAGACGACAGGGACACCCGACTCGATGTCTCGGTGTGACCTTGCTTTAGATGTGAATGGCATGAAGTATTCTGCGTATTTGTGATTATGCGGTTATCAGGTAAAGTGGTCTTATTCAGCGAGACAAGAGGCGGATGCCCTTGCCGGTCTGTTATAAGTTCTAAATGGTGCAGGCAATGGCTGCCGTCTACCGGCTTGCCGTAGTAATCATGTTGTAGGTTAGAATAGTCAATGAAACGGATTAAGGTGCTGCCCCCTCTCTTAAGGAACAAGATAGCTGCTGGCGAGGTGATCGAGCGGCCGGCCTCTGTTGTAAAGGAACTTGTCGAAAACTCCATTGACGCGGGCAGCACGCGCATTGAGATCACCATATCAGGCGCGGGCAAGAAGCTGATAAGAATATCCGACAATGGCAGCGGGATCAGCCGCGAGGACGCTCTGCTTGCCTTTGAACGTTATGCTACGAGCAAGATCAGCGAAGAGCAGGACCTTTACCATATCCGATCCATGGGGTTCCGGGGTGAGGCGCTCTCCTCCGTCGCCTCGATAGCAAAGGTCAGGCTCGTTACGGCCCAAAAGGGTTCGGACGATCAGACGGGCGTATCGGTTGAGATAGCGGGCGGCGAGGCAAAAAGTGTTAAGGATTGCCCCGCATCGGGTACTCTCATCGAGGTGAAAGACCTCTTTTTCAATACACCGGCGCGCAGGAAATTCCTAAAGACAGACACTACCGAGAACTATCATATTATCGATGCTGTTACAAGAGAGGCGCTGTCTCATTACGATATCGGCTTTATACTGAGGATTGAGGACGAGGACGTGCTGTCCCTTTCCCCTGCATCATCGCTTCGCGAGCGGCTTGTGCAGGTCTATGGGAAACAGTCGGCAGATGGATTGATAGAGACCTCTGCCGGAGATGAGGATTTTTCGATCAAGGCTTTTTTCGGCAAGGCGTCAAATACCCGCAGCAACAGGAACAGCCAGTATCTTTTTATCAACAGGCGCCCTGTCAAAGACCAGTCGGTCAATCATGCCGTTTACAAGGCTTATGAAGATGTGATCCCGAACGGCAAACATCCTGTCTTTTTCATATTCCTTGAGATCAACCCTGAACGCATTGACGTGAATGTGCATCCGGCAAAGAGAGAGGTCAGGTTCGAGGACAAAACTGGTGTATATAACTTCATATTCAGAACGGCGAGAGAGGCACTTAAGGGAGCTGTTGAGGAGTTTGTCTCGTCAACGCCGGGAGGCGAGACAATGGTGGCAGGGTATTCCGCAGGAGCGCGCGGACTTGGCAATAGAGCACCAGGTTTTAGTGGTATGCACGAATCTGCGGGGCCGGCTATGCTTTCCGAACCGCAGCCGATGCAGTATGAGGCAAATTTACCCTCCATATATATATGCGAGACATTTGTTGCGATATCGGAAGGTTCCGGACTCGCGATTCTCGATTATCATGCAGCCCATGAGAGGATCAATTTTGAGCGACTGCTGAAACAGGGAAGCGAGGATTCGCACAGGCTGCTGTTTCCGCAACAGATCAGGGTCGAGCCGAAAGAGTACCGTATGGTCCTCGAAAACGTCCCATTGTTCAACAGTTTTGGGATCGATGTTGAGGATTTCGGCCATGGGACGCTGCTGGTGAGGAGCGTGCCCGGGATGCTGCTTGACTCTGATCTGCGGGCCGTGTTGGGAGAATCGGCCGGATGCATGGCAGGCGACGTTTCAAGTTCGGAAGGCGGGATTTCACCTCTTGATTCCGCAAGGCGTAATATGGCTGCCCGGCTTGCATGCCACTCTTCCGTGCGCGGTAAGGGAGAGGTGCCCGACAATGCGAAGATATCAGCGATACTGAAAGATCTGAGCGCATGCGATGAACCTGACCGCTGTCCTCACGGCAGACCGACGAAGATCAATATATCGGCGGCAGAACTGAAGCGAATGTTTAGAAAGTAGGAATGACAGAATTAACTGTTACAGATATTTGAACAATGTGCAAGGAGAATATATATGATCTGGCGAGACATTCAACAGATACGCAAGACTGCGCCACTGGTGCATAATATTACAAATTATGTGGTAATGAATACTACGGCCAACGCTCTTCTGGCCATAGGCGCTTCGCCTGTGATGGCCCATGCCTTAGAGGAAGTGGAGGAGATGATCAGCCTGGCCGGGGCGCTTGTCATAAATATCGGTACGCTGAGTCCTGCCTGGGTCGAAGCTATGGTTAAGGCCGGGAAAGAAGCACAACGCAGGAAGATACCGGTTGTCCTTGATCCCGTAGGGAGCGGCGCCACGAAGTATCGAACTGACACGGCGCTCATGCTGATTCGGGAGATAAAGCCCGCAATGATCAGGGGCAATGCATCCGAGATCAAATCTCTTCTTCGCTCCGAGCTGGGCACCAAAGGAGTCGACAGCCGGCACGTGCCGGCGGAGGTACTCGGGGAGGCGAAGGCGTTATCCCGGTCAGCGGGCTGCGTTGTTTCGGTGAGCGGTCCGGAGGACCTGATAGTCGAAGGCGACAATGTAGTTCGGGTATCGAACGGCCATCCGATGATGTCAAAAGTGACAGGAATGGGCTGTACGGCAAGCGCGATAACCGGCGCTTTTGTTGCGGTGAACCCATCGCCGTTCAAGGCTGCCGCGCATGCCATGGCAGTAATGGGAATTGCTGGTGAGATGGCTGCGGGGCGTTCTGCCGGACCGGGAAGTTTTCAGATGAATTTCCTTGATATACTCTCCTGCATCCAGGAATCCGACATCACCCAGCGCTTCAAAATACAGGGCCTGTGATCATCGATAGGAACAGATGCTGAACTGACTTCCAACTCCTGCTTTTATTCCATCACCCTTTTTATGTCCGCACCCAGTTTCTTCAGCTTCTCATCAATCCGTTCATAGCCGCGGTCGAGGTGATATATGCGCTGGATGGTGCTCTCGCCCTTCGCGCAAAGCGCTGCGACTATAAGCGATGCGGATGCACGCAGGTCTGTTGCCATCACGGGCGCACCGGTAAGCCGTTCTACGCCCTTTACGGTGGCAGTGCCGCCATCTATCGAAATATTTGCTCCCATACGGCAAAGTTCAGCCACGTGCATAAAGCGGTTTTCGAAGATGCTCTCATGTATTATGCTCGTCCCCCGCGCTAATGCCATAAGGGACATGAACTGTGCCTGCATGTCGGTCGGGAAGCCCGGGTAGGGCATTGTGGTCACGGTGCCGGCCTGCAGATGTTTGGGCCCCCTGACCCTGAGTCCTTTTTTCGTCTCATCAAAGCGGACACCGGCGTCTTTCAGTTTCATGATTATCGCATCCATGTGATCGATCCTGCAGTTTTTTATGGTGATGTCTCCGCCGCAGGCCCCGGCTATGGCCATAAATGTTCCTGTCTCTATGCGGTCTGGTATCACGGCGTAGTTCGCCATAGGCACAAGGCTGTCAACGCCCGTGATCTCTATCGTGCTCTCTCCGGCCCCTTTGATCTTTGCCCCCATGGCAATAAGGCAGTCAATCAGGTCTTTTACCTCGGGCTCACGCGCGGCGTTTTCGATAAGAGTAGTGCCTTTGGCGAGAGTGGCCGCCATCATTATGTTTTCTGTGCCAGTTACAGTAGGCATGTCGAAATATATCCTGGCCCCCTTCAGCCTTTTTGCCTTTGCGATGACGTATCCGCCCTCAAGCGTTATTTTTGCGCCCATCTTTTCGAGACCCTTGATATGCTGGTCAATGGGCCTCCCGCCGATAGCGCAGCCTCCGGGCAGTGATACGCGTGCCTTGCCGAAGCGTGCTACGAGAGGTCCGAGCACAAGCACCGCGGCCCTCATTGTCTTGACCAGCTCGTACGGGGCTTCCGGCGTACGCAGCCGCCCGGTATCGAGGGTCATTATGCCTTCGCGATAGCCTGTAAGTCCTCCCATGTTGCCGATCAGGCGTCCCATCGTTACAACGTCGCGCAGTTCCGGTACGTTAGTGATTTGATGTACGCCGGGGGCAAGTATCGAAGCTGTTATTATCGGAAGGGCCGCATTTTTGGCCCCGCTTATCATGACGTCGCCCTGGAGCGGCCTGCCGCCGCGTATTATCAGCTGTTCCATGGTGCCTAGTTTAACATAAAGTAATAAGCGCGCTGAACACTGAACTGCATGTATTACCAGAAGCACAGTGCTTTCATCCGCCTTATCAATAAACGGGTCAAAAAGAGTATAATTGTAAATGGAAAATATCGAACATCTGCTCGAAAAGGTGCTTTCCTACAGTCCAAAGGCGAATATCGACCTGATAAAAAAGGCGTATATATTTTCTCGTGACGCGCATGTCACCCAGACGAGGATAGAGGGGTCTCCCTATATCCAGCATCCCATCTCTGTCGCAGCCATTCTCGCTGAAATGAAACTGGATACCGCCACCATAGCGGCCGGATTGCTGCACGATACCATTGAGGACACCGGCAAGACGGCGGAGGACATCAAGGCGGATTTTGGACACGAGATCGCGTTCCTTGTTGACGCGGTTACGAAACTCAGCAAGGTCGAATTCAAGACCAGGGAAGAGGCGCAGGCCGAAAACTTCAGAAAGATGCTTCTTGCCATGGCAAAGGACGTCAGGGTCATACTCATCAAGTTCGCGGACCGCCTGCACAACATGAGGACCATCGAACATCTGCCTGCTGAAAAACAGCGACGCATCGCGCAGGAGACCATGGACATATACGCTCCGCTGGCGAACAGGCTTGGTATCGGCTGGCTGCGCATGGAGTTTGAGGACCTCTGTTTTAAGACCCTGATGCCTGATCTGTACGAGGAACTGGGCATAAAGGTCGCCAAACGCAAGGAGGAGAGCGAGCGTGATATTGGCGAAGTAATTGCCGTTATCACCGAAAAACTTAAACAGATCAGCATCGAAGCCAAAATCAGGGGCAGGCTTAAGCATTCCTACAGCATATACCAGAAGATGGTCAAGCAGAAGATACCCTTTGAGCAGGTATATGATGTTATTGGCGTCCGCATAATAACCGATACCGTGCCTCATTGTTATGACATACTCGGCATTATCCATTCTTTATGGCCTCTCGTGCCCGGACGTTTCAAGGATTTTATCAGCCTGCCCAAGTCGAACCTGTATCAGTCTCTTCACACTACGGTTGTCGGGCCAATAGGCGAGAGGGTGGAATTTCAGATCCGTACAAAAGAGATGGATGAAGTTGCGGAGGAAGGTATCGCTGCCCACTGGAGATACAAGGAAAAAGAGGCGGTGGACAAGAAGAACACCCGCTTTGTGGAGTGGTTAAGAGACCTTGTAAAGGAAATATCGGATGCGGAGGAATTTCTTGAGGCTGTAAAAGGGGAGGTCGCGCCCGATACGGTTTATGTTTTTACGCCGGCCGGAGATATAAAGGAACTGCCGGTAGATTCCACTCCCATAGATTTTGCCTATAGCATTCATTCGGCGGTCGGTAATAAATGTGTCGGTGCAAAGATAGACGGCAGGATAGTGCCTCTCAGGTACAAACTTAACAGCGGCGACGTCGTTGAGATACTGACTTCACCTTCCCAGACTCCAAGCAAGGACTGGCTCAAATTTGTAGTAACGCAGCGAGCCAAGAGCAGGATAAAGCAGTGGACAAGGGCCGAGGAGAGGAAGAAGGGAATAGAACTCGGCACCAAGCTGCTGGAGGAAGAACTCAGACGGCACGGTACTCCCCAGGCCATGCTCAAGTCTCCCAAGATGGAGGAGGTGCTCAAGAGCTTCAGCATTCTGACGATTGAGGACCTTTATGTGCTGATAGGCTACGGGAAAATATCCGCACATCAGGTGGTCAACAGGTTCGAGCCTGAGAAGGAAGACCAGCCTGTAACAAAGGTCTCAAAGCCCCAAAAGAGCACGCGGGATGTTATTACCATAAAAGGCGTTGATAATATCCTCTACCGTATAGGCCGCTGCTGCATGCCAGTGCCGGGTGATAATATTGTCGGCTTTATCACAAGAGGGCGCGGGGTGACCATCCACCGCAAGGAATGCACTGACCTGGAGAGGATAGCCGTGGATGCCGAGCGAATGATAGATGTAGAGTGGAAACATGACGGTGATGTGACAACCCAGACGAAGATCTCGGTGGAAGCTCTTGATAAACCTGGAATACTTGCCAACCTGAGCGCGCTCATATCAACCTCCAATGTAAATATCTCCTCAGTAAAGGCCGAATCGACCTCGGACAGGCGGGCCCTCATAGAGCTTATAGTCGAGATAAGTGACAGAAGCCAGCTGCTCGCCCTGATAAACAAGGTCTCTCAGATGGAAGGGATCTTGCATGTCAGAAGGTAGTATTGGCGCGGAATTACGGTGATTTCATACCTTGACAAATACATTTTATCTTGGTATTGTTTAAAGCAACAAGCAACCACTTTACAAAAGGAAGGAGGGATTAAAACATGACCAAAGCAGATTTGATTGATAAGATCGCAGCAGTGGCAGGCCTTACCAAGGCCGATGCAGGCAGAGCGCTCGACGCAACCCTCGATGCAGTTAAGCTTTCTCTTAAAAAAGGACAGAAGGTGACACTGGTTGGTTTCGGAACATTCTCTGTTTCGAAGAGGAAGGCAAGAAAGGGCCGGAATCCGAGGACAGGGCAGGAGATAAAGATAGCGGCAGCGAAGGTGCCGAAATTTACATCTGGCAAGACCTTGAAAGATTTCATAAAATAACAGACATTCCGCGAGGGGAGATGGCTTTGCGGGCCGTCTCCCTTTTTTTATTGATGCGGGTTATAATTTAAACCGGGTTGCATAGGAACGGCATGCTCACAGAGTTCGGCTTTTTCCCGCAAATTAATGATTACTGATACGGCACTATTTATACTGAGTCTTTTTCTGATACTGATCAGCGCCGAGATATTTACCAACGGCGTTGAAGCGCTCGGCAAGAGACTCTCTCTTTCACAGGCAGTCGTGGGCAGCATATTTGCGGCTGTGGGTACTGCCATGCCCGAGACCATACTGCCATTTGTTGCCATCTTCATTTATGGAGGAGACGCTGGGGCGCATATAGGTGTGGGCGCGATCCTCGGCGCCCCGTTCATGCTCTCCACCCTCGTTTTTTTCCTCGTTGGTATTACGGTGCTGATCGGTTATCTGAATAAAAAGAGGGGATTTGAGCTGAATGCCGAGGTTGGCAGCCTGAAAAGGGACCTGGTATTTTTTATCGGGATGTATGGTGCTGCCATAACAATACCGCTTTTCGTGAGCGGCGGCAATATTGTTCTGGCTATTGGGCTTGTGATCGGTTATTTAATATATGTATACATGACCTTCATGGGTGAGAGCGGAGGCGTCGTCAATGTGGATGAACTCTATTTTGGCAGGTTCGTCCGTGTATTAAAGAGGCACCGCAGGGAGCGGGATACGGACGCTCCTGAAGCAGTCGTACTGATCTGTTTCCAGGTAGTATTCGCGCTCGCGCTTATGCTGGGTGGAGCGCATATTTTTGTGGGAGAGCTAGAACAGCTTTCATTGGCCTTGGGCCTGAATCCGCTGCTTTTTGCCCTGCTGCTGGCTCCGGTTGCAACAGAACTGCCCGAAAAGTTCAACAGTATCAGCTGGACGCTTAAGGGAAAAGATACGCTGGCAGCCGGAAATATCACAGGGGCCATGGTATTTCAGTCAACATTCCCGGTGTCGCTAGGCCTACTGTTTACCGACTGGGCAATCTCCGGCATGGCACTCTTTTCGGCCATTCTTGCCATATTGGCAGCGCTGATACTGTTGGCGGACATAACTGTCAGGAAAAAACTCTCCCCGATAACCATGATGGCGGCAGGAATTCTTTATATCGTATACGCATTTGCATTAGTATTTGGGCAGTGAGCCACCAGAAGATCAAAAGCAGGAATCAGGGCTGGCCGGTGTCCAGGATAAGTCTTATCTTTGTCAGCAGCTCTTTAGGCGACACCGGCTTTGATATGAACTGCCTTCCCTCAGCAACTATTCCCTTGCTTCTCACCACGTCTCCGGTATAGCCGCTCATAAATACGACTCTTGCGCCGGGGCTGATTTTTCTTATCTCATCAAAAGCTTCCCTGCCTCCCTTGTGAGGCATTACCACATCCATAAGCACGAGGCTGATATGGTCCTTCTGTTCCATGAATTTATTGACGGCGTCCCGCCCATCTCCGGCTTCGAGAACCTTGTATCCGTATTCTTCGAGCATGCCCTTCAACGACTCTCTTGTCGTCTGTTCATCTTCTGCGACAAGTATGACTTCGGCCCCGCCTTTTAACGGCAGAATATCAGCGGATTCGGAGATTGAAGCGTTAATACTCAGCATCGGCAGATACATCCTGAAGGTAGTGCCTTTTTGTGCTTCACTGTATACATCTATATAACCGCCATGCTGTTTGATAATGCCGTAGACGATGGCAAGGCCGAGCCCGGTGCCCTTGCCGACCTCCTTGGTAGTAAAAAAAGGATCGAATATCTTGTTCCTTGTATTATCATCCATGCCCGAACCGGTATCCTCGACCTGTATGAGGGCATAGCGGCCTGGCTTTCCATGGCCATGCAGCTTTATGAATTCGTCATCCATAAACATAACTGATGTGCTGATCGACAGGGTCCCGCCTTCGGGCATGGCGTCCCTTGCGTTTGTAGCAAGGTTGACGAGTATCTGATCGAGCTGAATGCTGTCGGTCAGTATCACGATGTCATCACCCGACAGGCCGATGTCAAGCTTTATGTCCTCACCTATAACCCTTGCTATCAGCATGCAGGTATTACTTATGATCTCATTCAGTTTCATGGGCCGTACGTTGATCACCTGTTTCCTGCTGAACGCAAGCAGGCTGCCTGTGAGTTTTGATGCCTTGTCAGCCAGCTCAAACAGTTTTGAGAGATGTTTTCTGGCGGGATCATCCTCCTGCATCTTCATCTGGGCAAGCGTGGTGAAGCCTATCATTGCGCTGAGGATATTGTTGAAGTCATGCGCTACTCCCCCAGCCAGCTGACCGACAGCCTCTGTTTTCTGGGCATGCTGCAGCTGTTCCTCAAGCTTTTTCTGTTCGGTTATATCGTATATGGTGCCCTGGATAAAGGCGGGATTCCCGGATTCGTCACATTTGTTCTGGATCAGCTCCTTTATCCATCGCATCTGGCCGTCCTTTCGCAGTATGCGGTACTCACGTTCTATCGAGTAATTGGGTATGCTTTGCAGATCAGCTATGTTTTCGTAAAGTTTTGGAATATCGTCGGGGTGGACTATCTCGTGCCATCGTACTTTTCTCGACATGAATTCCTCTCCCGTGTATCCGGTTATCTTCTCGGTAGTGCCATGGAAGAAGAGGGGCTTCAAATCTATAGTGCGCTTAAAGGCCACGCCGGGAAAGTCTTCCAGGAACAGGCGGTATCGCTCTTCGCTTTCCCTCTGTGCATTTTCGGCATTCTTGCGTTCAGTGATGTCTCTTATCATGCCGTCGTACGCGACGAGCTCAGCCGCTTCATTAAAGGAAGGCACGATTGTATTGCGCACCCAGATTACCGTACCGTTTTTGTGAATGAGCCGGTGCTCAAGCGGAATTACAGGATTTCCGGATATTGCGAGGTTTATCTGCCGCAGAACGGCATCACGGTCTGCTTCATACACCATCTGAAACCACAGGTTGTGGTCGGCATCGTATTCTTCGGATGAATATCCGGTGACAGCGATACAGGCTGGTCCATGTTTTGTCGAAACGGCCTTACCGGCCTCGACACTGACCGTATATATATAATCTGTGACCGACTCGATCAGGCGCCTGTAACGCTCCTCGCTTTTCAGCAGGGACTCTTTTGTCTCGATTACCTTCAAGGCATGTGCGGCGAGGTCTGATATGAAGCGGACGAGTGCCTTGTCGTATGATATTATATACTCCACTTTTTCCCGGCTGAATACCGGCGTTTTTTCAAGCGCGGCGATATACGCGTCTTTGTCAAAACCGAACTCATCCGCCTGGCGAATGAACTGCTCGCGGTCAATAACTTCATCGTCATAGAAAAATTGTGACAGGAATAGCGTTGCGAGATGGCGTCCTCCAACAATAATGGGCAGTGCTATGTGCCACATCCCATTTTTGCATCTGTACTGCATAGAGTCCGCGGCGCCGGGATTCGAATTGATGAGAAGGTCACTCTCCAGGCAGCGTTGATGCGATATTGGATTGGCACGATGGAATTGATCACAGATGTCGGAACGTCCGGCAACAATGACAAATGTCGAGTCAATGGCATCGGCAATGCTGATAGGCAACCCGCTGGCACGGAAGTTGGCATCAGCCAGTTTCCGGATGAGTGACATGTCCAGCAGATCGGGGAGGCGATAGTCACGAGTCTTCATCATTGTTCTCCGGCACTACCCTGGATAGTTAATCCGACCATATATATTATGGTTGCATTGCTACTAAAGGCAAGTGCCGCCGGTCCGAGGGTGCAACGCGGGCTTGCGTCTGTTTTAATATTCCTCATACACTTGATATAATCAAAGCAACGGATAAGTCTTTGCAGTCCTGGATTGACCGGATTTTGGCAAATGATATCGTCGTAATAAAGGGGGAGACATGAAAATAGCGATTGTCGGAACAGGCGGTGTTGGGGGTTATTATGGAGCATTGCTGGCCAGGGCAGGGCAAGATGTGACATTTATAGCAAGGGGGGCGCATCTCCAGGCGATCAGGCAAAAAGGTCTCCAGGTAAAGAGCGTGCTTGGAGATTTTCTTATATCCCCCGCGAAAGCGACCGACAAACCGGCAGAAGTCGGGCCAGTTGATCTCATCCTTTTTACCACCAAAAGCTACCAGACAGACGACGCAGTAGCGGTAATGATGCCGTTGGTTGGCAAGGATACCGTCGTCGTGCCTTTCCAGAATGGGATAGATGCGCTTGAGCGCATAGGCCTGACAGTGGGTATGGAGCATATGATATGTGGAGCCACATGGATATATGCTGAGGTCGAGGCCCCAGGTGTGATAAAGCATTCCAGTCAGTTCCACCGTATTGCGATTGGCGAACCAGGAGGCAAGGAGACACAAAGGCTTAAGGCCATTTTTGATGTTCTTAAGTCTTCCGGCGCGACGGTAGAGACGAGCAGCGACATACAGAAGGTGCTCTGGACCAAGTTTATATTTATATCGGCCATCAGCGCCATTGGCTGTCTTACGCGCCTGGCTACGGCAGAATATCGCGGCGTTCCGGAGGCGCGCGCCTTGCTGAAGGCTGCGGTTGCGGAGGTTGCCGCCGTCGGCCGCTCAAGGGGAGTGGCGCTTGACACGGATGTGGTCGAGAAGACCATGGCCTTTATCGATGCGGGTGCCACCGGTATGAAGCCCTCGATGCAGCGTGATGTCGAGAGCGGAAAGCGGTCGGAGCTTGAATCCATGATCGGAGTCGTAGTGCGTATGGGAGAATTACAGAATGTTCCTGTGCCAGTGATGGGATTCGCATATGCCATTCTCAAGCCGCGAGAGCTGCTTGCCCAGAAGGCGTCATAAAAATTATACGGGTGTGACGATGGACAAAAAAATGCTGATGGGCGTGATTATCAAACGCCTTAAAAAGGAGTTCCCTGTCCTGAAGTGCGGGCTTGATTTTAACAGCCCGTTTGAATTGCTTGTCTCGACAATTCTGTCGGCACAATCGACTGATGTTCATGTTAACAAGGTCACAAAGACAATCTTCATGAAGTACCGCAATGTAAAGGACTTTGCTGCTGCCGATCGGGCGGTCCTTGAAAAGGACGTAAGTTCGGTTAACTTTTACAGAAACAAGGCACAGAATATACAGAACGCGGCAAAGATCCTTGTGGAGAAGTTCGGCGGTGCGGTTCCGCAGACCATGGAAGAACTTGTAAGCCTGCCGGGTGTGGCGAGAAAGACCGCCAACATCGTCCTGTACAATGCGTTCAATATTACTGAAGGGATAGCGGTAGATACGCATGTAATACGCCTTGCCGGAAGGCTCGGGCTCACGGAAAATACGGACCCTGTGAAGATAGAGCAGGACCTTATGGAGATCACGCCTAAAAAGGAATGGGGCAACATTACGCACCTGCTGATAAATCACGGCAGGAAGACCTGCCAGGCAAGAAAGATGATGCATGAGGATTGTGTTCTCTTCGATATCTGTCCGTCGAGGGACAGCTGATCGGCAGAAGGGGCATGGGGGTCTGGAAATGAATAATAAAAAGAAAATTATTCTGATCGGCATTGTCGTTGCGGCGGCAGTCGCTGCGGTCCTTTTCTTTGGCGGCTTCTGGAAGGAAAGCGATGACGGGACAATTGCATTATCCGGCAATGTTGAGGTTACCAAGGTAGATACCGGGTTTAAGATAGCCGGTAGAGTTGTCGAGCTTCTGACAGACGAAGGCCACAAGGTCGAAAAGGGCCAAAAGCTTGCGGTACTGGACAGCGCGGAACTCAGAAACATGGTTGCCCAGAGCAGGGCTTCCGTCAGTGAAGCATTAACAAAGCTGGAAGAGCTCAGGGCAGGATCCAGGCACCAGGAAATAGCCTATGCGTCAGCGAACGTGAAGGCCGCCGAAGCGGAACTGGTCAAGGCAAGAAAAGATTTTGAGAGGGCGGAAAGGCTCTTTAGACAGGAAGCAATAGCGGTTTCTCAGCTGGATGCTTACAGGAGCGCGTATGACAGCAGGGCCGAGCAGGTCAAGGCCGCGCAGGAGCAATTGAGCCTGCTTAAAGAAGGGCCGCGAAAAGAAGTCATCAGGGCTGCTGAGGACCGCGAGAGGCAGGCAAAGGCCGCTCTAGGTGTAATAGAGGAGCGGTTTGGTGATACGGTGCTTTATGCACCGGTGTCGGGAGTTGTGCTTAAAAAGAACATAGAGCTGGGAGAAGTTGTGCAGCCCGGCACCCCGGTCTTTACAGTCGGAGAGGTCGATGATCCCTGGATAAAGGTTTATGTCAAATCAGACAGGATCGGGCTGGTAAAACTCGGGCAGAAGGCTGATATTTCGGTTGACTCATATAAGGGCAAGGTCTACGAAGGCGTTGTAAGTTATATTTCGGACCAGACCGAATTTACTCCCAAGACAGTGCAGACACAGGAGGAAAGGGTCAAGCTTGTCTTTGGAGTAAAGGTGCGGGTCAGTAATATCAATCAGGAACTGAAACCGGGTATGCCTGCTGATGTAAAGATTCACGTCAGATGAGCGATGTCGCAATACGGATAGCGGATCTGACCAAGACGTTCGGCGACAATATTGCGGTAGACCACCTTGATCTTGATGTCTTCAAGGGAGAACTCTTCGGCCTCGTCGGTCCCGACGGGGCAGGCAAGACCACCACCATGAGACTTCTGTCGTCCGTTATGGAGCCTTCCTCAGGTGTGGCTTTTGTCGCGGGCCATTCCATACTCACAGAAGGGGAGCGGATCAAGGAAAAGATCGGATATATGTCGCAGCGTTTTGGGCTGTACGAAGACCTGACCGTTATGGAAAACATACTTTTCTACGCCGACATTTACGATGTGCCCGGACGCGAACGCCCCGCGCGCATAGAAAAGCTGCTCTCATTCAGTAATCTCACTCCATTCAGGGACCGTCTTGCCGGGAAACTTTCGGGAGGCATGAAACAGAAGCTCGGACTCGCCTGCGCTCTCATCCATACCCCGGAGGTCCTCTTTCTGGATGAACCTACCAATGGCGTAGACCCGGTCTCACGCAGGGATTTCTGGCGTATACTCTACGATCTTCTGAAAGAGCAGGTCACCATATTTGTCTCGACGTCCTATCTTGATGAGGCCGAAAGATGCACGCGCATCGGTCTTATGCATAAAGGGAAACTGCTGATAAAGGACGAGCCGGTCAAGGTCAAAAAATCTCTGGTGTTTCCGATGAGCGAGATATGGTGCGACAACCCGAGATCTGCTGCGGAACTTATCAGGGGAGGCGCGGGTGTCAAAAAGGTCAATGTTTACGGCGACCGCATTCATGTTCTGGTTGAGAGTAAGGAGGCCATTCCCGGGATCATTCAGAAACTGAAGAGCGGTGCCATAGGAATAAAAGATTATCGGGAAGTTCTGCCTTCCATCGAGGACGTTTTTATTTCGATGGTCGAAGGAGAAGTGTCAAAATGAGGCCTGAAGTCATCAGGCCCGGAAATGACAGGGCCGTTACAGTAGAGGGCCTTACCCGCAGATTCGGAGATTTTGTCGCGGTCGATAATATCAGCCTGGAAATCCGGAAAGGCGAGGTCTTCGGTTTCCTCGGGCCCAACGGAGCGGGTAAATCGACCACCATAAAAATGCTCTGCGGTCTCATTCTGCCGACTGCCGGTAAGGGCCTGGTGGGCGGGTTCGATATCATGCGCCAGTCAGAGGAGATCAAAAAAAACATTGGGTACATGTCGCAGAAATTTTCGCTATATGAAGACCTGACTGTCGAGGAGAACATCGATTTTTTCAGCGGCATTTACAGTGTGCCCGCGCAGAAAAGAACCGTGCGAAAGGATTGGGTCATTTCTATGGCAGGCCTTGAGAAAAGGAGAGATGCCGTAACGGGTACGCTTCCGGGAGGTTTCAAGCAAAGGCTTGCTCTCGGGTGCGCGATAATCCATGAACCTCCCATCCTCTTTCTTGATGAACCGACCTCAGGGGTTGATCCCATATCCCGCAGGAATTTCTGGAGCATGATCTATGGCATTTCAAAAGCAGGCACTACTGTGTTCGTAACTACTCACTATATGGATGAGGCGGATTACTGCGACCGGCTCGCCCTTATATACCGGGGGAAGATCATCGCTGAAGGCACCCCGAATGAACTCAGGCAGGAGCATATGAAACGCAGTGTCCTTGAGATCGAGGCCGACCGTGTTGTTGATGCAGTCGATGTGTTATATAAGGGAGGCATTGAGGCGGCCATATTTGGCAGTCTTGTGCATGTGACCGTAGAAAATGCGGACGAGGCAATCCCTGAGATAAAAAAGCTATTTCTGCAATCGGGCATCGGGATCAGAAAGATCGAAAAGATAGTGCCTTCACTTGAAGATGTCTTTGTAACGCTGATCGAAACGTCATGACGGGGATGCTTAAATGAAATTTGTCAGGATCAGGGCCATAGCCAAAAAGGAGACCATCCAGATATGGCGTGATCCGCTCAGTCTTGCCATTGCGTTCCTGATGCCTCTCATCCAGCTCTTCATTTATGGATATGCCATCACCTTTGATGTCAACAACATAAGCACGGTTGTATACGACAGGGACCGTAGCGTGGAAAGCAGGGAGCTGGTTTCCGAATTCAGGGAATCCGGCTATTTCACCATCGTAGCTTATGTCGAGAGCTATGATGAGATCGATACGCAGATCGGGTCAGACAACGCAAAGGTGGCCCTGATAATACCCGAACGTTTCGCGAGCGATATAAAGACAGGTCGGCCGGTCCAGGTCGGGGTTATAATAGACGGCAGCGATTCGAATACTGCCACCATTGCAGAGGGGTACATAACCGGCATCTCTCTGCTTTTTAGTCAAAGGATAAGCGGCGCAAAGTTCGCTCCGCTTATAGATATCCGCAGCCGCGTCTGGTACAATCCGGAACTTAAGTCCAGGAATTTTATCATCCCCGGTCTGATAGTTGTCATAATGGCCGTAATCGTGGCGCTGCTGACCTCGCTTACAATCGCGAGGGAGTGGGAAAGGGGCACCATGGAACAGCTGATCTCTACCCCGGTAAAACCGGCAGAGCTTGTAATAGGCAAGCTGATACCTTATTTCGCCATCGGTTTCATTGACCTTATACTGGCAATTGTTACAGGTGTTTTCTGGTTCGGAGTTCCTATATATGGCAGCGCGCTGCTCCTCATCGCCCTTTCATGCATATTTCTGTTCGGCGGCGTATGTTTCGGTATCCTGATCTCGATCAAGGCGAAAGGGTCGCAGGCAGTAGCGAGCCAGATGGCATTGCTGTCTTCTTTCCTGCCCGCAATTCTCCTTTCCGGTTTTATGTTTGCGATCTCAAATATGCCGAAGCCGCTGCAGATAATCACCCATATAATCCCGGCACGTTATTTTGTGACGATATCAAAGGGAATTTTCATGAAAGGAAGTTCGTTAGAGATACTGTGGGTCGAGACACTCCTGCTCAGCCTGTTTGGCGCAATCGTCTTCGCCGCTGCAATCAGGAGTTTCAGGAAGAGGATTGACTGAGATGTTCGGACGGATCAAACATATGATCATCAAGGAGTTCATCCAGACCTTTCGCAACAGGAAGAACTGGGTGTTGCTCTTCGGGTTCCCCATTATTCAGCTCTTTATGTTCGGTTATGTTGTTACCACCGACGTAAACAACATCTCAACGGCCTTCTATGACCGGGACAAGTCGCAGGAAAGCAGGGAACTTGCACGGAGGCTTGAGGCATCCGGTTATTTCAGCATCACCCATTATCCGCAGTCAGCGGACGAGATAAGGGACCTGCTTGACCGGGGCAAGGTGCTTTGCGCCATACAGATAAACGAAAGATTCGCGAGCGATATATCAAAACGGAAGCCCACAGAAGTCCAGGTAATCGTTGATGGGACCGACTCGAACACTGCCATGATTGCGATGAATTATGCTTCGAAGATCATTGCCGGATATGCCGCGGACCGCGCTGCTCCGGCAGTTCAGACGCGCCTGTCTGCAATAGAGTTCCGGACCAGGTTCTGGTACAATCCGGATCTCAAGAGCCGAAATTATAATGTGCCCGGGGTCATCGCTTCCATAATCATGCTGATTTGTCTCATGCTTACCTCAATGTCCATTGTGCGTGAAAGGGAGATGGGAACAATCGAGCAGCTCATGGTATCCCCCATCAGTCCTTTTGAATTGATGCTCGGCAAGACCCTGCCTTTTGCCGCCATCAGTTTTTTTGACATGCTTGTTGTTATTGTTGTCGGGACCCTGTGGTTCGGTATTACCATCAAAGGCTCGCTTTTGCTTCTTTTCCTCGGCACCACAGTCTATCTGCTCTCTGTGCTCGGCATCGGTCTGTTCATCTCGACAATCCTGAGGACCCAGCAGCAGGCCCTGATGGCAACCATGTTCTTCTTTATGCCTGCACTGCTGCTTTCGGGCTTCATGTTCCCCATCGATAATATGCCGGAGGGCTTTCAGTATCTTACTTATCTTAATCCGCTCAGATACTTTCTCATTATTATAAGGGGCGTGTTTCTGAAGGGCAGCGGGTTTGATGTCCTCTGGCCCCAGATGGCCGCGCTCCTGTTCCTTGGATTAATCATAATAACCCTGAGCTCACTAAGGTTTAGAAAAAGACTCGGATAGTCGGGATGCTAATATGCAGTGATTGTGTGCAAAATCACGTTTATTATACGAATAAAAGGAGTATAATAGGTGTGTACCGGGGGTGTTTATGTCTATACAAGCCGTTCATAATCATGCGCATGCAGCAGTTTCGAACATTCCGAACTCAGGAACGAACAAGGCTGCAAAGATTAAACTTCCGCCGCCAAAGAAAGAGCAGGATGAGGCTGTGTCTGTCAGCATCAGCTCTGCTGCCAGGGAAAAGAGCAAAACCAGTCGGCTGCATGCTTCGGGTGCTATACAGAATGGAAATGTGCAGACGAAATAACAGCTAATTATTTAATGGCCTTCTCTATTTTTTCATTGCCCCACATAGCCTGAGATTGGTGCGCGTCGCCTTTATGACGGGAAGATAATTCTCAGCATCTGTCGGAGGGTAATTATCGCGGAGATCTTCATCCGTTTTTGCCGCATCCGCTGCGAGGGGGGCCAGGATCTGCTGACATGCTGCCATGTTGCCGAGCTTGTATTCGGTAATGGCAAGATCATTGCGTATACGCCCGGCCTCGGTCCAGTACAATGTCTTTTCGCAGCCCGGGATTATCGACGTCAATTCAGCTTTTGCCTGTTCATATGCCTTCTTGTCATATAGGCGCTTAAATGCCGCCCGTGTTTTTTTGATGGCTGATGAATCGCAACCCCTGGCCGGTTTCAGGTAAAGTCCTTCGAATCCGGCGCGCGCACCGCAATAGCTGCGGCATTCTTCAAAGGGCGAGGCTGAAACTTCGATGTCATACACTTTTTGCCGGAAGGTGACCATGCAGGGTTTGTCTTTGTCAGATTCCGCAAGCCTGGCCTGCCCGTTTTTTATCTCTCCGTCGAGGGTGCATGTGTGCCCGTTGGCGCCCAGGGCCATTATCGAAAAAGTTGCTGCTCCCGATTTAGGGCTTTTGACAATCAGATTGCCCCATCCATTTTCGGTTATATATTCACCCGCTGGCGGAGACGCCTGCGCCGATACGACAAGAGGAAAAGCCATGAACAGAAAAAATGCGATGAACACCAGACTTAATCGTACCTGCACGGGTTTCATTGATTTTATAGGCATATGACACTCCTCTATTATTTTAGCAGTTTCACCTATTCATAATCGTATCCTCAAGCAGGACATTAGTCAAGCTGAAATTCGGGAATCAGATAATATGTTTATGAACAACCGAAAATCTGCTTTAAACTCTGGTGGATGGCGGGGTATTATAAATATAAGGTGGAACGGTCGATCTATTTTCACTTATTAACGGTCTCTTTCTTGTGGGGCACATCATTCGCTGCGGCTAAAATCGGGCTGCGCGAACTGGGCCCGCTCGAGCTTGTCATCGTGCGTTTTACTATCGTATCCGCCATTTACTGCGCCATTCTGCCTTTCATGCAGGGCAGCAGGATAGAAAAAAAAGATCTCCCGACTTTCTTCGTGCTCGGCTTTTTCGGTATTGCATCCTATTTCTACATCCAGTTCTTCGGCCTGCAGTATACAACCACCATCAATTCGGCCCTTATCATAGCGACTATCCCGATAATCGTAGGGATGATGGGGCTGGCCCTGAAAATAGAGAAGATCAACAGGGCGATGACGCTGGGAATAGTGACCGCTTTTTCGGGGGTCACTCTCATTATTTCACACGGGGACCTGGGCAGTATCTTCAGGTCGAATACTCTGATTGGCGACCTGGCGCTGCTTCTCAATGCTATTGTCTGGTCTGCCATGACGCTTTACGGGAAAACGCTTATGCAGAAGTACAGGCCGATGGTGGCCATGGGCTACATGCACATATGCGGCACATTGCTGCTGCTGCCGCTCGCCTTTTTGCCGATTGCCGGGCCACCCCTCTTTATGGGCGGTAAGGTATTCAGCCTTTCCTGGCAGACTTTTGCGGCCATCCTCTATCTGGCTGTGCTATGCTCCGTCTATGCATACTACGTGTGGTATCTGGCCATCGCCAGGATTGGTGCCGTGCGCACATCTGTATTCACCTATTTCAACCCGCTCTTTGCACTTATCACGGGGGTCGCTCTGCTTGGAGAGAGCATCTACATTACGACCCTGGTCGGCGGTTGCATGGTCATAGGTGGTGTTTATATTACAAACAGATTCAGGCAAAAGGAAATGGCAAAATAGGTATAAAAAAGGGGACGTAAAAACGGCCCCTTTTTATATCATCTGCAATTTTTAAGGCAATTCCTCTTATCCCTTTCGATGGGGTCTTAACAGGCTTTTGCTGTTCATATACATGTTGTCTTCAAAACTTCATTGATGCCAATGTTAATGTGAAGCTGCATATAATTTCCAAAATGCGTATACGGACAAGATGCCTATAGACAGCGAAAAGAGCCCCAAAAGAAGATTGAATATCCTGTATACGACCGGGCCAAACTTTGAGCTGAGCCCTTCGATTATCGAGGATAAAATATCATTTAAAAAACTGCTCTTATTCAATTCAGGTCTGAATTCGGGTCTGAAGATGGCGCAGAAAATATATTTAATGCCGTAGTAGAAAAGCGCCAAAACTAATAAACCGACCATCAGCATTATGAATATCTTAAACAGCTGGTCTTTATCCATTATTATCCATACCCCCGTTTATTTATGCTTACAATTCAAAGCATCAACCATTATTACTCGGTGAAGTTATATGTAAGCCCTTCATTCTTTTTTTGGGACCCTCCTTCACTCTGATGTTTAGCCAGGCCTGAAAGAAGTGTATTGCGTGCAGAACTATTGGGATAATTCTTTATGTCGGCCTTAACTGCTTCTATAATCGCGGCATAGTCAGGAAAGTAGGATGCCCGTATCTGTACCCATGTGGCTGATTTGGTTTTATTGGAGGCCTTTCTTACTGTCAGTTCAACGACCTTTGTCGATCCTTCGGCCAGATCACCTATTTTGACGCCGGAATTTGAGCCTTTCAAGTTTGGGGAGTAGTTAAAAAAAAGTTCCAAATCCTTCAATGTGCCGACAACCGCTTTTACAGAAACCAGAACTATAACATCTGTCTTAAAAGATTCGGCCCCTTTTGTTTCAATCTTTAACTTAATCTCCTTCGGGGCAAAGTACCGGGCGGGCATGGTTGCAAAGGCAGACACGGAGATTATAATAAAACAGCATACCAGCCAGATCACCTTCTTCATCTTTCCCTCCATAAATAATGTTAATGAGTTAAGCTGCATTATTGCTCAAGGGCCCATCAGGGCCTGTGTTGACACCAAAAAATCGATAATGATAACGTAACGGCCATAATACTGTGATCGAATATCTCGATTAAGCGTGTTATTGTGCCGCGATCTTCCTTTTCAGAATTTCAAGATGTTTTCTTGCATTCTCATAATTAGGGTTTACGTCGAGGGCATACTCGAAATCCAGACGCGCACCCAATTTATGACCTGGTGCCGGAATATGCCTTTACTGCGGCAGCAATTTGCTCGTAATTCTCCTGTGAGCAGTATAGACGCACCACAACGCGCCAGCCGTTTTTTATTGAGATCACCCTGGCATCCGGATAGTAGTTAACTTTTCTGACCTCTGCCCACGAAATTCTCTTGGCCTCTTCAGACATGGCAAGCAAACCGGTCCCGGCAGCTGCCATGTTTCCGCTCAATATTCCCAGCACAACGGCAAGTCGGCTCGCCGCCTTGTCCCGGCTTCTTGCAACCTCAGCCATCGCCCCTTCGCAGTTTATCGCAAATAGCGCATGGAACCGATTGCCAAACCAGATGAGACTGATAAGTATGGTGAGGACCGCAAAAGAGAGCACTATTCCGCAGATCAGGAGAGTCAATGGAATGATGGCGCGGGCATTGCCGGCAAATACGAGCATAACGGAAAGCAAAAGAGAGCCTATAAGTCCGGACAGGAAAAAAACCTTGCCCATGTCCCACAGGAAAAAACGGTTTGTAAGAAGAGGGAAAGAGAAGTTCCAGGCGAACTGAGGCGAGCCGGCTGCCTTAGGAGCATCCATAAATACCTCCAGAATAACAGGATTATCTGCAGGGAATTAAGCCATTATACCATAGTTTGATACGAGCAAGAGCACTTAATTTATAGCACGCGGACACAGTGCGTATTCAGAGGCATTCAGTTCTATTAAGTTGATAGAGGCCTTTAAGACCACTAATCCTAAATGTGAAGGTGATGATAAAAATTGCCCGGAATAGGCATTCCTGGCATCTGTTCCCAGTATTTTAAAACGGGCTTAAAGCAAGTGTTGTTAATTTCCAGCCGTGATGCCGATACTTTAACCTTTAGGCCTGTTTTCCACTGTCACTTGTCACTGCCACTATCTCCACCTCTTAATATGTTTTTCACCTTTTCATCGAGATTGACCCGCACCTCGACCATGTTATTTTCTTTAAGCAGGTAGTTGATTGTTATAAGATCTTCCTGGCCGAAGCGGGTCAGCTTAAAGAGGGGCCGTACTTCATAGCCGATAACTTCACCACCAGCGTTGACTATACCGCTGATACGGGTTCGTGCAAATTCCGGATGTCGTCCGAGGAATGTTCCGGCCAGATCCAGCGCCTGTTTAGCTGACAGCCTGCTCGATGAACGAACTTCGAAATCAGGTTTGTATATCTCAAAGGTATAGCTGCCGCTGTCAGGGACAATGAGGGCAAAGGCGTCATAATCATCATAACTGCTGGACCCATAGCGTATTGCAGTATATGTGCCGGAGGGCTCTATTGCCCCTATACTCTGTGTCATGAGCGTGCCCTTGTAAGTTGCACACCCGGTCAGCAGGAGGGTTGGCAGGAATACGCTTATCAACAGGCAGATAATTGCCCGCATACCTGAACCCGGTAATTTTCTGTACTTCATATTTAAACCTCCTTGCATTGAGATAACTACATTATATTTATGAATCGACTGTTACGGAATAGGTTGATTTCTGAAAATAATGTAGGCTATGCGATATCTGAGGTAGGTGTTTGTCCCACAACTCCAGTCTATATCAGGTTCGATAAAAAAACCGGGCAACCATAAGATTGCCCGGCAAGTACGGAGAGGAAAAAAACTGCTGACTTCATGTTAAAAGCTGACCTCATCAAGGTTACGCTACTGCACTTTTTCTTTGGCATGATGCTTCCTTGTCAACAAAAGTACGCTGGTGGCGCCAATCGCAGTCAGGAGCACCAAAGGCATGAGACCGAGCGGAAAGCTGCCGGTTAATCCCTTGATCCAGCCCACAAGCGAGATCGCTCCGCCGCCGACCAGATTAGAAATAGCATTGATGCCGGCCAGACCGGCTGCAGCTGTTTTCGGCGACATCCATACCGATGTGAGTGCCCAGAATGGACCTTTGAACGAATAAGCGCCAATCAGGGCAAAGCTCAGCACAAGGACTGTTGGCAGCAGCATGCCCTCGATTAAAGACATAGAGCCTAGGCCGACCGCAATCAACAGCAGGGCCAGCGCAGTATGCCAGCGTCGCTCACCCGTGCGGTCCGAGTGGCGCCCCCACAAAATCATCAGAACCGAGGCAATGCCGTAAGGAACCGAATTGAGAAAACCTGTTTCCATTATGCTGAGCCCGAAGCCTTTCAGTATCTGCGGCTGCCATATGGACAGCGCAGTTCCGGTCGCAGATGCGCCCGCGCAAACCATGGCCATAACAAGAAAATGTCTGTTGCGCAGCAGCTGCCAGATTGAGAGGTGGCCAATCGCAGCTTTCTTACCGGCGTCAGATTCAATGCGGCCAGTCAACCACTCGCGCTGTTCCGCGGTCAGCCATTTAGCGGTCGCCGGCTTGTCTGTCAGAAGATAGAGGCATGCAAAGCCGAACAGCACGGTCGGAAGCGCTTCCATTATAAACAGCCACTGCCAGCCTCTGAGGCCGAGCAGGCCATTCAGGCCGAGCAGCATGGCCGAAAGAGGCGATCCGAGAAAGCTGGCAACCGGAATTGAGACCATGAACACCGCTATGATTCGGGCCCGGTACGCGGCCGGAAACCAGTACGTAAGGAACAGCACTACGCCCGGGAAGAATCCGGCCTCGGCTGCGCCCAGCAAAAAGCGCAGCACATAAAACGAATACGGTCCTACTACCAGACACATGCTCATAGAAATGATACCCCAGGTAATCATGATACGTGCGATCCAGCGGCGCGCTCCGAATTTCTCAAGCGCGAGATTGCTCGGCACTTCACACAGGAAATATGATACAAAAAACATGCTGGCGCCCAGTCCGAATACTGCCGGCGACAGGCTCAGATCCTGGTTCATCTGCAATGCAGCAAAGCCGACGTTTACACGGTCGAGGAGCGCAAAGAAGTAACATACCATCAGAAACGGCACCATGCGCAGCGTAACACGCCGCATAGTGGCTTTCTCCAGGGATGATACGGCTGCTTTTGTGTCTGTTTGCATTAATTCACCTCCGTTTGTACAGGGCCGCTATATTTAATAACAGTCTTCAATGTTTCAGAGCCCTTTTCTTTCAGCTTTCCCAGGCGGTAACGACATCACGCCATTCTTTTGGGGTCTTGCCCCCGAATTTTTCTTTCATATTCTTGGATGCCAGCCACATAAGCCTTTCAAAGGTTGCCTTTGACATTGTCGGCTCGACATGCAGGCCTTCAAGCATCTCAATAACATTCTCCATCTCATGTGCCCGTCTCTCGGCATGGAAAGCAGTCCCGGTCACAAGCCGGTTGAAGGTCTCCTCAAAGGGACAGGCATTCATGGTACTGGCGAGGGATTTCAGGATCAGATGGTCTACCTTCATCAGGGACGCTGCCTCGAGAGCCTCTACAAACAGGGCAGGCATGCCCTTCATTATTATGCTGCGAACAAGCTTTATTCCGGTAGCCTCTCCAGGCACATCGCTCACCTTCTCGAGGTCCATATGATACGGAAGCATTGATTCCAGTAATTTGTCGCTGCCGTTTCCGCTGACGAGTGTGGGAACCTTGTGTTTGTATAAAGGCAATGAGCCAAGCATTGCAGCATCAACAAAAGAGACTCCCGTCTCCTTGATTGTTTCCCATATTTGGCGTTTGACTTCGGGTGACGATGCCGAAACATCTACATACAGTGTTCCATTTTTCAGGAAATCCTTTAACTCTGCGGCAGTCTGCAGCGCTCTTGCACCTGGGACTGCCGCTATGACAACATCCGCCTGATCAAGAACTTCTTTTGCTGAAGCCGCGAGTCTGACCCCTGACAGCTGGACTCTTTCACTTATCACAGGCCCGAATACGGCATCATCTTTCATTATGTCATAGACAGAGATGCCTCCAAGTCCTTCGCTTCTGAAGCCCTTGGCCATTTCAAACCCTACCTCGCCGAAACCTATGAATCCAAGCTTCATTTTCAGATCCTCCTTAAGACAATAATAGACTAACGGTACCGCCGGTGATTGTCCGGCTGCGGATTCGGGAAGGGCATAGAAGCGTTTTGCCGCCATTGGCTCTCTTTTCCCCCAGAAATATTATATATAATATATGTTCAAAATGCCAGATGAAGCAAAACCACAAAAAAGGCCGGGCAACCATAAGATTGCCCGGCAGGGTGGGAGGGGGAGACAGGTGCTACTTGATTCTCGCTTCTATGGCGGCCCAGTTAATATTCTTGAAGAACGATTCGATGTAATCTGCCCTCTTAAGGCCGTAATCAAGCATAAAGGCATGTTCGAACACATCCATTATCAGAAGGGGCTTGCATCCTGCAGGATGGGACACGTCATGCTCGTTAACCCAGAAGTTGATTAGCCGTTTGCTTGCACAGTCGCAATAAAGCACTGCCCAGCCTATGCCTCTCATTGCACCTACAGCTTTGAAGTCCTTTTCCCAGGCCTCATAGCTGCCGAAGCTCTCCACTATTTTTTTGACCAGAGTTCCGTTCTTGTCCATAGCGGCTTTGCCGCCGAGATTTTCGAAGTAATATTCATGCAGCCTCATGCCGTTGAATTCCCAGCCGAGTCTTCTCTTGAGTTCAGCGAATTCCGGAACAGCTGTCTTTCCTTCCTTCAGCATTGCTTCAAGAGTGTCGAGCACCTTGTTTGTGTTGGTAACATACCCCTGATAAAGGGTGAAGTGGTTCTTGAGAAGGGTTTCGCTGAAACCCTCCATACCTACCAGCGCTGAAAAGTCTTTTGCCGTGTACGCCATGTTATTTTCTCCTTTTGAGGTATAATTTATTCCGCGGGAAGTTAATCCGCTTACATGCCTTTTACGAAACTGATCACTTTGTCGTAGTTAGGGGCATCGCTTACTTCAGGAACGAGCTCGACATACCGAACTACGTCATTCTTGTCTATCACGAAGATGGACCGCGCGAGCAGCCTGAGTTCTTTTATAAGGACCCCGTATGCGTTGCCGAAGGAGGCGTCTCGGTGATCAGATAGAGACGTGACCTTGTCTATGCCTGCGGCAGCACAAAACCTGGCTATTGCAAAGGGCAGGTCCATGCTGATGTTGATAACAACAACGTCAGCGCCGAACTCTGCTGCCTCCTTATTGAACTTGTTGATCTGTATATCACAGACAGGTGTATCAAGCGATGGGGTCACGCTTATGATCCTGATTTTGCCGGCGAAATCAGAAGATTTAACCTCTTTAAGGT
Source organism: uncultured Nitrospiraceae bacterium (assembly GCA_903822005.1). Lineage (GTDB taxonomy): Bacteria > Nitrospirota > Thermodesulfovibrionia > Thermodesulfovibrionales > Dissulfurispiraceae > Fen-1308. The sequence continues at coordinate 81,878 of CAIJNL010000016.1, forward strand.
CTTTGTCGAGTGCCGAGAATGCTGGGGCCTTGCTGCCGACTGTAATCTCGGGCCCGATCAGTGTGAGCGGGTTTCCGTGGATTGTAATTTTGCCTGTTCTTTCCATACTGCCTCCTTATAATATTATCTTGTATTATATATACCAATTTTCCGGTAAATCTCAAATATTTAGAGGGACGGCATGGACAACCGATTCGATGTCTCGGTGTGACCTTCCTATTGTCTCTATGTGTCATATACAACGGCGACGCTGCGCTGTCGATACGGCCGCCATTGACGGCTTTCAAGTATAATAGCTGTCGCGGAAGGCGGTTGTCTTTGCCAGCATATCCCGGTGAGAATCCTTAGGCTTCCCGCAGGGCATCGACAATATTCATGCGAGATGCTCTGATTGCGGGCAGCAGACCTCCCGCAAAGCCCATGAAGAGGGCAAAACCGAGGGCCTGGAGAGCGAGGCCCGGCGTAAGATTAAAAGAAAAGGCCAGCTCTGAAAAGGTCTGGAAGTTCATTGTAGAGACAGTAAAAAACTGGAGGAACGAGGCGATAAAAAGTCCGATAACACCTCCGAAAAACCCGAGAAGAAGCGACTCGATCAGAAACGCCGCAAGTATATTCCTGCGACGGAAGCCGAGAGCCCTGAGGGTGCCTATCTCGCTTACCCTGTTGGCGACAGCGGCATACATTGTAATCATGGCACCGATCACAGCGCCCAAAGAAAATATAATAGTCAGTGATATACCGAGTATGCGCAGGAACTTGGCCATCATCTCGGACTGCTTGGCATAGTAGACCGTCTCCTTCATCGCCTCGACTGTGAGCCGCGGGTCGCTCTCAATGCGCTGTTTGTAGGCTTGAAATACAGAGGGGTCCTTTATGCGGAATATCACGGAGGAATAGGCCCGTCTGCGAAAGGCCTGCATAAGCTGGTCCGCATCGCCCCAGATTTCGGAACTGAAGCCGGTGTTGCCCGCGTCGAATATTCCTACGACTGTCCAGTCGCGCATTCCGAAGTGGAGCGTCTCGCCTATGCCGCCACCCGTAAACCTTCTGGCAATGCTCGCTCCCGCCATGATTTCGGATGAGCCCGGCCTCGGCAGACGGCCCTCTACAATCTTCATCTGCTCACGTAAAGCCATGGAGCTTTCCCCTGTACCCCTGATCACGATATTGGATAACTTGTCGGTACCGCGTTTCGGGAGCGAGATGACGACGACGACCTCCTTAGCGAACATCGGACGTCCGGTGGTCCCAATCGAGACCTCAGATTGTGTTTCTAGCTTTGAGGCCTGAAGGCGTTCGACTCCGCTCTGTACCTCAGCATCAGACCCTTTGCGGATCAACACAACATTGTCCGGAGTGCCGGTTTCCACCAACGTCTTTTTCAGACCTTCTGCGAGCATGAGCATTGCTGAAAAGACGAATACCACAAGCGCCATTCCGCCTACCGTCAGAATTGTGGTGAGCCTCCTGGTCCAGAGGTTTTTCAGATTGTATGAAAGCGGAATCTTCATCTCATCCGATTCTCCTGAGCCCGTCCGCTATCCTGATCCTGATCGAGCGCCAGGTCGGGAAAATACCGGCTATCAGGCCGACGACAATGGCTGCGGAAATGTCCATAATGATGGTTTCGTCAGAAACCAGGAATACAGGGAAGAAGATGCTCAGTTCAGCGCCAAAGGCCTTTGCTGCCGGAAAGGTAAGGGCTATGCCGCAGGCGCAGCCAATCAGGCTGATCAGCAGAGACTCCCCGAATATAAGACCCGCAATATGCCACCTGCCGAAACCCAGTGTCTTGAATACCGCGTATTCACCGATCCTCTCGCGTGCAGTCATGGCCATGGTATTTGCCATCACTGCCATAATGATAAAGATTACGACAAAAGATACGAGCCTGATGGCTATTACAATCGCCTCGCTCATGGTTATCCAGCTCATCTGGAAGGCTTTTTCTGTTTCGGTAAGTGTTTCTGCAATAGAATTCTTGAAGGCCTTATCAATATTGGCCGCCACATCCGCCGCGATGGAAGGGTTTGTGACGCCTATCATATAGAATCCCACCTGTTCGGAACGCAGCGGCGCGCTCTTTTTTATCGACTCGTTAAGATAGGCCCATTGAAAGAAAAACTGGGACTCGTCAACAGTATGGTCCCTGCCTTTGTAGATGCCGCGCATAACCATGTCCCACTGGCCCGGGAATATGGTGCCTCTCAGGGTAACTGTATCTCCCGGTTTCCAGCCGTATTTTGCGGCGAGCTTGCGGCCGGCGACAAAGCCTTTGCGGTCCCTGAAAAAAGCGGCCTTCTGGTCCTCCGGCAGCACGAACTCAGGATAAAGCTCAAGATATGATTTGGGATCAACGGCAAAATTGGGAAAGAAATTTTTCTCGTCTATATAAACCCCTCCAAACCAGTTACCCCATGACACGAGCTGTACCCCGGCAATCTGCCTGATTTTGTCTTTATGCGAGACAGGAAGCGGAAATATTAGTGAGATCGCATTTCTGGTCACTAGGCGCGTGGACGATGAAGCCTCTACCCCTGCATAAAAAGCATCAATGACTGTTCTCAGCAGGCCGAATGACAGTATCGCTATGGTGATGCCGAGGATGGTGAGTCCTGTCCTCAGTTTGTGACGAAAGATATTCCTGAAGATGAGATTAAGAAGGTACATCCGCGAAAATGCCCTTGTCCAGATGCAGTATAATGCGCGCCTTTTCAGCGGCCCTTGGATCGTGAGTTACCATGATGATGGTCTTGCCGAGTTCCCTGTTCAGCCTGCTGATAAGGTCCAGGATCTCGGCAGCCGAAACCCGGTCAAGATCGCCTGTAGGTTCATCGGCAACGAGTATGACCGGATCGGTCACAACGGCCCGGGCTATGGCGACCCGCTGTTGCTGCCCGCCCGACAGCTGTCCCGGGTAATGGTCCATCCGGTCGGCAAGCCCGACGACTCTCAATGCCATCTCAACATGCTCACGCCGCTCTTTTTTTGTAAGCGTGGTCAGGACCAGAGGCAGTTCCACATTTCCAAAAGCTGTCAGCACAGGTATCAGGTTGTAAAACTGGAAGATAAACCCGACGTTCACGGCACGCCAGCCGGCCAGATCGGTCTCGGAAAGTTTTGTTATGTCTATGCCGCCGATGGTCACAGAACCGCTGTCAACACTGTCTATTCCAGCGAGCAGGTTCAGCAGGGTACTCTTGCCCGAACCGGACGGCCCCATAAGGGCGAGGAACTCTCCTTCTTTGATATCGAGGGAGATATTCTCAAGCACCTTGATGGCCTGGCTGCCGCGACGGTATGTCTTGCTTACATTTCTGATCTGGACGATCGGGGCCGTTTCCGATGACATGGTGTTTGGCCTCACTTTTCGTCTGTCTTTATCCTGGAGCCGTTATGCAGATCTTCGGACGGTTTCAGTACTACTTTGTCGCCCGCTTTCACTCCATCCAGTATTTCGACCATATCGCCGAACTGCCTGCCGGTTTTTACGGTCACAGCTGTTGCGACGTCTCCCTTGACAATGAATACCCTGGCCGTATTGTTCGATAGTATGACTGCGGATTTGTTCACGGCGATAAATGCCTTCATCTCATCTGCCCCGGGCTCGCGGGAGAGGAAGGCCACCTTGGCGCTCATCTCGGGCAGGACTCTGGGGTCAGTGTCCACAAAGCGCACTTTCACCATGACAGTCGCCTTTGACCTGTCCGCCGTGGGCACAATTATTTTTGCCATGCCCCGGAACCTTTTGTCAGGCAGCGCGTCAAGCTGTATGTCGCAGGGCTGGCCTATCTTTATCTTGCCGATATTCGCTTCCGAGACATCGACCTCGACCATAAGGGAATTCATGTCAGCGATTGTAACGACCGCAGACTGCACATTTACGGTTGCCCCTATCGGTGTCACGATGTCTCCTATGTCCGCATTCTTGGTCAGCACCACCGCATCAAACGGGGCGCGGAGTACGGTGTAATCTATGGCTACGGCGGCGCCCCTCAAGGCAGCGGAGCTTGCCTTTATAGATGACGTGGCGGCTTCAACCGCGGCATTGGCGCTCTTGTAATGGGCCTCTGAAGTATCATACTCCGCCCTGGCTATATAACCTTTTTTTATCAGTTCGCTGTTCCTGTTAAGGGCCAGTGTGGCGTCCTGCAGGTCAGCCTTTGCCTTGTCGAGATTGTAACGGGCAACACCAAGATTGGCGCTTGCCTGGTCTCTGGATGCCATGACGTCATTGCTTTCGAGACGGGCAATTATTTCGCCCTTTTTGACCTTGCTGCCTTCAGCGACGTTCAGTTCGATGATGCGGCCGGTGATCTTGGAGGCAAGGGCTGATTTGCGCTGGGCCACGACATACCCGCTCGCATTAAGGAGGGAAAAAGTCTGGGACGGATAAATCTCTGAGACAGAAGCCAGCTGGACCTTCACGGACGGGCTCAATAAACCGCTCATGAAGAGAAAAGATGCGATAATGACAAGCGCGGCGGCTGCTGCAATATAGACAAGCTTCTTCCTGTTTTTAGCAGGCGCACTGAAGACCGCTGATTTGTTTATTTTAAGTTTTGAAAGGTCTTCACCTGACATTTTCCTACCTCGCATACGAGCCGCATGTTTAGCGTAATTATAACAGATAAAAGGGAGAGGCTGAAATTTCGGGCAGACGAGAAAGAATGACTTACAAAAAAGGCGAGGGTAGCCGATGCGATGTCCGACTAATCCTCGTAGCGTTTCCTCCAGAAAATTGCAAAGGCAAAATGAGACATGGCGAGCCAGCCTGATACTGCCATATTTTTCAAGGATAATTCAGTCCCGTACAGATCGTGCCAGATCAGCGGGATAAAAATGCCGATGACTATTATCAAGAATCCGAGGATAAAGGCAGCAGGTTTTGCACCTGTATCACTTTCGCGTAAAAGATAAAACCATATAAAAATCCATATAGCGGCCGGTATAAATGAACCCAAAAAAATTCTGCTTGTAAAAGGACCCCATTTAGCTCTTATTGCCGATGCATTGAGCAGGACATCACTAGCATTGTAGGCATTGATTGCTATGAATATCCAGACAGATGCAACGAAGTTCAGCCATAAAAGTTGCGGGAAGCCGAATCGGGCTAAATAATCGGTAAATCTCCGCGAAATCGAGATGTTTTCACCTGCAATCATACTGTTAAAGCTACTGTTATTAGCAGATGTTGCATCGCCCGGTGTTTTGTTATTGTGTTCCGGTCTATAATGGCGTAGAGGCGCGGCCTTGATTTTGTCAAAGGCCATATTGATTTCCTGAAGTCTGGTAGTCGCCTTTGCCTGTTCAGGAGAACCCTGCTCGTAGCGGTCGGGATGCCATCTCCGGACAAGCCCTCTGAACTCTTTTTTTATATGCGATGCAGCTGCGTCGAGAGGCATATTGAGGATCAAATATGCCTGTTTTATTTCATGCAGATCTTCAGGCGAATAATTCATGAATCACCCCAATAAACGAACAAAATGAGACCACATAAATTGTTCCCGGTAAAGGCATGGTTAAGTTTATAGCAGAAATAAGGCGATTTGGCAGGGAGAAATTTGGATCGAAGCATGGCGATAACATTAAAACTTCTGATAAAGTCCGGCCTGTTTGCATAATTCGTTGGCGGTTATTCTGTCGATAGAGCCATGTCTTTTAATGGGAATTATCTTGCGGTCGTTTGTGTAAATTGAATGATTGCCGCCTTCACGCAGGAGTCTATAGCCGTTCTCTTCGAAATATTTGACAAGATCACGGCGCTTAACGGACACCTTATACCTCTGCCGGAAGTTGCTCGAATAAAACACGTCCGACGGGTATATCTTTTTTTTGCTGTTTGTGTGCCTTGATCATTTCCTTCAGGGCGTCCTGCAACATTTCTCTGCATTTTTCTATTGTTTTTCCCTCTGTGACCACTTCAGGCCATTCAATAAGTTGCCCCATATAACCGGACGGGATTTGTGTATATTTTGCAGTGTATGTTTTGGTCATGTTATCTCCTCCTCTTTCATGAATTATACCACAGTTAATGGTGCTGCAAAGGTATCATTTGTAGGCAAAGGAGGCGTTGTTTAGGGTGAAAATGATGAGAAGTATGCTATTACTCGGGAACAACCCGTATTTTCACAGGTGTATTTTCCTGCATGGTCCTGCCGGTGTATTCAATATAGTTGACCGTTGACATGCCGAAGAGGTCTTCTTTTGTATTTACGTAAACTTTTTCGAGAACGATTTCCCTGTTATTAATGGAGGTTGAGGCCCTGTATTTTCCGTTGATCTTTTCGACAGAGATAGTGTTCTTCGCACAGGCTACAATTGAGAATCTATAGTTATTGCTTTGAAAGTCCATTGGTTTGATCCCAAAGGCGTATTTTTTCTCAAGGGAGCTAAGCACTTCTTTTTTCCCGCCGTGCAGAATCCAGTATGCTGTCACAGGATTTGGTGCGCACAACGTATTATTGCCATCGTGGCAGATATCGTAGTAAACAATATTCTTGTTCTTGCTGCGCTCTATAAAGAAGAGATGTTCATTCTTCTCGGCAGAAGCGTGACTGATAATACCGCTAAAGGCCGTCAGCATTAATGCAAAAGCGGCAATAAGCATTCCTTTTACTGAGCATAGGCAGTAAATTCTGCCGCTGCGATGGTGCCTGTTCTTCATTTGGTAATCTCCCTGGGAATATGCTGATCTTGCTGCTGCGGTTAGAGGTGCCTCTGCGAAAGCGGAACATGAGATGTGCAAAGAAGAAGCTGCCCTGCTGAGATCTGAATAACGTTGTTTATGCGAATTGTACGTCAGACGCATACTGTCTACTGCTTTATTATACCTGTCCTGGTACCATTTAAGCAAAGAAACAATGATGAGCAAGCCGTGCCTGTTCACTGTTTTGTCTCAATATGATATTCTATTGCTGATTTCAAATTTTATCTTAATTGCTCAGAAAAGGAGTAAGGGATGAAGGCAATAAGCAGATACTTTGATTTCGCAATGCATAATACGACGTTCCGGCAGGAAATCCTGGCGGGTATAACGACCTTTCTCACCATGGCTTACATCATCATAATCAATCCTGCGATACTCGAGGCAGCAGGCATTCCCAAAGGCCCGTCCATGACCGCCACCATCCTCTCGGCTGCCTTTGGCACCCTGATAATGGGAGTTTATGCAAAACGTCCCTTTGCCATTGCGCCTTATATGGGGGAGAATGCGTTCATAGCTTATACGGTGGTAAAGGTGCTGGGCTATCCGTGGCAGACGGCTTTGGGTGCGATCTTTATCGCCGGCGTTATCTTTACATTGCTTACAGTATTCAAGATAAGGAGCTGGCTTGCAGCCGCGATACCTGTTTCACTCAAGTATAGCTTCGCTGTCGGAATCGGCCTCTTCCTGACTTTTATCGGCCTGAACGAGACCGGCATCGTGTCTCTGGGGGTTGCCGGGGCGCCTGTCTGCCTCGGACGGATGAGCGATGCGCCGGTGCTTCTCTCAATCCTCGGTTTCTTCATAATCTCATGGCTTATTGTGAAGCGGATACATGGCGCAGTAATTATCGGAATACTTGCGGTCACAATAATCTCGATCATGACCGGTATTGCCCCTTTGCCGAAAGATATTGTCTCGATGCCGCCTGATGTAACGCCCATATTCATGCAGCTTGATATAATAGGCGCCCTGTCACCCAAGGCATTCCCTATAGTGCTGATAATTTTTGTTATGGCATTTGTTGACACCATCGGCACCGTCATCGGCCTTTCAGCGAGGGCCGGACTTCTCGATGAAAATGGGGACCTGCCCGAAATCGAAAAGCCGATGATGGCGGATGCGCTTGCCAACCTGTTCGCTCCGGTCTTCGGCACGACCACCACAGGGGCCTATATCGAATCGGCAACCGGAATAGAGGAGGGCGGACGCACAGGTTTCACCGCGCTTGTAGTGGCCGCGCTTTTTCTTTTTGCGCTTTTCTTTGCGCCCCTGGCTGCCGCGGTCCCTGCTCACGCATACGGCACAGCGCTAATTGTGATAGGTATTTTCATGATCGCACCCATCGCGAAGATAGACTTCGGGGACTATACAGAGCTGATTCCAGCCTTTCTGACAATAGTCCTTATCAGTTTTACCTACAATATCGGCGTCGGGATGACGGCCGGACTCATTTCGTATCCTTTGCTGAAGACCATCACAGGACGGCATAAAGAGGTGCCTTATGCCCTATGGCTGCTTGCTGCCATGTCGCTCTCATTTTATATTTTTTATCCATACAGGTAAGATCGGGTAATTGTCAGTGTATACAGTTAAAGCCGCAAAAAAACGGCCTGAATTGCAGGGCTTATGGGACGGACCGGCATGGTCCCGTGCAGATACGCTGGAGCTTGAGAGTTTCAGACCCGAAGGCAGCGAAAACCGGCCAAAGACGTCGGTGAGGCTGCTATATAACGAGGAAGGCATCTTCGGCATATTCCGCGTTGATGACCGTTATGTCCGCTGCGTGCATACGCGTTATGGCGCGCCTGTTTATAAAGACAGTTGCGTTGAGTTCTTCGTAAAGCCGAAACCTGGAAAAGGATATTTTAATTTCGAATTTAACTGCGGCGGCGCGCTCCTTTGCAGCTACATCACAAATCCGGAAAGAACGGCCGATGGTTTTAAGGAATATGTGCTGATACCGGAATCTGAGGGAAGGGTGGTCGGGATTTTCCATTCGATGCCTGCTGTCGTCGATCCCGAGATTACTGAACCGGTCACCTGGACGCTCGAATTCTTCATACCGTTCAGCCTGCTCGGAAAATATGCCGGACCAATTGGTGATATCCATGGTCAGGAATGGGCGGCCAATTTCTATAAGTGCGGTGACGAGACGTCCCATCCACACTGGGTCTCGTGGCGGCCCCTGCCCCAATTGAATTTTCATATGCCTGAATATTTCGGGACTGTCAGGTTTGCCGGCTGATTCCTGCGCTACAAAGGTGTACTGTCAATTCTTATCGGACAGGCGTCCCTGTCACTGGTGAGGCCGCGGGCCAGAAAAAGAGCAGCAAAAATCACAATGAGCAGGCCATAGATATAATAATTCCAGCCCAGGTTTGTGTAAACCCAGCCGGGCAGATATGAGCCCAGAGACCCGCCGGTATAATAAATCGATAAGTAGAGTCCGTTGGCCACACCTTTTCTGGTGGTGGCCAGTTTATTGATGTAACCCGAGCAGGTCGACTGGAGCAGCGCCATGCCGGCTGAGAACACGAACATTCCTGCGAATATCACGGACGTGCTTTCAGAAAGAAAGAACAGGCTGCCCGCAAGGAAAAAACAGAGTCCGGCCCGAATTGTCTTTGCTTCGCTTCCCAGCAGGTTGACCAGTTTGTGGCAATTGAGCGCAACGACTATCCCCATCAGCAGACCCGAGTATGCTATGCCTATACGGAATTCGGAAATACCGCCTGTTATTTCGGCGAGGCGGAATGGCAGGAAGTTTGGGATAGAGACAAATACAAAGAAAGCGCATGAGACCAGGAGGTAGACCCTGAGGCAGCGCGGTCGTCTCAGAGTGTCCATAATGTCACGCGGGGTTAGCCGCTCAAAATCGGCCTTGGGTGCCGGGCTGAGCCTTTGAAGGACAATCAGGCAGATAAGCAATAAGATAAAGAGTGCGAGGAAAGCATATCTCCAGCCAAACATGGTAGAAACCGCGCCTGATGCAAGTCGCCCCACAAAAGCACCCATGATGTTAGATGCGATATAAACACCAAAGCCATACTGCATCTCCCTGCCGTGGTACATGGTAGAGATATAGGTCATAATAGCGGTGAGTATGGCCGGAATTATAAGTCCCTGGCAGAAGCGCAGCCCCAGGATCAGCCAGAAATGTTCGGCAAAAAAAATGGCCAGGGCCGTTGCAGCCAGAAGAGAGACGGACCAGAGCAGTAGTTTTTTTGTCGGGACAGATTCGAGAAGATAGCCATACAGCAGAGGCGCGATGCCGAGAGGGATAAGCACAGATGTGATCATGAGTGAAGTCGTGGCTTCGCTCGTGCCGAACTCGGACCTCAGTACAAGCAGCAGGGACTGCGACCCATAGATGGAAAAATAGACGATGGCAGCTGTGTATGCGAGGATGAACAAGTGGCTTTCCCTGGTCCCTGAACAAGAACTTTTTTATTAGGGTACATCATACTGCGCCAAGTGCGCAAGGACGGAAGGGGAGGGAAGGCAGCCGATTACATCTAATAGAATTCTTTAAGCATGCTGTCGATCTTCGACATGTCCAATGACTGGGCCTGTTGAGCTAACGCTTTTTCCCTGATCAACGGTATCCTTTCATCAAAGGTCGGGCGTTCGTTTCTGTAAATAATGCCCAGGGGTATCCGGTCTCCAAATTCGAGTGCCCTGCCGAACGCTCCGGTACGGTCTTCGGGATTATATTCCTTTTCGAGATGATATACCCTCTGTTTATACCATTCATATGTGTTGACCTTGTTAAAGCTGACGCAGGGCTGGAATATGTCGACAAGCGAAAACCCCTTGTGGCCTATGGCGGCCTTGACCATCTCCTTAAGATGTTCCATGTCACCGGCGAATGAGCGAGCGACGAAACTGCAGTCCATGGCGACCGCGAGGGCCATTGGATTAAGGCCTTCTGAAAGGACGCCGAAAGGCAGGTTATTTTTATGAGTGCCTTCGAGTGTTGTGGGAGAGGCCTGCCCTTTTGTAAGGCCGTATATCTGGTTGTCATGAACAAAGAGTTTGACATTGATATTTCTTCTCATGGCATGGAGCAGATGGTTTCCGCCCTCGCCGTAACAGTCTCCGTCGCCGGCCACCGCGATCACAATCTGGCCGCTGTTTGCGAGTTTGAGAGCTGTTGCAACGGGCAGGGACCTGCCGTGAAGTCCATTGAAGGTATTGCATTTCAGGTAATGCGGGAATTTTGCGGCCTGGCCGATCCCCGACACGATGGTGAACTGGTGAGGCTCTATCCCGAGTTCGAGCATGGCCTCTTTGAAGGTCTTTAGTATGATGATATTGCCGCATCCGGGGCACCATGACGGGGTCTCGCCTTTATAGTCATCCAATGAGGGCATCGATCTCTCCTGTCAATTCTTCAAGCAGGTAAGGCCTGCCGTCAAAACGGTTAAGCAGTTTATCAAAGGAATAACCGGTCTCGGCCTTTAAAAGCCGCGCGAACTGTCCGGTCGCGTTCTGTTCAAAACATATGCTCAGCGAGGCTTGGCTGAGCAATCCGAGGTAATCAAATTTGTCTGTAGCCGGCAATGGGTATATCTCACTGAAATGGAGCATGGCGATATCATGTTTACCTGACAGGGCATCCACGGCTTCTTTCATGAGCCCGTATGAAGAGCCCCAGCCGGTTATAATGACCTTCGGTTCTTTGTTGCCGTAAAAGAGTGGTGGAGCTATTTCATTCGTTATCAGGGGCATTTTTTTGAAGAGGCGTTTATTGGTCATCCGGATGCGTGTTTCCGCATCTTCGATTATATGGCCTTCTTCGCTGTGCTCATCGCTGTCCGTAACCACAACATGTTTGGCATCTCCCGGGACACCAAATGGCGTCACCCCGTTTTCAGTATAAGCATGCCGCTTGTACTCATTTAATGAGGCAAATGATTCTCCCCGAAGTCTGTAATCAGTGAACACGAGTTTCCCGGTATCGAAACCCGTATATGTCCATTGTGTATCGCCAAGATACTGGTCGAACATAACGATTGCCGGTATCTGATATTTTTCTGCCAAATCGAACGCCTTGTTGGTAAGGTAAAAGGCCTGCTCGGGGCTGCCCGGCGCAAAGACAAGCCGCGGGAATTCACCATGGGCGGTATAGAGGGCAAACTGCAGGTCGCCCTGTTCGGTCCTTGTGGGTAATCCGGTTGCCGGGCCGGGTCTCTGCCCGAGGGCGATTACAACAGGAGTTTCAGTCATGGCAGCAAGAGATATGCCCTCGCTCATAAGCGCAAAGCCTCCACCCGAAGAGCCTGTCATGGATCTGACGCCGCCGAAAGAAGCGCCGATGGCCATATTGATTGCGGCTATCTCATCTTCGGCCTGCTCGACAATAATGCCGAATTTATCCGCCTTCCCTGCAATGTAATTCATGACGCCGGTTGCCGGAGTCATGGGGTAAGCTGCATAAAACTTTACGCCTGAGGATATGGCGCCGAGCGCTAATGCCTCGACCCCGGTAATAAGCATCTTGGGTTCAGAGGCGGGGGATGTTGAAAAGGAGCAGGACGGGCAATTGGCTGCCGCAAATTTGTATCCGGCTGTGGCGAGGGTGATATTCAACCGTACCATTTCTTCGCCTTTGTCCCTGAATGTCTCTTCAATAGTCCCGAAAAGGATATCGGTATTCATGCCCGTGATGCCCAGTATGGCGCCTGTCGCGACGATATTTTCCATAATCCGGCTGCCGCCGTTTTCTGCGGCAAGGCGCGCAAACGGAACATCGAGAAACCGCTTTCCTTCAGGGCGTTCCTTTAAGGTTTCGGAATCATATATGAGCCGGCCGGTTTCGGAGAGTTCGCCGACATGCCTGTGTATAGTCTCTCTGTCGAGGGCGACAATAATATCGATCTGTTTTCTTGAAGACATGACAGGCTTGTCAGCGAAGCGTATCTGATAGAAATTATGACCGCCCCTTATGCGCGATTCATAATCCTGGTGGGAAAAAACATGATATCCGGAACGCGAAAAAACCTTTGCCAGCGCATCGCCGATGGTCTGCGAGCCCTGCCCAGCCTCTCCGCCGATTTTTATAGAATAGTCCATATGATTACTGAATTAATATATCAACAACGCGAGAATGCTGCAAGGGAGTCAGGAGCTCATTATGTAAGTATGTTTTATGCGTGGCTTAATGCAGGGCGAAGGTCCTGGTTCTGCTGTCCGTAAACCACTCTGTTGCGGCCGGTTTTTTTGGCGGTATACAGTGCATTGTCGGCGCGCTGGACTACCTGGATGGGATCGTCATCAAGCGCGGATATTGTGGCGATGCCGATGCTGATGGATACGGGAATCTGATAGCCCTGATAGGCATATTTATTTTTTGAAAGCCTGCTGCGCAGTCTGTCGAGCGGCATGGCTGCTGTCTTGCTGCTTGTTTCGGGAAGCAGTATGAGAAATTCCTCGCCGCCGTATCTGATCACCACGTCACATTCCCGTAGGCCTGCCCTGAGGGTGGCTGCTATGTGTGTCAAAATATTGTCACCTGCTATATGGCCATAAGTATCATTGATTTTCTTGAAGTAATCGGCATCTACCATCGCAACCGAAAAGGTCGAATTATTTCTTTTTGCCCTTGCAAACTCCTCATTAAGTCTTATCAGGCCAGCCCTGCGATTATAGACCTGTGTCAGTTCATCATAAAGATAGTCATTCTGCATGGATTCATAGGAAGAGGTAAGGGTATCCTCGGTCTTGCGCACGCAGTAGTTACTTATGAACAGGAAATTGACTGCACAAAGGATAAAGCCGGATGTCGCTGTAATCAAGGCTATTTTTGATGTCTCAACACCCAGTGCCAGTAAAACGAACGGAATTATTAGTGTCAGGACGAGCATATTTACGAATATCATCCGTCTCAGAGACTTCGCAAGGTCGTTTATCGCTGATTTAAATCCCATATGCCCTCCTTAATTCTTTCAACAAGTAACTGATGCTATAGAAACAGAATATAGCAAAATGCGTGCCTCTCGTAAATATCATTGAATAATAAGGATAAAATAATAGTGCGGGTACAGGAGGCGCGGCAAAGCGTCATTATATTGGCATTATTTTCCTACTATATTTCAACGAGAAGGCAAAAATTTCCGCTATTTTGTGATTTTGGTTACACTTCACAACGGCTTTTGTTTATCTACGTCAAGGGCAATTGCCTCTTGTCTCGCTGAATTAGACCACTTTGCCTAAACAACCGCATAGTCACAAAGACGCACACCAATATAGCCTGTTTATAATCTAAGGGAGGGTCACACCGAGACATCGAGTCAGCTGCCCTTGCCTTGTCACATGGTGTCTAAGTTTATAGCCGGGAATGGCGGCAGTATCGACAGCGCCGCGTCGCCGTTGTATATGACAAATGTAGAAGAATTGTTAGCGTTCTGTCTGATCCGGCGTGTATAGAAGATACCCACGATGATTCAGCAAGCCGAGATGCGGCTGCCATTTTCGGCATGATTATTAAGATATGAACAGGCTGCCAAGTGCAACTGCCTCTTGTCTCGCTGAATGAGATCACTTTGACGGATTTACCGCATTATCTGAAAGGCGCATTATATATTTTGCTGTTCAGTCTCGCAAGGAAGGTCACACCGAGACATCGAGTCAGCTGCCCTTGTCAGCATCATATTTTTGTCCATATTATCTTTTAATTCCTATTTTTTATGCGAATATGATCTATATCATGGCGTGATCAGCTGATATCCATTAAACTGTAGATACAAGGATTAAAATTCTGGAGGAAATAATGAAAACCCTGAGAAAAATTATTGAGATCGACGAAGACCTTTGTGACGGATGCGGACAGTGTGTCACTTCCTGTGCAGAGGGCGCGCTTCAGATAGTTGACGGCAAAGCCAAGGTGATAGCAGAGGTATTCTGCGACGGGCTCGGGGCATGTATCGGAGAATGCCCGCGCAATGCGCTGAAAATAATCGAAAGAGAGGCTGACCCGTTTGATGAAGAGGCGGTTGAGGAACACATGAAAGGCAGCAAGCCTGCAGCGCATGTTGCGCCTTCGCACGGCGGATGCCCTGGCAGCCGCATGCAGACCTTCAGTTCACCATGCTGCGACAGCATGAAGCCGGCGGCCGGTACGGGCGGACCTTCTGCTCTTACTCACTGGCCTGTGCAGATAAGCCTGGTATCTCCGGCAGCGCCTTTTCTCAAAGGCGCCCACCTGCTCGTAGCTGCTGACTGTACAGCGTTCGCTTATCCCGATTTTCATGGCAGCCTGCTCAAAGGCAAGGTGCTCATGGTCGGATGCCCGAAACTTGATGACGGGCAGGCTTATCTGAACAAGTTTGTGGATATCTTCAAAAACGCGGGCGTAAATAAGGTCACGGTAGCAGAGATGGAAGTGCCCTGCTGCTCAAAGCTGCCGATGATCATTAAAAAGGCGATGGAGATCTCGGGTGCAACCATACCGATGGAAGAGGTGGTCATCGGGATACAGGGCGATATCAAGAAAAGGATAGTTCACTAAACAATAGCGGATCAGCGGATGACGGCGTAACGTTAGTTATATAAAACAAAACAGGGGACTGGGAATCGTCCCCTGTTTTGTTTTTGGAAAAGAAGCCTTTTGGCATTTTTCTTTTTTGTACTGCTATAATTAAATACATTATGGCTCCAGTTCCCGACGTAACGGTAATCCGCGCATGTCGTATACTCTTCGGAAATGAACTTGCCGTCAGTCTTGATTTCCTTAGATCTCTTGAATCACTCAGCATTAAAAGCGCATTTCGCAAACGCGCGCTCGAAACCCATCCCGACCGCTTTATCAATTTCGGCCCAGTTGCTGTGAGCGATCAGACCGTGCGGTTTGTCGAGGTCACAACAGCGTATGAGCGGCTGAATGCGTTTCTTGCCGAACGTGAGCGGACCACTCGCGATCCTTTTGCCAGGACAGCGCAGACAGAATCTCCCCGGCGGAAGCCCGAACCGGCAGCTGCACGGCCGCGACCGCCGCGTTTTTTTGAGGGCAGCATCCCGCAGCGCAGCCTGCTTTTCGGAGAATATTTGTATTACACCCGTACTATTCCCCAATATGTGTTGACCGAAGCGATCGTATGGCAGCGCGGCCAGCGTCCACGGTTTGGAGACATCGCCCTTCGATGGAGACTGCTGTCTGATGAAGCGCTGGATGAAGTCGTCCGGAGCAAACGTTTCGGGGAGATGCTCGGAGAATCCGCTATCAGGCTCATGAAGCTGAACCGTTTTCATGTAAATACCATTCTCTTTTTTCAGAGGAAGCAGCAGCGTCCGATAGGGGAATATTTTACGAGCCAGGGCCATATAATGCAGTTCATGCTCAGGCGACTGCTGCATGAAAATCAGCTACACAACGAACAGTTTCGATCTCTTTCCGCTTTCCGCAAGGCGGACTAAAACAGATATTCTCTTGTAAAAAGCCCGCGCAGGTCACTCGGTCAGCTGGTTGCTGGTCGATTCCTCTTCCAGGTTTGTCTTCCAATCCCCCATAGTAGTGTAAATCGTCTCAACACTGCACTTGTGTCTTGTGACCAGATGCCGGACGGCCGCTTCATAGGAGGATGGGCTCGAAGGCCCTGTTGATGCATGATATATAAGGTCTGGAAAGACATGGCTTTTATAACCTTTACGCCGAAGATCCAGACAGTAGCCTGCTACATACAGATACCAGCCCTTGAGGGACTCATCAAAAGGAACTCTTTCAAATATTTTTCTCGGCACAATGAGGAGGCATCCATCGAGAGTCTGAACTTCAACGGGCTTGCAGGAATCTCTTGGGCCTGCATGGCAGGGAGGATCCCCGTGGATCACGGAGGCCCACAGCATCCCCTTGTCGGTTTTCCCAGCCACACCGACGACGCCCGGATGCCGAAGAGAAGACAGTCTGTTCTGTACATCAATCAGCCATGTATCGGACAAAAGGGCTACGTCCTGGTGAACAAACAGGATATGATCATATTGTGCCTGATGCGCCGTTCGGTTAAGAATCGGGGCTGCTGATGAATACAGTCCCTTTTGATTGTCGATGATAAGCATCTCATAGGGTGAATGCTGTCTGCGCAGGCTCGCCATAAGATATTTCTCCAGCTTTTCATAATCATTGCAGGCACAGATGATGGAAACCCCTGTGTTTATTGAATCCCCCTTTTCCCCGGGGAATATTTTGCGAAATAACCCGGACATTACTGAATGCCTCTGCTCATCATGACCTTCTTTGATTGTTCCAGGGTTTTTTCATACAGTCGCCAATCGGCACGCGTGCTATCAAAAACGACGTCTTCAAGGCCGATTCTTTCATCTCTCATGACAGGGCGCTTCAGAACCATGTCTTCTGCGAGACAGACAGGAATGCCGGCATGGGTTTTATTCTCAGCGCAGTTCTCTATTTTCCCGTAGCATGTATAACCACCGATACCGTCAAGGCTAAAACCTGCAGGAAGGTCTCTCTTGGCATAGGCATAGACATTTGTCTGCAAGCCGCAACGCGGAGTGAGTAAACAATTATTATGTAATACAGCATTGAAGACCGTTCCCATTGCCTCGATGTGACAGAGATGGTAGGGCCGGTAAAAAAGGTAATAGGGGCCATTTCCCATCTTGTAGTAAGAAAGCATGTCCTTCTGGTAAGGATTGTCACAGTAACCTACTGTAAAAACACCTCCGCCAGGTTCAGCGCCGAGTATGTAATCAACAAAAGGCGTACGGCCATCCCAGAGCCGTTCGAAATTATAGCAATTCATAACCTGTTGAACCCGATCCATCGGGTAGCCGTGCATGCCGGGCACGAGGGTTGCCAAGCCATAGGCATTGGCAATAATGGCCATCTCGATATTAAGTTTGGTGCCATCAGTGTAGGAAGTACACATGCGGTAATCAAGATTCCGTTTATCCGCTTCAGGGATGATGGTTGAGGGATTGGCATATCGGTCAAGAAATCCCTTGATGTTTCCAACCATGACCAGTTCAAAACCCCAGCTGACAATGTCGTCTACAAGGTGTTTCATAACTCCATACTGATCTCCATCACAACTGGTGCATACAACCATGTTCTCAGCCGCTATATTCGACAGAAGAGGACCGTATATGAGATCAATTTCAGAGTTCATCAGAATAACATGCTTGTGATGTTCAAGGGCCGTGATTGCATATTCGGCTGCCAGAGTTATTGAATTGGAGGCTTCGATGACAGCATTGATACAATCTGCTGCCGATATCCATCGACCTTCATCGCATAAGGCTATAATACCCTGGCTTATGACACTATTCAGGGCATCGAGACTTTCGACTATCCGATACGGTAAATTGAGCCATTCCAGTACATTTTTACACCGTTCGATATCTTTGTCACAAACTGCGACACATTCTATTCCTGGGGTGATGCAGCTTTGATAAAAAAGCCCCTTCCCCATCGAGCCAATACCAATGATTCCAATTTTAATAATTTCCGCCTTGTCGTTTTTCATTTTGTTTCATGCCCCATCATTTGTGCCCGGACTGACAACAACTTAATGCCTGGAATGGCAATAAATATGTTGAGGAGCATGGTCTGACTCGCGTCTTGATTGTTCTTGCTCACGGCGTTACCTATTGTTTGACAGATTTGTAATCACTGAAGAAGTTTACCATAATCA
The DNA here is from genome assembly GCA_903822005.1 of uncultured Nitrospiraceae bacterium. GTDB lineage: Bacteria > Nitrospirota > Thermodesulfovibrionia > Thermodesulfovibrionales > Dissulfurispiraceae > Fen-1308. Next base: position 100,235 of record CAIJNL010000016.1, read on the forward strand.
ATATCAGAGGGATGTCATGTATAACGGTGGTGCGAGAGAAGGGATTCGAACCCTCACGATTGCTCACTGGCTCCTAAGGCCAGCGCGTCTGCCAGTTCCGCCACTCTCGCAACGTGTTAATAATAAAGGATTAGCGGGCTGTTTGTCTATTCAGTTAACGGCGCTCCCAAATAGCGGTCAGGCCAACCGAAACGGACTCCAATGGTGTTATATTTTGAAGTAATCCCATGTAAAATATGAACAGTTTGATGTAGGCAGGGATTCTGCGGCCGGAAGAAGAAACAGCGGATGTTAAGGATAAAAAGAAAAATAGTCGAAAGCATTATTGCTCATGCGCTGAGGGAAATGCCCATGGAGGCGTGTGGTTATCTGGCCGGCACAGGAGGGATTGTTACCCTGTGCCAGAAGATGACGAATGTTGATGCTTCCGCGGAGCATTTCTCATTCGATGCGCAGGAGCAGTTTGACTTTCTGAAGGCCGTCCGCGCGAGAGGGCTCAAGATACTGGCCGTCTATCACTCGCACCCAGCCGCACCGGCAAGTCCGTCCATGGAAGATATCATACTTGCGAATGACCCTGATCTTTATCATGTGATAGTGTCACTTGCCGGAGACAGACCCGTTGTCAGGTCATACAGGATAGAAAACGGGGCGGCTGAAGAAATCGGTCTTGAGATAACGGAATAGGCAATAATTCAGCAGGGAAAGATCCCGGGGCGTCCAGGCTTGTCAGACAGAGAATGAATACTATCAATTGCACTATCGTCACGGTTTTGCCTTATAATATGTATTAGTTATGCTTACTCAATCCGAAAGAAATTTATCAGCCGGGAAGGTAATTGAGTATCTCTTGCGGGCCCGCAAGGCCGTGCGCCTCTATCCCGATCGCAGCCCTGTTACGGAAAAGGCCGTCGATGATCTCTACCAGGGAATAATGCGGCTTCTATCGGTCCAGGACAGGATTGCATTCGAGATCAGGCAGGACTCTATTCTGTTCGAAATAGAAGAAATATTCAGATCTGACTCGGCCGAAAACGATATGGCGCATTTTCTTTTTAGGGACGGACTGAGGGAGATATCTTTCAGGAAAGGCCTTACAATTGACGAGGTGCTTGGCCTTGTTCATGTCCTGTCAATCGATTTTGTGAGCGAGTTTGCCGTAGAGGACGTTGTAACGAGGATATGGGAAAAGAATTTCAGTCATATACGCTGCATTATTTACGAACCCGGCCTCTTTGACCCGATAGAATCGAGGGACTCGCTCCAGTCCTTCCCGCTCGATGCCGCAGGACTTTCCGACGAACTCAAAAGGGTCTACCGTAACGCGGTTGCGAGGCGTGATGAAATATGCACGCTGACTGATACGATCGAATTCACCGATGAGGAATTGCTTTCCCTGAGAAGGGACGTGGACAACAACCGTATTGACCGCACCGGTAAAGTGCTTGCAATCGCCCTGGAGCTGTTGCTTCTGGCGAAGACCGAAGATTTCGGCCCTCTTGAGGCAGGTATGAAACAGGCGGTAGAATACGCTCTCGCCAGGAGGAAGCTGGATGTACTGGCAGATTTCTTCATCAGGGTAAAGGCCGCGTATATGGATGGCACAAGGGATTCGGATTTCAGTCGCAGTCTGCAGCATATTTTTTCGTTTTTCAGCTCCGAAAAATTTCTTATAAAAGTCGGGTCTGCCCTGGACGAAGGCGTGAGGCTGGACGAAGACACCTTCGAAAAATTCACGCGGCTGCTCGATGGCAGCTCGGTGCCCGGACTGATAAGACTGCTTGGTTATCTGGACACAATAGCCGCGAGAAAAACGGTAATGAACCTGCTTGCGGCCATAGGCAGCGCTGATTTGCCGGCCCTCACAGCGGCCCTCCATGACGGAAGATGGTATGTTGTAAGGAACATTGTGATAGTTCTAAGGCGCATTGGTGACAGACAGGCAAAAAAACATCTGCTCAGTATTCTCGATCACAAAGACGGAAGGGTGCGCAGGGAGGCCATCAAGGCGATGGCCCAGCTTGGAGGGAATGAGGCGTTTGACCTTATCAGGAACGCCCTGGACGATCCGGACATTTCGGTCAGGCAATTTGCGCTTGGTTCTCTGTCCAGACTCGAAGCCGTATTGGCAAAGAGACTGCTTCTCGAAAAGGTGACCGACAGGGCATTCCGGGACAGGGACTATGCCGAAAAACGGGAGTTTTACTGCGCGTTGCTAAGTTATGAAGATGCGGATGTTGTGAGGCTGCTTGGAAACATGCTGCTTAAGAAGACTTTTTTCAAACGCGCGGCAAATGAGGAAAGCAGGGCTGCCATAGCCCATTGTGCGGGAATGCATAAAAACAGCGCTTTTTTGCCGTTTCTCCGCATGATAGAGTACAGGGGAAGCGAATTTTTGCAGCATAGCGTAAGCGAGGCCATAAGGAAGATTGAACATGAATACTGAGCATAAGGAAACAGCTCCATCCGGAGGCGATTTCGGGGTCAGGGACCGGGTCATGGGGCTGTATGACAACATAGCTTCCCTGATTGCCGACATGCCGCGAAGGTTTGCTTCGGGTGAAGATATCAAAATGAAGAGGCTCAGGAGGCTTGTTCAGTATGCGATAGACATGGTCGAGGACGACGAGCCGTTGCTTCTCGGCATGGCCCTTAACAACAACAGGCACCAGTATGCCGACCGGCACCCGGTAAATGTCTGTATTCTTTCGGTAAAATTGGGTCATCGCCTCGGCCTCTCCAAAAATGAGCTGGCCGAGCTTGGGCAGGTGGCTCTTTTGTATGATATTTGCCTCCCTTTTGTGCCGGCAGAGGTCCTTGAGAAAAAGGGCGCGTACAGTGATGAGGATTGGCGGGCAATGGAGCAGCATACCATCCAGGGTTTCCGTACCCTGTTCGGGCTAAAGAATGTTGATGAGATGCTGATGAGGGCGGCCATTGTCGCTTTCGAGCACCATCTGCGATATGATCTTTCGGGATATCCCCAGGCCCAGCATTTGCCTTCGCAGGATTTTTACACGAGGATAGTAGCTATCGCGGAATGGTATGACGCTCTTGCATCTTCAAGGGCATATGCGGAAGGCGGGCGTTCTCCTGACTATGCCGTCAAGACCCTGCTTGAACAGTCCGGTACTGAACTCGACCCTGTGCTGGTGAAGGTTTTTGTTTCGATGATGGGGGTATATCCCGTGGGTTCCCTCGTAGTGCTGGACAGCGGAGAGATCGGCATTGTCATGCAGCCCCACGGCGTACTGATCAAAAGGCCGAGGGTAATCGTTATCTCCGACGAGGTAAAGCCGTTTGTGGCCGATCTGAGCAAAAGGGGCGATGACGGGCAATATCTTCGGACAGTAAAGAAGACACTTGACCCTAATGAATACAGGATAGATTATTCCTCATATTTTTTCGGCAGGCCCCGCCGGTACGGAGAAAACAATTAAACCTGCCGTATATCCCGTCGCCGGTTGACTCGTAATATGCCACGGCTGTAAACTAATCCGATGGAAAAAAAGATAATAAAGGCCTTTTCAGACAGCGCGGCGGTCAAAGATAAATTTGTTAAGTCCCATCTTTCTCTCATCAGCGAAGTATCTGCAATGATAGCCGAGACTTTCAATGAGGGAAATAAGCTTTTTCTTTTTGGCAACGGGGGCAGCGCCTGTGACGCGTCACATATTGCCGCTGAATTTGTAAACCGTTTCAAGAAGGAAAGGCCCGGGCTTCCGGCCATCGCCCTCAATACAGATATCGCTGTCCTGACCTCAATAGCCAATGATTACGATTATTCGGACATATTCGCGCGTCAGCTCAAGACGCTGTCGGCTCCCGGAGATCTGGCCCTCGCGATCAGCACCAGCGGCAATTCCAAGAATATTCTCAAGGCCGTTGATGTGGCCAAAAAGAAGGGCCTCAAGACGATTGCCTTTACCGGCCTTAAGGGGACCAAGTTTGCCGCCAAGTGCGACTATGCTTTCATAGTGCCCTCCGAGGACACTCCGCGCGTGCAGGAAGTCCATATAACCCTCGGTCATGTGATCTGCCAGATCGTGGAAGAAATACTTTTTGAATCCCCGAGGGAAGCCGCCTCATCCAGGGGTTGAGCCCCGGCCTGATGAAGATCCTCGGCATCGATCCGGGAAGCGTCAACTGCGGTTACGGACTTATCAGCGCAAAAGAGACCTGCACGGCAGGCCGGAACAACGAAGGCGGCAGAAGCATGGGCGGGCCTGTCTGCCTCTCGTCCGGACGCATTGTGATGGCGGCATCAAAACCACTTCACGAGAGGCTGAAAGAACTCTTCTCATCCCTGTCTGATGTTATCTCGGAGCTGCGGCCTGATGAAATAGTTATTGAGAAGATATTCTTTGCAAAAGGGATAAAGGCCGCCTTCGGTCTTGGCCATACGAGGGGGGTTGTTCTGCTTGCTGCCTCTCTTGCATGCATACCGATCCATGAATACAGCGCGCTCGAGGTCAAACAGGCCGTGGTCGGGTACGGACGGGCTGACAAAAGGCAGGTACAGATGATGGTGCGTCAGATACTGAACATACAGCATCAGCTTTCGCCTGACGGGGCCGATGCCCTGGCAATAGCGCTCTGCCACATGAACATGCAGGGCCCGTATTCCAGTGTATCCACCGGCATTATAAGAAGGGGAAGGAGGGCCGCAAGATGATAGCATCACTCAGGGGCAGGCTGTTGTCAAAGAGGCCGGACCATCTTATCGTTGAGGTCAATGGTGTCGGGTACAGCGTCAATGTGCCGGTTTCGACACTCTCTTCGCTTCCCGAAGAATTGTCGGAGGTCTTTCTTTTCACGCATACGCATGTGCGCGAAGACATCCTGCAGCTCTTCGGCTTCCGTTCCGAAGAGGACAAACGGATATTCATCACGCTCATCGGGGTGTCCGGCATAGGACCGAAGATAGCCCTCAACATATTATCGACCATCCCTTCCGAGGTCTTTTACGGTCTTGTCCATTCTGAAGATGTCGAAGCCCTATGCCGTGTGCCGGGACTCGGCAAAAAGACCGCGCAGAGGATCATACTCGAACTCAGGGAAAAACTGCCTGCGATGAAAGAGAAGAAAGACCTTCTTTATGAGGACACCCTTTCGGCGCTTGTTAATCTTGGTTACAGGAAGAACATCGCCCAGGATGCCCTGGACAAGGCATATGGCAGCGGCAACAGGGACATTGAGAGTTTGCTTAAAGAGACATTAAAATATCTGACAAAGGAATAAACAGGCGGATATTTATTTATGAAGATAGAAGACGGATCAATAGGGCCGATTTCACCCGAGATCACACCTGAAGAGGTAATGTTCGAGGTCAATCTCAGGCCGAGGAGGCTCGATGAATTTATCGGGCAGCCGAAGATAAAGGAAAACCTGAAGGTATTTATCGACGCGGCCCTCATGAGAAAAGAGCCGCTCGATCATGTGCTTTTTTTCGGGCCTCCCGGACTCGGGAAAACGACGCTGGCCACGATCATTGCCAATGAACTCAAGGTGAATATAAAGACCACTTCAGGCCCGGTGCTCGAAAGGCCGGGAGACCTTGCGGCCATACTCACCAACCTGTCCGACCGCGATATTCTCTTTGTTGACGAGATACACCGCATGTCAAGAGTGGTGGAGGAAGTGCTTTATCCGGCGATGGAGGACTACAGTCTCGATATCATTATAGGCCAGGGGCCGAACGCGCGGACTCTGAAGCTCAACCTGCCGCGCTTTACCCTGGTTGGAGCAACAACCCGCACCGGGCTCCTTACTTCGCCTCTAAGGGACCGCTTTGGTGTGATCAGCCGGCTCGAATTTTATAACGGCCCGGACCTTATGGAGATCGCATGCAGATCGGCACGGCTGCTCGGCACAGAGATGCATGATGATGCTGCGGAGGAAATTGCGCGAAGGTCGCGCGGCACGCCCAGGATCGCGAACAGGATATTGAAGCGCATAAGAGACTTTGCGCAGGTGCGGGGGGACGGCACAATCGATATGAAGATAACCCGTGAGGCCCTCGAAGCACTGGATATAGACAAACTCGGGCTCGACGATGTGGACAGACAGCTGATCACTGTGATCATCGAGAAGTTCGGCGGGGGGCCCGCCGGGATAGAGGCGATTGCCGCAACGCTGAGAGAAGACAGAGAGACCATTGAAGATGTTTATGAGCCCTATCTTCTCCAGGAAGGCCTGATTGAGCGGACTGCGCGGGGCAGGCTTGCCACAAGGCGCGCGTATGAGCACCTCGGCAAGGCAGCGCCAAAAGGGCTCTTTTAAGGCGCTAAAGCATGAAAATGGTGATGCACATCTGCTGCTCCAACTGTGCCGTCTATCCTGTGCAGACTCTTCTCGGACGTGGTGTCGATATCGTTGGCCTCTGGTACAATCCGAACATCCATCCATACACCGAATATCAGAACAGACTCGGGGCAGTGCACAGGCTTCATGAACTTTGGGGCCTCGAAATGGAATATACAGATTATTATGGACTTACCGGGTTCCTGCGGAATGTTGTCAACAACGAGGGAAAACGCTGCGAATACTGTTATTCCGTGAGGCTTGAAGCAGCAGCTGTTAAGGCAAAAGAGCTTAAGGCCGATGCCTTTACCACGTCGCTCCTTGTGAGCCCATATCAGGATTTTGGTATCATAAAAGAGATGGGTCAGCGCATGCAGGAAAAGCATTCTGTTGAATTTCACTTTGAGGATTTCAGGAACGGCTTTAATGAAGGCCGAAGGATATCCGGGGAACTCGGTCTTTACAGGCAGAAATACTGCGGGTGCATTTATTCGGAGATGGAGAGGTTCAACGGCCGAATGCAGAAGAAAGAAATGAAAAGCTGAAGATGGTGCAGTTCGGAAAGCTGATTGGGAGGAAGTGAGTGAATATAAAGTGGCATCGGGAAGCCGGAAACCGGAATAAAAGGTCGCGGATTGTCTTGTTATTGTCCCTGCTTGGTGTACTGGCATCCGGGTTTTGTTTTATAACTCATGCAAATGCCGAAATGAAAATGCGGATACTGCTCCTGGACAACAAGGATTTCAAGGTCCCGCAGAAAAATGATAAATTCACGCGTCTCGGCGACAACTCCGGGGACGTGCTGATGGGCGGGGTGAAGTATTCCGGCAGTGTAGAGGTATGGAAGGGAGAGAAGTCCCTTTACATTATCAACGAAGTTCCGATAGAAGAGTACATAAAGGGAGTCGTATCTGCCGAGGTGCGGGAAAACTGGGACATGGAGGCGCTAAAGGCCCAGGCTGTAGTGGCAAGGACATACGCGATATATCAGAAAGAGCATGCCGGCAAGGACCTTCCCTATGATCTTACTTCAACTGTTTTGAGCCAGGTATACAAGGGCGCAAATCTTTCGCCCCTGATAGCAAAGGCGGTAGATGCAACCAGGAGCGAGATACTGACCTGGCAGGGAAAGCCTATCGTCGCGTTTTACCACTCGACCAGCGGCGGCATGACTGAGGATGCAGGCGAAGTCTTTAGTGAAAGCCTCCCCTATCTGAAACCGGTCAAGACCGATTGCGAACTCTCACCATACTACATGTGGGAAAAGGTCATACCCCTCGCCGAACTCGAAAAAGTGCTGGGCATCAAGGGGATCGCCGATATAAAGATCGATGCATACACGGTTTCCGGACGGGTAAAGGAGTTCAGGGTGCTTGTCGAAAAGGCCCTTGACCCTGTTATCGTGCCGGCAATAGAACTGAGGAAAAAGCTTGGCTGGGACCGCCTTCCCAGTACCCTGATAACGGCACTATCCAGAAATGACGGTTCCTTTGTTTTTGAGGGCAGGGGGTATGGGCATGGCGTGGGCATGTGTCAGTGGAGCGCACTGCAGATGGCGAGAGATGGAAAGACCTATCGGGAGATACTCCAATATTTCTACCCCGGGACAGCTCTCCTGAAATATGAAGACCGCTGAATTCGACTTCGATCTTCCCCCTGAACTCATAGCTTTAAGGCCTGCTCTGCAAAGGGACGGATCACGTCTGCTTGTCCTCAACAGGGACGGCAGTATTGAGCATAAGTCCTTCAGCGCCATAACGGACTATCTCCGGAAGGGCGATATGCTCGTTCTCAATGATACCAAAGTCCTTCCCGTGCGGCTTATCGGCACAAAAACGACCGGCGGCAAGGCGGATATAATCCTTGTAAGAGAGGGTACAAAAGGAGTATGGGACGTCCTATGCAAGGGCAGATACGAGGGGCTGGTACATTTCAGGGGTGGGGTTACCGCTGAATTGTCCCGCGGTCACTCAGGTTTGTCTGAAGGAAACAATAGTCAGCTCATCTTTATCGGACCGGATTCTTCTGATATCCATGGAATTCTCGGGCGCTGCGGAGCGATGCCGCTGCCTCCATATATAAAGAGGATGCCCGATGAGGATGACAGACAGCGGTATCAGACAGTGTATGCCGACAAGCCGGGGTCGATAGCCGCGCCGACCGCCGGTCTCCATTTCACTCCGGAACTGCTCGATATAATTGCGTCCAGGGGGGTACTCATAAGAAAGATCACCCTCCATGTCGGCCCAGGCACTTTCATGCCCATAAAGGCAGCGGAGATTTGCGACCACGAAATGCAGTCGGAATATTTTGAAGTCGAAGAGCGGCTTCCTGGCGAGATACAGGCGGTCAAGGCGGCGGGAAAGAGGGTCGTTACTGTAGGCACTACAGCCACGAGGGCGCTCGAGGGATTGCTCGGAGGAAATTATAGTCCGGATGAGAGCCGGGATAAGGGGCATTTCAGAGGGCACACAGGCATTTTTATCTGTCCGGGGCACAAGTTTATAGCAGCCGACGGGCTGCTCACTAATTTTCACCTGCCGCGTTCTACCCCCTTGATGCTCGCGTCCGCTTTCTGCGGTCTTGAAAAATTAATGTCCGCATATCGTGCGGCCATAGCCAGGGGTTATAGATTTTTCTCATACGGTGATGCTATGCTCATTTTATGATTAAAAAAGTGACCGAAAGGTCCTCTGCTTTTGTTGTTGTCAGCAGAAAGACGCTGATCAGCGGTATGGCCGGGATAGCGGTCCTCAGTTTTGCGTTCGGCTATTTCCTCGGTTATGGCGGGCCTTCTTCGGAAAAGATGGTGCGTAATGTACAGGCCGACAACAAGGTAGTAGTATCAGAAGAAAAGACAGTACTGGACTCGTCCGGGAAACCTACCATCGTTATGCCGCCTTCGACTCCCGATGCTATTCCGAAAGAACCTTTGACGAGGCCGGCTGAACAGAACAAAGCAGCAGCCAAACCCGAAGAATCCCAGAAAAAAACCGAGGCGGCTGTCCCTGCAAAAGTTGAGTTAAAGGAAGTGAAAAAGGATGTGCCCGGCAGTCAGAACAAGGTTGAGGCAGCGCCGGCACAAACCACACAGAAGCCTCAGGATAAAATGGCTGACAAGCCGCAGGGCACGAATAAAGGAAGGCGGACAGACTTCACGCCGCGTCAGGATAAGCAGGCCCCGGCAGCAGAAATAACAAAAGAAAAACCGGAGCAGATCGTGGCTGAACCTCCTCCTGCCAAGCCAAAGGGAAAAACAAAGGGAAAGGCCAAAGTTCATGCCAAAGAGAAAAAGCACCCCGGCAAATCTTACGCGCTTCAGGTGGGCTCATTCCAGGATGCCAGGAAGGCCAGGCAGCTTAAAGAGCGGCTTGATGAAAAGGGCTACAAGTCTTATATAATGATCTACTCACCCTCCCGGGGCAAGATATTCTCACGGGTCAGGATTGGGTCCTTCGGGTCCAAAGAAGAGGCTGAGGGCATTATCTCTGAGCTTAAGGAAATGGGACTTGAAGGCATCATTGTTCCCGGGCCGAAGTAAGACCGGGATATCCAACATCAAATAAAGAACGATTGCGGAGGCGTTTACGAAGACTATAGAGTTGGTACTGGATGAAGAAAAGGAGTATCCTTTCATCCATGGCGGAGCTGATAAAGTACTTAAGTCTGTTGAAGAATCGCTGGGAGTTACCATAAGCGTCCGCGGAAACAGGCTGCTGATTCAGGGAGAGGCGGGGATTGCAGATTCTGCCGAGAAGCTGATCAGTGAAATACGCGAGGTCAACAGAAACGGATATACGTTAAAACCTGAGGACGTAACCTATGCCGTAAAATCGGTGTCAGAAGGCAAAGAGGTCTCCATAAAGCAGCTCTTTTCGAGTAATATCCCTGTTTCATCCAAAAAGCGCTTTATCATCCCAAAGACCGAGATGCAGAGGCAGTATATCGAGGCGATCCACAACACAGACATTGTTTTCGGTATAGGTCCTGCCGGCACAGGGAAAACATATCTTGCTATGGCCATGGCAATACATGCGTTCATGCAAAAACAGGTGTCACGCATTGTTCTTGTCAGACCTGCTGTTGAGGCCGGTGAAAAACTCGGCTTTCTGCCTGGTGATATAGCCGAAAAGGTCAGCCCCTATCTCAGGCCGCTGTACGATGCGCTTTTCGACATGATGGACATTGACAAAGCATTAAAGCTCATAGAAAGGGGCACAGTCGAAATCGCCCCGCTTGCGTTCATGCGCGGAAGGACCCTGAATGATTCGTTCATCATCCTGGACGAGGCCCAGAATACTACGAGCGAGCAGATGAAGATGTATCTCACCCGGCTCGGTTTTGGCTCCAAAACCGTGATAACAGGGGACATAACCCAGATCGACCTGCCGGCCGGCAGGACTTCAGGCCTTGTCGAGGCCGCGCGGATACTCAAGGATGTGGATGACATTATGATGATATATTTTTCTGAAAGGGATGTTGTCAGGCACAGGCTGGTGCAGAAGATAGTACAGGCCTATGACAGATATGAAAAACGGGACACAGAAGAATAAACCCCGGACATTCGGGGAATATCTTGCCGCTTTTACGGCCCGGAGAAAGGAATACTCATCCCAGTCGGAGAGCATGACCTTTCTGCTGATACTCGGACTGCTTTCAGCGGTCATTATGCAGCATGAGGTTGATCCCAGTTTCTTCATGGGGTGCCTGCTGATCGCCTTGACCCTTTACTTTATATTTTTCAAGGACATCAGGCGGTACAAGCCGGTATTTATGAATGAGCGGAAGATGGTTTATCTGCTCGGCATGCTCCTGGTCTCTACGCTTCTTGTCGGAAAGTCATTTGACTATCTGACTTCGAGTCTCAACAGGGGCTTTGGTTTTACCGATAGCATTGCGTCGATGTTCGGCACTCCCATACCGGTCGGGGCAATGCTTGTGGCCCTTATATTCGATTTTCATACTGCCCTTATATTCGCGCTCGTCATAAGTCTGCTCACCGGAATATCTTTTCATGACCCGTATCTGGCGGTATATGTTTACATCGGCAGCCTTACCGCCGCTTTCAGCGTAATGCGCTGCAAAAAAAGGTCCGCGCTTATCAAGGGAGGCCTGCATGTAAGCCTCGTGAGCATTGTGGTTGCGGGCATGGTACTGCTCCTTACTTCGAATTTATTTACGGCAGCCGCGCCCGCCGCATTCCTGTTCGCGGCCATGTCAGGCTTTTTCGTCATCGCCATCGTCTCAATCTCCCTTCCCGTGATCGAATATATCTTCGGCATCAGCACAGACATCAGCCTGCTCGAACTGCTCGATCTTGACCAGCCCCTGATGAGGAACATGATGATAAGCGCGCCAGGGACCTATCATCACAGCTTCATAGTGGGCAATCTTGCCGAGGCTGCCGCAGAAGGCGTTGGCGCCAATCCGCTGCTTGCGAGGGTAAGCTCGTACTTCCATGATATCGGGAAGATGAGGATGCCGGAATATTTCATAGAAAACCAGCAGAGCGGAGACAGCAAACACGAAAGGCTTGCCCCGCACATGAGCAGTATCATACTCATATCTCATGTGAAGGAAGGAGTCGAACTCGCCAGGCAGTACAAACTGCCGCAGGTTGTAATCGACATCATACAGCAGCACCATGGCACCAGGATGATGGCATATTTCTACCAGAAGGCCAGAGACCAGGCCGGGCGCGCGCCTGTCAATGATGAGGACTACCGTTATCCGGGTCCAAAGCCTCGCACGAGGGTTGCGGCCCTGGTAATGATGGCCGACGCAATAGAGGCTTCTGCAAGGGCGCTTACAGACCCCACTCCTGCCCGGATATCGGCACTTGTCGAAAAGATCATAAACGAGATATTCATCGACGGCCAGATTGCCGAGTGCGAACTCACTCTCAAGGACATCTCCGAGATCAAGAGACGTTTTACTCATGTGCTTATAAGCATATTCCACAGAAGGATTGAATACCCGGACCCTGAAATCAGGGTGTTGCAGCACAAGGCAGAAAATATTACGGGCAAAGGCAGTCAGGGTAATGGAAGTATCAATAAGGAACAGACAAAGAACGATAAAGACAGATCTGTCAAGGATTGAGGCCGTGCTGCAGGCGGCAATGTGCCGTCTGACCGCGGGCGGTAAAGTTAGAGGCCGCAATCTTGCTGCCGGACGCTCCTTTGATCCGATGAAAGCTAGCGTGGGCGTGATGCTGGTGGGAGACCGGGAGATGAGAAACCTTAACCGGGTCTATCGCGGCAGGGACAGCACTACCGATGTACTCTCGTTTTCACAACTCGAAGGCGCGCCATCCCCCGCTTATACACCCGAACTCGGCGATATCGTGATAAGCCCTGCACAGGCTTCCAGCCAGGCCGTGGAGCGCGGGAATACCCTTGAGCAGGAGATCGATCTGCTTCTCATCCATGGCCTGCTGCATCTCGTCGGGTACGATCACGAAAAAAACAGGTATCAGGAAAAAAAGATGAAGGCCATGGAAAAGGAGCTGGCTGGTGCCGTTAAGAAGATGGTCGGATAGCGCCAATAACGCGATCGAGGGAATACTCTTCGCGGCGAAGAACGAACGCCACCTCCGCTATCATCTTTATGCCGCAGTACTGGTGCTGCTGCTGAGTTATCTGCTAGGCATTCCGCGCACGGAATTCCTTATCATCTCTGTCTTCGTAATACTTGTTCTTTTGGCAGAGATGGTAAACACCGCTATTGAATACCTCGTTGATATGGTCTCTGCTGAATACAGTGAAAAGGCGCGCATAGCAAAAGATGTATCTGCCGGCGCGGTCCTTATTACGGCTTTTGGAGCTGTTATAGCAGGTTATATTATACTTTTCCCTTATCTTGAGGCGGTATTTGATTCGGGGGTGCTGATCGCAAAACATCCTGCAAATGAGATAGTCCTCCTTTCTGTGGTGATAGTCCTTATCACGGTGGTTATTCTCAAAGCCGGTTTCAGCAGGGGGCATCCGCTGAGAGGCGGGATGCCGAGCGGCCACAGTGCGCTCGCTTTCTCGCTATGGCTTGCAATGACCTTTATCACAGGCATGTTTGTAGTGTCGGTTATAGGACTTGTAATGGCGGCGCTTATCGCTCAGAGCAGGGTTGCGGTAAATGTGCATACTCATACCGAAGTCATAATCGGAGCGCTGCTGGGGATCGGCATTACCCTTGGGTTATTTCTGGTCTTCAGGTAACGGTTGGTCCTGCGCGCCTCTTTGCCCGCCTTCGTCATCACTGGAGGGGCTTTTCATTATGTCCTCGTATTCTTCAACGACAATGCCTCTTTTTATCATTATCTCATAGATGAAGCGTGAACGCGCAGTTATGTAGTCCGAATTTCCGACGGCGTTGTATCGCCTGGGATTGGGAAGCACAGTAGCAAGGCGTGCCGCCTCCATCGCGGTCAGGTCCGCCGCCGGTTTGCCGAAGTAATGATGCGAAGCAGCCTCGACCCCGAAAATCCCCTCGCCCCACTCAGCCACATTCAGGTAGAGCTCGAGAATCCGCCGCTTGGAAAGGTTCTGTTCAAGTCTCCATGTAAGTATGGCTTCCCTGATTTTTCTCAGCGGATTCTTTGAGGGCGACAGAAAGAGGTTTTTGGCGAGCTGCTGGCTGATTGTGCTGCCGCCGAACTTGAATTTCTTTTCCTTGATATCTTTTTCGAGGGATTTTTCCATTGCCTGAAAATCGAAACCCCTGTGCTGCCAGAACTTGTCATCCTCGGCAATGATAACGGCTTTGGTCATATAGTCTGAAATGCGGGAGATCGGGACCCATTGCTGACGGATCGTTATTTTCTTGTGTTGTTCCTTCCACTGTTCTTCCCGGTATTCCATAAAAGAGGTTTTTTGGGGATTCTGTTTTTTTAGTCCGGCTACGTCCGGGTAAAAAAAGCAGACAGCTATCGGGACCGCAATAGCTGCGATTACCAGCAGGACCGCTGCCTTAATGATAACGCTTTTGTTCATATGACTATGCCTTCGTTTTTGGCCTCTTTTGGAATTCCAGCACTCTTTTCCTCAGCCTGACAGACTGCGGAGTGATCTCTACAAGTTCGTCTTCCTTTATGAACTCAAGCGCCTGTTCAAGGTTCATGGGCCGCGGAGGAATAAGCTGTATCATGTCATCGGCGCTGGATGCGCGCATGTTCGTAAGCTTCTTTTCTTTTGTCACATTCACGTCGAGGTCGGCCTCGCGGGCGTTTTCTCCTATCAGCATGCCCTCGTACACCGCTGTGTTTTCGCGGATGAAGAGTGTGCCGCGGGGCTGAAGGTGAAAGAGGGCGTATGTTGTCGAGACGCCTCCACGGTCGGCAACCAGCGCTCCGGTCTGGCGCTTTGACATGGCGCCGTGCCACGGCTCATATCCGTCGAAAAGGTGGTTCAGAAGGCCGGTACCCTTTGTGTCCGTGAGAAACTGGGACCTGAAGCCTATCAGTCCGCGGGAGGGGATCCTGAATTCGAGCCTTACCCTGCCGTGGCCGTTGTTCTGCATCTTCTGCATCCTGCCTTTGCGCATACCGATCTGCTGGGTCACGACACCCACGAACTCTTCCGGCACATCGATGACAAGTATTTCCATAGGTTCGTGTACCTTGCCGTCTATCTCTTTAGTTATTGTTTCGGGCATCGAAACCGAAAGTTCGTATCCTTCGCGCCGCATGATTTCGATAAGGATGGCGAGCTGGAGTTCGCCCCGGCCCATTACGGTAAAGGAGTCGGTGCCCGAGAAATCTATGCGCAGCGCTACGTTGTAGAGCAGCTCTTTTTCGAGACGTTCGCGCAGGTTGCGGGACGTCACATATTTGCCTTCCCTGCCCGAGAAGGGAGAGGTATTGATCGAAAAGACCATGGAGATCGTGGGCTCGTCAACCGTGATACGCGGCAGCGGCCTGGGGTTTTCGGCGTCCGTTATAGTGTCGCCGATATTGATCCCTTCGAGTCCTGCAAGGGCCACGATATCGCCCACCGCTATTTCGGTAGCGTCTACGCGGTCAAGCCCCTGGAAAGTATAAATGGAGGTTATTTTTGTTTTTATCGTTTTCTGGTCATGCGTTACCATAGCCACCTGGTCGCCGGTCCTGACAGTGCCCGAAAAAATCTTGCCGATGGCGAGGCGGCCCACATAGTCGTTGTAATCGATGTTCGTTACCAGGAGCTGCAGGATATCATCAGGGTCGCCCTCAGGGGCCGGGATCGTGCTCAGGATAAGATCGAAGAGCGGCTGCAGATTCTGGCCTTCGACAGCCAGGTCCATAGTTGAAGTGCCCTTCTTGGCGTTTGTGTAAACGATAGGGAAGTCGATCTGTTTTTCACCTGCGTCGAGATCTATGAAAAGGTCGTAAACCTCATTCAGAACCTCCTGTATGCGCGCGTCGGGCCTGTCTATCTTGTTGATGACGAGTATAGGCCTGAGTTTCAGTTCCAGCGCCTTGTTGAGTACGAAGCGTGTCTGGGGCAGAGGGCCTTCAGAGGCATCGACCATAAGCAGGACGCCGTCAACCATCTTGAGTATCCGTTCGACCTCTCCGCCGAAGTCGGCATGGCCGGGCGTGTCCACTATGTTAATCTTTACGCCCTTGTATTCCACCGCGGTATTTTTGGCCAGGATAGTGATGCCTCTTTCCCGTTCCAGGTCATTTGAGTCCATGACCCGCTCCTGTACCTGCTGGTTGGCCCTGAAGATGCCGGCCTGGTGCAGCATGCCGTCCACGAGGGTGGTCTTGCCATGGTCAACATGGGCTATGATCGCGATATTTCTTAAGTCTTCTCTTTTCATTTTCTACCTCTTCATGATCGCTATAAAGTTTTGATAAGATATCCGGCCTTTACTGTTTTTGTTCGATCATAGCGAAATATGAAAGAGTGGTAACGAGCAGGACGATGACCCAATTAACTCAAACAACCTGTTATTTTAACCGATTGGATACGGAAAAAACCAATTAAAAATCAGATTGCCGAGGAAGATCGTAATAAGAGAGCCGAGGGCGAGAAACGGGCCGAAGGGGACTTTCGTCTTTCTTCCGGCGCCGGTAAAAACCATAAGGCCTATGCCGATCAGCGATCCTGCAACGCTTCCGATCAGGGTTGTGAGGAAAACGCCCTTCCAGCCGGTAAAAGCGCCGACCATCGCCATCATCTTCACATCACCCCCGCCCATGCCTCCCCGGCTCAGGATTACAATGAGCCAGAAGATCACTCCGCCTGACAGGCAGCCGATAAGCGAATTAAGAAAGCCCAGGACCGAATGCGCAGAGAATGGGTCTGCCACATAAAACTGCGCGGCAACAAGACCGAGCACAATGCAGGGCAGGGTTATGACATCAGGGATAATCTGGAATTCAAGATCTATAAAGGTTATCACTATCATGGCCGAAACGAAAAGAAACAGCAGGGGCAGGTGCCACCCCGGTCCATAGGTCAGATAGACGCACGCGTACAGAAGCCCGTTAAGCAGTTCGACCGCGGGATATATCAGGGATATTTTTTCGCCGCACTGCCTGCACTTGCCGGCCAGGATTATATAGCTGATAATCGGGATGTTGTCCCATGGCTGAATAGGGGTCTTGCATGCCGTGCAGGAAGAGCCCGGACTGATTATAGAATAATTGCGCGGGATGCGGAATATGCAGACATTAAGGAACGAGCCGATTATCAGGCCGAGTATGACCGAGACCGCCAAATAACCTGCCATCAAGCCCTGCTGATCTCAGAGACCTTCTCGTCTGTCTCTTTTATTGTCGGATCAAGCCCCTCAATTTCTTTCAGCGCGTCGAGTATCTCCCTGTTGGCATGGATGCCCTTTTCGCTCTTTCTCATCAGATAGACCTCTTCGCCGATTTTCATCAGCAGGGTATTGCGCTTTTTCTTCAGTTCTTCCGACTGATAGGTGAGCCTGAAAACAGCCAGCTCTATCTTCACCCTGTCCGAAAGCAGCCGGGCGAACCATTTTATTTTGTTTGTACCCTCTTCGAAGTCGTTTTTTATCTTTGCGTACATATACCGTCCCTTAGTCTTTAATTGTAATGCCCGAGGCAATAATTTCTCAACCCTGACATGTCATGCTGTCTTGAAGATCTCGATTTTCTTGCCCCAGAAATCTTCAAGCGCTCTTCGCAGTTTGGCATGACCGGAAAGGGAAGGGTCCTTGTCGATAAGGGCAAAGGCCTCTTTTCTTGCTGTTTCGATCAGCTTATAATCACGCAGAAGGTTGGCTGCTTTCAGGTCAGGCAGTCCGGATTGCCTTGTGCCGAAGAATTCGCCGGGCCCCCTGATATTCAGGTCCTCTTCAGCGATTCTGAAACCGTCATTCGTTTTCGCCATTATATCAAGCCTCTTTCTCGCATCAATGGAACCGCCGTAATTCATCAGAACGCAGTATGAGCGCTCAGCTCCGCGTCCGACCCTTCCCCTCAGCTGGTGGAGCTGCGGCAGCCCGAAGCGTTCCGCATGGATTATCAGCATAAGGGTCGCGTTCGGCACATCCACTCCCACTTCTATGACGGTTGTTGATACGAGTATGTTCATCTCGCCGCGCTTGAAATCGCGCATGATCTCTTCCCTGGCGGCGGATGTCAGCCGGCCATGAATAAGGCCTGTTTTAAGTTCCGGAAATTTTTTCTTGAGGGCCTCGGCGCCGGTAATAGCGTCTTTCAGGCTTATCTTTTCGGACTCTTCTATAAGAGGATATACGACATACACCTGCCTGCCCGCCGAGGTTTCGCGGCTGATCATCTCGTACACCGAATCCTTCTGGCTTTCGCGGACCACTTTTGTATCCACCGGCTTCCTGTTCGGGGGCAGTTCGTCAATAAGGGAATAATCGAGGTCGCCATAAAGAGTCATGGCAAGGGTGCGCGGTATCGGGGTGGCCGTCATAATAATTGTGTCTGGATTCATGCCTTTCTTCCGCAGCGCGGCCCTCTGCATGACCCCGAACCTGTGCTGTTCGTCGATCACTATCAGCCCGAGTTTTTTGAAAGAGACTGCCTCCTGTATAAGGGCATGCGTTCCTACAATAATGTCGGCCTCGCCGGATGCAATGGCCGCGTATTCCTTCTCCTTCTTGCTGCCTGTCAGCAACTGTATCTTCAAACCCAGGAAATCGGCCATTCCCTGGATATTCAGATAGTGCTGCTCTGCCAGTATTTCGGTAGGGGCCATAATAGCTGCCTGATAACCGCTCTCAACCGCCGCAAGCATTGCAACAAAGGCCACTATGGTCTTGCCGGAGCCGACATCGCCCTGAATAAGCCTGCTCATAGGCGCCGGGGCCTTCATGTCCTTCATGATGTCTTCAATTACCCTCTTCTGGGCGTCTGTAAGCTTAAAAGGCAGCCTTTCGAGCAATTGCCCGGTAAGTTTACCTGTTGGTCCAAAAGAGATGCCTTTTTGGGCGGTTTCCCTGTTTTTCAGGGCTGCCAGGCCAAGTTGGAGCGCAAATAGTTCGTCAAAAGAGAGCCTTTGATGTACGGGGCTTGTACCGCTGTTCAGGTCCGCAAGGGCCATTTCAGGAGGCGGGAAATGCACCGCTTCTATGCTCTCTTTCAGGCCGGGAAGTCCGAGCCTGGCTATGATTTCCGCCGGCATAGGGTCCGAAATGTGGGGCAGGGCGTTTTTCAGGCAGGAATTGATGATTGTGCGCAACTGTCTCTGGCTCAGGCCCTCTGTCAGGCCGTATACCGGAACAATCCTTCCGGTGCTGAGAAAGTCGGTATCCTCATCCTCATCGTCGATTATTTCGAATTCAGGGTTCATCATTTCGAACCCGTTGCCCCGAAAGCCGACCTTGACCGGGCCATAAAATATGACATTTTGAGAAGGCTTGAATATTTTGGCCAGATATGACTGATTGAACCACTTTGCGGTAAGCGAGCCACTGTCATCCGCGATAACTACCGATAGGAGCTTCAGGCGGGGCCTTCTGGGGCTGGCAGGATGGACTTCGGTCTTTAATACCCTGCCGCTTACTGTCTGGACTTCACCAAAAGAGAGGTTGATGATTTTTTTTATTGCCTTGCGGTCTTCATAGCGGACAGGCAGGTAAAACAGGGCGTCTTTTAAGGTCTCTATCCCCAGCTTTTGGAGCAGAAATGCCCTTCGGGGACCGACGCCCTTGATATACTGGATTGGTGAGAGAAGGTCCATACTGCACCCCGCATTCATTGCTGTGCGACCATTTAACTTATTAGCAAATGGAGAAGAGAGAATCTTCTTTTGCTAATCACGGAAAGGCAATACCGTCACCAATTCGTGATCAGATTTTTTCCCCGATCTTTCCGGGTTCTTTTTTCAGGGTATCGTCAAAGGCCTTGTCTGCCTCTTCGAGCTTCAGCTTTGAATATTCGGATTCGCTGAGTATATCGATCTCCCAGCCGGTGAGCTTGGAGGCGAGCTTGATATTTACGCCCCTTTTGCCGATAGCCAGAGACAGCTGCTGGTCGTCCGCAATGACCATGGCGCTCTTTTCAGCGCCGGTTTCGTTGATGCCCACCCGGTCTACACTCGCAGGGGTAAGCGCCCGCGCGATAAAAATGCGCGGATCTTCGTTCCACGGGATAATATCGATCCGCTCCCCGCGCACTTCCCTTACTATTGACTGCACGCGCGTTCCCTTCATGCCCACGCAGGCCCCCACCGGGTCCACCGAGCTGTCTTTTGACGCGACCGCTATCTTTGTACGTTCTCCGGGTTCTCTTGCGATGTCCTTGATTATGACGATACCGTCGTGGATCTCCGGCACCTCCATCCTGAAGAGGCCGGCAATAAATCTCGGGTCGTTTCTCGAAAGGACAATGACCGGGCCTTTTGATGTCTGCTTGACGTCGGAGAGAAAGGCCTTTACTATGTCGCCGCGCTTCAGCGTTTCACTCGGCAGGGTTTCCCTCTGCGGGAGCACTGCCTCGGCTTTTCCAAGCGCTACAAAATAAAATCCCTTTTCTTTTCTGATGATGGTGCCGCTGATAATCTGGCCCATCTTGTCCTTGTATTCCTCAAATATAATGTCCCGTTCCGCCTCTCTCACTTTCTGAAAGAGGACCTGCTTTGCGGTCTGCGCAGCTATGCGCCCGAAGTCCTGCAGCTGGACCGGGATTTCAACGCTTTCCCCAAGCGCCCTGTCCGGGAATTGTACCTTTGCATCTGAGACGGATATCTCTTCCTGGGGACTGGCCACTGTTTCAACAATGATCTTGACTTCAAAAACCTGTATGTCGCAAGTCTTCAGGTCAATCCGCAGGTTTATATTCGGTTTGGTGGTGAATCTTTTTCTGGCTGCCGAAAGCAGCGCTGCTTCAAGCAGTCTCACGATCGTCTCGCGAGAGATGCCTTTTTCTCTTCCAATCTGGTCTATTACCAAGCAGAGTTCTTTTGACATATCGATACCCCTTATTGCTCTATTTCGAGTCTTGCCCTGGAAATCTTTTCAAAAGGAATGAAGACATCATTGTGCTCCTCATCCGGCTTTTTTTTCGGCATGCGTCCCTTGAGCGGCTTCTCCTCAAAACGCAGCCTTATCCAGTTGTCGCCTGTATCAATAATTCTGCCGATAAAAATTGTATCGTTGCCCACTTTCTCGCATGTGATCACCTTTGCCAGCTTGCCGATACTCCTCTCAAAGTCCCTCATCTGCATGAGCGGCCTGTCAAGCCCCGGTGAAGAGACCTCCAGCATATAAGCCATAGGGAAGATATCCTCAACATCAAGCAGCGTCTCGAGGCCCCTGCTCATGCGTTCGCAGTCGCTGATACTGACCCCGCCTTCCTTGTCAATAATGACCTTTACGAGTTTCTTTCTGCCCGCGCCAAGTATGGATATGCTGACAAGCTCAACCTGCTCGTCTTCGGCCACATTGGCCGCAAGCTCCTGGACCTTATCCTTTATTTCCTGTGCGTCTATCATTTTCAAAGTTTCCATAAAACAAAAGAGTGGGATGGCCCACTCTCGAACATTTGCGTCGCGGAAAATTAACTGCTTTATGATATCATCGGTGTACGAAAAAAAGCAACACCATGAGAGGCATTGCTGTCCCTCATGGTGTTCTTCAGCCGTAAGGCCATGTTATTTCTTCGGAGCCTCAGCCTTCTTCTCAGGAGCCTTCTCAGCTGCCTTCTCAGGAGCCGGAGCTGCCGGAGCTGCCGGAGCTGCTGCAGGAGCAGGAGCAGGAGCAGGAGTCTCAGCCTTCTTGCAACCAACTGCGAATACTACGAGCAGCATGAGTGAAAGAACGATTGCCAATACCTTTGTCATTATTGAGTCACCTCCTTCCACGTCTGAAATAGTGCCAAAAAAAGAGATCTCTGCGAAACACTAGTATCAATTATTAACACAGACGGCCAAAGTTGTCAAGAGCAAAATCAAGGCTGCTGAAAATATATGCAGCATTACGGCAGCAAGAAGTCAACGATACCATTCGCCGCTGTCCTTCGGCACATACCAGCGGATGAAGTCATAGGTTATCCCGAGGGGCGCTTTTTCTATGCCGCGGAACCTTTTATGTATCAGTGTTAGGGCGTCCGGGACATACAAAAATATGGTCGGCTGCTCTTCCGAGAGTATCTGGTGAATGCGCCGGTAAATCTGTTTCCTCTTCCCGATATCAAAGGTCTGCCTACCGGCAATAAGCAGCCGGTCGACCTCGGCATTGTTGTAGGATATGAAGTTGAATTCACCTTCCTTCGTCTTGGACGAATGCCAGATGTCAAAGAGGTCGGGATCGCGCGAGAGGCCCCAGCCCATGAGCACTGCCTCAAACCTCTTTTTATGGATGAACTCATGAAGCATGGCCTGCCATTCGAGCACCTTGATCTTCATCTCTATGCCGACACGTCTCAATTGTTCCTTCATTATCTGGGCCGCTTTTAGGCGGGCTTCATTGCCCTGATTAGTAATGACGGTAAATGAGAAGGTCCGGCCACCTTTTTCCAACAGACCATGCTGGTTCTTCACCCAACCGATGGAAGACAGGATTTCGGACGCCCGGGCCGGGTTGAAATCTATATCAGCCACATCGCTGTTATAGGCCCAGGATTCGGGAGGGAAGGGACCTGTACAGGGAGCTCCATAGCCAAGAAGCACTCCCGCTATTATTTCCTTCTTGTTGATGGCATGACCGATTGCCCGACGGACCGTCTTGTCAGCGAATAGCGGGTGCAGGAGATTGAAGCCGAGATAAGTATATCCGAATGAGGGATAACGGAATTTCTGGAAATACTTGTTGAAGAAGTCGGAGCGGTCTACCTGCAGCTTGTACTGCGCCGGCGTCACAGATGAAAAATCAATGCCGCCGAATTTCAGTTCAAGGAATGTTGTGGCCGGGTCGGGGATGATCCTGGCAATTATACGGTCTATCTTCGGCCTGCCTTCGAAATAGTTGTCAAAGGCATCCAGCACAATCTTCTGTCCCGTGACCCACTCTTTCAGCCGGTACGGCCCGGTGCCGATCGGGTTGCGGCTCACGGCATCGGACGCAAGGTCTTTGCCCTCAAATATGTGTTTAGGGATTATTCCCATGCCCCAGGATTCGAGAGCGGGCGCATAAGGCTCCTTATAAGTCACGCGCACCGTATATTTGTTCGGGGTCTCGACATCCTTTACCGGACCGTAATTACTGCTGTAGGGCGTCGGAACCTTGGGGTTTATCAGGGTTTGATAGGTGAAAAGCACATCCGCAGAGGTGAACTCTTCGCCGTCATGCCATTTAACGCCCTTCCGCAGGTGAAAGATGATGGTGAGCCCGTTGTCGCGTATGTCCCATGACTCAGCAAGATCGCCGATAGTCCTGATGTTTTTGTCGTATTTGGTGAGGCCGTTAAAGATATAGCCGCTGATCTGGCCTGAGGCCGAATCGGAGGCGAGCATAGGCAGAAGCCGCTTTGCGTCAGCGCCGAAAGCTATGGTTATGGCATTCGGATATTTGACCTCAGGTTCTTTGGCGCATCCGGCAAGCATGAGAAGAATCAATGAAAATAAAATGATATAAGCTGACTTGCGGATATGCTTATGGATTGATAGACCGGGTTGCTGCTGATTGAACGGGTAAAAAAGGTTTATAAATCTTTCGCGCATAAACCCCTTTACCCGTTAATCCATTTAATCGTTATTTTGCTGCGGGCTGCTGGGAAAGCGGCTGTGCCGGAAGCTGCTGCGGCGCCGCCGTACCCTGCTCGGACGGTATGTTCTTTATAATCGACGAAGAAGCCTTGCTCTGAGCCATGGTCAGAAACAGCGAGGTCAGCATGAAGAGAACTGCCGCCACTGTGGTCAGCTTATTTAAAAAAGTCGCCGCTCCCCTGCTGCCAAAAAGAGTCTGGCTCGATCCGCCGAATGCCGCGCCCATCTCCGCGCCTTTGCCGCTCTGGAGAAGAACGATGCATATCAGGAAAAAGCATACGAGCACATGAATTATAAGTAAAAAGATTGTCACTACTGCCTCCTATTGCCCGCAACCGGGCCTTCTGTTTTATTTATTATACTTGACGATTCTCGCGAAGCTGTCTGCCTTGAGGCTTGCGCCTCCGACGAGCGCGCCGTCGACGTCGGGGCAGGCCATGAGAGTGTCGATGCTTTCGGGGGTCACGCTGCCGCCGTAAAGGATGCGGGTTTCGTCTGCCGCCTTGCCATAAAGGTCTGCCAGTCTGGCGCGTACGAATTCGTGGGCCTCCTGGGCCTCGGCCGTAGTCGCTGTCTTGCCGGTGCCGATTGCCCAGACAGGCTCATAGGCCACAATGATTCCATTATGCGGAATTTCCTTCAGGCCCGCCTGGATCTGTTTCTTCAATACATCAAAAGTTTTGCCTGCCTCTCTCTCGGCAAGAGTCTCTCCTATGCAGAAGATGACCTCAAGTCCAAAATTCCGGGCAGCGCCAATCTTCCTGTTAATAAGCTCGTCGGATTCTCCGAATATGGCCCGTCTCTCTGAATGTCCCAATATGACATGAGTGCAGCCGATATCCGTAAGCATGGCCGGTGAGATCTCGCCAGTAAAGGCTCCTTTTTCCTCAAAATACATGTTCTGGGCAGCAAGGCTTACGCTGGTTATTTTCAACAGATTCGCGACCGTGTGAAGTACCGTAAACGGAGGCGCGATTACGATATCGATTTCCTTTTCATTCCATACCAGTGGGATGAACTGGTCAAGGAATGCCTGCGCGTCGTCCACCTTCTTGTTCATCTTCCAGTTTGCTGCTATTACCGGTTTTCTCATAGACATATAATTTATTGCAAAAAGGGGCGATTAGTCAAGGAGAGAGGGGCTAAATTCAGGATTTATATTGAACTGAGGTGATATAATAAAACAACGATTGCAATGCAGAAAGGTGTGAACAGGAGGTTTTTATGAAAACAGCGACTTCCGAACTTGCAGAGAAGATCAAGGCGTTACCGGATGTTGATAAGGTTAAACTTGTGGATAGTATATTACTGCAACTTGATAAGCCTGACCCTGAAATTGACCGCATTTGGGCTGATGAGGCACGCAAACGCTGGCAGGTGTCACGTCCCAGGTATTTGGTACCAGTTCAATCCCAGGTAATGGAGACCACCATTGTTAGTATATTATTGCTTCCTTATTTTTAAGTCAACGTTTTTGACCTCAATTTTCCCTTTCAGTCTGTAGCTTCTTCCCTTGA
>CAIJNL010000017.1 GCA_903822005.1 uncultured Nitrospiraceae bacterium
CCGTGGTAGACCACCACGTCGATAGGCTGGAGGTGTAAGCGCAGTAATGTGTTCAGCTTACCAGTACTAATAGACCGTGCGCCTTGACCATTTATTTCCCCTTCTCTCCCCCTTTTGTCAATTTTTTGCTTGCAATATTAATTTTATTGTGGTATATTAATAAACCAAGATGAATTAAAGTTTCCGGTGGTTTAACCGGAGGGGCAACACCCGTTCCCATTCCGAACACGGAAGTAAAGTCCTCCATGGCTGATGATACTATGACCGAGAGGTCATGGGAAAGTAGGTAGCCGCCGGATCAAATAAGAAAAAGGGCCAGGTAAAAACCTGGCCCTTTTTTTGTGCTTCTGCTTATATTATTTCCAGGGTTTTAATGCTGCCGCGTTTATTCCTGCTATCCTGCCGAATACGATGCATTCCGTCAGATTTCCGCCGCCCTGGTAAACGAACTTCAGGGCAGACGAAATCTCTCCTGCAGTATAAAGCCGCGGGATAGGATTGAGCTTCCAGTCCAGAACTTCCCTTTTTGCATTGGCCGCGAGACCGCCTTTTGTATTCGGTCCTCCCGG
Organism: uncultured Nitrospiraceae bacterium; assembly: GCA_903822005.1. Taxonomy (GTDB): domain Bacteria; phylum Nitrospirota; class Thermodesulfovibrionia; order Thermodesulfovibrionales; family Dissulfurispiraceae; genus Fen-1308. Next base: position 570 of record CAIJNL010000017.1, read on the forward strand.
ATAGAGCGGCAGGGCGTAATAGGGCGGCTTGTCTATCGGGGCGAGTGATGATGCCTTTCTCGCGAAATCTTCGTCCTTGCCCTTTTTGCAGAATTCGTTAAAACGTCCTACAGTCGCCGATAGTTTGCTCGGGTCCATGAGATTACGGTTCTCCGAGAATGCTTTGATCTTGGCGGCCAGTTCTTCCAGGGTGTCACCTTTAAGTATCCAGCCGCGCTTGATCGCATCCAGATTGTCTTTTGTCCAGGGAACGAACCCGTAGCCGACAGTCGAGATCGCCATGTAGGTCACCGTAGTCTTTGCGCGCATGGTCTCATCAAAGATCATCCAGCTCGGCACCCTCGGGTAGAGGAGCTTTGTGATGTCGAATTTAAGGGCCTCTTTATAAAAGAAATAGCGGCTGGGGTCGTCTGTTATCAGAGACTCTGCAGCGTAGCGTTCGCCGTAGGAGTCGACTACAATGGAATTCGGGCTGCCAACGGAATCGGTTATTACGCCCATCTTCATGCCGTGGTGTCTGATCGGCACTGCGGTAATGATCCTGGCTGCGGCTTTGCCCGCCTTCATCAGTCCGGCTCCGACAGCCATGCCCATCTCTATACCGTCGCCGGTATTGTCAGGACTTCCGTAAAACGCCCAGCCCTCAACTCCAGGGCCTTCAAGGAACGCCTTGCGCATGGCCATGTTGTACTCATAGCCGCCGCAGGTCAGTATCACCGCTTTTTTTGCCTTGCATGTTATCTCTGATTTGCCGCTCTGGGCCACAACACCGATAATCTCTTTACCTTTTCCGACTACAAGGTTCTTTGCGGGTGTTTCATACATGACCTTGATCTTTCTTTTTTCTATGCCGGTCTTAAGACAGGTGAAGAAGGCCTCTCCCGCCATCTTCTCTTTTTTCGGCAGGTCTTTAGTCGGATACTCATAACTCATTTTGCCGGTATAGGTGCTGCGCACACTCGCATACTTTGACGCCTTTGCCCCCGGGAAATTCGGGAAGGCTGCGCTGCCGCGGGCCGCCGCATTGAAGTCAGGATCAACTTTTCTCATGAATTCTATATTTTTCGGCGAATATTCGGCCCATGCATCGGCAAGCTCATCAGAGACCTCAGGCTCTTCCCCTTCAAGCTTCCAGGGCAGGTTCTCGCCGCTGAACATTGCCTTGGCATACTCCTTAAGGGCTGCGCGGTCACCTGTTGGATCAGGGCTATGAAAGATACCTCCCGACATACGGGTATTGGAATAGTGCGTCTTCTCCGGCTGTTTTTCGAGGATGAGCACCTTTGCTCCCGCGTCATGGGCTTCGATGGCAGCGCACGCACCAGCGCCTCCAAAACCTACTATGATTACATCAGCCTCAACGGTCCATTTCCTCGGCGCACCTTCTTTTGCTTCCGATTCACCTGTCAAAAGCCCTGACAGGGTCAGCGCGCCGGCTCCGGCAAGGGCAGCACCCTTTATAAACTCACGCCGGTCCATTCCTTCGCTCTTTTTCTTTGATGACATTTTAAACTCCTTTCTGTTTTTGAAGATTCAGCCAGACTGGCGAATCGTATCATGCCGTCACGCCCGCAAATCTCCCGCTCAGGGCACCTTAAAGCCGAACGCGTGGCAGCGGCTGCAATAATTGTCAGATACCCTGTGAGAGTGATGACACATGCCGCACTCGATCTTGCCTTCGTGCGATTCATGGGGGTTTGGTTCGACCTTTTCCGAGCGCTTTGCAAGGGCATCATAATCCCCATGGCAGCCTGTGCAGACTTCTGTCTTGACTGCTTCTTTTGGCGGTGTCTCCTTGTGGCAGGAATTGCATTCTATCCCGGCGGCCTTATGCCGGTCAGCAAGCAGTTTGGCGCTGTCAGCAGATAGCATGGAAGAATTGCCAAAAGCTACAAAAAGCGCGACCCCTGCCGCAACTGCAAAGGTAAGATATTTACTGAAACTCACATGGTTAAATCTAAACCGCATTGGTCTGCCTCCTGTGACAGAAAGGGGCGCCGCATTTAAGCAGCACCCCTTTTTGTAAGATCTTGAATTATTTCATGGGTTTTTGTGCTGCCGCGTTTTTGCCGGCTATTCTGCCCATTACGATGCACTCGGTAAGGTTCCCACCGCCCTGGTATACGAATTTCAGAACCGATGAAATCTCTCCGGCAGTGTAAAGCCGCGGGATGGGCATGTTGCGCCAGTCAAGGACCTCACGCTTGGCATTGCAGGCTATGCCGCCCTTGGTGTTCGGACCTCCGGCATAAAGCGGCAGGGCATAATACGGCGGGGTGTCAATCGGACCTAGTGACGCGGGCTTTCTCTCGAATTCTTCGTCTTTTCCCTGTTTGCATGCCTCATTGAACTTTTCTATGGTCTTTGCCAGGGCAGCAGGGTCCATGAGCTTCCGGTTTTCCGCGTGGTCTTTTATTTTGGCCGCAACTTCCTCAATGGTGTTGCCCTTGAGTATCCAGCCCCTGTTGATGGCATCCATATTGTCCTTTGTCCATGGGACCATGCCAAACCCGGCCGTCGAAATTCCGAGGCTTGTGATCGTTCTGGTTGATCTGAAAGTCTCATCGAAGATCATCCAGCTCGGACAGCGCGGGTAAAGGAGCTTGGTAATGTCGAATTTGATGGCTTCTTTGTAAAAGAAATACCTGCTCGGATCGGTTGTCACGAGTGTTTCCGCGGCATAACGCTTGCCGAAATTATCAACGACTATCGACCGCGGTCCGCCGACGGAATCAGTAATCAGGCCCATCTTGAGTCCGTTGTGACGTATCGGAACAGCAGCTATGATCCTGGATGCCGCCTTCCCGACTTTTGCGAGCTGTGCGCCGACTTTAATCGCCATCTCGATTCCATCGCCGGTATTTTCCGGAGTGCCGTAAAACGCCCAGCCTTCCACTCCAGGGCCTTCAAGGAATGCGCGACGCATCTCCTTGTTGTATTCATACCCGCCGGTTGTAATAATGACCGCTTTTTTCGCCTTTACCGATATCTTTTTGCCGCCTTTTTGCTCTGCAACTGCGCCAATCACTTCACCAGCATCATTGGTGATGAGCTGTCGGGCAGCGGTTTCGTACATTATCTTGATGCCTCTCTGCTCTACTCCGCCTCTCAGGGCGGTGAAAAAGGCCTCGCCATTCATCTTTTGCGATTTCGGTAAATCCTTTGTAGGGATATCAAAGCTGGCCCGGTCGGTGTAAGAACTGCCGTATACGAGATATTTGCTCTCTTTTGCACCGGGGAAATTCGGAAAGGCCGCGCCCGAAAAACGGGACATAGGTACTCCCCTGAACTCAGGATCGAGCTTCTTTAAAAAGGTAATATTCTGGGGCGACATATCAGCCCAGGCCTGGGCAAGCCCGTCGGACACATCAGGCTGTTCTCCCTCGAGCATCCACGGGAGGTTCTCTCCGCTGAACATCGCTTTTGCATATGATTTCAGGGCCTCTTTATCTCCAGCAGGATCAGGGCTGTGGAAAATGCCTCCCGACATCCGGCTGTTCGGATAATGGGTCTTTTGCGGCTGCTTCTCTATGATAAGAACCTTTGCTCCAGCGTCGTGGGCCTCGATGGCCGCGCATGCGCCGGCGCCCCCGAATCCCAAAATAAGTACGTCTGTCTCAGAAGTCCATTTCCCCGGGGCCACTGATTTAGCCTCTACAGCGCCCGACATCAGCGCAGACAATGTGAGGGCGCTGCCCGCAATGGCCGCTCCCTTTATAAACTCGCGCCGGTCCATTCCCTCTGTTTTCCCCTTTTTAGACATTTTGATCCCCCTTTCGGCAGGAAACGATTTGCTCGTCCCGGCCATGCGCATATTTATAGTGCGACTCAGTCCTCTCCATTTGAGCTGGCGGCAATGTCACTAAAAAGTATAGATCAGGAGGTCATTTATTTCAAGGTTGAGAATTATTGACCGGCCGATTCTAACCCCGGCCGGTCATGCCCTTGACCTGCACGGACTAAATCGGTAACGTAATAGGCGTAGGTTTCGCCGGGTAAAAGATCATTGATCAAAAAGTAAGACTGGCCTCAACTTATCCCGGTGTTACATAAATCTCAAATGGAGGGATCAGGGAAATGCGCATTATTATAGCTCCGGATTCATTTAAAGGCAGTGTGTCCGCACTCGGTGTCGCACAGGCCATCAAGCGGGGGGTTCATGCTGTTTTCCCCGATGCAGAAGTACTTAAGGTGCCTGTTGCGGACGGAGGTGAAGGCACTGTTGAAGCCCTCGTTTCAGCCACAAACGGCAAAATTCTGCAGGAAAAGGTAAAAGGTCCTCTTGGGGATACTGTTCTTGCCCATTGGGGCATTCTGGGCGACGGCGAGACTGCGGTCATCGAAATGGCTGCGGCCTCCGGTTTGCCTCTTGTGCCCAAGGACAAGCGCGATCCCAGGATCACCACCACCTACGGCACCGGACAATTGATCGAGGCCGCTCTTGATCACGGCCTGAAAAAGATGATTATAGGCATTGGCGGCAGTGCTACAAATGACGGAGGTGTCGGCGTAGCCAAGGCCCTCGGGGCGAAATTTTTTGATGCCGCGAAGAAAGAGCTGCCTGACGGCGGCGCGGCACTGGCAAATCTGGCCAGTATCGATCTGTCAGGACTTGACCCCAGGCTGGCGAGCGCCTCAATAATGGTTGCATGCGATGTGGACAATCCTCTTTGCGGCCCGAGAGGAGCGTCAGCCGTTTACGGCCCTCAAAAAGGCGCGACGCCTGAGCTGGTTGCCGAACTTGACAAGGCCCTCGAAATCTTTGCCGCAGCGGCAAAAAAAGTTACGGGCAGAGATGCGGCCGTTCGCCCAGGAGCCGGGGCCGCCGGCGGGTTGGGCGCAGGCCTTCTCTTCTTTACCAACGCCGAGCTGAGACCGGGGGTTGAGATAGTCATGGAAGCTACAGGATTCGCGGACATGGCAGCAACAGCCCAACTGGTCATCACCGGCGAGGGGCTGACAGATTTTCAGACGGCCCATGGCAAGGCTCCGGTCGGAATTGCCCGTGTGGCAAAAAAGCATAATGTGCCAGTCGTATGTCTTGCTGGAGGATTAGGAGACGGCGCAGAAGATGTGTATGATCAGGGTATCGACGCTCTCATGAGCATAGTTCCCCAGCCGATGGGGCTGGAACAATGCATGGCTAACGGAGAGGTCCTTATTGAGGCGGCAGCTGAAAGGTTATGCCGACTGATCAAAGTCGGGATGCTTATGAGAAAATAGCGGAATAGTTTTTTATGGACAGTGTCATCACTCATCCCGCCGGTACAGGTCAACCGGCGGTGATGCCTGAGAGTGTAACTGGCACGGCAGGGTTCATAATCATTCATAATATCTTCATCGCCTGTTCACAATAATCTGTTAAGGTATATTCATGAAAGGGGGCAAAATATATTCTAATCTTATAATGAAATCTCTTTTGCTTAAATAAATCCTGGAGGTAGATGCACATGAAACTCATTGCATACGTAAGTTTAGTTCTTGCCGCACTGGTGTTTATTCCCGTAGCAGACGTTGCAGCTCAAGTAAATGTAAACGTTCAGGTCGGCGCACCGGCCCCTGCGCCAATGCAGGAATTGCCTCCGGAAGAGTATATTCCGGAAGGCGATCCCACACCGCCGCCTCAGCTTGTAATGCAGGAGCCTGAAATGGTAGTTGTTCCGAGCGGCGAGACCCCTGTCTACATGGTGCCTAATACCGTTGGTGTTTATTTCTACGGCGGCACATGGTACAGATACCATCACGGCCTATGGTTTTCTTCCGGCATGTACAATGCTCCATGGGTCGCTGTGCGGACGCCTTTGGTCCCGTCGTACGTGGTTGGCATTTCACCGGCATACGCAATGTATCTGCCGCCCTCATATCACAGGATTCGTTATGGGGAATTCCACTCTAATTGGAGGACATGGGACCGCGAACGCCGCTGGGAAAGAGAGAGCTGGTACAAGAATGAAAGACGCGCCGAAATAAGGCAGTCTCGGGAGCGTCAGGCCCGTGAGCGCATGCAGAGAGACCGCCGCGAAAGAGCAGATAGGGTCAAGGCTGATAAGGTAGGATATAAGAAGCGTTTTGATGACCATTCGAAAGGCTCCAATACTACAAAGGGCAGCGCTACGACTAAAGGCAGTGCTACCACTAAAGGCAGCCATACGTTCAAGAGCGCGGATACAACAAAAGGAAGCCAGACATTCAAGGGTGCCAATACATTCAAGGGTGCGGATACAACAAAAGGAAGTCAGACATTCAAGGGTGCCAATACATTCAAGGGTGCTAACACTGTAAAGAGCGCCAATACGTTCAAGGGTGCGGATACAACAAAAGGAAGTCAGACATTCAAGGGTGCTAACACCGTAAAGGGCGTCAATACATTCAAGAGTGCTAACACTGTAAAGAGCGCCAATACGTTCAAAAGTGCTAACACCGTAAAGAGTGCCAATACATTCAAGAGTGCTAACACTGTAAAGAGTGCCAACACATTCAAGAGCGGCAACATCAACAAGAGCAGCAATATCAATAAGAGCGCTGCGACAAAAGCTGCACCGAAAGCTGCGACAAAAGCCGAGACAAAAGGGCAGCAACGCTAGAGATAGCGACAGCTTTTACCTGTATTCACTGGAGGAGGGCACCCAGGGTGCCCTCCCTGTTTGACCCTGGGTTTAATAAAAAGGGGGGGCCTTTTGGCCTCCCCTTTTTATTAAACCCAGTTATCTGCTTATTGTCGCGATTAATTTCTGATAAATTGTTCCAGGCCAAAACATCCGGCAGGTTCGCGCAGTTTCTTTATGGCCTTTGTCTCTATCTGGCGTATCCGCTCTCTCGTAACATCATATTCCTGGGCTATCTCCTCGAGGGAACAGGGCTGATCGTTGCCGATTCCAAACCTCATCCTCAATATGCGCTCTTCCTTGGGATTCAGGGTCATAAGAAGCTTTTCCATCTGCCGCTGCAAGTCTTTGGTTACTATACCGTCGAGAGGACTGCAGGCCCCGCTGTCTTCTATAAAGTCGCTAAGAAAACCATCATCGTCTCCTACCGGGGTTTCGAGCGAGAGAGGTTCCTTTGTGAGTTTCAGGGTCGAGACAAGCTTGCCCATGGGCACTCTCAGCCTTCTGGATATATCATAAAGCGAAGGTTCAGAGTTGGATTCCTGTATCATCTCTTTTTTTGCTCTTGCAACATTCTTTGTCATTTCGAGGATGGTCACAGGCACCCTTATCATCCGCGATTTGTCATCAAGGGCGCGTTTTACCGACTGTCTTATCCACCAGATGGCGTAAGTGCTGAACCTGAAACCCCTGCGGTAATCATACTTGTCTATGGCTTTGAGCAGCCCTATATTCCCTTCCTGCACGAGATCAGGGAAACTGAGTTCTTTACCGATGAAGCGTTTTGCCACACTAACAACCAGCCTCAGATTTGCCGTGCTTACAGCTCCTTTTGTTTCGTCAATCTCCGCGAATATGCAATCAAAATAAGAGGCAAATTTTTTCATGTCAGCATAGCCAATACCGGTCCTTTTCTCGATCTCGGCCATTGACCTGCGTGCGGCTGCCGGCAGTCTCTTCAAGCTGCCGTCTGTAGAGAATTTTTCTATTAACCCGCTGATTTCGTCTCTGTTATGGCAGAGCTCCCTGTAGAGCTCCAGCACAAATTCATCTTTAAGGCGGAGTCCTATGACTTTTTCGATTATCCTGTTGTGAGTGGTGCCATAGGTTTCCCTGCAGGGTATAGAGAGCGCTTCGCCAAGATCATTCCTTACCATGAATCCTTTATGCGCCGGTTTCTTCAGGGAGTACTTTTTTCTTCTTCGGCGGTACAGGCCCCTTATCTCTTCGGTAGCCATGAAAAAGTCTCTTGCTTCCTCAAGATCGACATTATCAGTATTTCCGCTCGGCTGCACCACATTAACAAGCGGGATTTCTCCCTTTTCTACAGTGTTGCCGGCTGCGACAAGCCTTTGCAAGGCGAATGGCACTGAAAATACTACGGCCGCGGTTTTCTGCCTGCCGCTTTCTATTTTTTTAGCCAGCAGTATTTCCTCATCTTTTGTCAGCAGCGATATTTTTCCAATCGCCCTGAGGTACATCTTCATCGAGTCGAATTCACCACTGTCTGCCGCAGTCCGGCTGTCATCCGCAAGTACCAGCTCTTCAGTATTAACGGCGTCTTCCTCAATATGATCTTCGGTCTCGGGCAGCTTGTCCTGCAAAAGTTCTGCGTGCTCTAATTCGTCGTAATTATCAAGCGTTATGAGACCTTCTGATGCAGCAAAAGAAAGTGATTTATGCTTTGATGTCTTGACTACAGCGCCTTCGAACATGACATCTCTCCTGTAAATAGGGATTCTTTTAATAAATTAGCCACTGGTAGATTTAACTTTACAGGATTGGGGCAAGGAAAAATATCAGAAGAATGCTCTTTTTTTGTAGGACACTATAGCAGGCGGTGTAATTGGCTGTCCTACAAAAATGCTTTTAAACCGAGAAGGGAGCTGCCCGAACAGTGTTATTCCAGGGAGATACCCATAATAGACACAGGGTTTGCATTAAATGTGAGTATTTTGAGCCCAAAGTGAAGGTGCGGGCCGGTAGACCTGCCGGTGGTACCAACTAATCCGATGATCTGACCTTTTTCTACCATCCTGCCAACACTGGTCGAAAAACTGTCCAGGTGCATATAAATCGTATAAATACCAAGTCCATGGTCTATAATTAACGTATTGCCGCCGAAAAAGAGTTCCTCTGACAGTACTACCCTGCCCCGGTTTGAGGCCTTCACCTCTTCCCCTGATCTGCCTTTTATGTCAATACCCCTGTGGACACTGACATTCTTTTTATTGAAAATACGTTTTGCGCCATAAACGGTCGAGATCGGGTTAGGCAATGGCATCTGAAATGTCCCTTTGCATAGCTTTTCATTGGTGATCTGCCAGATGGGCCTAAGCCTTTTTTCCTCTTCTACTACGCGCGCAATATCCTCCTGCGAGAGGCTGACCTTTTTGTCCGGCAATTTGAGATGTAACTCCGGGTATGCCGGTTTTTTAACTGTCACGCTGACCCTGGTCAGTCTGCTGCCGTTTCGGATCTGGATTGCCATTTTGCCGGGAAGTGTTTGAGGCGGAATAATCCCTATGCCAATAAGACAGTCTTCGCCGCACCCGGTAAGGGGTATTTGTATGGCGTCTATTGCCGCAGTTGCCGTTTCAGTTGAGGCCATCCCCGAAATTTTCAGGGAAAAGGCGTCCCCCGGAAAGAGTTCGGCAGCTGATAACTCTGCCTGCATGGCAGAGGCGGGTGCGGCCGCCGTCAGTATTGCATACAGAAAAATCGCAATAAATTTCCTGGTACTAATCACTAGGATCAAGTTTTTCCTTGGCATTAAAATATATCTTGCCTTTGTCTTCGTAAAGTTCCACTACAATCTGTGTGATCTCGGTTATGCGCATGCGATTGGGATTGTATGTAATGAGATAACCGAGCGGTTTGTCCTTGTAGGTTACGGCATACGTGTCCACTACTCTCAAGCCCCTTGTTTCGTTCATAAATTGAAGCGCTTCGGCATAGGTTGCGGTTGTTGCGTTTATTGCGGGAGAAGACACCGTTACTTCAATGCTCACGTCAGGCTGCTTAAGGAACACGGCCCGCGACCTGTCATTGGTCCCTTCAGCATAATAGTAGGCCTCAAAACTGATTTGAGGCATCCTGACGGCAGCCCCGATTTCCTGATATCGTATATTCTGCGCACACCCTGCAAGAAGAAACATCAGCAACAACAAAACATATTTTCTCGATATCATTGTCTGCCTCCAGAGATATAATCACCCAGCAGTCCCCGGCTATGTTCGTCGTCATGACAATAAATACAGAGGTTTTCCCAGTTTGACCCGTCAGGTGGATTGTTATTATGATTTCCGTCTTTATGGTGGACGGTGAGCAGGCGTCTGCTGGCGCCGTCGAATTCCCTTCCGCATTTCGCGCATATCAGCCCGTGGATTGCGAGAGACCGCTCCCGGTAGCCCGATGCCGGCGCGGAATTTGTCAGTTCAGCCAGGATTTCAGACACAGGCTTGTCCGGGGCTATTTTCATGGGTTGCGGTCTTCTGGACCTGTTACGACCGGCCATCGCGCTATTTTCTCCGTCCCGTCAATTCCTCTACCTCTTTCCTGCCTGCAGCCAGTTCAGACTCCTGGTCTTTGTCGAGTCTGAGCAGAAGGGTCTGGAATTCGCCTATGTGCGTCTTTTCTTCCTTTGCCACATCTTCAAATACTATCTTCAGGTTTTTGTCATCAGTCGCAGCTGCCATCTGCTCATACAGGCTTACGGCATCCAGCTCCGCCATTATAGCGGCGCGCAGAAGCTCCCTGTTGCGCATCACAGCTGGTATCTTCTTCATATCTATCGGGATACCCGAAAACATAGTCTGCCTCCCTGGAATCATTTTTTACGCTGCCGATAACAAAGCGCTCCCTATATTCTATATCCGCTTCCGGCCACTTCGCAAGGGTAATGTCCTGATTTGTATCAGCGCGCTGTTTTCAGCCGTCAAAATGAAGTATATTAATAGGTAAAAAGGTTTCGGGATTGCAGGGTAAAAATGGAAGAGATAGACGAACTGGTAAGGCGTTATCATCTCGAAGAGAACAACGAACATATAATTATTCCGTTCATGTCGGCTGATGGAAGGAATAAGAGATGTTTTTTGCTTAAACGGAGGTTTATAAGGATAGCGTTCGGGGACGGCCGCGTCAGCGATTATCCGATTGCCGAGGCCATCGAAGCCGTAATGAATTATCCTGATATGAAACTGAGCGCGGCCCTTTATCTGATGCATAAGGATGATGCAGTCAAGCCTGACGCACCGGATACGGCAGGAAAGGAAGAATTTAATCAGCAGGCCTGTTCGGGGCAGCAGGAAGTCTGACTGTCTACCGTGTGCCCGCAGGCAGTTTAAAATCGGAAGCCGCCATCAAAGTTATCGCGCAGCCGTTATACAGGTCGTCGAGCAGGATAAACTCCTCGGGTGAATGTACCTTTTGCATCCCGTTTGAAATGTTTACAGCCATAATGCCTTTCTGATGAAAGACATTGGCGTCTGATCCGCCCCCTGTCTTAACTAGGTTCGGCTCTATGCCGAATTCCCTGAAGACGCCGCTCATATATTTCAGGAACGGCTGGGTCTTCGGAATTTTGAAAGCTGTATATTCCAGATCGTTTGTTATAGTGAGCCGGGCATTGTATTTCGCGACCGTCTTGCGGGCCTTTTCGAAGATCGCCTTTTTTGTGGCAGCGAGGGTCTTGCGGTTGTGGCTGCGTATTTCTCCCTGCACGAAGGTCTCTTTTGCCACAACATTGGTGGCTGTCCCGCCTTCTATGATCCCGATGTTTGCCGTGGTCTCTCCATCTATCCTTCCGTCAGGCACCGCTGAGATTATCGCAGCCGCGACTTTTATGGAGTTAATTCCCTTTTCGGGCTCCATGCCAGCATGCGCCGACCTGCCGGTAACCGTCATGCTGTATCTGAGATGCGTCGGCGCGCTGACTACAATATTGCCGACGCTGCCGCCCGCATCCAGTATGAGGGCGTGTTTGCTGATGATGTTTTCGAAATCAAGATGTCTGGCGCCGAGCAGGCCTTTTTCCTCTGCCGAAGAAAATACAATCTCGATATCACCGCGAGGGACGTTGTGTTCGTGCAGCAGGGTCACCGCCTCAAGAATCTGGGCAAGCGCGCTCTTATCATCGGCCCCCAGTACGGTGTTGCCGGTTGACCTTACGCGGTCGGACTCAACGGCAAAGGAAATGCCGGTGGTGGGCTCGATAGTGTCCATATGGGCACTCAGCATAAGCGGCGGCGATTTTCTGTTGCCCTTGAGGATTGCGACAAGGTTAAATGATCGGCCATAGTCATGGAAGCGGACGCTGCAGCCCGCTTTGGTAAGGCGCTGCGCGAGGTAATTGCCTATCTTCTTCTCGTCGAAAGACGGAGAATTGATCTTGATCAGATCGATAAAAGTATTGAGCAGTCTTCTTTTGTTTATTGGCGGTAAATTCTTCATGGCTGACATAAAGAACATATTATCACATTTTGATCTATTATGCACTCTTGCAGCTTGTAAGCCGGCAGAGGCCCACCCTGCCCGGTCATCCGCTTTCTGCATCAAGACATTGACTTGAGCACGAAAAATTTATATGTTAAATGATCATTGTTATTCGCGGAGGTGAAGCATGTCAGTAGGAATAAGGATTACAGTTGGTGACGTAGTTCTAGGCGCGGAGCTCTTCGATACCGCATGTGCCAGGGCAATAGCCGATAAATTGCCTATCGAGACCGCTCCGAATGTATGGGGTGATGAATTTTATTTCGGCATACCGGTCAAGATGGGGTCCGACAACACGGCCACATCATCGCTCAAGGCCGGAGATATAGGTTACTGGCCTCCGGGCAATGCCCTTGCCATTTTTTTCGGGCCAACGCCCATGAGCAGCGGACCTGATCCGGTCCCGGCAAGTGACGTCAACATGGTCGGCAAGATAACCGGAGATGCGACGTTATTGAAGAAGGTAAAGGGTGAAGGGAAGATAAAGATCGAGAAGGCATGAAGATATCATTGCTGCGCTTTTATGCAGGGCAATGTGATGTCTATCACCCTTCAGACCTTGATATACTGGTTGCATGACGGGTGACGAACATGACGGTTGAAGAAACCTATGAAGTAATCATTGTCGGCGGCGGGCCCGCGGGACTCGCTGCCGGTCTTTATTGCAAGAGGGCCTCGATGAAAACGGTCCTTCTGGAAAAGGGACTGACAGGCGGCCAGATAGCCATATCAAAAGAGGTTGAGAATTATCCGGGGCTTGAGGGTATAACCGGCTTTGACCTTGCTGAGAAGCTTGTCCATCACGCGAAATCTTTTGGACTTTCGATCATGCAGGAGGAGGTCGCCGCAGTGAGCGTCGGAGAAGGGCTCCATACCGTCAGGCTGGCCAGCGGCAAAACGCTCTCAACTGTGGCACTTATTCTTGCTGTGGGCGGTTCGGTAAGTAAGCTTGGCATTCCGGGTGAGGCCGAATATCAGGGGATCGGCGTCTCTTATTGCGCCACCTGCGATGGATTCTTCTTCAAGGACAAAGCCGTTGTAGTTATCGGAGGCGGCGACACGGCTGTTGAAGAGGCCCTTTACCTGTCGAAACTGACAACAAAAGTCCGCCTGCTGCACAGGGGAAATAAGCTCAGCGCCGGCAAAATACTCCAGGGCCGCCTGATGAGCGATCCCAAAATTGAAATAATCCGGAACACTACTATATCTGAAATCAAGGGTGACGGCAGCGCTGTCACCGCAGTCTCGTTTAAGAATTCCGAAACAGGTGAGGCCGGAGAGCTGCCGACCGACGGGGTATTTATCTTCATTGGATACTCTCCTAATAATAAGTTGATCCCTCCGGCAGTAAGGATGAATGATCGGGGCTTTGTGATTACCGACGATAAATGCGAGACGAATGTGCCGGGCATCTTCGCGGTCGGGGACTTGCGGCAGAAGTTTGCGAACCAGATCGTAGTGGCCGCAGCTGATGGCTGTATAGCTGCGCTGGCTGCTGCGCATTATCTTGAGGTACAAAAGGCATGATCAAAGCGCATATCAAAAAGTTCATTGATCTTGCATGTGAGCTTGGCGCCATCGAAGCGAAACTGGTCAAAGCGTCAACTATAGTTACGGCGCCATGGGTAAGGCTCAAGTGCAGGTATGGATGCGAAGGTTACAATACAAGCCTCTGCTGCCCGCCGAACACTCCGACCTGGCACGAAACGCGTGAGGTCATAGGCAGCTACAAGCATGCACTGCTTGTCCATTGCAAAGACACGGGCAGTCCCAGCGGCATCGTCAGCAAGCTGGAGCGGCAGATTTTTTTGGCTGGCTATTACAAGGCCTTTGGCCTCGGGGCCGGGCCGTGCTGGATCTGCGGCAAATGCAATATGAAAAGATGCAGCCATGCGGAGAATGCCCGCCCCTCCATGGAGGCCTGCGGCATTGATGTGTATGCAACAGTACGCGCCAACGGCTATCCGATCAAAGTTGTGAAGGACAGCGCAGATGATGCAAATTATTACGGTATTGTGCTGATAGAATGAAAAAGTGCCCCTTCTGCGCTGAAGATATTCAGGACGCTGCCATAAAGTGCAGACACTGCGGCGAGTTTCTGGATGGCTCTACCCCGGCACGTTCTACCGAAGAAAAACTGCCGTGGTATTTCCGAACAGTCTTTATTGTCTTTGCAGTTTCTGCCGTGGGACCTTTTGCATTGCCCCTGATCTGGTGGCGGCCAAAGCTGTCGCTCGCCTGGAAGATCGGGCTAACCATAGTTATACTTGTTATCAGCTATATATTTTTCATGGCAACCATGGAAGCCCTTCGGACTATCAGGGAGTATTATAAATTGCTTGATAGCCTGTGATTGGACGGTAAGGCCGGGATCGAAAATGGATGATAGAAAATATATGAACGCTAACAATAAAGATCGGGCACTCTTAGGCTCGAATGACTGATGCCCAGTGCCTGGCACTTGTTCGCGGAATCCATACGGCCATCTACGTCGTGATGGCTGTGGCAACTTTCGTTCTCCTCTATGCCGGCGTCACCGGAGCACATGGCACGTGGCTTTGGGTTGTTTTGGGGCTGCTGGGGATAGAGGTCATTGTCTTTGCGGGAAACGGGTTTAAATGTCCATTGACCGCAATTGCCGTCAAGTACGGCGCAGAGACCGGCCATGTGTTTGACACATTCCTGCCCGAGAGATTCACTAGGCATACATTCAGGTTTTTTGGGACGGTGATGTTTGTGGGGCTGGTGCTCCTTGCAGCTAGGTGGGGAGGTGTTTTCCGGTGACAGTTTTACATTGTAAGGCCTTAACCATTATTAATGGCATAATGAACATAATCAGTTGCAAAAAGAACACTATTTATGTTTTTCTTTAGCATGTGTCAAATTCTGATATTATCCGGAATGCAGATTAGTAAAATATTAGGCCGCACGGGGTATATGTAAAATGACCTTGGAAAAACATATCGAAGAAATTCGCCTCGGCATCAAAGCCGGACGATTCGTAAATGAGGCCGCAGTCTCCCAAGGGATCATTCTGCGTTTGTTAAATGCGCTTTCGTGGCCTGCCTACGATACACAGATCGTATGCCCTGAGTACTCGCTGCAAGGCAGGCGCGTTGACTTTGCGCTGTGTCATCCGCCCGGTAAGCCGATCGCCTTCGTGGAGGTCAAACAAATTGGTCAAAGCGATGGTGCTGAAAGACAGCTATTTGAGTATGCGTTTCACATTGGCGTACCCATGGCCATCTTAACCGACGGACAAGAGTGGAACTTTTTTCTGCCTGGCGAGCAGGGTGACTACGGCGAACGCAGGGTTTATAAACTCGACATCGTCGAGCGAGATATTACCGAGTGTGTGTCGCGGCTTACCCGCTATCTTCACTATGATGCAATTGTTTCTGGTGCCGCGATTGAAGCTGCGCGCCAAGACTACCGCAACGTCTCGCGCGAACGTCAAATGAAATCCACATTGCCGAAAGCATGGAGTAGTTTGATAGAGGAAGAAGACGAACTTCTTCTTGAATTGGTAGCAGATCAGGTGGAAAGCCTTTGTGGCTTTAAGCCTGACCCTGACACCGTTGCTATTTTTTTGAAAGAGAATGTTGCACTTAAAGCTTCATTTGGGCCAACTCAGCCACTGACCTCGCGCGTACCCAGTTCAGCGCCTATTGCCGATCAAAATCCGCCGCGTTTTAAAACGAGACAGAAACCGTTCTCAATAGGTTTTGTACTAGATGGGCAGAATCACACGGCACGTAGTGCTCGCGAAGTACTTGAGGGCGTCTTTGAAGCACTTTCCAAGCGCGATGAAACGATACTTGAACGTTTTGCAGCGCTACCTAAGCATGGTCGCACTCGCCGGTATCTCGCGAGGAAGCCCGACGATCTGTACCCTGGTCGGCCTGACTTGGTTCGCGATCATTCTACGCAATTGACTTCGGGTTGGTGGCTTAGTACAAATCATAGCCGCTCAACAATCGAACGCATTATTAAAATGATATGCGATGTGGCTCATTTGAAATACGGCAAAGATCTTCAGGCAAATGTTGGTGAATGACAGCATAGGCTAATAAGTCGGTCTTAGCTCCGATTTAGACAGTACATGGTTTTGCAATTATGGGTTGATAATGTCTATGAATATTACTGATATCTGGATGGAGTGGGCGAGGAACTGAATAATGAGACATAGTTCTGAAGACGCGACAACTAAAAGGACTATTCTTTGTAATAGATGTGGAAATAAAACGAATCATATTTTAATGGCAGAGCATCATCGCGATTACCCAAATGAGAATCCAGATGGTAGCTTGGGGTTCGTGGAACGACTAGGACATAGATTTTGGGTATGTGCAGGATGTGATATGGGAACACTTGAAGAGTTCTACATATTCGATGTGACTTCTGACGGCTATATTACCATGGTTGATGTGGAATATTTCCCGCTGCGAACTGTACTGCATGTCAAAGACAAGAAATTTAAGCAGTTGTCTGATAAGCTCACCGTTATCTATGGAGAGACAATTCGAGCTTATAATACGAGTTTAAATGTTCTTTGTGCCTTGGGCATAAGGGCGCTACTTTGTCACGTCCCAGGTATTTGGTACCAGTTCAATCCCAGGTAATGGAGACCACCATTGTTAGTATATTATTGCTTCCTTATTTTTAAGTCAACGTTTTTGACCTCAATTTTCCCTTTCAGTCTGTAGCTTCTTCCCTTGAAA
>CAIJNL010000018.1 GCA_903822005.1 uncultured Nitrospiraceae bacterium
GGGTTCAATTCCCGCCGCCTCCACCAAATGGAGTACAGCTATAGCCAGTAGTTGCGCGGGCTGAATGTATCTAATCAGCCCTTACAGAGAGCGTACATATTATAATTAAGGCACACGATTTTAGGTCGCGTGCCTTTAATTTGCCTTCACGGTTTTAATAGAGTGATCGTTGTTGCGAAATATTATCAATACCCTATTCCTATCTAATTAATAGACTGACATCGAATATAAAATCAAAGGCAGGCATGGGTCAGAATTGTGCCCCGATAGTGGTCCAAATTTCAATGCCTATGAACAATACTCTGTAGATTTTGAGTGCCTGGGTAGATCTTAGAATTACACTGGAAGTCAGATATGCAGCACAAATCCCGTGTGGCTTGATAGTTCTCGTCTGTATCGGCTTTAGCTCCGAAGCCCGCATTTCCTGGTTATTCAATCCTCAACACGATCCATGCCGCATTACAATGAAGTAGGGAAATCAATTGGCAAAAGATAAATTTCATATATGAATTCGTATCCAGATAATATATTATGTGATAATATATTATCTTACAGAGGCTGCTGTTTCTTCAGGATACCCCCCAAGCTTTAGCCATTGTATGGTTCAGAATATATATCAAGGGAGGAATTAGCATTATGGAAAAACAAGACATGAAAAGCAAAACTGAGCAGGCCGCCTCAACTGAGGTGAGTCGCCGGGGATTTCTACGGATTTTGGGAGTAGCAGGAGCACTTATGACTGCCCCTGCAATGGCTCTGAATTTTTTCAAGGGTGATGCAGAGGCCGCGGCAATAAGAATGCTTCCGAAGAAGTGGGATGACGAGGTCGATGTAGTCATTGTCGGCTCGGGGTTTGCCGGTCTGTCCGCGGCTGCGGAGGCTGCCGTGCGCGGCAGCAGCACCATGGTCATAGAGAAGATGCCCATATACGGCGGCAATTCCAGGATCAACGGCGGCGGGTTCAATGCGTGGACGGACAAGCTCAAGCTTCGCGAGACGTTGAAGCGCGGTGACGACAGCGCGGATCTGCACTTCAATGATACTCTCAGTGGCGGTGACTACTACAATATCCCCGAGCTGGTAAGAGTTCTCGTTGATAATGCCCCTTCCGCTATGAACTGGATGCTCGATGATGGCGATCTGAAATTAAAGAATGTCCTTGTTCGCATCGGAGGTCATTCAGCATATCGCGACCATGTGACACTCGATGGCACGGGACGCGGCTATGTTGATGCGCTCAAGAAGATAGCGGATCGAAACGGGGTCAAGAAAATCCGTCTTCGTACCAAGCTCACCTGGATATGGAGAAAAGACCCTTCTTCGCCGATACTCGGCATCGAGGTTGATACTCCAAGGGGCATTCAAAATATCAGGGTCAAGAAAGCATTGGTACTTACCTCGGGTGGTTTCGGCCGTGATCTGCAGATGAGAAAGATGTTCAACCCGAATATCAGTGATGCATATAACTCTACAAATCAGCCGGGAGCTACCGGCGAAGCTATCCGGTATGCACAGGCCATCGGAGCTGATGCTTTACAGCTATGCTTTATTCAGCTTTATCCTACCGCCGACCCGGATAGCGGGACTCTCGACAAATATGCGCTCTACCCATCACGGATGCCGAGCTATGGCGGGGTTTTTGTCGATTATAAGGGCAAACGCTTTGTTGGCGAACTGGAAAGGCGTGACGTCGTTTCGCGGGCAGAAATCAATTCAGGCGGCAAGCAGGCCTATACGGTATTTACCGAAAAAATGATTCCGAATGTAACCACCCCTGAAGAGGTGCAGGGCGGCATTACAGCCGGCCGGGTCTGGAAGGCAAACACACTGTCCGAACTGGCACAAATGATGGGGGTTCCGGGTGGCGCGTTGGAAGACACGATTTCAAAGCACAATCAGTTTCTCAAGGCAGGCAAAGATCCTCAGTTCAACAAGCCGTTCACGCCACAGATGCTGGCAATTGGAGAAGGTCCATATTACAGCGTAGCGCAGTGGCCTTCTGTCCATCATTGCATGGGCGGACTCAGAATTAATCCGCTTGCGCAGGTCATAGATATTTGGGGCCAGCCGATACCAAGGCTCTATGCTGCCGGCGAAGTGACTGGCGGGGTTCATGGCTCAAATAGATTGGGAGCCAATGCCACTCCTGATGCAGTCGTATTCGGTCGTATTGCAGGAACAAATGCGGCAAAAGAGAAGGAATAAATATGACAAAATCAGCCGGGCAATTGAAAACTTTGTCTGATTTATATCGTATATAAAGGGGGGGCGTATATGCAGAACAAATTAAAATTGATAACTATTCTTGGCTGCATTCTTGGCTTTGCGTGCTTTATGGGGTTGAGCTATGGCGGCGCAGCTGACGGCTATTTAGGCTCTATCCACACAAATAAGAATATCAGATGCGCGGACTGTCATGGGGCGGCCGCTCCCGTAAAAGGGGATACCGTTGAAAATGAAGTATGCAGCAAATGCCATGGAACATATGAAAAGCTCGCAGCAAAATCAATGAATCCTAAAATACCTAATCGTAACCCTCACCAATCCCATTTGGGAGAAATCGACTGCGTCGTATGTCATATGGCACACAAGCCATCTGAGGCCTACTGTAACGGATGCCACGCAAAGTTTGACATGAAGATACCGGGGCATTAAATTAAAATAGTATTTGCCATGTTGTGGACTTAAAAATTTAAAAAGGGCCGTCGCTTGCCGACGGCCCTGAGTGTGAGATCTTTGGTACCAGACTATTTTGTAGTGGGATAACCCATTTCTTTCCAGCCTGCCATTCCCGCAGGATAGCGATAAACGTTTGTAAATCCCTCATCAACAAGTATCTTTGCGCCGATGTGGCTTCGTCTGCATGCGACAAAACCGCAATAGATCACTATGGTTCTGTCTTTCTCTATGCCGGCCGTTTTAATCAACAAGTCCTTATCAGCCTGGGTGAGCTCTTTTCCCGTTCTCGGAATCATAGAGCCGACCGCGGATGGGATGCGGCCAATGTTTTTGTCATCATCAGCTGTCAACGTGCTTATGATGAGCATCTTCCTGCCCTCATCGGTCCACTTTTTTAATTCCTCAGTGGTTATGATCTTGTAATTTCCTGTCTTAATGTCTTCCGCATAGGCAATAGCGGCCTTTTCAATTGCTACTTCAGAGCCTTTCGGCGCTGTGCCCGGGCCGGACGTACAACCGATCAATGCAAGTGAGACTATTGTGAGAAATACTGCCGTGCTGAATTTTATCACTCTAAAACCCTCCTCATATATTGTTTCGATGGAAATATTATGGTAGCGATAAATGACTAAGTCAAACGAAGCCTATATGGCACGATGAAAAAGTTAAATGCCGGTCTCCTGAATTCTAACAGTGCCGGCGCTCAACATTTTGTCCTGATAAAAGACTGTGCGCGCCTGTATTCTTCCTGTGTATCGATGTCGACTGTAACTCCCTCATCATCCACTGTTAACAATTCAATCAATCCGTGGTTTTGCTGTATGACCTCACGCAAGTTCTTGCCGGCAAAAATATCCTCAATTAAGAACCTTGGGAAGAGCGTCGGGTGACCCCGCAGGTTGTCGAAAACAGGAATGACTATCTTGCCAGGAGCCTGGTCATGTTTTGCAGCGAGGGCCCTGACGGTTGAAACGCTGACCAGAGGATGATCGCAAAGGCAGATCAGCACCCCGGACGATTCCGCCTTTACTGCACCCAGCCCTGCCCGCACGGACTCAGCCATGTCACTGCCGGGATTGGTGTTAATGGCCGTCGTGACAGGCATCCTTTTCAGCAAATCTGACAATTCATTGTCGGAGCTGCTGACAACAGTCACTATATCGGCAATGCCTGCGCCCAGGATAGTACCGATACAATGCTCGATAAACGCCTTGCCGTCAAGCGGAAGAAGCTGCTTCATTTGCCCCATTCTCTTTGAAGAGCCCGCTGCAAGAAGAATGGCCGAGACCTGGCGGAGCATTTTTCCTCCTTATGCCGATAATTTGTGCAATAATGCTGACAGCAATCTCCTCTGGAGTAACTGATCCGATCGCCAGTCCAACAGGTGTCACAATGCGGCTGAGGTCAGACTCCCCGAAACCTGCCTCCCTCAGCAGATTGAACAACATCGCCCTTTTGCGGATGCTGCCGACAAGGCCGATGTATCCGGCACCTGTCCCGAGGGCGGCCTTGACGGCATCCAGATCATGATTATGGCCGCGTGTGGCGACGACGATATATGAATTACTGTCCGCAGAGACCCTGGAAAAGACATCAAAGAATTCGCATGCCACAAGCGTGTCGGCGTCAGGAATATTATCGGCATTCGCATATCGCGCCCGGTCGTCGGCCACAGTCACCCTGAAGCCCGTAAATTTAGCAACAGACGCAAGGGCCTTTCCCACATGCCCAGCGCCCAATATCACCAGATGCGGGTCGGGAAGCAGTGGTTCGATAAAGACATGTATTTTCCCGCCGCAGACAAGGCCGCCTTTGGCGTCCGTCAGATTAAAGGGCACTGTCTTTGCGAGGCCGTCCCTGATGGTTGCCAGGGCCAGTTCTTTGACCTCAGCTTCGATACAACCGCCGCCCAGTGTCCCGTTCGTCGAACCGTCAGCAAGGACCAGCATTTTCGCACCTTCCTTCTGGGGAGATGAACCGGTGCACTGAACAATGGTCGCGAGGGCACAGGGTTTGCCTTCTTTTTTCAGATTCACGATCTGTTCATAGATATCCATCTGAGCCTTGATTGTATCAGGGTTGACGATCTTGCCGCAATGGTGCTTGCGCTTACGGGCAGTGCGCATCTGATAGGTCCTGAATGGAGCATACTTTTTTCGCTCATGGTAAAACCTGCAGCGTATGGGCTAAAATAAGTGAATTCGCCCTGCGGCATGAAAGGTGACACTAAATGAAGGAAAAGAGAGCTTTTCCCAGAGTCAGCATGCTGGCGCCGTTATTCGTACGTCCACTGTCAAGTGCTGCGCCGGACGAATGTTTTTGTCGTCTGAACGAGCAGGGTTTTGATGATTACCTGAAAAGAAGTCTCTATAAAAAAATTAATATCAGCGGCTCTGGTATAGTGCTGAATAGCGATGTTTCTTATGCCCCCGGTTCTTTTCTTGAAGTTCAATTTATGCTTGATGACGCATATCCTGGAATCATCGCCTTATGCATAGAAGTCTTGCGGGTTGACATGCGCCCCGGCGGTTACCTGGTTGCAGGCAGGTTTGCCGGGATGGACGATAAAGTTCAAAAGCTCATAGTGAATTTCATCTCGGAGCGCGAACACCGGGTACGTGGGCGGAAAACAGCCAACCCTGCCGTCTGATCAACAGCCGCATTCTCTGCTGTTCATTTCATATCGCGTAATGAGGTAAGGGAAAAAATCCTTTTTTGGACAAATACAAATTGCATGCTACCCTTTAAGTAAGACTGATGTGCAGGGAGTGCAAGCCTGGAAGATAACAATGAGGGAAATTTTTTTTGCCTTAAGCTGATAGCTGTCTCCTTTTCATTTTTGAGTGCCTGTTTTTTTGACAAAGAATAATGTGCGATACTAGTACGGTGTTATCAAACTAATTTGAGTTATTCAACAAAGGAGGCTTACATATGAAGGTCATTGCATTTAACGGCAGTCCGAGAAAACAGTGGAACACGGCAACGTTGCTCGGGAAGGTTCTGGAAGGCGCAAAGTCACAAGGTGCTGAAACAGAGCTTGTTCACCTGTACGACCTTAATTATAAGGGATGCATAAGCTGCTTTGCCTGCAAGCTGAAGGATGGCAAGAGTTACGGCAAATGCGCGGTCAATGATGACCTTAAGCCCATCTTCGGCAAGATTGAGTCTGCTGACGTCCTCATTTTCGGCTCACCGATTTACCTGGGATTTGTTTCAGGCGAGATGCACTCATTTTTCGAGCGGCTTATCTTCCAGTATCTTACATACACAGACCCGCCTGCCTCGCTTTTTGAGCGCCAGCTGAAAACAGCTTTTATCTATACGATGGGGCTTCCTGAATCGGTCATGATCCAGATGGGCTACCCTCAGTTCATGGACAGGATCTCAATGTTCCTGACAAGGATATTCGGGCATGCCGAGTCGCTATGCAGCTTTGATGCCCTGCAGTTCGATGATTACTCAAAATACCATGCTCCCCGTTTCGATCCTGAGCATAAGGCGAAGTGGCATAAGGAAGTGTTTTTCAAAGATTGTGATAAGGCGTTTGAGATGGGGCAAAGGCTGGCAAAGGGATAATATATTTCTGCTTTCATCTCATATTTCTTTTTTGTTAATTAAATATGCCTGATAACTTTGATGACAGCGATGCGGTTGAGATCCCTATAGACGGGACGCTCGATCTGCATACCTTCAATCCCCGGGAGGTCAAGGAGCTGCTTCCTGCTTATATTGAGGAATGCAGAGAGCGCGGGATATTTGAGGTGCGAGTGATACATGGCAAAGGAACGGGCATGCTGAGGGAAACAGTGCATTCCATATTAAAAAAACTTCCGGGCATCCGTTCTTTCAAACTTGCTGACGAGACGGGCGGAAGCTGGGGCGCAACTATTGTTCAGCTTGAGCGGCCAAAATAGAATTAAACTGACGAAGTGTCTGCAGAGCAGGAGAACCATCTTTCTGCGCGATGAATTAATCCGCGGGCATAAATTGAACATCTGTTCAGGAATAACAGGTCGGGTCCAGTAGTATGCTTGCCTTGCTGCTAGCGCAGCCCTGAGATTCCAGACATCGCGCCTCAATCTGTTTCTCCCGCTCTGCACGAACAAGCCTGGCAACTTTGTCCCTACATATCTTTTCCGAAATTCTTTTTGTATCTTTCTCCAAAAGCTTCACAAGTAAAATGGTGTTCCTGTGTTCCGTATTGCTCTACTACATAAGTCGCTGCAACTGCGCCGATTCTGGCCGCCGTCTCAATGTCCTTGCCGGTCACCAAACCCTTAAGCAGACCTGCCCTGTACGCATCTCCCGCTCCTGTAGGGTCTACGACAGCCTCGGCCCTGGCCGCGGGAATCGCAATATCTCCGGCAGAGGTGCTGATAACCGATCCTTTGTCCCCAAGCGTGACTATAAGCGAGCCTACTATACTATGCAGCTCATCCCTCCGCTTTCCGGTCATTTTCGAGATCAGTTCGAGTTCGTAGTCGTTACAGATCAGGATGGACGCGCCGGTTATCCATTCCGTAAGGTCGGCAGCATTCCATGAGGGCAGAGACTGTCCGGGATCGCAGATGCAGGCAATCTTGTTGGCCTTGTAGTATTTAGCGTATTCCATCATGTCGCCCAGATTCCCAGGACCGGCCAGGCCGATGGCCTTCACCCCGTTTTTGGGGAACGCGTATTCGGAACGGTGCTTCATGGCACCCGGGTTAAAGCCTGTAATCTGGTTGTCGGCCTTGTCGGTTGTGATATAGGCCCCTGCCGTGAACTCTTCGCTGATGATCTTTATACCCTCAGTGCTCATATCATTCAGATCAAGCCAGTGGAAATAGCTGTTATAGTCCTTGCCGATAGTGGAAAGTATCGTCGATTTTTCTCCCAGTAGTCTTAATGTGTATGCGATATTGCCGGCAGTGCCGCCGAACTTTTCCTTCATGCCGTTCACGGTAAATGAAACATTAAGGATATGTATCTTTTCCGGAAGAATATGCTCCGAGAAATACCCCGGAAAGTCCATGATGCGGTCATAGGCCAAAGATCCCGATATATATATGTTCATTCTGCGTCCCCCTCAGTCAAATATTTCAATATAGCCGAAGCTGTAACCTCATTTATGCCCTTTACCTCGGACAGCTCTTCAAAAGACGCACCCCTTATTTTCTCGATGCTGCCGAAATGGCGCAACAGATCGAGACGTCTCACCCTGCCTACGCCTGGAATTTTTTCGAGCTGGGACTCGGTAAGGCGCTTGTCCCTCAGCCTGCGGTGGAAGGTTATAACAAAACGATGCGCCTCGTCACGCAGCCTCTTAAGTAATAATGATGATCTATTTCTGTCCTCAAGGTCAATCACCGCCCCTCCGGCGAGGAACGCCCTGTCAGGTTTTTTTGCAACCCCGAGGATATCCATGCGTATGCCGGAATCTTTAAGTGCCCTGCGTGCAATATCCAGCTGCCCTTTTCCCCCGTCAACAACGGCAAGGTCCGGGACCCTGCCGTCAAGGTTGCGCAAAACCCGCACAATGGTCTCATACAGCATGGCATAGTCATCCATGCCCTCGACCCACTTGATCTTGACATGCCGGTAAAACTCTTTTCTGAATTCTCCCCTTTCCCACCAAATCATTGCGCCCGCTGACTCGCTGCCCGAAAGAGTAGAAACGTCGAATACGGCGATAGAACACGGAGGGCTGCTGAGCCCAAAGCGCCCGGCCATGTCTGTGCTGTCTTCCTCCCTGAAGATCTTCTTCCTCGACGCGAAGTGCAGACGGGCATTTTCGGCCGCCATAAGCAGCAGCTCATGCTTCTTCCCGGTCTTCGGCCGCAGCACCTTTACCCGTCCGCCCTTTGCTGCCGAAAGCCACTGCATGAGCGCCGGGTTGTCGGCTGGCGCAAAAGGTGTCAGTACAGTCGACGCGGCAAACAGGCTGCCGGAATAGAAGAGCCTGAAAAAAGAGGCGAGCGCCTCCCTATCTTCAGAACCGAGCTGGTCTTCGATAATAAAATCCTTTGCCCCTGTCATCATACCGTTTCTTATGAAGAGTATGCTGATTGCCGCCTCGCGGCTTTCCTGCTCCCTGAAGAAGCCTACCACGTCAAGGTCGCCCAACTCCGGCGCAATGATCTTCTGGGACTCGAAGGCCCTCTGCAACCGGGCGATGCTGTCCCGTATCTGCGCGGCCTCTTCGTACAACATGCGCAAAGAGTATTGCCGCATTTTTTTTTCGAGCTGCCCCAGCAGGCCTTTCTTCTCTCCCTTCAGAAAAAGCACAATATCGCGAACGATCTTCATGTATGCTTTTTGCGTGATATTGCCTGCGCACGGGGCGTGGCAACGCTTCATCTGATGCTGTATGCATGGTTTTGGAGGCAAGTCAGGACTGCGCTCGCAGATCCTCATCATAAAGTTTTTCCTGATAAAGCCTATTGCCTCATACATGGCCTGTGCCGGAATGTAGGGGCCGAAATAAAGGTTGCCGTCATTCGCAATCCTGCGCACTACCTCGACCCGCGGCCACTCCTCCGTGACCGTCACCTTTATGTAAGGATAATTTTTGTCGTCCCTGAGCACTACGTTGAATCTTGGCCTGTGCTGCTTGATGAGATTCGCCTCGAGGATCCAGGCCTCAAGCTCATTGCCGGTGACGATGTAAGAAAAGTCTTTTATATCACGCACCATGGAGGACTTGCGGGCATCGAGTCCAGGGGCGTTGCGGAAATAGCTTTTGAGCCGGTTTCTGAGGTTTTTCGCCTTACCGACGTATATGATCCGCTCTCCGGAAGATTTGAAAAGATAGACCCCCGGTTTTGGCGGCACCTGTGAGATATCGATTCCCATAGGATAAATATAACACAACGGCGGCAAGGGACTCTCCAATAACCTGTTGCAGTTGATATAATAAGGGATGCGGTTGCCAAGATGGATAAAGCTGACGCTTTTCTTTGCTGCGATGCTCGCTATAGGCGGAGCCGGTGGATACGTATATTCTCTCTTCTCCGATCTTCCTGACATAAGTAAACTGGAGGGCTTCAATCCCATTGAATCGTCTATTGTCTATTCCTCGGACGGTCGGGTCCTGAGCGAATTTTATGTCGAACGTCGGACCTATATCCCATATTACAAGATCCCCATCAGGATCAAGCAGGCCTTTATCGCGATTGAAGACCGCAGGTTCTACTCCCATCACGGCATCGATTTTTTCGGCATACTGCGCGCTATTTACAAGGACATAAGGGCCCAGGGCATGGTGGAGGGAGGCAGTACCATCACGCAACAGCTCGCGAAGATGCTTTTCCTGAAGCCCGAAAAGAGCATCAAGAGAAAGATCAAGGAAGCGATAATCTCTATTCAGCTCGAAAAGCGCTATACAAAAGAGGAAATACTCGGGATGTATCTTAACCAGATTTATTTCGGGACAAGGGCATATGGCATTGATGCCGCGGCCAGCACATATTTCGGCAAATCCGCCGATCAACTCACTGTAAGCGAGATAGCTCTCATTGCCGGCTTGCAGAAGGCGCCTTCCGCATATTCGCCTTTCAAGCGGCCCGAAAAGGCAATGGCCCGCAGGGAGCTGGTATTGAAAAAGATGCTTGATGACGAGTTCATCACACAGCCGGAATATGAGAAAGCGCGGCTGGAACCGTTGCCGGTTAAGCCTTTTTTCCGCAAGTTCGAGGCGCCGTACTTTGTGGAGAGTCTGCGTCAGCAGCTTGAGGAATTGTATCCCGACA
The DNA here is from genome assembly GCA_903822005.1 of uncultured Nitrospiraceae bacterium. Classification (GTDB taxonomy): domain Bacteria; phylum Nitrospirota; class Thermodesulfovibrionia; order Thermodesulfovibrionales; family Dissulfurispiraceae; genus Fen-1308. The sequence goes on from CAIJNL010000018.1 coordinate 10,410, forward strand.
TTTATACGGGCGGTTACAGGATACATTCCACCGTTGACTCCGGCATGCAAAAAGCAGCGGAAGAGGCCGTTGCCAACGGCATAACCGCGATAAATAAACGTGTCAAGCCTGGCGTTCAGGCTGCCCTTATAGCAATAGACATCAGAAACGGCCATATAAAGGCGCTTGTGGGCGGGACTGATTTTTGGGAGACCCAGTTCAACAGGGCGACGATGGCGGTGCGCCAGCCCGGCTCTGCCTTTAAGCCGTTCGTATATGCCACGGCACTCGAAAAGGGAATGAACGAAGAGAGCACCATAGTAGACGGCCCGATAAGCTTTCCCGGCGGGAAGGCCGGAAAGTCGTGGTCCCCTAAAAACTATGACGGCAAATATCATGGTGCCGTGACCCTGAAAACGGCCCTGGCCCTGTCACTAAATACTGCCACGGTAAGGCTCGCAAGCCAGGTCGGCATCAGGGACGTAGTCGATACAGCAGCCAGGAGCGGCATAAAGAGCCACATCGATCCATTCCTTTCCGCGGCCCTTGGCGCGGCCGATGTTACACCACTTGAACTGACGGCCGCCTATATGGCCTTTGCCACAGGTAAAAAAATAGAGCCGCTCTATTACAGTCGGCTTACGAGCCGTGACGGTTTTGTTATCGAGGAGGTTGAATCCCCTGCCCAAGAGGTCTTCAGCGACAAGACAGTTGCGCAGATGAAAGGGATGCTGAGGGCAGTTGTCGAGCATGGAACCGCTGCGAGCGCCAGGGAAATAAGACGAATGGTATATGGAAAGACAGGCACTACCAATAATTTTTCGGATGCCTGGTTTATCGGATTTGACGATTCCCTTGTTGTTGGCGTATGGGTCGGCAGAGACAATCATATTCCCATTGGCAGCAAAGAGGCCGGCGCCCGCACGGCCCTTCCGATCTGGATAGATTTCATGAAAAAAATAGATGCCCGCCCGAATGCGAAGCATCAATAATCTTTTTTGATTCTCACCAATATTTTATTCCCCTTTTCATTAACGACGATATATTTATGAATTCTAATCTTCCGGCATGTATATACCGGTGATTTTGGACACGGCATATCAAGTAAGCAATCCAGCTGGGTTGGTGAGATTTCTTACAGAAGCCTTGATCTGAGACAAACATTCCAAAACTGTAGAGAACAAGCGAAAATGTGCGGCGGTGATTTGTCCGGTACGCTCGCAATCCCAATATAATTCGTGTCTGGCGCCAAGCTCAGGAGTGCGGGCGGGACTCGTCTACCGGAGCGTCAGGTTCGGCTGTTTTTGGTTTCGCTATGAAGGCTTGTTTTGTATTTCTATCAAAGCCGGCTGATTCATAGAATCTGTATGTTGCCTCGTTCTTTCGTCCCGTAAGGAGCATCACCTTATAACATCCTTGTCGCCACGCATGGTCCAAAGCGTGCTGTAAAACTTTTCTTCCAAAACCGCGTCTTCGAAAAGCTGAGTGTGTAACTACATTCTCAATGATTCCGTATGGCCGGCAGCCTCGCGTCAGATTTGGAATTATGCAAAGAATGCACGAAGACACGATGACCCCGTCCTGAAAAACGCCGAAGCATTTGTGATTGGGGTCGCCCTGAATTTTTTGCCAAGTCCTCTCCAGAACATCTGACGCTGGCAGCGGATCATCTGTCTCGTGGAGATGACGATATAGCCCCAGAAGCTGAATCAGCTCGGATTTTCTGATCGGCCGAATTTCCATATATTTTTATGACGAAAAATTATTATATGAACTATTTCATTATTGTTAACAGTATATCACAAAAAGAAATTACTTTAGATAATAAACACTTTCTATGAAATGCGGTACCTAACGATTGTCAGTAGCAATCTATTACACAACTAGACTCGCCACATAAAACCCAATGTTTGAGGGTTTTAAAAGTTAATGACTACATCTTTAAGTTTCCGTTTCGGCACGTGATGGACCTGATTATTATCGCGCCAGTATTTAATGTCATCCCCTGGGTCAATCTCGTCTATGACCACCTTCTCTTTGGGCCTGCCTAGAGCCACCGCTAGAAGTATTTCATATGTCCCGGGGAGACCAAGCGTCTCAAGCAACTGCTCTCTCTTTATATTGAGAAACATGCAGCCACCGAGCCCTATTTCAGTCGCCCCGAGGAGGATAGCATGGGCGGCAATACCATGGTCGATGCCGCCGTACATTTTATAGTCTTTATCCTGCAACAGTATGATATATCCGGACGGCCTTTCTCCGGGAGAAGGTGTACCCTGTTCTTTCAGATACATCCCCCATAAGAGGGCTGGGAATATCTTTTCGTTTAGCGACTTGTCGCAAGAGATAAAATACTTCAGTGCCTGGACATTGGCTCCGCAAGCCGAAAGCCTTGCGTAGTCAACGAGCGTGAGCAGAGTATCTCTGGCGATAAGATCATTTTCATAAAAGCGCCGATAACTGCGGCTTCCCCTTACCATATCCTTAAATGTCATCTGCGTCCCTCCCTATTGGATCATAATTTGCCCCTCATCAACATCAGCAGGTTATGTCCTATCATAGATGAATTGATCTATTAAAAGTATATACCTTGGCGGTATCATTTTCCGCAAGCACTGCATGCCTCCCACGCAATAAAGGTTTGCCGAATTATTTCTGTAATCCTCATATTCCTGCTGCTATGAGACCTGCACGTTATTAGTGGCAATTTGCTATGACCTTGTGATAGAAACAGATACGAATTATAGTTATTTTGTATATACGGTGGATATACTATTGTATGGAATTGAAAGGAGACACTATGCGCTCTTTTTTCGGTCAACCTGTTTTGCGCGCATTCTGCTTCCACTATGTTTGAAGTGCTCGGAATGCACTAATCAACCAGTAAAAAAGGGGCAGTGAGGTGATCACTGCCCCGCATCTCATGTTTTGCGATTTACTGTCAGGCCAATTTGGTTATGTTTTCAGCCACTTTCGGATAATTGCTTAGCATCAGTGCATCATGGCCCGGAAAGAGATTTTCTATGGGCGCCCTGGCGCGGAGCTTATCATAAGACTTGAGCCAGGTCACCATGTCTGCAATTATGCTGCTTGGCATGTCATCTCTGAAACTTCTTGCAATGTGTGCGCTGTCCGAAGCCACAACCGCCGATCCCTTGGCAGTATTCAGCAGCACTCCCTGGAGACCAGGTGAATGGCCCGGGACCAGCAGCAGCTCCATATCGGGGCCGATTACCCTGTCGCCATCCAGCATTACAAGGCGCTGCCCCCCTGCAAGGTCAGTCAGCCCTTTGTTGCCAAGATCATACCGGGACCTTTTAAAGGGTGGCCTGCGTGAAATGGGATTGTTGACCCAGAAGTCGTACTCGCTTTTCTGGACATAGAATGTGGCGTTGGGATAGAGCTGCGGGAAATTCTCCATGCCGCCAACATGGTCAAAATGCATGTGTGTCATAATTACCTTTGTAACCTCTTCGCGCTTTACACCAAGCCTGGCCACAAGCTGCTCAGGCGGCACGAAGCCCTTGAGTTTCAGTTCCCTGGCCAGAGTTGGCCCCGTTCCAGTATCTACCAGGGTGGTTTCACCATCTTTGTTCCTGATGGCCCAGATATAATAATTGATCGAAATGTTCTCTTCCCAGCCAGTCTGGTTTAAAGCCTTTGCAAGCTTCATATCGAACGGTCCCGCATACCTTAGGGCGAAGACTTCGTAGACCTCTTGTGCGCCGGATGACTTCGCTTTTCCAGCTTTGCCTTCCTCCGCCAAAGCTGGAACAGTTCCCGTTACAGCAGCAGCACCCAGTACAAGCGAAAGTGTTTTGATAAACTGCCGTCGATCCATTTCATCCATGTCAGCCTCCATTGCGGGGTTTCCCGGAATGCTCATTCCCGGTTAGTTGTCTTCAGTTATATTGCGTCTGCCATAAAAATGTTTTTAGAATGCCCAAAATTCCCCTTTGATCAATTTATCTATGAGGAAGTAAACTGGCTATGCGGATTATACCAGATTCCTCTTGTGCTGCAAAAGGCGCTAAAAGCTTCAGGGCTTCTTTCATAATGCGGGTTGAATCGGATTGCCTGGCCGGATTAGTCCGGTGTCACAGCAATTTGCAAGCGAGTCTATTTCATGATAAATTTATAATACTAGATGCAAGTAGAGGAGGATTGACATGGAAACTAGAAATGAGATCGAGAAGCTTGCTTATGAGATCTTTGAGATGAGCGGCCGTATCCCCGGCCGTGAAATGGACCACTGGTTTGAGGCTGAGAGAATAGTTCATTCAAGAAATTCCGCAGCAATAAAAAATTTGGAGCCGGCGGCTCAAAAGGGTGCTGCGCAAAAAAGTCCCGTAAGGAAAGGCACTGTCAAGACCGAAGGAAAGACCTCAAAGACAGGGACAGCTTCAACCAGGACCTCTGCTCCGCCAAAGGCCGTGTCGGCGGCCAAATCAAAGAAGACTAAGGCGGACAAGACGGCGTCAATGCAGTAAACTCATGCCGGCGGCGCTCTGCAAACCAATCATTGATTCGCAGCATCCGATGATAAACGCACTCTTGTATAAATGAATGCTGATACTATAAAGGAAGCTTTTTTCTACGACAAGATCGGCAAGGGTGACGTAAAATGCCGCCTCTGCTGCCAGTATTGCGTGATTTCTCCCGGCAAAAGGGGCCTCTGCGCTGTCAGGGAGAACAGGGACGGTGTCCTATACTCTCTTGTCTATGGGAAAATAGCCGCTCGACATGTAGATCCCATCGAGAAAAAACCGCTGTTCCACTTTTATCCCGGATCACGCTCGTTTTCCGTGGCGACTGTTGGCTGCAACTTCAGATGCATGCACTGCCAGAACTACGACATGTCCGAATACCCTAGGCTGCGCCCCGACATACCCGGCATCGATATGACACCAGAGCAGGTTGTCAGTGAAGCTGTAAATTCGGGATGCAAAAGCATCTCATACACTTATACAGAACCTACCGTCTTTATGGAATTTGCCCTTGACTGCGCAAAGCTGGCACGCGATAAGGGCCTGAAAAATGTTTTTGTAAGCAACGGGTATACATCGCCGTATGCCATTCGTGCCATAGCGCCGTATCTGGATGCAAACAATATTGATCTCAAGGGCGATGACAACTTTTACAAGAAAGTAGCCGGGGCCAGGCTGCAACCCGTGCTCGACACGATCAAGCTAATGAAGGAGCTGGGAGTATGGGTGGAGATAACCACGCTTATTATTCCCGACTATAATGACTCTGATGAATTTCTTCAATGGACAGCCGGTTTCATAAAGTCGGTCGATCCGGCCATCCCCTGGCATGTGTCGCAGTTTCATCCAACATACAAACTGCTGGACAAGCCGCGCACGCCTCTGAGCAGCCTGAGCAGAGCCCGGGAAATAGGCCTTGCGGCAGGGCTGAAATACGTTTATGAAGGAAATGTCCCTGGCAGGGGCGGAGAAAATACCTACTGTGATTCCTGCGGCAGGCTGCTTATCGAGCGAGTCGGATTCTCACTCAATAAAATCGGTCTTAAAGATTCGCATTGTCCCGCCTGCGGAACAATTGTTGATGGGATTGGAATGCCCTGACATCTGCATTTTTTATTTGTGCCTTTCTTCTTATAGCACTGCTTTGACGATTGCTTCTCGGTTATAATTCAGATATGCCTGACAAACGTGCAAAAGGTCCGAGAAAGACCTACATTTATATCGCCGTTGTATTAATTGCGGCCTCTGTTGCAATCCTTCTCAGCACGGTGATCATCTATCGTAACTCTTTGAACGCGGCTGATGAGTCGCTGCGGCTTCAGGCGCTCGGCATAGCGGCCAGCCTTGAGCCCTCTCTGCAGAGCATAAAGGGCAAGGGCGGTATTTTTTCCGACATCCTCACTGGTGCCTCATGGGAAGGGATCGCCTATATCGCGCTCTATGATAAAAGCGGACTCACCCTGCTGCATTCAAACGAGGCGCTTGTCGGACGCTCTTCCGATGTTCCTGAGATAAAGCTTGCTGCGGAACAGAACAGGCCTGTATATGGCTATACAACCCTCCTGACCGAAGAAAAGGTATTCGTAATGGACTACCCTATGCACGTTAAGGATACGCTCCATATACTCAGGGTCGCGCTCCATCCATATCCGGCGCAGGACATTGTCAGGCAGGCCAGTCTACAGGCCGTAAGCGTTTCGCTAATCGTCCTTTTCCTCTGGATAGTAGGGTTCTTCTTTATCAGGGCCGTCAAAAGATCCGATGAACTGACCGCCATGATGGCCGAAAAAGAACACCTCGCTGTCATAGGTGAAATGTCTGCCGTGCTTGCCCATGAGATAAGGAACCCTCTGGGCAGCATCAAGGGGTTCGCGCAATATCTTGTGGAAAACAGTCATTCCGGCAGTGAAGAACTGAAGGTGATCATCAATGAGGCAAGGCGCCTTGAGCGCCTGACTGAAGACCTGCTTTTATATGCCCGACCCGCAGGAGCAAAGCCGGAGGAATTTGAACTTCGCGAACTTGTTCACGAAACGGTCCGTGCCGCTGCCGCATCAGATCGCATTAACCAACTCGCCATGACCCTGACTGCAGACGTGCCTGATGGATTGATGATTGTTACTGACAGGGGCATGCTCAAGCAGGTGCTCTCTAATGTAATTCAAAACTCAGTAGAGGCCACGGGCAGGGATGGCAGCATTGTAATCAGTGCCTCGCTTGGCGGGAACAAAATCAAAATAGCGGTCAGCGACAGTGGCGAGGGCATGAGCAGCGAGACAAAAGAGAGGGCCTTTGACTCCTTCTTTACCACAAAGGCCAAAGGCACCGGCCTCGGGCTGGCCATTGTCGCAAAGCTGATTAAAAACCTTGGCGGACAGGTGCAGGTCGAGAGCGCTCCGGGCAGGGGGACTGTTATTACCATGACACTATCGGCTAAATTAGAGACTGGCCATGAATAAAGAAAACCTCAGGATACTCATAGTAGATGACGACGATTCCTTTCTCCTGCTGATGACAAGGATACTCAAGGATGAGGGGTATACGGTAAAAGGCCTCTCTGATCCGGTCGATGCGCTCGGCGTACTGGATTCTTTTTCACCCGCTCTTGTTATCTCCGACCTCAAGATGCCGGTCATGGACGGCATCAGTTTTATGCAGGAGGCAAAAAAAAGCCGCGAACTCGATTTCATCATGATTACCGCTTTTGCCACTGTTGAGACCGCTGTTGAAGCGATGAAGCTGGGTGCGGCGGACTATATAACCAAACCTCTGCATGACCCGGACCAGCTGAGGATGGCGGTGCGGAAGATTTTTGAGCGCCAGTTCCTGATCAATGAGAATACCCTGCTTAAATCTGCCCTGGCCGTCGGCGTACCAGGGCTCGATATCGTATTTGCAGGCATGGAACATGTCCTCGACGCAGTGAAGAATGTTGCCAAAGGTGATACAACTGTTATGCTGCTTGGAGAGACAGGGACGGGCAAGACACTCGTCTCAAAAATCATACATCACCTCAGCGGCCGTAAAGGTCTGTTTGTCGATATAAACTGTGCGGCCATACCGGAGACCCTGCTCGAGTCCGAGATGTTCGGTCATGAGAAGGGTGCATTTACCGGAGCTATTTCCCTGAAAAAAGGGCGCTTCGAGCTTGCAGATGAAGGCACTATACTGCTCGATGAGATCTCCGAAATGTCGCCGGGCCTGCAGGCCAAATTCCTGCGTGTTTTGCAGGAGAGGACTTTCGAACGCCTCGGCTCTATGAATACCATGAAAACGGGCGCGAGGGTCATTGCGGCCACGAACAGGGACCTTAAGAAGATGGTGGCTGAGGGCAGGTTCCGCGAAGACCTCTTTTACAGGCTGAATATATTCCCGATAACGCTGCCTCCATTGAGAGAGCGCATTGACCAGATCGGGACCATTTCGCGATATATTACTGACGCAGTCTCTCTCAGGCTTGGCGCCGGAGCACGGACTATTTCCGATGCATCGTTAAAGGCGATGAAGGACTATAGCTGGCCCGGAAATATACGCGAGCTCGAAAATGTTATAGAACGCGCCATAATCGTAAGCAAAGGCCCTGAGCTCGAAATAGCCGTTGCGGGGACAGGGACCGGCCGTCAAGACGCGGGAAAGGGCACGGCCCCGGACCTGAAGTCTCTCGAAAAAGACGCCATAAACGATGCGCTCTCAAGATGCGGCGGGAACAGAAAGGCGGCCGCGCTCGAACTCGGCATTTCATTAAGGTCCCTCCATTACAAGATAAAGGAATACGGGCTTAAATAGCAGTATGCGCCTTCCGTACCGGCCCGCTTATTAATCATTTATCCCTGGAAACGGAGACTGCCATGAAAAGATATTGCCGGCTTGTTTACCAATGCGTGCTGCTTTTGCTCATCTCCATCCCGCTGCTAATGCTTACCAACTCGGCCTGGGCTGCGGAAACCAAAACGACCGATACTGTCACGCTGGAACAATATATGAAAAGGGCAGAGACGGGTGATCTGAAGGCCCAGCTTATCCTTGGCGGTAAATATCTCCAGGGAAATGGCGTCCAGCTGAATTATAAGGAAGCCGCAAAATGGTACCGAAAGGCCGCAGATCAGGGCAGCCCCGAAGGACAGACCGTGACAGGACTTCTCTATCTCAATGGGCAGGGAGTTGAGAAGAACACGGCAAGGGCAATAGAGTACCTCGAAAAAGCCGCAAATCAGGGATACGCTCTTGCGCAATACAATCTTGGAAACGTATATATGCGTGGTATCGGAATTCCGCAAGACTACCAAAAGGCAATGTCATGGTATCGCAAGGCTGCTGATAATGGCGATGTGTTTTCGATGTCCAACCTGGCAGGCGGGTACTACGAGGGCAAGGGACTGCCACAGGACTTCGGCGAGGCTGCGAAATGGGCCTCAAGGGCTGCTGAACGTGGAGACAGCGCTGCACAGTACCACCTTGGCATTATGTACAGCAAAGGACAGGGCGTGACGCAGGATGATAAGTTGGCAAAAAAGTGGCTCAGGAGCGCGGCTGGCAAAGGATATCTGCCCGCGAAAAAAGCTCTGCTGGAAATGCAATAAAATACCCGATGTCAAAAAAATCGAATTTATTGGTTCCGATATCGTATTCCGGGGACACCCTATTCATTTCATGGCGTCATCTAGAGATAATTTAGCAAGTTATCCCCGGGAATCAATCACTTCTCACATGTCAGCGTCTGAAGTCGGTACCCTGCCAGTAATTGGGAGTGTCAACTGTTTCGAAGCGCTTTGGATCAATTTTTACCAGCGCATCAGCGGTACGGTTCCACTCAGTCGAATGTGTGTTGCGATAGTTGTCCTGCACCACTGTCTGATCGAGAATATAGTTGCTGAAGCCCTGAATGTTTCTGGAATTGGTGACCTGCTGGTTGTTCCAGGTCCGGTGCTGCGCGTCGTTGGCAGCCTGGACGGCGTTGTTCCGCGCCGTGGCATCAGCGCCGACCTGCTTTATCTGGCCCACAATCTGCCGGCCGCGGGCCAGCATTTGCTGCTGCTGGACTTCATAGTTTCTTCGCATGTTCGCAATAAACGGGGCGGACTCAGCAGCCGCCCGCTGTTTAACCAGCTCCGTGTTCACCTGGAAGCTGATGATGCTTGCCATCGCCACGGCGCGGTCCTGGTCAGTCGCGCCAAGAGGGAGTTTAAACCCGGATGTCTGGAGCCTGTAGGAGCCGTACTGGTCAGGTGTGGTTGCGCAGAGCGTATCATTAAACTCCTTCATGCCCTTCCCGTCCGTATTTACCTGTCCGGTAGCCTGAACACAGCGCGACCCGCCGGATGCTTGTATCTTTTCGACACGGGCAACCTGTATCCTGGCCGGACCCTTGCCGTTGGAGGCGCGCATCCGCTGGAAAATATCGGTATAGGCCTTTGCCATGTCCACATTGAAAGGGTAGACGACCATGTGCTTGAGGGGCTTCATGCGCATCTGCTGCTGCCGCTTATAGCCCGAACCATTAGGGTCCTGGGCAAGAAACACCATATTGAGATGAAGCGTTTCCCCCCGGGGGCCTGTCACAACCATGGACCCGCCGGCGAATTGGGGGTCGACTCTCCACCCGTCGGGAATGCTGATACTGGCTGTATTGTCACTCAGCACAACCCTGTGCATGGATGCGGCCGATGCAGAAGGCGGACCCGCCGGGGCCGGTGCTGAAGACGCAGCCGCTTCTCCGGGACGCCAGGCGCTGAAGAGCTGCTGGAGCATCGGGTTTATTGTGGAACCGAAGCGCGACGCATCGTCCGAAACCATGGCAACCTCAACGCGATTGGGGCCTGTTTGCGCGGCGATCAGCATCCCTGCCACCTGTTTGTTCCCGGCCGGACGGTTGAGCACTGTGAAGAAGACCGCGTCAGAATTCGAGCCCCGCACCCTGAAGACTCTCCCGATCTGTGGCCTCTCGCCGCAGCTGTTCTGCACGGAACGCAGCACCTTTGCCATGGCAGCTGCATTTGTGCCGGCGCCGTCCACAACGCCATAGACAATTTTGCCCCCTTGCGGGCCATCGACAGATTTCATGGGAGATGGAGTCGGGGATGGTGAACAGGCGATCTGCGAGCAGAGCGCAAATATGAACAAAATCAAACAGAAAAACCGGGGAACAAGGCTTTTATTGTGTATCACTTTCGTCACCTTTTTCCTTTCTGCAGGGCCCTGACAGGCCTTCATTGGAAATTGCGTAAAGCGATTTATAATGCTTGCTGGAGTATATACATATTTTGTGCTGTTTTGCAATAACTGACAGACGATGAGTGGCGGCACTTATTAAAAAGAGGACAGGCCCATTTTATTTGCATATGCTGTTCCTCCCTCGGCCCGTGGAATTCAGATCTTGCCGACAATCTCTTCTGAGCTTACGACTTTGGCGTATACTGCGCCTAACGCGGCCATGTAGGCCGCATGGACCTGACCGGCCTCAATATCGACACCATTGAAAGAGAGGTTCCGTGCTGCGCAGGCATCATGCGCCACTAAGCATGAATAGCCCTTGTCAAAAGCGGCGCGGACAGTTGCGTCTATGCACATTTGAGTCATCATACCGCAGACTAAAACATTTTTAATCCCTTTGGATATGAGGTAATCATCCAGGGCCGTCTCCCTGAAACTGTTCGGAAAGTGCTTTCTGATCACAGCCTCTTCGGGCAGGGGCTTAACATACTCGTGAAAATTGATCCCTTCCGTATCAGGCAGGAAAAAGGTTGCACCTGCCCTGTTCGAAATATGCTGGATATGGACGATAGGTTGGTTCTTTTCCCTGAAATTGGTCAAGAGATTTTTTGCAGCCCGAACAGCCTCACTTGATCCGGGGACTTCCATCCTTCCACCCGGAAAATAATCCAGCTGAATGTCTACTAATATCAGAGCAGTACTCATACTCTTCCTCCCGAATTGACTGCAGTTCTAATATTTTTAAAAACCCGCGCTTCGATCCTGAGAAACGCTTCTCTTGACGATCATTACATTCGGCTCGCAAAACGATTTGCCCATGATCTCATCGGGTGTCCCGACCGTAATCTTTTCATCCGGATAACCAAGCTTTTCGCAGACGTGGATTGTGATGCCCGTATTGCCGCCCTTATCTGCAAGCGCCTTTGCTATCACTGCCGGATTATTGACGTCGTCTGTAAGAATGGCCATTTTTTTGTGTTCCATGAGCAGTTGCGGCATATCTTCGAGTCCGTATTCGAGCTTCCTCCTGCAATGAGGGTCAGGGCCTCCATGCATGCTCACCAGAAACGCGTTGTCCCACGGCTCGCAGATGCGCGCAAAGGCTTCCTGTATGCTCGAGACATCAGGGACAATCTCAACCATCTCTTTGCCGAACTCCTCGACCGTGCGCCTGCCTATGCCAAAGAACATCGGATCTCCCGAGGCGAGAAGTGTGACAGGGGAGGACGGACCTTCAATGAGTGACGCCTTAATGGATGCGATGGTTTCGCTGACGCTGTTGTTGACCTTCAGTCTGTCGCGGACACTTTCATATTCCTCGTAACGGGTGAACACATCAAGGAGACGGTCGGAAACATAAACGGCGCGCGAGTTTGCGAGCATCTCTCCAGCCTTTTTCCCCAGGGGTCTGTATCCGATGCCTATGACAAATATTCTCGCCAACCTTACCATTCTCCTGGCGGCATCATGATGATACCAGCTTGCTCAATACTGATTATATTGTAAGTCTGAAAGAGCTTTTTTGAAAATAATTTGCGGCTGACGCTACATTTCTATCCCTTTTCGCGCATTAACGCCTTTGTTCATATAATGCCTGATCTCCTTCATCTCTGTTACGAGATCGGCCCTGCGGATAACGCGCTTGTCCGCGTCCCTGCCGGTGAGCACAATCTCAACGCCCGGCGGCCTGTCATCGAGCAATTCGAGGACAGCCTCGACACTGACAAGGCCTTTGCTCACAGCTACGTTTATCTCGTCCAGTATCACGACATCGTATCCTCCCAGCGGGATGAGCCGTGTTACCTCCAGGATACCCTTCCGCGCGGCCCGCACCTCGGATTCCGTTCCTCTCGACCCGCTGATGAACCCGGTGCCAAACTGGCTGACAGTTACAAGATCGCCAAAGCGCTCGAGCGCCTTATGTTCGCTGCATCTTTTTTTCTTGATGAACTGGGCTATCAGGACCCTCAGCCCGGCGCCGGCAGCCCGCAAAGCAAGCCCAAGGGCGGCAGTCGTCTTGCCCTTGCCGTCTCCGGTATAAACCTGTACATAACCTTTTCGCATCATGCGCCTCCGTGCAGATCAGGCAAGCGGTAAGCATCTTTCAGCATCTAACTATCAGTATACGCGTTCAGCATGATTAATCAGTTTGGCCACAGGATATTTGTCATGGAATACGATTATGCTGACCGCCGCGTTGTCCTGCTCGATCCTGAACATATACTCAAGGGGTACGCCCAGCACGTGGCAGAGTATGACCCGGTTCACTCCCCCATGGGCCACTATCGCCACTTTCTCATCAGCATGCCGTGAGATGATCTTTTCGACCGCGGGCACAAACCTGTCCCTGACCTCCCGGGAACTTTCGCCTCCAACAGGGCTGTGATCGAGCGGATTGTCCGCCCATCTTCTGAATTCAAGCGGGTATTTATCGTTGATATCGGCCCAAGTCATGCCTTCCCAAATGCCGAAGTGGCGCTCCCTGAGTTCATTATCAACAACTGGTTCCAGCCCGTAAGGAGCGGCGATAAGCGCGGCGCTGTCGAGCGCGCGGGAGAGAGGAGAAGCATAAACTGCGGACAGAGATTCGCCCTGAAGTTCCGCTTTTATAAACTCGGCTGTTCTCCTTACCTGCTCGATACCCTCTTCTGAAAGCGGGACATCTATGCTTCCCTTGTAGCGTTTTTCGTGATTTCCCTCCGTTGCCCCATGCCTGATCAGATACAATGTTGTAGCCATATATATGCTCCTGTCAAATAGAATATTCCGGATAATTCACCAATTGCGCCGAGTGTATCGCCGGTTAGTCCGCCAAAAGTCTTATTGCAATATACTGCGCAGCCATAAGCGAATAAATAGCCCGCCGGCAGGATCAGAAAGAAAGTCATGCCTCTGAGTCCGTAATTAAGCCAGAGCTGCGCCCCGAGCAGGCCCCCGAAAAGAACAAACGCCAGCGCAGATGAAAACAGAAGGCAGTGAAGGTCAGACCCGTCAATGAATATCTTCCCCAGGCCGCTGTTCCTTGCGGGCATGCCGTGATACATTGCGGGCACCATGGTCCATTTTGAAAATACCGGCATCATAAAAAGAAGCAGAAAGGCCGTAAGCGGCACTGGATATGACAGCAGATTTCGAATCAGGACAAATTCAAGGAGTATGGTCAGTACCACAGCCGTAACACCTATTGATCCTGTGAAACTGTCTTTCATGACCGCGAGCCGCTTTTCCCTGTCAGCGGCAGCGTCTCCCGAAGACTTCACTGCCAGCGCATCAAAGGTGTCGGCCAGTCCGTCCAGGTGAAACCCTCCATTGCTTATTACAGCTGTCACTATAACGAACCCGCTCACAATATCAAGCGGAAAAACCCGCGCGAGCAAAAGGGCGGCCAGCAGGAGCAGGAGACCCTGTAACGCGCCCGCGACCGGAAAGAATATGGCCGATTCTGCCAGCTCTTTTTCGGAAGGATTTCCGCCGGTCCTGACCGGAATAATGGTCAGAAACTGCAATGCGAGCAGCAATCTCTTCATTACGGCGCGCCCCGCTCAGAGACACCCGCATCTCCGAAGGTCGCCATCTCCCTGTATATCTTGACCCCGGCTTCGATCAACATTATGGCCAGAGCGGCCCCGGTGCCTTCTCCAAGTCTCATGTCAAGATCGAGAATCGGCTTAAGCCCCATCATTTCAAGCATAACTGTCTGGCCGATCTCAACAGACTTGTGCGCCGCGAACAGATAATCCTTCACACCCGGCTTTATGCAGTACGCCAGCAGCGCCCCTGCTGTAGAAATCAATCCATCGATGACCACCGGTATCCTGTTGGCAGCCGCTCCGAGGATAAGCCCTGCAATACCGCCTATCTCAGTACCGCCGACCTTGGCGAGCACATCTATCGCGTCTTTGCGATCGGGCTTATTGACCCTTATGCCCTCTTCAATCACTTTGATCTTGTTGGCAAGCAATGCATCCGAAATGCCAGTTCCTCTGCCGGTTACCATTGAGACCTTTGTGCCGGTGAGCACTGCGGCAATCGCGCTCGACGGAGTGGTATTGCCTATACCCATGTCTCCGGTGCCAAATATCTTGTAGCCTTTTGCCGCATAGCCGTTGGCAAGCAGTATGCCTACGTCGATGCACCTCACTGCCTCTTCCCGCGTCATGGCTGGCCCTACCCTGAGGTTTTTTGTGCCATGCATTACCTTCATGCTCACGAGCGCTTCGATATCATTAAAGTCATGGTCCACTCCTATATCGACCATCACGACTTCAGCGCCGGCATGGCGGGCAAGCACATTGATGGCAGCGCCTCCCCTCAGAATATTCAGCACCATCTGCTGAGTGACCTCTTTTGGAAAAGCGGACACACCTTCTGCCGTGACGCCATGGTCCCCTGCAAAAGTAAATATGACCTTTTTATCGAGGAACGAGCTTTTGTTCTCGGTTATGAGTGTGATCTGCTGCGCGAATGCCTCGAGCCTGCCCAGACTCCCCACGGGCTTGGTCAGGTTGTCGAGATGTTTCTTTGCGGCCTCGGCGAATTCTTCGTTCAGCGGGCCTATTTTTTCTACGGTACTTGCAAGCAACTCCATCAACATCTCCTTAATTAATAATTTATTATGCTCATTTTATCCTGACCGGTATGCCTGAGCAAAGCATATAGACCCGGTCAGCCGCTTCAGCTGAAAGACGATTCATTGTACCCGCATAATCCCTGAACAGCCTTGCCATCTCATTGTCCGGCACGATGCCCATGCCGACCTCGTTGGATACGATAAAAAGCTCTGCCTTGCAGTCTTTGACCGCGGCAAGGAACAAATCCAGCGCTGCCGGTATATCGGCATTATCCATCATAAGATTCGAAAGCCAGAGCGTCAGACAGTCTATAAGTACTACATCATAATTTCCGTTGATTTCGCGCACAAGCATCGAAATGGCCCGCGGCTCCTCAAAGGTGTCCCAGGCAGAAGACCTCTCCTGCTTATGTTTTTCTATGCGCAACTGCATCTCGTCATCAAGGGCCTGTGCAGTCGCAATATATGCCCTGCGCCCCTGAATGCCTGAGGCGGCGCTCAGAGCAAAGCTGCTCTTTCCGCTCCTCGCGCCTCCTGTTACGAAAGTGATCATTCCACCCCCTGATCAAGAAAAATCCCCAGGATAAGACTATCCTGAGGATAGCAGTCAGTTTTGCTTCATCTTCATTAACTAATAGCGACCCTTCTGCTGATACTCCTTATAAAGTGACAGACTGCCCGAACCGCTAGTAGGGCCGGACTTGAACGTGTAACTGCACCTGAGTACGGTCCTGCGCCTGTCGTAGCCTAATCTGCATGACCAGGTAGAATTGCCTCCCTCGAACTGATAATTGCCTCTGCGGTCCATGATGATCCTGCCTGCGAAGCGACTGTCGTAGCAGACAGAAGTAAATCCCGCCTGTTTAATTGTGGCTGTACAGGAGCCGCTTGAGCCAAAGCCGGCGTTCCATGTGCCTTCCCAGTGTCCTTGCAGTGCCAGAAAAGATTCTTGCACAGGTTTCTTTTTGGGGACTGCCGGACCGGGTTGTACGGGACTTGGTTGATCAAGACCCGCTGCTCCTGGCCCAGTTGCTCCCGGAACCTGGGCAGTATCCCCGGGTGGCTGACCAATATTTTCGGGTGTCTGGGTACCAAGGTCAGTACCGGGCTGCTGCATCGTCCCTTCTGCTGTTGTATCCGCGGTCTGCTGAGGGCTGCCAAAAAGATAATTCCATCCGCCACACGCCAGGAAAACCCCTATAGCCGTAATAATCACGGCAGCCACAGCCATGATCAGCACCTTTTTATTCCCGGCATTTTCTGCCTGTCCAACAGGTGCCGCACTTTTTTCAGGCGCGACGGGCGCGAGCACTGTCCTGGTGCCGCAGTTCGGGCAAAATTTAGCTTCCTCGGATATCTCTTTTCCACATTTTGAACATGTCTTCATGGTTGCTCCTCTCTCAGCCCTTATGGACCATTTGTACGCCGGTAAAAATGGTCTTTAGTATTTTACCAATATACAGTAAGGATAGCATAGCGGGCGGGTCGAATCAACGATCATGCGGAATTTAATGCTGCAGGATTGTTTATAATAAAGGCTGGCTGTTCCCACAAATAACAGATGTCCGGATAATAACAGCGAGGACCATTTGATTACCGACGGACTCAATAAGCAGCAAAAAGAGGCGGTTGAGCATTACGGCTCTCCCCTTCTTGTTCTTGCGGGGGCAGGCTCAGGCAAAACAAAGGTGATCACCCATAAAATCGCCTGGCTGATACAGAATAAGGGGATCAAACCGAACAGAATACTCGCGATCACTTTCACAAAGAAGGCCGCGAAAGAGATGCAGGAGAGGGTCGAGCGGCTGCTCTCTGTCAGGCCCAGATACATATCCACCTTTCATTCCTTTTGCGCAAGGATGCTGCGCGAAAACATAAGCGCCCTGAAAAAAACCTACAATGGTAATTTTGCGATATACGATGAGTATGACAGCCGAAAATTGATAAAAGAAATTCTTACCCGGGCGGGCATGGACCCTAAACTAATCGAAGGCGCGAGGGGCGCAATATCAAAGGCCAAGCAAAGTTACCGGACCAGTGTGGTCGATTATATTGCTGGCCTGCCCTATCCCCAGTCTGCATACGCACCAGTGGCCGCCCAGTATCTTACAGAGATGGAAAAGAGCAACGCGCTCGATTACGACGATCTGATATATCTTGCGGTCGATCTGCTCTCGGGCGACGAAGAGATCAGGCGCCACTGGCAGGACAAGTTCGATTATGTGCTTGTCGACGAATATCAGGACACCAACAAGATCCAGTACATGCTTATTAACCTGCTTGTTGGAAGGAGCGGTAATATCTGTGTTGTCGGCGACCCCCAGCAGTGCATCTACACATGGCGGGGCGCTCATCCCTTCAACATCCTGAATTTCTCAAAGGACTTCGGCGCAGCTGAGACCAAGCTCGAGATAAATTACCGCTCGACCCCGCAGATTCTCGATGTGGCCAACATGGTAATAGCCAGGGCTGATGCCGTATGGGAAGGGAAGATACTGAAGCTCTCGGCCGACCGTACCGATGAGGGAGAAGTCCTGTATACGAAAAACAGCGATAATTACACGGAATGCAGCGATGTCGCTTCCAGGATCGAAAGACTTATTGATATCGGGTACAGGTATTCCGACATAGCAGTCCTTATGCGGATGTCCTTTGTATCGCGCGGTTTTGAGTACGCCTTTATGAACGCCGGCATACCTTATGAAATCATCGGCGGGGCGGCATTTTATGAGCGCGTTGAGGTGAAGGACCTGCTGGCATACCTGCGTCTTATGCTGAATCCACGTGACAGGGCCGCTTTCGAGCGCAGCATCAATGCGCCATCCCGCAAAATCGGGGCAAAGACCCTTTCGCTGATCAGGGAGAATTTCACTGAAAACTGGATTCAGGCCATGCGCGATACCAAGCTGCCTGCCAAACAGCGGGCCACTGCCGATTTTTTCGCGCGACTTATTGAAAATTATTCGCCGATTGTTGATGAGAAGCCCTATACCGTGCTGATGGAACTGTTGAGGGACGTCAGATACGAGGAATACCTTTCAGCGCACTATCACGAGGACTTTGAAGAACGGCAGGGAAACATTTCCGAACTTGCAAGCGTTCTCAACGCGCTCGAAAGTGAAGGCAGGAGCTTCTCTCAGTTCCTTGAAGATACCGTGCTGGCCCACGAGCAGGACAGGATTGGCCCATCCGATGCGGTCAAGGTCATGACAGTGCATGCGGCAAAGGGACTCGAATTCCCTGTTGTCTTTGTAGTTGCTGTTGAAGAGGCAATATTCCCGTCAGCCCGCTCACTCGACAATTCCCAGGCGCTCGAAGAAGAGCGCAGGCTGTTCTATGTCGCAGTCACCAGGGCCAAAGAGAGGCTCTATCTGAGTTCGGCATCTTACAGAAAGCGTTACGGAGACGCGCTCTATGCGATACGCTCCCGCTATATCGAAGAGATAGAGGACGAGATAAAGACTGAGCAGAACGTTTCGTATTGAAGCGGGGCCGAAGCCGGAAGAGTGAATAATGACAGTAAGAAACTATGCCAGCTTGTCAGACCCTGCAGCCTTTGCGTATTGGCCTGCTATATTCCTGAGGCTGCCTATCCTGTTCATCCAGCCGTCATGATAGACGCCAAACCTTTCGGGCCTGAGAGTGGCGAGGCGAGTATAGCGTTCTTCCCTCATGGCGAGATATGCATTTACATTGCCGCCTGACTGTTGCAAGATCCTCTTGGCCGCAGACGGGCTGTTGACATAGGTGTCAAAATGAATGGTGCTGAGCGGACAGGGCAGGTTCGCAGCGCCGGATTTGTCCCATATCTTTTTATAGATGACCTCTGCCTGTGCCTGCGAGAGATTTCTGATATCGCCAGTAAAACCAAACTCCCGGGCCGTTGACTGCAGAATGCCCCTCATGGCGGGACCTCTCATCGCATCATTCTTAACATAGGCATTGCCTTCATGTTTCATTACGATGCCCAGGCTGTTTCTGAACCCCGCGTCTGCAGCAGAATATGAGGGCACCAGCTGAATGTTCGGATCAAAGAGGTTCTTTTTGAAGATGATGGGCTTCAGGCTCAGCTCCTTCATGTTGGAAGCAAGCATACTGTCGAAGACTGTCTTTTTGGTCTTGGCAGTACCCGTCAGCGCCTTATCTTCCTGTGTGGCAGCCTTGCCGTCAAGGGCATTTATTTTAATCGAGTGGTCTCTCATAGTCGCCTCCAGCGGGCAGAAACTCCTGTTTAAATTTTATCACATCGGGTGATAACATTGAAACATGCATAATATGGGCCAAATGTCGTAACATTTATTATGAGCTTATTCCCGGTCAGTCAGTCCAAAGAACAGGCCCTCAAGGACAGGATGGCTTCTTTCAATATCAGGGAAGAAGACATTGTCGAATCGTTTGTGCGCTCGGGCGGGCATGGCGGGCAGAATGTCAACAAGACCTCGACCTGCGTCTACCTGAAACATCTCCCAACCGGCATTGAGGTCAAACTGCAGAAAGAGCGCTCGCAGGCGCTGAACCGGTATCACGCGCGCGTCCTTCTCGTGAAGAAGATAGAGCAACAGATAATGGGCGCGAAGAGCGAAGAGCTGAAAAGGGTCGAAAAGATAAGGCGCCAGAAGAGAAAACGCTCGAAGAGGTCTAAAGAAAAGATGCTGGCCGATAAGGCGTCCCAGTCCGACAAAAAGAGGCTTCGAGCGTCCGTGCCGCATGGCGAAGAATAATGAACTTATAGATGCAATGAACCCTTTGATTTATCTTGCGGGCTGCGATATTATGAATATCTGGTGAAAACATGAAAAAGCATCTACTTTGGATCGTCGTTTTCCTGTGCGGGGCAGTGGTCATGATACTTGAACTCGTGGGTTCACGCATACTGGCGCCCTATCTCGGCACCTCTATCATTGTCTGGACCAGTCTTATCGGTGTAATACTAGGCTGCCTGAGCCTCGGGTACTGGGCCGGCGGCAGATTAGCTGACAGAAGGCCTGACTACAGCACCTTCTCAATGATAATTCTCATTGCCGGATTGCTGATCGGCCTCGACACCTTTACTAAAACATACATACTGGAATGGCTCCAGAAGAATCTGTCAGACATACAAATATCCGCTCCAATTGCTACGTTTCTGCTTTTCGGACTTCCGAGCGTCCTGCTCGGCATGATTGCGCCATACGCCGTCCGGCTGAAAATGGATGATGTCAAACATTCGGGAGAGACAGTCGGAAATCTTTATGCAGTGTCGACTGTAGGCAGCATAGCAGGCACCTTTCTGGCCGGATATTATCTTATAGAGCTTTTCGGCAGCACCAAAATCCTTTTGATGCTCTCTCTCGTGCTTGTTGCGACTTCCATGCTGACTGCCGGAAGAGGCGGTTTTGTCATGAAATCCCTTGCGGCCCTGCTCTTGATGGCAGGCCTGGTGGCCGTTGATTCATACAGTGCGGTGCGCGAAAGGGCGGGTTTCGTTGACGTCGACACCCGCTACAGCAGGATATGGATCTATAAAACTTTGCATTACGCGACCCAAAAGCCGATTTTGGCACTCGTCACCAGTCCCGGCGAGATTCAGTCGGCAAAGCTGCTTGATGGAAGCGATGACCTGGCTCTCAAATACACCAGGTATTACAGACTTGCGGGCCATTTCAACCCCGGTATCAGGGATTCGCTCCTTATCGGCGGCGCAGGATATTCATTTGCCAAAGATTATCTGAAGAGATTTGCGGGGGCGCGCATGGATGTTGTTGAGATCGACCCTGGAATGACAGCTCTTGCCAGAAAGTATTTTGATCTGGTTGATGACAGCCGCCTCAGTATAATCCATGAAGACGGCCGCACCTTCATCAACAGGGCATCAAAGAAATATGACGCCATATTCTGCGATGCCTTTACTTCGCTTTACACAATTCCTTTCCAGTTGACCACCCGCGAGTCTGTAATGCGCATGTATGATCTGTTGAACGAGAACGGGGTCGTGCTTGCCAACATCATCTCAGCAATAGACGGAGATGAAGGCATGTTCCTGCGGGCTGAATACCGGACATACAAATCGGTATTTCCGCAGGTCTTGATCTTCCCTGTGGCCGACCCGGATGACGGACGGCTTGCCCAGAACATAATGCTCGTTGCGATCAAGTCCGATACCCCGCCTGCCGCCCGCAGCAGGAACAGGGAACTGGACGAATACCTTGGCCACAAATGGACCGGAGATATTATTCAGGATATGCCGCTCCTGACTGATGACCTCGCGCCGGTAGATAGTTATATAATAAAGATGATCAGGAAAAGACAATTATAAAGTCTGCTGAAGCGGACTTTAAAAAGGAGCCCCTCAAATGAAAGTAATTTTGACAATGATACTCTCGGCGGCATTGCTGCTGACATCCATAGGACTTTCATGGTCAGTAGACGATCCGCCAATTTTCCTGGCTGTCAAGAACCAGCGGGTTACGACTGTGAGGAATTATACTGTATCGAAATTTGCCGACGTTAATATCCGCGATAAAGACGGTTGGACGCTGCTGATGTATGCTGCAATGAACGGCTCTGTAGAGATAGCGCAAATTCTCATAGCCAAAAAAGCTGAACTTGACGCAATAGACTGGCTCGGCTGGACGCCGCTAATGCTTGCCGAGTATGCCGACAAGACTGAAGTTGCCACGCTTTTGATAGAAAAAGGCGCAAATATCAACGCCAGGTCCGATGCCGGATGGACGCCGCTTATGTATGCCGCGCTGTTCAACAGGAAAGCAATAGGACGGCTGCTTATTTCAAAGGGCGCGGAAATAAACGCAAAATCCTCTAAAGGAGAGACCGCCTTATCCATAGCGCTGGAAGAGGGGCAAACTGAATTTGTCGAATTGTTGAAGAAAGCAGGCGCAAGGTAAGCAAAACTTATTAACGCATCACTTCCGCTTTTAATGTAAGGGTCAATTTGGGTCTTTTAGGGTCATTGCTGAAGACCCATATTTCCTTGACTACACGCCCTTTATAATCCCTTGCATCAAGCGTCGCGACTATCCTGCCTGCCTCTCCCGGTTTGATATGGCTCGAACTAGCCATTGCCGCGGTGCAGCCTCAGGGGGGGCTCACCTTGATGATTTCAAGTTCTTCCGTGCCGTCATTCCTGAACTCGAAGGTATATTCGAGCGGTCCGTTGCCGCTTACTACTCCGAAATCATACATCTCTTCGCGGAACGCGATAATCGGGTAAGGGGGAACGACCGGCGGAAGACTGCTGTCGCTTATTGTCCCTAAATTATGCGTCTCTTCGCTGGCCGTGGCCGGCTGTTGCGCAAAGGCGATTAAAGGCAAAAGTAAAAAGAATATAAATAGTGCTTTTTTCATTACATCTTAGTATAACAACTATAGCCATTGCTGTCACTATTTCAAATTTCGGCGATTTTGCGGGCGTTTCGGGGTACGATGGAAACACAATGCTTCGAACGTTATGTATATGGATATCCAATATTGTCTTAGAGATTTCTCACAGCTGGCAGCAACTGATAACGACGCGGAACTATGAAGGTTTCTATCGGGAATGCCCAACTCTGAGTTAAACGCCGATTAACAGCGACAGGCAATAGAAACAAAATAGTTTCTTGACCCCACCGACCATGCGTGATATATAATAGGCAAAATTCGTAAAAAGCGATTCCCTTTGACCGAGTCGGAATACATCAGAGCACTGAATGTTGACACTATTGCATTCATTTCTCTGGAATAAAATGATGCCCATAAAAATAGCCTTATTGCCTAAAGTGATCTGAAAGGAGCGTGACACGAGTTATGAAAGTCCACCCGCGATTGACAGGCCTATGTTTGATCTTGATTTCGATGCTATTCTTTTTCACAATTGATCTTGCCAAGGGTGGAGCCATCTTGGGGCTTTGCGGGTTCTTGCTCTTTTTTGTAAGCGGCTGGCTGGTGCTCTTCTTTTTTTGGAACGACGGAGACATAACAGAGTTACGGCGTATCCATAGGAAAAAACCCGAAGGCCGCGCTTTTCAGGTTATGCCTGTTCAAGAGAGGACGTTTCGCTATCCCGAAATGAGGGGCGCTCGACTTGCAGTAATGCTCTGTTTATGCCTCTTCATGATGGCAATGGCCATAGTATCCTTATATTTGCTCATATCTAATAAAAGCAGCGCAGACGCAGCCGCTATTCAGACACTGTATTTTGTGTTCGGGTTGTTTGCTTCCTGCTCAATATTTTTTTGCTGGCTCACCTGGCGCTATGCCCGCTTGTTCATCAGAATCGACGGCAAGGGAATCACCGCGTCCACTTATTTCGGCCTGCGACATGCCGGTTGGGAGGATATTATTGCGGTTCGAGACTGGATTCCTTTTAGAGGCTTTGGCGCTATAAGCGATTTCTTTGCAGCTGATTTTACCTTATACAAAATATATACGCACAACCATTTCATATCATTTTCAAGCAGCATGCCTGGCGCTGACGAGCTTGCAAAGCTGATTAGGGTGAACGCAGGCTTACCTGAAAGCCGGGAGAAAATAATAAAGTCCGGCACCCTTTCTTCCGGCGACAATCATTAGAACGAGCCTTCCATCGGGGCTTGTACGTCATTCAACGAGATTCAAGACAACTCCCGTGCTCTAACGAGTTATTGTCTGGTTTTCCAGTTATCTCCAATAAACAGCGATTCAAATCCTGTGTACTATAAAAGAGGACAGGCTACCTTGTCTCATACCTTTCGTCCCTGATCTCCCATGCTTCGCTTGATACCGTGTGACAGTGATCAAGACAGTTGCATCAAATGCGGCATTCCACCACCCTGCAGATCAATGATTCTGATTATACTGCATAATCCGGTCATTTTGGACACACAATCCGGAATATGATGGACACTCATTCCGGTTCAAATTGGACAGCGTTATGGAGCGCTGTATCCCCCTGATATCAGGTGAGATAGGCAGTATTGCCGCTACGGCTTTCTCACAGGAAGCGGTAAGGGACAATTAGAGCTGAACTGTGAAGCTTTCTATGGGCAATCAGCACATTTGAGTGCAGTCGGCGAATCTTGACTTGCAGGTGAAGTAGTAGCCTTACAGGCAGACTGTCAAAGTCTAGTAGTGGTTTGTCTGCTGGATAAAAAGTTTAAACGTTGTCCTTGATAGTTTTATACAAACCGTTCAATTTTACACTGGCGATCCCGGCTTCACGCGACGCCTCGGAGGAGTACATCTGACTTGTGCCGATGACCTGATGATTGGCAGCCTTCAGGTTGAAGAACGCCTTTCCATTGACCGCTATTTTCCGTTCATAACGTTCATCCATGGAACAGTTTGCCTGCACTGATGTGACTCCGTTTTCGGCCGCGCTTTTTGCATGATACATCTCACTCGTTAGAATGACTTCGCCATTACCAGCCTTAAGGACAAAAAAGAACTGTCCGTCGCTACTCTTGCTAAGTTCATACCAACCACCCATTTGAACATTCCTTTTTTGGGGAGGCTCCTTATAGGGAATACTTTTCATAAGATCGTTAACAAATGCCAATAGATCACTCTTCCATTTTTCAACTCTCGAAATGTCAATATCAGTAACAGGGCTTTGTGGAGAATTTAAAGAATTAGTCCGATCCATTTGATGCACTATCTGATGCCGCCTTTTCATTAACGAATCAAGTGATGAGAAGTATTTTTGGAATGGCTTCACCTGAATCTCTGCCATCTCTAGATACTTTGCAAGTTCCTCGGTTCCGTTTATATTCATGGTGTTAACGTATGCGTCAATTGAGTCCTTAATAACGTTTTCAACAAACCTGCCTCTGTGCATTATTAAGCAGCCTAACAAGATAGTTTTCGGACGCTGGTAGGATTCCTGACCAACCAAAGGTATTTTGTCTAGATTCTCAGGATTACCTTTGGGCAGACGAAACAAGAATAGATTGCGTATAACTTCCTCCAACGAGCTGTGAAGAAACACTACCGACGCCCGCAGAACATCAGTGCGAAGTTGGATAATGCCTATGCTATTTTTTTCGAGTTCTTTATACGCGCCTATTAGATTCTCCACGCGAGTTATATTTTCTGCAAACTCTCCATAAGTGAAGTCGTACATGTTGTCGCCCTTCTATTTAATTATTCCAATGTAAAAGCATCTAACAATAATTATACGAATCATTCCTTTTTCGAAATATATTCCAATTATACCACGATGAAGCGAGAGGGAGTGATAAATTATTTCGGAAATCAGCAGATAGCCGGCATAGCCAAATATCAAAGTTATCAGTAGCAATTTTCGTAACTTTTCTCACTCGAGAACGAGTATTTTCAAACTGCCCAGCAAGCGCTGTTTATTCTTTTCTGATATCTCTCCTATATGATCACGAAACCTTTTGTTGTCTATAGAACGTATCTGATCAACTATGATATCAGAATCACACTGCAGCCCGGCCTCGCCTTTCTTTAGATGAATTCGTAGTATTTGCGCCTCCAGCTGCACTTTCGTTGTAATAGGGCAGACGATAGTGCTTGGATGATCTTCATTCAACAGGTTCGTTTGTATTACCACCACTGGCCGAATCTTGCCAGGCTCGGTGCCGAAGCGCGGATTGAGGTCAGCAGTATAAACATTAAATTTCCGCGGTATCATTCTGGCAGGCGGTCCTCTATAAGTTCAAGCTCTCTAAGCGCTTCAAGCGACGACTCCAATACAGCACCCGATTCCTTTTTGAGCTGCTTTTTTACAAGGTTTCTTTTAATAAACTTATTATAAAAACTCAAGGCATCGTTGATATAGGCATTACGGGATGTATGTATCGTACCTATAACCTCCTCAGTTTCTGAAAAGACATCATCACGCATTTTAAGCGATAAAGTTTTCGACATTTCAAGCCCCCCTTATCCGGTATCACCGATAGTATATACCATCAGTTCTTTCTCGTCAATACCTATAAAATAACTATAATAAATTCGAAGAAAAAGTGACTTGGCCGTTAGTGTTTACAGCAGACTTCTATATTCAAGGTTTCTATCGCAAATGCGCCTTATCGAGCAAAGGCTGATTGTATTGACTATCAGTCGAAGTCGCGTTCGTGCCTCTTTGTCAGAAGTGAATTAGGAGTAGTGTCCAGCTTGGCCCGGATTGAGTGGCCAAATTGAATCGGATTACCTGGCCAACATGAACCGGATTCGTTGTCCGGGTTGTCTCCGGAATCTGCACATACATGACGGGACATGCCAGCCGGCTCTGTATAATATCGCAACCTGGAGGCCGGCCTCAATCACTTCTGCGCCGCTGCTCTTGCATGTATTGTTGACGCCTGGCCTGCAACCGCTCCCAAATATCCTTTGGGACCAGTGCCCGCACCGCCGCATACATTTCCGCTGCCGAAGCCTGCTGCTCGGAGACAAGGTAATCCTCAACCTTGAATCGTTTGCCCTGCGCAGTGACAACCAGAGTCTGACTGCTGCCTCCGACCGGCGCCCTATCCAGTTGCCTCCACTTTTGCGTGAACAGTCCGTTTTCGACCATCACCCGGTACAGGTCATTCAACCCCTCGTCTTCAACCTTAAAAGATTCGGTCCACCTGGGCACGTTGACTGAGGAATAGTCGGGAATCATGACGATCTCACTTTGGCCCGATGGCCTGATGATGACGGTGTACGAGTAATGGTAAGGCGGGGGCAGACTCCCTGCGCGCCATTCATACTCGACACCGAAGTCGTCCGGTCTCGCGTTCTGCTCATTGGCGGAGGACTGGCCCGTTGCCCAGCCGATGGAGGAAACTGCAAGAAGCGCAAGCAGCCAATTGGAAAGGAGTTTCATGGATTTCTCCGTTCAGTATATTTCTGCATTAAATTGTAACCACTATTGCCGCGGAAGCTGGTTGACAGGTTATCATGCAGTTTTTGTTCATCTTCACGAATATTAGCATATTGTTGTGTTATTGGCACATTGCCCGCGTTTGCCGATGCCCTGAAATCGTTGTCTGGCGCGGATAAGGGGCTTTGTCGTTGACATCCATCTTCACTGTGAGTTACTATAAACGTCAGCGGGGTGGAGCAGTCCGGTAGCTCGTCGGGCTCATAACCCGAAGGTCACAGGTTCAAATCCTGTCCCCGCCACCAATTTAAATAACTCCGGAAAAGGCCGTGGGGATTACAACCTCTGCGGCCTTTATATTTTTTATAAAGCTGATATATAGTCTGAAATAGCTGTTACTATTGCAATTCTTGAAGAGGTGTTCAATTGAAGCCTGATGTTATTTTTTATGATGGCGACAGGGAAAAGCCGCTTGTCGTATTCGTTCACGGCATGGGAATGGATGCTAATTTCTGGGCCGATCCGGACAGCGCGCGTGTACTGGGTGGCAAATACCCTCTGCGTATACTGCTCGGCGAAGTCGAAATAAAAAATTCCTTTAATGATCTTCGCAGCCTGGGCTATCCCGTGATGACATGGAGCCAGAAGAGACCTGCAGGTGATGCCGGGGCGGCACTCGAAGAGCTGCATGAAATTGTAAAGGAATATGCCTCTAAAGACATAATTCTCATTGGTCACAGCAGGGGTGGTCTTTTAGCAAGGAAGCTCGCTGGGTCTAACTCGCACAACATAAAATTAATTGTCACTATCGCCTCCCCTCATCACGGATCGAATGTGGCCAAATGGGCCGACATGATATCGCCGTTTGCTTCGACCCTGAAAAAAATTATCGATGCGGGGCATAAAGGCGAATCTGCTTCGGCAGTACAGAGAGTACTCGGTTTCCTGAGCGGCCCCGGCCTTAAAGAGATGCTGCCCGAGTCTGCCTTCATAAAATCGTTGCCCGCACAACCGGCGGCAGGGACCAAAACCATCTCCATCGGAGGAACCGACCCTTCGCTTGTTCTGATAAACGGCAAGCCACTTACAGCCGTCATTTCGAGCCTATTGCCCGACAGCCTGCTGCCGGATGAATTTCGCGAAGGCCTTGGCGACGGTTTTGTTTCAGCCTCAAGTTCTGTCTGGCCTGGCGCAGACGAGCACCGGAATTTTCATGCGCACCACGCGGGGGTAATATTTGATGCCGATGTCAGAAGATATATCAGGGAAATAGTTAGCGCGTAAAGAGCGGGCTGCGCATGGCGATTCATCTATTCTTATCGGAAATTCAGCGTTTGCCTTTTATGCGTCAAGCTTGAATTCGTAACCACGCGGCGTAATCATGTGCCCGTTCCAGACAAATGTGCCTGAATTGCCGACAATGACCGTCGTCTGCATATCGATCGGAAGACCACCCACCTTTTCGAGATCGGTTATGATGATATCCTCGCCAGGCCTCATTGCGCCCTTTACCACACCGACCGGCGTCTCGGGCTTCTTGTATTTATTTATTATCTCGATGGCGCGGCTGAACTGGTCGTTCTTACCCTCGCTCTTCGGGTTATAAAGCACGATCACAAAATCGGCCATCGCGGCGGCATCAAGCCTTTTCTCTATGGTCTCCCACGGCGTCAATTTGTCCGACAGACTTATCGAGACAAAGTCATGCATCAGCGGGGCGCCAAGCCTTGCGGCAGAAGCATTCAGTGCCGATATGCCCGGAATAACTTCGACCAACAGGTTTTCTTCCGGCGCATTAACTCCTTGCACTTCGTTGCCGCGATTTTCGGAACTCAGTATCTCAAACACCAGCCCGGCCATCGCATAAAGGCCCGGGTCGCCGCCGCTGATCAGGGACACGGTCTTGCCCGAACGGGCCAGCTCTATGGCCTTTTTGCAGCGGTCGCTTTCCTGCGTCATGCCTGTTGTAATTATTTCTTTCACAGTTATCAGGTCCGGCACCAGATTAAGATATGTTTCGTAGCCGATAACAACGTCGGACTCCTTTATGGCAGCCCTTGCGCGCTGGGTTATATGCATATTGCCGCCCGGACCGATGCCGACGATATAGAGTTTGCCTGCCGAACGGTCTTTTTTCTGGGCAGCAGCCACGGTAATATTGCCGGATTTGGTTTTTGGTATAACAAGTCTGTCTGTATCGGCGGCCATCATGGCTGACGGAGCAGCAACCGCATATGCCCCGGTTGCCTGAAAGACCGACTCGGACCTCTCGATACCTTTAATTTTGTTGATTTCTTCGGCCCGGAATGAGCGGATCTCCAAACCACACTTTTCCGCAAACCGGACAAGACCTCGCTCATTCGCTTTTTTATCAATAGTCGCTATCAGGCAAATGGACAGCCTGGAAAGGTTATGTTCCTCGAATACCCTGCTTACAGCCTCTTCTATCTCTGCCTCATTAACACCGCTGTTGCAGTCAATGCCGACAACCAGCTGGCGCGGCCGGAGATAGAGTCTTGCCCTGCCGTCATCCTCACTGAATTCGAGAAGCTGCTTACTGGTAATTAAAATATCGGCATTGGCGGGGTCGGCTTCCCTTAAAAAGACCTC
Organism: uncultured Nitrospiraceae bacterium; assembly: GCA_903822005.1. GTDB lineage: Bacteria > Nitrospirota > Thermodesulfovibrionia > Thermodesulfovibrionales > Dissulfurispiraceae > Fen-1308. The sequence goes on from CAIJNL010000018.1 coordinate 40,051, forward strand.
AGGCAGCTCAATCTCATTTTCGGCGTATACCCTTAGAACGCCGTCATTCCTAAGCCTGGCCGCAACCTTGGGAAGCTGGTCCCAGTCCTCTATCACGAGGGCTTTCTCCGCAGCCCAAAGATCTATTGATGGCAGATTGCTTAGTTCAGCGGCCAGTGCTATTACTGGCCTGGCCCCAAGCAGTGAAGCTATTTCCCTGGCGAGATCATTTGCCCCGCCCAGGTGACCGTTCAGCAGGCTGATAACAAATTCGCTGTTTTCATCAACCACAACGACCGCGGGATCGCTTTTCCTGTCCTTGATTAGCTGTGCAATTGCCCGCACGACAATGCCCGACGACATGATAAAAACAAGGCCGCTGTACTGATGCCACATCGCGGGCAGCAACTCTGTGCTGAATTTGATGGCCTTCGCGCCGACGTACATATACGCGATATCCTCGGCAAGAGAATGCGCCTTATCCGTAATATAAAAAACAGCTGTAACCTTATTTTCTTTTTCCATGCATGCTCCCCTGAACAAAAATCAGGCGTATGCTTCTCCTTTTCAGAATGCCGTGCATATCGCCGTCCTGCTTCAAGAACAGACTGGCCCCATAATAATACCGATTCTTCGCTTTAGAAAATTACCATAGTCGTGTTATGTTTTGCCAATCGTGCGAATGCAGCTCCCCTTATTCAAGCGTGCAGCCGTCGGTATACTTGCATATCCGTCGAACTGACCTTCCTGACGCCTGCATGTCCATCAGACGGCTTTCTCGCTAACATACTCCTGTACAACCGATACTGCCCTGAAAACATCATCCGTGCCCGGCAGCACCCCTGCCATGCGTCTCAGGCTGCCCTTTTTATCGACGAGCCTGAACGATGATCGGTAATTCAGGTCGAAGACCCAGGAAAGATGAAGCAGTTTCAGATCGGTTACAGTCTTGACGTTCGCCAGTTTTGCCACCTTCCTATCCATTATAGCCGCAATTACATCTTTTGAATAATGCGGCAGATCCGGAAGTCCCAGAGACACAGCGGCTGCCCTCTCGCCGGAGCACTCGTAAAAGTCGCATACGACCCTCCAGATGTCGATCTTGTCCGCGTCCCGCACAAGCTTGATAAGGCGGGTCGCATCAGGATCACTCCTTTCAGGAACGAGGAAGGCATTATGAAACCTGACGGCATCAATAATAAGTTCGCTCTCTTTTTGTGACAGCGCAGAGAGCACGGAAAGTGACGTCAGTGTCTCTGCTCCCAGCTGGCCGTGATTTTCAGAAGCGCTGTCCAGAAATGTCCTGTATTTGGCATATTGCGGAAACCGCCCTATGTCATGCAGCAATGCGGCAATTTCAGCGATCAAACATTCATCCGCGCTGATCGATTCGCCTGTCGCAATTGCTGTCGCATTATCTGCAACACGAAACGAATGCTCCTCTTTCAGTGCAATATTCAGCTGTTCAAGACGGTCTTCAAGGTAATAAGTTCTGCAGAATCCCAGGAACCAGTTTCTGAAATATTCCAAATCCTTATCTGTCAAATTCTTATTGCCTCCATTAGACAATATTTTCGCCGCGCGCCACATGCCTGCGCTGGCTTGCATGGATCGCGGTATCCCGTTCATAGCAGGCGTACATAGACGACTTTATTCTTATCCCGCTAATAGCACCATCTATATGATGGGGCAGACCTCTTTTTTTGTCAATAGATTCAATGAATTGCAGTCAGTTGCAGCACGGCCTTCTGCAATTCGCTGAGCGTTGCTGCCGCGATAAATTGGATAATAGCCACAACCGCGCAGAAGAATCCTGCCTCAGTATATATTTGCCCGCTATGTAATTTGACCATCCAAAAGGCCAGGAATTGAACAACTTCCATTTTTATGCTATATTATATATAAGAAGAAATGTTGACAATATGGATACGGGATGCTATAATTTGGGACATTTCTCAATATACTTATAAATATAATAACCGTCCGGGAGGAGTCATATGTTCACAATATTCCTTATTACCGTTACCTTGGCACTCATATCTACCGCAGCCTTTTTTTCGGTCTTCGGAATTGCCAGTATGTTCGCCTACAATTATATTCCTGCGATGATCATGGGGATAACCCTGGAGGCCGGCAAGATTAGCGTTGCCATCTATCTGTTCCGCTACTGGACACTTATGACCAGACTCTTCAAGTATCTGCTGCTGACATTCCTTGTTGCACTTATGTTCATTACCTCTGTCGGTATCTTCGGCTTTCTCAGCCAGGGCTACCAGAAAACCTCTGAAGAGTTTAATATTATCTCCCTTGAGTTGACCAACCTTGAAAATGAATATGCCGCAAAAAAGGCCCGCATCGAGGTAATCAACAGTCAGGTCGCCAACCTGCCTTCAGACTCTGTTGTTAACAAGATACGGCTCTCACGTGAATTCAGCGATGAGCAGGCCGAGATACGGGACCGTGTCGCAGTTATTGAACCGCGCGTCCAGGAACTTAAGGTAAAACGGCTCGCTTTTGAATCCCATATCGGCCCAATAGCTTACGTGGCACGCATGCTGCACGCCGATCAGGACAGTGTGGTATTTTTTGCAATACTTATGCTTGTTTTTGTTGCTGACCCCCTGGCAATCACCCTGACCATAGCCTGTAACATGGTGGTAATACGTTACTGGGAAAACACGAGGCCCCGTTCAGAGACGCAGGCGGCTCATTCTCCCTTGATGTTTAATCACTTCATAACAGAGATAAAAGCGGCTGTGGGCGATTCATATAGTCATTACCAGAAGAAAAAAGAGACCAAGGCGGCTGCCCGCATGGCCAGGCAGGCAGAGGCAGAAAAGAAAGCAGCCGCGATAAAAAAGGCCGAAGAGACTAATCTGGCGGAAGCTGCAAGAAAGATTGAGGCCGCGCGTCAGGCGGAAGCCGCAAAACTCGCCAGGATCGCAAAAGACGCAGAGAAGAAACAGAAAGCTGAAGACGCTCAAAAAGCCAAACTTGCGAAAGAGGCCGAAAAAACGAGAAAGGCTGAAGAAGCCCGGCTGGCCCTGGCTGCAAAAAAGGCAGATGACAAACAAAAAGCTGTTTTGGCAAGACAGGAAGCCGCTATAAAGAGGGCGGAAATCGCCAAAATGGCAGCCGAGACCAGACAGGCGGAAGCAGCACGAAAGATTGAGGTAGCAAGGCAGACTGCAGCAGCCAGGCTGTCACGGAAATCCAAAACCAAAACGGCGCCTCCTGCAAAAAAACCTGCACAGGTCAAAAAAAGCGTGTCCATTAAAAAGAATGTTCCGGCAGGAAAAAAGCCGCCGGTCAAAAAAAGCGCTCCCATTAAAAAGGCTGCACCGGTCAGGAAACCGATTGCAGTCAAGAAAGCAGTGGTCAAACGCAAGAAGAGTCCGAAGCCCGTTGCAAAGGCCATTAAAAAACCGGCTCCGGCAAAAGGAAAGAAGAAATAGGAATAAATCAGATGAATAAACTCGCTTTACTTCTGCTTTTACTTTTCATTTCCGGTTGCGCGACTACCGGCGGGACCAACTCAGTATCGTTGCAGCCGGCGCAGGTGAAGGAACGTTCGCCGGAGAAAGCCCGTTATGCGGAGCCAGTAGCTCCCAGACCGAAGCCTGAAGAACCAAGAACGTCACCGGCTGAAACATGGACGCGGCCCGAGTTTCCGGCAGTGCAGCGTCAGCCTGAGCCGCAGCCTACCATCGCCCGGGTGACTCCGCCAGAACCGAAAGACTTGAGCACAACGCGCATAAGGCAGCCTGAGCCGCATGCTGACGGACCAAGCGGGCTGTCAAGGCTTGCAGAGGCAAACGACGAAAAACTGATCAGGATATTTATCGGCATGGACAAGGGTACGGTCGAGGCGACCATGGCATCTGCCCACAACCCCTCAAAGCGTGAACGAATAACGGGAAGCGCCGGGCAGCTGTATGAGGTGCTGTTTTATCTGACCAGGGAGCCCCGGAAAGGCAAGCCGGTTACGGAACGCCTGATGACCCCAGTGATACTGAGAAACAATGAAGTCGTTGCAATCGGCAACTTCCATCTGAAGAAACTCAGGACCACCGGCAGCGTCGAACGCAAGAAGAGGCAGTCTTCGAAGACTAAAGAATAGCAACCGATATCTCGTACGAACATAAAGAAAGAGGGCCTAGAACAGGCCCTCTTTCTTTATGTTAAATCCGGAGATACAGAAACTATGTGCCCATCTCCCAGCTTGAAAGATATTTCTTCTGTTCAGGCGTAAGCCTGTCTATGCCAGTGCCCATGGCCTTCAGTTTCAGGCGTGATATCTCCTGATCGATCTTCTCAGGAACACTATAGACCCTCTTCTCAAGCTTGCGCGCGTTCTTTACCATATATTCCGCCGAAAGCGCCTGGTTGGCAAAACTCATGTCCATAACAGCTGAAGGATGTCCTTCCGCCGCCGCAAGATTGATCAGCCTTCCTTCGCCCAGCAGATATATGCGCCTTCCGTTTCGAAGAGTGTATTCTTCAACAAAATCACGAATGACCCTGCGGGATTTTGAGAGCTTCTTCAGAGCCTGGATGTCAATTTCTACATTGAAATGCCCAGTATTGGAGACAATCGCTCCATCCTTCATGGCCTTGAAACAGTTGGCGGATATGACATTGATATTGCCTGTAGCGGTAACGAAAATATCACCTATCTTCGATGCCTCGACCATCGGCATGACCTCAAAACCATCCATCAATGCTTCGAGCGCCTTGAGGGGGTTGATTTCGGTAACTATGACTCGCGCGCCGTGGCCTTTTGCCCTCATAGCAATACCGCGCGAGCACCAGCCATACCCGGCTATAACGAAAATCGAACCGGCCAAAAGACGGTTAGTTGCCCTGATAATGCCGTCCAGTGTGCTCTGACCTGTACCGTAGCGGTTGTCGAACAGATGTTTGGTATAGGCGTCGTTGACAGCGATGATAGGATACTGGAGTGCGCCGTCAGCAGCCATTGCCTTGAGCCTGATTACCCCAGTCGTGGTCTCTTCCGTGCCCCCGATTACGCCCTTAAGCAGACCCTTTTCCTCCTTATGGAGTATGGATACCACGTCGGCGCCGTCATCCATCGTGATCTGAGGCTTGATCGCGAGCGCATCCTTGATATGCCTGTAGTAGGTCTTTGTGTCTTCCCCTTTGATGGCGAAAACCGAAATGCCGCTGTTCTTTACAAGTGAAGCTGCCGCATCATCCTGCGTGCTCAGGGGGTTGGACGCGCATAACGCAATCTCGGCCCCGCCGGACTTCAGGGTCTCCATCAGCATCGCCGTTTCGGTCGTCACATGGAGACAGGCGCAGACCCTGATCCCCTTGAGCGGCTTTTCCTTTTTAAACCGGTCCCTGATAATCTTCAGCACCGGCATCTCCTGGGCAGCCCACTCTATGCGCAACGCGCCTTTTTTGGCGAGTGCAAGGTCTTTCACATCATGTTTCGGCATATATCCTCCGTCTCCTCGACTTTTTACTGACGATTTTCGCTGCTCTTTGTTTTATATCCCGGCAGCCTTTTTCATCGCTGCTGCCATATCTGTCTTCTCCCAGGTAAATTCCGGCTCGGTCCTGCCGAAGTGGCCGTAGGCCGCGGTCTTCTTATAAATCGGCCGCCTCAGGTTGAGTTTGTCGATGATGGCCTTGGGAGTCATATCGAAATTTTTCTGAATAAGCTTCGCGATTTCCGAATCTCCGATCTTGCCCGTTCCGAAGGTATCCACAAAGACCGATACCGGTTCGGGTACGCCTATGGCATACGCAAGCTGAATCTCGCACTTCGAGGCGATGCCAGCGGCTATGATGTTCTTTGCGATATAGCGCGCCATATACGATGCCGAGCGGTCGACCTTTGAGGGGTCTTTACCCGAGAAGCAGCCGCCGCCATGGCTTCCGACGCCGCCGTAGGTATCAACAATGATCTTTCTGCCGGTCAGGCCGGTATCGCCCTGCGGACCTCCGACAACAAAGCGGCCGGTCGGATTAATGTGATAGACCACGTTCTCTTCATCAAGCAGCTCAGGCGGAATGACCGGCTTGATTACCTTCTCAATGATGTCTTCCCTGATCTCTTTCAGGGTTACATCAGGGCTGTGTTGTGTCGAAATAACAATAGTGCGCACCTTGTACGGCTTGTCATCCCTGTATTCGATCGAGACCTGTGACTTGCCGTCAGGCCTCAAATAACTCAGCACGTCCGACCTGCGCACATCGGTAAGTTTGCGGGTAAGCTTGTGCGCGAGCATTATGGTCATCGGCATCAGTTCTGGAGTCTCATCGCACGCATACCCGAACATAAGGCCCTGGTCTCCGGCGCCCCCGACATCAACACCCATGGCGATGTCGCCCGACTGTTTATCGATAGAGGTAATGACGGCGCATGTCTCGAAGTCAAAGCCGTATTTTGCCCTCGTGTATCCGATCTCCTTTATCGTCTCGCGAACTATGTCCGGTATATGGACATAGCAGTTGGTAGTAATTTCGCCGGCCACAAAAGCCATTCCGGTCGTGACAAGGCATTCGCAGGCTACCCGTGCAAAAGGGTCCTGTGCGATGATCGCATCGAGAACACCGTCGGATATCTGGTCCGCGATCTTGTCAGGATGGCCCTCCGTCACCGACTCTGACGTAAAAAGATAGTTTCTGCCATTTGCCATGGCGCACCCCCTATATACAATTATTATTTAATACCATTTACTGATGAACTGCCTGTGTTGCCCTGTATATCTAGTTTGCAGTCAGGACTTCCGCTATCTGCACTGCATTCAGGGCCGCGCCTTTCAGCAGATTGTCCGAGACTACCCACATGTTGATGCCGTTGCTGATCGACTCGTCCTCGCGAATCCTGCCGACAAACACCTCGTCCTTTCCGTCACAGTGCAATGGCAACGGATAAATATTCTTTTCGGGCGCGTCGACTACTATCACGCCCGGAGCCGCCGCAAGCAGTTCCCTGACCTTGTTGGCGCTGAGCTTCTTTTCGGTCTCTATGTTCACCGACTCGGAATGGCCCCTCAAAACAGGTACGCGCACCGTTGTCGCGGTAACTTTTATCGACTGGTCTCCCATTATTTTCTTGGTCTCGTCGACCATCTTCATTTCTTCCTTGGTATAACCGTTCTCCAGGAACTTGTCAATGTGGGGAAGCACGTTAAAGGCGATCTGGTGCGGATAAACCTTGCACTCCGCCTCGCGGAAATTGAGCAGATCGGCCGTCTGCTTCATGAGCTCGTCCATCGCCTTCTTGCCTGTGCCCGAAACGGCCTGGAAAGTAGTTACCACCACGCGTTTTATCCTGGCGGCATCATGCACCGGTTTTAAGGCCACTACCATCTGGATGGTCGAACAGTTAGGGTTGGCTATGATGCCCTTGTGCCATGAAAGATCGTGGGCATTAACTTCGGGTACTACTAGCGGCACTGTCGGGTCCATCCGCCACTGGCTTGAATTGTCGATGACCACGCAGCCCGAGGCAGCGGCAACCGGCGCCCAGATCTTGGACCTTTCCCCTCCGGCTGAAAAAAGGGCTATATCAATACCCTTAAAGGAATTCTCATTAATGCTCTCTACCGTAATATCTTTCCCCCTGAATTTCAGCTTTTTCCCGGCCGAATTCTCGGAGGCAAAGAACCTGATCTTGTCTACGGGAAAATTGCGCTTTTCAAGCGTTTCGATCATTTCGTTGCCTACCGCTCCGGTGGCCCCGACCACTGCTACCACATATTTCTCTTTTTTCTGCAACATATGCCTGCTCCTTATATCCCGGGACGTCAGCCCCGGCTTGATTAGTACCAATCTTTGCTATAATGAACCAGTATTATAAATCTTTTATATGGTAATTTTCCAATGAAAAAAGTCCTCCTCCTCATAGGCCCGACCGGCGCGGGCAAGACCGCGGCCTCGCTCCTGCTGGCGGGGCGGCTCAAGACTGAAATAATCAGTGCTGATTCAATGCAGATATACAGGAAAATGGACATTGGCACCGCAAAACCGACTACAGAAGAAATGCGCTTGGTCAGGCACCATATGATCGATATAGTTGACCCGTGGGAGCCTTACAGCACCGGCAGGTATATCGAAGAGGTCAGACCTGTTATAGAGGGCCTCCTTGAGAGGAAGCTTCTGCCGCTGATCACAGGCGGCACCGGTCTTTATGTAAAGGCCATGACCCGCGGTATATTCGGCGGACCGGCCGCTGACTGGGACCTCCGCGAGGAACTTATGGCAGAGGAATCGGATGAACCCGGCATACTGCATCGCAGGCTCTCCGTGACCGACCCCGAGGCCGCTGCCAGGATAGGGCCAAAAGACCTGCGCAGGATTGTCAGGGCCCTCGAAGTCGGCCTGCTTGGAGACTCGGCAATGTCAAGGATGCAGGCAGAAAATACAGAAAAACTTCCTTTTGACTTCGTGAAGGTCGGGCTCACTCGCGAGCGGTCAGAGCTCTACCCGATGATCGACCGCCGGGTGGACCAGATGATGCAGCAGGGGCTGCTTGATGAGGTAAGTGATGTTATTGCCGCTATCCGCAGACATAATACCGGTCCGCTTGCCGGGATATCGGCACTTCAGGCAATAGGATATAAGGAGCTTATTCAGCACCTCGAAGGGGAGATGTCCCTTGCTGATGCAGTCGAACTGATAAAAAAGCGTTCCAGAAACTATGCCAAACGGCAGTTCACCTGGTTTAGAAAAGAGGAGGGCATCAGCTGGATCGACATGACCGGAATCAATAATCCCGAAGATGCTGGAATTAAAGCAGCTACTTTAATTGAGAAACTCTGCGGAATTTAACCGGTCATTAAGGCCGCGGGCGGGCGGCGGGTGTCGGATAGGTTTACGGCTGTATGGCAGACTCTCTTTTAGAGCGCAGATACAGGGTTTCGACCCGCTTTCTCGCCCACGGAGTTTTTCTCAGAAACGTCAAGCTGGACTTTATGCTCGGATTACTCGTAAAGCAATTGATGTCTATGAGTCTTCCAAGTTCATTCCATCCGTAGCGTTCTACCAGCTGGCCAAGCAGCATTTCGAGTGTAATGCCATGAAGCGGATTTTTAGGTTGCTGGTCAGTCATATGCCTCAGGATTCCCTTCCGTGCCCCACGCTATGATCCGGGGGCCAGTACGCGGCCAGCCAAAGCCATCTCTGCCCGTATGGCCTCAATCCATTGATTCCTCTCGCGCACTACAAATCTGTAATGCTCATTCCTGTCATCGATAATCTTTAATTCGTTTGGGATAATGAAATATGTCTTCCCGCCACGGACTTCCCTGATCTGTTTCAGCGCGACAGACGTCTCATTAACATAGACATTCCCGTGTATGTACCCCACAAACAGCAGTCTCTGGTTCGTTAAATACAGTGCCCCGAATAATGACTCCCTGCCAAGGTACATATTGGCCAATCCTTTTCTAGTCAACTTTTCGTCCTTTAGAGGAGTAAAGCTATACATGTCCCTCCTGTGTTAGGGTTATCAAATCGTTTGGTTAAAGCGGCTTTCTTAATTGTAGCATGTAAGGCTCCCGCAGAATAGTTCGGGAATCTCTCCGCCCGTTTTTATGCTGTCAGGGACCACAAACTGCAATCGCAAAATGGACTGTTTTCTGTTTCAGCGAATATAATAATCGGAGTTATAACAGGCGGGAGGGGCAATATGAAACTGGGTTTTGTTGGTTTGGGTAAAATGGGCAGGCATATGGCCATGAATCTGCTGAAGAGCGGCAATGAACTCGTCGTAACGGATATAAATGCCGATGCTTTTCCGGAATTTAAAGAAAAAGGCGCCCGTACTACCGCGCGGATGGACGAAATCGCACAGTCTGATATCATCTTCCTCAGCCTGCCGGACAGCCGAATTGTAAAGGATGTTCTTTTCGGAGAAAATGGGCTTGCGCTCAACCTCAGGAAAGGTCAGATTGTGGTCGACCTGAGTACAATCACCTATTCATGCACACTCGAGATATCAAGACAGCTTGGAGAACTCGGCATCGGATTCCTGGACGCACCTGTTTCAGGCCTGGAATCCCGGGCCAAAGATGCGACCCTCACAGTAATGTGCGGCGGCAGCCCAGAAGTGTTCGAAAAGGTAAAGCCATGCCTTGACTGCATGGGCAACAACATCCTTTACATGGGCGTTACTGGAAACGGACAGCTCGCCAAACTGGTCAACCAGCTGCTCTACGATATCAACATGGCGGCCCTGGCAGAAATTCTGCCCATGGCCGTGAAGATGGGACTCGATCCCGAGACGATCGGCAAGGTCATTAACAGCGGTACGGGAAGGAGCCTTGCATCAGAATTTTTCATCCCGAGAATCCTGAAGGGAAGCTTCTCTGAATCCTATCCTCTCGAAAAAGCATACAAAGATCTGGTGAGCGGCGCTGAAATATCGGCCAACCTTGGAATTCCGCTGCCTGTGCTGCATGCAGCGACCACTACATACCAGATGGCCCTGCTCAAGGGCCTCGGTGACAGGGATAAAGGGGCCATGATCTGCGTCTTCGAGGAATTGCTGGGGGTCAAATACCGAAGCAGGCAATAAACTTACTGTAGTCCCTGACGGTTTTTTCAAACTTGCCGGCGCGGGACGGATGAAGCCTTAAAGATTCAAATTAAATGAAAGGGGATATTGTGATGACGCGAAGAGGAAACGAAAAAGATATGATGGAGGCCTATTTCATCGGGTTGATGAGTTCCGTTGGATACAGGAAAAAAGATATCGCAAAACCCATAATCGGGATTGTCAATTCATGGACCGATGTAAATCCGGGGCATAAGCCCCTTGCCCAGCTGGTCGGGTATGTCAAAGAGGGAATCTGGGCAGCTGGCGGCACGCCGGCCGAATTCAATGTGCCGGCGCCCTGTGACGGAATGGCCCAGGGCAGCGGGATGCACTATATACTGCCCCAGCGGGACCTGATCGCGGCCTCCATCGAGACGATGGTTGAGGCACACGGGTTTGACGGTCTCGTCTTTCTGGGGTCCTGCGACAAAATCATACCAGGCATGCTCATGGCAGGGGCGCACCTGGACCTGCCCGCGATCTATCTGACTGTAGGAGCAATGCTCCCTTATTGTGAGGGCGGCAAGGTATTTGTTACATCTGATCTGAAGGAGGCCATCGGAAAGCGCAAGAGCGGGGAGATCGACGAAGAGACTTTCGACCGCTGGAGGACAAATATGTGCGCCTCAGGCGGCACCTGTTCGATGTACGGCACCGCCAACACCATGGGCGCTTTTCTGGAAGCGACAGGCGTTGCTCCTTTTGGCTCATCTACAATGCTTTTCTGTGACGGCGAAAAATTCAGACAGGCGCGTGATGTGGGTGAACGTATCGTAGAACTCGTAAAAGAGGACAAGAAGTTGTCTTTCTTCCTTAATGAAAGCTCCCTGACAAATGGAATAAAACATGTCTCGGCAACCGGCGGATCGACTAACGCCGTGCTGCATACTATGGCCCTGGCCCGTGTAATGGGTTCCAGTCTTACACTTCAGCAATTCGATGCGATACAAGCTTCGGTGCCGGTAATCGCAAAGTTCAAACCCTCAGCTGATATCAATATCAGCGATTTTCACCAGGCAGGCGGCGTTCCTGCGGTGCTTTCGACCATCCGGGATTTTCTGGACCTCAAAGTATCCCTTGTCATGGGGGGCACCCTTGAAGAATATCTTGCAAAATATAAATTCCCAGTTGACCGTAAGGTTATCCGTCCTGTCACAGAACCCCTGCAGGAAGGGGGCTGCTTCTCGATTCTTTCTGGTAACCTTGCGCCAAAAGGCGCAGTAGTGAAAAAAACAGGTGTGGACCCTAAAATGCATCGTCATATTGGCCCTGCCGTTGTTTTTGATTCAGAAGAAGAGGTCCGTTTCCATCTCCTTAACAAAAAAGTCGAGCCCGGGTCTGTGCTGGTGATCCGCTATGAGGGACCGAGGGGAGGCCCGGGGATGAGAGAGTTGTCCATTCCCGCGGCCATGCTGGTAGGCATGGGTCTGCACACATCCGTGGCCATGATTACTGACGGTCGCTTTTCGGGCGCCACGAGGGGTCCGTGCGTTGGACATATTGCCCCCGAGGCCTGGGCTGGAGGACCGCTCGCACTTGTCAAAGACGGGGACATCATAGAGATAAATCTTGCGGAGAAAAAACTCGAGATCAAGGTCTCACCCCAGGAACTTGAAAAAAGGAAAGCGACGGTACAGAGACCCGAACGCAAACTCAGAGGAGCTTTGGCAGCCTACAGGGCCGGAGTCGGTGGTGCTGATGAAGGAGCTGTCTGGCTTTACCGCACCGACTGGCAGGAATAAAATCCTGTCGAACCTGGTATAAGTATCGGGCGCAGGAACGCATGTCTCCTGCGCCCGAATTCAAATCGCTATTTACTGAAAATCTCGCCAAAGAATTTCTTCATCTCATTCCATGACTCTTTGTCGGCCTTTGCGTTATAAGCCAGGGGAAGATTATATTTTTTCCCCAGTGCGCTGGCATCGGGGTTGGTAAACGCGTGAACAGCCCCCGGATAGCTGATGATCTGAAAATCTGCTTTGGCATCAGTCATCTCTTTCCTGAAAGCTTCCACTGCCTCCGCGGGTACGAACTTGTCATCGGCTCCCGTATATACGCGGATCTTTGCCTTTATCATGCCTGGCTCGGCCGGCTTCACAGCACCCAGGCTGCCATGGAAACTGACGACTCCCTCGAGATCTATGCCCTGCCGCGCCATATTAAGAACTATGCCGCCGCCAAAGCAATAGCCTATGGCGGCCATGCGTCCGGGATCGACTGTAGGCTGTCTTTTCAAGAGTTCCATACCTGCAATAAACCGTGCCTTGCCGGTGTCGAAGTTCTTCATGACTTCCGAAGAAAACTTTTTGGCATCGTCAGGGTGAGTGGCCTGCTTTCCGTCTCCATACATGTCAATAGCCAGTGCGGTATATCCCAGTGCTGCGAGCATCTTTGCGCGATTTCTTGTGTATTCATTCAGACCCCACCACTCATGCACCACAAGTACACCAGGACGAGCTCCTTTAATCTTGTCGTCATACGCAAGATACCCCTTCAGAACCACTCCCTCTGCGGTATACGCTACATTTTTACCTATTACCTTTGCCTCTGCTGACGGCAGGCCGGTCACAAATAACAGCAACAACAGACCCGCCAGAAACACTGCTAATTTTCTCATACTGACCTCCCAGCGATGATTTTTTCTGGCATGACCAGACAGGGAGTACGTCAGCCGGTCTTGGTCTTCCTCGAGATAAGTGTATCAAGAAATGAAACGGAAGAAGAGATCTGTCGTGACCGGGCGGCCGGGCTTTACACGGCCCTTAACCCCATCCACAACCCCAAAGGCACGAAGACAACGGCACAGAGGTTCCCGAGCAGCACGATAGCGGCGACCTTCTCGGGCTCCTGATTATACTGTTCAGCCACCACATAAGCGAGTACGGCGGGCGGCAGCGCGGCAAAGAGATACATCTGTCCGCGCTGGGTAGCGTCCAGTGGCAGTAGGCCGTCAAGCAGCCAGGCAACGACGAGTCCGGCAATTGGACAGACTGCCGCACCAGCAAGACCGATATGCCAGCTTTTGAAACTGACATCTATCATACGCACGCCGAGCGCAAACAGCATGATCGGAATGCTGGTATCGCCAAGTAGCTTCATTGCCGTGTACAACGGCCCTTCAAAATGAATACCTGCGACTGAAAATGCGACCCCGAGAATCGTGGCAATCATCATGGGACTGACGAGAAATTTGAAAAAAGAGGCATGTATGTCATGCCGCCCTGACTCAATTATCTTTATGCCCGCGGAAAAATATACGAGGTTGCAGGCCATTAAAAGCGCTACGGCAGAAGGCAGTGCCTGTGCCCCAAAGGCGAGTACTGCCAGAGGCAGCCCCATATTGCCGCAGTTGTTGTACATCATGGGCGGTACAAAGCTGCGGGCGTCATAGCCCAGCAGCCGCGCGACAGGCCAGGCAAGAAGACCGGAGCCGAGTGAAATGAGCACGCCGCCAAGGATCAGAAAACCGTTGTTGGCAAGGTCAAAGTCCTTTGCAGCGAGGGCTGTAAAGACCAGCAGAGGACAGAGCACGTCCATAGTGACCCGGTTCACGGCAGATATGTCGTTTCTTGCCTGTTCTCCGCGGATACGGGCGTAAGCGTATCCGATTCCCGCCATGAAAAATACCGGCAGGATGATTTCAATTATGCGTTCAACAAGGGCCATAAAAAGATTTCCTTTTAATCAGTTGATGCTGCGGTTAATCGTCAAAAAATTACTTGCTGAACGACAATGGCTGGTATTTATACCTGATCAGTCATATCCTGTCCGGGAGACTATCTGTTTTTGCTCTTCATCGCCTTGTCGATCTCGCGATTGGCCTCTCTCTCTTTAATCGCGTCCCTCTTTTCATATTCTCTCTTGCCTTTGGCCAGCCCGACCTCGACCTTGGCGCGGCCTTCCTTAAAGTAGATCTTCAACGGGATCAGGGTGTATCCCTTTTGGGCCATCTTTCCCTGCAGCCTGGCGATCTCTTTTTTGTGCATCAGGAGCTTTCTGGTGCGCACCGGGTCGTGGTTCATTATATTGCCGTGGCTGTAAGGGCTTATGTGGCAGTTCAGAAGAAAGGCCTCCATGTTCTTGATCAGGACATAGCTGTCCATCAGGTTAGCCTTGCCGTCCCTTAGTGACTTGACCTCGGTGCCTACCAGGGATATACCGGCCTCAATGGTGTCCTCTATGGAGTAGTCGTGATAGGCCTTTCTATTCTGACATACGATCTTCATCGGTAATTATAGCATACCACCTTTCAGGCCTCGGACTACTGCTGATGACCTGCCGTCCATACTTCGGGGCTTTTGAGGCGCACCGGGCCGGGGGATTTCATTTAATGGTGTCAAATCGTTTATAATCCCTAATCCTGTTGTTTTAAATTGCGTATGGAGGAAATGCGGACATGAAAAAATTATTGGCTCTGGGCTTAATATTGCTGGTTTTTGTTATTGCCTGCGGGAAGAAAGAGGTCAAAAAGGCATCGCCGGATTCCGCGCTTTCTACTGAGGCCTTCGCCGTTGCAGAGAATCTCAGGCAGGCCTATATCAAGAATGACCGCGACCTGCTCGAAAGGAATACATCGAAACTCGGATATATCGGCATAGTCGGCGCGAGAAAAAGTTTTGACTCTGTTGAACTTACTTTTACGCCCGCCCTCGTAGAGCTCTATGGAGACTCGGTGCATCTTTATATCTCATGGAATGGGGTTTGGAAGCGTGGCGAGGAAACGTTTGAGGACAGGGGACTTGCTGTGTTCGTGCTGAAGGAAAAGCCGATGAAGCTCGATGAAATATTGAGGGCAAACCCTTTCAACAAGCCCGAGTAACAGGCAGATAATCAGGAAGTCAGTGCTTTTTTGAGACGTCTCATAAATTCGGCGCGCGATATGTCCCGTGCGCCGAATCTTTTCATATGTGCCGTTGCGACCTGGCAGTCTATCAGCTCAATGCCCTGCACGGCCAGCTTCTCGACAAATATAACAAAAGAGGCCTTTGAGGCGTCGCTCTTTTTTGCAAACATGGACTCGCCGAAAAATGCCTTGCCGAGTATCACACCATAAAGCCCGCCTGCCAGTTCATCTCCTGCCCATGCCTCTGCGGAGTGGGCGTAACCGGCCTTGTGCAGGTTGACATAGCCCTGGACCATCTCTTCGGTTATCCAGGTGCCTTCCTCGCCCTTCCTGCTTATTACAGCGCAGTTTCTTATCACCTCTTCAAAGGCCCTGTTCACCGTGAACTCGTAGGTCCCTTTTTTGATGGTCTGCCTAAGGCTGCGTGATACCTTGATCTCTCCCGGCAATAGGACCAGGCGCGGATCGGGCGACCACCAGAGTATGGGATAGTCATCGGAATACCAGGGGAATATGCCCATTGAGTATGCGAGTAAAAGGCGCTCCACGCTGAGATCGCCGCCCACTGCGAGCAGGCCGTCATCATCTGCCAGTTCAGGAGGGGGGAAGGATATTTCTTCAGTCAGGCTGTAAACAGGCATGCTGAACTATCACCTGTATTCGAATACAAGCCGGGTATCGGCGTAATCTATTCGCACAGTGCCGCCTTTTTTGAGCCTGCCGAACAGCACTTCCTCCGAAAGTACGTCCTTGATATCTGTCTGTATCAGACGCGCAAGGGGTCGTGCGCCATAAAGAGTATCATAACCCTTTTCAGCGAGCCAGTCCCGAGCCTCATCTGAAAGTACGACCTTCACTTTTTTTCTCAGAAGCTGACGCCGCAGCTCGTCGATGAATTTCTCCACTACCTTCTTCATGCTTTCGGGGCTCAGCGGGTTGAAGGTGATGATGGCATCGAGCCGGTTTCTGAATTCCGGATTGAAGAGCTTTGAAAGCGCATCGCCGCCCCTCGCCCTTGTATCAGCACTCCTGTCTCCGAACCCGATCGCTCCCGCGTTCATTTCCCTTGCCCCGGCATTGGTGGTCATAATAAGAATTACATTCCGGAAGTCGGCCTTTTTGCCGTTGTTGTCCGTGAGGGTGGAGTAATCCATCACCTGCAGTAATATGCTAAAGATGTCCGGATGGGCCTTTTCTATCTCGTCGAGCAGAAGCACCGAATACGGATGTTTTCTAATGGCATCTGTTAGCAGTCCTCCCTGATCAAAACCTACATACCCCGGAGGCGCCCCTATAAGCCTGGCAACCGCGTGCTTCTCCATATATTCGCTCATATCGAACCTTGTGAATTTTATGCCGAGGGCAGCTGCCATCTGTTTAGACACCTCTGTCTTGCCCACACCCGTAGGGCCGGCAAAAAGAAACGAACCTATGGGCCTTTCAGGCGCGCCAAGCCCGGCACGCGACCTTTTGATGGCCGAGACCAGTGAGTTTATTGCGTCATCCTGGCCGAATACCGTGAGCTTCAGCTCGGACTCAAGGTCCTTGAGCTTCTCTGTGTCGGACGCAGATATGTTTCTCGTCGGCACTTTAGCCATATGTGCCACAACGGCTTCGATCTCCCTGACCCCCACAACCGCGCCATCCTTGTATGAACTATGCAGCTTGCGTGTTGCGCCTGCTTCGTCAATAACGTCGATGGCCTTGTCCGGCATATATTTGTCATTTATATATTTTGCTGCCAGCTCTGCCGCGGCCTTTACGGCATTGTCTGTATAAGTGACTCCGTGGAAATCTTCGTAATATGACCGGAGCCCGTTCAGTATCGATACCGTTTCTTCCACAGTGGGCTCATGTATCTCGATCTTCTGGAACCGTCTTGACAGGGCGCGGTCCTTCTCAAAAAAGTTTTTGTATTCTTCGTATGTGCTTGCGCCTATACAGCGCATCCTGCCGGAATTAAGGACAGGTTTCAGGATATTGGAAGCGTCCATCGAGCCGCCGCTGGTCGCACCCGCGCCCACAATTGTATGTATCTCATCGATAAAAAGAATCGCTCCCGGAATCTTCTCTATTTCCCTGATGGTGGCCTTAAGACGGGCCTCGAAATCCCCCCGGTACTTGGTGCCGGCAAGCAGCGCGCCCATATCAAGCGAGTAAATTGTCACGTCCTTCAGGGCGGCCGGCACGGCGCCGCGTTCTATCTTCAGCGCCAGCCCTTCGACTATGGCTGTTTTCCCGACTCCCGGTTCTCCCACAAAAACAATATTATTCTTTCGCCGTCTGCAAAGGACCTGAATGGTCCTTTTGATCTCAGGCTCACGTCCAACCAGAGGGTCAATGCTTCCTTCCGCCGCTTTCTCAATGAGATTTATCGTAAAGAGTTTGAGAGGGTCTTTCGAAGCCGCGCGTTTGGGATCCTGCTGTGTCGTCTCGTTTCCGCAGCCCGGCTCCTCGGGCTGGGTCCCGTTAAGGCGATCTGCCGGCATTTCCGATTCGCCATGCGATATATAGTTCAGCAGCGTCAGCCGGAATATCCCCTCCTGTTCAAGGAAAAGAACCGCGTGGGAATCCTCTTCCAGCAGGAGCGCTGCCAGCATATCACCCGCGTCCACCTCATCCCTTTCAGCGGAATGCACATGGCTGATCGCCCGCTGGATGACCCTCTGAAATCCCATGGACACGACAGGGTTGCTTTTTATGCCGGCTGGAAGCTTGGGTACATGCTTCTCAAAAAAATCCTCAAGAGAAGCCTTGATCCTCAGGATATTGCCTCCGCAGCCTTTAATAATATCGATACCGCGCTCGTCATGCGTAAGCGCAAAAAGTATATGTTCTGCCGTCAGATACTCATGACGCCTTATCTTTGCGTCTTTAATGATGGCGTCGAGCGCCAGTCCGAGATCTTTGTTGATCATTCTTTCTCCATCCTGCATCTCAGCGGAAAACTTTTTTGTGTTGCCAGTTCATGCACCACGGCCACCTTGGTCTCGGCGATCTCGCGCGTATAGACCCCGCATACCCCTGCGCCCTTCTTGTGCACCTGCAGCATTATCTGCGTGGCCTCGGCCGCCGATTTATGGAATATTGTCTCGAGAACATGGACAACAAATTCCATAGTCGTATAATCGTCGTTAATCAGGACGACCTTGTAGAGCGAAGGCTCTTTGGTCTCCTGCCGCTCTTTCTCGGCGAGATGCGTTGCTGATTTAAGTTTCTCTTCACTCATGATATTTTCCCGGCTTTTGTCTGATCAGCTTATGCAGGCTTCTATTCTGCTCAGTTATTTGAGCTGCATGAACTGCATACCCCGCCCTGACATGTAGAGCAGGCGGCTGATGCAGCACTCTCGACGCCGTTCATGCCGAATACCGACATCTTTTTCACAATGGTGTCCGAACCGCATGACGGACAGGTAACAACCGTACTGCTGAAGACAAGTTTTTCGAAGTCAGCGCCGCAGGCTGAACATTTATATTCGAATATGGGCATGGCTGAAATCCTTTCCTGGTTATCATTAATATAAGCTTTGGCTGTAAAAAGCCTGGTGAGCATTCCCTGAATGCTGTTCTTTAATTATAACATGACATGCAAGAGTGCTTGAATTATTGCTCTGAATCATTTATGTTAATAGGGGTGTATATATTATTTAAAGCGCCCATGATGCCGCTTTGGCACTGCTCGACATGCCGGTGGCAGCCCGCTTTCCCCGGGAGGAAATGTTATGTCTGACAATAAAGCCCACAATCTTCAGGAGCTGTTTCTCAACCAGGTGCGCAAAGACAGGGTGCCGGTCGTGATATTCCTGACAAACGGGGTCAGGTTGAGGGGTACGATAAAGGGCTTTGACAATTTCGCCATACTGCTCAAGGAAACTAATGAACAGCTCATTTACAAGCATGCCATTTCGACCATAATGCCGGAAAAGACGGTCGATATAAGGCTGGAGAATAACGATAAGTAATGTGTCGCTAGAGCGCAGAAACCCGCTCCCGACTGTTGATATCATTATAGAATATCAGGGGGGGATCGTTCTCGTCAGGCGAAAAAATCCTCCTCACGGTTGGGCCATACCGGGCGGTTTTGTGGATTACGGCGAGACACTTGAGGATGCCGCGGCAAGAGAGGCAATGGAAGAGACCGGTCTGCATGTCAGGATAGTGCGGCAATTTCATTCATACTCATCTCCGGACAGAGACCCCCGGTTTCATACCATCAGCACGGTATTTATCGCTGCCGGCAGCGGAAAGCTTTTGGCAGCGGACGACGCCGCGGATGCCGCGGTCTTTAAAGAACAGAGTCTGCCTCAGGATATTGTCTTTGATCACAAGACGATCCTTGAGGATTATTTCAAAGGGAGGTACTGAAGATGCTGCAGTCGATGCGCAGGCACGCCCGATATTTCTATGTGCTTTTTTTCATTATAATTATAACATTCATATTCTGGGGTGTCGGAACAAATGACAAAGAGGGCGCCCGATTCGTCGCAGAGATTGGCGACGAGCGGATAAGCAAGGATGAATACTGGAGAGTTTACGAGAGGGCGCGTGAATCTTATCGGGAGATGTACAAAAGCCAGCCGTTCGAGGAGATTGAGCAGAAACTGAACCTCAAAATCATGGTGCTGGACTCCCTGGTTGAAGAAAAGGTGCTGCTGGTGTCGGCGCGTGAACTCGGACTGGTTGCCTCTGATGAAGAACTCCAGCAGGCCATTGTCAGAGACCCCCGCTTCATACGGGACGGCTCATTTAAAAAAGATATTTATCTCAGGACCCTTGCCAACAACAGGCTCACGCCGGATTATTATGAAGGCATGCTCCGCAATCAGCTGTCTACGAACAGGATGAGAAACCTGATCGTCTCCGGCGTTGACGTCACTGATGCCGATCTCGCGGGCCTGAAGGCAGACCCTGCCAAGGCTGATTTGATCAGACAGGCGGCCTTGTTCAACAAGCGCAATGCCGCGCTTAAATCTTATATTGAAGGCGCCAAGGTCCGGATGAAGGTAAAGATAAACATGGACATGATCTCCTGAGTACGGAGGACAATTGCTGGACTTATTGAGACAGATAAGATGGCAGGATGTGCTCGATATCATCCTTGTCTCAATCATATTATACAGGATGATTCTGATCGTAAAAGGGACGATAGCTGCCCGCATGCTGGCGGGTGTGGCTGTCCTCCTTTTCGCCCTTTTTATCGCCAAATATATGCAGCTTTACACTATGGACTGGCTTATCCAGAGTTTCTGGACGCAGGTCGTTATCGCCGTTATAGTCATTTTCCAGCCCGAGATAAGAAAGGCCCTTGCCCAGATGGGCGAATCATCTTTCCTGCAGAGCTTCACTTCGGCAGAAGAACTGAAATCTCTTGATGAAATCGTCAAGACCGCGGTAGCACTCGCCAACCGGAAGATTGGCGCCCTCATGGTAATAGAGCGGGAAGTAAGTCTCAGGGAATATGTCGAGATCGGCACCCAGCTCGACGCCAAGGTCAGCAAAGACCTGCTGCTCAGCATATTTCATCCCTCTTCGCCCATACATGACGGTGCTATAGTGATTAAGGGCAACAGGATATCAGCTGCCGGCTGCTTCCTGCCTATAAGGCTTGGAACAGCTGTCAGCAAGGCATATGGAACGCGGCACAGGGCCGGAATAGCCATTACCGAAGAAACTGATGCCGTTGCCGTTATAGTCTCTGAGGAGACAGGGACAATTTCGCTGTCCATTGACGGCAGGATCAATACTCCGCTCGACATGGGAAAGCTGAGGGACATGCTTACGAAACTCTTTACCGAGCAGAAAAAATCAAAGTCTGCGTCAAGAAAAAGCAGGCAGCAGCTAAAAGCGGATTGATTGGGAGAAACCAGCATGCGGATAAGAGACATATTTCTGGGTAATATCGGCTTCAAGCTTATCGCTGTCATAGGAGCGATATCCCTGTGGTTTTTTATAACGTATCGCGGCCAGTCAGAGACTATCATGGAAGCCAATATAGACTTCAAGAACGTGCCTGCGGGGTTCGAAATACTCAGGCAGAACCTCAAGAGGGCAAACGTGGCCGTGAGCGGACATGAGATGATATTAAGCGGACTAAGGCCGTCCGACGTCAGGGTGATTGTCGACCTTTCAAACGGAAAGAGAGGCGAGTCCACTTACTTTTTTGATGTCAATGACGTCAAGACTCCGAATAACATAAAGGTCAAAAGAATAGACCCGACCAGCATAAAGGTGTATCTGGACGAATCTTTTTCCAAAAGTTTTCGCGTGACTCCTTTTATCATCGGCGAACCGGCGGCCGGCTTTGAGGTCAAGAGGACTTCCGTGGAACCTGCTGTTGTGATCGCTGAAGGTGCAAAAACAGAAATGGCGCGGATGACAGTGCTAAGGACTGAACCTGTTGATGTTTCGGGCCTCGGCAATTCAATAAATCAGAGCGTAAGGCTGGATTCAAATGGCAGGAGTGTCAGGACCAAGATTCCGGAGGTTTCTGTACTTGTGGTCATAGGGAGAAAGAAATAGATGAAACTGTTCGGCACTGACGGGATCAGGGGCAAGGCAAACCGGGCACCCATGACGCCTGAAAATGTCCTGCGCGTCGGCATGGCCATCGCATCTGTGCTTGGTGACGAACATGGCAGACATAACGTGCTCATCGGCAAGGACACCAGGTTGTCCGGATACCTTATCGAGAGCGCGCTTACTGCCGGGATCTGCTCAATGGGCATGAACGTGACCCTCGTAGGGCCCATTCCAACGCCCGGCATTGCCTTTCTGACAAGGGCACTCAGGCTGGATGCAGGGGTCGCAATATCCGCCTCACACAACTCGTTTGAAGACAACGGCATAAAGATATTCGCTCCGTCCGGATTCAAGCTCTCTGACCAGATAGAAAAGGACATCGAAGGCATGGTACTTGACCAGGCTTTTCCCTCGAAGAGACCTTCTGGTGCGAATATCGGCAAGGCGTTCCGGCTGGACGACGCTGCGGGCCGTTATATCGAATATATTAAATCCTCGATCCCGAGGGGCGGCGATCTCGTGGGCCTGAAGATTGTTGTGGATGTTGCAAACGGGGCCGCATATAAAATCACACCCACACTTCTGAGGGAATTGGGAGCCGAAGTTGTCGTAATCAATGATGACCCTGACGGAGTCAACATCAATTTAAACTGCGGTTCCCTGCATCTTGAGCAGCTTGGCCAAAAGGTGCGCGAAGTGGGAGCGCATGTCGGCGTGGCCCATGACGGAGATGCAGACAGGACGCTCTTTGTGGATGACAAGGGGATGGAAATAGACGGCGATCTCGTGATGGCGGCGTTGGCAGCCGACATGCAGAGCGAGGGCACCCTCAGGGGCAATTGCGTTGTTGCGACAGTGATGAGCAATCTCGGTTTCGAAAAATATCTCTCGGGCCTCGGCATCAGCCTGATAAGGACCAGGGTTGGCGACCGCTATGTGGTGGCCGAAATGATTAAAGGCAATTACAACCTCGGCGGGGAACAGTCGGGCCATATTATCTTTTTTGACTACAATACAACTGGCGACGGTCCGATTACGGCCCTTCAACTGCTTTATCTCATGAGCAAAAAAGGACGGCTGCTGTCGGAACTGACGGCCGATATTGCCCTTTATCCCCAGGTGCTGATAAACGTTAAGGTAGTAAAGGGCAAGAATTACAAAGACTATCCGGACATATTAAAAGTCATTGAGTCCTCCGTTAATCAGCTAGGCGAAAAAGGACGGGTACTGGTGAGGCCTTCGGGGACCGAGCCGAAGGTAAGGGTCATGGTCGAGGGCGAGGAGTATGAACTGACCCGGACCATAGCGGACGAAATAGCTGGCGTTATCCGTAAACGTATCGGCGTCAGGGAATAACATCCCGGCCCGGACAGACCAATAATGGGCATTTTCACCTCTTTTACAGCAGGTGCAGCCCTCTTCTATTCGCAGCGCTTCTTCCCTTATCTCTCCATTTCTGTCTTTATAATACTTTTTCTTTATTGGGGCTTTTCAAAATATCGCTCTTGCAAGCCTGATACGCAGTCAATAAGGTCCATGTCTGTTCTGGCCGCGGTAATAGCCGTTCCGCTTGTATTAGCCTCTCTCGGATACTGGCGCGCTGCTGCATCATTTAACCCTCCTCCTGAATTCAGGGAGCTGTCAGGGCAGGTCATAAGTATTAAAGGGAGCCCCTCAGCGGAACCCCTTGCCCTGCAGAAAGATTCCTCTCGTTTTGTTAATGAAATTGATGTCACTGAGGCCGCTGTGAACACTAAGCACCTCAACATAGAAAAGATGAGGCTCTTCACTGAGGGTCCATTGATTGTCGGCAAGGCATATATCATTAGTGCAAAAATCCCGGCTGACAGTACCTTCCTTAACCCCGGCAGCAAAGAATGGATGCTTTCCGGTTACGCGGTCGGAATACAGGAGCAGGGGACATCTGAACGGAACTTTCTTGAGCGGGCGAGGGATCGCCTTAACGCTTACCTTTCAAAAAACTTCAGCGGCGATATATCTGCCTTTCTGATGTCTATCATAACCGGAGATCGCGGTGCTATGAGTGCGGAAATGAAAAACGCCTTTAATGTAACCGGCCTGGCCCATATACTCAGCATATCCGGCGCTCATTTCGGACTGCTGCTTTTTATACTCTTCAAATTCTTCAGGCTACTGATTAAACTCCTGCCGCCAAAGATCCTTGGGCGGATGTCGCTTTATGCCTCGCCTTCACAGATTGCGGCAGCACTGTCATTTCCGGTGATTACGGCATATCTCGGCATATCCACCATGGAGTTTCCAGCTGTCCGGTCTTATATAATGATCACCCTTTTCCTCTTCGGTCTCCTGATCCAGAGGAAAGGTTTCTGGATGAACACTCTCCTCTTTGCTGCTGCGCTGATTATCCTGATACAGCCGGATGCGCTGGTCCAGCTTTCGTGCCAGCTTTCGTTTCTGGCGGTATTATGTCTCGGCTTTTATGCAGACCTTGAGAGACGGAGGAAAGAAAGAATCAATGCCAGGGAGCATGCCGGACTTTCGGAAGATTCCCGGGATTCTCTTCCGCCTCATCGCGGCGTTATAAAGAAGGCATTGTCCGCAAGCTCCCATTATGTGCTTGCGTCTTCGATGATATCTGTTGCCGCAACCGCCGGCACTGCGCCTCTTGTCGCTTATTCGTTTAACTATTTTTCGATCATATCTCCATTAAGCAATCTGATCGTGACGCCTCTTATCGGTTTTGTTATCCTGCCGATAGCGCTTCTTTCATCGTTTACCTATCTCATCTTCGGTTTTTTCCCTCTCAGATCATTTATAGACGCAGCAACCGGCCTTTCTCTTGAGATGACCAAATACATGGGATCCTGGCAATACGCTGCAATACCGGTTCCCACATTCCCCGCCATACTATTGCTGACATTTTATGCCGGGTTGATCGGCTATGCTGTTATCAATAGAAACGGGGACAGCCCTGAAAGCACAGATACAGAGGCAAAGGTTCATTCTGAAAGAAAACTGGTGATAGCATCTGTCGCTTTGGCCATTGTGCCGATCTTATTTTATGCCTGTTTCACAGCTGCAAAAGAACGCGGAATGAGCGTGACATTCCTGGATGTCGGACAGGGCGACTCGGCGGTAATAGAGCTCCCTGACAGCAGGGTAGTCATAATTGATACCGGCAAAAACGGCTTCCAGACATCGGGCTACCTGAAATACAGGGGCTACCGGAAGATAGACCTGCTGGTCCTTACTCATGGTCATCCCGATCATTCAGGAGGATTTTGGTACCTCAGCAATAATTATCAGATAGCCGAGATCTGGGACAATAATTTCATTGTCTACGGGAGTGATTTGCCCTCCGGTGCAATACGCAGGAACGTTGTTCGGGGTGACTTCGTCGGCGGTAAGGATTATAGCGTTGCGATACTGCACCCGTACAAAGGGTTTTATACCATCCGCTCGGGCAATGACGCTGAGAATAATCAGTCCGTCGTGCTTAGGATTGCGGGAAAGAAACTTTCAGTCCTCTTTACCGGAGACATCTCTTCTGAGGCCGAGGAAGACATCCTGCATCTGGGCAGGCATCTGAAAAGTGTGGCGCTCAAGGTGCCGCATCACGGCAGCCGCAGGTCGCTGACAGAAGACTTTCTGCAACAGGTGAAGCCCGACATAGCTGTGATAAGCGCCGGCAGAAACAATATGTTCGGCCATCCTCACGCAGATACACTGTCAAGGCTGGCAGAGACAAAGATTTACCGGACCGACCGGGACGGGGCCGTCTGCGTTTCTGAAGATGCTGACGGGACTATAAAAATCAGAACATGGGAAGAGATGCGGCTCAAAGAAGCCAAAAAGGCTGAAGACGAGTTTTTGAATATAAAAAGGCTTTTTGAACTATGGTAGTACGAATCCCAATTTAACGCTTCAGTCCGCAGTCGCCAAAGCCTCTTTCCCTTATATCCGGAATTACCTGTAAACTTCCTTCCGGTGCCGAATTCTATAGATTGTTATTACCTTGTCTTTTTCATTCACGTCATAGACAACTCTATAGTCTCCAATGCGCAATCTAAACTTATTCTCACTTTCCAGTTTTTTGGAGTGGGGGAACGGATAAGGGTTATCTTTCAAACATAATATGGCGGCATCAATTTTTTGGAACACAGTGTCTAAAAGCCTATCGAGCTCTTTTCTGGCGGATTTCTTTAGGACTAACTTATGCACGCAGGCGTTTTTTTCTGCGTTTGCTGTAAGTTTCGTAATCTTCAACTGGCTCGGCTATCCTGTCTCTGACTGCTTTGCGATCAGAAAGGTCTTCGAGCAATTCCTCTATTCTGTATAGCTCTTTGACTGCAATTACTGCTGCCACCTTGTGGCCTTTTGCATCTGTAATATACTGCTTAATTTTAATTGCGTCACTCTTCTGCTTTAGCGTTGTAGGCATGCAACCCTCCGTGTATCGTCTCTAAAAACATTATACCATACAACTTTAGGCTGATAGCCCTCTCTGCACTAATAATCACGCGGCAACTATGTTAAAATTAACTCTATGATAGCGATAATTGACTACGGGATGGGAAATATACGCAGCGTCGAAAAAGGCTTTCTGAAAGTCGGCGCTGATGTCAGGATAACTGCAGATCCGAAAGTGATTGCTGATGCCGCAGGTGTCGTACTGCCGGGAGTCGGCGCCTTCAAGGACTGCATGGCGAATCTCGATAAATTAAGCCTTATCGATGTTGTGAAGGATGAAATACAAAAGGGCAAGCCTTTTCTCGGCATCTGCCTCGGCCTGCAGCTACTTTTTGCAGAGTCTGAAGAGTTCGGCTTATGCAAAGGTCTCGATGTCTTTCCGGGAAGGGTCACGCGTTTTGACTTTGATGCACTCCCTGAAACTCCAGAGGGAAAATTAAAGATCCCGCACATGGGCTGGAACACAGCAAAGATAGAGCGAAGGCCTCCTATTTTGGAAGGGATTCCGGACGAAACCTATTTCTATTTCGTGCATTCATTTTACGTTGTGCCGGCTGATGAAAATATCGTCGCAACGAGGACCCGGTACGGCATCGACTTTGTATCAATGGTCTGGAAAGATAATGTCTTTGCGACCCAGTTCCACCCTGAAAAGAGCCAGGATTCGGGGCTGAAGATCCTTAAGGGTTTCAATACCTTTGTGACAGGAAAAGGGTAATGGCAGCGGGCAAGCCCGGCTCACAGCAAAAAGATTCGGCGGCATCCGCGGCCCATCTGAAAAGCGTTATCCTGGGGACTGCAGGTCATATCGACCACGGTAAAAGCTCCCTCGTCAAGGCCCTTACCGGCACTGACCCAGACCGTTTAAAGGAAGAAAAAGAACGCGGTATCACAATAGACCTTGGCTTTGCTAACCTCTCTTACCCTGATCAAAATCTGCTCGTAGGCATAGTTGACGTACCGGGCCATGAGCGCCTGATCAAAAACATGCTTGCTGGTGCGGGCGGCATAGACATCCTCCTTCTCGTAATTGCCGCTGATGAAGGCATTATGCCCCAAAGTCGCGAACACCTCGCGATATGCGAACTGCTCAGGATCAAGACAGGCCTGGTCGTTATTACCAAGGCGGACCTCGTTGATAATGACTGGCTTCAGCTTGTGACCGAAGACGCAAAGAAATTTGTTCAGGGTACTTTTCTGGAGGAAGCCGAGATTGTTCCGGTCTCTTCAAAGAGCGGCCTTAATCTCGATCTTCTGAAACAGAAAATTGCCGGACTCGCTGCCAGTGTAAGACCCAAGCTCGTCAAGGGCATTTTCAGGCTACCGATTGACAGGGTATTTACGCTAAAAGGATTTGGCACTGTAGTGACAGGCACCGCGCTTTCGGGGACTATAGGCATAGACGAGCCCGTAGAGATACTCCCGTCAGGAATCAGGAGCAAGGTCAGGGGGCTCCAGACACATGGCAGCGGCGTTGAGCAGGCGTATGCCGGGCAGAGGATAGGGCTCAACCTGCAGGGAGTCGAACGCGAGCTCCTGAACAGGGGGGATGTGGTAGTCACACCCGACAGGTTCAGTCCGACTTATGCGATAGACGCGCGTCTCGAAATGCTCGCCGATGCCCCGCCTGTAAAAAGCAGAAGCCGCGTGCACTTTTATTCCGGCACTTCCGAGACAGTTGCCCGGATAATCATATACGGAGGAGACGAGATCAGGGCCGGGGAAACATGTTTTTGTCAGTTCAGACTCGAAAATCCCGTTGTGGGCCTGTCAGGCGACCGTTATATCATCAGGCGCTTTTCTCCGCTCGAGACCATCGGCGGCGGCGAGATTCTCGATCCCCATCCTGTAAGGCGCAAGAAAAATATGGGCACCGAAGACCTCGAATTGTTCGAGAAAGGCTCTCTGGCGGACAGGATTGCCGCGCTCATCAAACGTTCGCGCTTTCAGGGTTACAGCATACTCCAGATCGAGGGATGGTTCAATGCCGAGCTTCCCGAGATTGCATCGACCATAGACAGGCTCGTCGGAAAAGGCAGCGTGACGAGAAACCGCGGCAGACTTTTCCATGCTGAAAGCATCGAGGCCTTCAGGGGCGAACTAAAGGACATCCTGAACAAATACCACCGCGATAATCCATTGAAGTCAGGCATGCCGAAGGAAGAACTCAAGACAGGCCTGCTGCCGGAAAGCCATGGCGGCGACAGTATATTCGACCTGGTTTCGTTCATGGATGATATTGTGCTCGATAAGGACCTGGTAAGGCTGAAGGATTTTAGTGTCTCGCTTTCGTCCTCGGGACAAGGTACCAGGGACAGGATAATCTCGATTCTCACCAAATCGGAATTCCAGCCGCCCTTAAAGAGCGAGCTGGCTGCTGAACTTGGCATCAACGAAAAAGAGCTTGGCGACATGCTCAGGCTCCTGTCATCAGAAGGGCAGCTATCAAGGATAAATGATTCCATGTATATTACCAGCGTGCAGCATGCGAAGATGATGGAGCTTCTGAAGGGCTTTTACGCGAAAAAGCCCGAAATGCTGGTTGCCGAATTCAGGGACCTTCTTGCTACATCCCGCAAATATTCAATACCTTTTCTCGAATACCTCGACTCAAACAGGATAACCCTGCGTGTTGGGGACGTCAGAAAATTCATGCTAAAATAGACAGATGAACAGAAAGCTGATATGGGTACCGGTATTGCTGCTGGCAGGTTTTCTGCTGGGCGGACTAACTTACTACCTGCTGATTACAGCTGACAGATCGGCATACAGGCCTTTCACGCCCCGCGTGCCGGCGCATATTGAAGAGACAAGCAGGGCCTTTTCCGAGATTGTAAAGGCGGTATCTCCGGCTGTTGTGAATATCTCGAGTACCAAGATCGTCAAACGCCAGCAAGCCCCTTTTGATGAATTCTTCAACAATTTCCCGCCTTTCCCGAATGGCAAAACACAGAGATTCAGGGAGCAGAGCCTCGGCTCGGGAGTGATCGTTTCGCCCGACGGCTACATTGTCACCAATAGTCATGTCGTAGAGCAGTCGAGCGAGATAAAAGTCTCGCTGTATGACAAGCGCAGCTTCAGGGCGAGGACAATCGGCATCGACTCAAAGACTGACATTGCCATAATCAAGATTGATGCAAAAGACCTGCCTGTAATCCCCTGGGGGGATGCCGAAAAACTGCAAGTGGGTGAATTCGTGCTCGCTATCGGGAATCCTTTCCTGCTCAGCCACACGGTTACCATGGGTATTGTCAGCGCGGTGGGACGGGCCGATGTCGGCATTGCCGCATACGAAGATTTCATCCAGACCGATGCCGCAATCAACCCGGGCAACTCAGGGGGGCCGCTTGTGAATATCAGGGGCGAGCTGATAGGCATAAACACCGCAATTTTTTCGAGGACAGGCGGGTATCAGGGCATTGGTTTCGCGGTGCCGAGCAATATGGTAAAAGCGGTCATGGAACAGCTCATCAAGGCAGGAAAAGTTACGCGGGGATGGATAGGAGTTACTATACAGGAACTTACACCCGAACTGTCACAGCAGTTCGGCCTTAAATATTCCCAGGGCGTGCTCGTCAGTGATGTTACGCGGGGCGGCCCGGCGCAGCGCGCGGGAATAATGCGGGGAGATATCATACTCGAATATAACGGCAAAAAAGTGCAGGATGTCGGAGCCCTGAGGAATGTTGTTGCCCAGAGCGGAATAGGAGCACGCGTGCCGATCAGGATATTGAGACGTGACAAGGATATGACCGTAACGGCGACAGTCGTAGAGCTGCCCTCAGAAGGCGCTGAGATGAAGTCCGGCTCGGCGCAGAGACCTGATTCCCCTGATAATGTGCTGTCAGGCATGCGTGTTATAGATATGAACGCTGCCATTGCAAAACAGCTTGGCGTAGAGCCGGAAGAAAAGGGCGTGGTCATCGTAAATATCGAGCCGGGCGCGCCTGCTGATGATGCAGGCCTCAAGCGCGGAGATGTTATCACCGAAATAAACAGGCAGCGCATAACCGGCCTGAACGACTTCAACAGGATTATCGCAAGGATTAAACCGGGAGACAACGTGCTCCTTTTCGTTGACCGTATAGGCAAAAAGTTCTATACCACTATAGAGCCGCAATAGGCTTTATTTCCCTCCCCCATAATTTCCCTCAAAATGTTGATATAATATCAGTAGTTATTATTAATACAGGTTTCGCAATCTTATTCAGAGAGGTGATTATTTTGATACTATTTATCAGAGCACTATTTATGTTGATTTTCATCACGGCGGGGTATCTATACGGCATTCGGCTCCAGGCCCCGCTGCAGGGGGCGGGTTTCGGGCTGGTACTCGGCACTATCTTTATCGTTACCGAGATGAGACTGAACCGAATGGCCTTCGGATCGATGCTGGGCGGAGTGGTAGGCCTGGGGCTCGGCATACTCATCGCGAGGCTGCTCATCTATCCCCTTACTCATCTCATGACAGACGACAGCATGGTGCTTGCCTATTTCATCCTGAGCGCTTTTCTCGGCTACAGCGGCCTGCTGATCGGTCTTGAAAGGGGCAGGAATATGACAGTCACGGCCATTATGCGTCTTTTCAAGGGACAGGAGCCTGAAGAGGACATTAAAATCCTCGATACGAGCGTAATAATTGACGGCAGGATCGCAGACGTGATCGAGATAGGTTTTCTTGGAGGGACCTTTGTTGTTCCCCAATTCATACTTCAGGAACTGCAGTATATAGCCGACTCCCCGGACCCTCTTCGCAGGACAAAGGGAAGAAGGGGACTCGAAATCCTGCATCGCGTTCAGAAACTGGCGAATATCAAGGTGAAGATAGTAGAAGAGGATTTTCCGAAGATCAAGGAGGTCGACGCCAAGCTCATCGCCCTGGCACGCTTCCTTAGCGCCAAGATCGTTACGAATGACTTTAATATGAGCAAGATAGCCCAGCTGCAGGGCGTTTCGGTCCTGAATATCAATGAACTCTCGAACATCCTGAAGCCGGTGGTGCTGCCGGGAGAGCCGCTGCAGCTTTTCATTGCCAAAGAGGGAAAGGAACATAATCAGGGAGTCGCATACCTTGATGACGGCACCATGGTTGTTGTAGAAAACGCGCGCAAACTGATAGGCAAATCCGCTGACCTTATCGTTACCAGTGTGCTCCAGACCACTGCCGGGCGTATGATATTCGCACGACTCAAAGAAGAGGATTAGGGTGAAACAGAAGATTTACGCTATCGTCCCCTCGGCAGGCATGGGAAGACGGTTTGGCGTAGAGAAGAAGAAAGCATTTTTCCAGCTGGCGGGCAGGCCTATTATCATCAGAACGCTCGAAATACTGCAGTCCATTCCGCAGATAACCGAGATCATCCCGGTTGTGAAGGAAGAAGATCTCGAATCAGCGGCTGAATTGTTTGAGCAATATGACCTCTCCAGGATACGCCAGATAGTGCCAGGAGGCGCTGAGAGGCAGGACTCTGTTTACAACGCCCTGAAAACAATTATGGACAACAAGGCCCTTGTTCTTATACATGACGGAGGCCGTCCCTTTGCCGATAGTGCGATTTTCGTGAATGCCCTATCGCAGCTTCCGGGATTTGATGGTGTGGTGGCCGCGGTTCGTGTAAAGGATACGATCAAAGAGGCAAAAGAAGCAGCAGCCGGAACTAATGGAACGCCGGTAGTGCGCCAGACACTGAACAGGGACCTGCTTTATGCCGTCCAGACACCCCAACTCTTTCCTTTCGGCATAATCATGCAGGCCCACGAAAAAGCGCGCGCCGAAAAATATTATGGGACTGACGATGCCTCTCTTGTTGAGCGCTACGGCGGGAGGATAGGGATCGTCGAAGGCTCTTACCGTAACATCAAGATAACCACACCTGAAGATATATTGATCGCGGAAGCTCTTTTGAAGATGTAATAATCCGTTTCAGAGGAGGCTGATTATCATGCGCATTGGAGTAGGATATGATTCTCACCGGCTTGTTGAGGGTATGAAGCTGATCCTCGGGGGCGTAGACATCCCTTTTTACAAGGGGCTAATGGGACATTCTGATGCTGACGTGCTATGCCACGCGATTACCGACGCTGTGATCGGCGCGCTCGGCAAAGGAGATATAGGACAGCACTTCCCTGATACTGACCCAAAATGGAAGAACGCCAGCAGCATACTGATGTTGAGAATGATAGTGGACATGGCCCGCGCAGAAGGCTTCAGGGTGGCCTGGGTCGATACGGTGGTTATCACAGAAAAGCCTAAGCTCAGCCCGTTTCTTGACGCCATGAAAAAAGCGATCTCAAATTCTGGAATAGCCGAAGATACTATAAACATTAAGGCCAAGACCAACGAAAAAATGGGGTTTACAGGAAGGGAAGAGGGCATCGCGGTGCATGCGGTATGCCTGCTTGAACCGGTAAAGGAGTAATCAGCTTTTTTGCTATAGAAACATTCGCATTGAATATTGCCGCAATGCGAATTTAGTGCTCTATCCTCTTGATGACGTTTTCCATTGCAGTGTCATCAACCTTGCCGACCAGCATGTCCATGTCGAGCAGTATTATCAGCCTGTCTTCGAGCTTGGCAATGCCTTTGATGTATTCCGTGCTTATGTTTGAAGCCATCTGCGGCGTGGGTTCGACTATATTTGACGGGATCCTCAATACTTCCGAGACCGCGTCCACAACAAGGCCCATGGTTATGCCCTGGATGTCCATGATCATTATCCTGGACTGGATATCATTTTCCCGCTCAGTGAGGCTGAACTTTGATCTGAGATTGACAACCGGAATGACCTTGCCCCTGAGGTTGATAACACCCTCCACGTAGGCTGGGGTATTCGGGACCCGGGTTATCTCCTTCATCCTGTTGATCTCCTGCACCTTCAGTATGTCTACCGCATACTCTTCGTTGCCGAGCTTGAAGGTGACAAGCTGCATTATGTCAGGCACAACAGTTGTATCTTTAGTTTTCTTGGTTACCAGGGCGTCCACAAGCACCTCCGCAAAGATGTCAAATTAATCACTATAGTATAATCTTACGCATTAGCGGCCTTTTTTTTCAATAATATTCATTGTTTTAAACCGGGACGGAACCTTGGCAGGCGTGAAAATGGTGGGCAGTCGCAGAATCGAACTGCGGACACGAGGCTTTTCAGGCCTCTGCTCTACCGACTGAGCTAACTGCCCGTTTTCACAAGATATTAACATTAAAACTTCAGCGGCCTAAAAGTCAAGATTCCGTTCGTACAGGAGCGCTAACCCGTTGATTCAGGCCCCAAATTTCTTCAGCCTGAGCGCATTGGCCAGCGCGAGAGGCATCAGATTTATGGCAGGGAGTATGCCTAATTCTCCCTTAGTGCATTCACGCTCCGAAAAGACCGAACAGAGTCCTCCATAAACATAAGGCGATTTCAGCATGACCGGCACCGGATGCCAGCTGTGACCTTTCATAAGTGCTGGGGTAGAATGGTCACCCGTAATTATGAGAACATCAGGGTTAAGTTCCTGCAAGCGCGGCAGCAGCAGATCGAATTCAGAAATCCGGTCGGCCTTGCCGCCAAAATTGCCGTCTTCTCCGTACGAATCGACCTTTTTAACATGCAGGAAGAAGAAGTCATACTCGTTATATTTAGACTTCAGGAAATTGATCTGGTCCTCAACCGTGCCTTCAAGTACCGGGGTATCCATGCCTACCAGTTTTGCAAGGCCGCGGTACATTGGATAGGTGGCTATGGCAAGCGCCTTCAGGCCAAAGGCTTCTTCAAAGGTCGGGATATGCGGCATATTCGAAAACCCGCGCATTAGCAGGAAATTTGCCCTGCCCTCATTCTTGAGGACCTGACCGGCCTTTTCGAGCAGCTTGGCAGCAAGCGCTGCTACTTTTCCAGCGCTTTTATTGTTCGGCTTTGGGGCAAGCGGGGCCTTGCCCTCTTGCTGCGGATCGGTGTCCTCGATATCAGCTGCGCCGGGTTCGAGTGGATCAGGGAACCGCATGATGATCGCTATCCTGTGCTCCATGCCTGCCGCAAAGATGATCTCGACCCCGTCTATCTGCTTGATATGCTCGCTCAGCATTGCGGTAATTCGCCGGTTATGATCTGTCGGTATCCTTCCAGCCCGTCTGTCGGTGATCAGGCCGTCTTTTATGGTCGCGTAGTTGCATCTCACGCATATATCGGTCTTTCTTACCTCAAGCCCGAGGCCGAGCGCTTCGAGGATGCCCCTGCCGATCTGGTATTCGAGGGGATTGTAACCGAATATGCCGAGATGGCCGGGGCCGCTGCCGGGTGTTATGCCATAGCCGACAGGCATATGCAGGCCGCAGGCGGATACTTTTGCGAGGGCATCGAGATTGGGTGTGGTAGCTGCCTCAAGCTCGGTCTTGTCGTTGACCGGCAGGCCGCCGAGCCCGTCAAGGACCGTAAAGATTATCTTGGAATCGTTCTTCTGGATAAGATGCTTAATTACTTTTTGCATGGTCACCTCGATCTGGAATATATAGAAATGATAAGAGATGAGAGATTATTTTGCAAATAAACTATGGTGCTTAAGTGAGCTATTTGTTTGCTATCAATGCATTATATCCTATTACAAATAAATCTCAGGCTCTTTCCTGAGACTACAGCTGGCACTTAACTGCCCGGCAACCTGTTTAATCCGTGGCTCATCCATTATTTTTGCGTTGAACTCACATATTTTTACACATGCACAGCACCTGATACACAAGCTCTTATCTATTATCGTTGGGTCTTTCCCGTTTATTGCCGAAACCGGGCAAACTGATATGCACTTATTGCATCTTGTGCATAATGATTCAATTGTGTTTGGAGATATGCCTGATAACATCTTTATCTCTTTATAAGGTGAATTCCCCGGGATTTGAGGCTGAACCAACTCAGCATATGTCTTACTATTTGATATCTTTTCCCGGACCATCCCACCAAATAAATTTGCACTTTTAATATCATTAACGTCAGGTCGTCCAACTGCTATTGGAGTAATATTTGTTGAGTATGAATGCTCCCCAATGAAGACCCCCGCGCCTATTGGTTTGAACTCGGCCCCCAGGACAACTTCCTTTAATTCAATAAGAGCATCATCATACGCCCTATTCCCGTACACAACAACAATAACCGCTGGCATTCCTTTTCCTTAAATATTCTTAAATCTGGAAATAAACATTTCCGGAAGTCTCCCGCCATACACAGGGGCCCCAATAATCGCCAGATCGCCTTTAAGTAAAGGTGGGCTTTCTCCCCCAGCCTGAGGCAGCGTAATATTTATATGCTTTTCCTTGTTAACCTGAAGTCCTATCGAAATGCTTTCTATTATCTT
The DNA here is from genome assembly GCA_903822005.1 of uncultured Nitrospiraceae bacterium. Classification (GTDB taxonomy): domain Bacteria; phylum Nitrospirota; class Thermodesulfovibrionia; order Thermodesulfovibrionales; family Dissulfurispiraceae; genus Fen-1308. The sequence goes on from CAIJNL010000018.1 coordinate 75,746, forward strand.
CTTTGTAGTTTGAGTTGGGGAAAAGTATATCAAGTCTGTAGAGGTGATTTTCATTTGCTTTATATCTCTTTATGCTTTCTATGGCTAACGCAAAAGCTCACTGGGAGCCGTTTTTAACGGCGATCCAGTGAAGCGCATTGTTACAGGAGGATTATTTATGTTTGTTGATGTATTAGGTTTTTTATTTGTCATATTTTTGCTCTGGTGTTTAAGGAATATGCACAAGAATAAGAACGAATATGATAATAAACTCTGCATAAAAGCATACTTTAGCAATTTTTTCGTAAAGCTCGACTCTTTCCTTTGCGGCATTTGCGTTCTTTTGCTCTGCGTTCAAGTTTTCATGATCCCTATTCTTGGGATGCAAGTGATACGAAAGATTATTGTAAATTGTTCTATGGGATGTGAAATTTTCAAATAACAGATATATGGATGCTAAAGATGCTATCACGGAACAGCCGACTATGAGCTTAACGATGCAACTTGATTTATTAAACATTGACGCTAATGTAAGCGCAAAGACGCTAATTATTATTGCATGTAATGTTATTAAGGTATTCCAAATTGAATAATTTAAATTACGCGCCTTTTCTAAAAACTTGTCGTATAGTTCGTCTAATTCAGATGATGGCTCATTATTCGACATATTTATTCACCTGTAACAATGATTATACGAACCTTCCCTTTTCCCGAAATATATGGCAATTATACCACGATAACGCGTAATTGTTAACAAAAATACCGTTAATAATCATGGAGGGATATATTCACAATTTCGTATTTGCAGATATTACGGACTAAAAGCGAATAGTCGTAAAATACAGGATATTTGTCCGGCGTGTCGCTTTGGATCGAATTTTATAACATGATGGGATAAGCTCCGCTAATTGACCCTATCCATCAACAAAGCAGGGGCAAAACTGATACAATATGTATATGAAACAATCAGTCAAAAATATTGAGGAAATCAAGGCAATCCTGAAAGAGGAGCTTCCATACCTTAGAGAAACGTATGGGGTTGAAAGAATTGTTCTGTACGGGTCTTTTGCAAAAGGCACCCCGAAGAAAACAAGCGATGTTGATATCCTCGTTGATATCAGGAAGCCCATCGGTCTCGCTTTTGTTGCCCTGGCCGAATTACTTGAAGACAAACTGGGCAGGAAGGTAGATATTGCGACACTGGCCCACTATAAGCGGAGTTTCGGCAACCCGAGATATAAGCATATAGCAGAAGACATAAGAAAGAGCATGATTTATGTCTAAGAAACGCAGGGATTCGGATTTCGTCGGCGACATACGGGAGGCAATGGAACTGTCGGCCCAGTATACAAAGGGGTTGACCTTCCAGAAATTTCTTGAGGACAGAAAAACACAGGATGCAGTTGTCAGGAATCTGGAAGTCATGGGAGAAGCTGCAAAGAATATTTCATCTGCATTCAGGGCGAGATATCCCGATATTCCGTGGAAAGAGATTGCAGGCTTACGGGATAAGCTCATTCATTTTTATTTCGGCATTGACTACAAGATAGTCTGGAGTGTTGTTAAGAAGGAACTCCCAAAACTTCGCAAGCAAATCAATGCTATTTCCAAAATCGAAGCCAAATAATTAATTTATCAGCCCTAGTGCGTTGACACTATATCAGAATACGCGTGGATTGCCGACAACTCTTTTTTATGCGTCTTTTCCGCCTCTTCAATATCATATAGCGCCTGCAGGTTCATCCAGAATTCGGGACCGGTATTAAGAAATCGTCCTGTTTTTACCGCTGTCTCGGCTGTGATGCTGCGCTTCCCGGCTATAATCTCCCAAAGCCTAGTTTGCGAAAGGCCGGTCTCCTTGGCAATACGATATACCGATATCCCCATAGGAACCAGAAACTCTTCTTGCAGGATCTCTCCGGGATGAATATTTTTTAACTTTGTCATAAGCACCTCTCTAATGATAATCAGTAATTTCTACGTTATGCGCATTCCCATCTTTCCATTCAAAGCAGATGCGCCATTGGTCGTTTATGCGTATGCTCCACTGCCCTTTTCTATCTCCCCGAAGCGGTTCAAGCCTGTTGCTTGGAGGTATTTTCAGTATGTCTATTGAAACAGCCGCTGCAATTATCCTCAGCTTTCTCCTGGCCAGGTTCTGCAGGGCAACAGGCAGTTTGATCTTCTTTGAGAATTCACCATGCCAGATGCGCTCTGTCTCATAGTCCCTGAAAGATACTATCATATTAAAATAGTATCACGAAACAGAAGTAATTGCAACACCTCTGATTATTATAGTAGTATCAAAGCATGGACGAGGTATTGCTACGGCAGGTCAGGGATATTTTCGCGGCGCATCCCGAGGTGAAGCTTGCCTATTTTTTTGGCTCCCGCAGCAAGGGAGAGGGCGGCCCCATCAGTGATTACGATTTTGCATTCTTTGCCGGTACAAAAGACAAAAAAGCTGTGTTCGATCTCAAGCTTTTACTCCAGTCAAACTTAAGCCGCGCGCTCCAGACCGACAATGTGGATGTCGTAGCCCTTAATCTCGCCAAGAGCCCTGAGCTTAAATATTCTATCATCGCGGACGGCGTCCTCATTTATGAAGAGGAGCCTTACCGGGTCCTCATTGAGCCCCGCATTATGAATGAATATTTCGATCTTTGCGAACATCGTTTACGGCATCACTTCGCAGAGGCTTGACATCGCGTGATGTGCTTCACAATCGCCTGAGGGATATCGAATATTTTATAGAAGCGGTCTCGCTTGTTGCGTAGAGGCACCCCGAAGAAAACCAGCGATGTTGATATTCTCGTTGATATCAGGAAGCCCATCGGGCTCGCTTTTGTTGCCCTGGCAGAGTTGCCGGAAGACAAACTGGGCAGGAAGGTGGATATTGCGACACTGGCCCGCTATAAACGGAGTTTCGGCAACTTGAGATATAAGCATATCGCAGAAGGCATACTGATGTCATCTTAGGGCATTCCACCGCCCATGACGCTTCTTATTTTCTCAAAAAGTTCTTTTGGCGAAATAGGTTTGGGTATGAAATGCACATCCTCTTCCATGTTCAGCTTGCCCGACAGGAAGTCTCCGGCATACCCGCTCATTAGTATGATCTTCAGGTCAGGCTGTAAGGCCTTAAGCTCCTGATAGGCATCTCCGCCGCTCTTGCGCGGCATGATCACATCCATCAGCACCAGATGTATTTCATTCTTGTGCGCGAGGAATTTAGCGATGGCGTCATCTCCATCATGTGCTTCTATAACAGTATGTCCAAACCTCTGCAGCATTTGGGTCATCGCCCGCCTCAAATTGCTGTCATCTTCAACCAGCAGTATGGTCTCTGTAGCGCCTTCAGGCTCGAACTGCCCCTTGCTCTCCCTGTATTCAGCCTTTGCTTCAAGCGCGGGCAGATATATCTTAACGGTAGTTCCCTTGCCCACCTCGCTATAAACATCGATAAACCCCTCGTGCTGCTTGACTATTCCGTAGACCATCGAAAGGCCGAGGCCGGTGCCCTTTCCAACTGCTTTGGTCGTGAAAAAAGGCTCAAAGGCCCTCTGCCGCGTTGCCGCGTCCATGCCGGTTCCAGTGTCAGTGACAGTCATTATTACATAGTCACCACTCCTGCCATAGCCATGCATTTTCATGAAGGCTTCATCCAGAAAGACATGGTCTGTAGTTATGGTCAATGCCCCGCCCTTCGGCATCGCGTCCCTGGCATTTGCGGCAAGGTTCATAAGAATCTGGGCCAGCTGGTTACCGTCTGCATGAACAGTAGTGTTTTCTTCGGTCAGCTCCATTTTGAACTGAATATCTTCACCAATCGTTCTGGCCAGGATTTTTTCTGTATTCTGAATTATTTCATTCATATGTACGGGCTTCGGATTGCTGTGCTGTTTTCTGCCAAAGGCCAGGAGACTCTGAGTCAGGGCTGCCGCCCTTTCAGCCGCACGCATTATCTCAGAAACATATTCTGCCACTGCATCATTCCCTTTCAGTTTCAGCGTCAGCAGATATCCGAAACTCATGATGGCAGCAAGGATATTATTGAAATCGTGCGCCACGCCGCCTGCAAGCTGGCCGACGGCCTCCATCTTCTGAGACTGAAGCAACTGGGCCTCAAGTCTTTCCGTCTCCTGTTCCGCCTGCTTGCGTTCGGTAATGTCCATGATCGCAGGCAGGAAATATAGCGGCTGCCCTTTAGAATCTCGAATCAACCGGAGATTAAGATGACACCAAACATACGAGCCATCCGAGCGAATATAGCGCTTGTCAATATCGTAATGATCAATCTCGTCTGCCTTTAATTGCTCTGTTTTGGCGATGTCATTGGCTAGGCCCTCTGGATGCGTAATGTCGGCAAAAGTCCGGGATTGCAGCTCCTCCTCTGAATAGCCTGTTATGCGGCATAACTCCTCATTAACCATCAAAAAGCGATAATCCGGGGAAACCATGGCTATTCCCATAGGGGATTGATTAAACAAGCGTCGAAATAGAACCTCACTCTCCTGCAGGGCCTGCTGCGCTTTTTTGCGCTCTGTAATGTCGGTAGAGGAACCGCGATATCCGAGGAATGTTCCGTCATCATCCAGAACAGGAATTCCATTGATCGATACCCAGATAATCCGTCCGTCACTGGCAATAGTCGTGTTCTCCAGATCATGGAAAGATGTCCTCCGGGCAAAATATTCGAGGGCCGGAGTTTTGCCGGCACTGCTCTCTTCCCTGGAGAGTAGATCAGGGAGGTGCTTCTTTCCGATAATTTCCTCAGGTCGATAGCCTAATACATCATATGAAACAGGACTCACATAGGTATACAATCCGTTGGCATCGGCCTCCCAATGCACAGTCCTGCTCTGCACAGCGAGCTGATTGAAGAGTGCGTTGGTTGCCTCAGCGTTTCTCCGCGCATGGCCCAATTCCCGGTTTTTATAAGACAGTACCACGGCTGATCCTAAAACAACTAAAAAGAGCAGGACTGCCAACCCTATCAGACCGCCAAGGATCAGGGAACTGTAACGCCGATAGAAATCGGGACGAGGATGCAATAAAATTGCCTGTTTGCGGAGGCTTTCGGGCAGGTCAATGGCGTATTGCTGCAGAACCCGGTCATCAAAGATCAGGGCGTTCGGACTTTTAAGCATGGGCGGCAGGTCTATAACCGGCTTACCGTGCAGATATTCCAGCATTAGACGCGCAGCATTCATTCCATGTTTCTGGCCGCTTGTAACATAGCCGCCCAATACACCCTCCATGATGTACCCGTCTTCCATGCTGATCACAATACGGCCGGAAAGAGCAAGACTTTTCAGGATATCCTTCAGGGGAAGGACCCCGCCTTCAGCATCAGTCATGCCGCCGACTGTGGTCAGGAAGAGATATTTGCCCGGCAGTTCGCGCAACAGGGCCAAGGCACTGTCCAGTCTTTTATCTGCAATAAAGGTTGTGCGAAGACTATATGGTGCCAAATCATTGCGCACTTCAGCCGCGATCGCCCGATAGGTGTTGCTGCCATCGCCGATGAAAACGAGGTCGTTCGCATCTTTGTCCATCTTCAGCAGCCACTCGATATTTGGAGCTGCTTCCTGACGTTCAAATACCCCGGTGAAAAAAGCGGGATCAAGGCTGTTTCTTACATCGTAGTCATTCACCCCCGAAAAGAAAACCGGTGTGCGGGGAAAAACCTGGGAGAGGTAGTCACGAGCAAACAAAAGTGCATCATCGTCTGAGACATAGATGGCAGCCGGTTTGTAACCTGAGTACTTGTGCCGCAAATGAGCGGCAAACTCATTCGCATAAGGCGGGTCATAAGCCCGGCGCTTGGTATCCAGATACTCGGTGCTTACAACGGCATTCACCTGGGAATCCTCTGCGAGTGCCTTCATGAATCCCTCATGCTGACGTCGGGTCCAGGTGTATTCCTGCGAATAGGAATGCAGCACAAAAATCTGTGTCGGCGGTGCGGCCTTCAACAATCCGGGCTCAAAAAGAGTAAACAACAGGACCAGACAGAAAGCGAGACTTATTGAACAGACTGCCGCCGTTTTATCTCTCATTGGGCACACACTCTCGCGCATTGTTTGGAGGGGAACATTGTATCGTGAGCTGACACTTCTGTATTAAAGCCTGTGTCATGCTTCAGCAGTTGTTGCAGTTTACTGTTCGGCAGGGACATGATTTTGCAAGCATCTTCCATAGTTCATCTCCGCATGCGCCTCTTTCATATATTAACATTCTTTGACACTATTAAAGCATAGAGACGGCTTAATCCGGGAAATGATAATAGCCGGCCTCAAACTAAGGACGGAGTTCAGGATCTTGTTACTTCCCCAGCATTGCCTGGATATTGGCAAAGAACGACTCAGCCGTCTTTTCGGCCTGCGCAGGGTCCTCCGGCTCAAATCTGCTGACCGTTGTCACGACCTCATCCGGTATCTCTTCCAGGAACCTTGACGGATTAGAGGGTACATTCTTGCCATACTTTTGGCGGTGTACTGCGTATGTGATATAAAGCTCTTTCATAGCTCGGGTTATTCCCACATAGAAAAGCCTGCGCTCTTCTTCGATATCACCCGCTGACTTTTTATGCGGGAGTATATCTTCCTCGACACCTACAATGAAGACAACAGGGAATTCGAGTCCTTTTGAAGAATGCAGGGATATCAGGGTCACCCCAAAAGATATTTTTTCATCTTTTTCATTCATAAGGTCCGTAAGTGCGAGGGCCTCAAGAAAGCCCTGGAGAGATGGCGCCTGTTCCTGCGACTCGTAGTGGGCAAGAGAGCGGATAAAGTCCTCATATGCCTCAATCCTTTTCAACGCGGACTGCGGATTTTTGTGGAGTTCATGCAGGTAGTCCCTGTAATTGATCTCTTCTATCAGGGCCCGGAAGGTCTTGTTCATCTCTTTTTTGGTCTTAAACAGCGAAGCATATTTATCGACAAGCCTTGCAAGGTCAGAGGCAGCAACTTTGATCTTGTCCCCAAGATCGCCTATTTCGCCTGATTTCCTGCATGCGTCAAGAAGCGTTATGCCATGTTCTTTGGAAAAAGCGATAAGCCTGCCGAGGGCCGCAGGACCGAGTCCTCTTTTTGGCACATTGACCACCCTTAACAGGCTGAGGTCATCATGAGGGTTAGCGCAAATTTTCAGATACGATGCGAGGTCTTTTATCTCCCTGTGGTCAAAATAGCTTGTGCCGCCCACAACAGTATAGGGTATGCGTTTTCTCCTGAAGGCCTCTTCAAAGGGCCTTGAAAAGAGGTTTGCGCGGTAGATTACGGCGATGTCGTTATAGGAAGCCCGGTCCTCGAATTTGATCAGTTCGATTCTGTCAGCCAGCCATTGAGCTTCGGCATCTGTGTCACCGGCCCTGAATATATTTACTTTGGGGCCGTCGCCGCGTTCGGTCCAGAGCGACTTCTCCATCCTTTTCTTGTTGTTTTTAATCACAGCATTGGCCGCCCCGAGGATATGACCGAAGGAACGATAGTTCTGTTCCAGTCGCACTGTGACAGCACCTGGAAAGTCTTTTTCGAAATCAAGGATGTTACCCGGATCAGCCCCTCTCCAGCCATATATGGACTGGTCGTCATCGCCTACAACGCATAAATTCCGGCGCTTGCCTGCGAGCAGTCTTACAAGATTATACTGCACCCTGTTGGTGTCCTGGTATTCATCAACCATGATATATCTGAACCTTTCAGCATACTTTGCGAGGACGGCCGGATAGTCCCTGAACAGCCGAAGGGTCAGCAGCAGGAGGTCATCAAAATCGAGCGCGTTCAGGGTCTTCATTGCTTCATGGTATTTTGGAGAGACCGCATCAGAAATAATTTCAAGATCATCAGGATCAGATGATTTTCCGCCACGGACAATTGCAATTTCGTTTTTTGCCATGCTGATCCGCTCCATGATATTCTCAGCTTTGAAACTTTTGTCCTCAAATTTAATTTCGGACAGTATATTCCGCAACAGGGAATGCTGGTCCGAGGTATCGTAAATGGTAAAATCTTTGCGGTAGCCGAGTTTGTCTATCTCACGCCGAAGGATGTAAAGGCATAATGAATGAAACGTCGAAATGAGCGGGGGTTTGCTGTTGCTGCCGGCTATCATGGACATGACCCGATCGCGCATCTCTTTTGCTGCCTTGTTGGTAAAGGTAACGGCTAGTATGGAATCCGACGGTATTCCTCTTGAGAGCAGCCAGGCGGCCCGCGTTGTGATGACCCTCGTTTTCCCCGAACCGGCACCCGCAAGCACCAGCAGGGGTCCCTCGGTATGCAGGACCGCCTCCTTCTGTCTCTGATTCAGGCGTGCAATAAACTTGTCTATATTCATGCAGTCAATCTCCATTCGGCCTTGTTGCAAACGATTACGCAAGTCTGTTCTGATTACATTTCTCCAGGTGAATTGATTCGGGCACTTTGCGGATCCGTCGCAGCCGGCAGTCTGCGAAAAGGTCACTGAAGAACAAGTCACCTTTCCGTCCGGATATAGGCAAACTCAGCTATCAACGCATGCCAGGAATTCTGAAGAGCGGCTGCTACATTTTTATATCGTGCGGGTCACTGTCTTTTGCGCCAATAAGTTCGAGCTGATAATCTATTATTGACATTACAGTACTGCTGCCGCTGAATTCTGACGATTTCTGAAGCCTGCTGAACCTGCTTAAGGCCTGCTCGAACTTGCCGAGTCTGCGCTCGATCTCTCCCGATACCATTTCGGCCATGACATATTGATGCGGTATTATCTTGTCTGACGCCAGGTAGGCTTGAAACTTGGCGAGGCTTGCTTCGAGGTATTTACCGCACTTCGCACGATCGGTGTCAACCTGCCAGGATGCCTTGAGATAGGTATGGGCGATCTCATAGGTGTCCATGCCTAAAGCCTCTTGCAGCCTTGCGAGCAGGAAATATGTGGAGTTGTCCGGCACGATGTCCTGGTATTCCAGGGAATTGACGAATTTCAGCAGAAGTTCCTGGTCGGTATCGATCAAATCCTGATCGTAAACGATAAAATGGCAGTTGGGGCATTTCGGTATGATCCATGGGGCGGCTGTTGTGCCGAGGGGCTTGAGATCCAGGCGCATTCCCAACCGCGAACTTGAATAGTCTGTATGTGCCTTGAAAGAAGTGTGGCAAAGCGGACAGGTCACGTCAGTATCAGTTGCTGTACCGGTAGCCGAGGGCTGCACTACTGCTGTACCGGTAGCCGAGGGTTGAACGACTGTTGCGCCGGTAGCCGAGGGCTGCACTACTGTTGTGGCGGTAGTCGCAGGCCGCTCTACTGTTGTGTCAGTGGATCCGGGTTGCACTACTGCTGTGTCAGTGGCCCCGGGTTGCACGCCTGCCAGAAAAAAAGAAAGGCAGATAAGCCATACACCGACATTTTTCGCAAAGCGCATATTAATCCTCCCTATACCTCAAGTATGTTCAATAGGCATTTCATTCCAGCGCAAATATTTTATCAGATTCGAACAATTTTTCATAAATCCACATTTCAACATAAGAAAAGCAATCCCGAATGTGGCAGATCAGAAAGGTCAGCGGAGGCGATAGAATCGCAGGCTCGGCACCGTCGTTGAGTTGCTTCGCGGGAAGTGTAAGCTGATTCTTTCAGATTCTAATTTAGATTGGTGGTTGTGCGCTTATTTGGCGAGCCGAGATTCAGCGCCTCCGTCGAGCTTGAAACTATATGGCGACTTGATGAGGAATATATTAAATTAAAGAGTAAACTAAAAAGGCCGGGCCGTAACGCATCATTTGAACAATGCCCCGGCTTTCCATATTGGGAGAATAACCAGAGATATGAGTCCCGGCAGGAATAAGAAACTCACGCTGAGGGTAGCGACATACAACATCCATAAGTGCCGCGGACTGGACGGCAGGGTAGATACCGACCGTATCGCGGCGGTGCTTAAGCCCCTTAAGGCCGATATTATAGCCCTGCAGGAAGTGGTAGGCCCTTCACTCAAGACAGCGGGACAGGATGAAACACTTGCATTGAGGCTTAAAATGCTGCACCTTCTGGCGCCGGCGCATACCTATCGCGGCAGGCTGTATGGGAACGCGATACTCAGCCGTCTGCCGGTATCAATGCATACGACTTTCGATCTTACCCAGTCAGGGCGTGAACCGCGGCTTTGCCAGCGGGTAGACGTAAACCTTGACGGTCATACCATTCACCTGTACAATGTGCACCTTGGGACTTCCGCAGCCGAAAGGACCCGCCAGGCAAAAAAACTCCTGTCCTGCATTGCTGATGAAAATGTGCATGGGCCCAAGATTGTAGTTGGAGACTTTAACGAATGGAAAAAAGGCCCGGCAACAGGATATCTTAATGAGAGGCTTAAGAGCATCGATCTGATGCCGCATCTTGCATGGCGGAAGACTTACCCGGGAATGCTGCCGATCTTTAATCTCGATCACCTGTACTATTCCGGGCATGTAGAAATAAAGAGCCTTTATGTTCCCCGCAGATGGCAGGCACTGATCGCGTCAGACCATCTCCCGATGCTGGCGGAGCTGCAGATAATGGTTAAAGATTATTAAATTATCGGTATTAAGGGTCGCAAACAACCAAAATGGATAAAAAAAAGAACATTCAGAGATCTATGCTCAGCGACGCCACTCTCTTTCGCACAAGCGGGGCCTCACTTGTTTCCGGAAACCGGCTGCGAATACTCAGGGACGGCAGAGAGAATTACCCCGAATGGGAAGCTGCAATCAGGTCGGCAAAAAAGACCATTCACCTTGAGATGTATATCATACACAATGACAACACCGGCCGCCACTTCAGAGACCTTTTGGTTGAAAAAGCGCGAGAGGGCGTAAAGGTCAAGGTCCTCTATGACTGGTTCGGCAGCCGCAGCATAATCGGCAGAAAGATGTGGAAGCCGCTTGTTGAAGCGGGTGGCGAGTCGCGAAGCGCTAACCCTCCAAAGATGAGCGGACTTCTTGGATGGCTACGCAGAGACCACCGCAAGCTCCTTGCCGTGGATGGTTCTGTTGCCTTTGTGTCGGGATTATGCATTGGTGATGCGTGGGTCGGGGATGTAAAAGCGGGCGTCCTGCCCTGGAGGGACACCGGGTTGATGATCAAGGGACCTGCGGTGGCTGATGCCGAAGACTCTTTTGCGGACGCCTGGCGCATAAGCGGCGGTTATATTGATCAGACATCTCTTCCACGGCGCGAGGACATTGCGCGTGAAGGCGATGTTGATGTCAGGTTAGTCGCAGCTTCTCCTGAGACGGCCGGTCTTTACAGGCTCGACCTGCTCGTGGCGGCGTCGGCACAGGAATATCTCTGGCTGACAGATGCTTATTTTCTGGGCACCAGCGCATATATACAGGCCCTGCGCTCTGCTGCCCTTGACGGAATAGATGTGCGCCTGCTTGTTCCTCAGTCAAGTGACATTCAATGGATCGCAAACCTTTCACGCGGAAGCTACAGGTCTTTGCTTGAGGCAGGGGTAAGGGTTTACGAATGGAACGGAACGATGGTCCATGCAAAGACCGCGGTCTGCGATGGTTTGTGGGCCCGCATAGGTTCTACCAACCTGAACCTCTCCAGCTGGCTCGGCAACTGGGAACTTGACGTTGTTATCGAGAACCAGGAGGTCGCCGAAAAGATCGCCGCGATGTTCCTTGAGGACCTCGAAAATGCAACGGAGGTTGTTATTACAGAAAATAACAAGGTCAGGCCTGTCAAACGCAGGGGCCGTTCGAGACACGCGAGAATTATTCGTAGCAGCGGGCAGGGCGTGTTTACAAAGGCCATCACCGCAGGAAGCGCTCTTAACGCGGCGGTTACAGGAAAACGCAGACTGAGCAAGTCCGAGTCATGGCCGCTTTTCAGTATCGGGCTGGCACTATGCGCGATTGCCCTGAGTGTTGTACTGTTGCCGTACGCGTTCGCCTATTCAATTGCCGCAGGCCTGACAATAACGGGCGTCTTTCTGCTCGTCAAGGCGTTGAGGCTGAAATTCCCGGGACAGAAGAATGATCAGGAGGGAAAAGAGGATTGACCCTTCAACACGATGCTGATGTTGTACAATATCTGATGATGGAAAAAACCGATCTTAAGGCCCTGACAAGGGAAGAAATTGAAGCATTCATGAAAGGGGCGGGATTGCCCCAGTTCAGGACGCGCCAGCTGATCCACTGGATATACGAGCGTCTGGCCCGATCTATTGAAGGGATCACCGAATTTTCAAAGCAGATGAGGGACGATCTGTCTGAAGAGGCCTATATCAGTAATCTTGATCTGATCGAACGGCAGACCTCGACAGACGGTACTGAAAAATACCTTTTTGGTCTGGAAGACGGAGAGACTATCGAGAGCGTGCTTATTTCCGAAGATGACAGGTTGACACTCTGTATCTCGACACAGGTAGGCTGCGCGCTTGGATGCGTTTTTTGCCAGACCGGGAGACTTGGACTTAAACGCAGCCTCAGGCCCCATGAGATCGTAGACCAGGTGATTGCGGTGAACAGGCTTATGCTGCCGGCGCGTGTCACGAATATTGTCATGATGGGAATGGGCGAACCGCTGGCGAATGCTGAGGCAGTGATCGAAGCCCTCTGGCGCATGACAAAGCTTCTCCAGATACCACCGCGCAGGATAACGGTTTCGACTGCGGGCATCGTGCCGGGCATAAGACTGCTTGGAGAAAACGCCCCGCCCGTGAATCTTGCCATATCTCTTAATGCAACGACCGATAGTGTGCGGAACGCGCTGATGCCGATAAATAAAACCTATCCCATCAGAAAAATAATTGAGGCCTGCAAGGCGTTTCCGCTCCAGACCAGGCGCAGGATCATGTTTGAATATGTGCTTTTAAATGGAGTCAATGACACGCTTGAGGATGCAAAACGGCTTCGCCGTCTGCTGCAGGGCATACCCGCAAAAATAAATCTGATACCGTTTAATCCCTGCGAAGGTTCTGAATTTGATAGGCCCGATGAAAAGAGGGTCCTTGAGTTTCAGAAAATTCTTATGGATGCCGATATCCTGACCATGGTCAGGAAAAGCAAAGGGCAGGACATACTTGCGGCCTGCGGACAGCTACAAGCCAAATATGATACAATGTCCGATAGCTGTTTCTGAAGCCCTCAATCAGCTGCATTTCCGGAACCTTGGCAGTGTCCAGTTCGCAGGAATCCGGCAGTAACGTAAAAATTTTCAGAGGAGGAATATATGACAGAAAAAAGAATAGCCCTTGTTAAAGGCGATGGCGCGGGGCCCGAGATGATGGCGGTTGCCTGCAAAATCGCGATAGAAGCGGCAAAGATGGACAATGTAAACATCATATTTGAAGAAACCCCCATGGGCTGGAATACCTATGAAAAATATGGGGATACCTTGCCCCAACAGTCTTTTAAAAGGGCGGTTGAGATAGGCACCATCTTTTTCGGAGGTGTGGGTGATCCGGAACTGGATAATACAATCGGTTCTGAAAAGCCCGAGATGAGGCCGGAGGCCCGGGCACTGCTTGCTTTGCGCGGCGCAATGGGATTGCTGCTGAACTTCCGTCCCATGGTCTATTACAAAGCGCTGTCGCACCTCGCAAATGTAAAACCCGAGATGATTCCTGATGAGGGCATAAAGCAGATATGGATCCGTTACTTCCTTGAGGACAGCTACTTCGGCAATACTGATTTCGCGGGGGATATACCGGCCGATACGGCTGCAAAGCTCGGCATAAAGCTTAAGCAGTATGTAACAGGTGAAGAGGAAATCGTAACGGATATTGCGTATTATCGCAAGGCTACCGTTGAAAAATATCTGAGGGCCGCGTTTTCTTATGCGCGGGAACTCAAGATGCCGCTTATATCAATTGACAAAGCCAATGTGATGGCCCGGTATGTCTATTGGAGAAAGATTTCTACGCGAATCGGAAAGGAAGAGTTCCCGGATGTGACGCTTATTCATCAGCTTGTTGATTCCGCCAACGCGCTGCTTTTCACTCCTGCAAAACTGCAGGGGGTAATAGCCTGCGGCAACGAGCATGGCGATATCCTTTCGGATGGCGCCGCCTCTGCCCTTGGAAGCATGGGGATGATGTGCAGTTCAGGCATCAACCCGGATACCGGCGCGGCAATGTTCGAGAGCGGGGCAGGAACGGCCCCGACGCTGACAGGGCAGGACAAGGCAAATCCGCTCGGCCGCGTACTTACGGCCGCGCTTATGCTTAGACATATTGGGGCTGTCAAAGGCGCTGTCGCAATAGAGAATGCGGTCAACAAAGTTTTGCAGGACGGTTATCGTACTGGCGATCTCTTCTCTGCCAAGGACGATCCAAAAAAGAAGCTGGGTACTTCAGCAATTGGAGAAAAAGTCCTTTCGTACATGAAATAATCAGGGGGAAACTAACGAGCGAAGCATAATAAAGACGGCAAGACAAGCCGTCTTTATTATGCAGGAGAAACTATATCAGTTTGACCAAAACCTGACGATTTCTCGGCCCGTCGAATTCACAGAAATAAACAGACTGCCATGTGCCCAGCACAAGCTTGCCGTCTTCTATCAAGACCACGGAAGAGCTGCCGGTAAGTGAAGCCTTGATATGAGCGTCCGAGTTGCCCTCACCGTGACGATAGTCTCCGTCAACAGGGAAGACACGTTCGAGGGCCGCAATAATGTCTCTCTTTACTGCGGGATCTGCGCCCTCGTTTATGGTAATTCCGGCAGTGGTATGCGGGACGAAAATGTAACATGCACCGCTTTTGACGCCGGCCTGCCGGACAATATCTTTTAAATCGGACGTTATATCTATAAATTCATTCCTCGATCTGCTCTTTACGGTAATAGTCTTCATGAATGTTTGACCTCCCTCAGCAATTGGGCAATATTTTTGTTCAGCCGCGGATGTATGACGTCAGGGGCAATCTCGGCAAGAGGTTCCAGAACAAAATCACGGTCATGCAGGAAAGGGTGGGGCAGCGTGAGGATATCAGTATCAAGTACCAGGTCGTCATAGAGCAGCAGATCGAGGTCTATCAGGCGCGGTCCCCAACGCGGCCCTGCTTCACGTCCCATATCTTTTTCGATTGACTTGAGTGCGATCAGCAGTTCTTCGTGAGTCAAATCAGTATTGGCCTCAATCGCCATGTTTATGTAACCCGGCTGTTCCTTAATACCCCAAGGCTCAGTTTCATACAATGCGGATTTTCTGGTGACAGATATCACGTGTGAGGAGAGCAATTCAATCGAACGCAGACAATTTGCTTTCCTGTTTCCGAGATTCGAACCTATCCCCAGGTAAACAAGGGCCATGGAGTCACACCTCAAGCAAAGCGTGAACCCTGCAGAACAGGCTCACAAGACTTTCTTAATTCTTTCTACAGCTTCCTTTATCCGGTCTATTTTCTGAGTCAGGGCGAAACGAATATACCCCTCACCCGGTGCCCCAAACCCAACCCCCGGCGTGCCGAGTACGCCGGCTTTTTCGAGCAGATGTGCAACGAAACTGGTCGAGTCATATCCTTTAGGCACATTCGCCCAAAGATAGAAGGATGCCTGCGGCTTATTGACCTTCAGGCCAAGGCCAGTCAAACCCGCGTACATAACGTCGCGGCGTTCCTGGAATGTATTTCTGAGCTTTGCAAGAACGGCGTCCTCTGTCTTAATTGCAGCTATCGATGCCTCCTGTATGGCATGGAAGGCGCCGGAATCCAGCTGGGACTTTATTCTGCCAAGGCCGGCTATGACAGCTGCATTGCCCACAGCAAAGCCAATCCTCCAGCCGGTCATATTATATGTTTTGGAGAGGGAATGGAATTCTATGCCGACCTCTTTGGCGCCCTCTATTTCGAGAAAGCTGACAGGCGGCTTGTCATCAAAGTAGACCTCGGAATAGGCCGCATCGTGGCATATTATGATGTCGTGTCTCTTTGCGAGCGCCACGGCCTCTTCAAAGAAGGATTTGGGAGCGCATGCGGATGTCGGATTGTTCGGATAATTCAGGTACATTAATTTTGCGCGTTTCAGCACATCAGGCGGTATGATCTTGAAGTCAGGCAGATAATTATTCTGTTCGAGTATCGGCATGATATAAGATTCACCGCCGGCAAACAGGGTGCCAACCGGATATACAGGATATCCCGGGGAAGGCACGAGCACTATATCGCCCGGATTAACGAACGCAAGGGGCACATGTCCAATCCCTTCTTTTGACCCTAAGAGAGCGAGCACCTCGGTCTTCGGATCGAGCGTCACATTAAACCTTGTTTTATACCAATCAGCAACCGCGGTGCGGTACGAAAGCATACCTGCATAGGAAGGGTACTGGTGATGTTCCGGTTTGGCGACAGCCGCCTGCATTGCTTCTACAATATGTTTTGGGGTTGGGATATCAGGATCGCCTATGCTGAGATCGATGACATCAACGCCACTTGCCACCGCCTGCCGTTTCATCTCATCTATAGTCTCAAAGAGATAAGGGGGGAGATTTTTTACCCGGTCAGCAAGTTCGATCTTGATCATTAATAGGTCCTCCGTAATTTATGTGGTTTAAATTTTATATAAATTAAGTGCTGATTTATTATTTCCACAGATGCTGTATTCTATCGCAGAAGTGAGGGCAAGGTCAAAGAGATAAAAAAAAGGCACTTCTGCAAAAGAAGTGCCTTTTTTTAAAAGGACAACTATTTCTTATCGTCAGCCTTCTTGTCGGCCTTCTTGTCAGCAGCCTTGTCAGCTGTCTTCTTGTCAGCCTTCTTGTCGGCAACCTTCTTGTCAGCCTTCTTGTCAGCAGCCTTGTCAGCCGTCTTCTTGTCAGCCTTCTTGTCGGCAACCTTCTTGTCGGTCTTCTTGTCAGCAACCTTCTTGTCGGTCTTCTTGTCGGCAGCCTTATCGGTAGCCTTCTTGTCAGCCTTCTTGTCGGCAACCTTCTTGTCAGTCTTCTTGTCAGCAGCCTTGTCAGCCGTCTTCTTGTCAGCCTTCTTGTCGGCCTTTACCTTCTTGTCAGCCTTCGCGTCAGCCTTTACTGTTCCATCGGCCTTAGGAGCGTCAGCAGCAATAGCGGTAACTGAGAATGCGAATAGGAGAGCAATGATCAGAGCTAAAATTTTCATTCGATTCACCTCCTTTATTATTGGGATGGTAGTCTCTTTTTTTGGCGAATATATAAAAGCATATTATGTGCCAATCAGCAATGCAAAGTAGGATAAAATCTGACAGCGAAGGTAACCATCTGATATTATAAGACTTATACTCTTTTATACTTTATTGACTCCTGAAAAGAGGTCTTTTAAACAAATACTGAAAAGACCTCAAATAAGGATTCGCTTCCCCATTTGAGGATATTTCTTGCATTTGATTTAAAAAAAGGGGATGTCCTGAGACATCCCCTTTGGTGGAGCAACATCTACTTCTTGTCTTCGATCTTCTTCTCTACAGGTGCCTTTTTGTCAGTAACCTTTTTCTCAGTAGCAGTCTTCTTGTCAGCTATCTTCTTGTCTGCAGCGGCTTTCTTCTTGTCAGCGGCGGCCTGCTTCTTGTCAGCAGCGGCTTTCTTCTTGTCGGCAATCTTCTTGTCGGCTACAGCCTTCTTGTCATCAGCGGCTTTCTTCTTGTCGGCAATCTTCTTGTCAGCTACAGCCTTCTTGTCATCAACCTTCTTGTCCGCTGTCTTAACCGGTGCCTTGGTGTCGACTGCCGGGGTGGTGTCTGCCGCCATTGCAACAGTTACTGACATGGCGAACATGATTGCTACGATCAGTGCTAGTACTTTTTTCATTTTGATCTCCCTTGTAGTTGTTTTTAATATAGTCCTCTTTATTGAGGACTATATAGTTAAAGCATTTTGCGTGCCAAAAGCGAAGAGATATTCAAGCAAAATGGAATTGTTAACATAAGTAGCTGAATCATATGGCCAATTTGTAGAAATATAACCTGGGGTGGTCGTAGCGATTAAAAATGCGGCCGCTGGATGTAGTATTAAAGTCCCTATTTACGGAAACAAGTCCTTATTTGAGACGTTTTCAGTACGACCTACCTCCTGGTCCTCTTTTTCGACTCGAGTTTAATGCTGTTTGCGCACTTCTTGCCGCTCACCTCTGTATATTTTATAATTACCTTATCGTTGACATTAATTTCTTTCAGGAGGGATTCATCTGCAGTAAAGATGAGTTCGTCCCTGCTCTTGATAACAATTATTCCCGCGGCGGTGTCGACGGCCTTTACCACGCCATTGGCGGTCTTCTCTCTGGCCTTTCTTTCAGGCTTATTACTGGTTGTCTGCGGTGTTGTCTTGCTGTCAGAAGCCCCAACATTAAAAGGAAACACGAACAAAAGCGCCAATGCAATAAAAAATACCCTCATATTGAATCCTCCCTCGAAAAAAAGTTATCAAGCTTTGCAAGATTTTCGATACCGGGCAATTAAAGCCCTCCTTTTCGGGCGGATACTCTGATAAATTACCGATTCATCGGGCCGGGCCGGCAGCCAGACCCGACAATCTGATTGCGCCGCTCAACTGTTCGGATCGTGCGCCGAATCTTCATGCAGTCCGAATTTTTCAAGCCTGTACCAAAAGGTCTTATAGCTCATGCCAAGAAGGCGTGCCGCCTTTGCCGCCACATTGTTGGCTTTTACCATGGCCTTTTTTATAAGGGCCTTTTCCATCTCTTCGAAATTAATTCCTTCGTCAGGTATGTCTATATCGAAGATCCCTTTTATGCCGGACAGCCGCAGCTCACCCTTTATGTCTTCAGGAGAGATAGTGTTTCCGTCACACATAATAACGGCCCGTTCTATGACTGATTCCAGCTGCCTGATATTGCCGGGCCAGTAGTATTCCGTGAGGGCCTTTATAACGCCGTCTCCGGGGGCCCCAACCCTTTTCCCGAATTCGCCGTTGTACTTGTTTATAAAATAGCCGACAAGCTGGGGGATGTCCTCTTTCCTTTCACGGAGCGGCGGGAGTTCCACAGTAACAACCCTTAACCTGTAGTAAAGATCTTCCCTGAACTTCCCCGAGGAGACCTCTTTTTCAAGGTCCCTGTTGGTGGCCGCAACTATCCGGACATCTATCTTGATAGCTTCCGTACCGCCAACTCTTCTTATCTCACGGTCCTGAAGTACACGCAGAAGCTTTGTCTGCATGAGGAGGGGAAGGTCGCCTATTTCATCCAGAAACAGGGTGCCCTTGCTGCTCGATTCGAAAAGGCCGGTTTTCCGGTGTGTTGCGCCGGTGAACGCGCCTGCTTCATACCCGAAGAGTTCGCTCTCGATAAGATTTTCGGGTATGGCCGCGCAATTGATGGCAGTAAAGGGGGCGGACCGACGCGGGCTGTTATAATGGATGGCCCGCGCTATCAGCTCTTTACCCGTGCCGCTTTCGCCCGAGATAAGCACAGTGACCGGTGTGGGTGCCACTTTTTTCGCGACCTCGATTATCTCCAGCATCTTGTCAGTTGTGCCGGCAATGCCTTCTATACTGAATTTGTCAAAAAGCTCTTTTCTCAGGCTGATATTTTCTTTCAGCAGCTGCATCCGCTCATCCGCCTTTTTTACGGTAAGAAGAATGGAATCTTTTTCGAGAGGTTTGGACAGGTAGTCGAAAGCGCCTTTCTTCATCGCTTCCACTGCTGATGAAATAGTGCCGTAGGCGGTCATAAGTATAACGGCAGGTTTGAAAGAGTCTTCAGGCAGATGATCGAGCAACTGAAGGCCCGATATCCCGCTCATCTTAAGGTCCGTCAACACGATGTCAGGCGTCAGTTCCCTGATGAGATCAAGGCCTTTTTCCGCGGAAGGGGCGGTATGGACCTCATAGCCCTCCTCATCCAGGATTGTCTTGAGTATATTTCTCTGGCGCGGTTCGTCGTCTATGACTATAACTACTGACATTTTCACTCCTCCGCAAAACAAAGTCACTTATAATTAATTGCGCAATATCAGAATCAAACTTTAGCTATCGGCAGTATGAAAACAATCTCGCTTCCATTCCCCCGGGTGCTCTTAAACTCGACACTTCCTCCATGTTCCTCTATGACTCGTCTGGTCATGGGCAGCCCCAGTCCGAGACCATGCTCCTTTGTTGTAAAGAAAGGTTCGAATATTTTATCTATGTTCTCGGGAAGGACCCCTTCACCGTTGTCGGAAATGGCAAGCAGAAGACGGTTTTCTTCCACAATGGTCTTAATATTGAGAATGCCGTCTTTATCCCGGGATGCCATGGCATGGAAGGCATTTGTAACTGCATTCAGGATGCAGGTCTTGAAAAGGTCAGGGTCGAGATTCAGTTCTGCAGGCTCCGCGGACTCCCTGACAATCCTGATACCTTCCACCTCTGCCTTTGCCCAGACAAGGTCTACGATATCGTTCAGCAGGTCATTTACATTCACCATGCGCCGATTCAAAACCATCGGCCTGCTATATTCGAGAAATTCATTGACTATGATATCAAGGCGCTTAATTTCCTGCCGGATACCGCCGATAAGGCTGCTGAATTTTTGTTTCGCTTCTGCATCAGAAGGCATGTATTTTTCGCCTATGTGATCTATGCTCAGGCTGATGAAATTGAGTGGATTTCTGATCTCGTGGGCCATATGGCGCGAGAGCTGACCAAGTCCGGACAAGTGCGCCGCCTCGCGCAGTTTCTCTTCAAGGGTTCTCGCCTCCCGGAGCTTCCCAACCATGAAATTGAAACTTTCGGAGAGCTTACCTATCTCGTCCCTGCTCTGCACCTTTATATGCTGGGTAAGGTCGCCTGCGGCAACGCGCATCGAGGCATCAACCACCCTGTGGATCGGCTTGGTATAATGGCGGGACAGTATCAGCGTGAAAACAATACCTATGCCAAAAACAAAGAAGGTGGCAAGTATTCTCTTGATTGCATTTGCCCTCAGTATATCGGAGAAATCGTCTTTATTGATCCGGAGATGGATGTAACCGTATAGCGTCTCACCAGCAACAACAGGAAGTATGATATCAAAGGTCCTGCCCTCTTCTGAAACAGGATCTCCGAGCTCTGCTTTAATTATCAGTTCCTTTCTCTTGTGGGAGAGAGCTTCACCTACCCTCTCCGGGTCGCTGCTCGCAACAATCTTGTCGGTATTGCTAATGATGGTTATCTCTTTTACGCCTTTTGTGTTCAGCTTTTTCAGATACTGGGCCAGCCTCGCCTCATCGGTAGTGCCCTTGTTGGTTGTCACCTCTTCGACGCCTATCTGTATGGCCCGGGTAAGCTCTGAAGTTTGCAGTTCCATCTGTTTTATAAGCTTCTGTTCGGATTGTGCATACATTATCATTAGAATAGTTATAAGGAAGAAACTAAGGAACAGCATGATAAGGGTCAGGCGCATATTCAGCGAAGGCTGTATTATGAACTTTTTGAACATTCCCTATAATATCAGAAAGAACGGCCATTTATATAGCTGTATCAGCGGCCTTCCGCCTGCTAATCGCCGTGTAAATCAAGGAGTTGAGCCTTGCAATTAATTTGACAGAGGTACTACTATAAATACCATGTTGTACGATAATATAGCAGCTATTTCTCGCCGGATTACGGATGCCGCGGCGCGCTCCGGCAGAAAACGCGGTGATGTGGGACTGGTAGCCGTGACAAAGACGGTTGATGCTGTCACGATACGGAAGGCGTTTGATGCCGGACTCAGGGTATTTGGCGAGAACCGGGTGCAGGAGGCGCGCGAAAAGATCGATTATCTTGGCGGCATACCGGGTGCAACTGGTGATGTACAGTGGCACCTGATAGGGCATCTTCAGCGCAACAAGGTAAAATATGCGGTCGGGCTCTTTGATCTCATACACTCTGTTGATTCAGCCGCACTGGCCGATGAACTGGAGCGGCAGGCTTCGAAGAACGGCGGTGTCCAGAAGATACTCGTTGAGGTAAAGCTTTCAGATGAAGAGACAAAGCATGGAGTTGCTGCCGCGGAACTTGAGCATCTGCTTGTGCATATAAGCGGATTAAAGGGCCTGGCACTCAGGGGCCTCATGACCATACCGCCGTTTTTCGGCGATCCTGAGGAAGCCCGACCTTATTTCCGGCGGCTCCGGGAACTGCGGGATGAGATGCAGAAAAAGGGGTTCGATCTGCCTGAACTTTCGATGGGCATGTCGGGTGATTTCGAGGTAGCGATAGAGGAAGGCGCGACCCTGGTCAGGATAGGGACAGCTATATTTGGAGAAAGGGGATAGCAGGCATGATAGCATTTATAGGCGGCGGCAACATGGCCGAGGCCCTGATAAAAGGCATTGCAGACAGCAATGGCGGCATCATAGTTTCAGAGCCGAGAGAGGAACGCAGGAAGTTTCTTGAAGCCACTTACGGCGTGACTGCGGTTTCATCCAATTGCGAAGCTGCCGAAAAGGGAGACATAATCTTACTAGCCGTTAAGCCGCAGAATATGGCAGCAGTGCTTGATGAGATAACGGTCGCAGTCGGCGATAAAAAGACAGTCGTCTCAATTGCTGCCGGGATTACCTTGTCATTCCTTCGGTCGAAGCTGAAAGTGAAAAACCTCATACGTGTTATGCCGAACTCCCCTTCGCTGGCATTGGAGGGCATGTCTGTGCTCGCATATGACACCGGCATGCCACAAAAAATAGCGGTTGATGTTGTAAAAATATTCTCGGCAGTCGGAAAGGTTCTGGTCCTGCCCGAAGAACAGATAAATGCTGTAACAGCCGTCTCGGGCAGCGGCCCCGCCTTTTTCGCGCTCTTCGCCGAGGAAATGATAAAGAGCGGCGAAAAAATGGGCCTTTCAAAAGAAGATACTGCCCTGCTTGCCATCCAGACAATGATCGGTACGGCTGCGCTTTTAAAGGCAGGCATATCCCCCCAGGACCTTCGCAGGGCAGTCACCTCTCCTGGCGGCACAACCGCGGCCGGGATAAAAGTGTTTGAGGACAAAGGACTCGCAGAGCTTGTTTCTGAAGCGCTTGAAGCTGCCCGTAACCGGGCTGTAGAATTATCATCATCCAGTTAAGGAGGCATATATGTTCGAAACTTTTTCGAGTAACCTGATCATAACGATAGCGGACATTCTGAATTTATGCCTCACGGCGTATATGTGGATAATTATTGTGGCATCTCTTATCAGCTGGGTAAGCCCGGACCCCTACAATCCGATAGTAAGGTTTCTGTACAGGGTCACCGAGCCGGTGCTTGGGCCGATAAGGCGGATGATAGGATACAGGCTGGGGCCGATAGACATATCCCCGCTGATTGTGATCCTGGTTATAATCTTTATTCAGAGGTTTCTGATAATATCTCTTGTAGAGATCGCTTACAAGATTAAATGAAGGGGGCGTTGATATTATGAGGATTACACCGCTTGATATCCAGCAAAAGCAGTTCCCCATGAAGTTCAGGGGATTTGAAGTCGATGAGGTATATTCTTTTCTCGAACTGGTTAGAGAAGAGATGGAAGAACTCCTGAGGGAGAACGCGTCGCTTAAAGAGCAGCTGAGCCGCTGCGATTCCCAGCTGCAGGAGTATAACAACATGAGCATTACCCTTCGCGAAACCCTCATGACCACCCAGCAGATTGTTGAAGACTACAAGACGAATTCCAGGAAAGAAGCTGACCTTATCATAAGAGAGGCCGAATCCAAGGCCGATGATCTGATAAAGCACGCGCAAACCAAGGCGGTCAAGATCCATGAGGACATAGTCGAACTTAAGGGAATCAGGCGCCATTTCAAGGAAGAAGTGAAGCGCCTGCTCGAAAGCCATATGAAGATGATAGAGTTCGACAAGGAGAGGGAAGAGGCCGAATGAAGTACGCTGCCTTAAAAGGCATGGAGGACATACTCTCTCCGGATATTGCCATCTGGCAAGCGGTAGAGGCAAAGGCCCGGGATATCTTCGCCCGATACGGTTTTCAGGAGATACGGGTGCCCGTACTCGAATCTACAGACATCTTTATCCGGGGCATAGGCCAGGAAACCGATATTGTCGAAAAAGAGATGTACACATTTACCGACAAGGGCGGCCGCAGTGTCACCATGAGGCCCGAGGGCACCGCGCCTGTTGTGCGCTGCTTTGTCGAAAAAAACCTGCATACCCTGCCGTCGCCCCAGAAATTTTATTACATGGGGCAGATGTACCGTTACGAAAGACCACAAAAAGGACGTTTCCGCCAGTTTTACCAAATAGGCGCCGAGGCCTTCGGCGTTGCCGCTCCAGCAATGGACGCCGAGATCATCATGATGCTCGCGAATCTGCTTGAGGCAGCAGGGCTGAGCGGTCTGAACTTTGAACTCAACTCAATAGGCTGTGCTGAATGCCGCCCCGTTTATCGCCAGGCGCTGCGAGACTTTTTCGGCGGAAAGCTTCAGGAGTATTGTCCGGACTGCCAGCGCAGGTACGAAGCCAATCCGCTCAGGATACTCGACTGCAAGGTGCCGCGCTGCATCGAGCTGCGTCAGGGTTCTCCGTCAGTACCAGATTATCTCTGCGATGCATGCAGGACACATTTCGACGGGCTGCTCGCAATACTTGATTCTTTCGAGGTGCCTTACACACTGAACCCCAATCTTGTTCGAGGGCTTGACTATTACACTATGACAACCTTCGAGGTGACCAGCGAGCATCTCGGGGCCCAAAAAGCCGTTGCGGCAGGCGGAAGATATGACCGTCTCGTGGCGGAATTCGGCGGGCCGGATACACATGCCATAGGTTTCGCAATCGGGATGGAGCGAATTGTGACCCTTTTGAAGGAAAGCAGCCAGACTGAGCTGCGTGCTCCAAAGGTCTTTGTCGCAACTCTCGGCAGCGAGGCTGAGATGGAAGGCATAAAGATAGTCGAAATGCTGCGGGCAAAAGGCGTCTGGGCCGAGCAGAGCTATGGAAGCACGTCACTCAAGAGCCAGCTGCGACGGGCTGACAGGATCGGCGCCGAGTTTGCGCTCATTATTGGCGAGAATGAACTTAAGGCCGGCAAGGCGCAGTGGAAGAATATGAAAAAGGGCGAACAGGGCGAGGTGCCGCTCAGTGAAGTAATGCAGTTTTTTATGGAGGAATGCTGATTAATGAGTGTTGAACCTAACAAGATAATCTATTCCATGGTCGGGGTAGGAAAATATTACGACAAGAAACCGGTGCTGAAAGACATTTATCTCTCGTATTTTTATGGGGCGAAGATCGGCGTGCTCGGACTGAACGGATCGGGCAAGAGTTCCCTGCTGCGCATCCTGGCGGGAGTGGACAAGGATTTCGTCGGTGAGACCGCTATCACTCCCGGACATACAGTCGGCTTTCTGGAACAGGAACCCCGGCTCGATGAAAATAAAACGGTCCGTGAGATCGTTGAGCAGGGAGTCCAGGAGGTTGTGGACGCCCTTGCCGAATACAACAGGATCAACGAGAAGTTTGCTGAGCCGATGTCCGACGATGAGATGAACAAACTCATCGAAAAGCAGGGAGTGGTGCAGGAAAAACTCGAGGCAATGGATGCCTGGACGCTCGACTCGCGGCTCGAAATGGCAATGGACGCCCTTCGATGCCCTGCGGGCGATACATCGGTCAAGGTCCTCTCAGGCGGCGAAAAGAGAAGAGTTGCGCTCTGCAGGCTGCTGCTCCAGAAACCGGATATTCTGCTTCTTGATGAACCTACAAACCATCTCGACGCCGAGTCAGTTGCATGGCTTGAGCATCATCTGCAGAGTTACGAGGGCACTATTATTGCGGTCACGCATGACAGGTATTTCCTTGATAATGTTGCCGGATGGATACTCGAACTTGACCGCGGACTGGGCATTCCCTGGAAGGGCAACTATTCTTCATGGCTTGAGCAGAAGAAAAACAGGCTGCAGCAGGAAGAAAAGACCGAGAGCGACCGCCAGAAGACCCTTCAGCGCGAACTGGAATGGATCAGCATGTCGCCGAGGGCAAGGCATGCAAAATCAAAAGCTCGCATCAAGGCCTACGAAGAACTGCTCGGGCAGGAGGGCGAGAAAAGGTCAAAAGACCTCGAAATCTATATCCCTCCGGGACCGCGCCTCGGGGATGTTGTCATAGAAGCAAATGGGGTGAGCAAGGCATACGGCGATCGCATACTTTTTGAAGACATGACATTCTCTTTGCCTCCGGGCGGCATCGTCGGTGTCATCGGCCCTAACGGGGCGGGAAAAACTACATTGTTCCGGTTAATTACCGGCCAGGAAAAACCGGATGCAGGAACTATAAAGGAAGGCGAAACGGTTAAGCTGGCCTATGTGGACCAGAGCCGCGATATACTCGATCCCGAGAAAACTGTATGGCAGATCATCACCGGCGGCGAAGATCTTATTACGATCGGAAAGAGAGAGGTCAATTCGCGAGCATATGTTTCGCGGTTTAATTTCTCGGGTTCGGACCAGCAAAAGAAAGTGAGCATGATCTCGGGAGGCGAGCGCAACAGGGTGCACCTTGCCCGCATGCTAAAAGAGGGCGCCAACGTGCTGCTGCTTGACGAACCTACGAATGATCTGGATGTCAATACAATGCGTGCCCTTGAAGAGGCCCTCGAAAACTTTGCGGGCTGCGCGGTTGTAATAAGCCATGACCGCTGGTTCCTCGACCGCATTGCGACCCATATTCTCGCATTCGAAGGCGAAAGCAAAGTCTGCTGGTTTGACGGCAACTACTCTGAATATGAGGCCGACAAAAAAGCGCGCCTTGGCGCGGATGCGGAACAGCCTCATCGCATAAAATACCGCCAGCTTACCAGGTAAATCGCGGGAACTGATATATGACTGAATCAATGCCTTACCTTGCAACCGGGATATTGCTCGGCCTGGCTGCCGGTGTAATGCCCGGCCCGCTGACAACGCTCGTAATTACGGAAACTATCAGGCACAACAGAAGGCAGGGGATAGTCGTGGCATGTGTGCCAATGCTTACTGACCTGCCCATCATATTGCTCGCTGTTTTTGTTCTTGCAAGGCTTGAGCGGTTCAGGGCAGTGCTCGGGATGATCTCCATTGCGGGTGCGATATTTCTGGCTTTTCTGGCATACAGGAGCTTCACGTTAAACAATACCGGTACTGCCGGAAGAGAAACAGAGCCGCATTCGCTCAAGACAGGCCTGATAACCAATTTCCTGAGTCCAAATCCGTACGTGTTCTGGATGACAGTCGGGGCGACCACGATTCTTAATGCGTACAGGGTCGGTATCACTTCAGTCGTGTTATTCCTGGCATCATTCTATGTCTGTCTCCTTGGCGCTCAGATTGGCCTGGCGTTGGTAGTGGACAGGTTCAAATCTTTCATGAAAAGCGGAGCCTACCAGTATATTCTCAGGATCATGGGTCTTGTGCTGCTGATATTTTCGGCGCTTTACGTGAAAGATGGGCTCCTGTTGCTCGGGTTGATAACAAATTCATAAACCCGCAGCTTTTTTCAGGACAACAGTGGTTCCTCTTTCAGAAGCCGGTCAGCCCGTCTCGCGTTATGGGCTGGAAAATAAAGTTGATATAATCATGAATATCGCAATCGCTTTCCGGGCGCAAGCCGGGATGAATTCCAGAGAGTGCGGAAATTGAAGGAGGAGAAAAATGAAACTCGGAATAAAATATCGAATTGCAGTTACGGTTGCAGGACTCGTATGTTCTGTCCTGATGTTCAGTACTAATGTTTATGCGGCAGACGCGAGCCCTTGTGCTGCTGATATTGCTAAGTACTGCAAAGGTGTGAAACCCGGCACGGGTGCTGTCATGGACTGCCTGGAAAAGCACGAAAATGAGCTGACCCCTGCGTGCCGGGAACATGAGACCAGGATGGAAGGCAAAAGAATGGAGATGAAGGAGCAGATAAGGGAGAGGGTAAAATTTCGCAAGGCCTGTAATAATGACCTGATCAAATTCTGCAGTAATATCCCGGCGGGCAAAGACGTGGTCGAAAAATGCCTGAATGAACATGAAAGCGAACTGTCAGCGCCCTGCGGCGAGATGTTCAGGACCATAAAGAAGTCAAAAGAGTAACGATTTCCGTTTCTGGTATCAACAGATGGGCAGCCCTCGATGAAGAAATCCGGCTGCCTTCTGTTTGTCCGTCCGTGTAAATTAGTTTGCCTGGAGTGCACTTGCCTGGTCTGGTATTATGCCACCCTATCAGTCTTCTTGTGATCTTGACAAGTGTTGGCAGTTAGGATATATTGATCATAAGCTCATAATGGTGCTAGGGAGGTCGTACGATGAATATCTGTTTTCCGCCGGCGGCAAAGGTCCTGGAGGTCATAAGACAGCACATTGGCGTATTGGCCATTGCCTTTTTTTCTATCATACTATTGCTATTCTCAGGAATGGGAGCGGCGCATGGGGCAGAGAAGCCGGCATACAAGAAATCCGTACATAGCTATACGATGCCCGATGTAACTCTTATTACTCAGGACGGAAAGAGAGTTCAGTTCAATACTTTTGTAAAGCAGGGCAAAGTGATCATCCTCGATTTCATATTCGGCACCTGTACCACCATATGCCCGGTCTTGTCGGCAAGTTTCGTGAGTTTTCAGAACAGACTCGGTCCCGATTCGGCCAAGGTCCAGCTTATCTCCGTATCGATCGATCCGGAGCATGACACCCCAAAGATTTTGAAGGAATATCTGAAGAAGTACAGGGCCAAGTCCGGCTGGGACTTCCTGACAGGCAGCCGGGATAGCATCAACCGTGTCATGAGGGCCTTTGACGCGTACACTGCGGACAAAATGGCCCATTACCCCCTCACTTTCGTATATTCTCCGCTTCAGGACCGCTGGTTCCGTATAGACGGTCTTACCGGCACTTCGGAGCTGATGTATGAATATCAGCAGGCCTTGAAGAAGTGAGCGCCATGACAGGAACCCGGGTTATTCACAAAAATATATTGATTGTCGTAATACTGTCACTTCTTTCCTTGATGCTGTTTTCTGAAACTCTTCTTGCGGATGAAAAGAAGGCTTTGGTGGCGGACTTGCCGCAGGAAGAAGCGCTGAAGCTCGGGGAGAGGATGTATCGTGAAGGCATATTGCCTTCGGGACAGCCAATGCAGGCACTCGTGCAGGGCGATGTCCCGGTTGACGGTACTATGTTTTCTTGCATGAGCTGCCACCTGAGGAGCGGCCTGGGCTCAATCGAAGGACGGGTTATCACATATCCTGTAGATGGCAACACCCTGTATAGGCCGATGACCAAGGCCTGGCAGCTGAGATGGATTTCGGGATCAAGGTTCGCGAGATCGACTACCGGCGAGATAAGGTCAGCTTACAATGATGAAACCCTCGCTTTCTCGATCCGCGGCGGCCTGAATCCTGACGGCAAGACTCTAAATTATGTCATGCCCCGCTATCCGCTGGAAGATCGCGATATGGAGATAATGGTTTACTATCTGAAGAATCTTTCTGTGAAACCTTCACCCGGAATCGTCGACAACAAAATACATTTTGCGACGATCATTACTGAAGAGGGCAATCCGGCGGACCGCGAAACTATGCTGCGACAGCTGAATACCATGATCAATGCAAGCAAAGCCGGCAGGTCATCAAAGATGGCCCAGCAGGCACTTGCATCTGATCCTGAAGCCTTAATGAACAAGGGATATATAAATGTGTCCCTTTCAGTATGGGAGCTGAAAGGCCCGCAGGAGGGCTGGCGCAAACAACTTGAGGCTTATTATGCAAATGACCCGGTTTTTGCACTTACAGGCGGGATAGTCAACGGCGACTGGCGTCCAATTCATCAATTCTGTGAGGAAAACCGGATTCCATGCATTTTCCCTCTGACTGATCTGCCGGTCGTCTCGGATACGGACTGGTACACGCTCTATTTCTCGAAAGGTTTTTATCAGGAGGGCGAGGCTGCCGCCAAATACATCAACAGCGTTAATGAAAATGCGGGAGACATTCCCGTCATACAGGTTTTTCGCAAAAACAGCGCTGGCAGTGCAGCGGCGAAAGGGTTTGAGGAAACATGGATAAATATCACCGGAAAAGCGGTCGAAAATCATATGCTTTCCCACACCGGTCCGCTGACGATAAAGTACCTCCGCGGGCTTGCCGCATCGAACGACAGGGCTGTTATAATGTTATGGATAGACCCGAGCGACCTGGCTTCGCTTGCAGCACTTGCCGGGATGTACGGCAAGCCGAACAGGATATTCCTTTCATACGGACTGCTGAAAAAAGACATATATGCCATCCCCGAAAATATAAGAAAACTCGTTTATATAACTTATCCGTACAGACTGCCGGATGATTTTCTGAAATATGAACCGCTGATCAAACGACAGCTGCCCGGACAGGTGCAGAAGGACGCGGCTCCGGAGGCTCAGGCAAGGATGATCACCCTTTACTCGACTGTGCCCACGGCAATCTTCATGATGAAGGGCTATTTTGTGAGGGACCGTTTTCTTGAAGTTCTGGACATGATGCTGCCGATGAAGACTATGAACGATATAGCGCCCGATACGCCGCTCTATCCGCGTATCAGCTTCGGGCCGGGACAGCGTTATGTTTCCAAGGGATGCTACATAGTTCAGCTTAGTGCCGGTCCGGTGCCCAAGATCATAAACGTCAGCGATTGGGTAATCCCATAAGCAGGCGGTAAACAACGAGGAGGTTATTATGAAAAAGGCGTGGTGGTATGTGTTACTTATTTTGGCCGCCGGAATCCTGTTTGCCGGATCAGGACTGCTTGCAGGCGATGACATAAGCACACACAAGACCTGCATATATTGCGGTATGGACAGAGGCACGTTCAGTCATAGCCGGATGCTCATTGAGTATGACGACGGTACAGTCGTCGCGACCTGCAGCCTTCATTGCGCGGCAGTAGACCTGGCGCTGAAGATCGACAAGACTCCGAAGGCCATCAGGGTGGCTGACTTTAATACGAAAGAGCTGATCGATGCTGAAAAAGCCTTTTGGACAATGGGGGGCAGCAAGCAGGGGGTAATGACAAAACTGGCAAAGTGGTCCTTTGTGAGCAAAGAAGGGGCCGACGCATTCGTAAAGGCCAATGGCGGGACTCTCGTTTCATTTGATCAGGCCATGAAGGCCTCTTACGAAGATATGTACGCAGACACAAAAATGATAAGAGAAAAAAGAAAAATGAAGGGCATGTCCAGGATGGAACATAAGCACTAAAGACAGCGTCCGCGGAGAGATAAGATGAATAAAATACTCTTTGCTGTATCGATAGTTGTCCTGCTTGTTTCATATGCGGCAGCAGGAGATAAAAAACCGGTCAAACCCGGAGCGCATGACAAGTGCCCGGTGTGCGGTATGTTTGTGGCCAAGTACCCGGATTTTCTTGCGCAGATAATCTTTAAAGACGGTTCCTACGCCATGTTTGACGGACCGAAGGACATGTTCAAATATTATCTGAACATGAAGGCTTACAATCCTTCAAAAAAAACTGCTGATATAGATTCCGTTTATGTGACGGACTATTACTCGCTCACTCCTGTTGACGGGCTAAAGGCATATTATGTGATCGGCAGCGACGTTTACGGCCCCATGGGCAGGGAGCTCATACCTTTCGGGAAGGAAGCTGATGCAAAAGAGTTCATGAAGGATCACAAAGGCAAGACTATCGTCACGTTCAACAAGGTAACGGCTGTCATGCTGAAAGAGCTCGAATAGAAATGAGAAAGTCTGATTTATTTCTTGTCTGCACCTCCGTTCAGATCCTGCTGCTGGGCTTTGTCTTTGCGCATGCCTCGTATACCAGAGATGCCGCAGCACCAAAATTTCTTGAAAAGGCCGCTATGGTGAAGCATCTGGAACTGACCGATCTCTGCCTGTTTACCGATGCCCGTTACACGAGACATCCTTCGATGGCGGACATGCAGAGTCCTTTTCAGGATGCGCCGATGTCTTTCGAACATTTTCCATCGGGGTCATTAATGTCTCCACCGCCTCACCTGGGGAAACATGAAACAAATTGAGGCCCAGCGAAATATACTCGACTTTACGCTATCTTCACTTTTCAGGCGAAAGGGGAAAAATACGGCCCTGGTGCTGGTGTATACCCTGATAGTTTTTCTTCTGGCGTCGGTAATGTTTTTTACCCATGCGATACGCAACGAAGCGGCGCTGACGCTGAAGGATGCGCCGGAGATGGTCGTACAAAAGCTGATGGCGGGCAGGCAGGACCTTATGCCTCTTGAGTATCTCGAAAAGATCAGGGCTGTCAGGGGCGTCAGTTCGGTAAAGGGACGACTCTGGGGGTATTATTTCGATCCATATTTCGGTGTCAATTATACATTGATGGTCCCCGGCAATGAGCAGATTAAGCCTGGCACTATAGTCACGGGCGAGGGTATCTCCAAAAACCGTGCCGTCGAACAGGGTGATTTCCAGGCATTCAGGGCTTATAACAACAATACGCTTCTTTTTCAGATAACCAGGGTCCTGTCTTCCGAATCCGCCCTGCTGACCTCTGATCTGATACTGATGTCTGAACAAGACTTCAGGAGTATTTTTGGCATGCCAAGGACTCATGTCACTGATATTGTCCTGACGGTCAAAAATCCCCGTGAGCTTGGCACCATAGCGAATAAAATAGTACAGCTTCTTCCCGACACCAGGCCGATAATGCGGGACGAGATCCTGAGGACTTACGATTCGGTCTTCAACTGGCGCGGCGGCTTGCTTATTGTGATCCTGTCTGTTTCAGTCTTCTGCTTTGTTATCTTCGCCTGGGACAAGGCATCCGGGCTTGGCGCCGAGGAAAGGCGGGAAATCGGAATTCTCAAGGCAATAGGCTGGGAAACATCCGACATTATATTAATGAAGTTCTGGGAGGGCGTCGTAGTTTCGTTGTCGGCGTTTCTGCTCGGTATTCTACTGGCCTATGCCCACATCTTCTTTTTCTCATCCCTTCTCTTCGGGCCTGTAATGAAGGGTTGGTCCGTGCTTTATCCGGAATTCAGGCTTGTCCCGTTTATCGACGCGTACCAGATCTCGACCCTCTTTTTTCTCACTGTGCTGCCGTACACTGTTGCCACGATAATTCCGTCATGGAGGGCCGCGACCATTGATCCGGACCTCATCATGAGGTCCTAGCCATGATCAAATCGCTCGAGGTAGGAAAAGTCTTCAACATGAACAGGCCAAATCAGTTCATCGCGCTGAACGGAATAAGTGTTGAGATACCTGCCCAACGCCTGACTGTGCTGAAGGGCCCAAGCGGTTCCGGCAAGACGACGCTCCTGAGCATCTTGGGATGCATGGCAAGGCCGACGTCCGGAAGAGTGATGCTAAAGGAGGAGGAGATCACGAGCCTTCCCGAAAGATTTCTTGCTGAAATAAGGCGGCAGACTTACGGTTTTATTTTTCAGCAATTCAATCTGATCAGGGGCATCACCGCAATCGAGAACATAATGCTGCCCGCCTATCCGACAGGCGAAAAAAGGACGGTACTGAAAAAACGCGCGGCAGGGCTGCTCGAAATCTTCGGACTGGAGAACAAGGCGGAAGCAAGCATCGAATGGCTTTCGGGAGGCGAGACCCAGCGTGTTGCCATAGCCCGTGCCCTTATGAACGATCCTGCTATCATTATTGCCGACGAACCTACCGCTCATCTCGATACAAAACTCTCGCAGGAGTTTATGGACATAATGCAGAAGCTGAAGGCCGAAGGCAGGACTTTGATAATCGCGAGCCACGATCCGGTCGTCTATGGATCAGCATTTGTTGATAAAGTCATAGAGATGAGAGACGGGGCCATTACAGATTCCGGGGCAAAAGCGTGATATTCGCACCCCCTATCCTTGCCCTGTTCCTCGGTTCTCTGCTTATAGGCGCGATGCTTCTTTATGCCTCCGTATACGGCATTCAGGTCCTGAAGAAATGGGACATCAAAAGCGGCAGCGAGCTGCAGATCATCCTCGAAAGAAAGACCTACCTCATATCAACCATTGTCAGTTATGCCTTCGCGTTCCAGCTGCTCTCGCTTTTTTTATTCATCTATACAGCCGATGATTTGAGCAAATTCTTTGTCGGGGCCATGTGCGCCGCCGGGACCCTTAAAGTAAACTCTTATGGATATCCCGCGCTCATACTCAAGATACTCAATTTTCTCCTGGCCGGCATCTGGCTTGTCGTCAACCATACCGACAACAGGGCGCGCGACTATCCTCTGATAGAAAAGAAATATATGCTTCTGCTGCTCATTACCCCGCTTATCCTTGCCGAGACAGCCATACAGGGCATGTTCTTTCTTGAACTTCATCCGAATGTTATTACCTCTTGCTGCGGAAGCCTTTTCAGCGTCGAAGCGGCGGGAGTGGGGTCGAGTCTTGCTTCGTTTCCGAGCATTCCGATGAAGATAGTTTTTTACGGCTTTCTGGCGGCTACGCTGGCATCGGGTTTTTATTTCTACCGCAACACAGGGATAGCCGGATATATATTTTCGCTCCTGGGAACCTGCATGTTTATCGTGTCGATAACAGCATTGATCTCATTCATCTCACTCTATTTTTACGAATTGCCGACTCATCACTGCCCCTTCTGTATCCTGCAAAAGGAATACGGATACATCGGATATGTTCTCTATGCGCTGCTTCTTACAGGTGCTGTATCCGGCATGGCGGTCGGCGCGCTGATGCCTTTCAGGACAGTGAAAAGCCTGGAAACCATCATGCCTTCAATAATGAGCAGGCTTACACTTGCATCCATGATCTCATACGCTCTTTTTGCCGCTATCGCCACATATCAGATAATATTCTCACACTTCAGGCTTGAAGGTTACTGATCAAAACAAATTAAATTCATTAAATGCCGCGCATGTGATAAATAAAAGTACGCTGTGAAGCATTAAGTAATTATTAATTGCAAAAGACGATTAACGGGCTATCTTTAGCATCAAGGATGATTTTTCAACATATTGAATCTATTGTGCAATTTTCGCCGTATTTATAGGCACTTAATTGCAATTCCGACTCTTCTCAGCGGCCCTGATCGACCAATAAATGAGCAAGTAATTCGACTTATAAAACCATAAATTTATGTGTTATATTTTACTAAGTCGCTAAATCCAGGGGGGTAAGTATGGCAGAGAGCGCAGCGGCTTCGCCAAGCTTGAAAGAAATTAATTTCGAAACCAGGCTCGGAACTATTCCGACAAAAAAAGAGACCTCAACCCAGGCAATAAGCAAGTACATAGGTTTTCCGCTGGGTTGCCTCGTTTTCGCACTTCTTTATTATATGCCCACACCGTCGGGCCTTAGCCTGCAGGCCCAGTCTGCAATGGCCTGTTTCGGGGCAGCACTGGTCTGGTGGATCATGGAACCTTTTCCGACATATGCCACGTCGCTAATATTGCTGCTGCTGCTCACGCTTACCAATGCGTGGACAGAGAAGAAGGTGCTGGGAGTGCTGGGAATGGAGGTAATCTGGTTTAATATTCTCGCCTTTATTTTATGCTCCGCCCTGGTCAAGACAAAGCTTTCACAGCGCCTTGCGCTCATGATGGGGGTAAAATTCGGCAATAAATGTATGACCATGATGCTCGCCTTTGTGGGCCTGCATCTCCTGCTTGCTCCTTTTATACCGGCTACCGCGGCGCGGACAGTGATGGTTCTGCCGATGATGCTTGCAATTGCCCAGTTCTACGGGTCTACTTCCGAAAACCCCAATAACGTAGGTGTCAACCTTTTCCAGCAGAATCTGCAGTCCATAAGCATATTTTCGTCCGCCTTTGTCACCGGCAGCACCTGCAACATAATAGCTGCTGCCTTTATATTCGACATGTCAGGCCACAAGGTCTATTACAGCGACTGGATGTTCGGCATGCTTCCCATTGCGGTAATAGCGATGCTTATCTCGTGGTATATCGGACCGAAATATCTGTATAATGTCAAGGAGGAACATCAGAAGCCTGTAGTGCAGGGTGGTATTGAGGCGATGCGCGACAAACTGAAGGACATGGGGGCGCTAAGTTTTGATGAGAAGAAGGCTGCCGCGATATTTCTTCTGGTGCTCTTTCTATGGGGGACGGACAGGTTTCATACGTCCTGGTTCGGGTTCGAGATCAGCGAAGAGATGGCGGCGCTGGTGGGCGTTATCATCCTGTTCATGCCAAAGATCGGCCTTCTTAAATGGAATGATTGCGATATCCCCTGGCACGTTATGATATTCAGTGCCGGCGCCTATGCAGGCGGTCTTGCCCTTTCTGAATCGGGCGCTGCAAGATGGGTCGTTAACGTAGTTTTCGACATCGTCGGACTAAAAAAAGGCGTCAGCTTTGCGACAGTATACTCGATTGTTATCATCTTTTGCATGTTCGCGCATCTTTTTTTCACGAGTAAGACCATGCGGGCCATCATCATGATTCCGATTATTATAGCGATCGCCCAGGAACTCGGTTTTCCGCCCGTGGCTCTTGCCCTGCCGGCGGCCTTCACCCTTACATGGGTTATCACGCTGCCGACTAATGCCAAGCCTAACCTTATACTCTATTCGACCGGACAATTTACCATTGGTCAAAACCTCGTATATGGCATGATTGTCTGCGGCATAGGGGCAGGCCTGCTGATATTGGCCGGATTTACATGGTTCAGGTTCCTGGGCATAACGCCTTAAGCGGGGGCACTATTATGAGACATTTATACATGTGCAGAAATGAAAACAGAGGGAGGATAAAAATGGCATCCTCAAGGACCTTCATGGGAAAAATAATAATA
Organism: uncultured Nitrospiraceae bacterium; assembly: GCA_903822005.1. GTDB lineage: Bacteria > Nitrospirota > Thermodesulfovibrionia > Thermodesulfovibrionales > Dissulfurispiraceae > Fen-1308. The sequence continues at coordinate 112,350 of CAIJNL010000018.1, forward strand.
TTTCTGTTTATGGCGAGCATCATAAGCACGGCCTTTTGCGCTGAAGTCCGCGCGGCAAAGCTTACGTTGAAAGAGTACTCGGAAACATTTGTTCTTGATCTCGAAGGGAATGGTGCGGCCCGGATAAAACTGTTATGCGGCGACGGCTGTCCGGATACGCTGAGGGTGCCGTTTCCATATGACAAGTCCGCGGTCGTCACCGCTGTCCAGGGAGATCAGGCAGGAGAAAACATTAAGCTTTCGGGCCGGATCGTGGATGAAAACGGCACCTTATTACTCCAGATCACCAATATCAAAAGAGACCGGGCTGACCTGCCCATTATTGTCTCGTTCGCGATTCCGAAATATTTCGACTGGAAGAAAGCAAAAAAGAAGGGGTCCGGACTTTACACATGGAAACACGAATTTCTCAACATGACGTCTGCGAATATAGAAAAATACGATGTTGATCTTGTGCTCCCCGGCGGCTACACTTTTCAGACGGTCGAGAGGTCCCGTCCGGCGCTGACCAGCAAAGACCCCAAGGCGCCATACAGCTTTTTCATCGCTGACCAAAAACATCATGTTGCTCTCAATGCCGAAAAGGGCCTCAAGGTCGGAAAGGAAGCTTCCATCGAAGTGACCTTTCAGAGCGACAAGAAATCGCCATTCTTCCTGATCGTGTTCGGCCTGCTGGCCCTAGGTTACCTCATCTTTTACAGGGACCTGCTTGCACGCGCCAAGGAGCTGAAAGCGGCGGAAAGGAAGGCATAGCAGATGCGGCAGGCGATAAACTCTCCTGCCGCATTTTTTTAATCAGCAAGCATGCAATAATTTCCCCAAATGGATCCTGGTTGTATATTTAAGGGTAACAGTCCCATTGATCTGGTTCGCATCAAATATCCTTGTTGCTTCTTTCATTATCTCATCGTGTCCCGGCTGTCCCTCTTTCGGCACATAGGACGAGGAAAGCAGCCGGCCCTTGAGAGATTCGAGAGTAAATATCTGCTGATTCGGAAGCTCAAGCAGTTCATAATTAGCTGACTTATAGAAAGCCTCAATCAGCCCGGGGTTAACCATTTTGACGCGATTCCTGAGATAATCGGACGCATATGTCTGGAGAAGGTTATTATAATCGTGCTCGAAGCCGTTGCCAGTCACCATCCTCTCATTCCAGATTAATGCCACCCATTTCTCACCAGTCACTATCCTCTTAAATTCAAGCCTGGTCTTATCCTGGTCGAACCAGTGAAATGCCTGAGCAGCAATAACCAGGTTTACGGAACCGGACGGCAGGTTAGTCTCTTCCGCGGAACCATTGATGCTTATGAAATGGGGATGATATGACAGATCATCTTCGGCAGTTTTTCGCATTGCTTCGTTCGGTTCAACCGCATAAACCCTGCTGAAATGGTCGAGAAGCATTGCTGTAAAGATCCCTGTACCTGATCCAATGTCAGCAATACTGGCATCGGCATTCAAGCCGCATTTGGTCATTAGCAGCCCGATAATCGCTTCGGGATAAGACGGCCTGTATTTACGGTAGTCATCAGCGCGGTCCGAAAACCGCACCTTGCCGGTCTCCCGGTAAGCTTTTCCTGTAAGCATTTTTATTTACCCCACTATGTCCAGTTTACGCACCCTCAGGCCAACGCCGAGGCCTTCACAGAGCTGTTCGCATTTACCGACGTCCACACCTTCCATCTCTACTATGGTCGCTTTCACGTCAGGTATAAAATGCTTTGCTTTACGCAGGAAATCGAGCACTGCTGCAAAAGCGCCCTCAAAGGAGGGGCGGCAGATCTTTTTGTAGGTCTCCTCATCCTGGGCGTCCAGGCTTACTGATATGGCATCAACGAGGCCTTTCAGTTCCGGCAGGACATTGCGCCCGTTTATAACGTTGGCATGACCGTTGGTATTGATCCTGACCTTTCCGCCGTGCTTTTTTACCCAGGCCGCGACAGACTTTACAACATCAAACCTGAGGGTCGGCTCTCCATAACCGCAGAAGACAATCTCTTTGTATTTTGACGGATCACCGATGGCCTGCTTAAGTTCTTTTTCGGTCGGCTCGCTTCCGAGCCTGAGGTTATGCCCTTTGACGAAGTCCGACTGATATCTGATGCAAAAGGTGCATTTGTTAGTGCATCTGTTTGTTATGTTGAGGTAGAGGCTGTCGCGTATCTTGTAGGCTATCCTGGCTTCATCAGCCTCGCCTATGCCGAACAACCGCTTGGCGTTCAGGGAGGTGATCCGGTCAATGTCATCCAGGGATATGCCGCGCAATCCGGCAATAAACCTGGCGGTCTCTATAACATATGACGGCTCATTTCTCTTTCCGCGAAATGGTTCGGGAGCAAGATAGGGCGCATCGGTCTCTACCAGCAGCCGTTCGTCCGGCACGTGGCGCGCAACTTTTTTAAGTACCGCCGTATTTTTAAATGTGACCGGTCCTGCTATCGAGATATGGAACCCGAGTTCGAGCGTCTTTTCGGCCATCTCCACGTCTCCGGAAAAGCAATGCATAACTCCTTTGCGCACGCCTGACTGCCTGAGTATTTCCAGAGTATCTGCTTCGGCCTCCCTGCTATGCACGATTACCGGCAGGTCGATATCTTTTGCAAGAAGCAGCTGTTTCTCAAATACTTCTCTCTGCTTTTCCCTGGGCGAATGGTCGTAGTGGTAATCGAGGCCTATTTCTCCAAGGGCGACGACTTTGGGAGCAGAAATGCAGTCATCAGCGTCCCTGTGCGGCCGCAAGCCCCGGCCATCGGAGATCCAGGTCCTTAACCGAGAGTAAACATCATCCGAAAAGTCTTTAGCATCATGCGGGTGAATGCCGACAGCAGCATACACAAAGTCATGCTTTGCGGATAGGGAGACAGCACCCTCGCAGCCGCCAATATCCGAGCCTATAGTGACGATGGCTTCTACGCCGCTCTCCTTTGCGCGCCTGATCACCGCATCGAGGTCGGCCCCGAAATCTTCCATCTCCAAATGGCAGTGTGTATCTATCATTAGTCCACCTTCATCTATTTTACTTCTTTTAATCAGGTACTTTCAAAAAAGATCGATTTTGCCTTACAATCTATATGTGGACAAGACATTGCTAGGACAATTGCTCCTCAAAGCAAGGGTGATCAGCGAGAAGCAGCTCGAGGAGGCGCTCAAACTTCAGCAGGTGGAGGGGCGCAGGCTTGGATCGGCGCTGATTAAGCTCGAAGCAGTGAGCGAGGAGAACATCATCACCTTCCTGAGCAGGCAGTACCATGTGCCGCCTATAAACCTTACGGACTTTAAATTCGATCCGTCTCTGATCAGGTATATTTCGTATGATATAGCAAGGCGTTATCATGTGATACCCCTGATGCTTGCCGGCGGAAACCTGCGGATAGCGGTGGCCGACCCCTCCAACCACATGGCCATCGAGGACATTAAATTCATCAGCGGCATGAATGTCTCGGTTTATGTTGCGGTGGAGTCCATGATAATGGATGCCATTGAGCGCTATTATCCGAACAGCGAAAAGATGAAGAAGCCTGCAGAAACTCCAAATAACAGGAAGTCTTCGCAGGTCCCTGCCGAAGAGGTCGGCCGCAGTCTCGACAGGGCTCTCGAAGAACTGACCGTTTCAATTGCAACTGAACGCCCGGGCAATAAAGAGCTGGATCAGCCTATAGAAAAGATGCTTAACGGGCTGTTTGTGAATGCCATAAAATACAGGGCAACCGATGTGCATATCGAGCCGGGCGAAGAGCAGCTGGGAGTCCGTTTCCGTATAGACGGGGTGCTCAAGCCCATCCTCAAGCTTCCCGCGCCGATGAAGAATGTGCTGGCCTCAAGGGTAAAGCACCTGTTTAAACTCGACGCGGAAGAGACTCAGCTGCCCCAGACAGGCAGGATTAAACTCAAGTTCGGGGCCAACAAGGAGATCGACTGCCGGGCTTCGACATTCCCGACGCTGTTTGGCGAGAAGATCGTCCTTAAGGTCATTGACAGGGCCAACATCACGTTCGATATCGAAAAGCTGGGGTTTGATATGAAGCAGCTGCTCAATTTCAGTAATGCAATAAAAAGGTCCCAGGGTATTGTGCTCGTGGCCGGCCCGGTCGACAGCGGCAAGACGACTACGATTTACTCGGCCCTGATACACCTTAACAAACCGGGGATAAACATAATGACGGTTGAAGACCCGATAGAATTTAATCTGTTCGGCACCAACCAGGGCCAGATCAGGCCTGACATTGGCCTTACCTACGCCGCCGCACTCGAATCCCTGCTGAGCCAGGACCCTGACATAATTGCGGTAGGGGAGTTAAAGGACCGGGCCACGGCTGAACTGGCGGTCAAGGCCGCCCTTACCGGCCATCTTATAATCAGTACCGTACCCGCAAGCGATGCTGCCGGAATACTGACGCGGCTGGCAAATATGGGTATAGAACCTTATGCGGTGTCCTCTACTGTCACAGCATGCATATCGCAGCGACTGGTGAGAAAGATATGCGAGCATTGCAAAATTGCACAGTCATTTGACGAAACAACGCTCCTGAAGATCGGGTTCCCTTCCGACCTGATCGGCACGTTTACATGTTACAGCGGAGCGGGTTGTGAACATTGCAACAATACAGGCTATTCCGGCAGGACCGCTATCTTCGAGGTGCTGCCTGTGAATGCCGATATACAGGAATTGATAATGCGCAATGTATCTCCCGTGGAGATCAGGTACAAGGCCGTGATGCTGGGGATCACCACCCTGCGTCAGAGCGGTATTCAGAAGATACTCGACGGCATTACATCCGTCGATGAGGTCTTAAGGGTCACATTTGAGGATTGAACATAATGCCTGAACTTAAAGAACTGCTTAAGCACATGAAAGAAAAGGGCGCCTCTGACCTGCATATTACCACGGGCGCCCGCCCAAGACTGAGGATAGCCGGCAATCTGGTCTCTGTAGAGGACTACCGGGAGCTTTCTCCTGAAGACACGAGGAAGCTTTGCTGCGGATTTATGACAGAAGCCCAGCTGAAAAAATTTGAAACTCTAAACGAGATAGATGTCTCGTTCGGTATCCAGGGCCTGAGCAGGTTCAGGGCCGATATTTTTCTGCAGAGGGGCGCTGTTGCGGGCACCTTCAGGGAGATACCGTTTGAGATCAAGGGTCTGAGAGAGCTTGGGATGCCCGAAATAATAGATGAAATACTGAAAAAAAAGCATGGCCTTATTCTTGTCACCGGTCCGGCAGGCAGCGGCAAGTCCACAACACTGGCCTCAATGATCGAAAAGATCAATTCTGAGCGCGAGGCGCATGTAATCACCATAGAAGATCCCATCGAATTCCTCCACAGCCACAAGAAATGCATCATCAACCAGAGAGAGCTTGATTCAGACACCCCGTCTATCGCATCGGCTCTTAATTATGTGATGCGGCAGGACCCCGACATAGTCATGATAAGTACTCTCAGGGACCTGGCTGCAATAGAGGCCGCCCTTGCGATTGCGGAATCCGGCCATCTGGTGCTGGCAAGCATGCATACCAATTCCGCCCTGCAGACTATAGCACGCATTGTCGAATTGTTCGCCCACCAGAATCACGACTACGCCCGCAGCGTGCTAGCTGAAAGCCTTGAAGGCATAATCTCTCAAAGGCTTGTCAAGAAGAGGGATGGCGGAGGAAGGGTCCTTGCATGCGAGGTACTAATCCCTACGACTTCCATAAGGACGCTGATAAGGGAAGGGAAGACCACCCAGATATACTCGATCATGCAGACCGCGCGCTCCGGCATGCTCACAATGAACCATTCTCTGACTGAGTTATGCAAGGCAGGGTGCATAAGTTACGATGATGCACTTGGCAATTCTACGGCCCCTGAAGAGATCATGGCAAAACTGCCCAGGACAAAAGACAAGGCATCTAAAAAAGAGGCATCTTCGGGAGACTAAAGCGCTAAAACCGGTTATGCCAAAGTATCAGCCCAGGCAGGCTTTGAATCAGGGGCACGATGCTATACAATGCCTTATGTAATCCGCTCTGGATGGGTATAGACATTGAACCTGTCGCCCCGTATGAAACCGACTACCGTAACACCGCTTTTTTCGGCAATATCGACAGCAAGGCTTGTGGGCGAGGTCCTGCTTCCGACAACGGGTATGCCCCACCTGGCGCACTTGGATACGATCTCGGACGACAGCCTGCCGCTTGCCAGCATCATCTTGCCGCTGAAGGGTATCTCTTCGAGGATGGCGTAGCCGATTACCTTGTCCACCGCATTGTGCCGGCCTATGTCTTCTGCAAGACACAAGATTGATTTGCCGTCACTCAACCCGGCGCTGTGAATGCAGCCCGTCAGTTGATGAAGATCGGACATTTTCTGGAAGTCGCTGAAAATCTCTTTCAGCTTCCGTGAGCTGATCCTGAACGGATCGTCTATTTTCTGCAGGCTTGCCCTCTTTGGAAAGGTTATACCGCCAATGCAGCCCGATGTTATCACGGCGTCATCTATCGATATATCGCCGTCAACAGGCACATCGACACTAACATCTTCTCCGTAAATTATCGACATTTTCTCACCACACCATTTCCCTTTGACTATGTTCTCGCTCATGAGCATGCCGACAACAAGCTCCCTTATCATAAGTGGTGTGCAATACATGCTCAATATCTCTTTGCCGTTCACAAGAATGCGCAATCGCTGTTCGATAGCTATGCTGTCTTCTACCTCTTCGAACGCGTCACCCGAATTTTTGACGATGGTTCTTTTGATATAACTATTCATACTGTTTAAATTATCACAAATTCGCAAGGGAAACAAATAATTGATACATCGGAAGCGCCTATTTGGGCATTTGCGAGTACCTTTGGAAAAGTTGTCTCTTGCCGGGTGTATTAAAAGTTGGGGTGTGGTATATTACCCAATACAGCTTAAAGTGTCGGGCGCCTGACGGCCGCTGACCCAGATCCGTCTAATCTTATATGAGGTGAAGATAATGGAAAAAAGATATTGCTGCACAGCTGATTATGGCCGCATTTTGATTGTTTTGCGGGCCGGAGCTTCTGTCCTTGTTCTGGCATTGCTTATGTTAACCGGATGCTCATCCGCGGGCCCCAAGCAAACAGTTGAGAAAGACATGTCTTTCTCCCGCATGTATTATGAGCCGTTTAAGGGCCGCGTCAACCAGAGTCTATTGTCAGAACTTAAAATTGCTGAATCGGATCTTCCTTATAAGGACTGTGATTTTTCGGCTGACACTATTACTGTTACGGGGAACGTTCCCCCAGGGATCACTTCGCTCCCCGGAAAGCGCCTGAGACCTGACCTGCTGGCCACTTATTTTGAAGGCAAGCCGACTCAGACAGGTGAATTTGTTGTGCAGGTGAATTTCAACAAGATCAGCTGCAACTGGAAATACGATACCAGGATCTATGGGGACCGGACAGTTACAGTAAAGTTTCGCATCGATAAGTAAGATTGTAGCAGAGGAACAAAACTGCAGACTGCGCGCTAGTTCAACCGGCGCAGTCTGCCTTCTCCAGATTGCCTGCTCTCACTCCGATAAGCCTGACCTTTTTGCCCTTAAGCTCAACTCTGCCCAGGCAGTCGAAGGCAGCTTTCCTGATCTCTTCCAGCACATCGGTCGCATGTTCAAGTGTTTTGGCCCTGGTGACTGTCTTGAAATCGCTGAACCTGATCTTGATCGTCACTGTTTTCCCTTTATAGCCAGACCTTTTCAGGTCTTTAGAGACTTCACGCGACAGGTCGGCGAGGTGCTTTGCAATCTGCTGCCAGTTATCGATGTCGGTCTGAAAGGTGGTCTCCCTGCTTGATGATTTAGGTTCCCAGTGGGTCACCAGTTCGCTGTCATCGATCCCGCGTGAGGCGCTGTGCAGAAAGCTGCCATATGCGGTCCCGAATTCCTCGACAAGGGCCTCTATCGGTTGGGCAGCCAAGTCTCCGATAGTGTTAATCTGCAGCACCTTCAGATGGGCCTCGGTCTTTGGCCCCACGCCCCAGAGCTTTCTAACGGTAAGCGGCCATATGCAGTCAGCGATATCTTTTTCGTCTATAAGAGTGAGTCCGTCCGGCTTCTTCATGTCGGACGCGATCTTTGCGAGCAGCTTGTTTTGGGCTATACCGATGGAGCAGGTCAGTCCGGTCGCTGCATGGACCTTCTTTTTGATCTCCGAGGCGATCTCTTCGGATGTCCCCTTGACATCAGAGATATCAAGAAAGGCCTCGTCAATGCCGACATCTTCGAGTATAGGAGTGATTCCCCTGAGAGCGTCCTTGATGATACCGGAGATTCGGGAATATTCCTCGTAATCAACTGGTAGAAAGACCGCATTCGGGCAGAGTTTGTATGCCGTGCAAAGAGGCATGGCGGAATGGATACCGAATTTTCTGGCCTCGTATGAGGCCGTCGAAACGACCCCGCGCTTTGATGGATCGCCAGAGCCGCCTATCACAACAGGTTTGCCGATTATATCAGGACGTCTCTTCTGCTCAACAGCCGCAAAAAAGGCGTCCATGTCCATGTGCAGTATGCGTTTCACTATGATGTCTATTTTACTCCGGGGGTAATATTGGGACAAGTCGAAACCCGGCTGCGCCCCCATAGCATGACAGATCAATAACCGGACTTTTCGTTTCCATACGTCATCCACATGAATGCCGGTCCATGCAATACCATCTTTTAGCTGCATACTTTGGACATGCTGCCTTGACATAAGTATATGATTGGTGATATTATTTACGTATCAAAACTGCTGTACCCGGATGAAAGCTAAATAAACAATATAGTAAGCCCCGGAACACAACCGGGGTTTTTTTTCGTTCGCATACAGACAAAAAAGGAGTTTATGGAATTTAACAAGTTTAATCTTCACCCCCTCGTAGCAGCCGGGGTTACGGCTGCAGGCTACACCACCCCTACACCGATCCAGGAGCAGGCAATACCTGCTGTCATGCTGGGCCGCGACGTAATGGGACTGGCACAGACCGGCACCGGCAAGACCGCTGCCTTCGCGTTGCCCATACTGCATCGCCTGATGCAGGGAGGTCGTAAACATGTTCGCGCGCTTATAGTTGCGCCGACGCGCGAACTCGCTGAACAGATACACGAGGCGATCGGCGGCCTTGCGCTGAAGACCGGCATACGCAGCGTGACAGTGTACGGCGGCGTAGGCTTCAACCCGCAGGTTGATAAATTAAGGCGCGGCGCTGAAATCGTAGTCGCTTGCCCCGGGCGTCTTCTTGATCACATACAGCAGAAGACTATCGATCTTTCGCGCCTCGAGGTAGTAGTCCTCGATGAGGCTGACCATATGTTTGACATGGGATTTCTGCCTGATATAAGGCGGATCCTCAAGCATCTGCCTGAAAAAAAGCAGACCCTGCTTTTTTCAGCCACAATGCCGGAGGATATACGCTACCTGGCCAAGGATATTTTGCATGAGCCTGAAGTGCTCAAGATCGGGGCCTCTGCCCCGGCAGTTGCTGTCAGTCACGCGCTCTACCCGGTGGCGCAGCATCTTAAGACGCCTTTGCTTATCAATCTGCTCGGAAATACGGCCACTGAATCTGTGCTCATATTCACACGCACCAAGCACAGGGCCAAACGTCTGGGAGAGCAACTTGCCAGGATCGGATACAAGACGGCCTCGCTGCAGGGCAATCTTTCTCAGTCCAAGCGGCAGGACGCCATGCAGGGTTTCCGGAATGGAACTTACCAGATACTCGTGGCTACTGACATAGCGGCCCGGGGAATAGACGTAACACAGATATCTCACGTGATTAATTACGACATCCCTAATACCACGGATGCTTATATCCATCGCATCGGCAGGACGGGGCGCGCTGCCAAAAGCGGCGATGCCTATACCCTGGTCACTGCTGATGACAGGGACATGGTCCGCGACATTGAGCGCGTACTCTCTGGTCCGCTTGAACGCCGCACTATCGATGGCTTTGATTATAATGTCTCAGCCCCGAGATCTGATGCTGAATTTGATCGTCCGCCCTTGAGGTCGACTTCGGGCCGTCAGCCTGGTGGTGCAAACCGCAGCAGCAGGTCCGGAAGCTACAGCTTCAAACCCAAAAGGGCCGGCGGCAGCAATGCATATGCAAAATAGCCCAAGATACCGCAGTTAGGAATATATATTGAGTTGAAAAAGGGAGCGCTCTTTTTTAAAAGAAGGCGCCCCTTTTTTTATTCGCATTCCCCGGCGATTTGAAAATCAGATTATTTCTTCAATTGGTTTGCGACTGCTTCAGCCGCTTTTTTTATCTCTTCCGGGTCGCCGAGATAGTAGTGCCGGACCGGCTTCAGGTCTGCATCGAGCTCATAGACTAGCGGCACCCCGGTAGGTATATTCAGTCCCACAATCTCATCTTCACTGATGTTGTCCAGGTATTTAACAAGTGCCCTTATACTGTTGCCATGCGCCGCAATGATCACGCGTCTGCCGCTTCTGATCTCAGGCGCTATCATTTCGAGCCAGTAAGGAATTGATCGGGCAACCGTGTCTTTCAAAGATTCGGTCAAGGGCAGATCAGACGGACTCAGCCCGGCGTAGCGCGGATCTTTTGCCGGACTGCGCGGATCGTCCGCGGTGAGTTCGGGGGGAGGGATGTCGTAGCTCCTGCGCCATATTTTCACCTGGTCCATACCATGCTTTTCAACAGTCTCTGCCTTGTTTAATCCCTGAAGAGCGCCGTAGTGGCGTTCATTAAGCCGCCAGCTGTTATGAACATGGATGTACATAAGGTCCATCTCTTCGAGGGCGAGCCAGAGTGTCTTTATGGCCCGTTTTAGCATCGAAGTGTAAGCAACGTCAAAGACCATGCCCTCTTTTTTCATCAGCCGGCCCGCATTTTTTGCCTCTTCAATGCCTTTTTCGCTCAGCGGGACATCGGTCCAGCCGGTGAAGCGGTTTTCCCTGTTCCACTCGCTCTCACCATGCCTTAACAAAATCAGTCTGTACATAGCTATCCCCCCTGAAAATTAATAAGGTAAGTCCCTTCCCCGCTCCTATTGCACCGGCCAACTTCATTATAAGCTGTATTATTGAGGCCTGTCTCGTTTATAATTCATGTAACCTTATGAGATTCGATGAACTCGATATACCTGATGCAATACGCGACGGGATAAGAACAGCAGGCTTTACAGAATGCACCCCGGTGCAGGCAATGACCCTCCAGGCTGCATTGAGCGGAAAGGACCTTGCCGCGCAGGCCCAGACAGGAACAGGCAAAACAGCCGCTTTCCTTATCTCGGTATTTTCGAGGATGATGATCGAGCCGCCCTCCTCACGTGGTTCGTCACCGCGTGCACTCGTTATAGCGCCCACAAGGGAGCTTGTTGCGCAGATCGATGCGGAAGCCAGAATCTTAAGCGGTTCTTCAGCATTCCGAATCGTTCCTGTATTCGGCGGTATCGACTACCTGAAGCAACGCAACGATCTCGCACGGGGCGTGGACATGCTGATCGGAACTCCAGGCCGCCTTATTGACTATCTGAAACAGCGCGTTTACAGCCTGAAAAAAACCGAGTTCCTTATCATTGATGAGGCTGACCGCATGTTCGATATGGGTTTCGTTGCTGACCTCAGGTTCCTGCTCAGGCGCATGTCGCCATATAATGAGCGGCAGTCGATGCTCTTTTCCGCGACCCTGTCGCACCGTGTGATGGAGCTTTCTCATGAATTCATGAACATGCCTGAAAAGTTCGTCGTGACTCCTGAACGGATGACTGTAGAGCTGACAGAGCAGCAGATATACCATGCCGGCAAGAGCGAGAAATTCGGCCTCCTGCTCGGCATGATCAGATGTGAACCTAACGGCCGTTATCTCGTATTCTGCAATATGAAGGTCACTGCCGAGAGGCTGAAGTGCAAACTTGAGGCTAATGGCATCTCGGCCGCTGCTATCACGGGAGACCTTCCGCAGCCGCAGCGTATCAAGGTGCTCACTAATTTCAAAGAGGGCAAGTTTCCTGTGCTGATTGCGACAGATGTGGCAAGCAGGGGACTTCATATCGAGGGAGTAACGCATGTAGTCAATTATGACCTCCCGCAGGACCCTGAAGACTATGTTCATCGCATCGGCAGGACAGGCCGGGCCGGGGCCGGAGGCAAGGCAATCAGCCTGGCATGCGAAGATTACATATTCTCGCTGCCTGATATTGAAGACTATATCAAGCAGAAGATACCGGTCATGCCCCTTACTGATGAGATGATCGTGACCGATTATGTCAGGCCGGCGCGGGTCCATTACAAGAAAACGCCTCTTCAGGGCAGGCAGCGTCAGGGCAGCAAGCCTGGCAGCAAGAAGCCATTCGAAAAAAGCAGGCAGTCCGCTTCCGCCCCGAGGCCGCAAGCTCAGACCGACAAGCCGGCCAAAAGAAGCAGGCGCAGCGGGAAAAAGCCCGGCACGCCAAACAGCAGTAGTTCAGCTTAGGCCTTTTATTTGCTGAGGGTAAAACTCAGTTAAAGTTCAGACCGGAGGAATAATTATGCTTCAGTCCATTAATCCAGCGAGGACCGAGAGCTGGCGCAAGCTCAGCGAACACTTTAAGCTTGTCAAAGGCCGGCATATGAAAGAGCTGTTCGCACAGGACCCAGTGCGTTTCATGAAGTACTCCCTTCAAATTAATGATATCATTCTCGACTATTCCAAGAACCGTATAAACGATGAGACGCTGGGCCTTTTGTTGGGCCTGGCCCGGGAGACAAAGGTCGACGATGCGATAGAAAAGATGTTTAGCGGAGACCTGATCAACGAGACCGAAAGCAGGCCTGTTCTTCATACTGCCCTGAGAAATCGCTCCAATACGCCGGTCCTGGTTGACGGGAGTGATGTTATGCCCGAAATCAATGGCGTGCTGGAAAGGATGAAGGATTTCTGCGACCGTCTCCACTCCGGGGCCTGGACGGGATATACCGGTAAAAAAATCTCCGACATAGTTAACATAGGCATCGGAGGCTCTGACCTTGGTCCACTTATGGTAACTGAATGCCTTAAACCGTATGCTATGGCTGATATAAATATCCATTTCGTTTCGAACGTCGATGGAACGCATATAACCGAGACCGTAAAACTGTTAAATCCTGAGACGACACTCTTTATGATTGCCTCCAAAACCTTCACTACACAGGAGACCATGACTAATGCCTTCACAGCCAGAAAATGGTTCCTTGAACATGCCGGTGATGAGAACCTTGTGGCGCGCCATTTCGTTGCCATATCGACCAACGCACAAAAAGTCCGGGAGTTCGGTATTGATTCGGGGAATATGTTTGAGTTCTGGGACTGGGTCGGGGGCCGTTACTCCTTATGGTCTGCTATCGGCCTTTCGATCGCGGCTTATATAGGATTCGAGAACTTTGTTGAACTGCTCAGCGGCGGGCATGATATGGACATGCATTTCAGGACCGAACCCTTTGAGCAGAATATGCCTGTGCTGCTCGCTCTTATCAGTATATGGTACATAAACTTTTTCGAGGCGGAGACCGAAGTCATCCTGCCGTATGATCAGTATATGAATCGCTTCCCTGCCTATTTCCAGCAGGGCAATATGGAGAGCAACGGCAAATCTACAGACCGCTCCGGACGGCCGGTTGCCTACGAGACGGGCCCAGTTATATGGGGTGAACCCGGCACGAATGGTCAGCATGCCTTTTATCAGCTTATTCATCAGGGCACAAGAGTGATACCTGCAGATTTCCTTGCACCTGCGATTAGTCATAACCCGATCGGGGACCATCATGCCATACTGCTGTCGAACTTCTTCGCTCAAACCGAAGCTCTTATGGCCGGAAAAGGCAAGGAAGAGGTGCTCTCCGATCTCTTTGAAGAGGGCAAGAAAAAGGATGAAATAAAGAGGCTCTGGCCCTTCAGGGCCTTTGAAGGCAACAAGCCGACTAATTCAATACTCTTCAGACAGCTCACGCCGCGTACACTTGGAAGCCTGATTGCGATGTACGAGCACAAGATATTTGTGCAGGGTGTAATATGGAACATATTCAGCTTTGACCAGTGGGGCGTAGAACTCGGCAAGCAGCTTGCCAAAAAGATATTGCCTGAGCTAAAGAATGATCAGCCGGTCACTTCACATGATCCGTCTACCAACGGTCTGATCAACTCCTATAAAGAACTGCGGAAGTAATTTTATCCGCCTTGCCTTAGGTGCCAGGCCCCGACAAGCAGCTCCTTTGAGCGTCCGCGTGTCTCTTCGCCTCGTGGCGCTATATGCCACGTCCATGACCAGTCCGGCGATGTGAGCTTAAGATTACCGACCGTGGAACCGCTTTCGATTATCTTACCGTTGCTGTCGCGCCTTACATATTCGTAATCCGCGATAAGGCATACGTCACAGGAGAGTTCACGAAGCGCTGCGAGATGCGCCTCGCGTATTCTGTCGCACCATGCCTGCAGGACCGAATCATCATGCTTGCTGGTCTTCTTCTGCACATACTCGACAGGTATGGCTGAGAGCTGCGAGAGAATGTTGAGAGAGATTACAAGCGAGGTCCGATCATCTGTTTCGGGTATTACCGGCTTGAGCTCTGGCAGCTCGTAACGGCCATAGGCGATATCGTCATAGAGCGCCTCCGCAATGCCTGTGATATCGGCCTGCACCAGCCTGACGTTGGGATAATCCCTTATACGTTTGCCGGCCTCAGGAAGATGAATGATGTCGACAAGAACGACTTCGTCGAAGACTTTGGTCAGTACTGCAAGCGGAACATCGAGCAGAAGCCCTGATCCCAATACCACAACCTTTTCCCTTTTCAGGCATCTTCCTGCAATGTCGACGATAAACGCCCTGCTCTTTTCGAGATGGGGCTGCCAGCTTGTCCGCCTGCGCCTATACCGTGCCCGAAGTGCGATGGCCTGATGCAGATAGCCCATGAAGCGCACATAATCGGCGCATTTAGTTACCATATATGTGATTATTTCTCTTATCATGGCGGAAGAAATTTGCCGGAATCCGGACTACCGTGCCAGGAATTGCCTGATTCGGCTGACGCCTTCCCTTAACACCGGAATGTCCTGCGTGTAGGCAAACCTTACATGATCGGTCCATCTGCTGCCAAAATCAATGCCAGGGGTTATCGCAACCCCCTGATTGTCAAGCAGCTCGCTGCAAAAAGCGAACGCGTCCTTCGAATACCTTGAGATATCGGCCCATACATAGAATGCGCCCTGGGGTTTGGCGACGATCTCAAACATGTCCGCGAGTTCGGCGCAGAGGAAATCCCGCCTTACGCTGAAGACTTTTCGCACGGACGTCAGGTAGGGATAATCAAACGCCTCAAGGCAGGCGAATTGTGCCGGGGTGCTTGTGCAGATAAGCAGGTTCTGTATCAGTATCTCAGCCGGTCGGAGCAGCTCTTCGGGCAGTATCATCCAGCCCACACGGATGCCCGGCATGCAGAAATATTTCGAGAAACTGTTTATAACGATCGCGTTGTCTGAAAACTCGAGGGCAGTATGCTCCTTTGTGTCATATACAAGCCCGTGGTATATCTCATCAGAGATGAACCAGTGTTTGCGCTCATCGCAGATATTAATAAGCCGTTTCAGTGTTTCGGCAGAATAGACGCTGCCCGTCGGATTCGCGGGCGACGATATCATTATGCCGCCCATGTCCTTTATGTTTTCTATGGATTCCGGCGGTATTTCAAAATTGGTATCTTTGCCGATCGTGATGAAATGCGGATCGATATTCAGGAAATAGGAAAAGTTTTTATAACATGGATATGACGGGTCCGACAATACCAGCTTTTTTTTCAGTTTTGAGAAGAGCGACAAGACTATCAGAAAGGCGCCCGAAGTGCCCGGTGTTATGATAATCCGTTTCGGCGATATGGAAACTCCATAGGCGTCGAGATAGTGCCGGGCAATCTTCTCCCGCAGCTCTGGAAGTCCGCAGGCAGGGGTGTAGGCAAACTGCCTGTCTTTTACGGCCTTGATAAAGGCCTCCTGTACTTTAGGTGACGGAGACAGATCGGGTTCACCGACCTCCATGTGGACCGCGTCAGGGATCGTCCGTGCCTTTGCGAGGATATCCATTACGATAAACGGCGTTATTCTTTCCATGCACTTCCCTCCATACGATTGGCTATTATGCAAAGCAATACCATATTTTGGCAAGCCGTTGTTAATTGGCCTCCGTTAAAGGCCGGCTCAATCCGCGGGCGCTTTTTTCTTCAAAATGCCGGACTTTGTGCTAATATAATTTGGGATAGTGGGTATTATACAGATAATGTTGTGACTCATTTTGCCAATTCGTGGAGGCTGTTTATGAGGAATTTTTCGATCGACAAGGACAACACTGCACTCCTGATAGTAGATATGCAGGAGAGACTAATCCCTGTTATGCCGGACGGTGGTCGTGTAATTTCCAACTGTCTGAACCTGATTGAATTGGCGAAGTTATACGCTATACCAATCATGCTTACCGAACAGTATCCAAAAGGCCTTGGCATAACGGTGCCCGAAATCAGAAATGCTCTCGCTGCCTACCAGCCCTTCGAGAAAACGAACTTCAGCTGTTGCGGCAACAGCGACTTTACAACCGCGCTTCAACAGCTTGGCCGTATCAACATCTTACTCACCGGAATGGAGGCGCATGTCTGCGTTCTCCAGACATGCCTCGATCTTATTTCGGGCGGCTTTAATACGCACCTGGTTCGCGACGCGGTCTGCTCGAGATCAGCGGCAAATTTCGATACAGGCATAGAGATGATGCGCGATGCCGGAGCGGTCATAACCTGCACAGAGACCGCTCTCTTTCAGCTCCTGAAGGCAGCAGGCACCGACGAGTTCCGCGCCATAGCGAAACGGATCAAGTAAGACTGGCCTGTCAGAACATCAGGGTCTGGCCTTTCACCTGCCGTCGTTCTATCTCCTCAAATATCTTTATCTTGCCATACTCTCCGTCATATCCAGGCGCAATATGCACCTTGCCCGCTCGCACGAGGCCGACGGCCTCACTCAGCCTGGCGGTACTTGAGGCCTCAATATCCGGCAAAGGCTTGTCGAGCAGGATCGAGAATTCGCTGCCAAGCTCTGCAAGAAGCTTTTGATAAACGGCATCCACTGCCTTGCTGTTGACCCCGACCTGTATGGTTTCGGATATTATCTCCGGAAGCGGTATGATTGATTTGAAGGGCGGCGCGCCCGGCGGCTTGGCGCCATCTTCCCTGTCAGCAAGCAGCTCTACCCGATGCATGACCCCTACAGTCACCTTCTTGCCGCACATGGGGCACAGAAAGTCATGCTGCCGGGTCTCCTGAGGGGTCAGGCTGACTTTGCAAGCCATGTGCCCGTCATAATGATACTTGCCCTCTTCAGGAAAGAATTCGATGGTCCCCTCAAAACCCTTTCTTGTTTTGAGTGCCTCGAGGATAGCGGAATAAGTCATATCAGTATCAAAGATATTCGCCTCTCTTCCCATCTTGGCGGGAGAATGAGCATCAGAATTCGATATAAGCGTGATCCCGTCAAGCTGCGACAGCCGCCAGTTCATCGCGGGATCTGAGGAAAGCCCGGTCTCGATGGCATGAACATTCGGAGTCAGCTCTTCAAAGCATTCTTCAAGGGAGTCAAAGCCGGATGCGGCGCCGAAGACAGAGAAGTGGGGCGTCCATGCATGGGCAGGTATTAGCATGGCTTCGGGCGATGTGTCGAGCACAATCTTCAGCAACTCCTTCGCGTCAAGCCCGAGGATCGGCCTGCCGTCAGAGTTAAGGTTGCCGATCTTTGCAAGTGAGATGCTAAACTTGGCCGCGCTCGCAAAGTCGGGCATAAGGACTATACAGTGCACCTTGCGGGTCCGCTTGTTCTTGCTGTATATGCAGCTGATTTCTGTTGTGAGCATGAATGAGACTTCGGCCTTGCACGATTCAGGAACGCCGTTGCCGCAATAAGGCTTTTTGAGCCTGAACAAGCCATTGCCGAGTGGCTCAAGCTTATCGTTCAGTTCCCTGAACCACTTCGGATGCGTATAGTCTCCGGTGCCGACAATAGAGATGCCCTTTAGCTGGGCCCACTTCCATATGGCCTCGGGTATCATGTCGCCGCTTGTGGCACGGGAATATCTGGAATGTATATGAAAATCGGCAATAGAGCGCATCGACAATTATACCATGCATGAAACATAGTGGGGACAGCGGACCATACGAAGTTACCGCCGGTTTATTTGAATTTATCGCCCCTGTTTATTTCGTTCCTGTGTCGCAATACATATTATGACTGTGAATCCAGCCCCCTCTGGCTGTGGGCTTTGTGAGAACGCCGATAGCCTCGCCATATTTATAAACTGGGTCCTCTTTATTCATATGGTTTAGCGCGAATTTATGACCAAAAGGTATCGTATCAAGAACGGTAATCACATATTGCCTGCCGCCTTCTTCGATTACCAGGCATCCATCGCCGCTGTCCAGGTCTGTCAGGGCAACTGCCACATTATCTTTTTGGTCAATTACCAATGCTTTTTTGCCGCCGGCAAGTTTCTTGAGTTCAATCATCCTTCTTCCCCATATGCAATTAATTAATCACGCGCAGTACAAAGCAGCTCGGCACCATTGATCTTCACGTTCCCGCTTTTTACCTTCATCTCATCATATTCGGCCAGTATAAGCTTGCGGCCAGATCTGACAACTGAATGGCGATATGCTTCACATTGCGGCCACCTTAAGCAGATTCCTTCAGTTGCCTGATACAGATTCTCAGGAAGAGCGGCGAGGCCTTCCAGCCGGGGTTGAGTATCTCTGAGTATATAAATATGTCTGGATAATGCCAGAAAGCTTGCCACTAAAGGCAAAGCATAGAGCAAGGCAAATTTATCTTCTGTAGTCACGGCAATAGAACATAGAGGGCCATATAGAAAACACCCTAATAATACGGCTAATGTCGCATAATGCTTTGAATCCTCGTTGATCCATATTTTTATGAAGAGCAGTGCATTCCCGATCAGTGTCGCAACAAAAAAATTAAATAACATTTTGTCTGATGCAGACATTATTAACATGCAGGCCAGTGACACGAAGATAAGTATGGCGCTTGCCATTAGATACAACTCATGGTTCATGCGCTTCCTGAGGCTTTCCTTTTCGCATCGAATTTCCTCAATTGTAGGGGGGATTTTGCCAATATCAATTTTCATCCTGTTTTTATGCGCCTGGGCCCTCGTCGTTGAGGGTGGGGGCCGCATATTCCTTTCTTTTAGATATGTTCAGCCTCTCAGGAGGCTGCGTGTTGATCGTTTTGCGGTCGCTGATATTCATTGATTATGTCACTGCTATAATGCGCCGAATACCTTGTCCGAAACATGCGCCTTGTACTGTTCAAAATTTTTCCGGAACAGGCTTGCCAGATTATTGGCGGCCGTATCGTAATGCATTTTGTCCGCCCAGACATTGCTCGGATTGAGTATATCTTTGGGCACGCCGGGACAGATTTTAGGGATCAGGAGTCCGAAATAGTTCTCTTTCTCAAAATCGACTGATGAAAGCGTGCCCTCTAGGGCCGCGTCTATAACCGCTCGTGAATACGCGATCTTCATACGGCTGCCGACACCATAACCGCCGCCGCTCCAGCCTGTATTGACCAGCCAACATTGAACTTTATGCCTGGCTATCTTTTCCCTTAGGAGTTCTGCATACACAGCCGGATGGAGCGCCATGAAAGGAGCTCCAAAGCAGGCGGAGAAAGTCGCCTGCGGTTCGGTAATGCCTACCTCGGTGCCGGCCGTTTTTGAAGTATAGCCCGAAAGAAAATGGTACACGGCCTGTTCAGGAGTAAGTTTTGCAATCGGCGGCAGCACCCCAAAGGCATCACAGGTCAGCATGATGATATTAGCCGGATGCCCGCTTACCCCGGAACGAACAACATTGGGGATACCGGTGATGTGATATGAAGCACGGGTATTCTCGGTGAAGCAGTCATTGTCAAGATCGATCCTGCGGCTTATGGAATTTATCTGGACATTTTCAAGAATGGTGCCGAATCTCTGCGTGGCTTCATATATTTCAGGCTCTGACTCTTTGGAAAGATTGATTACCTTGGCGTAGCATCCGCCCTCGAAGTTAAATATGCCCTTGTCGTCCCATCCATGTTCATCGTCTCCTATCAAAGCCCTCTTCGGGTCTGTAGAAAGTGTGGTCTTTCCTGTTCCTGACAGACCGAAAAAGATAGCAACATCTCCATTCTTGCCTTCATTCGCGGAGCAGTGCATGGAAAGGATGTGCTTTTCCCTGGGCAGCAGGTAGTTGAGGATTGTGAATATCGATTTCTTGATTTCCCCCGCGTAGCTGGTGCCGCCTATTACGATGAGCCGCTTGTCGAAATTAACTATAATAAATGCTTCCGAGTTGGTTCCGTCCATTGAGGGAACAGCATGGAAACTCGGGACATCGATGACCGTAAAGGCAGGCTTGTGGTTGAGCAGTTCCTCCGGGATGGCCTGGATAAACATGTTTCTGGCAAAGAGAGAATGCCACGCTTTTTCAGTAATCACCCTTATAGGCAGACTATGCTCGGGGCGTGCGCCTGCAAAGCAGTCCTGCACAAACAGGTCCTTGCCCTGCAGGTAAGAGACCAACCGGGCGTATAGAGCGTCGAACCTGGATGGAGCAAAAGGCTGGTTGATCTTTCCCCAGTTAATATGCTCATGGCATGACGGCTCATCGACGATGAATTTTTCACCCGCTGCCCTGCCGGTATAATGACCGGTCCTTACAGCCACCGCCCCCAAATGAGTAGTGAGTCCTTCACCCCGTGTTATGATTTGCTCAAACAATGCGGGCGATGGCGCCGTCCAGAAAATGAGGTTGGCATTGCAAATGCCATGCTCTTCAAGCCCTGTCCCTCTTGTAATATCATTCAGTTTCATTTCTCTTTTCCTTTCTTGGTTAGAATCAGCAGAAAACACCAGTTTTTCCCAAAACCGATTAACCTCTGCTGCTTTTGTAAAAAAACAGAATTAGATAGGGTAATCTTCTTATCATAAGTTATCATATCATTCTATGTCTTACGAGTCAAGTCTTTTTCCACAAAATGGCACGGAGCACAATAATGCCTAAATACCATGATAATTCAGAGAGATATCCTCAAAGCGGCAAAATCCCCCCCCTGTAGACTTAGCCTGAATTGCTAATATTTGGGGACGGAAAGCAAATCTCTCAAATAGCGGCCTTGACGCAATGAGTGCAGAGGTATTATTATTTTGCTTATATGAATATGATTAAGGCCGGCGATATTGTAATAAAAAACCTCATTGACTCAATTGTAAAAGGCGATTACAAGCCTGGCGACAGATTGCCTTCCCTCGGGAATATTGCCAAGCTTACCGGCACAAGTGTGCTGTCCGCCCGCGAGGCGGTACAAAGTCTTGAAACGCTCGGTATTCTCGAAGTCTGCCATGGAAAGGGCATATTCGTTACTGCCGGGGCACCTATTATTGAAGAACTACTGGAGGCGAGACGCACTCTGGAGTGCTTTTTTGCAACAATGGCTGCCGAGCACTGCAGCCCTGAGATGCTTCTCGAACTTGAATCCCTGCTAAAAGACATGGACAAAAGTCTTGCAGCCGGCGACATAGAATCATACAGCGAAAAAGACATTGAATTCCATTTTGCAATAGGCAAGGCTGCTAATAATCGCATCCTTTTCAAAACGCTGTCCAATATAAGAAATCTTCTTCAATACCAGCTCTTCACAGTCAACAGGGTGCCAAATATTATTCAAAGGTCATCAAGCCGTCACTGGGAAGTCTTTAACGCCATCAAAAAGAGCGAACCCGAAAGGGCCCGCTCGTGGATGTGGCAGCATATTACCGAAACAATCGAGGTATGGAAGGAGAACATATCACCGCTCTACCGATAATCATAGAGTGACCTTTACCCGCTCACTTTATGCATATTACGGGCATGATGGACACTCAGGCCGGTCTAATTTCGACAGCTGTTTCGAAGTGTTTGATATCCAGTATGCTAGTCGGGACTTCTCACAGGAAACAATAATATTTATAACATATGAGCACTATTGAGTATCAGTAGAACGTCGGACTAACATTTGCCCTTAGCAGACAGGCCACGGCTAGCCGTGGCCTGTCTGCTGGATAGAAAGTTTAAACGTTGTCCTTGATAGTCTTAGACGAACCGTTCAATTTTACACTGGCGATCCCGGCTTCACGCGACGCCTCGGAGGAGTACATCTGACTTGTGCCGATGACCTGATGATTGACAGCCTTCAGGTTGAAGAACGCCTTTCCATTGACCGCTATTTTTCGTTCATAGCGTTCATCCATGGAACAATTCGTCTGCACTGATGCGACTCCGTTTTCGGCCGAGCTTTTTGCGTGGTACATCTCACTCGATAAAATTACTTCGCCATTACCAGCCTTAAGGACGAAAAAAAACTGTCCATCGCTACTCTTGCTCAGTTCAAACCAACCAGCCATTTTAATGCTCCTTTTTGTGGTAAATTGAACGCGCAAAATGCGCAGATTTAATGCTGTACCCCCCCTGACATACTATTAACCTATTTTGCGATATTAACAAAATTATCAGATCATAATTTTTAAGACATAAAAGTGTTTTTACTTCATTTATTGAGGAAATCATCATTTTCGAAAGGAGATTGATCTTTAATATTTTCAGTAGGAAGGAGCTATCTGTTGCAGTTGCTCATGGGAATACACAACTATCACCGGAGAATTAGGGGGACACCTTACTTAATTCGAGAATCCTTAATGTAATTAAGTAAGGTGTTCCCCTAATTCTTTTTCAATACTACCACGGCTTTCAGCACGGTAAGCGGCTGCTGCCCTGTTTCCGGTCAGCACCCCGCCGTGCATTTTCCCGCGGCGTCGAACTCCATTGTTTTGCCCGAGAGGGGGATATGAACCGGCACCTTGACTGCCTTAATAAATGCCTCTGTCTTGCTCCCCGGTCGAACCTTGCCTCCCACGGTGCCGACCTCGTTCGCGTGCGAAGCGATAACCGAAGAGGGCTTCACGAGGTCGTTGATCACGTAGGCGGACTCGGCCGGCCCCGTAGTGAAACCGTCGCCGATGTTCATGACCGCGAGCTTCGCTTTGTAGTAGTTGTGCACGACTATTTCCTGGTCCGCGGTGATGCCCGTGTCTCCGGAAAGATAAACCACCAGGCCATTGCTGAACCTTAGTACGTAACCCGTCTCCTGGCCCACGTAGCCGGCGATACCGACTTCCTTCATGGCCTTGCCGAGGTCGCCGCCGATGAAGTCGGGGTCCAGGCCGTTGCTGTGCAGCGCCGTCACCGTCGCAATGCGCACGCCGCCGATCATGATGCTGCCGCCGAAGCGGACGAGGATGGAGTTGGCGGGATTGCCGCCGTTGGCCTTGAGCTTTGCCGCAAAGAAAGGAGGCATCTCGCTGCCAGTCACGATCTTCGATTTCTTGGCGAGCGCGATGTTCACTGCGCTGGTGTTTGGCAGGGCCGAAACCGAAGTGTCCGGCTTATCGCACGTGCCAGAGTTTGGCGCCTTGGCGTGCGCGTTGCCCACGTGGTCGCCGTGCATGTGGCTCACGAGGATAATATCGATCTTTCCAAGCCGCGGATCATTAGCGCCCGCAACGGTACGACCGGGATCGTACAGGATACGCGTGCCATTCGGATCTTCGAAAATCAGGGCGCGGTCCTGCGGACAGAACTCGCCGTCGACACCGCCAAGCGGCGTTACCTTCACGGTAAGGATCTGGGCCGTGGACGCTAAGGACGTCTGCGCCAAGACGGACAAAGGAAACAGGACAAGTAATGCAACTAAGACGGACGACGTTCGGACGCATTTCTGAATCATGGCTGTAACCTCCTTATTATCGGGAATTTAATATTTCATCCTGATTATGCCAACTCCGTTATCCAGTTGCAAATGTGCACCTGCGAAAAAGGCAAAATGCCTGTCGAAACATGCAGATCAAATTATTATGCAGTTCCTGCCTATCTCTCCAAAATATTAGCATATTGTTTTGTTTTTTGCACGCATAAATACTGTTTATAACTACCTGTATTTCCAGAACGCCAAATGACACCCAAAAACGCCATATTATCGCACACAGGCCTGGGCGCGGCCCAATTCATTTTGCAAGCGCCACAAAATTATGGTACTTTATTATCAGTGCAAATATGTGGTATAGACCTAAACCGCGCGACACAAGCCTATTCCAAACGCCTAAAAGGTGTTTATTCTTGGATCTGATGCAATAGAGTGAGAGGGGTTCTGCAGATGACTAAACAAAACAGAATTTGTTTTGTGGCGATAAACAGGGAAACCTGTGACCGGGTAGCTCAGCAACTAAGCACCCTCCTTGGTAATTTTATCCAGGTTGATACATGGTGTCTGCGTGAACCGCCTCGACCGGAAGTCCTGGATAACGATATTTTTATTATCAGCACCCATGCAGTCTGGCAACAAGTTTCAAGCCTTGTCCCCCCTGACAAAAGAATCATTGTTGCAAGCAGGACCCTCGAAATTGATAATCTGGAAGAACTTCTCGCCCTCAGCCGGGGAACCGAGGCCCTGATTTTGAGCAATCACGAAAAAACAGCCCTTGAAATAATTGAAGTCTTGAAAAGTTTTGCAATAGACAATGTAGTTCTTCACCCGCGCTGGCCGGATAAAAAAACATATCCCAGACATATCAAACTGGCCATTACGGCGGGACAGCAACCAGTACCGCCTGAAATAGAGAGGGTCATTGACCTCGGTGTCCGGACATTGAACTTGTCGACACTTGTCGAGCTGATTATTGAATTGGACCTGCCCCGTGAAATTGTCAATGAAATTTCGGCCCGCTATATTTCAGCGATAATCAGCATCCTGCACCGGCGCATAGAATTAGCTGAACAGAACGAAAAATTCAAAGACCGCGTACAAGCCATTTTAGATACTGTAGACCATGGAATCATCGCTATCGACGAAGACCAGAAAATCCGCCTTGTTAATCCCGCGGCTGAAAAGATGTTAAATCTTGGTTACCAGGAATTAATTGACAGGTCTGTAACGGATATCATTCCGCAAATAAGCGATGACATAATGACCGGCTCCAATACGGCAGATAGCATCAAAAAAATTGGCGATAGCCACTACGTCATAAACACGACTTCAATCTTTGATGCGATGAATAATGTTACCGGCACGGTCATCAGCCTTAAAGCGGCCAATGAGGTCAAAGAACTGGATTCAAAAGTGCGGCGTGAACTAAAGCGAAAAGGTAATATTGCCAAACATACATTTAATGATATTTTGGGCAGCAGCGAAGAAATTACCCGGGCCATTGACGCGGCCAGGAAATTTGCCGGGACTGATTTGACCATTCTCCTTGAGGGGGAAAGCGGCACAGGAAAAGAACTTTTTGCCCAGTCATTCCATAATGCTTCCAACCGCAGGAATACTCCGTTTGTGGCGATAAATTTTGCGGCGTTACCCGAGAATCTGGTCGAGAGCGAGCTCTTTGGGTATGAGGAAGGGGCGTTCACGGGTGCAAGAAAAGGCGGCAAAACAGGACTCTTTGAAGAAGCCCACACCGGCACCATTTTTCTCGATGAAATCGGCGATGCCTCAACGGAAGTGCAAAAAAAACTGTTGCGTGTTCTGGAAGAGAAGGAAGTGCGCAGGGTCGGTGGGAACACTGTCACACCCGTGGATGTCAGGGTCATTGCGTCAACAAACCGGAATCTCAGACAGTTAATGAAAGAAGGGAAATTCCGGCTCGATCTTTATTTCAGACTTTGCAGCATACAAATAGTTGTACCTCCCCTGAGAAGGCGGCGGCAGGATATCCCAGTGTTATTGGCTTTTTTTGCGAACAGACTCTATCGCCGGGAAATACGTCTCGCGGATCAACTAAAGGATTATTTAAGCAATTACAGCTGGCCGGGAAATGTGAGGGAGCTGCAAAATATAGTCAATTTCCTTTGCAATACTATTGATTCGAACGATATTGCCACAATGAAGCATTTACCGCAGTACCTGTCTGAATGCCCGACCGACTATAATGGGCCTGCCACTGCGGCATTTGCGCATGGAGATGTTGAGGCGGTCGTGTCGCGCTTTGCAAAATTAGGTTCACTCGAACCGCTGTTTTGGGTGCTTTCAGAACTAAAAAAAGCCGAAAGATTCAATCAGTCGGCTGGCCGTCAATCCATTTCGATGGCCCTTGCTGAACAGACGATATCATTTCCGGAACATAAAGTCCGGGTTATGTTAAAACGTCTCGAGCAGGGAGGATGTGTCATAACCAATGTAACCAGACAAGGGTCAAGACTCTCTAAACTCGGGAATGATGTCTTGTCTTACCTTGAATCATCAAATTTAACGAGTTGAAAGCACTTGCAGACTATTTATCGGAGTGAAGACCAATTAAACGCATCTCGTTTCCCTTTGTAAGCGGCTTGTTAATCGCGCTTTGAGGTCTGCGGAGTAATGCCCAAATACCGGAGCCCCTTTGCCCCGCATGAGGAAAAGACTTATATTATCCAAGCTTGAAGAAACCAATGCTCGCATTGAGCTCTTTTGCCTGATTATCGAGTTGTTCCACTTCCTTGTAAGCATCTGCAAGCATACTCACCGTGCCGTTGACCGATGCGGCAATCTTCTCCATATTTCCGGCTATTTCCTCAGACGCTACAGATTGTTCTTCTGATGCCACAGCGATAGTATGAATAAGGCCGCCGGCCTTTTCTGCTGCTGCGACAATTGAGTTAAGGGCCTGAATTGTGTCATCGGCATATGCAACGCCTTTTTCTGCATCCTGCCTGCTCTGCTGCATAACTTGAACCGATGCTTCCGATTTTTGGCGCACAGCGTCAAGCTTCCCTGCAATTTCTCCGGTTGCCTTGCCTGTGCGTTCAGCAAGTTTTCTTACTTCATCAGCAACAACTGAAAAACCTCGCCCCTGCTCGCCTGCACGCGCAGCCTCAATAGCCG
The DNA here is from genome assembly GCA_903822005.1 of uncultured Nitrospiraceae bacterium. Classification (GTDB taxonomy): domain Bacteria; phylum Nitrospirota; class Thermodesulfovibrionia; order Thermodesulfovibrionales; family Dissulfurispiraceae; genus Fen-1308. Next base: position 139,301 of record CAIJNL010000018.1, read on the forward strand.
CATTAAGAGCCAAAAGGTTTGTCTGGTCCGAGATGTCATTAATAATAGATACTATTTCTTCTACTTCCTTCAGACTCTCCTTCAGGTCTTCAATTGTAGCCGATGCGCCGTTCACAGATAATGAGATGCTCTGCATCGCCATGACTGACTGTTGCACAATGCCCTTCCCCTGGAAAGCAACCTCTGTCGCATCTCTCGCTGCTTCCGAGGCTGACGTCGCATTTCTCGCAACATCAGTAATAGTCTGGGACATTTCTGTGCTTGCTGAAGCGATCTGGTCAATCTGTGCAAGCTGTTCCCGCGCACTCGCATCGATAGTTTTCAAATCCTCTGTAAGGGCCGCCGTATTGACAGTTACTTTTTTTGCTACACCCTGAATGTTAACGACGGTCTGGCGCAAAGAAGCATGGATTCTGTTATATATGTCTTTTAAAAAATTGTGATCATCCGTAATGCGGCTGCCGGCAGTAAGTTCACCCCTCTCAAGAGTTCCAAGACAGCTGAGAGCCACGTTAATATTTTTCCCAGTGCTTTTGCCGACAAGAAAAAGAAACAATAATACCCCTCCGGCAGAAAACAGGATCACGATAACTAAAGTGATCGTGCCTATTTCCATAATCGAGTCTATCCCCTGTATTTGCTTTTTAAAAAGCGATTGCTGGTCGGCGCTGGCTTTTTGAAGAGTATCCTTTATTTCGCGCCAGAGCGTTGTTTCCTTGGAATTCAAAAGCTCAACGGCTTCCCTGGATTTGCCGGCAATTGCGAGTCGCTGCGCTTCCAGCTTAAGCTTGTGGTCTTCCACCCACAGAGACTGGACTTTTGCAAGCGCCTCCTTTGTCTTGCCGCTGGACAGGGCCAATGCTTCATTGTTTAATTTTAAAAAAGCGGCATGAGCCGCATTATAGTTGTCAACTCCCTTCTTGTTGGCAGGGTCAAGAATCACATTCCTTGTCGCCTGGCCGGTCTGAAGGCCCTGTGCATACATCTGCTCCAGGTCTATAAGAACTGTCTGGTCGACATTGATCATATGGTCAACATTTGTTTTAAGCTTGTAGTTGTTAAAAAGGAATAAAGCGACCACAATTACAAATACAACGACATTTACGGCGCCTACCATAAAAAGCATCTTCTTTATGTTCATGCTGCCCCCTCTTGATAAATAACGCCAATACTGAATACCGCATTTCTATGGCAAATTCATCAGTATGAGCCTATAGTTTAATCTAGTCACATTATTGGCGTCAAAGAATGGGGTTGTATCCCGGATCAGGACAAATACTCGATGCGAACCAATACAAGGCCGTGATGGTCAGCGAAATCATTCGCCTGCATCACGGCATATTTTTTTCAAGCTCTATTTCGAAGGGTTATCTTTTTCCAGAAACTCTATCTTCGAGCGTTTCTTTATCCAGCCCGGTATTAGCGAAATTATGACAAATACTACCGCGCCGATACCCAGATACATAAAGGTCGTACCGAGGTTTCCTTCCCCACTGACAATGGCGCCTCCCATGAACGTAAAGGCCATGGCACCCGGCAGCATGCAGATAAATGAGACTAGCACATACGTCGGGAATCCGATTTTTGTCAGGCCGTAGGCATAGTTCTGCAGATTAAATGGAAAGACCGGAACAAGCCGCGTAATCATCAGCATCCGCCACCCCTGGGCAGCCACTCCGTCATCGATCTTTTTGAAGACCTGGTTAGACTGCGCCCAGCCCTCTACCATGTCTCTTGCAACATAGCGGGCCACCAAAAAAGCTGCAGCAGCGCCAAGGGTCGATCCGATAGATGCCCAGACAGTCCCCATTATCGGACCAAAGGCCAGTCCCGCCAGGATTGCGACTGGCAGTCCGGGCAGGAAAAAGAGGCAGGCGGCAATGAACAAAAGTATGTAGACGATAGGCCCGATCGCGCCCAGTCCATTTATCCATGCCTTGAGATTCATTATATTCTGCATGCTGACATACTGGAAAAGCCCGTAATAGTGCATTATCCCGACAACTGCCAGGATGACCGCTAAAGCTATTACCAGTTTCAGCCAGTTCTTACTGTTTTTTTTCTCTGTCATATTTTGCTCCCCCTTTGCTATTTCCCCTTCAGTGATGCAACTCCGTGGCAATATAATAATAGACTCCGGACTCAGAGTTTAATCGGCCCAAGTTGAAGCTGTCAAGGATGCATTCCTGTCGATAATTTCACGGGTCAGCTTTCGCCCCTAACTGCGCTTTGAAATGAAATATAAATTTGGTATAGTCAAATATAGCGGACATTAAATTGCGCTATTAAGGCTATGACTTGTTTTGCCATGTTTCTTTCGATAAAACAGGGCACATAAGTCTGCACAAGGAGGTAGTGTAACGTTTATGAAAGTCACTCGTCGGCAGTTTCTAAAGATCTCGTCGGGCGTAATCGGCACAGTCGTTGCAACAGAGGCCGCAAGCTGGGGATTAGACACTATTGGGATGGAAAAACAGGCCGTTAAGGTGCCGATCAAGACCGGCAGGCAGGTGCCAAGCGTATGCCCGTACTGCTCTGTAGGATGCGGCACTATTGTAATGGTGAACGACGCGGGCAAGATTATCGACATCCAGGGAAATCCTGACTCTCCCATAAGTGAGGGAACACTCTGCCCGAAAGGAGCGGCCACCTATCAGCTTGTGATGAATGACCTGCGCTGGACCAAGGTCAAATATCGCGCACCGGGCAGCGACCACTGGGAAGACAAACCCCTTGACTGGGCAATGGACCGCATTGCGCAGCTTGTGAAGAAGACCCGCGACGAAAATTTCAATGAATATGAGGAAGTAGCGGACATAAGGGGCAAGAAATCAAGACAGAGGGTGATGAATACCTACGCGATCGCTTCGCTGGGAGGCGCCACCATCTCAAACGAATGGAATTATGCCCAGCAAAAACTCATGCACGGCCTGGGGGTCGTCTCTGTAGAAAACCAGGCCCGAATATGACACTCCTCCACGGTCCCCGGGCTGGGGGTCTCGTTTGGCAGGGGCGGCGCAACAACATTTGCGCGCGATCTCGTTAATTCCGATGCCGTATTGGTGATGGGTTCGAACATGGCAGAATGCCATCCTGTTGCTTTCCGCTGGCCGTTGAAGGCCAAGACAGAGCATGGAGCCGTGCTGATGCATGTGGATCCGCGTTTTACCCGCACGTCGGCAATGTGCGACATACATGCGCAGATACGCGCAGGCACTGATATAGTTTTCCTTGGCGCGCTTATTAATTATGTAATAAACAGCAAGCGCTGGAAGACAGAACCTTTTTTCAGAGAGTATGCTGTCAACTATACAAATGCCGCAACGCTTGTAAATGCGGACTATAAAGACACTGAGGACATGAAAGGGGTATTTTCCGGTTTTTCTGCTGACGGTAAATATTATGAGAACGGAAGCTGGGCATATCAGCGCAATGCAGCACCGGCACCGTCTGTAACTGAAGCCGTTACATTCAGCGATCTTTTGCTGCAAAGGGTGCCTGGCAGACCTAAGACCGATCCCACACTGACAGATCCCCAGAGTGTTTTCCAGATCGTGAAAAAGCATTATTCACGCTACACGCCAGAGATGGTAGAGAATGTCTGCGGCTGCCCCAGGGATGTCTTCTTCAAGGTAGCTGAAACGCTCCTTAACAATTCCGGCCGCGACAGAACGTCCAACATCACCTATGCGGTTGGCTGGACCCAGCACACCGTTGGTGTGCAGATAATACGCTGCGCAGGCATGCTGCAGGCCCTGCTCGGCAACATCGGACGACCAGGCGGCGGAGTGCTTGCTCTGCGCGGCCATGCCTCGATCCAGGGCTCGACAGATATCGCGACCCTCTATCACTCGCTGCCCGGATATCTTAATATGCCGGACGCGCGCAGGCCGCATGGTACGCTTAAAGACTTCATCCTTACTGAAGCAGTGCCGCTGTCAACCAGCTATTGGGGCAATTATCCAAAGTTTGCTGTTTCCTATTTCAAGGCCCAGTTTGGCGATGCGGCCACAAAGGAGAATAACTACGGCTACGATTATCATCCCAAGATCACCAGGGACCATTCGCATATGCCGATGTTCATCGACATGATGAACGGCATCGTCAAGGGTTTCCTCGTGATGGGGCAGAACCCGGCTGTCGGCGGACAGAATGCGCGCTATCAGCGCAAGGCCCTGGCAAAGCTTGACTGGATGGTAGTCCGCGACTTTTACGAGACAGAGACTTCGGCCTTCTGGAGAAATTCTCCGGAAATCAAGTCGGGTGAACTCAAGACCTCCGAGATCATGACCGAAGTCTTCTTCCTGCCCTCTGCCACGGTCCCTGAAATGGAGGGTTCCTTGACCAACACACAGCGTCTTCTGCAATATCACGAGAGGGCGGCTGACCCGATTGGTGAAGCACGCAGCAACCTCTGGTTTACTTATCATATAGGCAGAAAGCTCAAGGAGCTTTATAAAGACTCGACAAATGACCGGGACTGGGCCATTAAAAACCTGCTATGGAATTATGAAGCAGAGCCGTCGGAAATTGCTGATACGCGCATTAAAGACGAGCCCTCTGCATACAAAGTCCTGAAAGAGATCAACGGCTATGTATGGGGTGACAAAAAACCTCTTCCCACCTTCGCTAACCTCAAGGAGGACGGTTCGACTGTCTGCGGCGCATGGATATATACGGGCGTCATTCCGGAAGAGGGCAAAAACTTTGCTTCACGCCGGCAGAGCGACAACTGGATATCTCCTAACTGGGGCTTTGCCTGGCCTGCTAACAGGCACATCATGTATAACCGCGCATCCGCGGACCTTGAAGGCAGACCATGGTCCGAAAAGAAGAAGCTGGTTTACTGGGACGCGAATGCCGACAGCGGAGTAAAGGATGCTGCCGGCAAACCGGTTTTGGGCAAGTGGGTGTCGCCGGCAGGAGACGGTATCGACTTTGCACTTACAAAAAAACCGGGCTCTCAGGGTAAAGACAACGGTATCGGCTTTGACTGGCTCGGCGGAAGTGATCCCTTTATCATGCGTCCTGACGGCAAGGCATGGCTCTTTGCACCATTCGGAACTGTAGACGGCCCGTTGCCGACTCACTACGAACCATATGAATCTCCGGTACATAACACCGTTTACAAACAACAGTCGAATCCCGTTGCCAAGGTCTGGAATGTGCCTGGCAACCCGTACCATATTGTCGCGGACCCCAAATATCCCTATGTCATCTCGACCTATCGGCTGACCGAGCATTACCTCAGCGGCACCATGAGTCGATGGCTTCCGTGGCTTGCCGAATTAATGCCCGAACTCTTCTGCGAAATTTCGCCGGAACTGGCTGCCCTTAAAGGCGTAAAAAATGGCAGCTATGTTACAATCCGCACGGCTCGCGGGGAGATTGAGGCACGGGCCCTGGTGACAAGACGCATGAAACCCTTTGCCCTCAAGGGCAAGACAGTGCACCAGATAGGAATGCCGTGGCATTGGGGATGGCAGGGCACTGCGCGGGGCGATGTGGTGAACAACCTGAGCGCTCTAGTTGCCGACCCGAATGTTTCGATACATGAAGGCAAGGTATTTACCTGCAACCTCCGGGCAGGCAGGGTAACACGAAAGGGAGGTAAGGCATAACATGGCAAAAGGAATGTTTGTAGATGCCTCTATATGCACAGGCTGCAAGGCTTGCCAGGTGGCATGCAAAGAGTGGAACGGGCTTGCTCCCGAGCCGGCCCATTTCAGGAGCGACGCTGAAACGCGCATAGTTGCCAATAATTTTACCGGCAACTCATATGACAATACCGGAACACTCAGTGCGACGGACTGGCGGCATGTCCGTTTTATAGAGCAGATAAATCAGCAGCGCAAGGGGTCCCGCTGGCTCTTCTCGAGCGATTCCTGCAAGCACTGCACTGATGCGGGCTGTCTTAACGTATGCCCTGTCAAGGCCATTGAACGCGATCCGCTCGGAAACGTGGTGATACGGCAAGACAGATGCAAGGGAGTCAAGGCCTGCAACAAGGGCTGTCCGTATGGTGTATCAAAATACAGCGCCGTATCGAACACCTCGCGTAAATGCACACTCTGTGATGATCGCATTCACAACGGTCTGGGAACGGCGTGTGCCAAGGCCTGCCCCACCGGCTCTATTCGTTTTGGCGAGGTTTCTGAGCTTAAGAAGATTGCTGATGCGAGACTCGCGCAGCTTCAGGAGCTCGGCCAGAAAAAGGCGAATATCTACGGATACACCCAGGCCAAAGGGCTGAATGTGTTCTACCTGCTGATGGACAAGCCGTCTGTATATGGTTTGCCTGACAATCCGGTCGTACCGCAGCGTACGCAAGACGTAGCATCATCGGGGTCAACAATAATGAATGCCATGGCATTCGGCTTGGCGGCGCTGGTCTCATTCCGTGAACGGGGCAGCAGGAAAAAGTTGTCTGAAAAGGAGCCCAAAGTAAGTGGCGGATAAAGCCGACTTTGACTCAAAGGCAGTCGCAGCCCGGCTGCGGGAAGCTGTGAACCAGCAACCCGGACTGATTGACCTGTTGGCAGCAACTGAGTTCTTTGGCGAATTACTGCCCCTGCTCAGGGATGCTGACCTCTCTGCTGGAACTCTCTCCATAACCGGAGATATTGCCGCCGGGAAAATGAGGGCGGGATTACCTCTTCTGGCAGATATAGAACTGGAAATCGATCTCGGGGCAGTGCAGAAGCTGATGATCAGCCTGGCGGCCGCACTCGAGACTTTCAAGGCGAATGCCTGCGGAGGTCCGAATGCCGCTGCCGCGCGAAGCATAAGGCTGGCTGTCGAGGATGGCAGGCTGGATACGGACCTGCTTATCACCGGTACAATGGCCGGAGATACCAGCCATATCAGATCCATGGCTGCAGACCTTGGTCTCGACGCCGATCTCCTGGTGGCGCTTGCCCGGAACGCCCTGAAACCCGCGCTCCGGGATTGGTGCAGGCAGCTTGGGCCGCTGACCGAGAAATGCGATTGGCATAAAGGCTACTGCTTTGTCTGCGGAGCGGCACCGGTGCTTGGAGAGTTGCGTGAGGACCATCAGGCCAAATATCTGCGATGCGGTCAATGCGGCGCAGAGTGGTCAGCTCAAAGGCTTAAGTGCACACTATGCGGCAATGCAGACCATAAGACCTTCGGTTACCTTTATGCGGAAGACGAGCCTGCAAGGATACTTGCAGAGGTTTGCGATGACTGCGGCGGTTATCTGAAAGTCATCAACGCTTATCAGCCTACGCCTGCAGAGATGCTGCCGGTAGAAGACCTTGCGACCCTGCATATCGACCATATCGCAAAAGAGCGCGGTTATGCACGCGAGGCAAAAAACGTACCGTAAATATTAAGAAGCCCGAACAGCAAAGCCGGACACTGCCCTGCAACCCGCGCAACAGTGTCCGGCTTTAATTTATCCGCTGCCTATGGAACTATCATTCACTCTAACTGTCTTTATGGTCTATTATAGTGCAACTGCACTATTTCTTTGGTCCGCTTCAACCACTCTGCGAAGACTGCTGATCTTTTGTCTTGTCAGCATCGGCCTTTGTGGCCGCACCTGCTTTTTTGCTCTTCCCCTTAACTTTGGTCTTGTCTTTTTCACTGTCCGACTGTGACTTTTGGGTGCCGACCGCACCGTCCGTGTCGCCGCTTCAGGCAGCCCAGGCAGTCCCGGCATTTGAAAGGCCGGCCCCCGCAACCAGCGCAGTTATGCCAACGCCGGCGAGGAATTTCTTGAGATCGTCTTTCTCCATTGCATTCCCCTTCCTTTTTTTGTAGACGGTTTCCCGCAAAGCGGGAAATCAAATCCAGGCCGCTATCGCAAACTGGATAAATATGGAATAGTGTATCAACCTTTTCTATTAATGCAAAATAACGGCAAAAGTCCCTGTACTGCCAGTATAAACCCGGCCAATCGGCGGTCAAATGAAACAGAATGGGTCTTTTTCAGAAAAGATATTCAGCCCGTGGCTATGCGAAATGGCCGGGCAGCCCCTGCATGCATGCCGGACAGGGCAACCCTGGCATTCAGCAGGGCCTGAGCGGTATCTACGCGCCTGTTCCGAATCATATATCCCGGCAAGTCCGGTTTCATGAATATTTCCGACACGGGAGGGTAATTTTCTGCAGGCATGCACCTCGCCGTCAGCAAGGAGCGAGAGAAAATTAAAAGCTGCTCCGCAGCCGAACCCGGTGCATCCTCCAAACAGGTCCTCTCCTTTTTGATGGCGGACTATATTAATTAGATTGTCTTTTAGCCCCAGGACAGGATTCTCCCTGGCGGCCGCGATATACGATTTCAAGAAAGCGACGTATTCCTTCTTGTCCGGCAGCTTCAGGCCGGCCCCTTCGCCGACAAGCGACAGTCGGTTGAAATTGAAGGTATCGCTAAGACCGCAAAGGATTTCTCCAAGAGGAATGACCTGGTGCATATTCTCCTTGGTAAGTGTGAGCATTACCATAGAATAGATATTGAGCTCCTTCAACAGATTGAGAAATTCGATAGTGTGCGCAAAGTGACCCTGTCCACGGATCAGGTCATTGTGATCTTGCAGCCCCTCCAGGCTGACCTGAAAAAAATCCGGCCGATGTATTGAAACGATCTCCTCAATCATTTTCCTTGGTGAAGGATTGCCGAGTATGGACAGGGCGAAGCCGCGTTCGGCTGCCCTTCGGTAGAGTTCCTGAAAATGAGGATAGAGAAGCGGGTTCCCGCCTGAAAAGCATATGCGGCCATTTACATTTCTCTCCAGGCAAAAATCGTGCAGATTATCGAGTATTCTAATTGCGTCGTCAAGCGTCGGCTGCTCCCGGGCTGTGCGGTCGTAGCAATGCTTGCAGTGAAGATCGCAGGCCTGGGTAATGTGCCACTGCAGTGTGAAAGATGTGGCCGACATATACAGATCATCACAAGTGCCGGCAGGGGGCCATCCGCTGTATTCCCGTCTCAAAAGGGATGATGGAGAGAGCAGAATCCCGTTCCTGATGGCCCGGTCAATGGCCGAATTGGCGGCAGAGACGGCCAGTCGTCCCTCTGAAGCCACCTGCCTTGAAGATATGCCTTCGACAGTCATCTTCATGACAAGGAGGTCCTCATCAACGGCGGGCCTGCACCTGACATCCCCGTCAGAAGGATCTTTCCATACCAGAAGCAATTCGTCTCCAGGTTCCGGCCTGACCCGGTCTGTTTCATGGTCGGAGGTGATCAGAGAGGCGAGGCCTTTCCATCGCGCCCGAAAAACTGAAAGTGCGGGATTCAGATCCCGGGTGTCAACACGCCCTGGCATAGCGGTCCCTCCGATCCTGAAAACAGTCAGCTCGAGGCGGGCCAGCTCAGCCGCATAGGGCGGCAGGCCCAGAGGCCCAGTCATCCGCCCAATGGCACCGGGGATGGAGTCGGCCTCTGCAGCGGACCCGCAGGAAACGATAATTTCATCCCATACATCAGGCCCGATGATCCCAAGGCATTCCGAATAGATATCTTCAAGTCTCATTCGTCCACCCGTCCTGTCTGAATTAATAAACAGCCCTGCTTAAAGGATATTCCGTTTTAGGCCAGGAGTGCAAATGGCCACACTCGCTATCATACCCTGCCATTTTTCATGATAGGGAATTTGCTTGGTATCATTAAGTATAAAGAGCAGCCATCTTATCGGAAATTCTGTCAGGAGGTCATTATGAAAATCGGAATCATAGGTGCTGGAGCCGTTGCAGCGGCATGTACAATTTCGACCATCCTGCGCGGGTGCGCCAGGGAGATAGTTATAGTCAGCAGGACGCGGTCGCGCGCCAACGCGGTCGCAACAGACATGCGCTACGGATCACCTCTTTCGCCTGCTGTTGATGTCAGAGATGGAGATTATGAAGACCTGAAAGGCGCGGCTGTGGTACTCATAACCGCGGGCGTCAATGAAAAGTCGGGCGGGGCCATTGACCGTAACGATCCTGCGGGCCGCCTTAAATTGCTGGACGCAAACATCAAGGTTTATGGAGATATCGTTCCAAATATAGTAAAATATGCTCCAGGTGCGGTTATCGTTGTGGTCACAGATCCACCCGATCCGCTGGCCGATATGGCGCGCCAAATGGCGGGGCATAACCGGGTTTTAAGCACCGGCACGTATCTGGACAGCCTGCGCTTCCGGGTCCATCTCGCGCAGAAACTTTCTGTAAGCGCGGCCTCTGTCGAAGCGCTTGTCGTGGGCGAGCATGGGACTTCGCAGGTGTTCCTCTGGTCATCCGCGCGAGCGCGAAGCGTGCCGTATTGCAATCTGCTTGAAGAATGCCGTATGACACCGGAGGCCTTTCGCGCAGAAATAGAAAAAGAGGTCCGCTTTGCCAACATTACGATCATTGAGGGCAATAACGCCAGCCAGTATGGCATAGGAATGGTCTGCGCGAGAATCACAGAGATTATACTGCGTGACGAGCAGGCTGTCATACCAATCGGCACTTACAATCCCGTGTATGGAGTTACGCTTTCCCTGCCGGGTGTGCTTGGGCGTGACGGCGTAAGTCGGATATTGGAACCGGATATGTCCGAAGATGAGCGCGCCGCGCTGCAACTAAGCGCAGACAAGATTAAAAATGCGCTGGCAGGCAGATTGGCCGGTTAGTTTCTTTCCCTGGGATTAAGTACCGGGGCATATCAAAGGAGGATGAATTATGATTAATGTACTTGCATCGATACGCATAAAGACAGGCAGCCTGCCCGCTTTCCTTGAGATCTTCAGGGCCAATATACCGAAAGTAAGGACAGAAAAGGGGTGCATCGAATATTTTCCGGCTGTCGATATTGATACCGGGCTGCCACCCCAAGTCCTGGATGAAAACATGGTGACGGTTATCGAAAAGTGGGAAAGTGTCGAAGCCCTGCGGGATCATCTCGCGTCGCCCCATATGCTGGCTTACAGGGATAAAGTCAAAGACATGGTAGCCGGACTCTCGCTAAAAGTGCTCCGTGAGGCGTAGCCCCAGGCGGATGATTTGATGCAGATTTTTTTTTGGTGCATACTATTAAAAACATGATAAAGGAGAAGTTCGGATGGCGAAATACAAGATAGCTGCGACAGGAAAACTCCTTCCGCCGGCGCATCAGAGACTGCTTGAGTACTGCGATGTTAAAATCATCGATAAAAGCGGTAAGACGCCTGCATATTCTCAGGCAGAGTGTCTGAAGGATGCAGAGGGACTAATTTCATTTGCTAATGCGAAGATCGACGGAGAATTGCTGGCGCTGGCCCCAAATTTAAGAGTGGTGTCGCAGGTGGCTGTAGGGTACGACAACATTGACATCGACGCCTGCACAAAGCGCGGTATTCCAGTAGGCAACACCCCCGGGGTACTCGTGGATACTACTGCGGACCTTGCATTTGCCCTGCTCCTATGCGCTGCTCGCCGTATACATGAAGGCTGGAACTTTGTGCGCGAAGGCAACTGGCGTCCCGGCACAAGCTTCCCCTTTGGAATTGATCTGCGTGGAAGAACATTGGGTATTGTGGGCCTGGGGCAGATTGGAACGGCCGTTTCACGCAGGGCAAAAGCGTTTGGCATGAATATAATTTATTTCGATAAATTCCGCCGTAAGGATGAGCGTGAACTAGGCGTTACATATGCCACATTCGACGAGCTTCTCGGTAAGGCAGACTGCATCATTGTATTTACGCAGCTTACGGCAGAGACACGCGGGCTGTTCAGCCACAAGGAATTTGCAAGGATGAAGCCCACGGCTATTTTTGTTAATGCCGCCCGCGGCCCTATTGTCGACACAGGTGCACTCCTGGAGGCATTGACGAACAACAGGATCGCCTATGCTGCCCTTGACGTTACAGATCCTGAACCTTTGCCGACAGACCACCCCCTTTTGAAACTGCCTAACATATTGATCACGCCTCACATTGGAAGTGCGACGACTGAAACACGCACGAGCATGGCCCAGCTTGCAGTAGACAACCTGCTTGCAGGACTGGCAGGGAAGCCGTTGCCTGCCTGTGTCAATCAGTCCGTAAACTACAAATAGGACTGAACATAATAAAAAAGGATGGATTAAATGCCAGGAAACAGAACGACCCGCAGCATGGTCGCCCCGCTGCTCTCTAAACGCGGCCTTTCGGTCATACTCATCCTGCTTTTATTCAGTGCGGCCGTATTATTTCTCGTCGCGTATCACTTCAGGGCGCCGGATACTATTATTATGACTACAGGGTCTGAGGGCGGTTCGTACATGGGAATGGGCGAACAGTACCATAAGATACTGGCGCGCGAGGATATCACTGTGGTACTCCTTCCTTCCACAGGCTCTGTTGAAAATCTCAAACGCCTGTCTGACAAAAGCGTTCATGTTGATGCCGGTTTTGTGCAGGACGGCTCGAGCCCGCCTTCTGATTCGCCTAATCTCGTCTCCCTGGGCGCCATTAGCTACGCTCCGCTATGGGTTTTTTACAGGAGCCCCGATACACTTTATGACCTTTCGGAACTCGGGGGCAAGCGGATTGCAATAGGGCCCGAGGGAAGCGGCGTTCGCAAGCTGGCCATTGATCTGCTGACCGCAACAAACAGCGCGGGGCCCCCGACCCGGCTGTTTGACCTTTCGGGCGCACCTGCTCGCGATGCCCTCCTGTCCGGCGGAATTGACGCGATAATGATTACATGGACAGAAAACAATACACTTGTTAAAGACCTTTTGTATGCACCCGGGATAAAGCTTATGAATTTCAGGCAGGCTGAAGCTTATACCCGCATTATACCCGCCTTGTCGCATGTAGTTTTACCCAGAGGGATACTCGATTTGTCGAAAGGAATGCCGCAGGAAGATATTCACCTGCTGGCCGCTACAACAAACCTTGTTGTGCGAAAGGACCTGCATCCTGCAATCATTTATCTGCTGCTTGACGCTGCCGTCGAGATTCACAGCAACGCAGGCTGGGTCAACAAGCGCGGAGAATTCCCGGCGCCAAAGGAACTGAGCTTCCCTTCCTCCTTATATGCCGAGAGATTTTACAAATCAGGACGTCCCCTGCTGCTTGACTACCTGCCTTTCGGGATGGCGGCGTTCGTTGACCGCACGCTTTTGTTCATGGTACCTGCAGCAATTATCCTGATACCTGTTTTCCGCAGCCTGCCCTGGCTCTATTCATGGCGCCACCGCAGGAAATTCTTTAAATGGTACCGTGAACTCAAGAATCTCGAGATGGAAATCGTGCATAATCCCGGACAGGATAGCCTGGCCGGATACCGTGAAAGGCTCGACCAGATAGAAGATGCGATTAACAGGATCACTGTGCCGTTGCCTTATTTCGGCGAGATATACAAGCTGCAACAACACGTTGACCTCGTACGGGGGAAACTCAGCAGGTTGAGTAGTCAGCCCGGAACCGGATAGCCCCGGGCTTTTTCGCATACTCAAATGTGGTGCAGATGTTTTTATTACCAGGCCGCAACCGTTCCGTCAGTTCGGGGCTCGGTCGCCCCGGCCAGAACACCGTCTTTGTCTCTCCAGATAATCTGTCCCCGGCCAAAGCTTGTTGCGCCAACGCCGGCCCTTTTCAGAGCGTGGCCGCGCGCGTTTAATGCCTCGGCGATATATTCCGGAAACAGGGGCTCTATCTCAACTGTCTTACCCTCGGTCCATTGAAAGCGCGGCGCATCAAGCGCTGCCTGCGGATTGAGATTGAAGTCTATCGTGTTCATCACAACCATCAGGTGCCCTTGCGGCTGTATAAACGCGCCCATGACACCGAAGGGACCAACCGCCTCATTATCCTTACTCAGGAAGCCCGGGATAATGGTATGATAAGGTTTTTTGCCCGGCTCCAGGCAATTTACATGAGCGGGATCGAAAGAGAAATTGTGGCCCCGGTTGTGAAGGCTGATGCCTGTGCCCGGCACAACCATGCCTGAACCAAAGCCCATGTAATTGCTCTGGATATAAGAGACCATATTTCCTTCGGAATCGGCTGTCGCCAGGTAGACTGTGCCGCTGCTGTCAGGTCGGCCCGGCGCCGGTACCAAAGCCTCTTTGCCGATGAGCCGCCTTCTGTCTTCAGCAAATGAGTCTGACAAAAGATCTTCGACCCTGACCTTCATTTTCCGCGGGTCAGCTATAAATGCCCTGCCGTCGGCGAACGCGAGCTTGATGGCCTCTATCTGCTTATGATAGGTTTCGGCCGATTCCTTTTCCCTGTCGGAGAAATCGAAACCCTTCAGGATATTCAGCGCCATAAGGGCCACAAGGCCATGACCACTGGGCGGGATCTCCCAAACATCGTAGCCCCGGTAATTTATCTTAATGGGATCGACCCATTCCGCATTAAACGCGGCCAGATCCTCTTTGGTCAGATAGCCTTTATATTTTTTAAAGAACTGGTCGATCTCCTCTGCAAGCTCACCGCGATAAAAAGACTCGGCCTTTGTTTCGGCAATCGACTTTAATGTCGCGGCATGTCCGGGCGAACGCCATACCTCCCCTATTGCAGGCGGCCTTCCGCCAGGCGCAAAGAGATCAAACCAGTGCCTGAACTCTTCGCCTTTTTCGGCCTTGAAAGTACTGAAGCCGTCATCCCAGAGCCTGCCGATGATCGGCGATACGGGATAGCCTTCCTCTGCATATTGGATCGCCGGGCCTAATACCTCTGTCAGGGGCAGTTTGCCAAACTTCGCGGATAAGGATGCCCAGGCGGATGGTATGCCGGGCACATTGACCGGTGCAACCCCGCGCTTCGGCAGTTCCTTATGCCCCGCTTTTTTCAGCTCATCAATCGAAATTTTTTGCGGGGCAGGGCCGCTCGCATTCAGTCCATGCAGTTTATTTTTTGTCCAGACCAGCGCAAAGGCGTCTCCCCCGATTCCATTGGAGGTTGGCTCCACTACTGTTAGACATGCTGCAGTGGCGATAGCAGCATCAATGGCATTGCCGCCCTTTTTGAGCATGTCAAGACCTGCCTGTGCCGCAAGCGGCTGCGAAGTGGCCACCATGCCTTTCCTGGCAAAGACCACGCTCCGCCGGGAAGGATAGGGGTGATATAAGGGGTCATACCTCATATTATTTCCTCTTTATCGATTATTTTTTATCGTTCAATACTTTGAATACAGCTGAAACGTCCTGCTCTCCAAGTCCGTTACGCATGGCCAGCGCGATCATAAGATTGTAATTGTTATTGATCCTCGAAATTATCCCAGATATCCTGAGTGAATCCAAGACCCGTCGCAGCGTTTTGTTCCAGATAGTTCAAGTCCTTCCAAGCCTTGTCAGTACTCGCTGGCGCTTCGTTCTTGTCCCATTTATCCTGCTGCCAGCCGAGGATAGTCCAGAGTTCTTGTTCCTTGCTGCTCATATCTGCCCACGACAATTTTTCCCAGATCCCCGGATCGCCTTTCATGTCTCTTACGTCCATAGCTGCCTCCCTTTAATTTTGTTCTTCTATCTTGCCGCTGGAAACAACGATCTATCATCAGTTGCGCCGACACACCAAGTGTGTGCGTGACAGCGTCGGCCACATGCGATGGATGGGCTTGAAGTGTTGCCCTGGCATGTCACCGTTTTCAACCTTTGCGCAGCCCGGCAATTTGAAGCACCTCCGGGTTGACGACATTGGTCGGTGCACCCTTCGAGTAAGCGACGATCTGGTCGAAAATATCGGCGAACTGGATCTCATATTCATCGCGCGTCACAAAGCCTATATGTGGAGTACACACGACGTTGTCCATCGTCAATAACGGATTTTTTGGGTCGAGGACAGGTTCGGACTCATAAACGTCCACAGCCGCCATTGCCGGACGTCCCGCACGCAAAGCGTTCACAAGGGCATTGGGTTCAATGAGGCCTGCCCGGCTGGTATTAACCAGGAGCGCGGTGGGCTTCATATGGGAGAGATCCCGGGCGATGACGATACCCCGCGTCGCATCAACCAGGCGCATATGCAGGGAAAGAACATCGCATTTTTCAAAAAATTCGGCTTTATTGCCTGCTGTCCGGTATCCGTCCTGACGGGCGCGGACCAGGGATGACTCTCGGGCCCAGACCAAAACGTCCATGCCGAAGGCCTTCCCATAACCTGCAACAACACTACCGATCCTTCCGTAACCAAAAATCCCGAGCGTTTTGCCTTGCAAGGTGTTTCCGACACCGATTTGCCATTTTCCGGCCTTGAGGGCCGCGACTTGCTGAGGAATCTGCCGCATAGCCGAAAGTACAAGCGCCCAGGTGAGCTCTGCTGTCGCGTAAGAAGGTGTCCCGTGACTGAGATTGGAAGAAACCACTATGCCCAGCCGTGTGCAGGCTGCAACGTCTATGTGTGGATAGACGCTGCGTTGGCTTATCAGGCGAAGCTTGGGCAGGCGCTCTAAAAGCGGGGTCTGAATCTTCGTCCGCTCCCGGAATAGCACAAGCACTTCTGTATCGTGGAGTCGCGCTGCCAGGGTCTCCGTGTCCTGGACGTGATCATTCCAAATTTTGACTTCGTGACCAGCAAGCTTCTTGAAGCATTCCAGGGTTCTCAGCGTGTCATGATAGTCGTCCAAAATAGATATTTTCATGTCTTATGCTCCTTTTGATGTCTGGTCAACAATAACACGGTCGATACGGATTCTCCAGTCGTTTCTTATTTATGCCACGCAATTATTATACGGACCCCGTATTTATTGCTAAAAGTATATCACACAAAATGGCAAAAAAAAACGATGCACGGCGTCCCCACCATGCATCGCTGAAATTCGTTAATTTTATATCCGCTTATACGTATCCAAGCCAGGTCCAGTAAGTTGCGCCGAGAAGGAGAATTATGAGATAGGCGGCGATCGTTAGAGGAATACCTGTCTTGATGAAGTCTTTGACCTCAAATGTTTCTGTACTGTAGGCCACCATGTTCTGCGGCGCATTCACCGGCAGGATAAACCCGAAGCTCACGACATACTGTAGTATCATGGTCATGCCCCACACGCTTATGCCGGGCGTCGTTACACTCTGCAGTACCGCGATCACTATCGGTATCATGGCTGATGCCAATGCCGTGGCGCTCGCAAAACCCATGTGGATGATGATAAGGAAAGCGGCCAGCACGGCAAGTATCGCGAGTGCCGGCATGGCCTGAATGCCAACCAGGGCCACAATCACATTGGCCAGCCAGGTAGCGGCCTTTGTTGTCAGGAGCGCGGTACCAAGACTTATGCCTACTCCGAACAGCATCAGGGTTCCCCACGGCATTCTTGACTGGGCATCTCTCCAGTTCATTACGCCTATCACGGGAGTCAGCATTATGGCGATGGCCACAAAGGTTGTAGATGTAGTATCAAACGGGTGCAGGACCTGTTCCGTTGTCCAGAAGAAGAGCAGCGAAAGTGATATGGCCAGCAGCCTCTTCTCAACCGGTCTCATTGGGCCCAGATCAGCAAGCTGTTTGGCTATGATTTGCTCTCCATTTTCGATCTCTTTAGTTTCAGGCGGCATTACCCACATCAGGACGTAATACAGCACAATAGACATTATCGCGGCGAACGGGGCGGCGGCGATAAACCATTCACCCCATGTGACGGTCTTGCCCAGCATCTTTTCAATAAACCCGAGTGCAACCATATTTTGGGCGGCGGCGGTCTTTATGCCGACATTCCATATGCTGTCTGCCTGTGCTGTCGCGATCATAAGCACGCCTGCGAATTTGCTCTTCTTGTCTACATTTAGGGCCACGATGACGCCCATAACAATCGGGACAAGGCAGGAAACGCGGGCGGTCGTGCTCGGGACAAAAAAGCTGAGCACAAAGCCGACTACGATGACCCCAAAAAGGATCCTGTTTGTCTTGGCGCCGATTTTAGAAAGTATGAGCAGCGCGATACGCTTGTCGAGACCTGTGCACATCATTGCGGCTGCAATGAAAAGGGCGCCTCCAACCAGTCCGAGCGCGGAATTATTGAACCCGCTCAGGGAGATCGCAAGGGCCTTGGAGGTCCCCAATATCGTCTTTGGGTCGGCAACAGCAGGTGCCAGACCGAGCAGAAACGTCATAAGCGCGAGTATTATTGCGGCACTGACAGGATAAGTTACGGATTCGGTCATCCAGATAATGACAGAAAACAGAAGCAGAGCCAGCATATAGTGCCCGGCTATCGGCAGCCCTTCCGGGTGCGGCATGAGAAGAACAGCCACCAACGCTATAAACCCGCCGATAAGGCCATACCTCTGGGCAAATGATCTTTTAATATCTTCCATAGTCCCTCCTTGCCTAAGAATACAGCAGTTTAGCAGATCAAGTTATTGCTGTCAATGCATGCGGGGGATGTGTTGCGAGTGCCGGGGTTCAGTCCCCGAGCTAATCTATTACGGAAGTTTTGCGCCTTTTATTGGCAGGATTTGTCCGCACGGGCAAGCTGCAGATTTTTGTTGAGGTAGGCGAGTTCAGCTGTGTAAGCTGCAATTTCGTCATTCCAGAATTCAGTCATACTGAAAGTGTCCCTGTAATAAGTGGAATCTGCAGCGTACATGCCTTTTTCGGCCATTAATTTGTCCTTGACCCTTTCGCAGCTGTCAGCATTCGATTTCTCGTGGGCCCGCATCGATTTTATCATGCATTTTGTGGTCGCGTTAACGGTGATCGCACAATTTTTCGCGGTTTCGCCCACAAGCGTCTTGGCGTCTTTTGAAGATACTTTGCCTATGGCCGCTTCGATTCTTTCATCAGAACTTTTCTGCAGCGCCGAATTGTACATGGTCGTCCTGCCGCTTGCCGCATCCCGCTCTTTCAACTCCTGAATCATTTTCTCATACTCTTTGATTGCTGCATTTGCTTCCTTTATCCTGTTCTCGATGTCAGCCAGATCACTGCAGTCGCAATCGATCTCGACAACCGTTACCCTGTGCGCAGGCTCGTAAATAAAAAAATACCATAAGCCGCTTATCGTAATGATAGAAATAACCAAGCCTAATATAATCTGACGCCTGCGCATTTATTCAATCTCCCCTGAAAGATAAATAGACCGATTCAACGAACCTTACGAAAACATGACTGGATAGGAGTTTAATTGTAACATCTCGCCGGTGTCAAGGGCGCTCATTGGGTAAACAGCGCCAGTCCGGTTGTGATCTGTGCTTAATATTTCTTTCCGTTCCTGCCGAAAGCGCTATTTCCGTTAAATCTGCCTTGATCAAGCGGCTGCTCCTCAGTTTTTACGTCTGACTAAAGCCTTCAACTCCATCATTTACGGAATGATTATTTGCACATAATCAGGTAGTTAGCCCTCAATACATCCTCTTATTTAAAATCCAAATTGACAATTCGCTGGAAGCTAAGATAAGATAGCCAAGCGTAATATGTATCGTATTATATATCCTAATGCCACGGAGGAGGGTCTTATGCAAGTTGCTGAAGTTATTGTGAAAATCCTTGAGAGTGAGGGAATTACCGACGCTTTTGGTATTCCCGGAGCAGGCATCAATCCCGTCTACAAGCATCTTGCCTTATCGAAGTCAATCAAGCACTACACAGTAAGACATGAAGAAGCCGCGGTTCATGCGGCTGACGCCTATTTCAGGGCGAGCGGCAGAATGGCTATGGCGATTTGTACATCAGGCCCCGGCGCTACAAATTTTGTTACCGGTCTGTACACAGCCAATATCGATTCCATTCCGCTGATAGCGATAACGGGACAGAACGTTACCCCGCTGCTCGGAAAAGATGCCTTTCAGTGTGTTGATATAGTAGAAATTTGCAAACCCATCTGCAAGGCAGGCTGGTGCATAACCAAGGCAGAAGATGTGCCGAGGATACTCAGGGAAGCTTTCAGGACCGCAAAAGAGGGTAAACCCGGACCGGTCGTGATCGATCTCCCGCTTGATGTGCAGATGAAGGACATTGATTATGATCCTGCAAAAGATGCTCCTCTTCCGATTCCTGTAGTAAAGCCTGATCTGGCCAAGATCAAGAAGGCCATTGAAATGCTTAATGCTGCGCAGAACCCAATTATAATCATGGGCGGCGGCGTGATACTTTCAGACGCATATAAAGAGTTGGTCGAATTTGCCGAATACATGCAGATTCCAGTAATTACCACTTACATGGCCAAAGGCGGCATACCCGTAAATCATCCTCTCTATGCCGGTATCGTAGGTATCCAGGTCGGTATCCCGGTAGGAAACAAGTTATTCCTTGATTCTGACGTTGTGCTCGGCATTGGCTGCCGTTTTACGGACAGGCATACCGGCGACGTAAAGATCTATGCAGGAGAGAGAAAGTTCATACATATCGATATCGAGCCGAAGCAGATCGACAAGATCATCAAGGCCGAACTCGGCATAGTTTCCGATGCCAAGCTGGCGATCAAGGCCCTTCTTGACGAAGCAAAAGCCAAGGGTCCGAAGAAGCAGACGCCTGAAAGAGTAGCTGGCATTCCGAAACTCAGGGAATCAATGAAGAGAAAGCTGGACTTCCAGAGCATGCCCATTAAGCCTCACAGGGTATTTTATGAGCTCAACAAGTTTTTCCATGATGACAAGACCATGTTCACCACGGGCTGCGGACTGAACCAGATCTGGTCCGGCCAGTTCCAGGAAGTGAGCAAGCCGAGGCTTTACCTCCCGTCCGGCGGCGCCGGCACGCTCGGCTTCGATATACCGGCTGCCATAGGCGCAAAGGTTGCCAGGCCCGAACACAGGGCAGTGGCTGTGATGGGCGACTTCGGCTTCACATTCCTCGTCGAGGAACTTGCCGTTGCCGCAACATATAATTTGCCCATCATCGTGATAATACTGAACAACGCGTTCCTGAGTCTCATCAGGCAGAACCAGAAATACGCCTACCAGTATGAATACGCTGTCTCGATGAAAGAGAACCATACTGTTATGGATTACATCAAGGTTGCCGAAGGCTTTGGCTGCCGCGGTGAAAGAGTGTCCAAGCCCGGAGATATAGCGGCTGCGCTGGAGCGCGCCTCCAAGTCAAAGGTGCCGTATGTAATCGACTTCGTTGTTGAAGAGCAGGTAGACTGCTCGATGGGGCCGAATATCGCGGCTGTAAAAGAATTCTGCATAGAAGAACCGATGGAGACCCCGCCGGCCAGGTAATTTTGCCGGCGAAGAATTCAGCCACAACAAAAAAGGAGAGGCGGGCTAAAGCCCGCCTCTCCTTTTTATGCTGCAACCCCTTTACTGCTCCGGAGGAATGTTTATCCTTTTGCCACCTGGAAATTTGCCATCTTCTCTAACGCAAGCACAAGGGCTGAATGGTCCAGCTCCGACCCGCCCTCATTCGCGGCCACGCTGTTAAAAAGTTCCTGCGCAAGAGCGGTCGCGGGAAGCGATAAGCCCATGCTCCTCGCGGACTGCAGTGCGTTGTTCAGATCTTTCTGCTGCAACCTGATGCGGAACCCGGGCTTGAAGGTCCTCTTGATCATACGTTCGCCATGGACCTCAAGTATCTTGCTCTGGGCGAATCCGCCGAGCAGCGCTTCACGAACTTTTGCGGGATCGGCCCCTGCCTTTGCAGCAAAGAGAAGCGCTTCGCTGATGGTCTGAAGCGTACCGCCGACTACGATCTGGTTCGCTACTTTACAGGTCTGGCCGTCGCCATTGCCGCCAATATAGACTACCTTTTTGCCCATGAGATCAAATATCGGTTTTATCTTGTCAAATACATCCTGGTCGCCGCCGACCATGATCGAAAGAGTCGCCTGTTCAGCACCGACCTGTCCGCCAGAAACCGGCGCATCCAGCATCTTGACGTCTTGCTTGGCGAGCTTCTGCGCAAATTCCTTTGTGGCTATCGGCGAGATCGAGCTCATGTCTACCACGATAGCGCCTTTCTTCAGCCCTTCAGAAAGACCGTCTTTCCCGAAGATTACGGCCTCAACATCGGGTGTGTCCGGCACCATAATGATTACTATGTCTGACTTTGCCGCAACTTCTTTGCATGAACCGCAGGCAATGGCGCCCTTTGCGGCCATCTCCTTGACTGGTTCAGGGATAAGATTATAAACGTTGACAGTATGCCCTCCAGCCAACAGATGACCTACCATCGGTTTTCCCATGATGCCGAGACCTACAAATCCTAGTGTTGCCATGTTTCTTTCCTCCTTGTTTTGTTAGATGTTATTGACGATAGCTGCTCATCCAGGAGAGACCTTCAATAGTCTTTCCGCCCGGAATGTATTCGCAGCCTATCCATCCCTTGTATCCAGCCTCGTCAATGAAGCGGAAAAGGTTATTATAATTTATCTCGCCTGTTCCGGGCTCATGCCTGCCCGGGACATCCGCTATCTGCATATGGGCGATCTTATTCAGATTTTCGCGAATCGTGCTTGTAAGGTTACCCTCCATGATCTGCATGTGATAAACGTCATACTGTATATATATATTAGGATGATTTACCTCTGCCAGCAATGCAAGTGCGTCTGCGGTCCTGTTAAGATAAAATCCCGGCATGTCACGGTTATTGATGCTTTCGACCAAAAGACGGACACCATTCTTTTCAAGTTCCCTGGCTGCATATCGCAGATTTTTTACCAGCGTCTCACGTATTGACGCTGGATTACCGTCCCTGGGTGTTTTCCCGACAAGGCAATTCAGTTGCGGGCAGCCAAGAACTTTTGCATATTTGATTCCCTGTGCGATACCTTCTTCGAATTCGGCCTCGCGGCCCGGAATGCAGGCAATTCCCTTCTCACCGCCATCCCAGTCGCCGGCGGGAAGGTTGTGCAGGACCTGCACCAGATTATTTTTCTTTAACAGCCCTGCAAGCTGCTCAGCGTCAAGCGCATATGGGTAGAGATACTCTACACCCTTGAAACCATGTTTGGCTGCAAGGCTGAAACGATCGATAAACGGCACATCAGTAAAAAGCATCGAAAGATTGGCGCAAAACTTTGGCATTAAAATTTCCTCCATAACTTTGAGAATTACAAAGCTGTTTTATTTGTATTTACTGAGACGGCTAACAACAGGGGGGGGTATATCGCCCCCCCCGTTGCCGTTATTTTTTCAGAACGTCCGGATTGACACAGGTGTCGGGTGCCTGACCTGAAAGCACCTTTTTGATATTTCCTGCAGCTATTTTGCCCATATTTATACGGGTTTCAGGTGTTGCTGAAGCTATATGCGGTACTATTACAACATTGTCCAGCTCGGTAAGGCCGGGCTCAAGTGCGGGCTCGTTTTCGAACACATCAAGTCCCGCTCCCCAGATCTGCTTCTCTTTCAGCGCCTTTACCAGGGCCTTCTCATCGACGACCGGACCGCGGGAGGCATTGATCAGCACCGCCGTCTTCTTCATCATCTTGAATTCTTTTTCGCCGATATAGTGCTGGGTATCGGGAGTCAGCGGCACATGCAGCGAAAGAAAATCAGACTCCTTCAGAAGCGTCTCTTTGTCCACATACCTGGCGTTGTATTTCTTCTCGAACGCCTCATTCCTGTTGACATCAGAATAGATGATCTTCATATCAAAACCGACAGCTTTTTTGGCGAAGTTGGAACCGATCCTGCCGAGTCCAGCGATTCCGAGCGTCTTGCCGTCAACATCGAGCCCGATAAAGAACATGGGCGCCCATGCCTTCCATTTGCCGTCCCTTACAAACTTGTCACCCTCCGCAATCCTCTTGGCCGTTGCCAGCAGCAATGCCCAGGCATGCGTTGCGGTGGCATCATCAAGCACACCGGGAGTGTTCGTCAGGATGACCCCTCTTTTTGTGGCGGCCGCGAGATCAAAATTATTGTAACCGACAGCGTAATTGGCAAATATTTTACACTGGGGCCCCGCTGCGTCAAGGACTTCCCCGTCAATTTTGTCAGTCATAAGTGAGAGCACCGCATCACGTCCTTTGACCTTGGCCAGCAATTCTTCCCTGGTCAGGGCGCGGTCTTCCATATTTACCTCAACATCAAAATCCTTTTTTAAATCCGCGATAGTTTCCTCAGGTATCAACCTTGTAATATACACTTTCTTCATTACTGACCTCCTGCAATTAATGTTTCCCTGCGACCTGAAACAGTGGACATACCCGGGGCGCCGCGCATAGCTCGCGATGAGCAACGGCCTCTCGTCTGTATCCAGGGGTCCCGTTACCGGGACCCCTTTTGACTCTGTTTCTGGTTAAGGGCTGTGCTTAAGAACGTTCTTAAGAGACCGACTCTTGAACCCTGCTTGATCAGGCAGCAGCGACTATCCCGGCCACAAAATCGGTAATGGCCTGGTCTTCGCTTGCCGCAAGACCGCTGATGCCGATAGCGCCGATTATCTTGCCTTCTTTGTTCTTTAACGGGGTCCCGCCGGGCAGCCCCGAGTAATTCGGATCAAAATCACTCGCAAGGATCTTTTCCCGCTGAAGCCTTTCCATGAAGGCCCCTGTCGTTACGCAGATGCGGGCCGCAGTATAGGCCTTGCGCTGGGATATCTGGATACTTCTGAGAGGCGCGCCATCCATCTTGACAAACCCGATCAATTCCCCTGCCTGATCAGATATCGCCACGCAGATCGGCTTGCCGTAGTCTGCCTTTGCTTTGTCCATCGCTTGCTGCAGCATCTTCTGTACAAAATCGAGTGCCAGGCAATCCATATCCTTTCTCCTTAGTGCTTAATTTGACTTGTTCTGATGATTACCGTGTTCCGTCTTTGGCTTCTTTTGCCAAGGCTTTATCCACTGCTTTTTCATTCTCAAATTTCTTTTTTACTTTCCGGTACATCCAGGCCGTCAGGATTGGCGTGCAGATCGCCGTAACAATAACAGAAGCGGCAACCTGAACGGTCGCTGTCGGGGCAACTGCCGCGAATGTCGGATCCGCCATTGCTACAGCGTTCGGAACAGCAGCAGAGTTGCCTGCCGTACTGGAAGCCGCGGCGCCTGCTATACCAGATCCGCCCAGCAGCTTATCAACAGTAATACAGATTGCACCTGTAATGACCAGAACTGACAGGCCTAATACTACTCCCTGTACTCCTGCTGTAAGAACGGATGCAAGATTGATGTTCTGTCCAAGGGTAAATGCCATAAAGGGAACTATAATAGGTTCATGACCGCCAAAGAACTCGCGCAGTTCATGGTCAAGATTGCCCAGCAGCGCGCCTACGAATATCGGGGCGATAACCGACACGAGGGTAAGCCACGGAATATTCGCCAAGCCTGCGCCGACGAAGATCAGCATGGTAAGGAACGGGCCTGTCTCTATGCTCTGAGGAACATAGGTGCCGGCATCTTCTTTAGAGCCCATGACGCTGGTAAGCGCAAGGAACATGCCGCCGTTGGTGTCGCTCATGGCGACCATAACGGCCAGGGTTGATAAACCCATAATATCACCGCCGAAGAAATGAGCAACTGACAGGGCAAGCGCTGTTGCGATGCCGACCTTGGCAAAGAGAATGCCAAAACCGCGTTTCAGCATTTCAGGAGCGGCCTTCAAGGTCAGTTTCGTACCGACAGTGAAAAGGTACATTCCCAAGATGGTGGGAAATCCGACCTTGCTCAGGGCTTCGGTGAATCCACCGATTTTCAGCAGGTTCGGCGTAAAGGTATTGATGAGCATACCAATAAACAACGGAACAACCATCATTCCGCCCGGTACGGCAAGTACTGCCTTCATTATTTTCATGCTTGAACTCTCCTCCTTGTTTTCCCTTGCCAGGCAAGTTATTGAGACCCTGATCTTCTGCTAAGTAGTACGTTGCGAATAAAAGTTGTTGAAAAGCCCCCCCCTCTCTAAATGCAATATAGTAATGCTACATATACAAGTAAGTAAAGCGCTCTTTGATACAGCAAAAATTGAGCCACTTTCTTTATCAATGATAATTATGGAAATTAGAATACGATTAAATTGATAATGCTTAATTATTATGCTGTTAGTGCTGCATTTTAAAGCATATTGTGGCCTTGTTGCAACATTTTTGGCTCGTTTGCTGATTCGTCTCCAAAGCGGTCCACCGTCATCCGGTCAATCCCCAGCCGCCGCGCTGTCCGGCTCTTGTTCCAGTCCTCTTCTTTCAGGACACGTCTTATGACCCTGCGTTTAATATCCTGAAACGTACCGCTGAGCAGCTCGCCGTCCTCAGACGAACCTGCCCGCTCGTTTTGGATCGTCTGGAGTTCGTCCACCATCAGCCTGACTGTTGGCATATGTATCTGACCGCCCTCCGCTGAAAGCACTACCCGCTCAATGATATTCTTCATCTCCCTGACATTGCCGGGCCAGGAATAGCCGCTGAACAGCTGCGCAATTTCTTTAGGAAATTCCCTGATGCCCCTGTTGTGTTCATGGTTAAAGTGATTGAAAAAATGCATCGTGAGAAGAGGAATGTCATCTCGGCGGTCGCGGAGCGCGATTATCGGCAGGTTGAGCACATTAAGCCTGTAATAGAGGTCATTGCGGAAATGCCCCAATGACACCTGCTTTCTGAGATCGATATTTGTTGCGGCGATGACTCGGATGTTAACCGGAATGAGCGCATCAGAGCCGAGCCTCATTACACGCCGCTCTTCGAGCACCCTGAGCAGCCGGGCCTGCAGGCCCTTGTCCATATCGCCGATCTCGTCGAGGAATATCGTACCATTGTGGGCAAGCTCGAAAAGACCTATCTTGCCGCCTTTCTTCGCCCCGGTAAATGCGCCCTCCACATAGCCGAACAGCTCGCTCTCGAGCAATTGCGGAGATAAGGCGGCGCAGTTTACTGCCACGAAAGGCCCTCGTGAGCGCGGGCTGTGGCTATGAATACCCTGCGCGAACAGTTCCTTGCCGGTGCCGCTTTCTCCCTGTATCAGCACCGTGGCCCCTGTCAGCGCATAGTCCCGCGCGACCTTGATCAGCCGGTTCATTTTAGGGTCAGCAGTCAGGATGTCGCTTAATGTATATTTGCTGACAAGTCCCTTACCATAAAGGCTTTGCCGGATTGTCCTCTCGGCAGCCTGAATCTCGGCAACAGCCTGGAACGTTGCCACCATACCCTTTACATCTTCATCGACATGTATCGGAATGCGGTTCATAAGGATATGTCCCTCTGAAACCTTCTGCAGCTGGCCTATCTCGGCCTTCCCCGATTTCAGCACATCGTCGATCTGAATTTTTGGGCTCACCTTTGCAATGGGCTGACCCATGACCTCCTCCTGCGAGACCTTGAATATCTTTTCGGCTGCGGGGTTCAACAGGGTGACATACCCTTTTTCATCAGTTGCGAGAATTCCGTCCTGCACAAAATTCAGGATGGCACGAAAGCGCTGGGTGGCCTTCTGTTCCTCTTCCTGTACCCGCAGGAGGTTGATGGCGTCTTCGACGGCAGGCAGGATCGATTCCCTGCACGAGGTAATCAGCCGCACATCAAGCTGCGGAAAGTTCAGGTGGGTCATGACGCTTGTGTCGCCTATGAATGTATTGACACCGTACTTGTCCATCAAATATTTAACCTGAGAGCGGACCCAGTCCCAGTCTGTCTTGATATCTTCCATAACCATAATGACTTCGTGCATCGTGATGCCAAGAATTCTGGCGGCAGTACGGCAGCCGATAACGGCGTTCTGATAGCCCAGGATGCCAAGCACCCTGCCTTCCCTGACCGCGGGATATATGGCGCTGAACATGTCATATCCTGTTACGCGAATCTCAACCACCGGGATCTTTACGTTCTGACGGATCATCGAGGCTGTGCCGCCGCGGCTGATGATGATCTTGGCGCCGGCTTTTTCGGCCTTCATTGCCTGTAGAGCGCCTTCGTCCAGATTCCCCTCGAGTATATCAATTGGCAGACCGAGTTCTTTCCTGAGTTCGCGGGCCAGTATGGCAAGTTCTTTATATGTGGCGACCAGACATATCTTGTTTTTCATTCCTTTTCACTCCTGTTGCAGCAGCAATCTGTCGGCTCCCCGGACCATTGCAAGTTAACCCCTGCTGATACGGGACGGTTCAGGTACTTTAGACATTGATGTTATTATACTTCAGGTGGCAGCGGCTCTGATACACCGCTGCAATAAAAATGGGTAAAGTTATGACACTAAATAAGGGCAATACAGCCGCATGAATAACATGATCAAAATAGGCATCAGTTCCTGCCTCGGAGAAAAACTCATCGAACGGATATTCGCCTATCGGGCATCTTGACCGTGCGGCGGCGCTGATGCAAGGCAAACTAAATGCTAAGCCGGAGTAATCAGCCTGAGGGCGAACTGCGGACAATACGAAACGCAGTAGCCGCATAATATGCAGCGCTCGGGGTCCGCTGAAGCGTGGCCGTCTTTTATCGAGAGCGCCTCATTGGGACAGTTTTCTATGCATGCGCCGCATGCCTTGCAAATATCCATTACCAGGAGTTTTTTTCCTTTTTTGCCGATCGCGGCCCTAAGTTCATCGCTGATCGGACGCCCCTCAAAAAAGGCGATATTTGCGTCAACTTCCATTTTTGTGAGCATTCCGACTGAAACCGAGGCAACCCCCGGCATGCTGCGCGCAAAGCCAAGTGCCTCTTCAAACCGGTCGATAAGATGTCCGCCGGCCATTGCTTTCATGATATATATGCCTTTTCCTTTGTCAGCTACCAGCTTTATTGCTTCGACCATTTCCTGCAAAGTACCGTCAACGATGCCAAGGCCAAGCAGATTGACAAGAGGGAACACAACATCTATTTCGGAGACATCAGCTGCCATGCGCACAGCCCTGACGGAATGAGTCGAAATGCCGATCGCGCGTATCGTTCCCCTGGCTTTGGCCTCAAGAAGACATTGTATGGCGCCTTTGCGCTCAGCAAACACATCGAGTCCGACACGGGCCGCGTGCAGGTGGAAAATATCGATGGTATCCAGTCCGAGTCCTTCGCGGGCCTCATCAATGGCCTTCTGCATGCCCTCATAAGTGTCTGCCCAGGACTTGCTGGCCACAACTACAGGATGCGGAAACCCTTTGAGCGCCTCCCGGATATGCGCGTAAGTCTTGTAGCGCTGGGCTGTATCAATAAAATTGATTCCCTGCTCAAGCGAGTGACGAATTACCGGTGCGGCTTTTTCAACCGGGTAATCTGCCTGCAGAGGCCCGATTGGAAGTGCTCCGTAATTCAGTTCTGATATTTTGATCCCTGTTTTGCCGAGTAAATTATATTTCATAATATTTGAGTTTAATAAGATCAACCGGATACTGTCAAGAAATGGAACAAAAACACGGCGTGTGACCGCAAATTAATTATCCGGCACGAATGATTTTAGGACTGCAGCGAAAGTGCCCGCATTTATCTCTCTTAACTCACACGGAACACTAAATTTGAGGACATAAAAGCCATCATCTTTTTTAGCCGGAACAACAACAAATTCTTCATAAATGAGAACCTTTTCGGGGTCAATTCCCTGATCTCTGATGAACCTGACGTCCCTCCTATTAAAGGTCTTCGCATCGCGTCCTGCAATCGGTATTTGCTTTACGGCGCTATACTCGATTCCCTCTACTGAGGCATTCAGGACAGGTGAGGAATGCCTCCGGATATATAAATCCATCGTCTTATGCAGCAGGTTACCAGGGGCATAATAGTAAATCGAAATCGCCGGGGGAACGCCGCTAAGGCCCGGCGGCCCCGAGATAGTTAGTCCATACATTTTTTTCTCTTCAGCGGAAAGGCCTAAGCCGGGGCTGTATTCGCTCCATCCCGCTGGAATGGAACACTTGAAGTAGTTTCCCTGAGATGCATAGTCCCTGAATTCAGGTTTTTCATCTATGCCCAGGCACGGAACAGCGCAGACAATTATGGCAGCAATAATGGCAAGAGCTTTCGGCACGGTCCTCTCCGCAAAGCAGTCTGTAAACATGCGCACCTCTCAGCATATAGTTACAGGTTAATTATACAATATATGAACTGAGCCGCTTTTTTTTCGCAGCTGATGAACGATTGCCGGGTTACTGCGTCCTCACAGAACCCGGCAATCTGCAACTATCTCCGAATTATGTAAGTAACCGGAAATACGCGGAGAGATCCTCAACAAGTGTATAAGATAACTCCGCACCCATTCGTCACATTGCTCCTTAATCCGTATGACCAGCCGGTCGCTTATTTATTGGCCGCGTTAAACTCTTCAATCAATGACATTACATAGCTTATGTCCGCAGGTGAGAGCGGCTGATAAAAATAAGGGGCGCAGTGAGGATTAATCTGTAACTGTACTGTTCGACCATTCTTTAGTTCAACAATGTAATCGTCACCGTCAGAAGCCTTTTTTTTCGCCAATTTTTCTACTTTCATCTTATTCCTCCATTTTTTGCTGCTTATTCCGCTATGCAGAACCCTGACTCTATTTGCGGGAAATTATTCCCACGTTATCATGCAAAACAGGATAAGTAAGCGTATGGGCATTGATAGAGTATCTTGATAATCTTGATTACTTAGCGCAGGTTATTCTATTGGTCATCGGCAGACAGTTTGATTCCCGTCGAAAAAGGCGGGGAAAGTACTTTGGCAGCAGTGGTAACATCTTTCGGCTTTCCGTAAACAACCAACTCAGGCTTCTAATAATCTTTATTAACTTTTAGCTCATTCTCTCCCGCGGCCTAAATCTCCTTTGTCGCAACACGTGATATAAAAATATTATATATTCAGGCCGGTCTAAGAGTCAATAAAATCATGAAAAACGCAACTCGCATATTAGCCAGGGGGCAGTTTTAGTTTCTTAATAAACGTGCCGGTTATTTCTTTGCAATGAGGCCGTCGACAATTGTGTCTTTTATCAGTTTGCCCGCAACGTCATCACCTTTAACATTGTAGGACCCCGAGGCAATAGAATTCTTAAGAGCTTCTACCTTATCGGCACGTACATCGGTCATGCTATTCACCGTCTCTTTTAACCTGGCAAACCCATGTGCCGCCCCGGAAAGACTTACCCGATCCTGTTTCGGTTCAGCAGTTGCCTCGCCGGACTTCTTTTCGCTCACCTTGCCCTTTACTGTTTCGGGCTTCCGGAGATTGGCCCCGTTGGCGTTTATTTTGTCTGTAATTTTCATATTTTATTTTCCAGTGCGAAATATATGTTTTTATTATACTTAGTTATTGGCACTCCTTGCAAATGAGCCGCACCCGTAAATGTAACTTTTTGGCGGACTATTGTGCAGCAGATATTTACCGTGAAGGCTACTATGGTAAAATGATTTGGCACAGATCAATTTTTTCTCAGGGGGGGAGTTTAATGAATAAAGACGTGATCAAGGGGCTGGGCATCATCGGTTTGGGGGCGGTCATCTGGTTTTTCCCTTTGCCGGAAGGTCTTACCCCGCGGGGTTTGCATCTGCTTGCCATATTTGTCGCCACTATCGTTGGTTTTATCCTCAAGCCGTTGCCGATTGGCGCTATCGCCTTTGCGAGCGTTACTTTTTGTGCGCTGACCGGCACTCTCAAGCCGGCCGAAGCATTGTCCGGCTTCGGCACCACAACGATTTGGCTGATTGTTTCTGCCTTTATCTTTTCAGTATGTTTCAAAAAATCCGGACTGGGACGTCGCGTGGCCTATACCATCATGCGGGCCATAGGCGGCAGTTCCCTGAAACTGGGCTATGCCGTCATGCTCAGCGACCTGGTCATTTCTCCGGCAACGGTTTCCAACACCGCCCGCAGCGGCGCCATTGTTTTTCCTATCGTGCGGAGCCTCTGTTCGGCCCTTGGATCGGAGCCCGGCCCGACGGCGCGGCGAATCGGAGCGTATCTGATGAAAGTCAGCTACCAGTGTGACGGCATCACATCAATCCTCTTTCTGACTGCATCTTCCGCCAACCTTCTCGTCGTGGCCCTGGCGGCCAAGGCGTTTGGCTCAACTATGACCTGGGGGATGTGGGCCCTCGGCGCCTTGGTGCCCGGAGTTGTGTCACTGCTGATTCTCCCTTATTTCATATATAAGGTGTATCCGCCGGAGATAAAAGATACCCCTGAGGCCAAACAACTGGCTAAGGAAGAACTGGTCAAAATGGGACCAATGTCGCGCAATGAAAAGATAACGGCCTGCGTATTTCTGGGCATGCTGATCCTGTGGTGCACCAGTGCGTACAACCAGATTGACGCTGCTACCGTCGCTCTGCTCGGTGTTACGGTTAGTTTGATCTTCGGCGTAGTTGACTGGAAGGATGTCCTTAAAGATGAGAACGCCTGGGATACCCTTGTC
Organism: uncultured Nitrospiraceae bacterium; assembly: GCA_903822005.1. Lineage (GTDB taxonomy): Bacteria > Nitrospirota > Thermodesulfovibrionia > Thermodesulfovibrionales > Dissulfurispiraceae > Fen-1308. The sequence continues at coordinate 171,386 of CAIJNL010000018.1, forward strand.
TGGATGGGCAGTCTGATCGGTCTGGCCGACTACCTTTCCAAGCTCGGGGTCATTCCATGGTTTACCCAGAGCGTAAGCTCCAGCCTTGTCGGAATGCATGGCATGGCTGTCCTGATTATCCTCACTTTGGTCTATGTCTATGCACACTATGGATTTGCGAGCATCACCGGGCACATTACCGCAATGTTTGTCGCATTTGCATCACTGGCAATAGCTGCAGGGTCTCCTCCCGTCCTTACGGTATTCCTCCTGGGGTATGCGTCGACCTTGGGCATGTCCCTGACCCATTATGCTGCCGGGATGGCGCCCATCTATTTCGGTGCAGGCTACATCGATCAGGGTACTTGGTGGCGCATCGGCTTTATGATTTCGATTGTAAACATGGTCATTTGGCTCGGTTTGGGCCTTGCATGGTGGAAAGTGCTGGGCTGGTGGTAAAAATAAATACAAACCAGGGCGGTTTTAAAATTGCCCAACACAACGCTAGCAGCTGCATAATGATTTGGGGCAGGTCAAACATGACCTGCCCCCTTTATATCGATCAGGATATGTACTAGCAGTTTTGATTAAAAAGCGGGCTCCATACCTTTGCTGCGTATGGCAGCGGCTACCTCTGGAGTAGTGAGGAATTTGATCAGAGTCAGGGCCGCGTCTTTGGCCGGGGCCTTCGCATGCAGACCTATCGAATAGAGGGTCACATACTGGACGTCCTCAGGCAGCGGGCCGACATAGTCGACACCTTTAATCATCAGGAATTCACTGATCTGCGTAAAGCCGAGATCGCCGTCGCCGCGCACCAATGCATCGCCCACCTGCTGGCCAGGCGCAAGCTGCTTTAGCTTTGGCTTAAGAGCATCATAGATACCCATTTTCCTGAACAGGTCTGCCATATGGATACCGCTAGGCCCTGCCGAAATTATTATAGACTTTGCTGCCAGCAGCGAAGTCTTCAGTGCCTGACTGGATGAAATATCGGGTCTGAGAGCTCCCGGACGCACTGCCGCACCGACCTTGGACTTTACAAAATCAAGGCGGCTGCCATTAACCAGTTTGCCCTGCTTAATCAGATCATCAATGACCGGGGCCGGAACAATTACAATATCAGCCATCTCGCCGCGAGTAATCCTCTTTGGCACAACGGTAGTACCGTCCCAGATCGTTTTAACGGTATTCCCTGAAGCCTTTTCGTACTTGGGCAGCAGACTGCTGAGAGCTTCCTCAACGGCCTTTGTGGACATCATGGTCACCTCAGCGGCAAAGGCTGTTAAAGAGTGGGCCAGAACCGCGGCAAAGACAATAAAGGCAACAAAATAAACTTTTTTCATATCGGCCTCCGGTAAAGATTCATATCTGAATTTTGCCTTGCCTCGGATTCAGATTTACACGTATATTTTTTATACATGCACTTTCCCATTGTCAGGGCAATCAGCACAAGGTAAAGGGAACCTTGCAGAGTTCTCCTTCGCGTTTCAGATCATCGATTATCGCTTGCGTAAGAGGAACGCCCTCCTTGAGTCTCCGTTCACGGTTGCGCAGTTCGATTTCACCAGGCAGGAAAATGTCCGTTGAGTTTTTTGCGAAACTGCTCTTCTTGATTTCCACGATCATCCTGTCAATACTGGTGCGGAATAAATCTGCTGGGATGAATGCGTCAATGTTAATTGCTCCAAACGCATGGCTTGTTTCTGTCCCACTGTCAAAATCAGCGTACATGTCTTTGATGTGCGAACCAAAGCTTGATCCGGACAGCATCCCTGTCAGGACATTAATCAGAAGGGATATGGCTGATCCTTTGTAATTCCCAAAAGGAGCGACCGAGCCTTTCAGGGCCTCGTTGGGGTCCGTTGTCGGTTCCCCCTCCACGGTCATACCCCAGCCGAGCGGAATTTGTTGCTTGTTTTGCGCGGCAATCATGATCTTTCCGCGGGCAACAAGTGTAGTGGCCATATCGGCAAGGATGGGTAATTCCTTATCAGCCGGAATGCCAACTGCAAACGGGTTGGTGCCGAAATATGGATCTTTGCTGCCCCATGGCGCCATACGCGCGGGCGTATTGGTCATAGAAATCCCGATCATGCCCTGCTTTATTGCCGGTTCCACATAATAACCGGCAGTGCCGTAATGGTTAGAGTTTTTTACTGTGACGAATGAGATGCCCGTTTTCTTCGCCTTTTCCATTGCATAAGCCATTGCCTTGACCGATACGGAAGGCCCCATGGAATTGCAAGCGTCGTAAACTGCAACTGAAGGCCCATCGGATACGGTCTTCAATTCAGACTCGATTTTAATGCATCCCAGCCGGATTCGCTTGAGATGAATCGGCATCCTGCTGACTCCGTGCGAAGGGTGTCCTTTGAGATCGGCATCAACCAGATTGTCGGCATTGATAAAGGCCTCATTCTCCGGCATGCCGGTTGATTTAAACAGGGCCGTGCAATAAGCCAGCAATTTATCGGCCTTCACAATAATGTTTTCGCTCATGTTGTATTCCTCCAGCAGCGGTTTATCAGATTTATTCGCCCGGTAGTCCTATCGGTTTTCCGGACAGTTTTTCATAATATTTGGCCAAAACACTGTTGTCGCAATCAGCGTAATTGTCCGCCTTCAGCTCCTGCATCATTTCCATCACCATGGAAGCGAGCGGCAGGGGAGCGCCGACCTCTTTTCCGGTCTCGAGCACATTTGCGAGGTCCTTGATATGCAGGGCCAGCCTGAACCCGGGATCAAACTTTTGCGCCAGCATCAGGGGGGTCTTGGCTTCGAGCATCTTGCTGCCTGCGGAACCGCCGCGAATGGCCTCAAAAACAGCGGACGGATCGACGCCGGCCTTGACCGCCAGTGTCATGCCTTCGGCTATGGCCGCAATGTTGATGGCCACAATAGTCTGGTTGGTAAGCTTTGCAGTATTTCCCGCGCCGATTTCTCCAACCCGGATGACCGAACTGCCCACAGAGCCAAGTATCTGCCGGCATTGCTCAAAGACCGCTGCATCGCCTCCGACCATTATCGAAAGCGTGCCTTTTACTGCCCCGGCCTGCCCGCCGCTTACAGGGGCATCCAGCATCCGCACCTGTTTTTTGGCGAGTTCAGCCGCTATTTCCCTTGCTGCAAGCGGCGCAATAGAACTGGTATCGATAATTATGCTGCCAGGCCTGACTTTTGTGATGACTCCGTCGGGGCCGAGCAGGACTTCGCGGACCTGGGGCGAGTTCGGCAGCATGGTAATGATCTTGTCGCACAGCTCCGCCACCATGGCCGGTGAATTCGCGGCCTGGGCCCCTTCGCTGGCCAGCTCCTGTACGGCATCCTTCACGATATCGTACACAACCAGTGAGTAGCCGGCCCTGATCAGGTTCCTGCACATCGGTTTTCCCATCACGCCCAATCCGATGAAACCTAGTTTTTCCACGTTAATAGCCCTCCTTGCACGCGCGCTAAATTATCCTTTAAGCTCTTTAATATATTTTTTACCGAGCGTCCATATGAAGTTTTGATCTGAACCGATGATGATATATTGAAACCCCTGCGCGATCAGCTGTTTCGCCTTGTCCGGGTCAGAGGCTATTATGCCGGCTGCCTTGCCTGCTGCCCTGGTTTTCTTGACGATCATGTCTATTGCTTCCAGTACTTTCGGATGGTTCGGCTCGCCGATCACACCGAGGGCCTGTGTAAGGTCGAACGGGCCTACAAACATGATATCAACTCCTTCAACGCTCAGCATGGCGTCGAGATTGTTTATGGCCTCCAGGGTCTCGCAATAGACAGTGACCATGGTATTGTCGTTGCTCAGTTTCGCGTATTCCTTCGGATTCATGCTGCTGTAATTGGCTGAACGCTGACTGGCAGAGTAGCCGCGGTTGCCCAGGGGGGCATACTTTGTACGCTCGACAACCAGCTGCACATCTTCTTTAGTCGAAGTTTCGGGTATCATCACTCCGTATGATCCGGCATCAAGGGCCTGCAGGATCTGCTGCCTGCTGTTCTCCCTGACACGCACGATCGGCACTATTCCGGCCGCGTCGGCTGTGCGGATAAGATTGACCACTGTCTCTTTGTTCATTGCCGTATGTTCGTTGTCGATGACAATGACATCGAAGCCCGCATTGGCTATAAGTTCTACCGTGCATGGGTCCGTAATCTTTACAAACGTGCCGATTACGCTTTTCCCTTCTTTCAGCATCTTCTTTACTTTGTTTTCCCTGATCATGTATATCCTCCCTCAAGATTGGTGCTATGTTGGACGGCGATTCTTTATTGTCCGGTCCTAACCGGGAAAAAATATTATTGTTTTTTCGTGCAGTCCGCGTCTGTTAATTTCTGGTCCTCGCCAATACTCTTTTCTCGGTTGTCCGGATGTGGTCCTCCATCTTTTGAAGGGCCCCATCCGGAGATTTTTGCTTCAGTTCATGAAAGATCCTCTCGTGCTCGCCGACTGCCTCAAAGGCACGCGAGTCGAACTCGAGGCTTCGAACACCCGCGAGATCTGTCAGATCACTGATCTGGTCCAGGGCCTTGATCAGGTAATCGTTATCAGTCAGGTTTGCCAGCCCTGTATGCAAGACCCTGTTTGCCCGGATAGACATTACAGGTTCTCCCTGTTGTATGCTTTGTGAGTATTGGTCCCAGATCCTTTCGATTTCTGCGAGACATCTGTCCGTAAGCCTGGACGTAATGTGCCTGATAACGGAAAGTTCGAGGGCGACTCTTAATTCAAAAAGATTTTCGACGTCCTTTTCAGTCAGCGATTTTACCTGGAACCCTTTGCGCGGGAAATACATGATTAAGCCCTGAGATGCAAGATGGATGAGGGCTTCCCGGACAGGTGTTCTTGAGATACCGAGTTCATTAGTGAGTACGGCCTCAGTATACATCCTCTCCGGCTCCAGCTTCCTCGAAAGTATGGCTTCCTTGATGCTTGACAGGGCCATCTCCGTTAATGACGGAGCGGGAACCACTCTTTCCATATTTAAATTGACCTGAGGCATAATATCCTCTCTTTTCTTATGAGTCCGTCGTATACCGGTTCGCTGAAAATCTTTATCCCTGGCTCAATGCTTCAACTCTTGATCCCGAATTTGACTTGCTTTACGGTTATGCCGCCTTGACTTCCCCGGGCTTGCAGCCTAGCTCGAGCGGAACCAGTTTTGGCACTACAAAGATGATAAACACGGCAGCTATCAGGATTGAACATCCACCGATGGTCAGCGCCAGCTGGAAGCTTCCGGTCAGTTTCACGATGACACCTGTCAGGATAGGTGATATAATGCCCGCAATTGCGCCGATGGCATTAATGACTCCTGTGATAGAGCCGACTATTTTGCATGGTATTACTTCGATCATGATGGTCCAGATATGTCCGGCACATGTCGATTCGGCTGAAATTGCAACTACAAGGAAGAATAGAGCTACGCCGACATCGTCGGAATAACCGGTAATGATGATAGTTGATGACAGCAGCTGCAGCCCTACCTGCACGGACTTGCGGGCACGGTTAACGCTCCAGCCTTTTCTGATAAGATAGTCCGAAAACCAGCCGATACAGGGCTGCGCAAATGCGGCAACGGCAAAGGCCAATGACGTGTAGAAACCCATCATAATGGGTGAAAATCCGCGGCCCATGATCAGGTACGCAGGGACCCATGTCATAAACTGCCACTGCAGAAAATCCTGGGTGAATTTGACTACGATGATGCCGAGAATGGCCCTGTTGGTAAAGACCTCTTTCCACGGGACCTTGGTTTTCTCAACCTTACTGACGGCCTGCGACTTTTCCCATGCAAGATCTCTGAAGTAGAAATACCAAAGGACGACAAATAGCATACTGGCCCCGCCGGTAATGAAAAAAGCGAGTCGCCAGCCCACTGTCGTAATAAGGAGGGCCATAACGATTGGACAGAGCGCGAGCCCAACCCGGTTGCCTGATGATTGGACGCCGACGGCTGTGCCGCGTTCGTTGCTCGGAAAGTTATTGGCAATGATCTTGCCATTTGCCGGGAATGCAGGGGCTTCACCCGCACCCACCCCAAGACGGGCTAATACGAGATGGGTAGCATTCTGCGCAAAGCCGGTAAGCGCGGAGAACATCGACCATATAGCGGCCGACCAGCCGACAACAGTTTTTGACCCAAACCTGTCAGCAAGATTTCCACCAAGGGCATTGCCAATGACATATGTCCAGAAGAAGGCCGATAGTGCAACCCCCATAGTCGCTGCGTCGATTGCGAATTCCTTGATGATGAACGGCGCGGCGACTGACAAGGCTGCCCGGTCAAAGGAGTTTATTACAACCCCGGTAAATAGAAGTGCAACAACCATCACCCTGTACTTCCCTGTGTTTTCGAGATTCTTGCGCTCTTTTGCCATGTCTATGCCCCTCCCTGGTCGGCATTAATAGAATATGCTGCTCTTTAAAGAAGACTGCCTGCATTTATGTTGGTATCAGCTGCATTACAAATAGGGTACTGGAAACATTCTTAATATGTAATATATTACATATTAAGAATGTTTCTGTCAATTGAGATTTAATCTCTATTAATCAGCGAGTTCTCTTCAAATGCTGCCCTGCTGTCAGCGACAATTTATACAGCAGAGGCCTAAACCGTGGGGGGGGGTGAGAAACTGCTAACGGATTTATTTCGAATACTTTCTGGAAACAAACGGGAGAGGATACTTTGTTCGCAGGTGCCGTTTATTTTGCAATATCCGATATTGCCAGATGATCACCAGGCTGGCCTATTGATCCGAAATAGACCAGCCCGGCGCAGGGTTAAGCCGGCATCAGGAAGGATTTACCGTCAGCCTTGTCTTTTTTTGCGTGCCTTTTTTCTTTCAGTGTGTGCTGGGGCTTTTTCTTTGCATTCGGCTTTTGCTTATTTTTTTCTTTGCTCATGGGGTCCTCCTTTATAAGACCTACTCTAATTGTACCGCATTTTTCAGAATATTCTTAATTTTGAGGACAAAATTTGTTAATTACTTTATTTAGGCCTGTAAGGACAGGACGAGGTGTGCCCGCTGCCGCACTTCCTGTTGCAGCCTGCACAGACACATTGCGGTTCCGAAATGTTTCCTGCGTACAGAACCGGTATCCCTGTTGTCATCATGGTAGCCTTGTTTAAATCGATACTATATAAGTTTGTTTCCGCAGGTTTCTTTAAGGCCGGATCATATGCAACATGGCCGGCAGAGCACCCGTCATTATCATGGTGCTGGTGGGTTGCAACGCTTTCTGCGGCCTGTCTTGAATCAATGGCGTCTGCCGCATAGGACAAGCCTGCCATACAGACCATGACGGCAAGAGCAACGAGAATCAGAACTTTCATTCCTGACACCTTTTTCACCTTTTCCTCCATTTTGCGAATTTATTAGATCCACTTATAAGACAATAGTTTTCAGAGAAAAGTTCCCTCTCTGACGCGTAGTATATGCTAACATCTGTGATTTACACCATTAGTATTGTCCTGACAGGCAAGAATAGAATTATTGAGGGTAATTGCTCAGGTGCTCGAATCTGAAATTGCCGCTGGCAATTAGCTTCTCTATGAGCTCTTTGAGCTTGGACTCTTCCCAGCTGGTCATAAACATCTCGTCATGACAGAGTATAACAATATGATTTTCTGTGACCGTTTTCTTCTTTGCAAACATCGTATCTATCAGATATACCATGTCCTCAACCGTCTGAACCGGCACCGCGGTTATGCGATCATGCCTCCACTCCAGGTCCCAGCCAAAAACAGTATAACCTTTACTGTATAGGAGGTCGGCCGTCTTGGAGCCGCTTTTGACATCATCGATAGACCTGTTCTTCAAACGCCACATGTTCCTGCCGGGCAATCTCGCAAGCTTATTTTTAAGCTTTAGAATGTCGGCATTATATAAAAAATCATCATAAGCCAGCTCGGGTTTGGAATAAAAGAGGCTGTAGCTGTCATGGGCGTGGCTGTAGCTGTGGTTACCGATTTCTATATAGGGATTTTTTGTGTAGAGTTCGAAATAGCCTCTCATCCTGGGTCCGGCCTTAAGGTGAGAACCTACCACAAAGACATTTATCTTTATCTTTTCGAGCTCAACTGCTTCAGAAACATCGTTGCTTCCCTTTAAGGGCCCGTCGTCAAACGTCAGATAAATAAATTTTGGGGCGCTATCAGCCTTACCTTTTATAGTGTTGCTGACTGCGACATCGTCTGCCCATGATATCGACGCAAATGGAATTAACAGGCATATTGCCAGAAATATGCCTGTATTCTTTATTTTGGCATTGTTGATCGCGATTCCCATCTTCATCCAGCCACCAAGCTGTCTAATCAATTGCAGCCTCCATCAATCCACGGTCACACCTTTATCGTTTCTTTGATGTAGTTAAGCAGTCCTCCGCGACGCACAATGTTCCGCTGGCGCTCTGTCAGATCCAGCTTGAGGCTGTACACTGTTCCCTTGGAAATATTGCGAACGGCAAGTGTCTTGGCCCCCTTCTCCAGCATTCCTGCAATGTTGTCGATTGCAAGCTCATCACCTTCCTCGATATTTTCATAGTCGGAAGTCTTTGTGAATTGAAGCGGAACGATGCCGAAATTGATTAAGTTCGCCATATGGATTCGTTCAATGGTATGGGCCATAACCGCCCTTACGCCCAGATACATCGGGCAGAGCGCGGCATGCTCGCGTGACGAACCCTGGCCATAGCTCAGGCCGGCAACAATGACCGAGGCAACGCCCTCCTTCTTGTTTGCCTTGCATAGTTCTACGAATTTGGGGCTTACATCACGGAATACATATTCAGCATACTTCGGAATGTTAGAACGATATTTATTGATTGATCCGCCAGGCGTGATGTGGTCTGTGGTGATCTTGTCCCCCACTTTCACAGCCACTTTTGCCTTCAAACTGGAAGGCATCGGTGTATTGATCGGAGGCGCTCCAATATTCGGACCTCTCACAATTTTGGCTTTACCTGTCGGCTTGATGATCATGCTGTCGTCAACAGGAAATTTGTCCGGCATCTGCACCTTCGGGAAAGCGAGGCCGAGTTTTCCCGGATCTGTCAGCTTGCCAGTCAAGGCTGTTGCCACGGCAGTTTCAGGGCTAACCAGGTAGGACTTTGAATCGAGTGTTGCAGTACGTCCGGTAAAATTTCGGTTGCTGGTCCTGACCGTAATACCGCCTGATTGAGGCGCCTGTCCCGATCCATTGCAAAAACTGCAGCCCGACTCCAGAATACGGGCACCGGCATTTACCAGGTCGGCCAAAGCGCCATTGGAAGCAATCGCCGTCAATACCTGCCGGCTTCCCGGCGCAATGCCAAAACTGACCGATGGGTGAATCTTGCGGCCTTTCAGCATGCCGGCAACCACCATGAGGTCGCGATAGGATGAGTTGGTGCAGCTGCCTATCAATACCTGGTCTACTTTGATTTCTCCTGCCTGCGTCACATTCTTTACATTGTCCGGCGAATGCGGAAACGCCACGGCAGGTTCGAGTGCGGAGAGGTTGATATTGATTACACGATCATACGGCGCATCGGCGTCAGGCTTAAGCTCTACCCACTGGTCTTCACGCTCCTGCGCTTTTAGAAACTGTCTGACCACATCATCGCTCGGGAAAATCGAGGTCGTTACCCCGGCTTCCGCCCCCATATTCGCAATCGAGAGCCGTTCAGGCACCGTCAGATACGGAAGGCCCGTTCCACCGTATTCAATGGCCCAGCCAACATTTCCCTTGGTACTAAGCTGCCGAAGCACTTCCAGGATAACATCCTTGGCCGACGCCCAGCCGCTGAGAGTCCCGTTCAGGTTTATACGCATCACTTTCGGATAGGTCATATAGAACAGACCTCCGCCCATAGCGGCCGCAATATCCAGACCGCCTGCGCCCATTGAGAGCATTCCCACAGAACCGGACGACGGGGTGTGGCTGTCGCCTCCGACCAGGACCCAGCCCGGCCTTGCAAAACGGTCTACATGCACCTGATGACAGATTCCGTTTCCTGCTTTTGAATACAGGATGCCGTATTTATCTGCCACCGACTCCAGATAACGATGATCATCCGGATTTTCAAATCCGTCCTGGAGCAGATTATGGTCGACATACGATACTGAAAGCTTTGTCCGCACACTAGGGATCCCCATCGCCTCAAACTGAAGATAGCTCATGACCCCCAATAAGTCGTGCGTCAAAGTATGGTCAACTGTTATGCCGATTTCCGATCCGGGAACCATCTCTCCTGTCTTGAGATGCGAACCGATGATTTTCTGGTATAGGTTTTTGCCCTTGCCATTTTGTGCCGAATTGTCTTTTTCAGCGGCTGAGCTTTTCCAGGGAAGGGCGGAGATTACGCCTGCGGCCAGCAGTCCCTTAAGAAATGTTCTCCGTTGAATACCGCTGTCTGATCCTTTATCAGCGCTGCCGTTTTTTTTGCGTTCCATAATATCTTGCTCCTTTCATTTCAATAGTTAAATACCTTAAGCTGTTTTCCCCCAACAAATGCCGGGTAGTATACTGGTGATGTGAATGTAAGTATAATAAAGTAGAATTTCAGTATTCCCAGCCCTGCAATCCAATCTTATTATATCAGTTTTAATCCTTCCACTCTTTCCCGGTCATCAGCTTCCACGCATTTCTGAACGCTACCCTTTCCGCAACGTCTTTACGCAGATCATGTGATTGTACCACTCTGCTAATCGTGCCTATGGAACAAAATAGAACCTGTATGTCTGCGTTGTAATGCCAATTTCGGCCGTTTTACCGGCGGCAAATCGCAGGGGCGGCGCCTGTAACTTCATGCCAAGAATAGATCTCTGTCCGCTGCTCCTCCTTACATTGACGTGCAGTATGCAATTCCATATACTACATCCGTAATCCGCTTATATCCTGAAGATATGATTCGCCGGATTGAATATTCTTGAAACATAAAGGAAGGTTAAGAGATATGCCTTTGAAATTTACCAGACGTGAGTTTCTCGGAACGGCAGTTGCTGCTGCCGCTGCTGCCGGCATCGCCGCTTTACCTTCCCGGGTTTTCTCTCAGGGATCGCCTGCAACCGCCAACCCGGCAAATGCCGGCTTTACAGTTGCGAACCTGGAGGCCTTTGCCTTTCGCGTTCCGATTGCCACGCCCCGCGTCGCTGTATATGGCAGCCAGGCTTTTCGTTCGGCCATATTTGTGAAGCTAACGGACGCGGACGGCGTGTCGGGCTGGGGCGAATCTTTTGCCAACTGGCCGCCTTTTGCTGCTGAGCACAGGGCCCGGGTCGTAGACCAGGTCCTAGCGCCCAGGGTAAAGGGCAAGAAATTCCAAAATCCGGCTCAACTTAACCTTACGCTGACCGAGGGTGTGGCTATACAAAGGATTAAATCTGATGAGCGCGGTCCCTTTGATCAGGCTATTGCCGCGGTCGACCTGGCAGCGTGGGATTTAGTTGCACGCCGCCAGCGGATGCCCCTGTTTGAACTCCTGGCAAAACAGTTTGAACCCAGGGCTGAAATGTCGCGCAGCGTTGAGGTTTATGCCAGCGGACTCACTTCGACGACAATAGACAAGTTTTTGCCCCGGGCCCGCGAACTGGGTATAAATATATTCAAATTAAAAATCGGCTTTGATCCGAAAGATGATTTGAAATCGGTTTTGCGGCTCAGAAAGGCGACCGGTGACGGGTCTGTGCTCCGCGTGGACGTTGATCAGGTATGGACATTGGAAGAGGCAAAGGTGCGCGTCAAACCGCTTGAGAACCTGGGGCTTGAGTGGATCGAGGAACCGCTGCGTGCTGACCGTCCCATAAAGGAATGGCTTGAGTTTGCAAGTGTATGCTCTATCCCGATTGCAGCCGGGGAAAATATCCGTGGTGTTGAGGACTTTCGCACTGCGCTGGCATCTGGTGTGTTTGCGGTTTTGCAGCCGGACATCATTAAATGGGGCGGTTTTACAGATGCACTGTTAGTTGCCAAACTGGTCGGGAAAGCCGGCAAGCGGTTTTGTCCTCATTATCTTGGCGGGGGCATCGGGTTGATTGCTACAGCACATTTATTGGCTGCAATCGGTTCTCAGGAAGCCATTGAGCTGGATGTAAGTGAGAATCCCCTGAGGGAGATGTTCCTGGAACAGTTGCCCAAGATAAAAAATGGCCGCATTCAGCTGTCGAGGGAGAGCGGTCTGGGCATTGAACCCGATCTTCGCACGCTCTCTGCATTCAGAATCTGAATAGACGGTAAGACACGGATGCTACAGCTTTCCATCTGACCTTACATCTCGCCTTATTTTGCGATACTGTCACCACGAACGACAATAGGTTTGTTGAGATGTACTCACAGAACTCAGTAAGCGAAAACTATCGCTGAACTATGAAGATTAATATCGGCAAGTCGCAATCAATTTGAATTTAACAAAGGGAAAGATCGCATTACAATCTAATTTACTGATGGCCTATTCCCTTTCAACATGCCCTTAATTAGCCTTGTAATATAGTGAATATCAAGAAAAATAATTGCAGTAATAAAAGTAGGTATTTGCGGCGGCATCCATGGGAAAGATAACAAGTAAGCAGCTAAATATATGTACGCAATTTTTATAACAATCATCAAAAAAAACCGTGCTTATTATTGAACCTGTAATATGGATCTTCAATTAGCGGGTAATAATAACGAGCGTAAAGAAGCACAGCACTATCTGCTATAAAAAAGATCACTGTGCAGAGTAATAGCGCAATTTCAACCCATCCTTGGCCCGTGTAATCTAGGCCACTATATCTTAATAGTTCTATCATTTTTCATATCTATGAACAGCGTAATTTTGCATACATCAATTATCGAAATGCTTAAATTCAGTTTCACCAATTGTTCGTTGCAATAATTACAATTATATCAGATATTAATTCAGCCTGTGACAAGAAATTAACAAGTGTACAAATTTAACCGATTATTTTAGAAATCAGCAGATTTGCCCTGCCATAGCCGATGTAGGTTTTCAGTAGACATTTTGATCCGTTGCGGAACGTTATCCGCATCAGACGCTCACAGGAGTGTTGATCTGAAACAAACATTCTAATAATGCTGAGTACAAGTTGAAATGATATCAAATTCTGTTCCGTGGAAGTACATGACAGACCGTCTTTTTTTAACATAGCGGTATTTACTATGCTTTTTCTGATAGTATTGATATTGCTTTCTGACCTTGCTAAAGTCATCCTGAAAAGAGGAGGAAGTTATTTATGAAGTATAAGGTTTTAGGCAGAACCGGCGTCCAGGTTTCAGAGTTGTGTTTCGGAACCATGTCTTTTGGTGTTGAAGCCGATGAAGCGGAGGCAGCACGCATGTTTAACAAATGCAGAAATGCGGGCGTGAATTTCTTTGATTGCGCAAATAGTTATGGCGGCGGAAAAGCAGAGGAGATACTTGGTAATCTTATTCAAAGTTGCCGGGATGAGGTCGTCATAACGACCAAAGTATCTCAGCGCATTGGCAAAGATGTTAACGCAAAGGGATTATCCCGGCGTCATATCACACTTGCAGTCGAGCAGAGTCTTTCTCGATTGAAAACAGACCGCATAGATCTCTATATACTTCATTATTTTGACTCATTCACCGCAGTTGATGAAACGCTGCGGGTATTGGATGACCTGGTGCGTCAGGGAAAAGTTCTTTATCTCGGTGTTAGCAACTGGGCTGCGTGGCAGATTGCAAAGGCCCTGGGCGTTTCGGAAAGAAATGGACTGGCCCGGTTTGAATGCATTCAACCCATGTACAATTTAGTAAAGCGACAGGCGGAAGTCGAAATTCTGCCGTTGGCCGAGTCAGAAAAATTATCTGTTATACCCTATAACCCACTCGGCGCAGGACTCTTAACCGGCAAGTATTCAACCGAAAATAGGCCATCATCCGGGCGGATCGTTGAAAAAAACCAGTACGGCCTGCGATATGGCAGTCCCGTATATTACGAGATTGCCGAACGGTTTACAAATTACGCCAATGAGATAGGCGTCCATCCTGTTACTTTGGCCATTAGCTGGGTTAAGTCGCATACTGCGGTTACGGCGCCGATTATTGGCGCAAGAAAAGCATCTCAATTAGATGATTCCTTGGCTGCGATTGATTTTCAAATGGAACCTGATATACGAGAGCGCATTTCCAGCCTTTCTGTTCATCCAGGCACCGCTACAGATAGATTGGACGAAGTGCTTGACGCAAAGTATCAGTTTGGGAACAGATAAGGCCGTCAAGAGCTTTTGGATTTCTGGCGCAAGCCTGGCCTTACTCTTCTCCCATCAAAATTTGACTGGCCCTCCCGAATAAGTTAAGGTTAAAATAATATGTCGGTAACTGTAATGAACCCGGGAGGATGTATATAAATGTACAGGAGAGATTTTTTGAAATCAGCCGCGATTGCCGGTGCAGGTTTGGCCTTGCCTGCAAGCCTTGATGTTCTGATAGATTCTGCTGAGGCTGCACCGCAACGGAGCGATCTTGTTGTCGCAAACGGTTCAAGCCCTGCAAAGATCACGCGTGCGGCAATCGATGCCCTCGGCGGCATGAAAAAGTTTATATCCAAAGGTGACGTTGTTGTTGTAAAGCCGAATATCGGCTGGGACCGGCTGCCGGATCATGCTGCGACAACGAACCCTGAAGTGGTTGCCACAATAGTAAAGATGTGTTTGGAAGCCGGAGCAAAGAAAGTTAAGGTATTTGATCGTTCTGTCAACGATGCCAGACGCTGCTACGTACAAAGCGGTATTCAGGCGGCAGCAAAAAATGCCGGAGCTGACGTAAGCTTTGTAGACGAGCGCAGGTTTAAAGACAAACAGATTAACGGCCTTGTCCTCAAGTCCTGGCCGATCTACGAAGATATTCTTACTGCCGACAAGATAATAAATGTTCCCATAGCAAAGCATCACAGCCTGTCACATCTTACAATGGCCATGAAGAACTGGATGGGAATAATGGGCGGGTCGCGCGGCCAGATACATCAGCGCATTGATGAGAGCCTGGTCGATCTTTCGCGTGCGATAAAGCCGACACTTACAGTTCTTGACGCCGTGAAAATCCTGACGCGCAACGGTCCGCAAGGCGGCAATCTGGCTGACGTCAAAAAAACGGACACCGTGATAGCAAGTGTGGATCAGGTGGCGGTTGATTCATACGGAGCAACTCTTTTCGGCATGAAGGGAAGCGATCTCGGCTATCTGAAGCTGGGAGAAAAGGGCGGCCTGGGCAACATGGACCTTTCTAAAGTAAGGATAAAGAAGGTGACCGCTTAAGATGATGAGGCGCTCCCGTATTATTTCGCAGGGCATATTCCTGCTGCTCTTCATTTTTCTCTTCCTTCAGACGGAATCAAAGGGAGCGGATGAACTCGGCTATCCTGTAAGACTCTTTCTCGATTTTGACCCCTTGATACTAGTGACAACGCTTCTGGCAGCCCATGCGGCATCTATCGCCTTTTATCTTTCTTTGATCATGATAGTGCTCACTGCCGTCTTTGGCAGGGTATTCTGCGGATGGGCATGTCCCCTCGGTACGCTTCATAACATGATCGGTGTGATGAAAAAAACTAGGGAAAGGGCCGCCCTTACAAATTGGTACAGGTTCAAATATTTCATACTGGTATTTCTGTTAATCTCGTCACTCTTTACACTGCAGCTTGTCGGTATAATGGACCCCCTCTCGCTGCTTATCCGGTCTTTTTCCATCAGCATATATCCGCTCTTTAACAGCGCTATCCGGGCTTCTTTTGACACTGCTTATGATCTGGATATATCCGCACTCAGAGACATCACGGAGAGTGTTTATTCTTTTTTTAAAAACACGCTTCTCTCTTTTGAGCAGCCTTATTATCAGCAGAGCATATTTATCGGCCTGATCTTCTTTGCAATACTGGCCCTGAATCTTTTCCAGAGGCGTTTCTGGTGCAGATATCTATGCCCGCTCGGCGCGCTGCTCGGGGTGATTTCGAGATATTCACTCCTTAAGAGATCTGTTAGCGAAGGATGTACATCATGCGGTCTCTGTTCGAGAGAATGCCAGGACGGTGCGATCTCCGGCGAACCGGACGGAGACGGCAAGGCCTGGAGGCCGGCTGAATGCATTGCCTGCCGAAATTGCGATGATATCTGTCCTGCCAAGGTAGTCAGCTTCGGGTTCCGTAAAGACTCTGAGGCAGTACCAATAGACCTTGGCCGCCGCAGGATCATTACATCAGCACTTGCCGGACTTGTTGCCGTACCGCTGATGCGCTCAACGGCCCTTTCCAAAAAGGGCTATTCAGAACCGACCCTGATACGGCCCCCTGGATCTCTTGAAGAAAGGGATTTCCTTGAGCGCTGCGTGAAATGCGGCGAATGCATGAGGGTCTGCATAACGAACGGGCTGCAGCCGACCCTTCTTGAAGCGGGTCTTGAGGGAATATGGACACCTATGCTTGTCTCTCGGATAGGATATTGCGAATACCGCTGCACTCTCTGCGGCCAGGTCTGTCCGACCGGCGCGATAAAAAGGCTCCCTCTTGAAGAAAAGGTGAAGGTAAAAATCGGCCTCGCCATGATAGACAAGGGAAGGTGTCTGCCGTATGCTCAGTCGCAGGCATGCATAGTCTGCGAAGAGGTATGCCCCACTGCCAAAAAGGCCATCTGGTTCGAACAGACTACGGTTACGGACAGGGAAGGCCGCAAGTTGCTGCTAAAGCAGCCCCATGTTGATCTGGACCTCTGCATAGGCTGCGGCATATGCGAAACCAAATGCCCTGTGAAGGGTGAGCCTGCTATCTATGTAATCAGTGTGGGTGAGTCGCGTTCTCGCGAGAACCAGGTCCTGCTTTAAGCAGTTTGTAACCCTCAAACCATAAGACACTCCCCAGCCCGGCGGCAAGACAGAGCGCAATATCGTCCAGATGCAGGATGTCGAAATGGAACAGGGACCTCATGAATGGCATGGTGAGTACCAGAGCCATGACAGCTGCCGCACCGCTGATTATCCACCAGAAGGCCGGATTCGGGTTCTTCAGTATTTCATTTATCGTGCGCGTCCATGAGCGGTTTGTGATTATCAGCCCCAGGTTCGCAATAATAAGGGTCGTAAAGCAGAGGGTCCTTGCTTCGAACTCGCCTTTTCCGTTATGCATGGCCACCATAAACACAGCCGCCACAACGAGCAGAACAACAAATCCCTGAAGCAGGCTGAAAATTATTGTGGTGCTGTCGAACAGCGGGTCTCCAAGCCTGCGCGGAGGACGGTCCATTACATTGGCCTCGGACTTTTCGGCCTCAAATACGACCGAACAGGCCGGATCTATTATGAGTTCAAGAAAAACGATATGCACCGGCAGCAGCACGAGCGGCCAGTTGAATAATACCGGCAGCAGCGACATGCCCGCGATCGGGACATGGATCGCGAATATATAAGCCATGGCTTTTTTCAGGTTGTCGAATATGCGGCGGCCCATTTTGACGGCCCTGACTATTGACGAAAAGTCATCGTCGAGCAGCACAAGCGCGGCTGATTCGCGGGCCACGTCAGTGCCTCGTCCGCCCATCGCGATACCTATATGCGCGGCCTTTAGTGCTGCCGCGTCATTCACGCCGTCGCCAGTCATGGCAACGATCTCACCATGGGCCTTAAGCGCATTAACTATACGTAGCTTCTGTTCGGGGACTACACGCGCAAAGATGCAGACATCCGCTATCTGTCTCTGGAGTTCTGCTTCGCTCATCGCGTCGAGTTCGGGACCAGTGATTATTCCGTTTGCATGTTTCAGGCCGATCTGGTCCGCGATGTTCCGGGCCGTGACAGGATAGTCGCCGGTGATCATGACAACCCTTATTCCGGCAGTGTAACAGTCCCTTACAGCCTCGGCCACACCAGGCCTGACAGGATCGGCGAGGCCAACCAGCCCGAGAAACTTAAACTTGAAATCGTGCTGTTCACCCGGCAGATCGGCTTCCATGAAGTCGGCCTTTGCAACGCCGATTATTCGAAGTCCTTCTGCCGCCATCGCGTCGATCTGTTCCAGCAGCAGCCTGATCTCATCATCATTAAGATGGCAAATGTCCGCAATGGCCTCGGGCGCGCCTTTGGCTGCGATCACATAATTTTTCGTGTCTGGCGACTTCCATACGCGCGACATGGCGAGCAGTTCCTGCGAAAGAGGATATTCCTGAACAAGGGTCCAGTCGTCATGCAGGTGGTCGGTATCAGAAAGTTTGGCTGTCCCGAAATCGCTGAAGGCCTTTTCCATGGGATCAAATGGATTGGTCTGGCTTGCAAGGATGCTGAATTCAACTACTTCGTGATATAACTCGGGAAAGAGGCCGGGTTCCGTTATTGGATCAAAAATATTTTTTCCAGCCGCGATCTTTCGAACAGTCATTTTGTTCATGGTGATAGTGCCGGTCTTGTCAACGCAGAGTACGGATGCCGAGCCGAGTGTTTCCACGGCAGGCACCCTGCGCGTCAGCACCCTGTTCTGAGAGATGCGCCATGCGCCGAGGGCAAGGAAAATTGTGAGCACAACAGGAAACTCTTCTGGCAGCATTGCCATGGCAAGGGTTATTCCGGCCAGCAGTCCATGAAGCCAGTCATCGTGCATGAGTCCATAGGTGATTACGATCAAAGCAAACATGCCGAGGCCGATCAGGGCCAGCCTGCGCACCAGCCTTGCAGTCTCTTTCTGCAAAAGAGTCTCTTCGGGTTCAATTGCCTGCAGCGCTTTGCCGATCTTGCCCAGCTCTGTGTAAAGTCCGGTCGCGGCCACGCGCGCGATGCCAAATCCCTGAACAACCAGCGTGCCAGAGTAGACAGCAGGCAGGTCTTCGCCTCCCGGACGGGGCATCAGAGCTCCTGCAGCTGCAGCTGTCTTCCGAACGGGAACAGACTCACCAGTGAGCAATGACTCGTCAACCGAAAGGTTTACACATGAAATTAGGAGGGCGTCTGCTGGTACGCGGTCACCCTCAGCAATGACTATGATATCGTCTCTTACGACTTCGCGGCCTGCTATCTTCTTTTGCTCACCAT
This sequence comes from uncultured Nitrospiraceae bacterium, assembly GCA_903822005.1. Taxonomy (GTDB): domain Bacteria; phylum Nitrospirota; class Thermodesulfovibrionia; order Thermodesulfovibrionales; family Dissulfurispiraceae; genus Fen-1308. The sequence goes on from CAIJNL010000018.1 coordinate 190,376, forward strand.
CCCGTATGACAGATGCACGGGGACTCGACAGGTCTCTCAGTGCTTCCAGAGCGCGTTCCGTCTTTCGTTCCTGGTACAGGGTTATACCGATAACTACGAAAACAAAACCGAGGAGCATCAGCGCTTCCTGAACATCGCCCAGCAGCATGTAAATTGTTCCACCGCCTATCAGGAGAAGGAACATCGGCTCCCTCATTACCTCAAAGGCTATCCTATAAATACTCCGTTTCTTTGTCGATGGTAATTCATTAAACCCTTCTGTGGTAAGCCTCTGGGCAACCTCGGCTTCTGAAAGTCCTTTTATATTGCTGATGTCCAATTGTTTTTTCATGACGCATTATTATAACAGCTGAATGGCTTCACTTTTAATAAATCAACTTAGGGAGCCGCCAAGTGCAACCGCCTCTTGTCTCGCTGAATAAGACCACTTCACTTTTTCAACCGCATTAGCTGAAAGGCGCACATCATTTTCGTCCGTTTACAATCGCAAGGAAGGTCACACCGAGACATCCAGTCGGATGCCCTTGCCGTCTTCTCCAAATAACAATGCTTGTAATTAGCTACTGTATTCGGAGGCGATAGGATCGAAGGCTCGCCGCGGCTGTTGAGTAGCTTCTCTGGAAAGAGATACTAATTATTTTCGAATCTATGTTAGATCAAAGTCACTGAGCTTATTTGGCGAGGCGAGATTCGGAGCCTTCAAAGACAGTTAAAAGCGAGTGAAAAGTTGGCTCCTGGGGAGGGACTCGAACCCCCGACAAGGTGGTTAACAGCCACCCGCTCTGCCAGCTGAGCTACCCAGGAATCCTTTATGAACCGGCAACCTGTACCAGCGCTTCGGGCCGATCAGACAACGTGAACCTGCCAGCCTCGAAGCCTGTTATTATTGCAAAAACAAGGTTCTTCTGTCAATGAAACAGCCCGGCATACCAGATAATCGCGTGCCGGGCTGCTCCTTTCTATGCGACGATATTCTTTAACTTGCTGCAGGCTGAACTATATGTGGGCCGCAGTGCCAATTTTGTTGAATACCATCTTTTCATCAGCATAATCGACCTGAATCATGTCGCCTTCCGAGATACCGCGCTCAAGCAGTTTCATGGCTAGAGGGTTCAGTATCTCATTCTGTATGGCACGCTTCAGCGGCCTGGCCCCATAGACAGGATCAAACCCGGCTGTAGCGACACGCTCCTTTGCCTTGTCGGTAAGGGTTATGTCTATCTTTTTTTCCATCAGATATTTCTTCATACGCCCGACCTGTATGTCGACGATCTTCTTCAGCAGTTCTGTATTCAGGGCATTGAAGATGACTATTTCGTCGATGCGGTTAAGAAACTCGGGCCTGAAGAATTTCTTCAGATCATCCATCACCCTGTCTTTGAGTTTCTTGTTGTCATCTCCGCTCCAATGAGCCGGCTTCTTTGCACTAGCCTCAAGCAGCTCCTGGATATGCGCGCTCCCTATATTGGATGTCATTATGACAACCGTATTTCTGAAATCAACAGTGCGGCCGTGGCCGTCCGTCAGACGCCCGTCATCGAGCAGCTGAAGAAGGGTATTAAATACCTCCGGATGCGCCTTCTCGATCTCATCGAAAAGGACCACCGAATACGGCCTCCTGCGAACTGCCTCGGTAAGCTGCCCTCCCTCTTCATACCCGACATAGCCCGGAGGCGCTCCTATCAGGCGCGAAACAGTGTGCCGCTCCTGATACTCCGACATATCGATGCGGATCATCGCGCTTTCGTCGTCAAAGAGAAACTCTGCAACACCCTTGGCGAGTTCAGTCTTTCCCACGCCTGTAGGTCCTAGGAAGATAAAAGATCCAATCGGCCTGTTCGGGTCCTGCAGTCCTGACCGGGCCCGCCTTATGGCATTAGCAACCGCGCCCAGGGCCTCTTCCTGGCCCACCACGCGCTGTCTGAGCCGGTCTTCCATATGAATGAGCTTCTGGACCTCGCTTTCGAGCATGCGTGTTACCGGAACGCCGCTCCATTTCGAGACCACTTCAGCTATGTCTTCGTCGTCAACTTCTTCCTTCAGCATCTTGCGCACAGACTGAGTCTCTGCCAGATGAGTGCTCTCTTTCTCGAGCTCACGCTGAAGTTCAATCAGCTTGCCATACTTCAGTTCAGCGGCCTTTGCGAGATCACCCTCTCTTTCCGCCCGTTCAGACCCGATCTTTGTCTGGTCTATCTGCTCCTTGATGTCCCTGATCTTCCTGATGATCTCTTTCTCTCTCATCCACTGCGACTTGAGGATGTCCAGGTTCGACTGCAGCTCAGCTGACTCTTTTGCAAGCTTTTTGAGTTTTTCTTTTGATTCCTTTGATCCGTCCTTCGTCAGTGCCCGCTTCTCAATCTCTATCTGACGCAGCCTTCTCTCGAGTTCGTCCAGCTCTGTCGGCATGCTGTCGATCTCCATCCTCAGCTTTGCCGCCGCTTCGTCTATCAGATCGATTGCCTTGTCAGGCAGAAACCTTTCAGTAAGATAGCGGTCAGAAAGCATAACGGCTGCGATGAGCGCCGAATCCTTGATCTTGACCCCATGATGTATCTCGTAACGCTCTTTCAGGCCGCGGAGTATCGATATCGTATCATCTAACGTCGGCTCCTTCACCAGCACCGGCTGAAATCTGCGCTCAAGCGCCGGGTCTTTTTCTATGTATTTGCGGAATTCATTGATCGTTGTGGCCCCAATGCATCTCAGCTCGCCGCGCGCAAGGGCCGGCTTTAGCATGTTAGATGCGTCTACTGACCCTTCAGCAGCGCCGGCGCCTACTAAGGTATGCAACTCATCTATAAAGGTAATGACCTTGCCCTCTGCCTGTTCAATCTCCTTAAGAACTGCCTTCAGACGGTCTTCAAATTCGCCGCGGTATTTTGCACCTGCCACAAGACTGCCCATATCCAGGGTAATAAGTCTTTTATTCTTCAGCGTCTCGGGTACATCGCCTGCGACCATCCTTTGTGCCAGCCCTTCTACAATGGCAGTTTTGCCGACACCCGGATCGCCGATGAGGACAGGGTTATTTTTGGTCTTGCGGGACAGCACCTGCACCACGCGCCTGATCTCCTCATCCCGGCCTATGACCGGATCGAGTTTCCCCTTTCTTGCGAGCTCGGTAAGGTCCTTACCATATTTTTTAAGGGCCTGATATTTGTCTTCCGGATTCGGATCAGTTACCCTGTGCGCGCCGCGGATCTCTCTCATCGCTTCCATCAAATTCTCGCGAGTAGCCCCGTGGCGCTTCAGCACATCCGTAGCGGGCCCCTTGTCGCTAAAAATGGCTATCAGGATATGCTCTACGCTTATAAACTCGTCGGTCAGGTGCTGGGCCTCGTCAAAGGCCTTTTCGAGCACTGCCTTTAGTCTGGGCGACATGTATAATTGCCCCATAGGGGTCGCACCTGTAACCTTGGGGAACTTCTCGATTTCTTTTTCGAGATCGACCCGGATGGCAGAAATATCCGCGCCTACCCGGCTTAAGAGTTGCGGACCTATGCCTTCATCATCTCCGAGTATTGCATAGAGGAGATGTTCAACCTCAACCTGCTGATTGCCTTTTTTTTCGGCCAGCCCCTGAGCTTCCTGCAGGGCCTCCTGGCTTTTTATTGTTAATTTATCCATTCTCATATAGAAATCCTCCTAATTGTGCAAGTTGAGAATTGTCATCTCTATTTGCACATAAACTTGCGTGGCCTTGTTTAGCATTGGCATTCAAACTGTTAACTGATTATATTTTATCCGAATCTGATTGAAAGCAACTTACCGCCGATTACTCTTCGCTGAACAGGGCCGTCAGTCGCCTTTCGAATTCCTTCCGAATACCCTCATCCAGCAGCCCCATCATAGCGCCCATTTCTCTCTGCATGCCCTCGATCCTGTTTCGCAGCCTCAATATGATGTCGACACCAGCCCTGTTGACGCCCAGGTCCCGGGTCAACTCAATGATCAGATGCAGCCTCTGGACATCTATGTCCGAATAGAGTCTCTGGCGGTTGATCCTCGTTGGACTGACAAAGCCTTCCCGTTCATATAGCCGCAATGTCTGGGGATGCACTTCAAGCATCTGCGAAACGACGCTTATCAGATATAGCGGCCTGTCAGCATCTTTCTTTCGCCTTACCATGACTTTTTCTCCCCCATCTTCTTTCTCGGGTTCTCTTTATACAACTCTTCAATTACGTTTATTGCCTCTTTAGCCTTTTCAGGTATGTCCTTAGGCACCGCAACCCTTATCTCCACAAATTGGTCGCCGCGCTGGCCTGATTTTGTCGCTATATATCCCTTTCCACTCAGTTTGAAGCGCCGCCCGCCCTGGGTGCCGGCAGGCAAGGTCATCATAGACGCGCCGTCCAGCGTCGGGACTTCGATCTTTGCTCCGAGAGCCGCCTCGCCGAAGGTGACCGGGATCTGGACATTAATGTCCTTCCCGTCTTTCTTGAATACCGGATGCGGCCTGAGGCTAATCTCTATCAGAAGGTCTCCTGAATGGCCACCGCGCCCTGCATTCCCCTTGCCTTTGAGCCTTATCACCGAGCCGTCGTCGGCGCCTGCGGGTATCTTTACCTTTATGGTTTCCGCATGATTCGCAGACCCCTTGCCGTAACACTTTTTGCATGAAGCCAGGGCCTTTTTGCCCCTGCCACCGCAATCAGGACAGATCTGCGCCATCCTTATGAAGCCTTTACCACCCTGTATATGTCCGGTGCCTTTGCATTTTGAACATGTCTCGAATGACTCGGCGCCTGTGCCGCCGCATGAACTGCATGACGCGGCCCGCGACAGGGGAATATTCATCGTAGTTCCGGTAAAGGCCTCCTCGAGCGAAAGATCGAGATGCATAAGAAGGTCTTCACCCCGGCTTTGTTCAGGCTCTTGTGAATATCTACCACCAAAAAGATCACCGAATATGTCGGAAAAGTCTGCAGTTCCTGCTCCGGCTCTGCCGCCGCCCCCGCCAAAATCGAATCCGCCGTAACCTCCATGATTATCAAAGTTAAACTGGCCGCCCCTGTCATGCTCAGCGCGTTTCTTCGCGTCGCCCAGGATATCGTAGGCCTCGCTTATCTCCTTGAATTTGTCTTCAGCCTGCTTGTTGCCAGCATTAAGGTCAGGATGATGCTTTCTGGCCAGCTTGCGATAGGCCTTTTTTATGTCATCCTGGCTTGCGTCCTTGCTGACACCGAGCACTTTATAGTAGTCCTTTACACCTGCAGTCATATAATTCTCCCCTGTTCTTTTACTCATTTATATGATAATACTTTATACGAATCATGTCAAGTTAGTTGACTTTGCATCATGGAGGCAATATTCGTATATTTGACACGGCAAGCGCACCTGCCTCTTGTCTCGCTGAATAAGACTACTTCACTTTGACAACCGCATTTTTCTGAAAGACGCAGATCATTATCGTCTGTTTATAATCGAAAGGAAGGTCACACCGAGACATCGAGTCGGCCACCCTAGCCTTCTAAGATTGATTTAACTTACCGCTGTCTTGGGAGGCGATAGGATCGAAGGGGCGCCGCAGTCTTTGAGTTGCTTCTCTGGAAAGAGATTCTGCTTATTTTCGAATCTGTATTAGATTAAGGTACCTGAGCACATTTGGCGAGCCAAGATTCAGAGCCTCCAAAGACAGGTACAAGCTTGAGGAGATTAATATATGCCGCCGGTGAGGGTCGCCATTATCGCGCCGATCTTTACCTTGGTCTTAAGCAGCACAGGAAGCCGCTTTCCATCATCCGTGAGCCAGATAAGCACATCGCCTTTTCGCTGGAATATTCCTTCTGTAAGCAATATCGGCTTGATCAGGATCGTATTGAACTTGCCCAGCGGGGTCTCAATCTCTTCCTTCTTCAATACTTGAACCTCGACCCTGTAATACTTTTTGTTGTCAAATATCTGGGCATAGACAGACGTTCCTACTTTTAGCGGAAGATATCTGACATGGAAGAAACAGGTGAGGGCATCCATCGTAGATTCGCCGACATCGTATGACAGCGTCTCATTTTCCAGATGGTTTATAAATGTGGCCTTGCCCGCTTTCAGATCGAAGATAACCTCTCTGTCTTTTCTGCTCGAACCTTCAGCCATCTTCACCCTGTAATTGTAGGGTATTCCCGGCAAGGTCTTGTGCGGCACCTTCCTAAGAGAGCTGACCGCAGTATCCTCAACCTTATAGAAAACAGTCACGACCGGAGAAGATATGGCCCGCGAAATAAATTGTATGTCCGAACCGGTGTCTTTCACCTCAAGCACGGCTGTTCCGGCCAGTATGCCGGCCCACGTCAGATCATACTCGAGCCTCTCTGGTATTGTTAAAGCGGTAGCAACAGAACCGCCGATGAGAAATAATGACGCCATACAGACGGCCATCAAGGATTTTTTTGTTATCAAGCTGCCCCCAACATGCTTTGCCCTCTTTTTGTTATAGTATACAATGTTGGTGATTCCCGCAATAGACCTAAAGGATGGACTCTGCGTCAGATTGCTGCAAGGCAAGAAGGATGACTCCACCGTTTATTCCGACGATCCGGTTGCGACCGCGCTCAAGTGGCAGGCAATGGGAGCGCTGCGATTGCATATCGTTGATCTGGATGGCGCGTTTACCGGCAGCCAGAAAAACCTCGAAAGCATTATCCGGATCAGAAGGGCAATCGATATAGATATTGAAATCGGCGGAGGCATTCGTACGCTCGCCAGGATCGATCTCCTGCTCTCAGAAGGTATCAACAGGATTATTCTCGGAACAGTGGCAATAGAAAAACCTGACCTGGTAAAGACGGCCTGCGCAAGGTATCCCGGCAGGGTGCTGGTCGGCATTGACGCAAAGAACGGCGATGTGGCGGTAAAGGGCTGGGTTGAAGTTACCTCGGTCAAGGCCTTTGATCTTGCGCTAAGGATGCAGGACCTGGGATGCGCCGGAATTATTTATACTGATATCTCGAAAGACGGGATGATGACCGGACCGAACCTTGAAGCAGTCAGGATAATGGTCTCAGGCCTTAAAATTCCTGTAATTGCTTCGGGTGGTATATCGTCTATAGAAGATATAAGAAATCTTGTTGCGATACAGGGCCTCTGGGGCGCCATTACCGGCAAGGCCATTTATTCAGGCGCGCTCGACCTGCAGGAGGCCATCCGGGTATCGGAGGCCAAGTGTTAGCCAAAAGGATCATCCCCTGCCTTGATGTCATGGACGGGAGGGTGGTCAAGGGAGTCAGCTTCCTGAATCTCAGGGATGCCGGAGACCCGGTAGATAATGCCGTATATTACGACAGAGAAGGCGCCGACGAACTCGTATTCCTTGACATCACCGCGTCACACGAAAAACGAAAGACCATCATAGATGTTGTCGAAAAAACCGCCAATGACGTATTCATGCCCCTGACAGTCGGCGGGGGGATAAGGACACTCGAAGACATACGCAACCTGCTTAACGCGGGTTGCGACAAAGTATCGCTCAATACAGCTGCCATTCAGGACCCATATTTTATCAGCCGCGCGGCCGAACGTTTCGGAACTCAATGCATAGTCGTTGCCATAGACGCCAAGCAGGTCGATGAGGTCCCCGTTGACTCAACCGGAGAAGACTGGTTTTCTGATGCTGATCTCAGAGACCTGATACTGACCCCTCCTGTCACGGGTCCGACCTGGGCGCTCTCGACCCATGGCGGTCGAAAGATGAAGCTGATTAATGCGGTAAGATGGGCGAAGAAGGCGGAGGAGCTTGGTGCCGGGGAAATATTGCTTACCAGCATGGACAGGGACGGCACAAAGAACGGGTATGATATTGCATTGACAAGGACGATCTCTGAAGCAGTATCAATTCCGGTAATCGCTTCTGGCGGCGTCGGCAACCTGGAGCATCTCTATGAGGGTTTTACAGCCGGCAGGGCAGACGCTGTGCTTGCCGCATCCATCTTTCATTACCGCGAATACTCGATAATGCAGGCAAAAGAATATCTGAAAGAAAAGGGCGTGCTGATAAGGCTATAGAACTGCTGGAAATTGAGAGTATAATTCAGTTACTCCGCCTAAGCAGGACGTTTTTTCTTGTTGCCTTCAATGCCCCTGGCAAGATCACCATGCAGTCTTTCTGGTGAGGCTACGACTCCCTGTTGATCTGATATCGGGAAGACCGCAAACAAATATCCGGCCTGGTTTGTTTTTTTAATCCATTTCTCCATGAAGGTTTCAATGTCCACTTTTTCGGGCAGGCAGTCACTCCAGGTGTCCTTGACAAGCGCGTTTGCGTAGTCGGGATGGGGCCACAGCGGCACACAGACCTTTCCCTCCTCATCACCCAGCGTCACAATGCCATTGGGTGAATTGAGTGTCCAGATCTCCTGCCAGTCACTTACTTTGGAAATGAAGTAGGAATATCGTTGAGGCCCCGGAAGCGCTACTACCTTATCGAACTGGGCCTTGCTGATCTTGTATGACATGTTCTTCTCTTCTCCGGCCGGATGATTATCGGCCCAATATGGTTTTATTCATCAGTATAGCATAATCAATCGCGCACATCCGGCGGCTGTATCATGAATTGTTCGATCTCGCGCTCACCCGCCGGCGAGGCCTGAACGATTTCAGTTGTCTCATTTTGTACAATCTGGACGGGTACAAGGCGCTCGCGTCTGGCCGAAGAATAGCGAACACAGAGCCCGGCAGCCAGATTGAGTCCTTCTTCCGAAATCCCTGCCTCCGCAACCACAAACGGGCTCCCGTAATCAACGGTAAGCTGCAGGGCATAATCCTCCGGCATTATCATCTTTTCAATCTCGGCATTTTCTTGTTCATCCCTGCCGACGATAATACTAAACCCGTCACTCGTCCTGAAGTGCCTGCCGAGCCTGAGGAATTGTATTTCTCTCATTGATGGAGAAGGATTTCGAGCAAGCAGTTCCCTCAGCCTGTAAGAGTATATCGGGTCCGTAAGCAAACAGCCGCCGGCAGGCTGAGGATATTCGGTAACGCCGAGTTCGGATGCCAGCGCTATCTGCGGTTTTCTGGACCTGCCCGAAAATGCGTAGAGGTTATCTCTGTCTATAAGGCCTTTTTCTTCGGCCAGCGAAGGTTTAAGCAGTTTCGCGCATAGCGGCCTGACCACCAGCCCAACAACTCCGGCCTCTTTCTCTATCTTTGGGAAGGTGTCCCTTCTCTGGCTCATGGGCCGCTGCCCCAGCACTTCGCCTGTGATAATGAAATCAGCGCAGCGCTCTTCCATTAATTTTCTCGCCTCTTTCAGCATCAGGGCCTTGCAGTCAATGCAGGGATTCATGTTCTTTCCATGTCCGAATTTCGGGTTCTTGACAAGCTTCAGAAATTCTTCACCGATATAATGCTTCTCGATACTGAAGCCGAGGGGCTCGGTAGCAGGGAAGGTCGGCTTGCCACCGGATCTTCGGGAAACAGAGCACCCGAAATCAGTCACAAAGAGAATCGGCATAACATCAACACCGAGTCTTTTCATGATCAGGACTGATAGGGTGCTGTCGAGCCCCCCGGAATATAGAGCGATGGCTTTAGGCATGAATATATCTAACTATGTTCCCTGAGAGACTGTAGCAATGTTTCTGGTGTGGCAACCGCGGTGCCGACTTCGCCTACAACTATGCCGGCAGCGTGGTTCGATATTATGGCCGCATCACGAAGCGTGGCCCCTGCAGCATGGGCGAGAGTGAAAGCCGCTATGACAGTGTCTCCGGCGCCGGTGACATCGAACACCTTTACTGCAACAGTAGGGATATGCGTAACTTTCACACCTTTGGCAGCATCGCGTTCAAAGAGACTCATGCCTTCTTCACCCCTGGTGATCAGGACAGACATGCACGAGAGCCTTGTGAGCAAAGTTTTGCCCGCTTTAAGCAGACTGCTTTCATCTTTTATATCTATGCCCGAGCCTTGCGAAGCCTCCATAAGGTTCGGGGTTATTATCGAAACGTCCCTGTAAAGATGGAAATGGCCCACCTTGGGGTCCACGGCCACAAAGATCTTTTTCTGTTTTGCAAATTTCACTACAGCCTTTACCAGGGCGGCGGTGACCACTCCCTTCTTATAGTCTGAAATAATCACCGCATCGAACTGAGGAAGGGCCTTTTTTATATATTCGAGAAATTTTGTTAACGCCCTGCCGTCCAGCTTCCTGCAGTCTTCGCGGTCGAACCTCACCACCTGCTGATTGTGCGCAATGACGCGCGACTTTACTGTCGTCGGGCGATTGTCCTCAACGAGTCCATTGCTGTTTATGCCCGATTCCGTAAGCAGCTCCCTGACAACATCGCCTGCGCGGTCTTTGCCGATTACCCCTGATACAGTGACTTTCCCCCCTAACGCGATAATGTTATTGGCCACATTGGCAGCGCCGCCCAGGAGAAAAGTTTCGCGGGACACGTCCACAACAGGCACCGGCGCCTCAGGAGATATCCTGTTTACTTTGCCGAAGATATAGCGGTCAAGTATAATGTCGCCGATAATCAGGATGTTTTTATCTTTAAAGGAATTGATAGTTTTGCTCAAAGCCATTGTTCAGAATACCTGACACATCCGCTAAAAATCAATAACGTCGTAGCGCTGTTCCCATCGCGCAACTCTTCGTAATATTTGACTTTTAACCCTTTTTTTGGCTACATTTAAACCTTATAAGGAGGCGAAATGGAACAGTCTGTATTGCAAATGATTCTTCAGTCCGGGCTCGTTGTAAAAGGCGTGCTCATAATACTCCTGGTCTTCTCGATCGTTTCGTGGACGATCATCTTCTACAAATGGCGCCTCTTCTCAAAGGCCGACAGCGAGAGCCAGATCTTCATGAGGACATACAATTCGACCAGAAATCCGAAAGAGCTGTTTACGGCCGCGAAAAGGTTTGAACTGAGCCCAATTGCGAGGCTGTTCAAATCGGTATATGCGGAAAAAGTATATTCCGATAAACAGGAACTGCGCAGGATGCTCAAGAGATATGCCACCCTTGAGGCGGCCAGAACCGAGAGATACCTGCATTTTCTTGCTACGACAGGAACTACGACGCCGTTTATCGGACTATTTGGAACAGTCTGGGGTATAATGAATGCCTTTACAGGTATTGGCGCGGCAGGCTCGGCATCGCTCGCGGTAGTGGCTCCCGGCATTGCTGAGGCACTTGTAACGACTGCAATGGGTCTTGTTGCCGCTATACCGGCCGTCATTTTTTACAATTATTATCTCAGTCGGGCCAACACGATGATAATAACCATGGAGGACTTTTCTGAGGAACTCGTGGATTATATCCTCAGCTGATCATGAAGATTAAACGGCATAGAACAGCTCTTTCAGAGATCAACGTAACGCCGCTGGTAGACGTTATGCTGGTTCTGCTTATCATTTTCATGGTAACCGCCCCGCTCATGCAGCAGGGGATCGATGTCAATCTTCCCAGAGCCAAGGGCAAGGACCTGCCGCCTGAGGAAAGGCTGACAATCGTAATAAAGAAAGGCGGCTCGCTCTTCATGAATGATCAGCCTACTTCAAAGTCCGACATGATGGGTAAGCTGACGGCTATTAGCAAGCGAAACCCGAATGTTTTCCTCAAGGCCGACAAAGATGTTCCTTATGGCACTGTTATAGAGATTATGAGTGATATCAAGGAGGCTGGGATAGAAAAACTTGGGATGGTGACAGAGCCGAAGATTTCACTTCGATGAGAGATGATTTCATAAATAGCTCTTTTTATTATTCTCTAGGGCTGCATTCGTTTTTTTTTATTGCTGTTGCCATATATATTCTTTTCGGAGCACCGAGCCATAAGAGCGTATCAATGGTCGTATCCCTGGTGGAGTCAACATCTAAGGGAAACGTTGAAGCGCCCGAGGAGGAGACCCCGGCGCCGGTAGAAGAAGAGGCCGGTACGACGCTCACACCACCAAAGCCCGAGCCAAAAAAAAGCATAGCGGATCAGAGGATAGCAGCGCTTGAAGCAAAGAAAAGAGTGGAGCGCATTGCTTCGGCTCGCAGACAGGTCAGCATATCAAAAGGCAGTGCCCGCACTGCGACAAATTCAGCCTCCGGCGGCGGTACATATGATGATATAATTACTGGCATAATAAACAGGAACTGGGCAAACGCCGACTTTCTCAACAAAAATCGGAATTTGGTGGCTATCATAAATATTAGGATTGCACGGAGCGGAGAAATTACCGTACTTGGATGGGAGAAGAAATCGGGCAATCCATTATTTGACAGAGAAGCCCTGAGGGCAATAACAGCATCTTCACCGCTTCCGCGTTCACCAATCGAGATAGAGCGAAGCGTTTTATTCGATCCTAAGAAAGGCAACTAAATATGATAAAAAGATTTTTGTCGACCATAACTTTTATTTTTTTGATCGCTTTTTTTATAACGCCATCTTCTGCAGAAAAGATTTATTTGAACATCACATCTCCTGGTGTAAAAAAACTGCCCATAGCCATTCAGCCCTTCATAGGAGCAAAGGACGTTTCAGATATAGTCAAAGCCGACATGATGTTTACCGGACTCTTCGACTGCCTTGAAGATGCTGCTCAAATAGAGAGGCCGGATCAGCCGTTTACCGTAATGAGCTGGAAGGGACTCGGCGTCGAGATGGTTGTCAAGGGAGTTGTAACTTCATCGAGTGCGAACTCGATTGATATTTCAATCAGGGCATTTGATGTTACTGACGGCAGGGAGGTACTGAGGAAAGAGTATACCGCAAAGCGCGATATACTGAGGCAACTTTCTCACATGATTGCCAATGACATTTACAGAATATTGACCGGCCAGCAGGGCATCTTCAGGTCCAAAATTGCTTTTGTCTCGGAAAAGCCGGGATCGAGACTGCTGTACGTGATGGACTTTGATGGAGATCGCATGAGATCTCTCGGACCCAGGGCCGGCATCATGCTTGCGCCCCGCTGGTCGCCTGACGGGACAAAGCTGCTTTATTCGTCAGAGAAAAGCCGCAAATGGGGCATCTATGTGTACGATATCAATACCGGTACGGAGCTTAACACAAATGTGCCTTTGTCGGGTCTCAGCATAGTGGGCAATTTCTTTCCTGACAACAGGCGCTTCGTATACTCTTCCTCAAGGGACGGCAACGCAAATATAGCGATTGGAAACATAGGGGGCACCGCCCCGCGCAGACTGATTGCGACTCCATGGATAGATGTGTCGCCTGCAGTATCGCCTGACGGAAATTCGATCCTCTTCGTGTCAAACCGCACTGGTGCTCCACAACTTTATATTTCAGATATCCAGGGATACAATACCAGGAGATTGACCTTCGAAGGAAACTATAACACGTCTCCTGCATGGTCGCCCGCCGGAGATATGATAGTATTTGCCAGCCAGATTGGTGGCAGGAACCAGCTCTTCACTATCAAGCCTGATGGAACAGGCTTGAACCAGGTTACCAGGGACGGCAACAATGAAGACCCCTCTTTTTCTCCGGATGGCCGTTATATAGTCTTTTCTTCTACCCATGACGGCTCAAAGGGAATTTTTGTTATCAGGGCCAACGGTGAAGGTCTGCGCCGGATAACGCCGCGCGGCTTCAGGTCAGCAAGCCCGGCTTGGTCTCCGTTCTGATTATATTAATAACCTTTAACCATTCTTGAAGCAGAACGAGGAGGTCTCGTGAAGCTGACCCATTTCGACAAAGAGGGCAAGGCGACGATGGTGGACGTGGGCGATAAGGTTCTGACTCTGCGTGAGGCTGTTGCCTGCGGATCAGTTCTCATGAAAGCCCAGACCCTTAAGCTTATCAAAAAGGGGATGATGGGCAAGGGGGATGTTCTTGGCGTTGCCAGGGTAGCAGGAATAATGGCAGCAAAGAAAACCTCTGACCTGATACCGATGTGCCATCCCCTCAATATATCGTCTGTTGTGATAGAGTTCACCTTAAACGCGAAACAGAGCAGAATCAACATTAAATCTACTGTCAGACTGACCGGACAGACTGGCGTAGAGATGGAAGCACTTACTGCCACGTCTGTTGCTGCACTTACAATCTATGATATGTGCAAGGCGGTCGACAAAGAGATGGTCATATCCGATATTATGCTGCTCAAAAAAAGCGGCGGCAAAAGCGGCACTTTTAATAGGGCCGTCGTGGCATGAAAATCCGGGCAGGCTGCGTCTTTAAGCGATAATCTATGGATGGCTCAAGACGTTCAGATATAAAGCCGGGCCTTCTGGTGGAAGTTGTCCAGAAGCAGGACCAGAGGACTGGTAAACTCACTGGGGGTGTTGTCAGAGACCTTTTGACTAATTCGGCGACACATCCGCATGGTATAAAAGTACGGCTGGAGAATGGAGTTATTGGAAGGGTAAAAAAGGTTATCGGCTAAAAGCTGTATTCCTCTCAGCAATAAATAACCAATTCATCCGAGACGCTCTATATTTTGCCGCAACAAGAGCGCCTTCTCTTTGGGTATCAGTAACCCGATCGAGATACTTATCCACCGTGCCAGTTCAGGAAGATGGGCCGCGCTCAGCGCAGCAGGCTCGATATTAAGGTGTGAACGACACTGGCGCTCAACAAAACGCCCCACGTCTTCACTGCGCGGAAGAAACGGGCGCACTTCGTTTATCACCTGTTCATAAAGTTCCATTTGAATGCCTCCTGTTTGAAATGCTCAAACCTCTGCCATCATCCTTACGAATGCCGTTTATCAGACTTCTGCTCACGGATTTCAGGCACGATTCCTTTGGATATCAGCCTGACAGCCAACACAAACAGAATGGCCTGCACTACATAACCCAGGCTCTGGAACCATTTGAGGGATAATTCCTTGGTAAACCCAAAAGAAGTGCCGTGATCAAAATAGCGAAGAAGCGCCGCAAAGGCGCCTACAGTCCCCATCCAGAACAGAAGGGAAAAAATCCGGTAGAGGTCCCCGGTATACATCTGCCGGGCGCGAATATACCCATATGCCATCACCAGGTAGAGCACTACGATAATTATCTTCAATCCCGGATTCAGCCAGCTCGAGTCATAGTCAAAAATTCCGGTCATCGGTCTCCTCCTGTTGCTGTTTCTGGGTGCAGCAATTGCTGCATGAACTTAAGCAGCGGTCCGGCAGCATACCAGGCCGCGTAGAGACTTGCAACAACAAACATAAGCATCGCCAGGCTTTCGCCCCACTTCCATGAAACAGCCAGAACGTCCGCCATATAACGAAACAGGTTGGCCAGGAAACCTGCCGTCCCAACTATAGTAAGGGCCTTCATGAGCTTTCGAATCTCGCCGGTATAGCGCCGCATTGCCTTGTCGCTAAAATAGGTCCCCAGCAGAAAAAGGAGCGGAACCAGCAATTTCAGGGCCGGATTCAAGAAACTCGTGCTGTAGTTAAAAATATCGGGAATCATTGGCATCTCCTTCGTTTATGAACTAACTATCAGAACTGTCTGCGACGGCGATCTTTCCCCGGCTGCTTATATACTTTGTTTGGGTAGAAAATGTAATGACCGGCAGGACTTAACTCCACTTCCATTTCACTTTCGAGTTCCTGCATGTATTTATTTTTCGCTGCTTTGTTAATTCCGGGAAGTTCTTTCTCTAAAAGCAGGCTCAGGTTTCCACTTTCAAATCCGGCCCTTTTCCTTTCTTTGTCCATTATCCCACTCAGCTGTTCTGACAGGGTATCATATGCGACTTCAGTCCTATAAGCAAACAGTAAGCGACTGAGAATAAAAGTCATCGCGAACAGACCCGTATCCCTTATGCTTAACATCTTGAATGCTACGCCCAGTAATGAAAGAAGAAAGACGAGAAAACAAAGAATTGAGAGATAATCCCTGTCCCTTATTAGCGAAAAGTATTCTTTTACGGAAATGATCATACCCTGCCCCCCCGTTATCGATATATCTTAGACATTAGAATCTGCATGCCCCGTGCAGCATTCGACTTTCCGCTTCTGTAATAGTAGCACAAATAATCTGCATTTTCCAGCTTTCTTAAGACAGCTTGGCAGAGTGGATAGCAGTAGCACTTTCAATCGGCTTGAGATTGCAACAATCCGATTAAATCCCGCACGCTGCCAGTAGATTTCACCTGCTGTGCTGGAACTCTCCCCATGAATAGGCTTACAATATCTCATGCTAATGTTGCTTTTATCTTCTGTTGCCGCGATACTGAATCCCCGGTCAGAAATATGATACTCATCTATCCTCCTGTTGCAAAGCCCTGTGAGCCTTCAGGCGGCATCGCTAAACTCTCTGGTGCCCTGAATTTTCACTCAGTAAAGCATACTGTGCTTGATGCGAACCTTGAAGGACTTCTGTTTCTCATGGAAGCTGCTGTCAATAATCGTAAGGACAATTTCGATACATGGACCCGAAGGGCCATGCGCAATTTCAATAAGAATCTTTGCGCCCTGAAAGACCGCGGTACCTATCAATCAATCGATCGTTACAGGCGCGCTGTTATGGACGTTAATCGTGTCCTTGAACGCTCGGTCGATCTGGATTCGATAAAGCTCAGCCTTTCGAACTATCAGGATCAAATGCTTTCACCTTTGCGCAGCGGAGACCTGTTAAAAGCGGCTGAGATGCCTGAGATGAATGCCTTCTATCCATATTTCAGCAGGCGTCTTCCCTCGCTTGTGGAACAGTCGCAGCCTGCCATAGTCGGATTTTCTCTTAGCTACCTCAGTCAGGCATTGACTACTTTTGCCATGCTCGGTTTTCTGAGACGGGAATATCCCTGGATAACACTGGCATGCGGCGGTGGACTGGTTACTTCATGGTTGCGAAGCCCTTGCTGGAATGATCCCTTTACGGGGCTTATCGACCATTTAGTCGATGGCCCCGGAGAGAATGCGATACTTGCCCTTGGCGGCATTAACGACGGCAGAAATGCGCACTATACGCCTGATTATGGCTCTTTATATAACACTGACTATATGTCGCCCGGCCCAATACTTCCATATAGCGGTTCGAGCGGATGTTTCTGGAACCGCTGCTCATTCTGTCCTGAAAAGGCCGAGGGTAACTGTTATCTGCCTGTAGGCAGTCAGAGGGCAAGAGAGGATATTTCTTCTCTTGTGATACGGCATCGGCCCGCATTGGTCCATTTACTCGACAATTCAATCAGTCCGTCACTTATGAAGGCCCTGATTGAAGGTCCCCCTGGAGCACGCTGGTATGGCTTTGCGAGGATCGATAAGGAATTAACGGACATCGATTTCTGCATGGCTTTGAAAAGGTCCGGGTGCGTAATGCTCAAACTCGGCATCGAATCAGGTGACCAGAATGTGCTCGACCGCATGCAGAAAGGGATTGATCTCGAGACAGCATCACTTGCGCTCAAGACACTTAAAAAGGCGGGTATCGCTTCTTATGTTTATCTGTTGTTTGGCACACCTGAGGAAACAGTTTACGGGGCTCGAAAGACACTCGATTTTACAGTTCGGCACAGCGCTGAAATCAGTTTCCTTAACCTTGCCCTTTTTAATATGCCTGCTGGCTGTAAGGCTGCAGAGTCACTTGAAACAAGCAGCTTCTATGAGGGCGACCTCTCCCTCTATTGCGATTTCGAGCATCCCGATGGATGGAACAGGAAGAAAGTCCGGCAGTTTATTGAGGGAGAATTCAAACGGCAGTCCGAAATCTCGGCGATACTGAAAAACGAACCGCCGTTTTTCACCTCTAATCATGCTGCTTTCTTTTCGCCGGAATAGACTAGGTCCGCAGGGAAATGTTTCCTTTTCGTTTTATACATAACGCTCAACCAGGAATTTATGGATAACTATGTCGGATTCAAGGGGATCAATGCCGGCCTTCATCTTTGTTATCTCGATCTGCTGCTCTACCGTATCCACACCCTCCAGATCGGGTAAAAGCAGGCCCCTCCTGCTGCCTTTTGATACTATAATTCCATATTTCCCGGGGTTCAGTTCGGAAAGGTCCGATATCTTTTCTGGTTCGGAAAGAATATCGACAGTATACGCCAGATCGTCAAGCTCCCTTGGTGTTACTGGAGAGAAACGCGGGTCTTCGGTTGAAGCGGAGATGGCATTGCGCACTATTTCTTCGTACAGGTTATTCCGGCAGGGCTGAAATGTTCCTATGCAGCCCCTGAGTTGACCACCAGATTTCAGGCATATGAAAACACCCGCACGCCTTTTCATGTCCTGGGAGATATCGGCCGGGACTTTCAGGATCAGTCCGTTCCTTACATATTCCTCAACCGCACTTTTCGCGAGTTTTGCATAGGGGTGCATCTCATTTCCTCCTCTGCAATGTATAGTCCGCCATGGCGAGGATGGCCCGTTTGCTGTCGGAATCAGGCAGGAGTGAAAGTTTGGACTTTGCTTCTTCTACAAGACCGCGTGCAATTTCAAAAGATTCTTCTATGGCGTTATACTTCACGAATAGTGATGTTATCCTCTTGAGATTGGCTTTCCTTTTTGCTGCGGTGATCTTTGTGCAGCCTGAGCCCGCCGTTTCTTCTATTATTTTAATGACCTCCAGTTTTTCGGCAGATGGCGCAACCTTGAGAAGATGAATCATCGGCATGGTTATTTTCCCCTCTTCCAGGTCCTTGCCGAGTTTCTTGCCCAAATCATCCTGCAGGGCTATATAATCGAGTATATCGTCGGCCAGCTGGAAAGCGATGCCGGTTTTCAGCCCAAACTCCGCAAGCGCCTTTTCAACCTCGTCCGTCTGTCCGGCAAGCACGGCCCCTATCCTGCAGGCCGCAGAGATGAGAATGCCTGTCTTGGCAGAAATGATCTTGTAATAATCATCCAGGGTTATAGACGGATCGCCGGTTTTGTTCAGCTGAAGTATTTCCCCTTCGGTCATTCGGGTAGTCGCTTCTGACAGGGTCTCCATTATTTTCTGGTTCTGCTTTGACACAGCGAGTCTTAGAGAGTTCGAATAGAGATAATCGCCTACCAGCACCACGACGTGGTTGCCCCATATCTTATGGGCAGAAGTCTTGCCTCTTCTTGTTTCGGCCTCATCAATGACATCGTCATGAAGCAGCGACGCAGTATGTATCGCCTCGATAATCGCCCCGAACAGTGCGCGGTCTTTGCCCCGATAGCCGCAAAGATCGGAGGCCATGAGCAGGAAAAGCGGCCTGATTCTCTTCCCGCCGCCGTTGATAATATGTTTGCCTATAATCGGGATAAGTACTGTAGCGCTGTCAAAGATAGCGAGGAGTTCATCTTCTACTGTTTTCAGCTCGGGTGCGTAATAAACGAATATCTCTTCTGCCTTCATATGTTTTTTAAGCGTATCGACTCGAGATCGATATCCTCCCGCATCAGTTTTTTAAGGTCTCCCGGACGGAAGACGCCTTTTTCAGTAAAGAAGGCAGTGACATATTTCGCGGGTGTGACATCAAAGGCCAGATTTATGACATGTACGCCTTCAGGGGCGATCCTGCGGCCGCCTATGGTTGTAACCTCATCAGCATCGCGTTCTTCGATGGGGATAAGGTCCCCGCTGGACATCTTGAAATCTATGCTGCTCAGTGGGGCTGCCACATAAAAGGGTATCCCGTGTTCCCGGCAGAGCACTCCAACCGTATAGGTCCCTATTTTATTCGCCACATCGCCATTCCTGGTCGTGCGGTCCGTGCCGACAATGGCGAGATCTATCATGCCCTTTTTCATCAGTGCGCCGGCGGTGTTATCTGTGATGAGCGTAACCGGTATGCCCGCCTGCATGAGTTCCCATGCCGTCAGCCTGGCCCCCTGTAGCACAGGCCTTGTTTCATCCGCGATCACATGTATTCGCTTTCCCTGCTCCTGCGCAACGAGCATAGCTGCTGTAGCAGTGCCATAACCGCCGGTTGCCAGGCTTCCGGCATTGCAATGGGTCAATATGGTGTCACCGTCCCTGATAAACGCGGCCCCCCATTGACCGATTGCCCTGTTAATCGAAATGTCATCTTCCAGTACCTTATTGGCCTCCATAATGAGAAGCTTTTTAAGGTGATCGACCGTTTCTTCTTTATTTTGGAAGAGGTATCTTTTGATACGCTCTACGGCCCAATGGATATTTACCGCAGTCGGGCGTGTGCTGATCATGGCGTCAAAGATTGGCTGTAGCCCCTCGGTAAATTCCTCGAAATTCTCTGCCTTTATTCCCTGGGCGCCAAGAGCTATGCCCATG
The DNA here is from genome assembly GCA_903822005.1 of uncultured Nitrospiraceae bacterium. Lineage (GTDB taxonomy): Bacteria > Nitrospirota > Thermodesulfovibrionia > Thermodesulfovibrionales > Dissulfurispiraceae > Fen-1308. The sequence continues at coordinate 210,503 of CAIJNL010000018.1, forward strand.
GCTGCAGCGATGCCGATTGCCGGAGCACCCCGGATCTCCAGTCGTTTGATGCCCTCGGCTACTCTGTGATGATCAGTACAGGTTATATAAGCCACTTCGTTCGGCAGTTTGCTCTGATCGAGCATCACAACCTTGTTATCTTTCCATTCTATTGTCTTAACCAATTCCTGCTCCCGCCACTTCAGTATTTATACAATGGGGAATACAGTCGCAAGTACGAACAGCACCGTAAGCAATGCGACCGCTCCAATAGTTAACCAGGAGATTATATTATAACTTCTGGAGTTTACAAATTCGCCCATTATCTTTCTGTTATTGATAAGCCTTATAACATAAACCAGCACAAATGGCAGGATAAGTCCGTTGATGACCGCGGACAATACCATCAGGAAGACGAGCGGCGCATTCGGAATCAGGACAACCAGGGCTCCGGCCGCAATCATTACGGTATAGATGCCCATGAACTGCGGGGCATCCCTGAAGGATTTATTTACTCCGGCTTCCCATCCCATGGCCTCGCAGATATAATAGGCGGTTGCAAGAGGAACAATAATGGCTCCGAGTATGGAAGCATTTGCGAGGGATAGCGCGAATATGAATGACGCGTAATCACCCGCAAAAGGCTTGAGAGCGAGGGCCGCTTCTGCTGCCTCCTCAACCCTGATGCCGTTCGGGTACAAAACAGTAGCACATGTAACGATGATAAAGAAGCTGATAATGTCAGTAATCGAGCACCCAATTATTACGTCCATTCTGGATGCCTTATAGTCCTCTGTCTTTATGCCTTTTTCAGCGATAGACGACTGCAGGTAAAATTGCATCCAGGGCGTGATTGTTGTACCGACGATGCCGATGCTGAGATAGATATACTCTGCATTCCAGTGCAGATTCGGCATCACCGTGCTTTTGAATACACCCACCCAGTCCGGCTTCGCCATGATTCCCGAAATAATATATCCCACAAAAATCAGACATGCAAACAGAAGGACCTTTTCAATAACCCTGTAGCTGCCTTTTACTACGAGTATCCATATCGCGAGAGCTCCGAAGGGGACGGCAACATATTTGCTGATACCCAGTATTTCCATACTCGCGGCCCAGCCCGCAAAATCAGCGACTGTATTTCCGAAGTTTGCGATAAAGAGGCCGACCATCATGAAAAACGCTGCCTTTACTCCATAATTCTCTCTGATGAGATCCGCCAGCCCCTTGCCTGTGACCACTCCCATGCGGCCGCACATCTCCTGTACTACTACGAGTGCAATCGTTGTCGGAATAAGCGTCCAGAGGAGATCATAGCCAAAGCGGGCGCCCGCTACAGAATATGTTGTGATTCCGCTTGCATCGTTGTCGATATTCGCCGTGATAATTCCGGGCCCCATAACTGCAAGAAAGACCAGGAATGTCTTCCAGCGTTTCATACCTTTCTCCTGCCGCGCTTGGCAGCAGGCGGCAGGATAATGTCTATAACATCATCAACGCTCACGATACCGAGCAGTATATTGTCCGAGTCTACAACAGGCAGGGCCACGACATTATATTTTGAGATGATTTCTGCAGCTACCATATCATCAGTTTCGGGCGATACGGTTTTAAGCTTGGTCTCCATAATCTCTGACAGTTTCTGGTCCGGACCCGCAATCAGAAGGTCCCTTAGTGACGTCACGCCGATTAGCTTTTCTTTCTCGTCAATGACATAAATGTAATAGACCGTCTCTATCTCTTCAGCATCTTTTTTAAACCTGTTAAGCGTCTCGGCCACTGTCAGGTCAGGAGGATAAGCAATGAAGATATTTGTCATCAGGCCGCCTGCTGTGTCCTCTTCATGGCCAAGAAGTTCCTGTATGTCATCGGCCTCTTCCTTGTCGATGGCTTCGAGAATCTCTTTTGCTTTTTCTGTCGGCAGATCGCTCAGTACGTCGGCTGCCTCGTCCGGCTGCATCTCTTCGAGAATATCGGCCGCCTTTTCGGTATCTATCGAATTAATGATCTCGGCCTGCCTTTCAGGCTTCATTTCCGAAAGGGCCTCGGCGGCTGTTTCTATATCAAGGTCTTTAAACAGATTAGCGCCTTCCTCACGGGATACCTGGCTGATTAGTTCGGCAAGATCTGCGGGATGGAGCTCTGAAAGCATCTGTCTCGGCACTGTCAGCGTGATTGCATTGAGTTCAGGTCTTAAGGGCTGCAGGTAGTTCCAGCTTATGAGATTATAAGAGAGCTCGGAATTAAAGAACCTCAGAACATCCTCGCTGCTGTTTTCGACGCCAAGCCTCCTGAGAATGCCCCTCATGCCAACGTCCACAGCTACCAGCAGGGCCGTGCCATTGTAGCCTTCAAGCCTAATATCATTTACCCTGACTACCTTTGCTCCATTGGCATCAACTATCTGCTTGTCGAGGATGTCGCGGGACGCGAGCAGGTCTTCTTTGGGATACGAGTAATCCTGCAATGCATCGGCATAGAGGAAGCTAGATATGATCCGCTTGTTAAAGATACTGATTGCCGACCAGTTAATTAAAAAAGCATGTCCTTTTCTATGAACGATGATTGCAGATATTTCGGGAAGCGGGTCTCCCTTCACCACAATCAGGTCCCTTACACGGCCGATTATATCGCCCTTGGGATCAAAGACTCCTTTTTTAATTACATCGCTTAGAAACAGTTCTCCGAACAGTGCCATAACGTTTTAGTATAGCTGAAAGCAGGTAGCTCGGGCCACTGAAAAATGGCCGGTTTAGTCGTTATTGCAGGCCTGGATCGTCGGTTTTTTGTTTGCCTTATTTCCTTCCGGGCTCGAACTAGAGGAGCGCGCTTGTGTCTTTCTTGGTCATGCGATATACAAAGACAAGGATTTCTGCAACCGCCTTGTATAGTTCCGGCGGAATTTCGCGGTCCAGGTCTATTGTTGAAAGCACCTCAACAAGCTGGGGGTCTTCCTTCAGCGGGATATTGTGCTCCCTCGCCACCGCAAGGATCTTCTCCGCGATGCTGCCGCTTCCCTTGGCTACTACCTTCGGAGCAACGGATTCCTTTGGATTATATTTCAGCGCTGCCGCTTTTTTTCGCCTGTCCATAATTCAGGCTTTTATGCTCACGATCTGTCTGTACGGTTCGAGGTTTTCGAGCTGCTCCAGAGACTTATCGTCCCTGTCAAGCACCCTGACCGCCTTAAGAGTGAGTCCGCTCGTTTTAAACTGCTCATTGAGGCTATCTATATTGGACGTGAGCAATGCCTTGAAATCCTCTTTTTCGGGCTTGAATGAGACCAGATATTCATTGTTGTGCGAAAGGACCATAACTGTGAGTTTGCCGAATCCGTCAAGTTCCAGATTAAGGCGGCAAGAGTGGGCTGGCGTCTTGCCATCGCCGCTGTTACTCTTGAATGCGACATCACCGTCTTTAAGTTCCTGCCAGCTTACAGGCAGAAAGGTATAAAAAGAACCGGTAGCTTTTGACATCAGCTGGTATGACTCGATGTCTTTCAGCATCCCGTCAATGGCCGTGGCTGCGACCCTTACCGAAGCAGCATCTTTTTGGGAAACCGAATCTGCCTGGCTGGTCAGGGTTTCTTTGAACCTGAGGAGATTTGTCTTCAGGTCGTTTTCAATGGATGCATTATCGGCCTTGGTCATTACCGGCTTCATATCGACAGTCTGCGCCGGCCTATCCAAAGCGGACTGCGCAGGCTCCTTGTCTGTGCCCTCCTGTGAGGCCTGCTGCTGCAGGTCGGCAACAGCCTTAAGCTTTGCTTCGAGCGCGACTCCTGTATCCCTGAGCAGTCCCTTCAGACCGTCAGACAGCAGATTTTCAGCGCTTACGACAACATCCAGTTTAAGTCCCTGAATGGACGGCTGATCCTTTATTGATGCGGGCAGGTCCCTGAAGAGCACATCCAGGCGGCTCTGAATGTCATTGCCGGTCGACTGCAGGCCCTGCTGGAGTATGCCCTGCAGCTGAAGCCTGAGATCCTTTGGGACCGCGCTTATGTCCGATGGAAGGGCCTTAAGAAGATTCGCTATCTTTTCCGATGTCAATGTAGCGGAATCAAGTCCGGCTAATTCCTTGACCAGTCCGGCGGCGGCTTCGTTTTGTGCGGCAGTTCCCAAGTCGTTGTCTGCAAAGCCGAGAAATTGCAGCCTCAATTCGTTTGGTGATGAAGGTGTGCCGAGCACCCTGAGCATTACCTGGGCATCTTTTTGCATTGGTATGTCAGTGCGGGCCGTAATATAGCTGCCCTTTATCCGGAGCGTTACGCCGCCCGAAGCGAGAAGATCTGTAACGTCGCCCTTTACGATCTCGCCGATATTCAGCGGAATAGGCTTGCCTGCTGGCTTTTGAACGGTTATGAGACCTTCGCTGATATCTGTAATCTTGAAATTAATCATCTCTACTCTTATTATATCCTAATAAATATCAAAGAATTCATAAACGGCATTTGATTCGGAGGCTATATGCTTGATCCCAAATTCGTGAGAGAAAATATGGACGCTGTCAAGGCAGCGCTCGAAAAGAGGGCGGCGGGAATTGATCTCTCAGTTTTCCGCGCACTTGAAGACCAGAGACTCGTTCTACTCAGAGAGTCAGAGGACCTGCGCAATAAAAGGAATGTGGTATCGACTGAAATAGGCAGGCTCAAGAGAGAGAAACAAGATGCAGACGGACTGATGAAAGAGATGAAAGGCGTTGCCGACAGGATAGGCGAGATAGACGAAATACTCAAAGGTATTGAAGATAAGACACGCCTGTTTATGCTTAATGTGCCGAATATTCCCAATGCGGCCGTTCCGGTTGGAAAGGACGAGACCTGCAATCTTGAGGTAAGGAAGTGGGGTACGCCCCGCGCGTTTGATTTTGAACCACTGAACCATTGGGACATAGCCGAACCTCTGGGTATTATTGATTTTGAGACCGGCGCAAAGATTGCGGGGGCGCGCTTTACGCTCATGAAGGGGGCCGGGGCCAGGTTCGAAAGGGCGCTTATGAACTTCATGCTCGATCTGAACACCTCAAAAGGCTACACAGAGGTCTTTCCGCCGCTTTTGGTGAACAGGGAAAGCATGACAGGCACAGGCCAGCTCCCGAAATTCGAAATGGACCTCTTCCGGGTAATGGACCCGGAATTGTATCTGATACCGACTGCGGAAGTTCCTGTAACGAATATTCACCGTGGTGAGATTCTGCGCGAGGACCAGCTGCCGATATGTTATACCGCATATACACCCTGCTTTAGACGTGAGGCCGGTTCTTACGGGAAGGATGTTCGAGGCCTGATCAGACAGCATCAGTTTAACAAGGTAGAACTGGTTAAATTCTGCAGGCCTGAAGACTCTGAAAACGAGCTTGAAAAGCTGACGGCCGATGCCGAGGATATTTTGCAGAAACTGGGCCTGCCCTACAGGGTAGTTTTGCTCTGTACTGGCGATATGGGATTTTCTTCGGCAATGACCTATGATATAGAAGTCTGGCTGCCTGGACAGCAGCTGTACCGTGAAATTTCGTCCTGTTCGAATTTTGGAGATTTCCAGGCGCGCAGGGCAGATATCAGGTTCAAGCGGGAAGGTAAAAAGGGCACTGAATTTGTCCATACCCTTAATGGATCGGCTCTGGCAATCGGAAGGACGCTGGTTGCCGTACTTGAAAACTATCAGATGCAGGACGGATCTGTCATAGTACCTGATGTACTGCAAAAATATATGGGTTGCGACATAGTCAAATAACTGGCATGCAGATTATACTTAAACAGCAGCTTTAGTCTTGCTAGGATCGTTTTTTTGCGTTCTTCTGCTGACTAGAAATACAATTCTCAAATTTCATTTTATAGTCCTTATTGGATCGATAATAAAATGTTGTTTTTTGATTTGTCAGAGTAACTAACTGACAACATTACTAATATTGACATACAAATACTTGTCACGGAGATCAGATGCCTGGGATGAAGACAAAGAAGTTGTCAAAAAAAGAGCAGTTGTGTATAAAATGCCGAAAGTGCTGCGAAAAGGTGGGGGTTTATACAGACCCGGCCATATACGAAATCAGCGAGAAAGAAGTTGTTCTTTTTTATCAGGCCCGCGGAGCTACTGTTACCAAGTCGGATGACGAGCTCTTTATTGTTTTCGATCTGCCTTGCCCCCACCTATCGAAAACTGGATGCGCAATATACAAAAGCAGGCCGACAATATGCAGAATCTATTCAGGCCTTCACGAATTTGGAGATGACTGCCTGTGGTCGACTCTCACAAAAAAAAGGGTCGCTTCAAAGAAGACAGATGTTAACAGAGCTGCATCATGACTTGTGATCTTAAATATTCGCCTCAATAATGTACGAACATATGTTGTCATATCGGGTGTCTGCATTATATTGCAGTATTTTAGCTTTTATTAGCCTTGCTAATCTTTTATTGGTGAATTTTTAGGCATTATTGTTTTGCTGATAATTAAATTGACAATTTGCAGATAATTTGATAGCATTTTAGTATGATTCTGAGGACAGCCCAGGAAACTCTGACGCGGTATGCTTCTACGTATCCTGTTATTGTATTGACAGGACCTAGAAAATCTGGCAAAACGGCTTTAGCGCGTGCAGCTTTTCCTGACAAACCGTATATATCCCTCGACGCCCCTGATCAGCTTGAATCTGCCCAGAATAATCCCGACCTTTTTATTTCACAATATCCGGGCGGTGCTATTATCGATGATGTTCACAGATGCCCTGAATTGTTTTCCCGGCTGCCGGCTGTTGCTCAAGCCAGTCCGAGAAATGGCCTGTTTATTTTAATTAGCGCCATACACACCGATATGCTTCCGTATATCGCCCCGCAAACAACGGGGGGCTTCGGCGTGCTCCGGTTGCTGCCTTTTTCCTATTCCGAGCTTGCGGACATTAAACCTTTGCAGAATATGCATGAACTCTTTTTTTCAGGATTTTACCCGCCGGTACACCAGAAACAGCTGAATCCGGAGTCATGGTACGCAGAGTATATCATGAATTTCATTGAACGCGATCTGCGCAATATAGTTAATGTTAGAAATCTCAGGGCATTCAGGACATTCCTCAAATCATGCGCTTCCCATTCGGGCTATCTTCTTAACCTCTCTGCGCTCGCCGAGGAATGCGGTATTACGCACAATACTGCAAAAGCCTGGATTGAGGCCCTGGCAGCAAGCCATATCCTTTTTCTGCTCCAGCCGCACGAGCAGTCCTTCGGCAGGCGCATTGTCAAATCGCCTAAAATTTATTTTTATGATGTAGGCCTTGCCTCTTACCTCCTGGGAATAAAAGATCCCTTACAGTTATCGGGTCACGCGGCATGGCCATATCTGTTTGAGTCGTTTGTAGTCAGCGAATTGATCAAGACACGCTTTAACGCGGGCTTAAACTCCAACCTCTACTTCTGGTGCGACAGTTCCGGTAACGAGATATCCATCGTCGCTGAACGCGGCGGTGCACTTATACCTATCAGGATTAAGTCCTCACAATCCGTATCTGACGTCGATGTGGCTATTCTTTCCAAGTGGCGGAAACTGAATAAACAGCCTTCTCTGCCGGCAGGACTTATCTATTGCGGTCAGGACCAGATGCAGTTAAAAGGCTTCACAGTCTGCCCCTGGCATGAAATCGGTGAGTTCGGTCCACTCTTCAGCGGTGCGTTAAAAGCTTACATGCGCAAGAGTTAGTGTCCCATCCATTTCCAGGCTTGGATTTGCTGCTCAGGGAGACAGACAAGGGATTTGATTTATGCTGTTTTATCAATGGCAAATCGGGCTATCATGTTAACTGGCAATTTAACTTATAATTTACACCAACATCTCTCTTTGGTGTTGTCCAGTTCCATTTACGTAATGACCGAATATTTCTCTCTGCTTTTTTCTCCAAAATCAGTTATATTTTAGATATGGGTACATTTCGGTCTTTTTTACTACTTGGGCTTTTTATCATACCAATGGCTATGCTCGCCTTTTATGCAGGGCTCGATTTACCGCATGTCGCTCTTTACCTGGTCTTCCTGATACTTGCGGTCTACGGTATTATATCCTGGTCCAGACGAGCCAGGAACCAGTATGCTGCGGGGGCGAGGTTGAATGCCTTATTCAGTGCCGCTCTTGTATTATTCATGTTGGCTTTGCTTTTAAGGGCGGTTATGATACCTGTTCAGGATTTGCTCGAAAAGCTGCTTTGATCAGGGTCTGACTGGCCGTTCCAGTCCAGCCTCAACCATCCTGGCCGGGAGGTTCGGTTTTTGTGTCACTTTCTGTCCGCGGAAAGGGCTCCAGAGCAATTTAACCAGATCAGATATCTTCATGTACCTGCTGAACTGCTTCAACAGTTTCCATGTGCGTATTGGGCGTCCAACAATGCGGTAGGCAAAAAGTAATGCATAGCCTTTCATCCGCAGGCGGTTAATTATATCACTCTGGATTGTCGTGGGGTCTATATCGCAGCATTTAAAAGATTTGTACCAATCGAGACGGTCGTCAATAATCCCTTTGTCGACATATTCCTTCCACAGGGGAGTGCCCCGGTATACGCTCAGACGGTTGAAACCAAAGGTATCCAGCCGCAGTTTTGCCGCGAAGCGGAAAGTTTCCATTACGTCGGAGACTGTTTCGCCCGGCGAGCCAATTACAAAAAATCCATGCACTCTGGCGATGCCATGTTTTTTTGCTTCGGCGACAGCCCGTTCGACCTGGGCGAGGGTCTGGCACTTTCCAAGCCTGTCGAGTATTTTTTGAGTCCCAGCTTCAATTCCGAATGCCAGCATGTTGCAGTTGGCCTTACTCATTATCGGGAGTTGTTCCACACCCACGGAATCAACCCGGCCCTCGCAGCCCCAGTTAAACTTCAGCTTCCGATCTATCATTCCCTGACATATATCGTTAATGCGCCGGCTGTTGATAAGAAAATGATCATCAGTGAAATATATCGATCGATAGCCAAGGGCATTCAGCTGTTCCATCTCTCCCAGTACATGCTCTGCCGAACGACTGCGCCACTTGCCCTGTGAAATGTTTGGGATATCGCAATAAATGCAATGATAGGGACAGCCTCTGGAAGTCTGTATTGTGCAAAACTTGTCCAGAGAGAGCACTGCCGGGACATCAAGAGGCAATGATTCAACATAGTCAATGGGCAGGCTAGTGCGATCAGGATAAGGATACTGATCTAGATTCTCCAGTAGCGGGCGCGCCACGTTGCGCAAAATCTTTCCTGCATCACGCCAGACCAGTCCCGCTACAGCGCCCGGATTGCCGAGGTTGTCCAGGTAATCGCGAAGCAATTCTTCTCCCTCGCCAACCCCGACACAGTCTATGTCCTTGCAGTCCTGCAGGATGAGATCGGCATTCATGGACGCAAAGGCCCCGCCTACTATCACTGGTATATGCGGCGCCGCCTCTTTGAGCCGGCCCGCAACCGCCTTGAGTGCAGGATACGCTGTCACGGAAAGAAAAGATAGAGCGATAACATCCGGCGGTTCTTCCCTGGCAGCATGCGCAATGTGCTCTGTGCGCATCTGCGGGTGACATGTGTCAAACATGTGCACCTTATGCCCTCTCTCGCGAAGTACCGGTGCCAAGGTCTGGATACCCAGTGGAGGGAAAGCCATGACCTTGACCCTCTCAGGGTCCGGCCTTATTTTAATAAGCTTCTCATCAATGAGCTTAAAATATGTTTCATCCCTGACATATACCAAAAATACTTTCACTAACTATCCTCCGTACAGATCTGTAATCATGGGGTCTGGCGTAAACGCAGGAGTGAAGAGAGCAGTAATTGGGCTCAGACACCTATCCAAGCGCCTTTTTGAACCACTCTGCGCGCCTGACAACAAATAAATCGTGTCGACTGAAATAGGCGTTTAACAGCTGACCGGGCTATTTACCCGTCTATTATAGCTTGAATTTCTCTTTTTCTCAAATCTGACATGCCGCATATTGCTGACAAGCGGGCGAAAGCCGCCTTTATTGTCATTCCCCCCCCGGCCCTATTGATTATTCCCTTCAAAATAACTATCATACGCAGGCGGAGCAAGAGAGCCGGATAAATATTTCGCCCGAAGTGCGGGGAGGGGTAGGGCCGTGCCAAAAATAGGCCATATTTATATAAATCAAATCCCGTTCTACGAAATGGAGAACGGGTCGACATTTAATATTGTATTTGTCAAAATCGGAGACACATTAAAAGTCGCCATCGGCCCGGCAGGCAGCAACCCTCATCCCACTATAGTAGAACAATTATTGCAGTTCGAAAAAATGTTTTCGGTCCCCAGACAGACAGGCAAAAATGGAAAGGAGATACCTAGGGCGGATTTCTTCGACGCCAACTCAAAAAAACACGGCAAAATACTTGCCTGCGGACAGATAAAGATAAATCCGGGTACAAAACAGATTAAATTTTACGGCAACAGTCCTGAATATGGCATAGGGATGAAACTTCTTGAAGTGCGCGATTTCATGGACAATTATTATTCGGATTCGGGATTCAGCTACGAGGTAGAGTAATAAGCATGGTCAGCCTGCCCGGATAATTTACAGATATACGATCTCGTCGGAAAGATCGGTCAATTTTTCGCATTGTCCGCTGGTCACAAGCCATGTATTCTCAATGCCGACCGAGCCCTTGTCAGGGAAGACAAACTTCGGTTCTATGGCAATAACATGCCCTTCCTGCAGAGGGTATTTGAACCCTCTTGCAAGTACTGGCAGCTCATCAAGCTCAAGCCCTACTCCATGCCCTATAAACTTTGCCTGCTCGCCGGGAACACCCATAAAATTGGCACCGAAACCTGATTCCTCTGCGATCCTGAGAGCGCCCAGATGCAGCTCTTCGCTGATAATTCCGGGGAGCAGGTTTGCAGTCACCCAGTCCTGTATCCTGAGAGCAGCATCAAACGCTTCCTTAAACATGGGGTCGAGCGTGCCATATACAAACATTCGGGTCATATCTACAATGTATCCGCTGAATATTCCGGGATAATCAATCAAAATAGGGGTCCCGGACCTGATTAATTCTGTTGATGATCCGAAAGGCATATTTTTTAGAATACCCTTTCCAACAACCGGCCCATCAAAGCATCCCGGCACGCCGGCAGAAACACCGGCCACTGCCAGCCCTATGATGTCCTGGCCAAACGCACGCATGCGTACCGTGCTTGCATTGCCTGCTTTACGAAGCAGGTATTCGAATTCAGCAGCCAGATCAACCTCACGCATGCCGGGCTTGAATATAGCGGGCACCTGACTGAATATTTCTGAGAAAATGCGGCCGCTTTGACGCAGTTGTTCCTGTTCAACAGGGGATTTGATTGAACGGAGTTCCCTGTTGATCTGCGAGATATCTATAAAATCCAGGCCCTGCAGCAGGCCGGCATAATACTGATAGTACTGAACCGGAAGGACATCAAATGTCAAACCTATGCGCCTTATATTTTTGTCGAAAAGGGCTGGGAATTCCCTGCTGCCTGGAAATGGTCTTGTATCCGGTATCAGACTTTCTTCCCGGGCCCGCTCAAGGCTCTTGCGCACAAAAAGTATGGAAGCTCCATCAGCGGGTATCCAGAGAGTGGCATTCTGCCTGGTGCCTGAAAAGTAGAATACATCTGTCGGGTATACGAAAATAGCGCCGTCAACGGCCTGCTCGCGCAGTCTCTCCTGTAAACGAGCAATACGCTGTTTGCTGTCCGTGGCATTTACCATAAGATGCTATTTTACAACACACCACAGTGCATGTAAATATGACTCTGCAGCGCTGCGATCAAAAACCTTCAAAAAGCAGGGGGTTCCCGGCAGTTTTCCATATTTATCTGAAGCAGAAAGAAATCTGAAAATGATACATTATCCGCGGGCCGCAGGATCATTACGACTATGTCTATTGCAAATTGTGATACTGCACGAAGCGTAAAGAGTTATAATAGGAACGATATAGAAGCGGGTATTGAATTTACGCGAATTTGGGGAGACGATTTACACTCATAAATATTGATGGATACATATATTTTGGAGTTTGAGACTTAAGTATATTATGTGCAGCTGATATGAATGGGGGTATGCGATGAATTTATCATTAAACCGGATGACCTTAAGGGTCAAGCTCTGGCTGCTGGCAGCCACTGCTTTTATCGGAGTCGCCGTGATAATTGGATACTCGCTCATGTCTCTCAAGGCCGGCCTTATTGAAGAAAAACAGCTCAAGACAAAAAGCGTTGTCGAGACTGCCCATGGCATAATCACGCATTATCACACGCTCTCCACTGAAGGCAAAATGTCCGTGAGTGAAGCGAAGGCCTCAGCGATTGCTGTTATAAACGGGTTGCGGTACGAAAAGAAGGAATATTTCTTTTTGAGCGACCTCGAACCGAAACTCCTGGTCAATCCTTTGCGCCCTGAATCCGTTGGGAAGAATGCATCCGAAGTGAGGGATGCCAACGGCCGGCAGATATATATAGCCTTTGCTGAAACGGCAAAGAAAAATGCCGACGGAGGATTTGTTAATTATCTGCAGAAGCTGGCGGACAGGCCGCCTCTTCCAAAGATATCCTTTGTGAAATATTTTGAGCCGTGGCAGTGGGTGCTGGGTTCTGGAATCTATATAGAAGATGTTAATGCTGTTTTCTGGGCAATGGCCTGGCGGATGAGTCTAATAGGCGGCCTTGTAATGATTTTTATTCTTGGTCTCGGCTATTTCATCAACAACAGCATTCAGCGGCAGCTTGGCGCTGAACCGGCCCGCGTGGCAGAAGTGGTCAAGTCGGTCGCCCGTGGCGATTTGCGAGTAACTGTCGAGACAAAGGCCGGCGACAGCACAAGCCTGCTGGCCGACATTAAAGATATGGTATCAAAATTGAGAGAAATTGTTGAAAGCATCAAAATTGCGTCAGATGGCATTACAGCCGGAAGCAGCGATCTCCGCGGACATTCCGCCGAAATTTCGCTCAGCATGACAGGACAGTCTGAACGAGCATCCCAAATAGCGACTTCAGCAGAAGAGATGGCACAGACTGTAGTGGATATTGCAAGGAACGCGTCGAATATGGCCGCATCAGCCATAAGTTCTTCAGAAATTGCCAAAGAGGGTGAAAAAATAGTCATTAAATCTGTATCTGAAGTCAAAGCGATTGCATCTACGGTAAGTGAATCGGCCCAAATCATGAAGGACCTTGGGACGCGATCGAAACAGATTGGTGAAATTGTAAACGTTATTAATGATATAGCTGATCAGACGAATCTGCTTGCGCTCAATGCCGCAATAGAGGCAGCGCGCGCAGGTGAGCAGGGGAGAGGGTTTGCTGTTGTTGCTGACGAAGTCCGGAAGCTTGCTGAAAGAACTGCCAAGGCTACTTCGGAAATCGGTTCCATGATAAAGGGTATTCAAAAAGACGTCGACGGCGCGGTCGTTTCCATGGATGGAGCGACTAAGCAGGTAGATGCAGGTGTTGCGTTTTCCTCCATGGCAGGAGAGTCTCTGCACAAAATAGTCAGAAGCGTTGATGACTTGCATGCAATTGTGCAGCAGATAGCTGCTGCTACAGAGGAAATGTCCTCGGTCTCTGAACATATAAGCGGCGACATACAGTCTATTGCCCTGACGTCCCAGGATATCAATACCGGGTCGGGCCAAATATCTCAGGCGTCAACAAACCTGGCCGGCGTCGCGAGTAACCTAAAGGGAGTTGTAAGCAGGTTTCGGATGTGAGAAGCGTCTATCCTGTTTAAAAACAATGGATACTCGCAACAGCTCCATGTCTTGGCTGCCCATGACCATCGATGAAATGCGCGGCCGCGGCTGGAAAGAACTGGATGTAATTTTCGTCAGCGGAGATGCCTACATAGATCACCCGGCCTTCGGTGTACCGCTTTTGGCGCGCTGGCTTGAGAAACATGGTTTGCGGGTCGGGATCATCGCCCAACCGGATTGGCGCTCCAAAGAGCCTTTCATGGTGCTTGGGAAGCCAAGACTCTTCTTCGCTGTTTCAGCCGGGGCCATGGACTCCATGGTTGCTCATTATACTCCTGCCCGCAAGCTGCGCCACGATGATGCCTACACCCCTGGTAACATGCATGGGGCCCGCCCTAATCGCACCACCCTTGTCTACACCACCCGGCTGAAGGAAGCCTTTCGCGATGTGCCGGTGATCATAGGCGGCATCGAAGCCTCTTTGCGCCGGTTTGCCCATTATGATTTTTGGGAAGATAAAGTCCGGCGGTCTATTATTTTCGATGCCAAGGCCGACCTGTTGATCTACGGTATGGCTGAAAACCCCCTCCTGGATGTTGCTCAGCGGATGCAAAAGGGCGAATCTCTGTCTTCAATAAAGGATGTTCTCGGTACTGCTTATATCAGCCGGGAGCTGCCAGTTTCGGACTCGAAGGCTCTTACCGGGCCGGAACAAAGCGTTTTTTTGGAAATTCCTTCGTTCGAAGATGTTGCAGCTGAACCGAAAAAATTTGCCGAGGCCTTTCGCCTGGAAAGCAATGAGCAAAATCCTTTCTGTGGCCGGATAATAATTCAACGCCACGGTGACCGTTTGTTGATCTGCAACCCTCCGGCGCTGCCGCTCTCAGAGGCCGAGATAGACAGTGTTTATGCCCTGCCGTTCACCAGGTCGCCGCACCAGTCGTACGATAAGCCGATACCAGCCTGGGAGCAGATCAAGACATCTATTACCAGCCACCGCGGTTGCTTCGGCGGATGCTCCTTCTGCGCTATAACCATGCATCAGGGCAAGACAATACAGTCTCGCAGCGAGACCTCTGTGCTAAACGAAATCGATGCGCTTTCCGGCAAGCCCTGGTTTCGCGGCAGCATCAGCGATGTAGGTGGTCCCACCGCCAACATGTACGGTCTTTATTGCGGCCATCGCGAATCAGAGCGATCATGCAAAAAAAATAGCTGCATCTTTCCTGTAGTCTGCAAAAACCTCGGGACAGACGACACCCGGTTGGTCTCATTGCTGCGTAAAGCGCGCGACAGGCGGGGAGTCAGGCATGTTGCAGTATCGTCAGGGGTACGCTATGATCTGCTGGAGCGCCAGCCTTCCTATTTCGGTGATCTGGTTGAGCATTATGTCGGCGGACTGCTCAAGATAGCGCCGGAACATCTCGCCGAACATATCACAACTCTTATGCATAAACCCGGGAAAAAATCTTTTGAAATTTTTCTCAGGCGTTTCCGCAATGAAAATGAACGCCTTGGGAAGCGGCAACAGATTGTTCCCTATCTGATCTCGGGTCATCCCGGCTGCACCCTTGCCGATATGCTGGAACTTGCTCTTCAACTTAAAAAGCTGGGACTGAAGGTGGAGCAAGTGCAGGATTTTACGCCGACGCCCGGGACGCTTTCGACTTGCATGTTTTATACTGGGATCAACCCCGAGACAGGAAAGCCGGTGTATGTTCCTCGCAGTGATCGGGAAAAAGGCTTACAGAAAGCTTTGCTGCTATGGCACCAGCCCGAGGAGCAAAAGAAGATAGTGGAAGCGCTTAGAGAGCTCGGCAAGGAAGAGATGGCGTCAATATTGTTAGCGGGAGGCGACAGCGGAGGTGGGCGTTTGGGGAAGCATTCGCAAACGCTGCCCGCAAGACGATCACGCGCGCCTCACGGGCGTAGTCGGGACAGCAAAAAATTGAGGTGAGTGTTATTGGAGGGATTCTTATAGCCCGGATCTGTTAAAATTCAACACACTTAATTATGGACATGTGTAACAGCGTCAATCAAAGAGAGGAAGCTCATAAATACTATGGATAGTGTGACTTTTTTAGGGTATGCGGCGGGTGCTCTGACGACTGTATCACTGCTGCCCCAGGTAATAAAAATCTGGAGGTCACGTTCGGCCGGGGACATTTCTCTGGTAATGTTTATTGTCTTCAGCATCGGGATTACACTCTGGATAATATACGGGTTTGCTATTGACTCCATGCCGGTCATTGTAGCGAATTTTGTCTCGCTCTTTCTTGGCCTAGTTATCCTGTGGCTCAAATTTAAATTTCGGCATCATTGACACTCTCATCTGCCTGTTTCTATACTTAAATCCATGAAAACTATTGCAGTTATAGACGGCCAGGGCGGCGGCATTGGCAGTTTCATCATAAAGTCGCTGCGCGAACATTTTGGAGAGAGTATAGAAATTATAGCGCTCGGCACTAATTCTACCGCCACCTCGGCCATGCTTAAGGCCCGCGCCAATAAAGGTGCAACAGGAGAGAACGCAATAATATGGAACGCACCGAGAGTAGACATTATTACGGGACCGCTTAGTATTGTGCTGGCCAACAGCATGCTGGGCGAGCTGACTGCTAGGATGTCTGAAGCCATATCATCATCTCCTGCAAAAAGAATTCTCCTTTCACTGAACCAGGAGCATGTAGATATCGTGGGGGCCGAAAAAGAGCCATTGCCCCATTTGATAGAAAAGCTCGTTTCAAAAATAAGGGAGGAATGCAATGTGTGAAGCCAACGCATATGTACTAAAGAACGGACAGGAAGAGCTGTACCTCGATAACGTGGATATACTTTTGCCTGAGGGCGGAAAGCTCTATCTCAAAAACCTCTTTGGTGTGCAAAAGACTTTTGAGGGACATGTGAAAGAGATATCGCTTCTTAAGCACAAGATCATCCTGGAGGAAAACAAGTAACAGAATTGATCTGACGCTACTAGACACACATATCCACTATGCCTTTGCGAAGGTCTTTAGCGTAACCCAGTTTGATTCTTTTACTCCTTCGTAAGAACTGCTGCTTGCCGCTCGCCTGGTTTCTGAATGGTGTCCTGATCGGACCTGGACGATGGGAGAGAAGACAGATAACCGGTCCTGTAATAAAACAGGAGGAGTGACGCAATTATGATAACCATCGCGTACCATAGAGCCGCCTGTGACGCAAAATTCAGCGGCAATGTCAGCAGCGTGCCGATGACGGGTATGGATGCTGAAAAAATGGAGACCAGTGATATCACAAACAAAACTGCTAAAAAAACAGCGATCATAATAGATGTCAGCAGCAATGCCTTCGGGTTCCTGTACATATAGAGCACCGTCTGCTTTAACCCTCTGAAAGGCCTGGGACGGTTAAATGCGAGATATCCGAACCCGTACAGGGTGGTACCCAAAATAAAAAGAAAGATCAGCAGGCCTGTGGTGCCCAGAAGCAGCCCGAAGAATATCCTCAGGAACTCGCTGAATGCCGCCTCACTGGTCTCTGCCAGAATAACGAGCTGATTTGCGCTTTCGCCCAGCACACCCATAATCATGGTGAACAGTGTGAACCCCAGACCAGCAATATTTGCATATATGAATACCGGGAAGAAAAGCCTCCTGGCCTCTGACCAGAATACCTGC
The DNA here is from genome assembly GCA_903822005.1 of uncultured Nitrospiraceae bacterium. Taxonomy (GTDB): domain Bacteria; phylum Nitrospirota; class Thermodesulfovibrionia; order Thermodesulfovibrionales; family Dissulfurispiraceae; genus Fen-1308. The sequence continues at coordinate 227,831 of CAIJNL010000018.1, forward strand.
AATGAGAAGCTTTGGCCATTCTGAATAGTCCTTGCCAGCAGACCTATAGTGCCCGCCCAGACAAATATGGACATGCAGACGAGAGACGCGGCATACAATATAAAACTGAGAACGACGAATATGACGATAAGAAGGGACTTACTCACCATCTCTCCCGCTATCCTGAAGACACCGGCCAGATCAGGCTGGCGCAGCATCTCCGTCAGGTCAACGCCAAAGATGATGAATGCAATTGCAAGGGGAATGCCTACAATAATAAGCATAAAGAGAAACCCGAGGAACATGAACAGAAACTGGATCAGGATGAGCTGCCAGTTTTTGTTTGCGACCTGAAGGCCCTCTTTGATAATCTCAATGTATCCCATAACTGCGCTCACTTCCCGTCTGAGGATTGCTCCGCATACCTGCTATCAGAGATGCCTACAATCTTAATGCCGGCTGCCTCCGCCTCTTTTATGACAACGTCTTTGTTGACTATTATACTCTTATGGGCTTCAATTGCCAAAACGCCGGCCTTTGCGCTGCACATGGCCTTGATGGTATCGGAGCCTACCGTCGGGACATCAAGCCGCATGTCCTGCTGCGGTTTGCTTATCTTCACGACTACAGCCCCTTCCTCAGCCCAGTAGCCCCCCCTGAGAATCGCTTCATCAGTGCCTTCAATGGCCTCGACCGCCATAATTGCACGCCCTTTTACTACGACCGTCTGGCCTATGTCCAGCCGCCCTATCTCCTTAGCCAGACGCCAGCCATATTCGATATCTTTCCATTCTTCCTCGTCAGGCTGTTTATTTGTCAAACAGCCTTCAGGAGTAAGCAGATGAGGACTAAACGCAGGCGTCTCGATAATCTCAATGCCTTCGTCCGCAAGTTCTTTTTTTATAGCCTTGAGGATAACGTCGTCGCCCTTGTTTATGATAGAAAAAAGCAGCTTCAACCCTCTCAGGTCGGGGGTTATTTTGGACTTGTAAAGAAGAGACTTCGGCACCTTGCCGGCCATAAGGGCCTCTTTTACATTATTTTTTTTCAGGATATCGATCAATTCTCCGAACTTGCCGGGGTTTATCCATTTGATGACATCTGATACTTCATTAAGTTCATCAGATGCGAGATTTTCAAGTGCGACTGTGACTACAGTGTACCCGCGCGCCCTGGCATCATTCGCAATAATGATAGGCAGCGCTCCGGCGCCGGCAATAAGACCTATCTGCATATGCCTCTTTTGTTCGCCTCGATAAATTCCACCAGATGCAGAATTTCGGGTATCTGGGGAAGAGTCGTCCTTATCCTCTCAAGGGCCTCGGACATGGGGGCTTTGTCCCTGAATAATATCTTGTAGGCCTTTTTCAGGGTATTGATGGTTTCGTCTGAAAAACCTCTCCTTTTAAGACCAATGACATTTAGCCCATAGAGTTTTGCCCTGTGGTCTGACGCCATGGTATATGGCGGAATGTCCTGTGTAATGCCGGTGCATCCCCCGACCATTGCGTAAGATCCAACGCGATTGTTCTGGTGTATCGCTACAAGACCGCCTATAAAAACAAAGTCCTCGACCATCACATGTCCGGCAAGCGTTGATGCGTTTGCAAGAATATTGGACGTGCCGATCACACAGTCATGCGCGATATGCACGTATGCCATGATAAAGTTCGAGTCGCCCACCGTTGTCACACCGCTGCCGCTTATCGATGCCCTGTGAATAGACGCATATTCCCTTATGATATTATTTTTGCCGATTTTTACCGCGGTCTTCTCGCCCTTGTATTTAAAGTCCTGGGGAGGCAGCCCGATTGTAGCAAACTGGTGTATAACAGAGTCCTCTCCGATCTCTGCATCCCCTTCAATTACAACATGAGAGATCAGCTTTGTGCCTCTTCCAAGTGATACTCCGTCCCCGATAATGCAGTAAGGGCCGATGAACACATCCTCTCCAATTTCGGCCTTTTTACTTACAATCGCGGATTTATGAATTTCGGTAGACATGTGCCCCCCTAAATTTGCTTGTCGGTGACCATTGCCGTGAAATCGGCTTCAGCGGCCAGCTTGTCGCCTATAAAGGCCTCTCCGCTGAATTTCCAGACGTTGCCTCTTATCTGGACTGCCTTGACCTCAAACCTCAACTGGTCGCCGGGCATAACAGGCTTTCTGAATTTAACCTTGTCTATGCTCATAAAATATACCGAACTGCCCTGCATGCCCGACTTGAACGCGAGTATGCCTGATACCTGGGCCATAGCCTCGATTATGAGCACCCCAGGCATAACAGGATTGCCGGGGAAATGCCCTTGGAAAAAAGGCTCATTTATGGTAACATTCTTTATTCCCGTCACGCTAACTGATGGCTCTAAATGTGTTACCTTGTCTACCAGCAAAAAAGGATATCTATGCGGCAGAATTGAAAGTATCTCTTTTATCTCGATCATATTTCTTCCTCCAAAATTGAGAATGAGATTTCCGGCAAAGCTCTAAACAGGCGACTGATTATCTAACCCGTTTTGCGGCCGCTGTTTTCGGCTTCCCGGAGTGATTTTACCTGTTCTTCAAGTTCTGATATCTTCTTTTTCAACTCGGGCAACTGCGCGAATATAACGGACGACTTAAAGAAATCGCGATACGATATGGCCGGAGAACCCAGATAAACCCCTCGCTTCAAATCACCTACAACCCCTGCCTGGGCTCCAACCATGGTGCCTGCCTCAATATTCACATGGTCGGGAATTCCCGCCTGACCGCCCATGGCCACCCCGTCTCCTATATTGCAGCTCCCGGCAATGCCTACTTGTGATACCAGGATCACGTGACGTCCGATTTTGACATTATGGCCTATCTGCACCAGATTATCTATCTTTGTCCCTTTGCCTATAACAGTAGTGCCTGTGGTGGCGCGATCTATAGTGGTATTGGCGCCTATTTCAACATCATCCTCAATCAACACAGAACCCACCTGCGGTATCTTGCGGTGTGCCTGCCCGTCAAAAACATATCCGAAACCGTCAGAGCCAATCACTGCACCGGCATGAATTATTACCCTGTGTCCGACCGTGACTCCTTCCCGAATGGTCACGTTAGGATAAATCAGGCATGCTTCACCAACGACGCTTTTGTCGCCGATGAATACTCCCGGATAGATAATACTGTCTTTGCCTATCACAACTCCCCTGCCCACATATGCATAGGGATGTATCGTCACATTCTCGCCTATCAAAGCCTCATCAGAGACAGCGGCATTTTGGCTCACACCCTGGCATGGAGCCGGCGTTAAATAAAAATGACCCAGAAGTTGCGCAAATGCAAGCTCCGGATTGGGAACGATTATCTGGGGTTTATCCAGATCTTCAGCTGAGGCTTTAACGAGAACGGCTGAGGCAGAACTGTCCTTGGCCTGTTTCAGATATTTTGCGCCGGTGAGATAGGTGATATGCCCCGGTATTGTTTCGGAAAGCCCCGAAACCCCGGTTATCTCGATATCTCCGTCTCCGGCAACGACCCCGTTTATTAGTCCGGCAATCTCTTTTAGTTTCATATCTTAATAGACAGGCCGCCAGATCTCGGGGCTTTGTAATGATCCCGGACCAGACGGCCTACCTAATAAATTCCTATTTCTTTTTCTTGGGTTTAGAGGAACTGGAGGCGCCGGAGGAGTCAAGCTGGCTGATCACAGTATCTGTAATGTCAAGACTCGGATCAACTGATAAAACCAGACCTTCCGCTCTCTCGAGGATAAGAGAATATTTTCCCTGCTGAGCTATTTGAAGCACTATATCCCTGATCGTCTTTATAATACGACCGGTCAGTTCAGCCTCTTTCTTCCTCACTTCGTTCTGCGAATCAGCCATATTGCGCTGATATTCCCTTGTCAATCTCTCATACTCTTCTGCCTTGTTCTTCTTCGCGTCCGCAGAAAGCACATCGCCCTGCTTTTCGAGATCAGACCTCAATTTCTCAATGGCCCGCCCTTTTGACTCAAGCGCCTCCTGCTTGCTCTTTATCATCCCCTCAAGATCAGCCTTGGCCTTTTTGCCCTGCTCGGACTCGTTAACTGCCTTATAGAGATCAACAACCCCTATCTTAAGTGCAGACGACGTTTCTTGTGCAAACACTACCGACATCGATCCGCAAAGCACTAGTAATACTAAAACTGCTGCCAAAAACATTTTTTTCATCATAGCCTCCATCCTGTTACAGTATATGTACGTAAACTCAATAAACTTCTTGCGGGCATATTGAATAAATATACCCCTTAAAAAGCAGTACCAAAACCAAATTCGATCCTGCCGAAACCTTCGTTCTGTCTGCGGAAGAGATTAACGCCGTACTCAATCCTTACCGGACCAAACGGTGACATCCAGCGCAGTCCGCCGCCCGCGGTGCTCCGAATGTCCCCGGCAAAAGTCTCATGGTTATCGTATGCATTTCCAGCATCATAAAAGATCACTCCCTTTACTTTGAGGTCCTTCAGGATCGGGAATATGAATTCGGCATTCATTATCAATTCCTTGTCGCCTCCGATGGGCTGTCCGCTCGCCAGGTCCTTTGGCCCAGGGACTCCCATGCCAAAACCTCGTAGCGTATCAATGCCTCCTAAATAGAACCTTTCATAAAGAGGAACGTCCTTGCCTAAAATACCCACGATCCAGCCAGCTCGACCTCTCAGGTGAAGCGTGCTGTCCCATACGATTGGGAAATACCAGCTTGAATCCCCGGTCACCCTGACAAATCTGTTGTCGCCCCCAAGACCTGCGAAATTGACAGTTATCACATTCCTGGAACCTTTTGACGGATCCAGGAAGTTGTCCCTGTCATCACGTGCAATTGATGGACTGATCGCGCTTGTCAGTCGTTTGCCGGCCTGGTCTTTAATAAGAATAGATGCGTTGCCGTCTATATCATACATTTTTGCGCGCTCAAGGTTGTATGCGATAGAGGTACTCCAGTACTCCCAGAAGCGCTTGCCCAGGCTGACTTCCAATCCTATAGCGTCTCTCTTGAAGATGGGGTAATACCTGACGTTTTTATATATGGTCGCGCCGAACATGATCTCCTGGTCCAGGAACCAGGGGTCCCTGAACTTGAGAGACGCGTCCTTAACGCGCGTGCCGATCTGGCCGCTTGCAGATACGTACTGGCCGGTTCCCAACAGATTGTTCTGCGATAATTCTACCATGGCGAGTGGTCCGTCACTGCCCCAGCCACCGCCGATCGTAAAGGCGCCTGTCTGCTTCTCTTTAACCTTGACATCGAGGTCTACCACCTTTTCAGCAGCCCTCGGCTTGGGTGCCATATCGATGGTCTCGAAGAAGTTCAGATTTTTCAGCCGCTCATAACTCCGTTTGACAGCCGCGCTGTTGAAAGTTGCGCCCTCATCAACCCTGACCTCTCTGCGTATTACCTTGTCCTTGGTCTTGATGTTGCCAGAAATATCTATCTTGCCCATCTTATACTTTTGGCCTTCGCTGATCCTGTATACAACAGTGACCAGCTTTTTCGCCTTGTCAGGCACAATGTCCGGATTCACAGCAACCAGTGCGTAGCCATTGTTAGAATATTTGTCGGAGAGAGCGGTAATATCCGACCTTAATACTGATTTGTCAAAAGTCTGTTTCGATTTCATCTTTACAAGCTTCATAAGTTCTGCTTCAGGGTAGACCGCATTGCCTGCCACTCCAACGGAATTGACTTTATACTGGTCGCCTTCCGATATGGCAATCGTGATGACCATCCCCTTCTGATCTTCCGTCAATTTTATCCTGGGCTCACCTATTGTAACCGCGATGTAGCCGTTTTCATGATACAGGTCCCTGATAAGCTCCACGCTGGCAAGCATCTCCGGCTTCTTGTAAAATCCTGTGCCGAAAATGAAGGAGAGAATACCCCTCTCCTTGGTCTTCATGACGCCCCTGATCTTGCTTGCAGAGATCGCCTTGTTATTCTCTATCCTGATTTCTCTGATCTTTACCTTGTCGTTCTCTTTGATCTGGTATGTGACGACTACCTCGCCCTCGTCAGTCTTGTTTATAACAGGCACGACCTTGGCCAGATAATATCCTTCGTCCTCATAGAAGACTCTTAATTTGATGGCGTTGTCATTGATAAGGGTGATGTCAGCTATTGCCCCGGGAGCTATAGCTATCTTCTCTTTAAGCTCTGTTGACTTGAATTCTTCATTGCCCTGGAAATCGACCTTGATTATGGTCGGCTTCTCCTTGACCGTGTAAATGACCTTGATGCCGCCCTCAAAAGGCTGCAACGCAACATTTACATCATCAAAATAGCCCATCTTGTAAATTATTTTGATGTCTTCAGTCGTCTTTTCCTGGGACAGAGGCATCCCGGTCTTTTGAGTCAGCTTGGATTTGACAGCACCTTCCTCTATGCGCCGCAATCCTTTCACCTCAGTAGCAGTTACAATCGGGAGTTCCTCGGCAATAACGGACAGCGCTAAAAAAAACAGGAGAAAAAGACATAAAAATGAATGGATAACAATTTTTTTATTCATCAGATTCCTTCCCTATGACAGCTTTTTTTTAGGTCCGCCCCGCGGTTCGCTAAATTTTCGTGCTGGTGACTATTATACCACAATATATTTATACGTTGCATATATGGCAAAGGCAATCGAAAACTTAACTGATTAGTCCAGAACTGCGCAATCTGATATAATATTGATTACGCTTTTTTTGCTCGGAGGAACTTTATCGTTGATTAGACATTGTTGTATTGCTGGAGATATAGGCGGTTCGAATATTAGGGTCTCTCTTGTAGCGGAGGACTTCCGGATCTTGTCTAAACTCAAGGAACCCTCTGGCGGAGAACCGCTTGTTGTGCTTATCAGACTGATTCAGGAGCTTCTCAATAATCTGCCACCAGCTATGAGCTGTTGTGGTATAGGCCTTGCCGTTGCAGGCATTATAGATAAGTCATCCGGTACTGTCCTAAGGTCTCCAAACATACAGAGCCTTTCGGGCCTTGGGCTGGGCAGTGCGATAAAGGACAAATTCGGCCTTCCGGTCATCATAGAGAATGATGCCAATGCTGCGGCATACGGGGAGCGGGTAGCCGGGGCAGGCAGGGATTTTGAGGACTTTGTCATGCTTACACTCGGTACCGGAATTGGCGGCGGAATAGTCATCGCGGGCCGGCTTTTAGCGGTGTCTGCCGAAATCGGTCATGCGACGATAAATATGACCGGACCTCAGTGCGGCTGCGGAAATTCGGGCTGCCTGGAATCATACGCTTCGGCAACAGCGATCATCGGCAATGCCGTGGCTGCCCTTAAGAACGATTCGGAAAGCATGCTGAAAGACCTTCATAACGGCAATATTTACAAGATTAGCGCTGAAGACATTTACAATGCCGCCCTTGAAGGAGACCCTCTGGCAAGAACTCTCCTTAGGGATGCGGGCAGGGCTCTCGGCATCGGTATTGCGAACATAATTAATTATTTTTCACCCCAGGCCGTAATCCTGACCGGTGGTCTGCTTGGTGCCTGGAATATTTACGTTGAAGCGGCAATGGCTGAGGCATCCAAAAGGGCTTTCCCCGAACTTTATGAGCGTACTCGGATAATAGCTTCATCGCTCGGCGACGATGCCGGTACAGTAGGTATGGCTGCACTCGTATTGAACAGGCCCAAAGGCCTGAAACTAAAAAAAAATTAATGATTCGGACGGGAAAAAATGTCTAAAGATATACGAAATTTTTCGATTATTGCCCATATCGATCACGGCAAATCTACCCTTGCCGACCGCATTCTGGAATTTACAGGGGCGTTGAGCAAGAGGGAAATGCAGGAGCAGGTTCTTGATACCATGGACCTGGAAAGAGAGCGCGGCATAACCATAAAGGCCCATGCCGTAAAGCTCAATTACAGGGATTCTGACGGAAATGACTACATCCTGAACCTTATTGATACCCCCGGCCATGTCGATTTCTCCTATGAGGTTTCGAGGAGCCTGGCTTCATGCGAAGGCAGTCTCCTTGTGGTTGACGCGACCCAGGGGGTGGAAGCACAGACCCTTGCCAACGCATATCTGGCCATCGACCATAACCATGTGATAATCCCGGTCATTAATAAAATCGACCTGCCTGGCGCAGAGATTGATCGCGTTAAGGAACAGATAGAAGATATCATCGGCATAGATTGTGCTGATGCCATCCTCGCCAGCGCAAAGGAAGGCGTTGGCATAAAGGAGATCCTCGATGCTATCGTGAGCCGGATACCACCACCGGACCGCATGGTAGATGCGCCGCCAAGGGCACTGATATTTGATTCATGGTTCGATAATTACCAGGGCGTAATAGTTCTGGTCAGGGTCTTTGAGGGCAGTATAAAGCCCGGCATGAAGATCAGGTTCATGGCAACGGAAAAAGAATATGAGGTGGCAAAAACAGGAGTGCTGACCCCGAAACTGCTGGAAGTGCCGGAACTGTCTGCGGGTGAAGTCGGCTATATAATCGCGGGCATCAAGAGCATTGCCGATACCAAGATTGGCGATACTATAACTGATGCCGCCAACCCGGCTGCCGAACAGCTTGAGGGCTATAAGGAAATAAAGCCGATGGTCTTTTGCGGTCTTTATCCGGTCGAGACCAACCAGTATGAAGAGCTTAAGGCTGCCCTCGAAAAATTAAGACTGAATGACTCGTCTTTCAATTATGAGCCCGAGACATCGACCGCCCTTGGCTTTGGCTTCCGCTGTGGTTTTCTCGGTCTCCTTCATATGGAGATAGTCAAGGAGAGACTCGAAAGAGAGTTCGAACTCTCGCTTATCAGCACCGCTCCCACCGTTATTTACAAGATAAAAGATAAAAGCGGCAATGAAATATCGGTCGATAATCCGAGCAGCCTGCCTGACCAGTTTGAGAGTATTGCCGAACCTTACGTGAAGGTGTCGATCTTTGTACCCAAGGAGTTCGTCGGTCAGATGCTCGAGCTCTGCCAGTCAAAACGCGGCATCCAGAAGGAATTCAGCTATGTCGGCAAAGAGCGGATAACTATAGTTTATGAAATGCCGCTCAACGAAATCCTCTGGGACTTTTATGACAGCCTTAAATCGCTTTCCAAAGGATACGCGTCGATGGATTACGAATTTGCCGGATACAAGGAATCCAGTCTGGTCAAGCTTGACATGATGCTAAATGGAGAGCCCGTTGACGCGCTCTCCTTGATAGTCCACAAGGACAGCGCTTATTATAAAGGCAGGCAGATAGCAGAAAGGCTCAGGCAGGTCATTCCCAGGCAGATGTTCGAGATCGCCATCCAGGCATCGATAGGCAACAAGGTCATAGCCCGGGAGAGCGTAAAGGCGCTCCGAAAAAATGTTTTGGCCAAGTGCTATGGCGGAGATATCACAAGGAAGAGAAAGCTGTTAGAAAAACAGAAGGAAGGGAAAAAGAGGATGAAACAGATCGGAAGGGTAGAGATACCCCAGGAGGCGTTTCTTTCGGTCTTAAAGGTGAAGGAATAGATGGAAGGCAAAAAAATGGTCGTTATCGGCCACAGCAAGATATGGGAGTATGCAAAAGCTATTCTGACGGCCATACTCCTGGCCCTGATTATCAGGACATTCTGCATACAGGCATTCAAGATACCCTCCGGTTCGATGATCCCGACCATGCTTATCGGCGATCATCTGCTGGTCAACAAGATAATCTACGGCACTCCCGTTGACATACCTTTCACCGACATTACGGTGTTCCATATGCCCGGGCTCCGGAAGCCCCAGCGGGGCGAGATAATAGTTTTCAAGTACCCTGAAGACCCTACCAGGGATTTCATAAAACGTGTGGTAGCTGTTGAAGGCAACACGGTACAGATGATCGACGGCAAGCTTTATGTTAACGGGGCCTTTGTTAAAGAGCCGTACACACAGCATACGGACACTACCATAAGAATGGGACGGCTTGAGCCCAGGGACAACTTCGGGCCTTTTTTGGTGCCGAAAAACAAGCTCTTCATGATGGGTGACAACAGGGACCAGAGCTACGACAGCAGATGGTGGGGTTATGTGGATGTAAAACAGGTCAAGGGCAAGGCGCTGATCATGTATTGGTCGTGGGACAGCGACAAATCTTTTCCTCGCTTTGAGAGGATCGGAAAGCTGATAGACTAAATATATCCAGGACCGAAAAATGCTGATCGACGTTTTTAGGGGTGCCATAGTCTTTATTATTAATCTGCAATAGTAAGTCTTAAATCATGGGTTGAACTATGTTTACCGGATTGATTATAGAACTCGGGGAGGTCTGGGCGCTCGAAAGACGCGGCCCCGGCGCACGACTCACCCTGAAGGGGCATAAGATATTTAATGATCTCGCTCTTGGCGACAGCATTGCCATTAACGGCGTCTGCCTTACAGTAACCTCTGCTGAAAGAGATATGGCATCTTTCGATGTCTCGAGCGAGACACTCAAAAACACCAATCTCGGCGGGCTTAGACGCGGCGACAGGGTAAATCTCGAACCTTCGCTCAGGCCGGACTCAAAACTGGGCGGACATTTTGTCACCGGTCATGCTGAGGCGTCGGGCACAATCAGGTCGAGAAGGGCTGAAGGGAATGCAGAACGTATTGAGATAGGGGCGCCCGCGTCTGTCCTGAAATATCTTGTTCCAAAAGGTTCGGTTGCAGTTGACGGAATCAGTCTTACAGTTGTTGATATTTGGAAGGATGCCTTTAGCCTTGTGATAATACCTCATACCGCCGCGCAAACAACTATCGGCTTTAAAAAAGCTGGTGATTCTGTCAATCTTGAGCCGGACATACTCGCAAAATATGTCGAACGGATGCTGCAAAATAAGGTTGCGGGGGAAAACTCTCCTGATGCTGATGCTTCAAATGAACGGTTTATCTCCAAGCTCAAAGACTCCGGTTTTATTTAGCGTTTCACCTGCTTCTCCTTTCTGGAATACCTTTTTTTATTTCTGCTATACTGAGTTAGGACAATCGGTCGATAAATTAAAACTTTAGTTCACTTTGTTAACGGTATCGTTTGTTATTCAACCTTATCACTGGAGGACTGTAATGGATAAATATAAATTGAACGCTGTCGCGGAAGCCATCGAGGATATCGCTAAAGGCAAAATGGTCATCCTTGTTGATGACGAAGACAGGGAAAACGAGGGCGATCTCTGCATGGCAGCCGAAAAGATTACGGCTGATGACATTAACTTCATGGCAAAATATGGCAGGGGCCTAATATGCCTTTCTCTGACTCCACAGCGCGTTGATGAATTGAAACTGCCGATGATGTCCGAAGAGAACACATCCTCTTTTGGCACGCCTTTTACTGTCTCGATAGAAGCCAAGAAAGGCGTTACCACGGGCATATCTGCCCAGGACAGGGCCGTCACAATTAAAACGGCGATCGATCCTAAAACAAGGCCTGAAGACATCGCTCGTCCCGGACATACTTTCCCCCTGAAATCCAAGACTGGAGGCGTTTTACAGCGGGCGGGCCAGACCGAGGGATCTGTTGACCTGGCAAGATTGGCGGGGCTTTATCCGGCCGGTGTCATATGCGAGATAATGAATGATGACGGCACTATGGCCAGGATGCCGCAGCTTATCGAGTTTGCAAAGCTTCATTCACTCAAGATCGTAGCTATAAAAGATCTTATCCAGTATCGCACGCGCACCGAATGTTTCGTTAAGCGCGTAGCTACGGCTAAAATGCCTACCAGGTACGGAGGCGACTTCACTGCAATTGCCTATTCGAATATTGTTGATGACAATATTCATGTGGCGCTGGTCAAGGGCAGCATTTCACCTGAAGACAGGGTGCTTGTAAGGGTGCATTCAGAATGTCTGACCGGAGATGTTTTTGGATCAAAGCGCTGCGACTGCGGTGATCAGCTGCACCACGCGATGGAAATGATCGGCAGGGAAGGCAAGGGCGTAATACTCTATATGCGCCAGGAAGGCAGGGGCATAGGTCTGCCGAGCAAACTCCAGGCTTATGAACTGCAGGACAAGGGACTCGATACGGTTGAGGCTAATATTCAGCTTGGTTTCAAGCCTGATCTGAGGGATTACGGTATTGGCGCCCAGATACTCGTAGACCTTGGTATTAAAAGAATGCGGTTGATTACTAACAATCCAAAGAAAATAATAGGACTTGATGGTTATCATCTTAAGGTAGTGGAAAGGGTAGCCCTTGAAACGAAGCCGAATGACAAGAACCTGCTTTATTTAAAGACGAAAAAGAAAAAGATGGGACATCTGCTCGAAAACGTTTAACCGGACCTGTGGAGCATGGTTGAGTGCTGCTTTAGAAACGCGCCTGAAGGGATTCGAACCCCCGACCCTCAGCTCCGGAGGCTGATGCTCTAATCCACTGAGCTACAGGCGCGGCATGAATATTCTACCACAGTGCGCCATTAAATCAAAAAAATACCGGATTGTGCATTTTCCTTGTTTTTACCGGCGCGGATAATTTCGTACAATATAACAGGTAATGTTTTCTGATATCGTAATGCTGATGGCTTACGAAATAGCCTGCACAACTATGCGTTAATTTATTAATTGTCATTAATAAGGCATGAACGGAGGACAGTCATGAAAGTATCTTTAGGACCAAGGACTACAGCTTATCCCTCACCGGTATGGATTATCGGCTCGTATGACTCAAAGGGCAAACCCAACATGATGTCTGTAGCCTGGGGAGGAATATGCTGCTCCCAGCCGCCATGTGCTACTATTTCGCTGCGCAAGGCAACTTATACTTATGCATGCATCCTTGAGCGCAAGGCTTACACAATCAGCATTCCCTCTGAAAAATATGTGACGCAGGCTGATTATGTCGGAATTGCTTCAGGCAGGGATGCAGACAAGTTCGGCGTGACCGGCCTTACGCCTGTCAGGAGTTCGCTGGTTGATGCGCCTTATGTTGCAGAGTTCCCGGTAGTCCTTGAATGCAGGGTGATCCATACCTTTGAGATCGGCCTCCATACCCAGTTTATCGGTGAAATAGTGGATGTAAAGGCCGATGAGTCGGTGATCGGAGACAAGGGCATGCCGGATATCTCCAAAGTCAGGCCTTTTATTTTCGAGCATGGCAACGCCGGATATTATGGCATAGGCTCATATATAGGCAAGGCATTTTCAATCGGAAAGTCTTTATAGTTATGTTGGGAGGCGACTAATGGATATTTTCACGGCTATCAGAGAGCGGAAAAGTGTCAGGGAATTCCGTGACGCGGATATAGAAAACGCCAAGCTCCTGAGCATCCTGGAAGCAGCGCGGCTTTCGCCCTCAGCAAAAAATATGCAGGCCTGGAAGTTCGTCGTTGTCAGGGATGCTGCGACCAGAAAGAAGCTGGCAGAGGCCGCCAATGGGCAGATTTTCGCCGGCACGGCCCCTGTGATTATTGTGGCGTGCGGCACTGCCCCCGAATATATAATGCCCTGCGGCCAGCATGCGTATGCCATTGACCTTTCGATAGCATGCACTCATATGGTCCTCGAGGCATGGGAACTCGGGATAGGCAGCTGCTGGCTTGGGGCCTTTAACGAAACAGAGGTGAAGAATATCCTGAATATACCAAAATCCGTGCGTGTAGTCGCGATGATTCCGTTTGGTTATGCTGCCGGGCCCGTTCCGTCAACGTCGAGAAAGCGGCTTGATGAAATCATGTCGTACGACAAATACAGTTAGCAGACGCCAGCTGTTCAAAGAGTCGTCAGGGACATGTTTTTTTTGCGGCCCGAAAGATGTTTTATGAATAACTGGATAAAACAAGCATAAGCGCCGTCAGGGTCACTACGAAAAGCAGTGTTATCCCCATTTTTCTCAGGATACCTGTCCGCCTGATACTGGCCGAAACAAATCCGTATCTGGTATGAAGCATCAGCTGGTTATCTTCTCTTGCTATTGTATTCATCTATCTATAAGGCCCTGTGAAGCTCGACAGGAATGATCTGCGATCATTAGGGATACCCGGAAACAGTGTATCAATAGTGACGTTTTTTTTAACGGTCTCTGAAACAAATGCCGATTCCGGTTTTTCTTCCGCCTTAACGGAAGCATCCGCGGACATCCGAAATACCTGGGTCGCGGCTAACCCTATTTTCTGGCCGCTCACACCTTCCGGATCAGACATATCTGGCATACGGGTGTCTGTCAACAGCACATCAATCGGTCTCTCCCTGAGAATTTTTTCAGCCTGTTCACTGTCCTCTGCCGTCAAGACTTCATAATCGCCTGCATGTTTGCCTATGGCAGCTGAGAGCATATCAAGCAGTTTGTTATCATCCCCTACAATCAGGATATTCTTCATTTTTTTCTTAAATCGCATCTTTCCTCGCTATGGCATCTTTATGGCATTAAAGCTGCCTGATTTACAAATTTTATTTGGTACGCAGTCCAGGCAGACAAATCCTCTTGCCGGACCTTTGCGTCTTTTATTAATGTTCCGTTGCTCTCGTATAATTAAGCGGGCATTTCGCTGTCGTCGATCACAGCTGCATCCGCATATTCTTCCGGCGCTTTGTCAAAGACCTGCTTGCACTGCAATGAGCAGAAACAGAAATTTGCGCCGCGGTAATAAGTCTGATATTCGTTGCCTTCTACTTCAACGTCACATACCGGATCTTTCACCATGATAAACCTCCCTGAGATAAAAATGCTCTATATAAAGTAAACCAAAAAACAGGGCCAAAGGAAATAGGGAAATGTCTGAAATCTGTGTGGGGTTAAAGACTCCGATTTGTGGTGAATTGTCCTACAATCTGCCCTGTTACTTTGTCTATAATTAGTGCATCCGGCCCGAAGTTGTATGTTATTACTAGTGCTTTAGTTTGTTGCCTCCTGCTGCTCTTCGTAATAAAAGTACGGCCCATGCAATGACCGCTTATCTAATTATCGGGATTTTGGCCTGGGAATTGAGTATCGAAAAGCTGGTTTTTTAACTAAATGATGTTTTAGTGTAACATTTTCCGCATTTTCTAGTCCATTCCTGCTGGCCCAAACCTGGCAAATTGCATTATCCATGTTGGCGTACATATAATAGACAAGCGTTCAAAATCTTTACCATTTGATAATATATTGAACACTCGCAATAAATTACTGGGAGAAGAAATCTGTGCAACCCCGCATACTGTTTATCTCAATCTGCCCCGAAATTACTTTGCTGGCGCAGCAGCTTTCCAGAGAGCTTGAGGCGCCTCTTAAAATAGTTGAGGGAGGCGTCACCAAAGGCGGTCACCTTTATGCGAAGCAGATGGAAAATGAATACGATGTTGTTATCAGCCATGGGGGTACTGCCGCGCATATAGAAGATATTGTAAAAAGGATCCCGGTCATAACGATAAAACTTACTGTCAGTGATTTTCTTAAAGCATTTGACAAGGCCATAAGATTTGGAAAACCCCTGGCACTGCTTTGCGTTAAAAGTGAAGTATTGTCAGAGCTGGAGCAAATTGCCGAGTTGTCTGGTCATATTAAATATAAGGTTTTTTCGTATTCCAACCGGGATGAATATTTCAGCCAATTTAACGCTGCCGTTGATCTTGATGGGCACACCCTTATTGGACTGGGAGGATACAGTCTGGACCGATTAAAGGCCCGGGTGAAAGAAAAAGAGATAAACTATGTTCTTATCAGGCCCACCCTGAAAAACGTCAGACAGGCTATTCTGTCGGCAAAGAGCATTGTGGAACTGAAAAGAAAAGAAGAGCTCAAGGCGGAAAGGATGAAGAGCATAGTCGACTATTCAAGAGAAGGCATTATCTCTCTTGATAGAAAAGGCCTTGTTATGTCTTTCAACACTGCCGCTGAAAAAATTCTCGGCATAAAAGCAGATTCTGTCCTGTTTAAGGCAATAACGGAAGATTCTATGCCGCAACCGGTCAGGCATCTCTATGGTAATGGCAGCTTCGAAGTCAATAAACTGATAAAGCTGAATAAAGTCGCAATCCTTGTCAACAGAATTCCTGTAACGGTCAATGACGAGTGTGAGGAAGCGATACTTACTTTTCAGCCGGTATCCGACATTCAGAAACTCGAGATCAACGCCAGGATGCAATTGTATGCCAAGGGCCTGGTAGCAAAGCATGCCTTTGACAATATTATTGGCAGCAGTCAGGCATTAAAGGCGTCTATTAACAAGGCAAAGCGCTTCAGCAACACGGCGGCATCAGTATTGATCGAAGGAGAGACGGGCACCGGGAAAGAGCTCTTTGTGCAGAGCATTCACAACGCCAGTCCGAGGCGGGAAGGTCCTTTTGTTGCTGTTAATTGCGCCGCCTTGCCTGAACACTTACTCGAAAGCGAACTGTTCGGATATGACGAAGGTGCATTCACCGGGGCAAAAAAAGGCGGCAAGGCCGGGCTGTTTGAACTCGCCCATAATGGCACGATCTTTCTGGATGAAATAGGAGAGGTGGCCCCTTCGATTCAGAGCCGTCTCTTGAGGGTCCTTCAGGAAAAAGAGATACTGAGAGTCGGAGGTGATCGCATAATCAATGTCGATGTCAGGCTGGTCGCCGCAACAAATAAAAATCTGTATAAAATGGTATCAGAAGGTCATTTCCGGAATGATCTCTATTTCAGGATCAATGTGTTAAATGTCCGCATAGCCCCTCTTCGCGAAAGAGTAGAGGACATTCTTCTGCTGGTCGAACACTTTTTAAAGATGAAAAATGCTAAATACGGCGCTTCTGTCGAGATGCTTGGCAAGGCCGGCATTGATCTGCTTCAGGAATATTCCTGGCCCGGCAATGTCCGCGAACTCGAATATTTTATTGAAAAACTGGTTATTCTTGCCGATGATGATGTGGTAAGCGAGGGGCTTGTTAAATCGCTTCTCAGCGAACACTGGGAAACCCAGATGGAGTCCGGAGATGCCGGGGCATCCGGTACCATAACGATTAATGTCAGCTCGATGAAGGAAATGCAGAATCAGATAGTCGCAAAACTGCTGGAAAAGTCGGGTGGGAACAAACAAATGGTTGCCAGGGAACTCGGGATAAGCCGGGTGACAATATGGAACAGACTTAATGAAATGAATAAATAAATCTTCGCTGTTGAAGAAATGGTACGTTTTCTTTTTTTAGCGCTGGGTCATTTTTCTTTGCCGCGGATATCAATATCTCGCATATCGAACAGGAACGGAAACCTTTCGCGTGTCCGGTTGACCATATTCGGATCAATATCGCATGTGATAATTCCTTCCTTGTCCCGGCCCGAGCATATTTCGTACCCCCAGGGATCATATGCGAGCGACAGGCCCGGATATGGAATATTATTTCCGTCAACGCCCACCCGGTTGATGCCTATAACAAAACACTGGTTTTCTATGGCGCGGGCCTTGAGAAGCGCCGCCCAGTGATCGATGCGTTTTGTAAGCCAGTTAGCAATGACGAATATACACTGTACAGATGGGGCAACGGTCCTGAAGATCTCGGGGAATCGTATGTCGTAGCAAATAAAGATGGTTGAAGCGACTCCGTCCAGCGAAAAAACAGCTGGCTGTTCTCCGGCCCTGATCATATCGGCCTCATTAATTACCGAGAACATATACATTTTTGAGTAATACCCGGCAGTCAGCCCATGGCGGTCGATCGCTACCGCTATGTTGCGGCCTTTTTTTTCTCCTGAAACAGATGTGAGATATCCCGCTATAATATTGATGCCAAGCTCGCGGGCCAGAGACGAGAGAAAAGGAGTGGTGCTGTCCGGGGAATTTTCGGAGAACATGGTGGCCTGCATAGGGAAACCCGTAGTGAAGGCTTCCGGCAGGACAACAAGATCGCATTCCTCTGCTGCCGCCTTTCTTATAAAGAATTCGGCTTTTGCATGGTTGGCTTCCGGATCAAGCCATTTGATATCGAGCTGCAGCAGCGCTATTTTCATGATTGTCCGTATTCAATTTAACACAAATTATCGATTTTTTTGTTCCTCGTTGTCTATGACGGAGCGATAAATTCATGCGCTGTTTCTTCGCCTTTCAGTACGCGCAAAACCCCGAAGGCGAGTGCCTCCAGTTCATTTTCGCCGGCCACGATTGTAACCGGGGCAATGAACTTCACCCTCTCGGTGATCCAGTCTGTCATCATTTTGGAATGGGCAACCGCGCCCGTAAGAATAATTACGTCAACATTCCCGTTGACAACGGTGGCCAGTTCTCCTATGCCCTTTGCGGTCTGATAGGCCATGGCCTTGTAAATTATTTCGGCATTCTTGTCGCCGTTCTTTATTTTTTCCTCAACATCGAGGGCCTTGTTCGTGCCCAGGTAAGCTACAAGGCCTCCTTTGCCTCTCATAAGTTTGGTGGCCGAATTGCGGTCGTACTTTCCGGAGAAACAGAGGTCGACCAGCTGCCGGCATGGCACACGTCCTGCCCGCTCCGGGGAAAAGGCGCCTTCTTCGTCTGTCAGTACATCTATCATTCTTCCGCCGCTGATAACCGTCGCGGTGATTCCGCCTCCCAGGTGACTTACGACGATGTTCAGTTCCTGCAGTTTCCTGTTCATATCCTTCGCGGTTTTTATGGCAACAGCACGCATATTCAGAACATGGCAGGATGCCCTTCTTGTCATCTGGGGCACACCGGGGAACCTCGCGATTTCTTCGAGTTCATCGACGACCACGGCGTCATATATATAGGATGGAATATTCAGTGCGTTTGCAATCTCATAAGATATCAGGGCACCAAGATTGGAGGCATGGTCGTCAATCGGGCGGTAGGTAAGAAAATCGATCATGTCCCGGTTGACCAGGTATGCCCCTTGCTTTAACGGGGGAAGCTTGCCGCCGCGGCCCGCGACCGCCGAAAGGTCCGTGAGCGCAAATTTTTCTTCTTCCAGGCATGCCATGATAGCCTGTTTCCTCATCTGAAACTGGTCTACCATAGTTTGGTAATGTGATAATTCAGCGGCGTCATGCTCCACTTTTTTCTGGAAGAGCTCTTTTTCATTTTCATATACAGCTATCTTGGTCGAGGTAGATCCCGGATTAACCGATAATATCTTATATGTCTGTTTTGCCATAAACGAATGATTCTCCTCTTTTATTTAATTCGCAGCTTTCCTTCACAGTGTAGCTGAGGCCGCAAGCGCCAAAGGAAGAAACTTGTCCTGTGTTTCGACTGCCCTCGATGTCAGTACTATAGGCACTTTGCCTCCTATAACTATACCGGCGCTGCCCGCTCCGGCTGAATATCTGAGGGCTTTCAGCAATATGTTGCCTGCGGTCATATTCGGCACAACCATCAAATCGACCTCGCCGCAGACCGGGCTCTCAAATCCCTTGATCTCGGCCGACTCCCGGCTGATTGCCAGGTCATATGAGAGGGGCCCTTCAATTATGCAGCCGCTTAGAATACCCTCCAGATTCATCTTCTTCAATTCCCCTGCATCGACCGAATCCTGCATCTTGGGGTTAACCTGTTCACTCGAAGCCAGTATGGCGACTTTCGGGGGCTCAAAGCCCATGCGGGTCATTGTGACTACGGCATTCTCGACAATAGCCTTTTTTTGCGACAGATCAGGGGAGATGTTTACAGCCACATCCGTCAACCCTATAAGTTTGTGATAGTTGGGAATCTGGACTATGCTCAGATGGGACATCAGGTTCCCGGTGCGCAGACCGCCTTCACTGCTCAGCAGGATTCGCAGCAGATCCCCTGTCTGAATCAGGCCTTTCATCAGAAAATCGGCTTCTCCTGCCCGTACAAGTTCGGCTGCCCTTGTTGCCGCGTCCGCCGATGTTTCAGCATGGACGATATTATAATCCTGCGGATTCTCCCCAAGCAGAAGAAGCTGGTCTTTTATTTTTTTTTCGGGGCCTATTAAAATCGCGGCCACAATATTGTCCTTTACAGCCTGGCTAACGGCCTCAAGCGTATGGCTGTCCTGCGCCGCCACCACTGCAACGACCCTTTTTGATTTACCGCTTTCCCTTGCCCTGTTAATGAGCTGATCAAGACTGGTATATGTCATTTAGCTATTCCTCCTTAATGCTTATTGCCAGATCAGGACATATCATCACGCACTGCAGGCAGCCTGTGCAAGTGTCGCCATTCACCACGGTGATATATTGGTAGCCCTGCGCGTTGAATTTATCTGATGGCTCGAATATTTTTTTTGGGCAGCATTCCTGGCAATATCCGCATGCCTTGCAATTGGTTTCGTTGACTGACGGTCTGAATTTTATCCTGTTTTTTTTATCCATGGTATCTATCCAGTCCTCTTAATTAACGTTTCGGCGGCCTTCATTCCGCTATTTATAGCAGCAACATTCTTTTCTGCAACGGCCGCTGAAAACTTTCTGCGGATTGCGGATACGATGCTGTCGTAACTGACTACCTTCGACATATATATCATCGCGCCGACTGCCACAAGGTTTGCTACCTTGCCGTCACCGATTTCAGCGGCTATTTTAGCAAAAGGCAGGCCATGCCAGTTATTTCCTTTTCCATCCTTTATCAGGCTGTTGTCATAAAGAACTGTTGCAACGGTATTTGAATATCTGCCCACTGCGCTTTCATTAAGAACTATGATCATATCAGGTTTCTCCACCTGGTGAAAAAGTATATCATCTTTGTCCATTATGACTTCTGCCGAGCTGAAACCTCCCCGCTGGGCAATCCCGTATGTTTGTGTCTGGACAACGTTTTTCCCTTCGAGGATAGCGGCATCTGCCAGGACGGTTGCGGCGAAAATCTGTCCTTGTCCCCCGCTGCCGGCAATGATAATTTCGCTTTTATGGTTCAATTTATTTTCCTCCTGCCCTGACATTTATGCGGGACCTCATGGATTCATAGCTGGCGCAGAAGTCTGGATAGTCTTTGTCCACTAATTTGCCTGTAACAAAGTATCCATCTGCCTCTGCATTGGCAAGCTGCTCATATTTAGCGCGCGGAACGCCTTTTTCCTTCATCCAGCGAATCATATCAATAGGCTGCTTCATCTTGTTCCGCGGGCCGAAAAGAGTGGTGCAAGGGCTGATAACTTCCACAAGCGAAAACCCTTTTTTCCCCAGGGCTTCGACTATGCGCTTCTTCAGCATGGCACCATTGGCAACAGTTTCCCTGGCAACGTAATTGGCCCCTGCTGCTTCAGCGAGCCCGCAAATGTCGAAACCTCTCTCCGGATTTCCCGCAATAGAGGTGCTTGTGATGCTGGCGGCCGGAGTCGTGGCCGAGAATTGTCCGCCGGTCATACCATAGTTGAAGTTGTTGACTATTATCGCGGTTAGATCCATATTGCGCCGCGCGGCATGGATAAGATGATTCCCGCCTATGGTTGCCCCGTCGCCGTCGCCCATTAGGACGACTACATGCAGTTCTGGATTCGCGGCCTTGACCCCTGTTGCGTATGTCAATGCCCTGCCATGAGTGGTATGTAATGCATTGGTCATTATATAATCATCGGCCTTTCCCCAGCAGCCGATCCCGCTGACTACAACAACTTCATTTTTTTTGTACCGCAGTTCTTCAAAAGCCCGCAACATGGCCCCTAATGTTATCCCGTTGCCGCAGCCGGAACACCACATGAGCGGCAGGGCTTCTTTTCTCAAATATTCTAAACCAGTAGCATGTGACATCAGAAATGCCTCCTTGGATTAATCAAACTCTTTTAAAATGTCTGCCGGCGTAATGATCTGTCCGTTAAAGCTGTTGACCTTTTTCAGGTTCACCTGCGGTCCCAATGCCTTTACTACTTCTCCGGCAAGCTGACCACTGTAATTCATTTCGGCGACGACAACTTTTCGCGCGCCTTCGACGGCCTTTATTATCTCGACATCCGGGAAGGGCCATATAGTTATAAGCTGCAGCACTCCGACCTTGAGGCCCTTCTTTCGTGCTTCCGCAGCGGCTGCCCGTGCAGTTCTGGCAACCGCACCGGTAGCCACGACCAGGATATCGCAATCTTCGACATCATAACTTTTAGTCATTACTATATCGCCGCGGTGTTCCTCAATTTTTTTATGCAGTTGTGCCACCCTTCTGGCAGCGTTTTGGGGATCGTTGTTGCTGAACCCGTCCTCTCCATGCATCGAGCTGGTTATGTGGAAAATATATTCGCTTCCGTATGAGGCGAGCGGCGCCACCTTGTCGCCCTCAAAATTAAAAGGCTTATAGCCGTCAGCTGGTCCGGATGGTTTGATTCTGTCGCAGACAGGTAATTCACCAGGCGCAGGCACAGCATAATTCTCGCGCATGTGACCGACAATTTCATCGGGTGCCACGATTACCGGCGTGCGAAACTGTTCCGACAGGTTGAATGCCTTGACCGTCATTTCAAAACACTCCCTGACCGAACTCGGGCATATTGCGATTACAGTCTGGTCTCCATGCCTGCCCCAGCGCAGCTGCATAAAATCTGATTGAGACGGCTTCGTGGCCAACCCGGTTGATGGACCTGAACGCTGAATGTCGATCACCACAAGGGGAACTTCTCCCATCGTTGCCATGCCGAGATTTTCCTGCATGAGTGAAAACCCGGGTCCGCTTGTTGCTGTGAATGATTTAACTCCTGTAAGGGAGGCCCCGATTATAGCGCCCATGCTTGCAAGTTCATCCTCCATCTGCATGAACGTGCCGCCCAGCTTTGGGAGTTCCCTGGAGCATATCTCCGCAATTTCAGTGGATGGAGTGATAGGATATCCCGCATAGAAACGCGCGCCGGCATAGAAGGCCCCCAATGCTATCGCTTCGTTGCCCTGGATTAATCTGCTGGTAGAAGTCAATTCAAAACCTCCTTTAACTCTTATCTGTTGTATGGATTGATCTAAACTTAAAACATCTCTGCCATTATTTCCAAAGGATGCATCACTTTGACATCCATTTTTTTCTCTTTGACTCCAAAACCTATCTGGGTTATACAGCCGGGGCAGGCGGCCGCAACAATTCCTGCGCCGCTCTTTGCTATGCTGGCGACTTTGCGATCCAATATCTTCATCGAGAGATCATAATGCGACATCGGAAAGGTACCTGATCCGCCGCAGCATTTGTCGGCATCGTCCATTTCTACAAAAGTTACGCCCGGTATCCGCTTTAACAATTCGCGGGGCTCCCGCGTTATCTTCATGGCCTTGGAAAGATGGCAGGAATCATGATAAGTCACTGTTATTGGGGCGATGGCATTGTCCGGTTTGAATGTGCCTGCTATCTTGGCGATAAATACCTGCACGTCCGTGATCTTTTCGTCATATCCCGCCCGAAAGAGTCCTCTGTAGAGATGGCTTTTAAGGGTTGAACTGCACGATGCGCAGTCAGATATGATCGCGTCTGCATCGCGGATATTTATAAGTCCTGTGTTGAACGCAGCCAGTTCTCGCGCCGAGTTCTCCTCGCCGTTGCCAAGCTGCGGCAAACCGCAGCATTTCAGTTCCGGCACGATATCCACTTCGCAACCGAGGTTGGTCAATACCTTGACTGCGGCGAGGGCTATTTCAGGATACAACAGGTCAGTGCCGCAGCCTAAAAAATAGACAACACGGTATTTGCGGGGACCAATTGCCGGGCTTACAGCAGGCAGTATTTCCCGGGCTGATTTCTTCGGTATCCTGCCCATTATCCTTTCTGCCCTCGGCATGTCGCCCGGCAGAATGTGAGTGAAACCCGCGGCCCTTCCCAGACCAATTAGCCCCATGCGCTGACCAAAGCCGAGTGATTTTACAAACAGGCGTAATTTCCCGGGGCTGGTCCAGAGCTTGTTGTAAACCCAGCGCTTTAACGGATGGGAATTTACCTTGGCGCTTTCGCCGCGGGCGGCGGTTATGATTTCATCAACCGGAATGGATGACGGACAAATATTGCTGCAGGACTCGCAGAGAAGACAGTTGAAAAGTTTAGCGTCTACGGCGCGGTTGGTGTCGAGTTCTCCGTTTCGCAGCATTTCCACATAAAATATCTTGCCCCTCGGGCTGTCGTCCTCGCGTTTGGTTTCGTTGAAAACAGGGCATACCTCACGGCAGAGCCCGCAGCGCAGGCAGCGTTTTATAAGATCTTTGACTACCGGAACGTCCTTGAGCATCTTATTTCCCCTCTTCCATCAGAAAGAGCTTGCCGGGGTTCATAATATTGTTCGGATCAAACGCCTTCTTTATGGCCCGCATGAAATGAACTGCCCTGCCATGTTCATCTTCAGCATACATGGCGCGCACTACACCGACCCCATGCTCTCCGGTGGTACTGCCGTCCATGTCTATTGCCATGCGATGTATGTCGTCACATAATTTGTCTACCAGGGCCACTTCGGCCGGATTGTCGATATCGAGAATTGGCGCGGTATGTATGTTGCCGTCACCTATGTGGCCGTAGTTCACTACGCGGAGCCCGTTGTTTGCGCCGATTTCCCTTATGCGGTCCAGGGCCTCTGCCATCCTCGAAATCGGAACGCAGACATCATCTGCTGCCATGATACGCGTGCCATCCGCTCTCAGCCTCGTGGCAGCTACAGCCACAAGTGCACGGCCTTCCCACAACTCGGCCATCCTTTTGGGGTCAGTGGTAAACTCTACACTCTCGGCGCGGCCTTTAAGGACCTCAACAATCATCTCCCCCTCATCCTTCACACTCGCGGGACTGCCATCAACTTCGAATAGCAGGATGGCTTCTTTCTGCGGAAGATTCAGGGAAGGCTTAAAAAGGTTGACTGCCTCAATAGATGATTCATCCAGTATCTCGACGACCGACGGCAGGATGCCTGATTTATAAACTGCCAGGACCGCTGCCGGGGCTTCCTTTTTTTGTGCGAAGACCGCCATCAGCATACCACGGCCCTTTGGTTTAGGAATAAGCCTGAGACGCAGTTTTGTGATGACACCGAGTACGCCTTCCGAGCCGCAAAATAGCTTGGTCAGGTTCATGCCTGAAACACTTTTTATGGCCCTGGAATGAACGCCGCCCGTTGTGATCACCTCGCCGGTAGGGGTAACTACTTCCATGCCAAGTACGTGGTTTTCGGTTGATCCGTATTTGACTGCCCTCAGCCCGCCCGCGTTATTGGCTACCATTCCACCAAGTGTACACATCCTGCTGCTGCCCGGATCAGGCGCGAAAATGAGACCGTGTTCGGCCAGCTTGCTATTGAGGTTCACATGGATGACGCCCGGACGCGCAATAACCTGCATGTTCGCGACATCTATTTCTTCAATGGCGTCCCAGCGGCACATGTCCATTACTATGCCGCCAGTGGTCGCTATACTGCCGCATGTCTCGCCAGTGCTTGCGCCGCGGGGTATAAGTGGCACCAGGTTTTCATTGGCAAACTTTACCACCTTGACTACATCTTCGGTACTGACCGGGAAAATAACCGCGTCAGGATTGAAACGGTTCCTTCGTGCCATAAAAGAGCTGTCATATGAATAGGCCTTAAGGCTGACATCATCATCGACAACTTTTTCCTTTCCAAGCAGCTCTACCATTTTTTTGCGAATTTCGGCTGGACCCATGTATTTCATTCTCCTTTGTAATATCTCTGGGAATGTTCTCATCTGTATTAAAGCAAAGACTGCAGATATGAATGGCAAGTTGCATGCCTGAACTGCCGGGATTGTAATGAACTGCGTTGAATGTCTCTTTCGGACGGCGTTTATAGGTGAAAAAACAGTAGGTTATTTGTTATTTGATACTCTTGGTTAATCAAGTTGCGAGGTAATTTTGATATATATCTTCGCTAGTAAGCGTTCAGATTATTAACATCGGTTATATATTTGAACGTTATAGAATACTGGAGTTAAGTAATGTGGGCAGGAGAAGAGACGAAAAAATATGATTTATCTGGTTTTCTGAGGGGGAAAATGGGGTGGATGACGGGACTCGAACCCGCAACGGCTGGAACCACAATCCAGTGCTCTACCATTGAACTACATCCACCATTTCAGCGTCTTTGCTGACTTAAGCAGTATAACGCATCTAAACCGCTCTATTCCAGACAGTGCCGCCGCTGTTACATCTTGTTGGTACGCCTGGCAGGACTCGAACCTGCGACCTACTGCTTAGAAGGCAGTTGCTCTATCCATCTGAGCTACAGGCGCTCATTGCATTCTAAATCCCTGAATGCCAGACTCCAAAACGTCATGCCTGCTCTAATTTGGGCCGCGGCTCTTTACGTTTTGGGCAATAATATCGGGGCGAGAGGATTCGAACCTCCGGCCCCCTGCGCCCAAGGCAGGTGCGCTAACCAGGCTGCGCTACGCCCCGAGAACATATAAAATACTAAACTTTTCGGGGGAAAGTCAATTTTTCAGGCACTTTGAGGGTTGTGCATAAGCATATCTAGCGGACTATGGTGGTATAATTGGAATAGTTTTCAGAAAAGGGGACATTTCGTTTAATCATCGTTAGGTCAAACAAACCAGCACCTGGAGAGGACTCGAATGAAGACTAATCTTTCAAGAGCTATTCTGTTTCTTCTCGTCATGGCCTTACCCGTCATTGGGCAGGCAAAGGAATCGGTGTATCACTCTGCTCATTCAATTTTATTTGAGATTATCGAAGACGGGGTCATTTCCAGTAAGCGTGTTTCTCTCGAATTTGCTGCAAATGCTTTAGATGGCGCTACATGGGCTGAATGTCGAATTATAGTGATTGCCAGAAACGATGACAGGAAGCGTATTGAATTGTACACCTATTATTCCTCAACCGATCAGATGACAATCAAAAATCTCCAAATTGACCCCGAGGTCGTATCCTTTGAGATGATCCCGTTTCCTCTAGCTCCGGATCGTCCCCTAAAATTTGTTGCCGCTCGTAAGAAGAACGAACCAGATTTATATCAGGTGAGTGCGGTCGGTTTATGGACGGGCCTCCTGGACAAAAACAAGTTAATCAAAATAGAGTGGAGGCAAGTGCCATCGATCAAGCTGCCTTACGCGACAATAGGCAAATAGCAGGAAGTCTGATAGAAAGAACTAACAAGGGCATGAAGCGGATCGCTCAAAAGGCGGGCTTCCCGCTTATGCCGAGCGTACTATTTGGAGGATGATACTGATGGATCAGAAGGAAATTAATGATGCTGAATGGAGAAATCCGGAAAACTGGTCCGGGCCAAAATGGGCGTCATTTTATTTTAGTAAGCGTGACACCCGTACTTGGGTGCCAAAAGCTATTCCTTCGCTGGGTTGGACGCTAAATATTGGTAAGCATGCCGGCGCAAAATGGCTTTTTGGGTTTCTGGTTGGAATACCGGGTTTGTTTATTCTGGTTTTATTATTAGTGAGTTTTAATTTATGGATGTGAGACTATGAATCCAAATATTGTTATCAGAGACGAGACGCAAAACGATGTTTGCGCGATAACCGATGTGACTATCGCGGCGTTCAAGTCCCTGGAGATCAGCAGCCATACAGAGCAGTTCATAATCGGGGCTCTGCGTTCGGGCAATGCTCTTACGGTATCGCTTGTCGCGGAAATGGATGGCCGGGTGATAGGGCATATTGCTTTCTCTCCCCTGACCATTTCTGATGGCACCCCTGACTGGTACGGACTTGGACCTGTTTCAGTGCTGCCGGAGTACCAGCGGCAGGGCCTCGGTAACGCATTGATAAAAAAAGGGTTGTCACGCTTGAAAGACATGAATGCACGGGGATGTTGTCTCGTTGGGCATCCTGAATACTACAAAAAATTCGGGTTTACAAACATGCCTGGACTGGTGATAGAGGGAGTGCCGCAGGAGGTTTTTTTCGTCCTGTCTTTCGACGGGCATATTCCGCAGGGCACTGTCGCTTTCCACGATGGATTCAAAGCGGATGGCCAACAATAGAATACTGGCGGCGCATAAGAGCGCAACTGACCCCCGCCATCAGGCATCGTCCAGGGACTAAATGAGAATCTGGGACATAAATCCGGGATATTTAAATCGCCAAAGTTTGCTTGG
This sequence comes from uncultured Nitrospiraceae bacterium, assembly GCA_903822005.1. Classification (GTDB taxonomy): domain Bacteria; phylum Nitrospirota; class Thermodesulfovibrionia; order Thermodesulfovibrionales; family Dissulfurispiraceae; genus Fen-1308. The sequence continues at coordinate 255,652 of CAIJNL010000018.1, forward strand.
TGAACATCGCGAACTTCATGGAATCGTATCGATAATTGTAAACGGCAAGGAAGGGTATTCCAAACACCCTGAGACTATTCGATGGGCCGGTTATGGGTGGGCACTAAGAATGCGGCACCATCTTCTGGCATCTGAGATGTCTCTGAGAAATTATAAAGACAAATCTCCTGTGCTTGCACGCACAAACAAAGGAATATGGCCGGAAAAATATATTGATGAACCTGATCAGCAATTTAAAATCCTCGAGGCTAAATATAAAAACAAAGAGCAGGGTCGCATACCCCTGCCTGAAAATGCGCAGCAATTATGGAGTCAACATAAATATTCGGTCCTGGCACGCGATGTAAATCTTTACCGGAAAATTGGCAGGCGAGTGTCAGCAATGTCCGCTAGTCATGATTTTTCTGCAATAGCCAGGGAACTTACCGAACTACTGAGAACGCAGCCATCATCGGGGGGGATAAGAAATGCATTACAACATATGTGGGGGTATGTATCTGATTTGTCTGTTTCGAAGCGCGGCTTTGAAACGTGGTCATTGAATAAATTATTTAATGAAACTCAATGCCGTGTGTTGGAATGCGGGGAACCTTATTTGATGACCTCGACTGCTCTAAGTGAGCTGAAAATATGGATAAAAAATGCATGACAAGTCGATAAACCTGACCGGATATTGCAATGTTCTAATAAATTGAAGCGCCTCGGCCAGCCTGTTTTTTTGCCGTTATAGTATTATATTGATGTGAAGAAAACACATCGCATTATTGTCATAGTAATAGGAATTTTATTGGTTGGCGTTATAATGGTATTTCATAACGGCATGTCTGACTTTTGGGGGAAGGCGATTTTGGCCGGCCTTGCCGGGGCCATTTTGGCGCCCCTTCTTCTGTTTGCGTTAAGAAAGAAGTAGGAAACAAATGCTCAGCCCAGTTTACCGAAAGCTGTTTCTGTTAATATCTCTCGCAATCCTTTTCGCTGGGCCGGCATATGCCGAAGTGCAGAAAATTGGTCCAAATTTATATGTTGCAGGGGTACCTTCTGAACAGTTTGAGTACTATGCTGCCCCTTCGCAGGCTGGCCGCCAGCGCCAGACCAATTGGTGCTGGGCAGCAACTGTCCAGATGGTGCTCAACTATCACGGCCTTTACGTTAAACAGGAAGAGATCGTTCAGCGCATTTATGGCGCGCAGATAGATCGGCCTGCAAGTCCGGCGCAAATACTTGCCGCACTGTCGGGCTGGGCTCCGGATACACGTGGCCGCTATTCCTCCATCCAGGCGTCACCTTACACTATCAGTGCCTCACAAATTGTCCAGGATCTCTCTAACCGGTGGCCCTTGATCGTTGGATTAAAGACTGCAAAAGGCGGTGGGCATGCAGTTGTTCTCACGGCGATCTATTACAGCATGGACCAGCGCAATAACCCTGTGTTTCAGCGTGTCGTGATACGCGATCCATGGCCGGGACATCCTTCACGGCAGGAACTTACGTGGACAGAGTTTCAAAATCGATTGACCTTTATGTCGCATGTTTATGTACAAAGGCACTGACTTATCGCTCGAAGGGTTGTCGGCTGTCAATCTATACTGCACTTCACCCGAAAATTGTTACCTCAAGACGGCACGCTAAAAAGCGAAAAGGAGATGGAACTTTGATTAAGAGATGTAAATGGGTAAATTTAAAAAATGATCTTTATGTGCAGTATCACGATTCGGAATGGGGCGTTCCTGTTCATGATGACAACAGGCTTTTCGAGATGCTGATACTCGAAGGAGCGCAGGCCGGGCTCTCGTGGGAAACAATCCTCAATAAACGCGAGAATTACCGGAAGGCCTATAACAATTTCGATCCAAAGAAAGTGGCAAAGTTCAATGAAAACGATGTCGAGAGATTGTTGCGGGATGAGGGGATAGTCCGGAACCGATTGAAAATAAGGGCATCAATAAAAAATGCGCAGGTGTTTATGGATATACAGAAAGAATTCGGGAGTTTTGATAATTTTATCTGGAAGTATGTGGGAAATAGTCGCGTTGACAAGAAGTATAAAAAGATTGAAGATCTACCTGTGAAGAATGAGGTATCAGACAGAATCTCAGTCGATTTAAAGAAAAGGGGCATGAGTTTTGTGGGTTCGACAATAATATTTTCGTTTATGCAGGCAATAGGTATGGAAAATTGCCATACTATTGATTGTTTTCGGCATAAGGAAATAGGGTGAACAAAGCAGAAGATTAAAACTTAATGGAGGCAGACAGACATGAAATCAGCCAACAGGATTCTGAGGTGTTTCTCATTTGCATTGCTGCTATTGACCGGACTTGGCGGTATGGCTGTCGGAGAGTCATCAGCGGCTGAGATAGCCATAAAGGGGTACGATACAGTCGCATATTTCAGGGCTGGCAAGACGATAAAAGGCAGTGAGTTATTTACATTCCAGTGGCATGGCATGACCTGGTATTTCTCATCCCGGGAAAACAAGGCCTTGTTTGCGGCCAATCCGGAGAAATACGCCCCGCAATATGACGGTTATTGCGCCTGGGCCCTGACTGAAGGACGAAAAGCCATAACTGATCCTGAAGTATGGAAGATAGTTGACGGCAAGCTATACCTGAATTGCAGCCAGGCCGCATATGAAAAATGGATCAGGGACATCCCGGGCAACATTAAAAAGGCTGATGAGAACTGGTTAAAGCAATAACATGCGGTTACAGTACGACATAAGCGGAGATGTGTTTATATGACTGATCTGATGCCTGCTATCTTTTTCGGACATGGCAATCCGATGAACGCAATATCGAAAAATGTTTACTCCGAGGGATGGACCTCTATCGGTAAATCTGTCCCGCGCCCAAAGGCCGTGCTGTCAGTGTCTGCCCACTGGTATATTCAGTCCTGTTCGGTGACTGCCAACCTAGCCCCTCGTACCATACATGACTTCGGCGGCTTCCCGAGAGAACTGTACAATATGAAATACCCGGCTCCGGGCAGTCCTGAACTTGCGCGTCGTATCAAAGGCCTGCTCGCGCCTCTTTCAGTAAACCTTGACGAAAGCTGGGGGCTCGATCACGGAACCTGGTCTGTGCTCACTCATGTTTTTCCGGAGGCGGATATCCCCGTAGTGCAGCTCAGCATCGATATGACAAAGTCGCCGATGTTTCATTATCAGGTTGGTAACAAACTCGCTGCCCTCAGGGAAGAAGGAATTCTGGTAATCGGCAGCGGCAACCTGGTCCATAATCTGTCGGCTTACGCCTGGGGCGAGTCAGGAATACATCCGTTTGACTGGGCTTTGCGGTTTGAGACTAAAGTGCGGGAGCTTCTGCTCAAAGGCGAGGATTCACAGATTATAGATTACGAGAGGCTCGGTCCAGACGCCATGCTGTCCGTTCCGACCCCTGAACATTACCTGCCGCTGCTCTATGTGCTCGGCCTTCGCCGGAAAGATGATAAAGTCAGCTTCCCGGTGCAGGGAGTCGATGGAGGCTCTGTTTCAATGCTCGCTGTACAGATAGGCTGATATCATCTGCTGCGCTCAGCCCTTGATATTTCGACAGTCTTTTCGATACTTACAGCTATCTCCCTGCTCAGATCAGCCAACGCATCGCTCATGCCCCCAACGATGTCTTTATAATCCCGCCCGGCCAATGGCTTTGTTATAACAGACCCTCTAACTATTGCGGCTGTTTGGCCTCCGGCCTCGACAATTCCCCACTGTGACTTTAGTATGACAGCATCCCCTGTGGCCTCAAAGCGTGTCATGGAAATAGAAATTGAATATGCAAAGGGAACGCGGGCACGCCACGTTACGGCGCTTATCCCTTTTGGCGCCAGCATGACCGAAAGGTTATCCACCATAACTCGATTCACATCATTCTCAAGTGAGCCTCCCCAGAAATCGAAATCGCCCAGAGTAAGCTGGTTTGTTGAATTCCTCGTCACGATCTGCTGGCGGTCAAGGTATTCCGGTATCCCCACCGGCCCGACGCTGACAACAACAGGTTCTTTCTGCGCCATGCCGGCCTCAGTAGGCTTTCCCGCAGCAAAGGAACTCAGGGCATAAAACCTCGTGGGTGGCGATGTGCTGCAACCTGTCTGAAACAATATGGTCGCTGCAAGAAACGCCATTAACAGTATTGACGGCGATAGTCTCTGCATCATTATTCTCCTTTTCTGGCTTTCTTGCCCTGAATCAGCGCTTCCGGATGTTGCTGCAAATAATCCGTGACATTTCGCAGGGACCGGGCCGCATTTGACACCTCTCTGAGCGCCAAAGTGGCCTCCTGGGCAAGGGCCGAGTTTTCCGAGGTAATATTCTTGATTGAAAGCAGGGCTTTCTCTCCCTGTTTCAGCGTCTCCTGGGCCGTTACCAGCGTTTTGTCCATCTGGCCGGGAAGGCTCTCGGCATTTTTGGTAATCTCTTTTACTGATTTGGATATGTCGTTCAGATTAGCCATTACCGGGCCTGCTTCCCTGTCGATCTTTGAGAGTATGGTCTCTAAATTCCGCAAGCTTGCATCCAGGGAAGCGAGGCTGGATGACAGATGCGGAGAATTCACCATCTTCTCTATCCCTTCCATCGATTTGACCAGTTTGTCAAAGAGGTCCTTCAGGGGAAGTTCCTGGGCCGTCTTCAGCAGTTCTTCAAGACCCGAAGAAATTGTAGGGATTTCCCGATGTTTTTTGTCGAGTCCCACAAACCTGGGAGGAGTTTTAGGATTCAAATCGAGGTTTATCATAAGCTGGCCGGTAACGATGCTCTGCAGCTCGAGTTGTGCCCTCAGTCCTTTCGCAATCAGCGCGTCGAAATAGGCATCCTCGCTTCCCCTGGCGTCGCCGATAACATTTATCTTGTTCAGTTCTATTTCGGCATAAACAGGGATCAGGAATGTAAGGTCTGTTGTATTGAATTGCAGCACTATTTCCTTGACCGAACCCACCTTCACTCCTCTGAACATGACAGGTGAGCCGATATTTAAACCCTTTACGGAGCCGCCGAAATACATCACGATGGTTTTCTTCTGCGCAAACAGGTTGCCAGATCCGAAGATTATGATAGCTGCTACTGCCAGGGCCAGGGCCCCTGTAACAAAGACGCCGACGAGTGTTTTATTTGCGGCTTTGCTCATATTTATCTCCTTGTCACTTATGTTTTGACCATGTCCGGGATGCCGCGGGTAAGGAATGAGTGCACAGTCCGGTCTTTGCATTCGGCCAGAAGCGCCTTGGGATCACCTGAGGCGATCATGGTCTTTGTCGCAGCATCAAGAAATACGGAATTGTTGCCGATGGCAAATATGCTTGCCAGTTCATGCGAGACCACAACAATTGTTGATCCGAGACTGTCCCGAATCTCGAGGATCAGATCATCAAGGAGACGGGAGCTGATCGGGTCGAGTCCTGCCGACGGCTCATCAAAAAAGAGTATCTCGGGGTCAAGGGCCATAGCGCGGGCAAGGCCGGCCCGTTTTTTCATGCCGCCGCTTATCTCTGAAGGATAGTAATCATCAAAACCTGCCAACCCTACAAGCGCAAGCTTTAACGCGGCCCTCTCGCGTATTTCTGAGGACGGTAGATCAGTATACTGTTCAAGTATTAGGCCTATATTTTCCGACAGAGTCATGGAACTCCACAAAGCCCCGCCCTGGTAAAGAACGCCGAAAGACCTCATGATCAGCTCGCGCTCCGACTGGTCCATTGCCCAGAAATCCTTTCCTCCATAGCTGACACTTCCCGCTGTAGGCCTTTGCAGTCCGATGAGGTGCCTCAGCAGCGTGCTCTTTCCGCAACCGCTTCCACCCATTATGATGAAGATGTCTCCTCTATTGACTGTAAAGGAGAGATCGCGCTGGATAAGCTTCTCGCCATAAGCCATGGTCAGGTTTTTTACAACAATATTAGGTTCGATTTTCTTCACTATTTATTCCTGGAGTATGATGACATCACTGTTTTTTGCCCATCTGTTACATCTATATGCCCAGTACATTGCATAGTATCGTTATGATCGCAGTTGCCACGATAATGCTGACGATGCTCGTTACGACCGCGGATGTCGTAGCATCGCCTACTGCTGAAGCGCTTCGCCCGCACTGCATACCCCGCAGACATCCGGCGACAGCTATGATGATACCGTAAACAAAACCACTTATTACGCCGATCCAGACATTAGTAAGCGTGATCGCTTTTTTCGTCTCATGTAAATATTCAAGGAGGCTGATGTCGAATCCTGCAATGCCTACAAACATCCCCCCTATAATGCCCATCACGTCGGCGTAAAGAGTGAGGAGAGGCATCATCAGGGCAAGGGCGATGACCCTTGGAAGCACAAGAAATTCGACCGGCGCTATGCCGGCCGTCCGCAGGGCGTCGATCTCTTCGTTGACCTCCATAGTGCCGATGTGGGCCGCATAGGACGCTCCGGTCCTGCCTGCCATGATGATGCCTGCCATAATTGCCCCCATGGCCCTGACCATGGCGATGCCAACAAGGTCAGCGATATAAATCTGCGCGCCAAACATCTTTAGCTGGATGGAGCCTACAAAGGCAAGTATTAGACCAACGAGGATGCTGATAAGTGAAACGATAGGAAGGGCTTTTACGCCGCATTCCTGGATAGCGAGCAGAAGATCGGCCCAGCGAAACCGTGCGGAACCGGTAAATATTTTCAGCATACCAAGGGTAATCTCGCCGATAAATCCGACTGTCTCGCTGACAGCCTTCTGGTAATTTAGTGCCGCTTCGCCGATTTTCGAAAATAGTGTTTCCCGGGGTGCTGCCTGCACTTTGTGCTCTGGAACAGCAAAGGCAAGTCTGAGCAGGCGCTGAACGCCATCAGGCAATCCTTCGTGGTTGACACTTATGTTCTTTTCTTCTGCACAATTAATCAGCGAGACAAGAAAAGTCAGAAGCCCGCTGCCCCAAATTAAAAGCTCTTGCGCGTCAAAGGCAATGGATCGGACAGGACCTCTTTTCTCGATCCCCGCTATTGCCTCATTGGCTGAGGGCAATTGACTTGCGCTCTTCCAGTCTCCCAAAAGTATGACCAAAAAAAGGCCGTCTCCTGACTGGTCGATCCGCACTAAAGCCCGCGAACTGTCGCTATCAATGGCCAGGCTTAGCCTCCTCTACTGTCTTATTTGGATGCTGTGCGTATTATAGCAAAAGATTTCGCGTGGAACAAAAAGCATGCTGTCTGACCGACGGTTCCCTTACCATGGCAATTACAATTTGAAATGTTATAATGTTCAATGATTGCAGATAACGCTAACTACTCAATAAAACTTGCTGCGGCAGGAAACCTGTCCCATGCGTGCTGAGATTATTGCCACAGGGACCGAGCTCCTTTCCGGCACGCTCGACACCAACTCTATTTTTATTTCGGAAGAACTCATGCTTATCGGCATCGAAACCGCGTTCAAAACGGTGGTCGGTGATAATGGAAAAGATATGGAAGAAGCGCTGCGCATTGCCCTCGGACGGGTTGACGTTGTTATTGTCACCGGCGGGCTTGGCCCAACAGAAGACGATGTCACTCGTGAAGCCGTGTCAGCCGTACTTAAAAAGCAGCTCGTCCCGGACGGGGAAGCGCTGAAATCAATTCGCGCTTTTTTTATCAGAAGGGGAAGAGAATATATCCAGGCCAACGACAAGCAGGCGCTGATGCCTGAAGGGGCACTGTTAATCAGCAATTCTGTGGGCGTTGCTCCCGGTTTCCTGATTGACTATAAGGCCTGTACGCTCGCAGTTCTCCCCGGCGTACCGAGAGAAATGAAGACCATGTTCACGGAAGTCCTGGCGTCAATGCTTGAAGACCGGTTTGGCGGAAAAATCTTTATTAGGCGAAGGATTCTTCGCACCTGCGGCATATTTGAATCGATGGTAAACAGGGCGATTGAAGACCTGCTTAAGCGCGGGCAGCCGGTCATCGGCCTTTCAGCAAAGGAAACCGGCGTAGACATAAGGATCATAGCGCGGGCAACCAGTGCAGACCGGGTTAAGACCATGATTGATGAGACTGAGGCTGAGATCAGATCAAGGCTGGGTATTCTTGTGTATGGGGTTGACGGAATTGAAATGGAAGAAACAGTTGGGGATTTGCTGACGGCTCGCGGTTTGAAGGTTGCGGTGGCAGAATCCTGCACAGCTGGACTTATATCGCGGAGGCTGACAAATGTTGCTGGCAGCTCTGCCTATTTTGAGAGGAGCGCTATTACCTACAGCAACATTTCCAAGCATGAAATGCTGGGAGTTCCGCTGGAACTGATAGAGCGTTTTGGAGCGGTCAGCGCTGAAGTGGTTGCTGTCATGGCAAAGGGCATACAGTCAGCAGCTCATGTCGACCTCGGTCTTGCGGTAACTGGCATAGCAGGACCTGATGGTGGATCTGATGCAAAACCTGTTGGACTTGTCTATTTAGCTTTGGCAACTACCCAAGATGTGAAGACAGAGGAGCACCGTTTGCTCGGCGGCAGGGAACAGATACGGCTTCGTGCCTCGCAGATGGCTCTTGACATGGTGAGAAGGCATTTACTAAAGGCCTGAGATCGAAAAATCGGCTTTGGCACTGAAACAGATTCAAATCCTGCCGCTGTAACAGTTTGTTATATTACTGAGGTAATTATCCATAACTTGAGTAATGCTTATAAAGCCTATTAAATTCAATCTGTTAACGAGCGTGCAGACTGAATGCATTACCCGAGTTATCGACTGACAAAATCCTTGGGGTGATACGCAAATATATCTGTTTGTTATCAATGGGATAAAAGAGAGCCCTGTCCTGGCACCTAACTTGCTAAATTAATCTGTTACTATATATCCATGCAAGTGCAAACCTGCGATGGCGAAAATAATATTTGACGGGGGACTGAGATGCAGAAAAGATTGATGATGTTGCTTTTAGTTGTTTTTGGGGCGATTCTTGTAGCCGGCCTTGGCATAGCTTATGCTGGACATGAAGAGATACCGCGCATGCCGATCGATGATCTCAAAAAAATGATGGACCAGAAGGCGGATATTGTTATTATAGATGCCCAGCTAAAAGAGATTTATGCCAAAGAGCATATTAAGGGGGCCATATCGCTGCCCTGGAAACAGGAGTTAACACCTGAAGATACGGCCAAACTGCCCAAAAACAAGCTGATAGTTGTTTATTGCGACTGCGGCCCCGGCGAGACAGACAGCTCGGACGTGGCCTTTCAGCTTATGGGATTGGGTTTTGATAATGTGAAGATTTTAGCTGATCCTTCCGTCAGAGGCTGGAAGAAAGCCGGCTATCCCATGGAATGAGGAATTGACAATGAGGAAGCGATACTTACTTTTTGTTGTATTAGTGGGAATTATGTCAATCGCATTGACTAAACATACCCCTGATAGCCACGCTCAGCAGCCTCAGGAAAATTTTGCCGGGGCAGAGACCTGCGCTGGCTGTCATGAAGACTTATACAAGGGCTGGAAGACGACTCGGCATGCTGGAGCCTTTGAAACGCTAAAGAAGAAATCCCAGGAAACACTTCCGGCCTGCCAGAGATGCCATGTCACTGGTTTTGATAAAACCGGGGGGTATGTCGACCAGGAACTTACCCCTGACCTTGCCGGAGTTCAGTGCGAGTCCTGCCATGGGCCTGCGGCCTCTCACGCTGCAAACCCGGAAAACAAAAAGGGGCTTATCTCAAAGCCGGCTGAATCTCTCTGTCGCGAATGTCACACAAAGGGTCAGGATCCGAAATTTGATTATCAAAGCAAGATACGGCTTGTTCATGGGATGAGCCAGAAAGGAGGAAAATAGATGAAGCTGCGTAAAAGACAGTCTGTAATTGGAATCTGCTTTCTGATTGCTATGTTTATTATCTCTGTCACGGGCGCGGCATTGGCCGCGGATTTGCTCAGCATCCAGCCGGTTAAATATGATACTGGCGTTGTGGATGAAGGCGTACCGGCTGTTATGCAGGCTACTGTGGAAAACATCAGTGACAAAGAGGTGCGTGTCAGCAGCGTAAAGACTAATTGAGCATGCACGGACAGTGTGCTTGGAAAGCACACCCTGAAACCTGGTGAAAAGACGCAGCTGAAGGTAACTTTTGCGACCGCAAATGCACCGGGGCCATTTGAGAAGATCGTCAGCATTGATATTGAGTCCCCTGAAAAAAAGCAGTACGAAGTCATCATGACCGGCTCTGTCAAAGAAGCGCCTGGAGCGAAGATAGCGATGGCGTCCCGCAAGGTAGACGTTGGCGTTGTTAAGCAGGGCGAAGCGAAGAAACAAAGAGTATCAGTTAAGAATATTGGCGAACTTCCGCTTAAGATTACTAAAATTAGTGTGAAGAACGGAGCCAATATAGCCGTGGTTGTCGACGCGCTTCCGTTGACTATAGAAGGCAAGCAGGCAGCTGATGTTGAACTTACAATCACACCTTTGAAATCTGGAGCATTCAGCGAGCGTGCGACAATCGAGTCCAACGCCAAGAATGCCCCCAAAACCGGTTTTGTCATACAGGTAACCGGCAAGGCGGAGTAGTTATCTCGGGACGGCAGTCCTGAAAACCAAAAAAGGAGAACACAGATGAGAAAGCCTATGAAGTTTTCTGTCCTACTGGCGATCATGCTCGGAATGTTGTTGTTCGTTTCGCAGCTTGCGATTGCCAAGGAACAGGCACAGGAGTGGGAAGTAATCAATCCCGCCGGCACTGTACAGATCAAGCAGGAGCAGCTCGCTCCGCGTATCAATACGCTCGAAGGAAAGACCATCGTCCTGCGATGGAACGGCAAGCACAATGGCGACAACTTTCTCGACAGGATCGCGGAACTTCTGAAAGAGAAGATCCCGAGTGCAAAAGTAATCAAATTGTATGAAGTCGACAAATCAACCATAAAAATCAGCGGTTCTATGGCTGAATCGACCCGGATTGCCCAGGTAATAAAGGGACTTAAGGCCGATATAGTTATTGCCGCTCAAACCGATTGAGGGTCCTGCACCTCATGGCTGGTGGTCGACCAGTCCCAAGTTGAAAAAGTCGGAATCCCCACAGTAACAGCATCATCTGATCAGTTTGTAGGATTAGCTAGAAATACTGTAACAAGTCTTGGCCTTCCTGATATGGCCTTTGTAGATGTGTCCCATCCAATGGGCATGATTTCTCTTCCGGAAATACGTGCAAAGGCGGATGAGGCATTCCCGAAGATAGTTCAAATGGCTACGACGTGGAAACCCAATGTAACCGCTGTCCAGAAGATAACGCCTGCCTATCCGGCAGAACGGATCAAATTCAAAGGCACCTATGAAGCACTCAACAAGATGTTTTATGACAAGGGCTTGTCTATCGGATTGCCGATAATACCGCCGACACCTGAAAAAGTTGCGGCAATGCTCAAGGGCACGACCCGTAAGCCTGGTGAGATAGTATGGACGGTTCCGCCTAAGATGGGGCAGCTGACAGTCGAACTCGTAGCAGCCTACGGGGTAATGGCCGGTTCCAAACCCGAGCATATGCCTCTGCTGCTTGCAGTAGTCAAGGCTTTGAGCAGCACTGACTATGACTGGCGCGGAAGCAGCACGACCACAGCACCGACAAACCCGATCATCATCATCAACGGACCTATTCTGGATGAACTCGGCATAGGATATTCGACCGGTGCACTCGGCGGAGAAATGCCTGTGAATATATCGGTTGGTTACTTTATCAATCTTGTCGGCGACATTATCGGCGGATCGGTTCCGCCCGAAAATGACAAGAGCACGCAAGGAAGCCGGGGAGACCTGGTGGCTGTTGTTATAGGTGAAAATGAAAAACTGAACCCATGGAAACAGTCTTATGCAGTAGACCAGGGATTCAAGCCGACAGACAGCGTTGTGACCGCCTATTCAGCCTATATGGGCAGCAACAATGTCGACCACACCAGTGTTAAAGGTGAAGAACTGCTAAATACGCTAGCAGCCGGCCTGGCTGGTGGTGCAAGCGGTATTTCAAGCTGTCTGACTCATATGGACAGGGGCTATGCAGTTACCAACAGGGTGAAATTCGCATTTCTCTTTTTGGGACCCGAGCATGCTGATACCATTTACAAGGATTTCCGGACCAAGAAATCTGTATCGGAATATCTTGTTAAAAAGACCGTACTGCCCTTCTGGATGTACGGACCCGATCTTTGCAAGCCGCCGAAGGAGTTCGGACCGTGGGATGCAAACACTCCTATTCCGCGTTTTACCGGGCCTGAGCAGGTCCGCTTCATTGTAACAGGCGGCCCGGGAAAACAGTCCCAGATCTGGCCGACATTTACAACCGTTACAAAGCCTGTATCGGTTATAGTCGAAAAGTAGTAGCATTCAAGGCTAAAGGACTGAACGGGATATCCCCTTGGGCTATCCCGTTCAGTCAATAAAAAATAGTCAAATAATCCCGTTCCAGCTAAAATAAAGATACCCATGCGAAAAATATTATTTCTGATTATATTAATTCTTTCCGCATTATTAAACCTTTCGATAGTACTTGCTGCTGATCAGCAGAAAACGTCATACGAGAATGTGCATAACCCTGCGGGCGTCAGGATTGATGGTGTATATGTGGACAGGCTGCTGAAGAAATCGATGGCAGATATGGGCATAAAAGAGCCGCGGCTTGCAGGCGAATTTCCCGATGCCACAGTCGAAAAAATAGCGGTCCACGGAGATTCCTTTTCTGAAATTAACGAACTTTTTTACAGGCGCGGCTGGACTGACGGGCTGCCTATAGTGCCGCCTACGGCCGAAAGAGTAAAGCAGATGCTGGTCGGGGCAGACCTCTTCCCGGATTATCTTGTTGCTGTTCTCGATCCGATGGGAGGCCAGGCAACCATCGAAAAGATCGCGGTCAATGCTGTCATGGCCGGGTGTGAGCCTGCACATATGCCAATACTCATAGCCGCAGTGGAGGCCATTTCAAAACCTGAGGCAGACCTGCGCGGGGTATCCACAACAACTAACCCCGACATCCCGATGCTAATTGTCAGCGGCCCGATAGTGGGACAGGCGGGCATAAATGCCGGCACTAATACGCTGGGAAGGGGAACCAAGGCCAATGCTACGATCGGGCGAGCACTTCATCTCATAATTCAGAATATAGGCGGCAGCTGGACTGGGGTAACTGACATGTCCGCTATAGGCCAGCCCGGAGAATTCTCGATGATGATGGCTGAAAACGTGCCCGCAAGTCCCTGGGGGCCTCTTCATGTTGAACTAGGGTTTCCGAAGGCAGCTAATGTGGTTATAGTATTGTCGGCCGAAGGCACGCATAATATTCTGGGCATCGGGATAAGCTCAGAACAATTTTTAAAATTGGTTGCAAGCCATATCGCTGGTCTTGACCGGGCATACAGGTCCACCTTTCTGCTGGTAATAGCGACTGACACGGCTGCAATGCTCGCGCGTGAAGGATGGGACAGAAAAAAGATGATCGACTTTATCAAGACGCATGCCATAATGCCTTTTCCGAAGTACAAAGAACTGTTCATTGATTCCGGCCGGGCGCGGCGGCATGAAGTGCCTGCATGGGTCTTTGCAAACAAAGACGTCAATGCAATGATCCCGGTTCCTTTTTTCGATCATTTCCTTATTATGGTTGCCGGAGGCACCGGAGAAAAGAGCATGCTTATTCCTGTATGGAGTGCCTCAAGGCCTGTTGGCAAAGAGATTCGCCTTCCTTCTTTCTGGGAAGAGCTGCTCCAGGTAACTACGAACTGAAAGGATAATTTCATGATTTCGCGCTGTTTTCCTGAAGATTAAGTTGCTTAAATAAAAAAGAGGGCAAATGTCCTCTTTTTTTATTTATACTATAATATGTTTCCCACGGGGGTACATGCCATGAATAGATTATTTCGATTGCTCGCCATATTACTCACCGGCTGTGTCGGAATACCGGAAGGCATTACCCCTGTTGATAATTTCAAATTAGATAAATACCTTGGAACCTGGTACGAAATCGCGAGGCTTAATCATTCTTTTGAGGAAGGGCTCACAAGGGTAACCGCAAATTACGAATTGATGGAAGACGGGGGCGTTCGTGTCATTAATAGCGGATATTCTGCTGTCAGTAATAAATGGAAACAAGCCCAGGGCAAGGCGTACTTTGTCAGGGGATCAGATCAGGGTTACCTTAAGGTTTCTTTCTTTGGACCATTTTATGGAGCTTACATTGTATTTGACCTTGATCGTGACAATTATCAGTATGCCCTTGTGTGCGGGCCAGACAAATCTTATCTCTGGCTCCTTGCCAGGACCCCCCATATAGATGAAACCATCAGGCTACGCCTTATAGCAGAGGCTAAAGTATTGGGTTTTGACACAAGTAAGCTGATATCTGTGAGTCACGAATGAAATCACGATTACTAAATACTGCGGTTGCCATAGGGGCAGCTTAATTCTTACTCTGAGCAGGAGAACGCCAATGGACGAATCTATCAGGGCAACAGCAAGGGAACTAGCTAACCAATATTTAGCCAGGGGAGACGCGTTCGGCTGGTTTGAGGAACTCTATAAGCGAGCCAAGGACGATGCTGCGGTTGTTCCTTGGGCAGATTTGAGGCCTAATCCCAATCTGGTTGCCTGGCTTAATGATCACAATACTGACGGAGTGGGAAAGAGGGCGCTCAAAATAGGCTGCGGACTGGGAGACGATGCGGAGGAACTGGCGAGGCGGGGCTTTGAAACAACGGCCTTTGATATATCCCATTCGGCAATAGCCTGGTGCCATCGCCGATTTCCGGCTTCACCTGTTCGTTATGTGATAGAGGACCTGTTTTCAGCACCTGATAACTGGCGACATACCTTCGATTTTATTGTTGAATCGTATACTTTGCAGGTTTTGCCTTCAAAATTACAGCTTAAAGCAATGCAAGAAATTGCCGGTTTTCTGAAACCAGACGGCATCCTGCTGGTCATTTCGAGGGGAAGAGATCTTACTGAGCCTGAAGGCAAGATGCCCTGGCCTCTGAAAAAAGAGGACTTGAACGGGTTCCTCGCCTGCGGTCTTTCCGAAGTCGCCTTCGAAAACTATCTGGATAATGAAGAGCCGCCTGTCCGCCGTTTCAGAGTCGTTTACACCAGAGGATAATATACTGGCCGTCGAGGAAGAGGTTGACATATTCATCTGCCTTTTGTTGTTTGACGTTTCATGTGCAAGATTGATAAACTCCCATTAAGATTCGTCCGGTCTATCTGGAGAGGCTATTGAACCTTTTAAGTACGGATGATCAAAAGGCGGTAAGGGGGGCGCCTTTGTAAAGGATATTCCGGTATTTCATTGAGAAGAAAAACAGGCTTTAGCATCCATCAATAATCATACGCGGGGAGGTAGTCAGTGAAAACCAATCGCAGAGACTTTCTGAAATTCGCCGGTGCAGCTTTAGTTGCGGGCGCGGCCGGCACCATGCTGACAGGCAGTGACGCATTGGCTGGCGCAGGTCTTGGAGCAGGGGGTAAGGTTAAACAGGGAGAGCCGCCGAAAGGAATGACCTTTCTTACCATCAGCAAAAACGGAGAATACAGTCTTGGCGTCAAAACCAATAAAGGCATTCTCGATGTCAAGGCAGCATCTGCGCTGTTCAAAAAGAAAGTACCAACTACTATTGACGATGTAATACAGGGCGGAGACCAGGGACTGACGGCACTGGTTAAAACTGCGCTCAAAAGCGATAAAGCAAAGGGCGTATTCCTCGAAGAAAGCAAGATACAGTTTGGCCCGTGTGTTACAAACCCTGAAAAGATCCTTATGCTCGGGTTCAACTATCGTCAACATGCGATGGAGACCGGCACACCTATTCCCACATCCCCGGTTCTGTTCACGAAGACGAATAACACACTTAATTGCCATAACGGTACTATCAAACTGCCAACCCATGTGGGCACCAAGTTTGACCATGAGGTAGAACTGGTAGTAGTCATGGGCAAGACGGCATACAGGGTCAGCGAACAGGATGCCCTGAAATATGTGTTCGGCTATTGCACCGGCAATGATTTCAGTGCGCGCGACCTGCAGCGGAAGACCAGCCAGTTCCTGCTCGGCAAAAACTCTGACGGTTTTGCCCCTATCGGCCCATACCTGGTCACTGCAGACCAGATCCCTGATCCTAACAATCTCAAACTTGAGTGCTATATTAACGGTGAGCGCCGCCAGTCCAATAACACCAAGGATATGATCTTCAATGTAGCAACAATTATTAGCTACGCCTCGCAGCACTGGACGCTGAAGCCGGGCGATATGTTCTTCACCGGCACGCCCGAAGGAGTGATCTTCGGCAAACCGGTTGACAAGCAGGTATGGCTAAAGGCCGGCGACAAGGTAACAACCGTAGTCGAAAAACTTGGGGAGCTGAAATTCTCTCTGACCTAAACCGGGACGGAAAAAAGGGCGGGGGAACCCGCCTTTTTTCTACTGAGCGCATAGACAATGCATCCCTGTAAAGAATTTCCTTCTGATGAACTTCTGCTTGCCATTGCCCAGTTTAACAGGGGTGACTGGTTTGAGTGTCACGAGACCCTGGAAGAACTCTGGATGGGCGAGCATGGAGAGATGCGGAGCTTTTACCAGGGGATACTGCAGATTTCGGTTGCTATGCACCATTGGGCTAATGGAAATTTTGAGGGGGCGATTGCCCTTCTTAAAAGCGGGGCCGATTATCTGCGCAATGTGCGGTCAGTATGCAGGCAGATTGATGTGACAGGTTTTGTGGCTGCCGCTGACAGTTTCAGAAAAGCGCTTGACGGCCTGGGCAAAGAGAGGATGGCTGAATTGGACCCATCACTTATGCCTCCCATACAAACAGTTCCCGTGGAAATTGATAAGGACTAAGGCGGCAAAAGTATTCGTTAACTCTCTTCCCTGCGGACTACTATAAGGTTTCTGATCATCTGCTGACAGGGCAGGTTTACAGGCATGACCTCCACACGATATGGAGCCTGTACCCCCTGCAATTCATCCTCGTACTTCGGCCCTTTGCTCATTATCAGTATGCCTTCGTTCTTAATGAGATGCCCGGCTTTTTTAAGCATGTCCGCTATGCTGAAGGTCGCCCTCGTTACTACAACGTCAAACTGCCTGTCTTCGACCTCTTCGGCCCTGCTTTCTATGATCTCGATGTCCCGCAGGCAGAGGAGCCTCCTCATCTGCCTTAGAAAGGCGCTTTTTTTCCGGGCCGGTTCAAGCAAGGTGTACGCGATGTCTTTCCTTACAAGCGCGATGGGCAGGCCCGGAAATCCGCCTCCGCTGCCGACATCACATAGATTCTGTATATCCGGTGGTATCGCTTTGAGATAAATAAGAGAATCAAGAAAGTGCTTGCCGACTATTTCGCTTTCGTCTGTTATCGAAGTTATATTATGGATCCTGTTCCATTTTTTCAGTTCCCGCAGGTAGAGCTCAAAGGCCGCTATTGTCTCGTCCTTTGACTCAAGCCCGAGTTCAAGGAGTCCTGCCTTCAGGGTTTCGCCGTTCTTCTCCAAAATCCTTCCACCGCCACAAGTATTATCGAGACCGCCGCAGGGGTTATGCCGGGTATGCGCAAGGCCTGGCCTATAGTCTCGGGCCGCACTTCAGTCAATTTCTCGACGATCTCACGCGACAGACCCGGTGTCGCTTTATAATCGAATTTTTCCGGAATTTTCTTCAATTCGTATTTCTTCAGTTTTGCCGCTACCTCGACTTGTCTCTGAATATAACCTTCGTATTTCACATTAATTTCTACCAGCTGTTCGATTTCTTGCGAAAGTACGGATGAGGCAGGGGCCTTCTCCCTGATAAAAGGATACTTGACCTCCGGCCGCTTCAGCAATTTTTCGAGCAGTGTATCTTCTGTGATAGCTGTCGTGCCGAGGGCTTCAAGAGAGTCATTTAGTTCCAGGCCCGGTTTGATGCGCTCCGTTCTGAGCCTTATCAATTCTTCATCGAGAAGCGCTTTCCTTTCCCTGAACTTTTCTATCATCGACCCGGAAATGAGCCCTATTTCGTGTCCTTTTTCCATCAGCCTGAAATCAGCATTGTCATTGCGAAGGAGCAGCCTGTACTCGGCCCTTGATGTGAACATGCGGTATGGCTCTCGCGTTCCCTTCGTGACGAGATCGTCAATCAGGACACCTATGTATGCCTCTTCTCTGCCCAGAATAAACGGTTCCATGCCCTTCAGTTTCATTGCTGCGTTTATTCCGGCCATCAGGCCCTGGGCAGCCGCTTCCTCATACCCTGAAGTGCCGTTTATCTGTCCGGCAAGGAAAAGCCCCTCCACTGCCTTTGTTTCGAGACTATGTTTTACCTGGGTTGGATAGACAAAATCGTACTCGATGGCATATGCGGGCCGCATTATAACAGCATCTTCAAGCCCGGCAATGCTCCTGACCAGCCTTACCTGGATATCATACGGCAGACTCGTCGAGATTCCGTTGGCATAATACTCGGCAGTCTCGAGCCCTTCAGGCTCAAGAAAGACCTGGTGCCGCTCTTTTTCAGAAAACCTGACAATCTTGTCTTCTATAGAAGGACAGTAACGCGGGCCAATGCCCTGTATCTTGCCGCTGTACAGCGGCGACCGGTCGAGGCCGCTTCTGATTATCTCGTGGGTTGCAGGATTGGTATAAGTTATATAACAGGGCAGCTGCGGGTTTGTTATCTTCTGCGTCGAATAGGAAAAAGGCGATGGAGGCTCATCACCGTATTGAGGCACCGTCTTTGAAAAATCTATGCTGCGCGCATCAAGCCTTGGCGGGGTGCCGGTTTTCAGACGCCCGAGTTTAAAACCCTGCAAAGCCAGGGAATCGGAAAGGCCCACTGAGGCGAACTCCCCGGCGCGGCCTGCCTGAAAGTTGTCGAGTCCGATATGAATCAGCCCCTTCAGAAAAGTACCGGTAGTTATGATAACAGCCATGGCGCCATAGGATATGCCGAGGGAATTTGTTACACCTCTTATCCTGCCATCTTCTGTGACGATCTTTTCGATCATGGCCTGTTTTAAGACCAGGTTCTGCTGGGTCTCAAGGGTCGCCTTCATTATGCCCCTGTACATCGCCCTGTCGGCCTGCGCCCTCAGGGACCATACTGCCGGGCCTTTGGACAGATTTAGCATCCTGAACTGAATTCCCGCTTTATCAGTAATATGCGCCATTTCTCCGCCAAGGGCATCAATCTCGCGCACGAGATGACCTTTGGCGAGCCCTCCGATTGCGGGATTGCATGACAGCTGCGCGATGGTATCGAGATTAATCGTAAACAGGCAGGTACTCAGTCCCAGGCGTGCTGCAGCCAATGCTGCCTCGCATCCGGCATGGCCGGCGCCGACGACTATGACATCAAAATCTTGCTCTTTAAACTGCATTGTATTATTATAGCATTAATGAAAGTGCCGGCCTTTAAACACACTATTATGAGAATTTCCGCTGCACTAGAGGATGAAAGCCAGCATCTGCAGGCAATTTCATCGCTTGTGAAGTATGATCCTGGGCTATTTTTGTCCCTTCTGCTGAATTGTCCTGCAACCCATGGTGACTCAAATGTAACGACCGGCTGTCAGGCTGCCTCACTTATGGGCAGTAATGCAATCAAGTCACTGATAGCTGAACATCAACATCGTGTGGAGGATGCCGACACGCTGATATTGTGGCATACTGCCACCCTTACGGGGGAAGCAGCGATGCGCATAAATGAAAGGGCGCCGGTAGCGGAACCCGAAGAGGTTTTTTTTGCTGCCACACTACCTTATGCCGGCATGCTGCTGATGCTGGAAGCGAGACAGGACTATCAAAAACTGATTCCTATGCTTGTAAAACTCTCGATAGAAGACAGGGTATATCTCGAAGACCGTATTTTCAATATAAACCATATTTCAATACTCGACGGCGCTACCCAGCTGCCGCTCAAATACCGGGATGTGCTTCGCTTAATCAAGATGGAACGCTTTCCGAGCACACTCAGGATGCTTCAGGCTGATTCAATTTCGCGCTACTCCATGGCATATGAAGCCTCTCAGCTTTACCGTCTCTCGTTGTCCGCAGAGAATATGGCCCAGGCGATCTTTTTTCCGTTTATAGTATTGGCAGAAGAAAATTTCAAGCGCATCAATAAACGTTTTTTCAAGATATCCGAAAATGAGGCGGAGGAGCTGCTGACTGATATAATCGGAAGCTATGAAGTTGTCTGTCTCGATTTCGGCCTGGAGAAAGCCGCTGCTGAACTGATAAACGAAGCGATTCAGTTTACTGTGCCCGAATCCAAGTTTCTGACGGTTTCCGCTCCATTGCTGCGTGTGCTGAATAAACTCTTTGCGGAACGTCATGTCGAAAAGAATATTGTTATATCTGGCGAGGCCGGTGTAGGGAAGAGGCTGCTTGCCAAGGCACTTCATTATCACCCTGAAAACCCCCGACGGATTAAGCCGTTCCTCTCATTCCATTGCGACACGATGGAAAGGGAAACTTTAGAAGAAGAATTGCTCGGCGCCAAAGGCGGCTACTGGGGGCACGGCCAGCACAAGGGCGCCTTTGATATTGCTGATGGCGGTACCATAATGCTCAAGGACATCCATAAAATGCCTTTGCCGCTTCAGGAGCGCCTTGCGGATATTATTTCGAAGATAGATTATTACAGGTCGAGAAAGATTCCAAGTCAGAATCCGGATGTTCTTTTCATTGCGACATCCCGCCCGAATCTCGAAGAAGAGGCAAAGCAGGGGAGATTCTCAAAGATGCTGCTGAGGGCCCTCAAGCCTGTCAGTATCAACCTGCCTCCATTACGGGAGCGTCGTGATGACATCGGGCTTATAGCGGACGGAATCATCAAGAAATACAAACTGCCGCTTCAGGAAACTTCAATCTTGCTCGGTCTGCAGGAGTTGTATGATTCGGACACTTTTACAGAAAACCTCTCAGACCTGAAGAGAGTCCTCTTCTATACGGCCGCCAAACAGATGCTTAAATCTTAGATATTCCACCAGTCCCCAGAGACTGCCTGTTACAACCGAAATGAACCAGATCAGGGACAATGTCATCGCCTTGTCCGGAGCAAGGCCTATGATGCTGAAAAGCAGCACAAATGCGCCCTCTCTCAGCCCTATGCCCGAGATCGATACAGGTATCAGGGTAACCAGAGATATGATAGGCAGAAAAATAACGAAGTTCAAAAATGGTATATCCAGGCCAATTCCCAAGGCCAGGATATAGACCGTAAATATTACCAGCAATTGTATGACTATGGAATAGAGAAATCCTTTGAAGAGAACGGCTCTCTGCCTGAAATAGTGGTCAAAATAATCATGCACTGTTATCATGATCTTCAGTCTTGTGCCGATCCTGAATTTAAACAACACGGTACTGCAGACAACAAACCCCGAGAAGATTACAGGCATCGCCCAGAGGATCGGAGTTTTTTCAAGAATGCCATACCCGAAAGGAAAGGCAGCGATACCTATAAAGAGCAGGGCTGCCAATCCAACATATCTGTCCATAAAGACAGAAGCAACAGATATTACATTGTGATTGGTTTCAAATGGGCCCTCGCCGTTTTTCCCGGCATCTTTTTTCAGCTGCCGGCTGAGATAATAGGCCTTGACCGCATCTCCGCCAATTGTACTCGGCAGACATACATTGAAGAATGCCCCTATCATGTACAATGAAAAAAGAGTGCGTGTGGCGGGTTTCTGGGGGATATACATCTGCCATCGTAACGTCGAAAAAAAACTCGCCAGTACATATAGCACAGATGCTGTTGCTATATGAAAAGGCGAGAGCAATAACGCATTGCCGATAACGGCCATGCCGCCTGCCTTCGAGAAAAGATAGACTATCAACGCTGAACTTACGCCTATCTTCAGTACGAGGAAGAGGAACTTGAATATTTTCTTATCTGCCCGGGCCAAGGATCTTCTTCATGGTATATATGGGTTTCTTTTGGCTCTCATGATACACACGTACTATCATCTCGCCCAGCAGCCCCATACCAATAAACTGGATACCGACAATGATCAGCAGAGCGCCCAGGAGAAGCAGTGGTCTTCCGCCTATATCTATGCCCTGGAATATCTTGGCTGCAGTAAGATATACCGACACTCCTAGACCCGCCAGCCCGAAAAAGACGCCAAGGGGACCGAAGAACTGAATAGGCTTCGTCGAAAAACTCTGGAGAAATTTTACTGTTACGAGATCGAGCAGTACCCTGATGGTCCTCGAAATACCATATTTTGACTTGCCCCTGAGCCGGGGATGATGCGTAGTTTCGATCTCTGCAATTTTGACGCCGTACCAGCTGGCGACAGCCGGTATAAACCGGTGCATCTCTCCGTACAGCTTGAGATTCTTTACTACCTCGCGCCTGTAGGCCTTAAGAGAACAACCGTAATCATGCAGGCCAACACCGGTAACCTTGCTTATAAGCCAGTTCGCTATAATGGAAGGCATGCGCCTCGTAATAAATGTGTCCTGCCTTTTCTTTCTCCAGCCGCTCACAAGGTCATATTCCCCGATCAGTTCCAGGAGCCTCGGGATGTCTTTGGGATCGTTCTGCAGGTCGCCGTCCATCGTTACCACGACATCGCCCCTGGCAAAATCAAACCCTGCGGCAAAGGCGGCGGTCTGGCCGAAATTTCTCCTCAGGCAGAGGACAACGATATTGTCATCTTTTTTCTGAAGTTCTTCAAGCAGCGGCATGGTCCTGTCAGTGCTGCCATCATCAACATACACTATCTCATAATCGCTGCCCATAGACTTGAGAGTCTCGGTAAGACGCTCATTAAGGATCTCAACATTCTCTTCTTCATTGTATAGAGGAATCACTACGGATACTGTCATAGCTGCTCCCGTGATATTTCGATTGGCCCCATTTACGGGGCTCTAAAATTATAACAAATAAACAGTGAATATGCCTTCAATTCTCGTCCCTTATGACGCACTTTCAGGACCTGTTTTTCCACTCGGCTGCAATCCCTGTTAATGGTTTCAGGCATGTCTCTGTCCCCTGCCGTAACGATCAGCGCATTTACAGTCTTTGCGGCAAGAGTCGCTTCTTTCCGAAACCGTTCAGTATCCATTTTCATGCCGGACAGTGCTGTATATTGACCGGCAGAATTCACGCAGTAAGTCGTGGGACGGCCCGAAACATAAAATGCAAGCTCAGCTGATATGCGGCAGCTATCGGAAATAATCAGGAACGGCCCATTTGCTTTATTACTCCGGAGCATATTGCTTACTTCCGAACCCAGTTCCCGCCAGCCGCGAAGTTCGATAACAGGATCCAGGTTGGCAGATAATTTCATCATATTTGGGAAAAGACTTATAGCTGTCACAAAAAAAGCAAGGGCCGCCGCTGCCATGAATACGGCTTTGCGCAACTTCCCCTTGTCTGCCGTCTGTCCGGCCATATTATCCGCCCTGAAAATGAAGCTGGCCAGTGCGATCAGGCCTGTCAGATATCCCGCGGTAGAGACGCCCTCTCTACCGTCCAGAATTATGGATGAGCAAAACGCAAGCATTATTACTGGTATGGAAAAGGCAAAAAGATAGGTTGACCGCAGCCCCATGTCTTTATAAAAGAGCTTATGCAGCGCAACAAATATCAAAGCAAGTATTATCGGAGTGATATACAATACTTGCTGCCATATGACGCTTATCAGGCCAGTGCCTATGGAGCGTATCGCTTCGTCCGGCAGCCTGACTTCAGCTGTCCAGGACCAGCCATTTGCTGCAATCCAGATGAAGATGGTAAGCAGTCCTGTAACTAATGAAAAGTAAGGGCCGATTGTTTCAAGCAGAAATTTCCTGTCTGTCATAAGCAGGAATATGAACATACCGACTGGAAATGCTGCCATCATGTAACTTGTCAGCAGTCCAAGACCGATAGTCAGCCCAAGGCAAAGCCAAATCAACAGCCGGTCTTTATTATTCCGAATTACGTCTTCTTCAGGCCGGATGGCCTGGTAGAACAAATAAAGTGAAAGGAGCCAGAAAAAAATCAGTGCTGAGTCGGTCGAGAGCATTACCCCTGCCAGTGAAAAAGCTGGTATCAACAAAAGCAGTGCGGAGGCCCATAACGCAACCGCCTCGTCATGATATATATCTCTGACCATTCTGAACATCATATAGCACGATAATATTGACAGGGTCGCCGCAACTGCCCGGATGCCGAATACCGTATTTCCAAACAGCGTTGTGCCGGCGGAGATTAACCATATTGTCATGGGACTGGCAGGGGCTATTGCAGTGCCTGAGCTGCCGGCGAATTGCCAAAGGAAGGCTTCAAATGGACTGAGATCCAGCGGGCCCCGCAATATATGGTAAAACCTGAAGATGGCCATAGAGATTAGTAATCCGAAAAACACAGTGGCGTGGGGCCTTATGGTGTATTTCCTGCAGGCATACCTGAACAGCGCTATGACAGACACCGCGGACAGCCCCCCTACAATAGCTCCTGCCGTAATATCCGAGGGGTAATGCACGCCCAGATAAGGACGGGAGTATGCAACAAGAACGGCCAGTATGATCGGATAGAGCCTCCAGGACAGGCGCACATGCCCGCGTGTCATGATAAAGAGAGCTATGGCATACGCAAATGAATTAGTAGCGTGGCCGGAAGGCATCGAATATGTCTGTGTGCAACCGCCGAGCATGCGCACTCCCTCAAGAGCGTTGCATGGCCTGGTCCTCTGGAAGACATATTTTATCTCGTTTGTAATCCAGTCGGCCAGCAAAAAAGAGACGACTGCTATCACTATCGTCCAGATCGCGTAGTGAAGTGCCTCACGCCGTTTATCCGGAGCCTGCCTGAGAGCAAGCGCGATAATATATGCGCCAAAAGGCAAGGCAAGCAGATAGCCCTTATTGCTCAATACGGGCATAAGCACGTCGAACAGTCCGTTGACTGTACCATGATTGATTAAAAAGAAGAGCCAGGTATCTATGTTTATCATATCCATAATTTATAGAGACAGAGTTATATGATACAGCGGTCTTTTCTCCTTTTGCAATTTATTAGCTTGCTTATGCATGGCATTAACTGCAAAATTGGCATTTTTGACGATCTGCGATTGTTAATTTTTTTTCGCGATGAGTTCGAGCAGCGGATATGATATAATCGTGAATAATAAGCAGTTTGGGACACGCAGCAGACTAACTCGCAAGGAGATCTTCGATAATGGGAAATCCCGAAGCAATTCAAATACTTTCATCCGCTAATGCCGTTATGGACAACGACCACTTTGTTTACAAGGCAGGCACTCATGGTTCTGCATACATCAATAAAGAAAAGTTTCCATTCCTTGGCGCACATAATCTCGAAAAAATCCTTGTTGAGGCCGCTCAGAATGCGGTCCGTAGTGGTCTGAATCTGCAGGGAGAGACCTCTGTCGGCATAATAGGTCCGGCAATGGGCGCGATTCCATATTCACTGACACTTGCCATTGCCTTTGAGAAACTCTTCCCGGGCGTCGTTTTCTTCCCCGCCAGGACAGAACTGGAGATCGATAAAGACGGCAAGAGGGTGCACATAATTCCGGATAAACTCCGCGCTGACTACAAGGACCGCTGTTTTATAATCATTGAAGACATTGTGAATAACGGGACAACTATACGCGAGGTTAGTGATCTCTTTTCCGGTTTCGCGCGAGTAAAAGCCGCCCTTTGCATTGCTGACAGAGGCGGACAGACTGCTCAATCTTTGGGCATAGCAGAGTATTATCCCTGGTTGAGGGTTGATATGACGCAGCACGATGCAAAAAAATGCCCAATCTGCGAGAGGGGTACTCCTATCAATACAGTCCTGGGCAAAGGCAAGGTTTGGGTAAATCTGTTTGGCCAGCCGCCATATTCAAAAGATAAAGATTTTTCTGCCTTCTGGGAGAAGCTGTCGTAAACTGCCATGGACACCGTTGAGAAGCTCAAGGTGCTTTCTCAAGACTCGCAGTATGACCTTGCATGTGCCTGCGGATCTAACAAGCTTGACCGCCGCCATCGTGGGGCTGAGGGCAAGTGGCTTTATCCTGTCTCTCTGCCGCAGGGCGGATATTCTGTCTTATTAAAAACCCTCATGTCCAACGCCTGCACCAATGACTGTATCTATTGCCCTTTGAGGTCTGATTCAAATGTAAGGCGCTGTTCGCTTGAACCTGAAGAAATAGCCCGTGTCTTTATGGAATATTTGAAAAAGCGAGCCATCTTCGGCCTCTTCCTCAGCTCTGGTGTAATTAATAATCCTGACTACACAATGGATCAACTCAACAGGGTAGCTCACATCCTCAGATATAAACATCAATTCAGAGGGTATATACACCTCAAGGTCATTCCGGGGGCGTCCGATGGTGCAATAGAAGATGCGATGAAGCTTGCGAGCGCCTTGTCGCTGAATATCGAAACACCCGGTAAAAAACATTTTGACCTGCTTTCGGACAAGAAAGATTACGACAAGGACATAATCCACCCGCTTAAATTAATGAGTAATCTTACGCAGAAGGGAGGCAGATACTCCAGGGTGAGATGCACGACGCAGTTCATCGTAGGCGCGTCGGACGAAACAGATTCTGAAATAGTTAAGTATATGTATGGACTCTATGAGCGTCTCGGATTTGATCGCGTATATTTCTCATCTTATCAGAAAGGTCTCGGCAAACCGGAAATCCCTGGTGAGAATAGGGCGGCATCTGACACTGACAGGCCTTTTATGCGGGAGCACAGGCTCTATCAGGTCGATTTCCTTATCCGGCGATACGGGTTTTCATTGCAGGATATTCTTTTGGACAGGAGCGGTAATCTGAGTCTTGACAGGGATCCGAAAGAAGTCTGGGCTGAAATGCATCCTGAATTCTTTCCGGTTCGAATTAATAAATCGGACAGGGAAGAATTGCTTCGAGTGCCCGGGCTCGGGCCTGCTTCCGTAAAAAAGATCTTAAAAATGCGGAGCGAAGCGAGGATAAACAGGATTGAAGACCTGGGTATCAGGGGTAAGCGGCTCGAAAAGATAAAAGGATATGTAGCTTTATCGTAGACTTACCCTCTGCCTTGTTATTCTGTTTGACGCCGCAAGGCCCATGTGAAGGGCAGTGTCAGCAATGTCAGCATTGCTATTAGCACAAAAGCATAGCCAAGCGATGTTACCTGCGCCAGCAAACCGAACAGAATCGGAGAAACCGAACCGGAACCAAGGGTAAGTGCGTAATAGAGACCGTAACCGCGCGAGCGTTTTTGAGGCGAGATGATTTCAGCCACTGACGCATAAAGAACAGATGATGTACCGTTCAGAGCAATACCGACCAGCGGAAGGATTCCCCATATAGCTGCTGACGGCAGGTAATAAATCGACATTATTCCGCCAGCCGTAGCCAGTTCCGTGCTTATGACCATTGCGATTATTCCAAAACGTTCGGCCAGAAAACCGCAGGCAAACTTTCCGATTGCTCCTCCGGCAAAGATGAGTGTCAAGGCAAAGCCCACCTCAGTTGCCGGCACCCCTTTTTCGAGCAGAAGAAAAGGCAGGAAAGTAAGCAGCCCGGCGCGGACGGAATAGTCTAGCATCCCAATGGTCACAAGAGATGAAAAGCCGAGCTTGTTTTCAATTCCCCAGCCGCTCTTTTTTCCCTTTTGATGGACCACAGGTAATGCTGTCAGCCGCTGCCTCGAAAATGCCCATAAGAGAAGCCCAAGAAAAAAAACTCCTATCGCGACACTGAACGTGGCCTGTCTCCATCCCCACCAATTGATAAGCAAAGCAAGTGTAAATGGGATAATGACTTTGCCGAGATCGCCCGAAAAATTATATGTTCCCATTGCTGCCCTGCGGCCTGATTCTTCATAAGTCCTTGAAAGCAGTGATGAGGACAGCGAATGTTGTCCGGCGGCAGTTGATTTCGCAAGAATGAGAGAAAAGAAGACGACTGATAATTTAACAGAGAGACTCAATAATAAAAACCCTGCTGCCAGGCCCAGAGTGCCCAATGCAACGATTGTCAGCTCTCCGACTTTCTCGCCGAGCAGTGCCATGGGCAATTGAAAAAGGCTCATTGCACCCGAAAATACGCCCTTGAGCAGCCCAACCTCCGATAAAGAAAGCTGTAGTTCAGCAGCAAGAAAAGGAAGGATAATGTAAAAGGCGTCAGAAAAACCATCATCAAGGAAATGAAAACCGCAAAAAGAAAATAGGGACCGGCCCCTGTTGGATTTTGGTTCTGACACGTTCTGTTCCATGGCGTAAGTGAAATATTAACACATTTCTGTTTTCTTAAGCGTTACCGTATTGTCATATTTAGTGTCTTTGGGCAGTCGCCGGATCATTCAAGTTTCGAAACATTTCATATCTCCCGGTTTTGTCAAGTACACCTTGCATGACTGGCATTAGTTTTCGTTATAATGATAGTATAAATGTTAATTAATGAAATGTCCTTGTTTACCATCGTAAAGTCTATGCATAATCCCTCGCTCCGACTGATGATGGTTTATTTATTAAGATGAAACGGACAATTTTTCAAGGAGACTAAAGCATTGCCGACCCGTGAACAGTTTTTTACAAAGTCGACTAACTGTGGGCTGTCCAATCAGCAGATATATCAGCTTTACCGGTTTATGCGGAAGACCGCTATTCTTTATGATTCGCACAGGAGCGGTTCTGCGGCTGAGAGAAAAAAAATCGACAGGGACATTGCTGGCCTGTTAAAGGTTGTGGAAAAATCTTCCTGCGATTATTTAAAAGATCTTGCATTCCGTATCCATCAGGATGATGTAAATATTACTAATCAGGGACGCCAAAAGGGTTATTCGCCATACTCGCTGTCGCGGGCAATACTTGACCATCATGCGGAAATCTATTCTGAATTTCTTGACTGGAAGGAAATTGAGAAGAATCATGTAGCGAAAATAATAACACGCCTTGAAAAGAGAAGAAAGAAGGCACTCGGCTCACTTACCTGGAAATACGGGTTATTGGCCGGGGTAACCGCCTTCGGTCTCGGCGCAGGAATTTATCTGCACACAAAACAGCAGAAAAACCTGCCTGACGATGAAGATTAGCCCCAGGCAGAACTTTATTGTTGCTGTTTAGGGCGGGCATTTTGCACAGACTGATGTAAACAGGGCCGTGCTAAGATAACGGTCGCCACGGTCAGGCAGGATCACAACAATAACACCGCTTTTCATTTCGCCCGCTTTTTGCGCGGCAACCCACATTGCAGCCCCGCTGCTCATACCCACTAGCAGCCCCTCTTCTATCGCGAGTCTGCGCGTCATATTAAAAGCATCATCATCCTCAATCGGCCTGATTTCATCCAACGCCCTGGGGTTATAAATCTTTGGCACAATGGCCTCTGTCATATTTTTCAGGCCCTGTATCTTGTGGCCGACATTCGGTTCGACCCCGATAATAGATATTGAGCTATTGTATTCCTTTAGCCGTTTGCCGGTACCCATAAGCGTGCCGGTCGTGCCCATGCCCGCGACAAAGACGCTTATTTCACCGTGGGTCTGTTCATAAACTTCCTTTCCGGTCGTCTCATAATGCGCGAGGATGTTAGCAGGATTGGTAAACTGGTCCGGCATATAATATTTATCCCTGTTTGCATCGTATATCTTGTGGGCTAACCTGATCGCCCCGTCCGTTGCCTCACATCCGGGACTCAGGACTACTTCAGCGCCAAAGGCCTCAAGGATTTTTCTGCGCTCCGTGCTTACGCACTCGGGCATAGCCAGCTTCACCTTGTAACCCATGGCCGCGCCGACCATGGCAATACCGATTCCGGTATTCCCGGACGTTGCTTCGAGAATAGTCGTACCCGGCTTCAGCTTTCCTTCTGCTACTCCGTTTCTGATCATATACAAGGCCGTCCGGTCCTTGATCGACCCGCCGGGATTGTTGCCTTCCAGTTTTGCGTAAATGCGGACTTTCGGGTTCGGGTTGATACGATCCAGCCGCACTATGGCCGTATTGCCGATGCAATCGAGAACACTCACTTTATGTTACCTCTCGTGAATTGATGTCGTTTAACAGCGTATTAGTATAGAAGATTTTTTCATGATGCGCAAAGTAAATTTGGCCTCTATCGCTATCTGCCTAGGTCGATGATCGAGAAAATCGGGTACCATTATGCACAATTAACCGATGACAACCATAATTTCATGTTATTTAAAGGAACCATGATTTTATTGCCATCTTATGTGATATACTTTTGGTAATTATTTTACTTTTAATGGAGATGCTTGCCACAGTTCAAAATTATGAATAAAACAACGGAATTCAGTTTGGCCGGACGGCCATATGTCGAGCTAAACAATCTATTCAAAATTATGGGATTGGCTGCTAGCGGTGGCGAGGCAAAAGCTATGATCTCTGGCGGCCGTGTAAAGGTTGCGGGACAAGTGGAATTGCGTAAACGTTGTAAGATTCGTGCGGGACAAGTGGTCGACCTTGAGGGCTTATCAATTACGGTAAGAGAATGATTTTAACGACAAAGAAAGTGATTTTATTACCAATTTTCGTGGTATACTTTTAGCAATAATTGCAGAGTCCCTATAATAATCAATAGCCACCAAAAGGAGAATCTCGCGATGAGCGATAGTCATATCGGAATCGTTGACGCGGCAAAGGGGCTTGCAAGAAATCCGCTGGGCATTATTGCCCTATTCATCGTTCTTGTGTACGGATTCGCTTCTTTAGTTACGGCGTTTGCTGGCTCATTCACGCATGAGGAGCGGCTACCACTTGTGTATTTCTTGATCTCGTTTCCGGTGCTGGTGCTTATTGTTTTCGCATGGCTCGTCAGCAAGCACAGCGGAAGGCTGTTTTCTCCTGCCGACTTTAAGAATGAAGAGAACTACGTCAAGATGCAGCTATCAGCGGTAGCCTCACTTGCTACTGCGGCAGCAAAGAATCCCTCCCTTGGCGCAGAGTCAGATATCGCACGTATTGTTGAAGTGGTACGTGAGGCTGCACCGCAAAAATCGCCACAACGCGATAAAAAGGGAAATCACGTTCTTTGGGTCGATGATCGACCTGAGAACAATGTGTATGAACGACAAGCATTCAAAGCGGTGGGCTTTAAGTTCTCTTTAGCTCTTTCTACGGACGAAGCACTCGCGGCACTCGAACAACGGACGTTCGATGCTGTCATTTAAGATATGGGCAGAAAAGAGGGTCCGCGCGAGGGCTACGCGCTACTTGATGCCATGCGGGCCGATGGCAATCAAACTCCGCTGTTCTTTTATGCCAGTTCCAACGCACCTGAACATAAACGAGAGACACGTGAGCACGGTGGCCAAGGCTGTACTAACAATGCCCAAGAGCTTTTTCACATGGTAACCAAAACAGTTATCAGCGGTGGCTAACAGTTTGCTCAACACTAACGTTTAAAAGCTGTGTGTCGTTTTTC
This sequence comes from uncultured Nitrospiraceae bacterium, assembly GCA_903822005.1. Lineage (GTDB taxonomy): Bacteria > Nitrospirota > Thermodesulfovibrionia > Thermodesulfovibrionales > Dissulfurispiraceae > Fen-1308. Next base: position 286,990 of record CAIJNL010000018.1, read on the forward strand.
TTTTTTAACACCGATAGGCCCAAATGTTAAATGAAAAAAATATGATTGAAACAATTCCAAAAATACTTGATTCACTTGCCAAATATTCCTGGGGAATACTTGTAGTTTGTATCTTCATTCTATTTCTTCCTGACGATATAGCTAGAAAGATTGGGATCATCGAAATTCGGACATCATATCAAGGCTATTGGTGGATTTTGTTTGTTTTTTCTGGCGCTATTTGGCTCGGGGCAATTTACTCAAAGTGTAGCAACTTGATAGCTAATATGTACGCGAAATCCAAAACAAATAGGGAAAATTTTGCAAAACTTGAAAAAAAGAAGCAAATAATAATTAATCGCTTGTATAGTCTTAATGACGCGGAACGAAAATGGCTTGCCTATTGCCTAATCAATAGTGTTCAGACCTTATATGCAGTGCAAACCAATTCAACAGCAAATTCTTTATTAAATAAGGGTATAGTACAGGGAGGCTCTGGCAGTATAATGAGCCTCCCCTTTACGTTAACAGATTTTATTTGGGAATACGTTCTTTTGCATCGAGAGGATTTCTTACCACCTGAGGTTGAGAATAATCCTACTGCGATAAGGGAGTTGGAACGGTTTAATGAGAGATTAACCAGCATTTATTGATACAGTTTAACCATTCGCTGCAAGATAGGGACATCTAGCCTGTCCCATTTATAACAGCGCTAGTTAAATATATTGAGAGAAATGACAGTGCAAAAGAAAGATATGCGTTCAGACAGTGACTTACTTGCCGCGATCAAACGATCTGGTTATCTTCTCGAATCAGAAATAGCTAGCATCTTGGCTAGAGCTGGTTTTTTTATTGAGTCAAATCAAGTAATTGAAGACCCCATCACCGGGAAAAGTCGTGAAATAGATTTGATTGCTGAATATTATGACGGCTATGACAATTTAAGCCCTGATCAGAAGGTATGTTCAAAAATTAATTTTGTCTTTGAAATCAAAAACAATTCTTACCCTTTGGTTCTGATGACAAAATTTGAGTTTTCGCCCAACATAGAAATATGGGAATCTTTGAAAGAAATGCAAACCATCCCCGAGGGTGTAGATGCGAGTTCCTCGGATGGATTTTATGAAAAATTGTTAGCGAATAACAAGGAAGCTCTTTATACTCAATATTGCTCTTTTGGTCATAAAAAAGACAATACAAATAATGAATTAATGGCGTTGCATCCTGAACAAGTTTATACCGGATTATCGAAAATTACCCAATATTGCGAGGAACAAATGGAACGTTGGGTAGATTTTGGTACAGATAGATATTATAGAAGATTCCTTTTCTTACCTGTTTTATTAATCAAAGACGATCTTTATGAGTTGACTCTTGATACTAAATTGCAACCAGAACTTCATAAAGTAGATGAATCAAAACTTGTATTCAACTACTACTTTAAAGGCACTCCCAAAATATCGACTATCTGGGTTGTTACAAAAAAAGGTTTTATGACGTTTGTGAAAAATATGATCAAAATTGAAAGGCAAATGGAAGAAGAAATGTGCGCTGTGAGAAATACAACTAACCCTAAGACAAACGATGCCACTATTATATAACAATGAACAGTTGAGCAATATTCTCAACGACAAACAGCTTACTCTCGATATGGCAAAAGCTTTTCTCAATATAATGAAAAAAGAATTGGTGGAGAATCAAGACTCAAGATTCGTAAATATATATCTAGAAGCTGCAGAGGCGCACTTTACACGCCTTCTCAACATCATCTGGGCTTGCGCTGAATCGCCGATTGAACGCATATTCATGTCATCTCTATATATGAATTTTATTCGCAATCATGAACCACTTGGCCTTGTGATAACAGCACCCATGGCGAATACCGTGCAAAATATGGAAGAATTGAGATTAAGTATAAATGATATGAAAGCAGCGATACGTTCCCGTCAGCTAACGGGCGACGACATATCATTTCCCGCTTTGCTTCGAGATCTTGACTGTGCAGTCGAGACAAAAGAAATATCGCCCGTGCAGTATGACCTAAATCTCCACCTGCTCTGGTGTTATCATTTTTGGGGTCTTGCTGATGCTCTTCATCTTACGCCACAAGCCTCATTCCCTAATACGCTTTCATCCAAGCGAGGCGTTCGGGCTGACCTCTTGTTTTGGGTACCCAATAAGAGGGATTTCAAAGTCATTGTCGAATGTGATAGTTATCAATACCACGAAAACAATAAATCGTTTGACTACGACAGACAGCGTAGTAGGGCACTTCAGCTACTTGGATTCAAAGTCTTACAGTATTCCGGTGGCGAAATATTTAGGGACCCTATTCGTGCGAGTTACGAACTGTACGATTACCTTTCTGATGAGATTGAAAAACCTGAAGCTAACAAGATGGATGCAGAACCAATCTCGTCATCGCTGAAAGAGGATTAGGTTTTTCAGAAACAGCATTTTCAAGTTACCCCTTCCCCATCTTATCCATCACCCTAAGTAGACCTTGAAGCAGGTCCATCGGGGTAGGTGGGCAGCCCGGAATCTGCAGGTCGACAGGGATTACTTTATCTATACCGCCGAGAGAGGCATAACTTTCGCCGAATATACCGCCGTTGCATCCGCAATCGCCGACTGCGACCACAATCTTGGGCGCCGGTGTCGCATTATATGTCCTGCGCAGGGCAATCTCCATGTTGTGTGATACCGGACCGGTGACCAACAACACATCCGCAAAACGCGGCGAGGCAGTAAAATGTATACCGAATCTCTCGCAATTGTAATAGACATTATTCATTGCATGTATCTCAAGCTCACAGCCATTGCACGAGCCTGCATCCACCTGCCGGATGGTAAGGCTCCTGTGGAAGCGCTTCCAGATGACTTTTTTAAGCTGCTCCCCCACCTCAAAAACTTCCGGTGAGATGTCCTCAGGAACCGGTTCAGTGACTATGCCTGTGCGAAATATCTGACGAAGTATCCTTATCATAAATCATTCCCCGAATATGATTGATTAAAGCTCTTGTTGCAGACCGGGAAGTCAGGCACGATATTACCAAACGGAACCGACTGCTCAAGCCCAAGCCAGCAGATGCTGGATGGGTCCCTGACCATGCATCTGTTTACCTCGCCCGCAGGTCCTGCCTGGAGCCAGTATATTATTTCTCCGCGCCATCCTTCGACAGCTGCAAAACCAGTTGCGACACGTTTGGGCAGCTTGATTGGGGACGCTATGGGACCATCCGGTAAACTTTTTAGTATTTCGCGGATAAGGCGGAAAGATTCCCTGATCTCTTCAACCCTTACCCATACGCGCGCGTGCACGTCACCTGCCATCAGCACAGGTACTTTGATATTAAGGCGGTCATAAGGAGGGAAGGGATGATGCTTGCGGCAGTCCAGATCAAGACCGCTGGCGCGGGCAACAAAACCGGCCATACCAAGGTCCATAGCCATCTCTTTTGACATGATGGCAGTGTCCCGCGTCCTGTCTTCAAGGGATGCATTATCATCAAGGACTAATACCAGCCGTTCAAATTCGTCCGACACATAGTCGAGCTGGTCCTCGATTTCCTTTATGCCCTTTGAGTCGATATCTGCGCTGACTCCGCCCGGAACTACCCTGTCCATCATAAACCGATGGCCAAAAAGCGTGCGGTTAGTGCGTACGATCATTTCCTTGAGTCTCATGTTCTGATACAGAATGAATGTAAAGGCAACATCATTACAAATAGCGCCGAGATCTCCAATATGATTGGCTATGCGCTCCCTTTCGAGGAACAGCGCCCTCAGCCATTGGGCACGAGGCGGCGGCGTGCAGCCGGTCATGGACTCCAGCGCCATGCAGTAAGCCAGACTATGGGCAACTGTAGTGTCTCCGGATACGCGACCTGCAAGCCTCGCTCCTTCAATCCAGGAAAGCTCTTCAAATTTCTTTTCTATGCCCTTATGAACGTACCCAAGCCTGGTCTCAAGATGCATGACGTGTTCGCCAACTGCCTGGAACCTGAAATGCCCCGGCTCTATAATGCCGGCGTGGACAGGGCCAACCGGGATCTCATATATACCTTCACCTTCAAAGGAAATCCAGGCATACTTGCCTTTGACCCTTGGCATCCGCTTTGATGCATCAAACGTCTTTCTGAGCGGCCATGCATCCGTCGGCCAGTCCTCGAATTTTATCCAGGGCCGGGTGTCCGGATGACCAACCGGGGTAAGTCCCATAAGGCTTTCTATCTGCCTCTCAAACCGGTAGGCAGGAACATACCTTTTTGTGATGCTCGGGAAGGTCGGGTCATCAGCGCTGAGGTCGGTCCTTACAATTAGGTACTGGGAGCGCAGGCGATAGCATGCATATATGCCGAATCCCTTGCCGAGCCTGCTCTCATCCGTTGCCCATTCAGCAGCCAGCATGGCATCTATTTTTTTCATCGCCCTTGCCACATCGTAAAATCTTTCCTTTGGCACGACGCAGGATAGTACCGGAGCCTCAAAGTCCGGCCCGAAAAATCTTGCCTCTTTGCCAATTGCGGTGTTTAATGCATCAAACATCTCTCTCATTTCAGCAACTCCACTGCGGTTTTAAACCATTGATTAAGGAAATCGGGGATATAGAGCCCGATAATCAGCACTATAGTCATATGAAGGATAACCGGGAGATGGGCCACCTTCAGCGGCTTTTGGTAATCCGGCACGTCGCCGGATACCATTGGCTGTACTGCCCGGAATAGCGCTGCAAAGGCGACTGCGAGCCCTAGCAGAAGAAAAGGCGTCCAAAGAGGGGCTTCCTGAATGGTTGCCGTAAGTATCAGAAACTCGCTTGTAAAAATACCAAAAGGCGGCAGGCCTGCAAGGGCCATGACGCCAAGCATCAGCCCCCATCCGACCAGTGGTTTGCCCTTGAAAAGCCCTCTGATCTTGTCCATCTCCTGCGTCCTGTGCATCTGAGATGCATGTCCGGCAGTAAAGAAAATCGCCGATTTAGTAAGACTGTGCATTAGCATATGCAGAAGCGCGCCGAAAGTAGCGATTGGACCTCCGAGTCCAAAGGCAAAGGTCGCAATGCCCATATGTTCGATAGAAGAATACGAAAACATTCTTTTTATGTCCTTTTGCCGAAGAATCGAAAAAGCGGCGACAAGGATCGAAAGAATACCAAAGACCATCATGATATCGCCGGCATAATGCGTCTGAGTGGATCCGTCAACAAGCACTTTGCAGCGCACCAAAGCATAGAGCGCGATGTTAAGCAAAAGGCCTGAGAGAACAGCCGATATGGGAGTCGGGCCTTCGCTATGTGCATCCGGCAGCCAGTTATGGAGGGGAACAAGTCCTACTTTGGTGCCATATCCCACCATCAGAAAAACAAATGCCAGAGATAAAATCGTCGGCTCAAGCTGTCCGCTGACCCTGCTGAGATTCGTCCAGAGCAGCGCGTCGCCGCCTTCTCCCAGCACCTTTTCTGCCGCAAAATACAGGAGCACTGTGCCGAAAAGTGCTTGCGCAATTCCTACTCCGCAGAGTATAAAATATTTCCATGCCGCTTCAATGGCTGTTGGTGTGCGGTAAAGAGAGACGAGCAAAACCGTTGTTAAGGTTGCGAGCTCCATCGAAATCCATAATATGCCGACGTTGTTTGTGAGCAGACAGAGGAGCATGGCGAATATAAATAACTGGAACATGGCATGATAAAAACGCATGCCAACTTGACCAACCCGTCCGTGTTCCCGCTCCCTCCTCATATATCTTCGGCTAAATAGCGCGGTGGTAACCGAGACAAAAGAGGTCAGGACCGCAAGGTAGATATTAAAGGCATCGACAAAGAAAAACTTACCGCCGGCCAGCATGGGGCCATGCATATAGACCTCGATGGCGAGGGCAATGCCGGCAATAAATGTGGCTGCTGACCCGGATATATTTATCTCGGGTGCAAACTTGCGATCTCCGACAAAAGCCAGGACGACAGCGCTTGCGACAGGAAGCCCCAATAATATAAGAAGCATATCGCTGTTATTCATTCATTTCATCCTCTTTCAGCCTCGCCATCTGCCCAACATCCAGACTGTCAAATGTGGTACTTATATGGAAAAAGAATATGCCGAAGATGAAGGCTGCAATCAATACATCCAGGGCAACACCCAGTTCCACCACAAGAGGCATTCCGTAGGTCGCACTCGTAGCAGTAAAGAAAAGACCGTTTTCCATTGCCAGGAAACCTATGATCTGGGTAACCGCGTTTCGTCTCGTGATCATCATCAGCAGTCCTATCATGACCGTTGCGAGCGCGATGGTTAGCGTGGATCGGGTCATTAATGTAGAAAGCTCCCTGACGGGCGCTGTAAGATGATAAGAAAAAATGACCAGTCCTATTCCAATTAGCATGGTCGTAGGCATGTTTACTATCGTCTCGACATCTTTACGGATATTAAGACGCTTAATAAGAACATAGAGAATATAGGGCAACAAAAACACTTTAAGTCCCAGAGTCAGGAGGGATGAAATGAAGAGATGGTGCTTATCTGCAATATAGCCGACAACGGCAGTATTAAGCGCAAGAAACAGGCCTTGCCACGCAAACAGGTGTATGAGCCCGTAAATCCTCTTCTGCGCCAGCATGGCAAACGAGGTTATGAGCACAAGTGCCGCAATAAAGCTTGTTATCCGGGCCGCTGTCTCTAAGCTTATATCCATATCAGTCCAGAATAAAGAACGACAGCATGCCCAGGGTAGCCATCAAAAATGCGACCCCCAAAAAGTCAGGCACGCGGAATATCCTCATCTTTGCCAATCCGGTTTCGATGAGTACTATGATAAGCCCGGCAATGCCGAGCTTTGCGATCATAAAACCGATTGCAGCAGGCAGTCCCGCGAGACTTCCTTTAACAGCAATTCCCCAGGGTGTGAAAACCGCAATGGCAAGCGATACAAACAGATAGAGTTTCATCATGCTTGCCCACTCAACGAGCGCAAGATGCCTGCCTGAATATTCGAGGATCATCGCTTCGTGAATCATGGTCAGTTCAAGGTGCGTTGCCGGGTTGTCAACAGGTATCCTGCCGGTCTCAGCAAGGGTAATCAGTATAAAGGCAATGAATGCAAAGGCAAGCGACGGTCTCAGCATCATCTGGCCGCTATTGATGACCTGCACTATTTCGGCCAGCGAAGTAGATTTATTAGCCAGGGAAACAGTAAATATAGCCATAAGCATTGCCGGCTCGGCAAGAGAGGCGATCATCATCTCGCGGCTCGATCCCATGCCGCCAAACGCAGTACCTATGTCCATCCCTGCCAATGCAAGGAAGAAACGTGCAATAGCAAAAAGCGCAATAAGAACAATAACATCCGCCGTAGCGGCAAGCGGAAGGTCAATAGAGAGTATCGGAATTATGGCACCCGCAAGAACAGCCGTCCCAAATAGAAGATAAGGCGTGAATCTGAAGATCCATGATGCATTGTGGGCCAGTACAATCTCTTTCGAAAAAAGCTTTCTCAGGTCGCGATAAGGCTGGAACAGGCCGGCCGTTGTGCGTCCCTGGAACCAGCATTTCAGCATGCGTATCCAGCCCACAAAAGCAGGGGCCAGGCCGATGACAACCGCAACCTGCAGAAATTCGATTATGTATGGATTTATATTCATCTTAAAAATAGTAAAAGCACCAGTATCGTAATAAATGAATAAATCAGATATGTCTGGATATGGCCCTGCTGCAGACGTCCTGCCTGGCGGGAAATCCAGAAACTCGCTTCAATAACGGGTTTATAAAGCCACTTCCATATGCGGTCTCTAACGCTTAGATAATAATGTAATTTCTTCGGAAATGCCTTGTGTCCTGCGTGAGGAACCTGCTCTACCCTCTCGCGAATGCTGAAAAGAAAACCGAAAATACGCCTTATTGGCTGCGCAAAAGATGTGGCATTATATTGCATTCTATTGGTGAGCTTTTCGAAACCGCAGTCCCATATGGCGGACCTGCGGATCGCACCCGGTTTTACATGAAGCAGCAGGTAAGTAGCTGCGACTACCACCAGTATGCCGATAAAGACTATGAAGCCTGAATATGATGCCCTCTCATACGATATGGGCGTGAGCCACATCCAGCCATATTGGGTCGCTGATAACGAGAGCGTTGAACCAACAAGCTGCTGTGCAATATTGTCTATCCAGTTGATAAACATCGTGGGAAGTACCCCGAGCCCGAGGCAGGTGAGCCCGGCCAGAAGCATTCCGGAGCGCATAGTCCAGTCAACTTCGTGCAAATGATGAGGTTTATGATGTCCACGCCAATGTCCAAGGAAGGTAACGCCAAAGGCCTTAACAAAACATGCTGCAGCCAAAGCTCCTGATAATGCAAGGATGGCGGCTCCCAGTGGAATAAGCAGTTTCATGAGATTATTCGGCAGGGAAGGTGAAAGCAGGAACGCCTGAAACGTGAGCCATTCTGATACAAAACCATTAAAGGGTGGCAGTGCTGATATGGAAAGGCAGCCCACCAGAAACATGGCTGCTGTCCAGGGCATTTTGTGTATAAGCCCTCCCATTTCCTCCATATTCCTTTCTCCGGTAGCATGGAGCACTGCTCCGGCACCCATAAACAGAAGGCCCTTAAATATGGCATGATTCATTGTATGATAGAGTCCTGCCAGCAAACCGAGGGCCGCGAGCAGGGGCAGCTTGAATGATATGAAGATCATCGAAAGGCCGATGCCGATAAGGATTATACCGATATTTTCGACCGAATGATACGCGAGGAGCCTCTTTAAATCATGCTGCATAAGCGCGTAAAGAACTCCCATGACCGTAGATATCAGCCCGAGCGTAAGGACGATAGCCCCCCACCACCACGGAAACACATGGATAATGTCGAATGTTATGCGGACAATGCCATATATGGCGGTCTTCAGCATCACGCCGCTCATAAGAGCGGACACATTTGAGGGAGCCGCCGGATGTGCCTCAGGCAGCCAGGCATGCAAGGGGATTACGCCGGCTTTTGCACTAAACCCGAAAAAAGATAGTGCGAAGGCGGCGGTGGCCCAGTGGGGAGGGATGTTTGCCTGCCGCATGGCATCAAAGGTATAGCCGCTGAAACTGCCGCCCGACGCTATGCCCGCCAAAATACCAAAGGCCAGAAGTATCGCTATTGCCCCTATGTGGGCGACTACCAGATACAGAAGCGCAGCCTTTCTGTTGTCTGCTTTTTCATTCTCAAAAATTACCAGGAAATATGATGCCCCTGCCATGATCTCCCAGGATACCAGGAAACAGAGCGCATCGTCCGCCAAAACAACCGAAAGCATCCCTGCAATAAAAAGGCAATAAAATATGACAAGGCTGGTCACAGACCTGTGCCCGAGAAAGCCCTTGACGTAGCCGATGGAAAATATGGATACGAAGAGAGAGAGCAGGCCCACAACAGTGAGAAAGAAACCTGCCAGGGCATCAAGCCTGAGATGAAACGGCAGGTCAGGAAGACCGATTGGCAGCACCATTTTTTCTACGAGCGCGCCTTCCACTGTCACTACTCCTGCGGCGACCGCAAGGAGGGATGCAATTGCTGCGAGTATAAATGAAAAGGTTATCATGAATTTCTGGTTCTTCCTGAACAGCGGTGCAATAAGCGCTGTTCCGAGAAGAATCAGGACTGAGGATAGAGCTATATTGATAGGGTCAAAGTTCATTAAATTAAATCCGCCCCTGATGGTCCGCGTTATATTTGCGCGTCAGTGTCAGCGATATGATAAAACAATGAATGGATTTAAGAAAAGCTTTGCTGGTTTCAAGATAACTGTCGCTTAATCCGGTACAGGAAATAAAGGACGGGCTGCCTGCCCCGAGGCAGGGGACTGTTCCGCACCATAAAGTGGCTGAATATAGTCTTGTCAGAGATATCAAAGCCCGCCCCCGCACATCTTTAAATTGGACTTATTGTAAGTTGATCTGACAACCTGATAACCAAAATATAGTACACTTTCTTTTTTGGCTTGTCAAGGGGTTTTTTGAAGCGATCGCCCAATCTGTTCTAGCCAATTGATCTTATTAAAATTATCATGAAATTAAATCACACAAGGCTATCGGGCTGAGCAGTTTGATATTATAATTATGAGATGAACAGATTAGCTAATGAAAGGTCTCCATACCTCCAAAAAGCGGCGAATCAGGAGATAGATTGGTATCCCTGGTGCGATGAGGCTTTTGAGCGGGCACGTAAAGAGGATAAGCCCATTTTCCTGAGCTCAGGTGCAACGTGGTGTCACTGGTGCCATGTAATGGCAGAGGAATCTTTTTATAACAGGGAAACTGCTCAAATGCTTAATGAAAAATTTATCTGCATTAAACTTGACCGCGATGAACGGCCCGACATTGACCGGCTTTATCAGCAGGCTGTTGCCGCAATGGTAGGAGGTGGTGGCTGGCCACTCTCGGTATTTCTTACCCCTGATGCAAAACCATTCTATGGGGGCTCTTACTTCCCGCCTGAAGATGTGGCTGGACGCCCGGGATTCAAAAAAGTATTACTCGGTGTCGCGGAGTTGTACTCAACAAAAAAAGATGCAGTTGCTGAGTACACATCTCAACTTCTTGACTCACTTAAGCCGGACCGGATCTTGCCGGCAGATTACGATCTCGCAATAACTGGTGAGGTTGAACAAACTTTAATACAGCAGATGGACGCTTACAACGGCGGGTTTGGTTTTGCCCCGAAATTCCCCATGACCGGAGCTATCGAGTTCCTGCTGAACCGATTTTTTTTCAGGGGAACAAAACTGCTCGGTTCCCTCTTAAGAAAAAACTTCACAAAGATGGCACAGGGAGGTTTTCAGGACCATCTTCAGGGCGGGTTTCACCGCTACTCGACTGATGCTGAATGGACCATCCCTCATTTTGAAAAGATGACTGATGACAATGCCAGGTTATTAGAAAATTATATTGATGCTTTCGCTATATTTCATGATGGGGATTATCGTGAAACAGCCGCCGGCATAGCTCGTTTCCTTACTGACATCCTTGCGGATCCGGATGGCGGTTTTTATGCCAGCCAGGATGCGGACGTGACACCGTCCGACGAAGGCGGTTATTTCACATGGACAGACCGCGAAATGTCGCAAATCCTGAGCAAAGATGAATATGCTATTCTTTCTCGTTATTTAATTCATGATAAGGGCGCTATGCATCACGATCCTGAAAGACATGTTCTCTTTGCTGCGAAGACTGCCAGAGAGATAATAGCAGAGTCAGGAATGCAGGAAGCAAACGCATTAGACCTGATAAAAACCGGAAAGATTAAACTTCTTAACGCGCGCGCCGGGAGAGAAGCTCCTTTTATAGACACCACTTTATATACTTCACTGAACGGGATGATCATATGCGCGCTTATTCGCGCCTCCTGGATATTGAAAGACAACTCTCTGTCCGAAAAGGCCCTGAAGGGTTTCGAAAGAATATTGGGCCTGAGAATGCTGAATGGCCAGCTTTTCCATGCTGACGGCGTAAAAGCCATGCTTGATGACTATATATTTTTGGCTGAGGCCTCATTACGTGCCTACGAAACAACTGGCATGCAATCCTGGCTGAGTACCGCAATAAATATTATGGACCTCTGCATGGACCATCTCTGGGATGAAAAAGAAGGCGGCTTTTTCGATGCCGAAAAAGCAACTCTGGGCATAAGGCTTAAATCCGTTGAAGATAATCCGCACCCATCAGCCAATTCTATGGCAATAAGGCTATTACAAAAGCTTTACTGCCTGACAGATAAAACGATTTATAAAGAACATGCCGAACAGGCACTCAAGCTTTTTTATGCAAAAACAGCTTCAATTGGCCTGCATTGGGCATCATACTATTCGGCCCTGGACTCTTCAACTCAACTGCTCAAGCTTGCCGTCCATGGTAAACCCGATAGCGAGCTGGCAATAGCAGCACGCTCTCTTTATTACCCATACAAGGTCATTCAATACGAAGAAGGCAAAGGGTTTGTTGTTCCATGCCTTGGCCGGGTATGCACGACCCCGATAAATTCAGTCCCGGAGCTTGAAGTATTTTTGCGGGAACTCGGTAAGACAGATTCTTCTTAAGCGAAGTCTGCAATCTCTAAATACTTCGCGGCTTTTAGTCCTTGGCTAAATATGTTCCACGTGGAACATTGGACTGCTAAATACTCTTTTCTCAAAGAGCAGCGTGTATTGGGAATGTTCAGACCTTAAGCAGCGCAAATCCGGACAGAGGATCTAATTCCCTTGTTGCTGCGATCCCGGTGATCTCGACGATAATAGCCTCTATAACAACAAACGTCTCGTCATCCTCACGAAGGCAGCCCATCTTAACCCCATCAAGTTTTCCGAAGGAACCATGAAAATGAATCTTTGGATCATCCGCCTGCCAAAATATAGTGCCAACTCCAACAACCTCATGACTCTCATTGAGTTCTCGCCACGCCGGCTTGGGTGGCATATCTTCCGTCTCTGACCCGACCACAAACTTACCGGCCCTCATGCCCCCGATGAGATAAAAAACGGCCGACCTTATTTTTTCTTTTTGTGCGATATCCCTGATCCCATCAAGTACAGCTTCCCCGTCATCAAATTTAGCCACAACAATACGACCCGCAGAACCAACCTGATATTTCACCGTTCATCCTCCATCCCGAATGCAATAATCATATTCTAACATCTCAAGCCGGCGATTATGAACCATAATTGACGCTTGAGAGGAGCATGCGTATAGTTTAAGAAGAAGTATACGTCAGGCAGTTTAGCTGGGTTTTTTCTTTGCTTAGGCAATTTACTATACAACAATACTGCGAAAACCGCATATTATTACAGAATTGAACTGTTCCACGTGGAACAATTTACTTAATAATTGAAAGTCTGGCCGGAATATCTGAAATCTCTCTTTTCGGGCAAGCGGGCGAGTCAGTAATTATTGATTATTGATATTTCTGTCAACCTTACGCTGTTTTGTCATTTCTGATGGTGACATGGGCAGGCGCTTTGCGTGTGGCAAGGATATGCGATAGCGCATGGCTATCAATCTGAAGATAATTGTTATAACAATGGCAACGGTGATACGCATATCGAGATCAAAACCTGCAGGTCTGAGTAAAACAAAAAAAGCACCCCCTATTAATGACGCTGTCGCATAAAAGTCACTGACAAGAACAGAAGGTATTTCGCACACAAGCACATCTCGCACAACGCCGCCCCCGCAAGCAGTCAATGCAGCAATCATTACAACAGCAAATACTCCTGCCCCGCTCTGCTCAGCAAGGGCAGCACCTATAGCTGTAAAAACACCGAGCCCGACCGCGTCAGCGACCATAACAAAATCCCATCGAGCAGCAATCTTATGGGCACCAAAAAAAACAGCGAGCGCCCCGGCAACGCAAATTATTAAATAAATTTCGTTGTGAAGCGCTGCCGGCAGCCCTTTGCCTATCAGCATGTCTCTGATCAGGCCACCGCCAATGCCAGTCGCTATGCTCAGAACTATAACGCCTAGGATATCTAATTCATATTTAACAGCCCGGAATGCCCCGGATATCGCAAAAGCAAGAGTTCCGATGAGATCAAGAGCATGTATCAGCATGCAGCTGAAACCGCGGATGAGACTGCCACGACAAGTCGCGGAATTTCATCATCGCGTATCGTCCTTGCATCAAGCCGAAGTTGCCCTTCTTTGATACGCGAAATGACAGGCGGATTACCTTTTCTGAGTCTCATTTCAAGTTCATTAACAGAAATCCCAGCCGGCGTAATAGCAACAGCAAATGTCTCGAACTGAACTTCAGCCAATGCCCCGCCGCCAGACTGCGATACATCCTCAATAACGCTGACCCCCGCTATATCTCCGGATATTTTCCGCTTCAGTGCTTTAGCAATTTTCTTTGCCCTGGCCTTAATCTTATCCGGTTCCTGCAGAAGCATGGCAAGCGTCGGTATCTTTTCTTTAGCGATATTTTCATCGATATAAAATTTAAGGGTTGCCTCAAATGCGGCCAGTGTCATCTTATCAATCCTTATTGCCCGCATAATGGGGTTTTTACCGATCCTGTCAATTAAAGCCTTTTTCCCAACTATCACGCCAGCCTGTGGGCCTCCAAAAAGCTTGTCACCACTGAAAGTGACTACATCAACCCCGGCCTTGACAATCTCCTGAACAGTCGGCTCAATATGAACACCATAAGGCTTTAGGTCCACCAGACATCCGCTGCCAAGATCAAACATCACAGCCCGGTTATGTTTTTTGCCAAGGGCCACCATTTCATTTATCGTAACCTCACCCGTAAACCCGACCATCCTGAAATTGGATTGATGTATTTTCAACAAGAGTGCAGTGTTCTCATTTAAAGCTTTTTCAAAATCGCGGCAATGAGTTTTGTTTGTAGTTCCAACCTCTCTGAGAATCGCTCCGCTGCTCGCCATGATATCAGGAATCCTGAATGATCCGCCAATCTCAACGAGTTCGCCGCGAGAGACAATAACTTCCTTGCCCCTGGCCAATTCCGACAAACATACCATTACCGCAGCAGCATTGTTGTTGACAATAATCCCGTCTTCAGCCCCCGTAATTTCTTTAAGTAATTGTTTTATATGTGCTTTTCTCTCTCCCCTCGTGCCTTCCTCAAGATCATATTCGAGATTCGAGTAGCCGCAGGCGACGTCAGCCACATGCTTAAGCACTTCCGGCGAGAGAACAGATCTGCCAAGATTCGTATGAAGAACTACACCAGTTGCGTTGATGCATGATTTAAGGCTGAAGCCCGATAGGTCCTCAATTCTACGCTTGATGCGGTCCATCGCGTCATTCAGGGAAAAAACTTTTTCAGTACCATTGAGTATGGCCTCACGCTGCATCTGTATCTCCTCACGTATGGCCCTGGTAACATACGGTCTCGGATATATCCGTTGCCAGGCCAATCCGGTGTCTGACTTCAGTATTTCATCGACTGACGGCAGATCTGACAGAATATTCTTTTTATTCATAACTTATATCTTACTCCTTGGTAAAACGCTTTTCAAAGGGGGTATAATTATATTATTATACATGTTCAAAATATAAACAATTATTTCTTTAAATACATTTCGTTTCAGGAGGTCAGTCGTATGAAGAAGTATCTGTTAGCACCCGGGCCTACGCCGGTTCCTCCGGAGGTCCTATTGTCCATGGCAATGCCCATCCTGCATCACAGGGCACCCGATTTCATCCCGATTCTGGATTCAGCAAAAAAAGGGCTGCAATGGGTCTGTCAGACCAAGAATGATGTCCTTATCCTCTGCTCGACGGGTACGGGAGGCATGGTGGCATCCGTAAACAATTTCTTCAATCCGGGCGACAAGGTCATTACCGTTAATGGCGGCAAATTCGGAGAGAGATGGACCAAGATCTGCCAGGCCTATGGACTTACGGTTGAGGAGATCAAAGTCGAATGGGGCTATTCGATCAAGCCCGCTGCAATCGAAGAGGCGTTGAAAAAAGATCCTGCAATAAAAGGAGTAATGGTCCAGGCAACTGAAACCTCTACCGGAGTAGCACATGATATCGAAGGCCTGGGAAAGGTCATCAAGAATTTCAAGGACACCATCTTTATCGTCGACGCAATCAGCGCCCTGGTAGCCCATGATATCAGGACAGACGAATGGGGCATAGATGTACTTATCGGCGGCTCCCAGAAAGGCCTTATGCTTCCCCCCGGTCTCGCATTTGTCGGGGTAAGCGATAAGGCCTGGAAGATGAATGAAACATCCAAGATGCCAAGATTCTACTTTAACTTAAAAAAAGAGAGGGAGAATCTCGCGAAAAACCAGACAAATTTCACCTCCGCCGTATCCCTTATCGTAGGTCTTAACGAAGCGCTGAAAATGCTCCAGGCTGAAGGCCTTGAGAATGTCTTTGCAAGGCATGCAAAACTTGCCCATGCTACACGGGAAGCGGTAAAGGCCATTGGATGCGGCATTTACTCAAAAGATTTCCCGAGCAATTCAGTTACCGCTATCGAGGCCCCTGCAGGAATTGACGGTCAGGTTATCTACAAGAACCTGCGCGTTAAGTACGGAATCACCGGTGCAGGAGGACAGGACCAGGCAAAAGGCAAGATATTCAGGCTTGCTCATCTGGGATATGCTGATACCTTTGATGTCATAACCGGGATAGCTGCCATCGAAATGGTGCTAAAGGAGCTCGGACACCCGATAAAACTTGGCACAGGGGTAGGAGTAGCCCAGGAATTATTGATGAAATAACTTCCGCATATCTCATATAGATTTAAAGCCACAGGTATGTCTTGGATTCATCTTGATTTAATGCATGTCTGTGGTCAACTTGTCGATAAAAGGAGAGACTCATATGAAAGTTCTCATAAGCGACAGCATGTCATCCCAATGCGTCGATATCCTGAAAAAAGCGGGTCTGGAAGTTGACGTAAAAACAGGACTGAAACCTGACGAACTTAAAGCGATTATCGGCGAGTATCACGGGCTCGTTGTAAGAAGCGCTACCAAGGCGACAGCCGAGATTATTGAGGCAGCCACGAATCTTAAGGTCATCGGCAGGGCAGGCTCCGGGCTGGATAACGTAGACAAGGTTGCGGCATCCAAAAAAGGAATAGTTGTCATGAATACGCCCGGCGGAAATACTGTCACTACCGCCGAGCATGCCATTGCCCTTATGTTCTCAATGGCCCGCATGATTCCCCAGGCCAATGCTTCAATGGCAGCAGGCAAGTGGGAGAAGAACAAGTTCATGGGAGTCGAGCTTTTCAACAAGACCCTTGGTGTAATCGGACTCGGCGCAATTGGAAGTGAGGTCGCACGCAGGGGCCAGGCAATGGGAATGAATGTTATAGCCTTTGATCCTTTTCTTAATGAAGAGAAGGCAAAGGGTATGGGCATACAGAAACTCGAGATAGCCGACATCTTCAGGAAGGCTGACTTTATCACCCTGCATACGCCCCTTACTCCGGAGACTAAATACCTTATTAATTCTGCCAGCATAAAGACCATGAAGGACGGTGTTTTTATTATCAATTGCGCCCGCGGCGGCATCATTAACGAGGCCGACTTGCTCGAAGCCCTTAACAGCGGCAAAGTAGGCGGAGCAGGACTGGATGTCTTTGAGAAAGAACCTCCAGAGAAAAATCCGCTGGTCGGTCATCCGAAGGTTGTCTGCACCCCGCACCTCGGCGCATCAACAACCGAGGCGCAGGAAAATGTCGCCCTGGCCATTGCAGAGCAGATCGCCGATTATCTGGTCCACAACATTATCAGGAATGCGGTCAATTTTCCTTCGATACCGCCAGACCAGATGTCCACTCTGCAGCCCTATATAGCACTTGCCGACAAGCTGGGCTCTTTTGCAGCGCAGATTTTTGACAGCGGAATAAGCGAAGTAAGCATCGAGATGAGGGGTGAGGTTGCCGAACTGACTGCAGCGCCTATTACGATATCAATACTTAAAGGCCTCCTTTCACCAATCATTCCCGAAAATGTAAATTTTGTGAACGCGCCTTTTATAGCAAAGGAACGCGGCATAGCTGTCAGAGAAGTAAAGAGCAAAGATTCGGGTGATTATAACAGCCTCCTTGGCGTAAGACTGAAGTCTGCCCAGAAAGAGCTATACGTGGCCGGCACGCTCTTCAGCAAAAAGGAACCCTGGATACTCAGGATAGACGACTTCAATGTCGAGATAGTACCTGAAGGCGTCATGCTTTTTATGCATAATAATGACAAGCCCGGCGTTATCGGCAACATAGGCAGTATTATGGGCAAAAATGATATCAACATCGCCCGTATGCATTTCGGCAGGGATACGGCAGGCGGCAGGGCTGTTTCAGTGGTCAATGTCGATTCCCCTGTCAGCGATGCTGTCCTGGCCGAAATAAGGAAACTGCCAAATATACTTGACGTTAAAGTTATAAACATATAATATTAATCGGAGTCCTCAAGGGGTCCTGATGCGCTCCCTTGAGGATTCACTTGTTTACAATCGAATAAAATTTGCGAGGTACGCAATGTCAACAGTTGTTATAGTAGGGGCCCAGTGGGGCGACGAAGGTAAGGGCAAGATAGTCGACTTCCTTACTCAAAAAGCGGACGTTGTGGCCAGATACCAGGGCGGCAACAACGCGGGCCATACTGTCGTAATCGGCAGTGAAAAATATGTTCTGCACCTTATCCCCTCCGGCATCCTTCATAAGGGTACCCGCTGCATTATCGGTAATGGTGTAGTTATAGATCCTCGCGCTCTTTTAGGTGAAATGAATGCACTGGAAGCAAGGGGCATGAATATAGAAAACAACCTCTATATATCCCAGAATGCCCATATAATCATGCCATATCATATTGCGATTGAGCTCGAACAGGAGAAGAGCAAAAAGATCGGCACGACCGGAAGGGGCATAGGGCCCTCCTATACAGATAAAATTTCGAGACAGGGTATAAGGGCCATCGATCTGCTCAGACCCGACCTGTTCAGGGAAAAGCTGCATGCAAACCTTTCTGCATGCAATTATCTTCTCGTAAATTTATACAAAGCCGCTCCCCTTGATGAAGAAGCGATCTTCACGGAATATATGGACTATGCGAAAAAACTCGAGAAATATATCGCTGACGCTACCCTGTTCATCAATCAGGAAATAAATGCGGGCAAAAATATTCTTCTTGAGGGCGCACAGGGTACCCTGCTGGATATAGACCATGGCACTTATCCCTATGTGACTTCATCGAGCACCGTTTCGGGAGGCGCCTGCACCGGTCTCGGAATTCCCCCCACCAAGATTGACCGGATTCTCGGCATAGCCAAGGCCTATACCACAAGAGTAGGGGAGGGGCCATTTCCGACTGAGCTGACAGGCGAACTTGGCGAGGCCATACGCCAGCGTGGCGGCGAGTTTGGAGCTACAACGGGCAGGCCAAGGAGATGCGGCTGGCTGGATATAGTCGCACTGCGCTATTCGTCCACAATAAACGGTTTCACCGGAATCGGTCTGACAAAGATGGACATCCTTGACGGCATGGAGAAGATCAATATTTGCGTTGGTTACAAATACAACGGGAAAATTTATGATACCTTCCCTACTGACCTGGAAATGCTGATCAGATGCGAACCGGTGCTTCAGGAAATCGATGGCTGGAAAGAGAGTACCTCCGGCATCAAAGATATCAGGCATCTTCCGAAGAATGCATTAAAGTATATTAAGCTTATTGAAGACCTTATTAGTACAAAGATACAGATCATCTCGACCGGCCCCAAGCGGGATGAAATAATTGTATTGGAAGACCAGTTTTAATATACCGGACTGGATGATTAGGTGCCCCCAATTATTTATATTTAGCGGATCCAATCCTGCATGTCTGCCGGGATAATAATTAAACCCGGCAGATGATTTTTCTCCGCTCATTACTTAACATACTTTTCCCTTCCCAGTGTCCTTTATGCCTTTCAGCTTCCGACAATCACAGTCATAATCCTATTTGCAGTAAATGCTGGTCTACCATAACCCGCTATGAAGGTCCCGCATGTTCTATTTGCGGTCTTCCAACCGTTTCCAGCTATACACGTATTTGCGCAGAATGCCTTTCGAAAAAACCTCCATTTGCCGAAATAAATTGCTACGGCATCTATGACGGCGCACTGAAAGAATCGATTCATCTGCTAAAATTCCGGGGCGTCAAGCGTTTGGCCAAACCATTAAGCGAGCTTCTTCTCTCCCAGGTTACCGATGATTATGATGCAGTTGTTCCAGTGCCGCTCCATATAAATAAACTGAGGGAGCGTGAGTTTAACCAGACAGCGCTCTTAGGGCGTTTTCTCTCCAGGTCAATTAATAAACCACTTATGCTCGATGCGCTCATTAAAACACGCAATACGAAACTACAGACGGCAGTGAGCGGTAAGGAACGCCGTGCCAATCTGCGCGGGGCGTTCTCGATATCCAATAATATAAGCGGTCTGCGGCTGCTGCTTGTTGATGATGTGATAACTACGGGTGCTACGGTCAGGGAATGTGCTGAAACCATGAAACGCGCAGGCGCTCAGGAGATCACAGTCGTTGCTCTCGCGAGATCGATGCCAAGAATAAATACTTGAAAACCTCTCGCCCTTACTGGTATTATTAAATTCCTCATTTTCAACTGTGCCGAAGTGGTGGAATTGGTAGACACGCACGTTTGAGGGGCGTGTGGGGAAACCTATACGGGTTCGAGTCCCGTCTTCGGCACCAAATTCCTTCTCCCGTCAAAGTACATGCTGCGGCAAACCTTAAACAAAAGACTTATCGCTTCTTCTGCTTCTTCTGCTTCTTCTTTCGTTTGTCCGCAGTCCCTTCCAAGATACCGAACTGCAATATCTTTTCTTTTACGGCTTTGATACGGTCCCTTATCTCCGCGGCCTTCTCGAACTCAAGCCTCCTGGCAGCTTCCTTCATCTCGAGTTCCAGGGCCTTGATATTGCCTTCTGTCAGATCATACGCAGCTGTCTCCTCCGCAACCATCGCCTGGACCCCGTAGTCAGACTCGTAAATAAACCCAAGGATATCCTTGATCTGGCTCTTGATCGTTTCGGGCGTAATATTCATCTCAAAATTGTAAGAGGCCTGTATGGCCCTGCGGCGTTCGGTTTCAGCCATTGCCTTGCGAATAGATTCGGTCATTTTGTCCGCGTACATTATGACCTCTCCGTTTACGTTTCTTGCAGCGCGTCCGGAGGTCTGAATTAGTGATCTCTCTGAACGCAGAAAGCCTTCCTTGTCAGCATCAAAGATCGCAACGAGAGAGACCTCGGGAAGATCGAGTCCCTCCCTGAGCAAATTAACGCCTATAAGAACATCAAACTCGCCCAGCCTTAAATCTCTTAATATGGCTATCCTTTCGAGGGTATCTATACCAGAATGCAGATATCTGGCGCGCACTCCAAGTTCGGTGTAATAATCCGTCAGATCCTCCGCCATCTTCTTTGTAAGCGTGGTAACCAGCACCCTCTCTCCCCGATCAGCCCGTTTTCGGATCTCTCCCAGCAGGTCCTCAACCTGCCCGGAAGTAGGCCTGATAGTCATCGTGGGGTCCATAAGCCCTGTAGGCCTGATTACCTGCTCGATAACCCTGCCAGCCGACCGTTTTAGCTCGTAAGGCCCAGGGGTGGCCGACACATAAATAACCTGATTCATCCGCTGCTCGAATTCATTAAACTGGAACGGCCTGTTATCCAGGGCTGAAGGAAGTCTGAACCCGTAATCGATCAGTGTCTGCTTTCTTGACCTGTCGCCATGATACATGCCGCCTACTTGTGGCACAGTCGCGTGAGACTCATCTATAACCATCAGATAGTCGCCTCCCGATGGCCCGCTTATAAGATAGTCAATCATCGTAAAAGGCGGCTCTCCCTCTTTTCTGCCGCTCAGGTGTCGCGAATAATTTTCTATGCCGTGACAGAAGCCAAACTCCTTCAGCATCTCCATGTCGAACCTGGTACGCTGCTCTATCCGGTGGGCAAACGCAATCTCTCCCTGGTTCCTGAAATATCTGGTCCTATCCTCCATCTCTTCAAGAATTGATTTGATCGCCCCGTCGAGTTTTGTCCTGGGAGTTATCCAATGACTGTTCGGATACAATACTAGCCGAGCTGTCTTCTTAAGCCGTTCTCCGGTTAAGGCGTCAAACTCATAAATGGCATCTATATCATCACCAAAAAATTCGAACCTTACCGCCCTGTCAGAAGAAAAGGCCGGAAAGACCTCAATTATGTCACCCCGGGCCCTGAAATTGCCTCGCTTGAAATCCGAGTCGGTCCGAACATAGAGTATGTCAACCAGCTTTCTGAGGAAATCATCCCTTTTTATCCTCATGCCCTCCTCGATGATCATATGCATGCTGAGATAGTCCTCGGGAGAACCGATGCCATAGATGCATGAAACAGAGGCCACAACAATAACATCCCTTCTTTCCAGAATGGACATGGTTGCGGAATGCCTAAGCCGGTCGATATCATCATTGATCATCGAATCCTTGTCAATATAGGTATCCGAGGCAGGAATATAGGCCTCAGGCTGGTAATAGTCATAATAACTGACAAAGAATTCGACCGCGTTTTCGGGGAATAGTTCCCGAAATTCACCATAAAGCTGCGCAGCGAGGGCCTTGTTGTGGGCTATTACCAGCGTAGGCTTATTTATGTTTTTTATTACATTGGCAATCGTAAAAGTCTTGCCGGAACCGGTTACGCCAAGCAGCACTTGCTGACCATGACCGCTCAATAAACCTCTAGTAAGCTCTTCTATTGCCTTTGGCTGGTCTCCCCTGGGAGTAAAATGAGTACTAAGTTTAAATTCATCCATCTTTTTATGTTAAAATATAAATGTAAGATGAGTAAATGAGGTATAGCAATCATATTTTCATTGCCTATATCCATTTGCCTATCTAACCCTGAAAATGATTCTTTAAAAAGAGCTGATCCTCTGATGGGAAAACATAATATCAAATGCCTTGGGCAGTACTTTCATGACATCCATGAAGAATGCGGCGTATTCGGCGTTTATGGTCACCAGGAAGCCGCCAATCTCACTTATCTGGGGCTTTACGGACTTCAGCATCGCGGTCAGGAAGGCGCCGGCATATGTTCGGCAGACGGAAAAGCCCTCCATATTGAAAAGTCCATGGGTCTTGTTGCCGATATCTTTACGGAAAAAAGATTAAGACGGCTGCCGGGTCACGCGGCCATCGGACATAACCGCTATTCTACGGCGGGCAGCAGCGTGCTGAAAAATGTTCAGCCTTTGGTTGCAAATTACTCTCGCGGCTCGATAGCTATCGCACATAATGGCAACCTCGTTAATGCCGATCAACTGCGCGCCAAGCTTGAAGGTGACGGCGCCATATTCCAGTCGAGCTCCGACAGCGAGGTCATACTGCATCTCATCGCCCGCTCAAAGAAGGAAGATCCCCATGAGCGCATAATCGACGCGCTTCAGGATGTTCGCGGCGCATTTAGCCTGCTTTTTGCAAGAGAAGACGAAATAATCGCAGTAAGGGACCCCTATGGCGTAAGGCCTCTTGCCCTCGGCGAGCTTGACGGTGCTTATGTTGTCGGCTCCGAAACATGCGCCTTTGACCTCATCAATGCTACATACATACGGGATGTTCACCCTGGTGAAATGGTCATCATCAATAAAGACGGCCTGAAGTCCATTCCCGCGCTGAAGACTACCAGGCTGGCACACTGCATATTTGAATTCATCTACTTCTCGCGTCCGGACAGCTACATATACGATCACATATGCGTTAATACCATTCGCAATAATTTCGGCAAACAGCTTGCCAAGGATTCACCGGTTGATGCGGACATTGTCATTCCGGTGCCTGACTCGGGCGTACCTGCCGCAATTGGTTATGCGACCGAAAGCGGCATTCCCTTTGACTTCGGCCTCATACGCAATCATTACGTCGGACGCACATTTATCGAACCGCGACAGTCCATAAGGCATTTCGGTGTAAAGATCAAGCTGAACCCCATCAGAGACCTGCTGAACGGCAAGCGGGTGATAGTTGTTGACGATTCCATTGTCAGAGGCACTACCTCCAAAAAAATCATAAAGATGATCAGGGAAGTAGGAGGCGCAAAAGAGGTCCATATGCGGATAAGCTCTCCTCCGACTATCGGCCCATGTTTTTATGGCATAGACACACCGACCCGCCAGGAGCTGATTGCATCAACCCATATGGTCGAGGAAATAAGGAAGTACATTACAGCAGACAGTCTCTCATATATGAGTCTTGAGGGCCTGAAAAGCATAATACCAAATCCGCAAAACTACTGCGCGGCCTGCTTTGATAACAATTATCCGATTAAATTCCAGAAGGAGAGCACTGCCCAGATGGAATTGGCCTTTTCAGCAAACTGATTTCAAGGTATGGAAGCCCTCGTTGTCTATATAACAGCATCCAGTGAAGATGAGGCTGCCATGATTGCCAGGACACTTGTCGAAGAAAAACTTGCCGCCTGTGTCAATATCGTAAAGGACATCCGGTCGATCTACTCCTGGCAGGGAAAGATTGAAGACGAAAAAGAATGCCTGATGATAGTCAAAACCCGACTTGAACTTTTTGACGCACTGAAGACAAAAGTATTGGGCCTGCATTCCTATTCAGTCCCTGAAATAATAGCACTTCCGATTGTTGATGGTTCAGAAGAATATCTAAAATGGCTCAAAGAGGTGACTTCATAAAAGCCCATGAAAGAAAACGATTACGTCAACATAGTCTGCCGGCCTTTTTGCAGCTTTTATAAAGAGGGCAAAGAAGAAATTCAGTGCGGCGGATACAAGCTCCTGAAAGACCAGTTTACGCTTTCCGAACTCAAGATACTCGCAGCACAGATAGAAAAGACAAAAGACATCTCCCGGCAGATTCCGACCAAAAATAAGAACCTCGCCGATCTCATCTGCAGCCAGTGCGATTTTCTGATTGACGGATGCGATTACAGCGAGAACCGGTCCGGCCCGCCATGCGGTGGGTATATATTGATTAACGAACTAACACATCATTAGACCAAAAGAAGCTCCAAACCGCAGGCTGGGGCTTCTTTTTGCATGTGATGTATTTCTAAGCTGGTTCTATTTCCCAATTATTACTTCGGTCGCCTTGATTATAGCGACGGCCTTGTCGCCCTTCGCCAGTTTCAGGGCCTTCACGCTGTCAACAGAAATAAGAGCCGTGATCTTGTTCCCTCCACCTACCTCCAGCTTCACACTTGCCATAACAGCTCCCAGTTTTACGTCCATAACCTTTCCCTTCAACATATTCCTTGCGCTGAGTTTCATTAAAACCTCCGTGCAGAAAATTAATTTCTATTTACAGGTTATCCTCTCTTGAAGAAAGTGTCAATCATGTCGGATATCGTGATACATGTCTTAAGCCGCCCCGAGTTTGCCATTCTTCATTAGAATGATTCTTTTTGATAGTCTTTCAGCCTGCGAACTGTCGTGCGTCGTCATAATAATAGTGGTGTGACCGGCTTCCTTCATCTGCAGTATAATCGCTTCAATCAGTTCCCTGTTTTTATTGTCTATAGAAGCAGTCGGTTCATCCAGGAACAATAAATCGGGCTCTATCACAAGCGCTCGTCCAATACCGAGCCTCTGGGCCTCGCCGCTCGAGAGGGTTAATGCATTCCGATTCTTCTTATGCTCCAGGCCTATGAATTTAAGCATCTTTATAACACGCTCCGTCCTCTCGTTCTTAGCAATAGAGCGTATCTTCAGCCCATATGCAAGATTGTTGAAAACAGTACTGTTAAATACACCCACCTTAGGCAGCACGAGTGTAATGCGGCGCCTCAGCTCCAGACCAACCTGTAATTCACCATTGCCCGAACTGTATGCGAGGCTCCCGCTGTCGGGCTGTTCGAGCAGGGCGCATATCCTGAGCAGGGTCGATTTGCCGCACCCATTGGCCCCCATAAGTATATGCGTTTCACCCGCGCTGAAAGTGTACGACAGGCCGCTGAGAATTTTGTCGTCGTCATATGCTTTTGACACATTGTTCAAAGTCAGGGTAAGCGGCATCATGACCTCCCTGCCGTGGTCCTGCGCTGAATCCGATAGAAAGCAAGATTGATGCATACCGAAACAGCAAGCAGAATGAGACCTATGGCGAGCGCAAGCGCGAAATTGCCCTTGTCGGTCTCGAGCGCAATGGTGGTCGTCATAACGCGCGTAAAGCCGGCGATATTGCCGCCAACAATCAGCACGGCGCCGACCTCTGAAATCGCCCTGCCGAATCCCGCTACCATTGCGGACATGATGCCGAATCTCGCCTCATGCACTACCGCTTTTGCCGCCTGGAAAGGCGTAGCTCCGAGTGTTTGAGCTGTCAGCCGGATAATCGGATCAACGCTCAATACCGCTGAATGAGTAAGAGACGCGATAATCGGAAACGCCAGAATTACCTGAGCTAATATCATGGCTGATGGGGTGTAAAGAAGGGCCATGAACCCCATCGGCCCGCTGCGTGACAATATGAGATATAGCAATAAGCCAACAAGCACAGACGGTAGTCCCATGCAAGAATGCAAGACCGTAATCAGAGTGTCCCTGAACGGAAACCGGCGCAAAGCGGTCAGAGTCCCCATCGCAATACCAAGTATGGAAGCGATAATCAGCGCGCTGCCCGAGACCCTTAGGGACATAAGCAAAATATCCAGCAGCTCCCGGTCAAATGACAAGATGAGCGCAAAAGCCTTTACAAAACCTTCCCAAATAGAATCCATTTAAACCTGCTTCTACCTTTTCGTTTTATACCTTATCTGGCATTCGGTATAAACAACGGATTACCGTTGGAATCCTTAAATGCCCCTATTGTGGCCTGACCCTCTTTTGAAATGAGCCAGTCAATAAATTGCATAGTCTCGGCATACTTCACATGTTTGTGCTTCTGCGGATTAACAGCCATCACACCGTATTGATTAAACAATGCCTTGTCGCCTTCGAGGACAATGATCATTTGCAGTCTGTCTTTGTCTTTTGTCGCAAGCCAGGTGCCGCGATCAGTAAGCGTATATGCTCTTTTCTCATCTGCTATACGCTGGGTCTTTTCCATCCCCTGGCCGACTTCAAGGTACCAGGATTTGCCTTTTGGATCAAGACCGGCTTCTTTCCAGAGGGCCAGTTCTTTTGTGTGGGTGCCTGACTTGTCACCGCGCGAAACAAAATTCATGGAGCCGGCTGCTATCTTCTTAAAAGCTGCCGGGGCTGACTTAATACCCTTGATCTTCAACGGATCATCAAGCGGGCCGATTAACACAAAATCGTTATACATTACATCATGGCGATTTACAAACCAACCTTCTTTTACAGCCTCAAGTTCCTGCTCTTTTGCGTGAACAAATACAACATCAGCATCTCCGCGCTTGCCAGTCTCTATGGCAGCGCCTGTGCCGCGGGCAACAACCTTTACCTTGATACCTGTTTTCTGCTCAAAAATCGGCAGGATATAGCTGAACAAGCCGGAATTTTCGGTGCTCGTAGTAGAGGAACAGAGAATATCGGTCGCCGCTCCAGCCCCTGTTATACCAATAAAAAGACCACAGACAAGACTCACTACAATGCATGTACCCTTAAGCTTCATCTCTTCCCCCCATGTGTTCATTTTATATAGTCAGCAATCAGTATTTTCTTTTCTTCCTGAGCTAAAAAAACCTGAAAGTCTTTGTGAAAGGCCCAGAACATCTTTATAGCCCGCTCTCCATCTTCGGTTAGCCGTGTTCCACCGCCTCCCTTGCCGCCAGTAGAGGTCTCTATAAAGGGTGCCGGCGCCTGCCTGTTCATGGAATCAATTAGCTCCCAGGCATGCCGATAAGACATATCCATTGCTTTCGCGGCTTTTGTAATAGACCCGTATTCGCGTATCCTTTCGAGAAGGATGACCCTGCCGTATCCAATAAACGTTCCTTCAGGGCCGTCTATCCATATATGGCCGCGGAAATTGTATGAAGAATCATTTAAGGGCCTGTTATGCAGTTTTGATTTATGTCTCATTTTTCGTAATATACAGCAGAGCATAACGCAAAAGCAAAATATATCATAGCAATTTTGTCCGAAGTTAGAAAAGGTTATCTTGCTGGAATAGGTTCAGCAGAAGAACTGTTCATTTGGTCCTCGACTTCCCTGATATACGGACCGAGTACCATATCCTTGTACCCTTTACCCTGCGGAATGACCGGATAAACAGCCTCATCCCTGTCAGTCACAACCTCAAGAAAACATGGCCCTTCAGCAGCAAGAAACTCTCTCATAGCCGTCCCGAGTTCTTCAAGCTTTCTGATCTTCCGGCTCCATTTGAAACCACATTCCCGCGCGATTTTAGAGAAATCTGCATCAAAATTACGTTCAGAGGCAGTAAACTGCCTCTCATAAAACACTGCCTGAATATTTCTGACCATTGCGTCGGCATGATTATTCAGGAGCAATACCTTGATGGGTATCCCGAGAGAGCCGATAGTATGAATTTCACCCATGTTCATCTTGATACTGCTGTCCCCATCAATGGCAATGACCCGGGCCGACGGATCAGCGAAATAAACACCGATCGAGGCAGGCAGTGAAAAGCCCATGGTTCCGAAAGCTCCGGATGTCATAAATGATTTCGGACTTACAGTCTTAAGATACTGGGCTGCAAGCATCTGATGATTGCCGACTCCAGTGGTGATCTTTGTATTGTCAGTCATATTCTGAGACAACAGATCAAGCACTGCAGAGGCCTGTATTAGTTCAGCCTTACGGTTATAATTTAGCGGAAAGTGCTTTTTAAGAAAAGCAGCTCTTTTCTGCCATGCTTCTATATTCAGGCCAACCGGGTTCTTCTGGACATATTCTATCAAGTCCTCAAGAACAGTCCTCGCATCGCCTATGAACGAGAACTTCGGGCTTCTGCTGACCCTTACTTCCTGCACCTTCTCTGCATTAATATCGATATATGCTATTTCAGCCTTAAGTCCGGATTCGCCAACTTTCTGTACTACCCTGTCGTTCCATCTAACGCCAAGGGCAACAAAAAGGTCGGTCTCCTGAATGGCCATATTGGCATATGGAGTGCCGAACATCCCAAGCATGCCAAGTGAAGTGTCCAGGGATTCATCGAGTATGCCTTTACCCATAAGACTGTTGATAGATGGTATATTAAAAATACGGTTAAATTCCCTTATCCGGTCACTCGCTTTTCGGGAGTTCATGCCTCCGCCGATATATAACAAAGGCCGCTTTGAATTTTTCAAGAGTGACATAAACTGACGGCACTGATTGTGGCCGAGGTGTGTCTCCTGCTCATATTTCATTCGATACCGCTCGATATCCACTCCATTATAGATTCCCATCTTTTTCTGCACATCCGAAGGAAAATCAATAACAACCGGTCCTGGTTTACCCGATTTTGCAAAGAAATACGCATCCTTGATTGTAGCCTCGATATCAGAACTGCTGCTGATCAAAACCACCTTCTTAGCTGCCCTGTCAAAGACATCCTTAACGTTGATATGCTGAAACTCATCAGTGTCCATCCGGCTTTGCTGTACCTGTCCTGCGAATACAAGCAATGGAATGGAATCAGCGTAAGAATCTGCAACGGCTGTCAGCGTATTCGTTATTGCCGGTCCAGAGGTAACTATAGCAACACCAACACGATCACCAGCCCTGGAAAAGCCTGCAGCGCTAAAGGCGCACGACTGTTCATTTGCATTGACCGTAATGGAAATGGAACTGCGGCCCAGTGCATGGTAAACGGGCAGTATTGTGGCGCCTGTGTAGCCAAACACCCGGGTTACACCAAGGTCCTCAAGACTCTTCACCATTATTTCAGCGCCGTTCATTTCCTGTTGCATATTAACCTCCCCTATAAACTCTTCTTGTCCGATTTTGCGGAGCCTGCCTTTAACCCGGCCCTGATATACGCCTTCCTGGCACGAATAGTGTTTGCATGGGCCTCAAGCCCCTCTATATCAGCAAGGGATTCGACTATATCAGCCAATTTCATAAATCCCTTTTGATCAAAATTCAGCAGACTCGTCCTCTTTATAAAATCATATACGCCAAGAGGCGACGAAAAGCGCGCTGTGGCGCCCGTAGGCAGGGTATGATTTGGCCCTGCTGAATAATCCCCAAGCGGCTCCGGAGTCCATTTTCCGAGGAAAACCGCGCCGGCATTTTTTATCTTGCCGACTACGGCTTCAGGATTTATAACCATTATTTCAAGATGTTCGGGCGCTATCCCATTTGATATCGTTATAGCCTCATCCATGTTCTTCACCCTGATAATCGCACCATATTTGGATAGAGATTTCTGCGTGATCTGTTTTCTCTTCAATTTACCAATCTGCAGACCGATCTCATCCGCAACAGCCCGGGCAAATGAACCCGAAGTAGTTATTACAATACAGGATGCCAGTTCATCATGCTCTGCCTGACTCAGAACATCGGCAGCAACAAAGACCGGATTAGCTGAATCATCCGCTATTATCAGTATTTCGCTCGGTCCGGCTATCATGTCAATTGCAACCTGGCCAAAAACCATTTTTTTTGCAGTTGCAACGTAAATATTGCCCGGACCTGCTATTTTATCGACCTTTTTTACGCTTTTTGTGCCATATGCCATCGCACCAATCGCCTGTGCGCCGCCTATCCTGTATACCTCGGTAACCCCGAGAATGCGAAGCGCGGACATTACAAAGGGATTCAGATCGCCGTCAGGTGTCGGCACACATACTGCTATCTCGCTGACACCCGCTACCTGAGCAGGAATAATGTTCATGAGCGCAGTAGAAGGGTACGCGGCCTTTCCGCCGGGCACATACATGCCGGCCCTTTCTATCGGACGTATGATCTGCCCAAGGGTGATACCCCCCTTGTTGAAAGACCATGATTTTTCCTTCTGCCTGGCATGGAAATCATAAATCCTTGCCGCAGAAAACTCCAGGGCAGCGACTATTTTACCGTCAACCTTGCGGGCCGATCTGTCAATCTCCGAAGACTTGATTTTTAAGGGAAGAGAATGCCTGTCAAAGCGTCGCGTATATTTATTGACCGAGCTGTCCCCGTTCCTGCGGACATCATCCAGAATGGTCCTTACGGCCGATTCAATCTCTGGACTGACACCTGCGGCCCGCCGTCCAAGAACGTTCAAAAAAGACCTCAATTCCCTCTCTGTGTTGATAATTCTCATCCGGTAATTATAACACAACCACTTTACAGGCGGCCCTTCATAGATCATTTCATAAACAGTGGCTCTCTTCTGCGCCGCGGCCCTAAATCCGGTATTCATGTACTCCGGCCGGGTCAAAATATTAAGCCTCTGACAAAAAGCAGATTGTGGAAAAAAGGCCGCTTCCGGCACCCGCGAAAAAAGAACTGGTATATTTCGTATTTCAAATTATATATTAATAAGTCATCGAAATCTAAACAGATGGCATTATCAATATCCGGGAAAACCAACCCAAAGAAAAAGGCAGGTATAACATTTGCGAATAAGAGCCCCTGGGGTCTGCCAGGGCTCTGAAATAAAAGGAGGATTTAGCATATGGCAAAAGGGATTTATGTTGCAAGTGCAGAACCGCTGAGTGACAAATCAATAGTTGTCCTCGGCATGATGGAACTTCTCTGGAACAAGACCCACAACGTAAGCTTCTTCAAGCCTGTTGTAAGCACCCTCGAAAGTGACCCCACCATCAACCTCATCATCAGCCGCTACAAACTGCCCGGATCATGCGAAACCATGTGCGGTGTTACCCACGAAGTCGCGCATGAATTGATTGCGGCAAACAAACAAGACGAACTCATAAAGCGAATAATGGAGAAGTATCGGGCCCTGGAAGCAAATTGTGATGTCGTGCTCTGCGCCGGCACCGACTTCAGAGGCGTCTCTACCCCACTTGAGTTTGACTTCAACATTGATGTTGCAAACAATCTTGGCTGTCTTCTAATGCCGGTAATGCGGGGATATGGCCGGTCTCTTGTTGATATCAGCGAGGCACTTGCCTCCATCGCCGACGGTCTCGAAAAACGAAAATGCGACATCCTTGCGTTCGTTGTAAACCGTGTAGCAGCCGATCTGGTTGTGGATGCGCCTGTCCGCCTCGCAAACGTTGTTCATAAAAACATCCCGGTTTACGCCATCGCTGAAAATGCCATTCTCTGGAAACCTACAATATGTGAGATAGCAACAGCACTCCACGCAACTTTCCTCAGCGGCGAAGAAGACTGCTCTATAAGGGAAGTGGCCGATTACAAGGTGGCAGCAATGGAACTGCCGAACTTTCTTGATTATATTAAAGAAGGAACTGTTGTCATAACCCCCGGTGACCGCTCCGATATCCTGCTCGGAAGCATGATCGCAGATCTGTCTACGACTTATCCCCGTATGGCAGGCATAATCCTTACCGGCGGACTAAAGCCTTCTCTTTCGGTCCAGAAATTAATAGACGGGTTCAGCAAGAGTAAGCTGCCGATCATCTCGGTCCCAACAGATACCTTCACCACTGCGGTAAAAGTCAGCGAAGTTGAAGGCACCATCGTCGCTAATGACGACCGTAAAATCGCCACAGCTTTGGGAATCTTTGAGTCGGGTGTAAAAGTTAAAGAGCTCGGTGACCTCCTTACGGTAACAAGCTCAAAGCGCGTGACCCCGCTCATGTTCGAATACGATCTGGTACAGCGGGCAAAAGCTAACCGCCAGCATATCGTCCTGCCGGAAGGTGAGGAAGCCCGCATACTGCAGGCGGCCGAACTGCTTCTGCTCCGGCAGGTCTGTGATATAACACTTTTGGGAAATCCACAGAAAATAAAACGCAAAATCTCCGAACTTGGACTAAAGCTCGACAAAGCCAACATTATCGATCCCGCCACATCCGATCTTCGCAAGGACTATGGAGACACTTATTACGAACTCAGGAAACAGAAAGGCATTTCCAAGGCTGCGGCATTTGACACCCTGGCAGATCCCAGTTACTACGGAACAATGATGGTATACAAGGGCCATGCCGGCGGCATGGTATCTGGCTCTATCAATACTACCGCCCATACAATCAGGCCTTCCCTTGAGTTTGTGAAGACAAGACCGGGCTGCTCTATAGTCTCGAGCATCTTCCTGCTTTGCATGTCAGACCGTGTGCTCGTCTTTGGAGACTGCGCAGTTAATCCTAACCCGGATGAGCAGCAGCTGGCCGATATCGCTATCAGCTCGGCAGAGACCGCCGTAGCATTCGGAATCGATCCCAAAATCGCCATGCTCTCCTATTCCACAGGCGAATCAGGAAAAGGCAAGGACGTTGACAAAGTCCGCGAGGCAACCCGGCTCGCAAAAGCAGCACGTCCGGACCTTAAAATCGAGGGTCCGCTTCAGTTTGATGCGGCCTCCGATCCAGAAGTTGCAAAGATAAAACTTCCCAATAGCGAAGTTGCCGGAAAGGCCACTGTATATATTTTCCCCGATCTTAATACCGGCAACAACACTTACAAGGCTGTGCAGCGGTCCGCTAACGCCGTAGCTATCGGTCCTGTGCTTCAGGGTCTAAACAAACCGGTGAACGACCTCAGCAGAGGCTGTACCGTGGCAGATATTCTTAATACCGTCGCCATTACCGCCATTCAGGCGCAGGCGATAGGCAAGTAAAGAGAGGATAGTCAAGATGAAAGTGCTCGTATTAAACTCCGGAAGCTCCTCAATAAAATATCAACTTTTCAATATGGACGATAAAAAGGTCCTGACCTCCGGACTGGTCGAACAGATCGGTGAGCCTACCGGCCGTCTGAAGTATAAGTGGCTGGACAGCAACGGCGATACCCAGGAGGGCATCGAAGAAAGTCATTTTGGAGACCATAGCGAAGGCCTTAAACTGGTTTTTGATATCACTATGAAACTCGGCATTATTAAAAATCTGAACGACCTCTACGGCATCGGTCATCGCGTTCTGCATGGAGGCGAGGCTTTCTGGAAGCCCACTTTGATCAATTCCAAGGTAGTTGAAGTCATCCGCGAGATGATACCGCTCGGGCCACTGCACAATCCACCCAATCTGATGGGCATCGAATTCATGCTGAAGATGACTCCGTCCATTCCGCAGGTCGCCATATTTGATACGGCCTTCGGCCAGACCATGCCGCCTCACGCCTACCACTACGCGCTCCCTTATAAATACTACAAAGATCTTCACATAAGGCGATACGGCTTCCATGGTACATCACACCAGTATGTTTCAAAACAGGCCGCCCTTTTTCTCGATAAACCGCTCGGCGAGTGTAATGTAATTACTCTCCATCTTGGAAATGGTTCCAGCACGACTGCCGTTAAAGACGGAAAATGCGTCGATACATCGATGGGGTTGACACCTTTAGAAGGCCTTGTCATGGGCACACGCTGCGGTGATATGGACCCCGCTATTGTTCCTTTTCTGGGAAAGACCCTGGGACTGTCTTTTGATCAACTCGATACCATTCTTAACAAGCAGAGCGGGCTAAAGGGCATTTGCGGCACTAACGATATGCGTGAAATAGAGCGTTTGGCTGCCGGCGGCGATCTTAACGCGGCGCTCGCAATAGACATGTTCTGCTATCGTATTAAAAAGTATATAGGATCCTACTCTGCTGTACTGGGCCGCGTCGACGCCATTGTCTTTACAGGCGGCATCGGTGAAAATGCGATAGATATCAGAAAACAGTGCTGCTCGAACCTGGAGAACATCGGTATAACTATTGACGATGCAAAAAATAGTGCTCAGTCGCGCAAGGAAAGGACAATCTCGACTGATGCTTCAACGGTAAAGGTTCTGGTCATTCCGACTAACGAAGAGCTCGAGATAGCACAGCAGACTGTTGAATGTATCAAGACATCATAGGAACTTCAGACAAACTATAACAAATGACAAAAAAGGGACGGTCCTTTCCAGGGACCGTCCCTTTTTACTAATTCGAAATTAATCTTCTACAACCCGCCCTATACTCACAATCCTGTCTTCGGGATCCAGGTCCATAAGCTTTACGCCCTGAGTATTTCTTCCAAGCACCGATATGTTCCTTGCTGTCAGCCTGATGACCATACCGCTATTAGTGATCAGAACTATCTCGTCCTCGTCCTTGACCTGAATCAGCCCAACAGCATTTCCGCCTTTTTCAACAACCCTGATAGATATTACACCCTTGCCGCCCCTGCTATGAACAGGATATTCTTCGATATTGGTCCTCTTGCCGAGGCCCTTTTCGGTAAGGGTAAGGAGGCTCGTCTTTTCTTCTATTACATTGGCGGAAACGACTTCATCGCCCTTTGTAAGCCTGATTCCAATGACACCGCGTGCCGTACGCCCAACAGATCTTACATCTTCTTCACTAAATCGCACGGCCAGGCCTTTTTTAGTGCCGATAACGAGATCACTCTTGCCGGAGGTCCGGTTAACGCATATTACTTCGTCACCGTCATCAATAGTTATAGCAATAATCCCTTTTGACCTGGGGTTGCTATACTCGTCCAGTTTCGTCTTTTTAACAATACCGGCCTTGGTGAACATGACAAGATAGCCATCCTGGAAGTCTCTGACGTTTATGGCCGTAGAGATCCTCTCGCCGTCCGCAAGAGGCAGCAGATTAACGAGGGCCTTGCCTTTTGCAGTTCTGCTTGATTCGGGTATCTGATAAATCTTGAGCCAATAGAGCCTTCCAAGGTTGCTGAAGAAAAGCATGTGATCATGGGTAGATCCAATGAAAAGCTGTTCTACATAATCTTCTTCCCTCGTCTCCATGCCGGTCAATCCCTTGCCTCCGCGGCGCTGACTCCGGTAGGTCGAAAGAGCTATCCTTTTGATATATCCATAATGTGTGACTGTTATGACCATCTCTTCTTCGGTTATAAGGTCCTCGATAGTCAGGTCTGCAGTCTCCGCAACGATTTCTGTCTTTCTTTCGTCAGCATATTTGGTCTTTATCTCGACAAGTTCATCCTTGATGATCTGCGATACAAGGGTTTCACTACCCAAAATGGACTTCAGCCGCGCGATTTCCTGTATCGTCTCCTTATAGTCCCTGATGATCTTGTCTCTTTCGAGGCCGGTCAGCCTCTGGAGCCTCATGTCCAGGATGGCCTGGGCCTGGATCTCAGAAAGCGGATAGTTGGCAACAAGGCCCAACTTCGCCTCTTCCGGGTTTTTAGCTTTTCTTATGAGTGCGATGATTTCGTCAAGATGATCAAGGGCGATCTTTAATCCTTCCAGAATATGGGCCTTTTCTTCGGCCTTTCTCAGCTCAAACCTGGTCCTCCTGACAATAACATCCCTTCGATGCTGGAGGAAGTAAGTCAACATCTGCTTAAGGTTCAGCACGCGCGGCTGGCCGCCAACAATCGACAGCATGATGATGCCGCACGTGGTCTCCATCGCGGTGTGCTTATACAGATTATTCAGTGTGACCTGCGGCACTTCTCCCCGTTTTAGTTCCAGAACTATGCGTACCGACTCATCCCGATCGGATTCGTCACGTATATCAGATATGCCTTCGATCTTCTTTTCACGGACAAGTTCCGCTATCTTCTCGATGAGCCTCGACTTGTTCACCTGGTAGGGAATTTCAGAAATGATGATGCTGTCTCCGCCCCTGGCCTCACGCTCGATACGCGCCTTGGCCCTCACCTTGATAAGACCCCGTCCCGTTGTATAGGCGCTGATAATGCCTTGTGTGCCATGGATAATAGCCCCTGTAGGAAAATCCGGTCCTTTAACCACCGGCAGCAGTTCGTTAACCGAAAGGTCCGGTTTATTGAGAACCATAATAAGGCCGTCAATGATTTCCCCGAGATTATGCGGGGGTATGTTTGTCGCCATGCCGACCGCGATACCGGCTGACCCATTTATAAGCAGACTCGGTATGCGAGAGGGCAGGACAACCGGTTCTTCGGTAGTCTCGTCGAAATTAGGAGTAAAATCGACTGTCTCTTTCTCAATATCTGCCAGCATCTCTTCTGCAATCTTCGCCAGGCGGGCTTCCGTATAACGGTATGCAGCAGCCGGGTCTCCATCAATAGAGCCGAAATTCCCCTGTCCATCTACAAGGGGATATCTCATGTTGAAGTCCTGTGCAAGTCTGACCATGGCATCGTAAACTGCGGAATCGCCGTGAGGATGATATTTCTTTAAAACCTCGCCGACAACACCGGCGCTCTTCGAATATTTTTTGTTCGGAAGGAGCCCTTCCTTGTACATTGCGTATAGAATCCTTCTCTGCACAGGCTTCAGGCCATCCCGGACTTCAGGCAGGGCCCTGCCAATAATTACGCTCATCGCGTAATCAAGATAACTTACCTTCATTTCTTCTTCTATGCTTATCGAGACTCTCGACATTCTATAACTTCCCTTTCTGTAAAATTTTATTTATGTTTATATGTCTATGTTTCTGGCTTCGAGGGCGTGGGTCTCGATAAAGGCCTTGCGCGGTTCGACCTGATCGCCCATAAGTATCGAGAATATTTCATCGGCGCCCACTGAATCCTCAACAGTAACCTGCAGAAAAGTCCTTTTGTCGGGGTCCATGGTAGTCTCCCATAACTGCTGCGGGTTCATCTCACCAAGACCCTTATACCGCTGAATGGTCAGCCCCTTTTTGGAAGCTTCTGTTGCAAGGGCCAATAATTCTTTGGTAGAGGAAACTTCTCTTCCTTCATCCTTAAGTTTTATCTTATATGGCGCAGGTCCGATGGCATCTACTATCTCACGGTAAAGACTGACCATTTCCTTGTATTCCGGAGATGACACAAGATCAACAGAAAGATTAACTTTTCCATGCATCCTGACCGCTACTGCATGGGCTCCATGCTCCTCATCAACGACACACTCACCCGCTTTCGCCTCGGAAAACCTCTTGACTATCTTTTGGACAAGCTGTGCAGTCGATGTCTTTGTCTTGAAAGTCTCCCTGTCGACTCCCCACTGGACGAGCGCCTCAATTATGTCGGGCGCCTTGCGCCTTCTTCCGAACCAGTCCATCACCTTCTGATAGCTAGCTATCTTCTTCAAGACCGGGATCAGATGTTTGCCTTCGAGCTCCCTCGAAGGAGCTATGACTACCAGGTCTTCTGCAGCCAGTTCAAAAAGCATCTTGAGCATCTCAGTTTCATTCTGGATATACTTTTCGGTCTTGCCCTTTTTTATCCTGAAAAGCGGTGGCTGGGCAATATACAGGTAGCCCCTCTCGATTAACTCGGGCATCTGGCGGTAGAAAAAGGTCAAAAGCAGGGTCCTGATATGTGCTCCGTCAACATCAGCGTCGGTCATTATGACAATCTTGTGGTAACGGCTCTTGGCAATGTCGAAATCCTCAGTGCCGATGCTGGTCCCCAGGGCTGTGATTAGCGTCTTTATCTCTTCGGAGCCGAGCATTTTGTCGAAACGCGCCTTTTCAACATTCAATATTTTGCCCCTGAGGGGTAAAATGGCCTGATAACGCCGGTCACGACCCTGCTTTGCCGAGCCGCCCGCAGAATCACCCTCTACGATATAAAGTTCCGACCTGGCAGGGTCCTTTTCAGAGCAATCAGCCAGTTTTCCGGGCAGGCCGGTATCTTCCAGCACTCCCTTCCTTCTAGTCAACTCACGCGCCTTACGTGCGGCCTCACGGGCACGCGCTGCCTGTATTGCCTTTTCGATGATCTTTCTAGCAACCGACGGGTTTTCTTCATAATAGTTGGAAAGCGACTCGTTGGTGATCGACTCTACAATGCCTTTTACCTCACTGTTGCCAAGCTTCATCTTCGTCTGGCCCTCAAACTGAGGGTTAGGCAGTTTGACGCTTATTACGGCTGCCAGGCCTTCGCGGATATCATCACCGGATATGCTCTCTTTGCCTTCTTTAATAATTCCCTTTGAGAGGGCGTATGAATTCGAAGTCCTTGTAAGCGCAGACTTGAACCCTATAAGATGCGTGCCTCCCTCCCTGGTGTTAATATTGTTAGCAAACGTATAGATGTTCTCGTTATAGCTGTCATTGTACTGTAGCGCCACCTCAACTGTGATTCCATCCTTTTCCATGCTGAAGTAAACAGGCTTCGGATGGACAGCTGTCTTGTTCTTGTTGAGATGCTCCACAAAGGATTCAATTCCGCCCTTGTAAAAGAATTCCTTGCTTTGCGAGGTCCTCTCGTCAGTAAAGCTTATTTTTAGCCCGCGGTTTAGAAAAGCGAGTTCACGCAGACGCTGAGTAAGAACATCATATGAAAACTCAGTGATCTCAAATATTTCGGGATCTGCCTTAAAGGTAATTTTAGTACCCTTACCTTTGGTTTTCCCTACGACTGTAAGCTCCCCTACAGGCCTGCCCCGCTCAAACCGCTGCTGAAAAACCTGCCCGTTCTGTTTTATCTCGACCTCTAACCATTCTGACAGGGCATTTACCACCGAGACTCCCACGCCATGTAATCCGCCGGATATCTTATAGGCCTTGGATTCGAACTTGCCACCCGCATGCAGCTCCGTCAGCACTATCTCGGCCGCGGTACGCCCATCCGGGTCGCCGGAATGCAAGCCTGTCGGAATACCCCTTCCGTTATCGATAACAGTACAGCTGCTATCGTGATGTAAGATCACATCGATGTTGGTGCAATATCCGGCCAGGGCCTCATCTACACTATTATCTACAACCTCATATACCAGGTGGTGCAGTCCATCGATACTGGTGGACCCTATGTACATGGCCGGCCTCATTCTGACAGCAGAAAGTCCCTTGAGGATCTTTATCTGGTCTGCGCCGTACAATTCTTCTTCTGTATTAACAATCTTGCTATCTTCCATTTGTCTCCTTCAAAAACAGGGTGTTAATTACGCAGTATGAACCCGGGACTTACGCTGAATATCACGCTCTTATTCCCATACTTCTGCTTTGCACATTCCTGCTTACATACTATCTTGTTTCCCGGACCTTACTGTTCTTTCTCGTATCTATAATCTCATCGGCATGACGACGCATTTATAATCATCCTTGCCATCTTCCATTAAAATAGTCGGGCTTAGCGGCTCATTGATCTTGAGTATGACAGTCTCGGACTCCATGACCCCGAGAACATCAAGAAGATATCGGGCGTTAAAGGCAAATACCATTGATTCGCCCGCATAATTAACAGGTATTTCGTCCTTTGCGTCTCCGAGGTCCGGATTGGATGTTGATATGACCATAGCGTCAGGATTTATTTCCACCTTAACAGCGCTGCTGCGCTCCTTGCTCAAAATGGATACAATCCTGAGCGCCCTGCTGAATGCGTCTCGGCCCACTCCGATAGATTTATTATTATCTGCCGGCAGAACCTGTTCATAATTCGGATACGTACCTTCAATTAATCTGGTCAGGAACTGTATCCCGCCGACCGTAAACAGAATATGATTCTTGCCTATAGTCAGTATTGCCGGCCTGGATTCTCCGTCGAGGAACCTTCTGAGCTCAGAGACAGATTTTCGCGAAAGAATCAGCTTCATATCTTCCTGCAGCGATTCCGAAATCACTTTAGTGGAAAGGGCCAGCCGGTGTCCGTCTGTACCAACCACATTCAATATATTGTCTGTCTTGAGATGGAAAAGAAGGCCGTTCAGCACATATCTCGTATCTGATTCGCCTGCAGCGTAAAGTGTCTTCTCTATCGCATCAAGCAGGGTCGAGGTATCAATCTCGATCGTCTTTGAATCTGCAGGCGCAATGGTCGGCCATACAGGATATTCATCCGGAGAAATGCCTGCCAGCCTGAAATGGCTTTTACCGCACTTAACCTTGACCCATTGATTATCGGCAGATTCGAGCACTATTTCACCGTCCATCTCCCTGACAATCTCGAACAGCTTCTTGGCAGGGATGCATACTTTCCCTTCTTCCTGTACACTCATCTCTACCGGTTCCTGCAGCGCTGTCTCGAGGTCCGTTGCAGTAATCTTGCAGCCGGCGTTTTCTGCCAGCAGGAGAAAGTTATTAAGCACCGGCATGGTATTCCGCTTCTCAACGATGTTCTGGATATCGGAAAGTTTCTTCAGCAGCTCATTCCTGTCTACTTTTACCTTCATGGCATCCTCCGATAAGACTTTTGATTTCTGTGAATCCTCAAGACGCTTTTATCTTTCTGATAATATGATCTATTCCCTTGTTAAGGTTTTCATCTGCCTGTCTTTTCTTTTCAATAAGTTTACATGCATAAATCACAGTAGCGTGGTCTTTGCCGCCAAATGCCCGGCCGATTTCACTCAGGGACATAGTGGTCAGTTGTTTGGCAATGTACATGGCTATCTGCCTTGCGTTTGCTATTTCCTTGGTCCTTTTTTTCCCTTTTATATCTATCTGTTTTATTCCAAAATAGTCGCTTATTGCCTTAAGGATCACCTCGATGGTTAAAGGTTTATCTCCCTCTGAAATAAGGTCCTTAAGCACATTTTTCACCAGCGTTAAATCTATCGGCATCCCCGTAAGGGAAGAATAGGCTCCCAGCTTAATCAGACAGCCTTCAAGCTCCCTGATGTTTGACTTGACCCGGGACGCGATAAAATAGGCAACATCATCAGGTATCGTAAGCCGCTCTGCCTCAGCCTTTTTGAACAGTATAGCAACTTTTGTCTCCACCTCCGGCAACTGGATATCCGCGATAAGTCCCATGCTGAACCTGGATCTCAGCCTGTCGGTGATGTCAGAAATATCCATTGGGGCCCTGTCACTCGATATCACAATCTGGCTTTGACGCGCATACAGCGAATTAAAGGTATGGAAGAATTCTTCCTGAGTGGCTACTTTGCCGGCTATAAATTGTATATCGTCAACAAGCAGGATGTCGGCATTTCTGTACTTGTCCTTAAACTCTCCCATCTTTTCATGGCGTATGGATGAAATGACCTCATTCGTAAACTGCTCGGCAGAAACATAAAAAATAACCTTGCCGGGATATCTGTCTACTATTTCATTACCTATAGCATTAATCATATGGGTTTTACCCAGACCAACGCCTCCATAAATAAAGAGGGGGTTATATATACTTCCAGGACCTTCACATATCCTTTTTGCGGCAGCATTTACAAATTGGTTGGACGGGCCGACCACAAAAGAGTCAAAAGTATACTTTGGGTTCAGATAAATACCCCTGCTGGCAAGTTTGCTTCTACGGCTTTCATTTCTTGAGTCAATCTTCTTTAACGCACCATCTTCCTTTGTTCCGACCCTCATTTTCACAGAGACCGGATATCCCAGTTCCACCTCAAGGGCCTCGCTTATCAGATGAGGATAATTATCATCTATCCAATCCTTAAAGAACCTGTTTGGTATGTCTATATATGCAACTTTGTCTTTAAAATGATGCAGTTTCATAGGCTTAAACCACAGCTCGAATACGCTGTCTCCCAACTTTTCATGTATCTTGGAAAACGCCATATTCCAGAACTCTTCTTTTCCGCTCATTCCTTGTACCATAGCCATTTTTTTATATATTTTTATATGTTTATCAACAACTAATTAACAGTTGTGAAAAACCCATTTTTTACTCACCGCTAATTATAGCCTATATATAAAAACGAGGGCAATAAAATGTTTAAATCTCTGTGCATAAAAAAGTACCAACATATCGCAACTTGGTCAACTAAAAACAGATCACTTTTCTGATATGGGTAAAAGCACTGATATATAACACTAATAATGCCTTATAAACATTTTACCTGTGCCTATTACGATTACTTTAAAACAAATATAAATAAGTAATAATAGGATAAAAAAATATATTATTTGTTAGTACTCAAGTATTGTCTGATAAACAGATCAATTGCTCCGTCAAGCACAGAATCCACATCACCCACTTCAATATTGGTTCTATGGTCCTTGACGAGTCTATACGGTTGTAATGTGTATGATCTGATCTGATTTCCCCAGGATATCTCTTTTTTATCACCGATAAAGCCATCGATTTTTTTCTCTCTTGATTTAAGGGTCAGATCATAAATCCGCGCCCGGACCACTTTCATTGCCAGCTCTTTGTTTCTTAATTGAGATCGCTCGCTTTGGCACGCCACAACGATGCCTGTTGGTATATGAGTTATACGTACCGCTGACGAAACCTTATTTACATGCTGTCCCCCGGCGCCCGATGACCGAAAAGTATCTATCCTGAGATCTTCATCCCTTATTTCGACCTCAATATCGTTTTCTATCTCAGGATAAACAAGCACTGCGGCAAAAGAAGTGTGCCTTCTTTTGTTTGCATCAAACGGCGATATCCTTACAAGTCTGTGAATGCCGGCTTCGGCCTTCAGATAGCCGTATGCGTAACTTCCGTTGACAGTAAAAGTAGTCCCTTTTATGCCCGCTTCCTCACCAACCTGATGCTCAACAATCTCAACTTTGTATTTATGGCGTTCCG
Source organism: uncultured Nitrospiraceae bacterium (assembly GCA_903822005.1). Taxonomy (GTDB): domain Bacteria; phylum Nitrospirota; class Thermodesulfovibrionia; order Thermodesulfovibrionales; family Dissulfurispiraceae; genus Fen-1308. Next base: position 329,839 of record CAIJNL010000018.1, read on the forward strand.
CCCAGCGCAGATACATTCTCATCAACATCTGGGCCCAGTCCTGACTCTCAACACCGCCAGCACCAGGATGGATGGATACGATCGCATTATTCCGGTCGGCCTCACCTGACAAAAGCATGCGCAGCTCTATCTCATCGACAAAAGACTTTAGATCAGTAAGTTCAGCATGCATCTCTTCGATGAATATATCTCCGCCGTCTTCATCCAGTATTTCCAGCGATCCTTCCAGATTAGATACTCTTTGAATGGCAGATTCAAGAGGGGATAACGTTTCCAGTATAGTGGCTTTTCTCTTTTGGAGAACAGTCAGCCTGTCATGCGAGGTCCATATCTCTTCAGATGAAAGATCTTTTTCGATCTCTAAAAGAGTCTCTTTTAATGAAGCTACATCAAAGATAACCTCTTAATGAAGCAAGTTTATCTTTAACGTTTCTGATTTCTTCCTGTATATCTTTTTTTAACAACATTACCATTACCTCCGGTTTATTTCCTGCGAATATTAATAAAAAAAAGCAGCGATGTTACCAGACAGAAAAAAGAAAAAAGATCGCCATATTTAGTATAAAAAGAGAGCGAACGGTCCGTTTTAATATCAGCCTTTAAAGCAGTTCTTACAAATATATCGCTTGTCTGCAAAATCCTTCCACTGCTGTCAATAAATCCTGATATCCCGGTATTTGCCGCCCTGATAACAGGCTTTCTGTTTTCTATGGCCCTGAAAACCGCCATGCTAAAATGCTGATATGGTCCGCTAGTGTTCCCGAACCAGGCATCGTTAGTGATATTGACTATAAAATCGCCGCCCTTAATAAAATATTTTCTCACGAGTCCCGGGAAAATGATCTCATAACAGACAGGAGTACCGAAACTGCCAAAAGGAGTCACGGCCCTTGTGTAGCTGTCACCCGGTATATAATCGCCTACTCCTACTACGAGTTTGTTAATAAAAAACAGAAGGTTGCGCAAAGGAACATATTCTCCGAAGGGAACGAGATGAATTTTATCATAAATATACGACACCGATCCATCTTTTGTGAGCAAAACTGTGCTGTTCGAAAAACCGCCGGCAGCCTCTTTTTTCATGGTAACGCTTCCAAAAAGAAGATAAGCATTAAGGTCTCTTTGGAAAGCGACATGTTCATCGCTCAGTTCCTTGTTGGCCCCAAAAAAGAAAGGCATGGCAGTTTCAGGCCAAACTATCAGATGGGGTCTGTTTACGCCGGGCTCAGTGCCGGAAACGACATCGATGCTCAGATTTCTGTATATTTCAGAAACACTTTGCTGATAAGCTTTATCCCACTTTTTATCCTGCTCGATGTTGCCCTGTATAACTGCTACCTTGATCTGCGAACCAGGCCGATCCTGATAAAGCCTGAAAAGGCCATAGCAAAGATTGGCGCTTAGGGCGACGAACAGAATGACCCAACCCGCAAACGTATGAAAACGCGAATACAGGGGTTTTGATCTCATACGTTTTTTCATGATGAAAAAATCTGCAAATGCGCCATTGACTGCAACAATCATAAAAGATATGCCGTAAATGCCGACTATATCGGCGCTCTGGATGAAAACCAGAAAAGGATATTGGCTGTATCCGAGACTCGACCACGGGAATCCGGTCAATACATATGAGCGCAAGAATTCGAGAGACGTCCAGAGAACTGGCGCCACAAACAAAACCGGCAGATCTGTCTTCCTGATGACTGCCGAATATAGCATGCAGAAGAGAGCGGGGAAGAAACTCAGATATATACTTAGCAATAAGACCACGAGCAGACTGGGAACGAGTGAAATAGAGCCGTACTGATGGAGGGAGTTATAAATCCAGTATAGTGTCCCAAAAAAATAGACCGTTCCAAAAAGGATCCCCAGTTTGAAGGATTGCCCGACCGGTTTGTCATAAAGCAATACAAGCAGCGGGATCAGCGCAATCCAGGCAAGCGGGTAAATATTAAAAGTCGGGAATGCAAGCACTATCAGAGCGCCGCTAAATATAGCATACAGATATGCGAGATTAATGCGGTATAACAGTTTCATCCACATACCCCGGGTTCTTTATTTTCAGAAAGCCATTTATGTTATCATACAAAAAGTTATGTCTGCCATTGTTATAATACCATCCAGATACCAATCTGCAAGATTCCCCGGAAAACCCCTTGCCCTTGTCAATAATAAACCTATGATTCAGCACGTATATGAACGATCAAGTTTAGCCGGGCGGATAAAAGCGGTTTTTGTAGCAACAGACAGCCAGCTTATTTTTAATGCAGTCCGTGAATTCGGCGGAAACGCCGTCATGACCTCATCAGCACACATATCAGGTACTGACAGGATAGCAGAGGCATCAGCTATTATAAGAAAAGACGGTTGTGACGCTGATATCATTGTAAATGTACAGGGAGACGAACCAATGATAAGGCCCGAAATGATAGACCTGGTGACAGGCATAATGGTGGACAAGCGGGCTGATATTGGTACACTTGTAAAAAGGATAGATAACGCCGGAGAGATTAATGATCCGAATGTTGTAAAGGCCGTCTTTAATGACGAGGGGTTCGCAATGTATTTTTCACGCTCCCCTGTACCATATCACAGAGATATTTTTGGCACTGCAGGGATGAAGCACGGGAAAGCCGCTGCCCCGGATATTGGGACTTCGGGTCTCTATCTGTTTAAACATATAGGCATATATGCGTACAGGGCTGATATACTAAAACGTTTTTCCGAATTGCCGGCTTCAAGACTTGAAGATATTGAAAAGCTTGAACAGTTGAGGGCGCTCGAAAACGGCATATCGATAAAGATTGAGCAGACAAATTACGAAACCATCGGGGTGGATACGCCAATGGATCTGGAGAGGGTGGAAAAATGTCTAAATACATCTTTATAACAGGAGGAGTTGTTTCAGCTCTCGGCAAGGGAATAGCTGCCGCCGCAATAGGAGCATTGCTCGAAGCCCAGGGCCTGAGGGTAACCATTCAGAAACTCGACCCGTATATTAACGTAGACCCCGGCACTCTCAGTCCCTTTGAACATGGTGAGGTCTTTGTGACTGATGATGGCTGCGAGACTGACCTGGATCTCGGCCACTATGAAAGGTTCACCCATATGCGGGCGGCTGTAGTCAATAATTATACAACCGGAAAAATCTATTTCAATGTTATTACCAAGGAGCGCAGAGGAGATTATCTGGGCGATACAGTTCAGGTAGTGCCACACATTACAGATGAAATCAGGGAGGCGATCAAATCGGCCGCATCCGATGATTATGACGTCAATATTGTTGAGATAGGCGGAACGGTCGGCGATATCGAGAGTCTGCCCTTCCTGGAGGCGATCAGGCAATTCCGTTATCACGTCGAGAGGGAGAATGTTCTTTACGTGCACCTGACGCTGGTCCCGTTCATAAAGACAGCAGGGGAATTAAAGACCAAGCCGACACAGCACAGTGTAAATGAGCTGCGGGAGATAGGCATCCAGCCAGATATACTGCTGTGCAGGACAGACAGGCCTATCCCGCCCGAAATGAAGAGGAAGATAGCTATTCACTGCAACCTTGATCAGGAAGCGGTTATTTCGGCGCTGGACGTGGAGACAGTATATGAAGTACCGCTTTCATACAAGACTGAAGGGCTCGATAAATTTATAGAAAAGAAATTGTCACTCAATCTTCCTGAACCCGAACTGAAGACATGGGTCCAGGTTGTCGACCGCATAAAGAATCCGAAATATGAGTGCACTATCGCAATTGCCGGAAAATATGTGAATCTCAAGGATTCGTACAAGAGCCTTGAAGAAGCACTTATCCACGGGGGCATATCAAACAACTCGCGCGTGAATTTGATCTGGGTCGATTCCGAAGAGATAGAGGCTCAGGGCGTCGAAAAGTATCTGTCCGAGGTTGACGGGATTCTTGTGCCTGGAGGTTTTGGCATAAGAGGGATCGAAGGAAAAATTGCTGCTGTGCGCTATGCACGTGAGAAGAAGATACCATATTTTGGCATTTGCCTAGGTATGCAGCTTGCTGTTATCGAATTCGGCAGGAACGTATGCGGGCTTTCGTCAAACAGTACCGAATTCGACCCCAAGACAAAAGACCCTGTCATATACCTTATGGAACGATGGTACAATCACCGTTCAGGGAAAATCGAGGAAAGAACGGCAGATTCCCAAATGGGCGGCACCATGCGGCTCGGAGCCTATCCCACGGTGCTTGTAGAAGGTACCCATGCATATGAAGCCTATGGATCAAAAAATATATCTGAAAGACATCGCCACAGGTATGAATTCAATAACAAGTACCGGGATGTGCTGACGTCCAAAGGACTGGTTATCAGTGGGCTTTCGCCTGACACGGAGCTTGTCGAGATAGTAGAGCTCAGGGACCATCCCTGGTTCCTGGGATGCCAGTTTCATCCGGAGTTCAAGTCGCGGCCTATTGATCCCCACCCATTGTTCAGGGCCTTTATAGGAGCGGCGGTCAGGGAGAAACGGGAGTTATTTCTCTAACAGGATTTCAAGCAGCCGGTCGAGCTCATCCAAAGAATAGTAATCAATTTCTATTTTGCCTTTTTTGCCTTTATGTTCAATGCGGACCTTGGTTCCCAGGGCCTGTATCAGCTTGTCTTCGAGATCGGCGACCTCCGGGAGCTTTTTACCGGATTTTTTTGATTTAGCAGCAGCTGCCTGCACAGGCTTCATGCAAAGTGCTTCGGCCTCCCGGACGCTAAGCCCTTCCCGGACAATTTTTTTTGCAGCTTCTGCCTGTTTATTACCGTCTTCCAGTGATAGAAGGGCCTTTGCATGGCCGAGGGTCAGACTGCCATCATTGATAAAGGCCTTTATCTCGTCGGACAACTTGAGTATGCGCAGATAATTCGCAATCGTTACCCTGTTTTTTCCCACCCTCTCTGAAAGGGCCTCCTGGGTCAGGTTGAAATCCTTCATAAGCCGGCTGAAAGCATCGGCAGTCTCAATAGGATTCAGTTCTTCACGCTGAATATTCTCTATCAGGGCAATTTCAATAGAGTCCTGAGAGGATACATCTTTGATAAGGGCAGGTATCTTTTTAAGGCCTGCAAGCGATGAAGCCCTCCAGCGCCTTTCGCCGGCGATAAGCCTGAAGTTGCCATCCACCATCCTGGACACGATTATGGGCTGCAGAACACCCTTTTCCTTTATCGACAAGGCAAGCTCTTTGAGAGCTTCATCCTTAAAGACCTTTCTGGGCTGGTTTTCGTTTCGGATTATCCTGCCGACTTCGATCTCGATTACTTCTCCCCCCCTGTCGGGAAGCAGCGCATCGAGGCCTTTACCTAGTGCTGTTTTCATCTAAAATCTCCTTTGCGAGAGCAACATAACTCTGGGCACCCCTGGAACGGGCATCATATAGGATCGCCGGTTTTCCGTGGCTTGGCGCTTCTCCCAGGGTAACGTTGCGTGGTATTACTGTGTCATAAACAAGTTCTCCAAAATACTTCCTGACCTCCTGTGCGACCTGGGAGGAAAGAGTATTGCGGGGATCAAACATGGTAAGAAGGATGCCTTCAATCTCCAGGTTCGGATTGAAAGAGGACCGCACGAGCTTGAGGGTCCTCGTAAGAAGACTGAGACCTTCAAGGGAATAATATTCGCATTGTACAGGTACGACTATTGAGTCTGCCGCAACCAGGCCGTTCAGCGTCAACAGTCCGAGCGAAGGCGGACAATCAATGAATATATAGCGATATCGGTCCTTGATGCCGGCAAGGGAGTTCAGGAGTGTTTTTTCCCGGGCATCCCGGTTGACGAGTTCTACCTCAACAGCAAGCAGATCAATAGTGGAAGGAACTATGTGCAGGTGCGGTATCTGCGTCTCGTGGATAGCATCTTCCAGGGTATGTTTACCAGTATATACATCGTAAAGACTTTTACTGAGCTCACCCCTGTTAATTCCGAGCCCGCTTGACAGGTTGCCCTGGGGATCGGTATCCACTACCAGTACATCCTGGTCCGCCAGGGCGAGACAGGCCGACAGATTTACAGCAGTCGTAGTCTTTCCGACACCGCCCTTTTGATTGGCAACAACAACCGTCTTACCCATAAGTGCGATATTGTATCATTTTCAATACAGAGATTACTATTTCCGGAGAAAAGAAACACTTACTGGCCGATCAGGCATCTGCGATATATATTCACTCGCATTGTTAGCCCCGTCATTGAAAAGGATAAATGGTGCATACGATGCAGTAAATCACAGTTGCTTCACAAAAGACCTGTGACCGAATCAATACCTGTGCAAAAGGAGAAAAGGGACTTCCCGGCCGGCAGTAATTGACAACAAAGGAGATATTTCAAATATTGAACAGTTAAATATATCATAATGGGGCTTGACATTAATTCATTGAAGATGCTATTAAAATACAACAAAATCCTTTGGGCAGACTATGCTTGCTGGGCCATTAATGAGCATATGCCCTTTAATTATGATGCGCCGGCTAAACGAAAATGGTTCCGAATAAATATAGATATTGACGGGAACCTGGACGTAAATAGCCTTTATCCCTTCAATATTTTTAATTTAGACACTACATGACTGTTTTGTCAGGCGGGCTTAAACAAATGGGTCCGGCGTTGCTTTGCACAGTTCTTATCAGCACAAAGGGGCGGGACAGGGATTGCAATAGCTATATCTGTCTGTTGAGCCTTACACTAAACTTTATGACAACGGAGGTGATGCAGGAGGGGGCAGAAGAAAGTCGGGGTGCACGCAGCACGGAGGTTAGGGTAGCGAAGAATTATCCTACTACAAAAAGTAAAACACGGAGGGAAATTTATGCCTTGGCAAATGAATATTGATCCGATGAAGACTTTATTCGGTGTAGATCCGAGTTGGAGCATCTTCGCGTCGGCATTAATAGCATCGATTCCTATTCTTTTCCTGTTCTGGGCTCTCGCAATAAAGCGCATGAAAGGCCACTTTGCTGCTATCGGCGGCACAGGCCTTGCCGTTGCCCTTGCAATTATTGTTTACAGAATGCCGGCTGATCTCGCCCTGATGTCTACGGCTCTCGGAATAGCTTTTGGACTGGCCCCGATCTGCTGGGTCGTCCTCACCGCCCTGTTTATTTATAATATGTCCGTGGAGACCGGTCAGTTTGAAGTCATCAAGAATTCGCTCGCTTCTGTTACAGACGACCGTCGTATGCAGGCGCTTCTCATTGCTTTTTCCTTTGGCGCATTTATTGAAGGCGCCGCCGGATTCGGCACGCCGGTTGCCATCACCGCAGCCATGCTGGCGGGTCTCGGTTTCAGCCCGCTCTATGCAGCAGGTATCTGTCTGCTCGCAAACACAGCTCCTGTGGCCTATGGCTCTATCGGTACCCCGATCGTTGTTGGCGCGCAGGTTGCCGGTGTGGATCAGCTGGCCATGAGTGCGATGGTGGGTCGTACCCTGCCGTTCCTGAGCGTCATCGTTCCGCTCTATCTTTGCATTCTTATGGCAGGCTGGAAAAAGGGAATGGAAGTATGGCCGGCCTGTTTGGTATGCGGAGTTTCTTTCGCAATCGCACAATTTCTTGTGTCCAACTACATCGGACCGCAGCTCACTGACATCATCGCAGCGCTCGTATCTCTGTTCTTTATTGTTATATTCCTGAAGGTATGGCATCCAAAAGAAAGCTGGCACTTTGCGGATGAAAAGAAGAGTCTCGGTAAGGCGGAGCTAAAGTATACCCTTGGACAGGTATTCAGAGCCTGGGGCCCCTTTATCATCCTTAGCATCTGTGTAGGCGCCTGGGGAGCAAAGCCGGTCAATCAGGCCCTTAACCAGTCGTTTACCATTTTTATGAAGTCATTGGGTTTTGCAGGTCAGCTATTCCCAATTGCGGGCCTCGACAATATGGTTATTGATCAGGCCATGAAGGCCAAACCTGCTGCATTCAATTTCAACTTCCTTAGTATGTCGGGCACTGGTATCCTCTTTGCGTGGTTCTTCTCGATCCCTGTGATGGGTGCCTCAATGGGCCAGGCTTTGAAGTCCGCTGGTCACACCCTGAAGACCCTCGCATGGCCGTTCTTTACCATATCCTGCGTGCTTGGGTTTGCATATATCATGAACTATTCCGGTATGGCAATCACCCTCGGGTATGCCTTCGCAGCATCAGGCCAGTTATTCCCGTTTTTCGCAGCTGTCCTTGGTTGGTTGGGCGTGTTCATGACAGGCTCGGACACTTCTTCGAATGCCCTCTTTGGCAAGCTGCAGGCAGTAACCGCTGAAAAGATCGGTATAGATCCGATTGTCACCGTATCAGCAAACAGCAGCGGCGGCGTTTTGGGCAAGATGATATCGCCGCAGTCCATATCAGTAGCAACGGGTGCAACTGGTCTTGTCGGTCACGAATCCGACATCTTCCGTTTTACCCTTAAGCATTCTATATTTTTGACAATCGTTGTAGGTATCATGGCGATGCTGCAGGCGTATGTTTTCACCTGGATGATACCAGAGTCCCCGAAAGCCGCGGCTGTGGTAGCAGCGGTCACAGGAGCTCCTGGGGCGCCTGTTGTGGCACCTCCGGCAATCAATCCGGATGGTCTGTTCTGGCTGGGCATTGCAGTTGTTGTGGTGGTTCTTGTTACCATCGGCTCAAGGGTTCTCGGCAAGAACCTGGACGCACCAGCAGGCACAAAGTCCGAGACGCATTTCCACTAAATCAGTCATTGAAGCAGGGGGCGGGTTTTTACCCGCCCCTTTTTATTTTCAAATATTTACAAGCCCCACTATATATATATAAATTAACTTTCCTTACAATACAGGCAGTTTTGTTTTAAAGGTAGGCGTGCTGACTGTCGAAAAGATATTTTTTCCGGTATTTGATAAAAAAATGTTGACATTCGTCCAAAAACCTGCTATTCTATAAATCCAGCATTGATCTTTGAAGCATCACAATCTTGCAGTACCGAAGGCGTATCAGCTGAGGTGAACACAGGAAAACGGATTTTAAGAGCATGTTTATGCCTTTTCCAGTCTATGGAAAGGCAAGATTAAAACATTGCTGAAATTCGCTTGAGGTTGCCCGGAGGATAGTATTTGGTGCTGGGAGTCTTATTGTTCTTTGAAAACTTGAGATAGGTTCTGTCAATTCAAAAAGAAACACAATAGTCAACGTTTTATAAAGATGTCAGGAAAACATTTGAGAGTTTGATCCTGGCTCAGAACGAACGCTGGCGGCGTGCTTAACACATGCAAGTCGAACGGGTTTATATGCTGTAGCAATACAATA
>CAIJNL010000019.1 GCA_903822005.1 uncultured Nitrospiraceae bacterium
GGCATATCGCAGGGACAAAATGGGGCCTAAAGCAGTATTTGAAGATGGATCGGCTTGAGGAGCTAGCAAAGGAAGTGGCAGCGTAGAGAAAAACCAGATGAGGTTGCCAGATCAAATGTGCGAAAGATTCTTGACACTATCTTGACCTGCTGGATAGGTGGTTGGCAATCAATGGATGCATATGCTAACGGTCTTTTTATAGCAGGTGCCATTATTGTCATTATTGGCACCCTAAGTTCTTTCGGTAGCAATAAAATAATTGGAAATATAAATTATAGAAATGCGCAAACGGTAGGTTCAGAAGGATTAACAAAAAGATATTATAGGGATATCAAGATGATTGATGACAGTTACGGATTTGTTGTATTCGCGTCGATTTGTGGCGGAGCGTTAATGTTACTTTCCGCTCTTATTCAAGCGAAGTAAACGTAACAGAGAATTTCCAGATATTGCCATTACTTTATGTGCAGACGGATTGCGAATGGAGTGAGCGGCGTTGTGTAATCAATCTACCGGTATCTCGTCTCTTGTCGTAGTCAGCACTATCCCCTGCCCCGGTTTCAGGCAGTAATTGAACGGAACGGATATGTATTCCAGCTGCTCGCCGGGGGATACATCTGTAAGTGCGCTGCCGGCCTGGGTGTAGTTGCGCAGGTTCTCGGAATAAAAGTGCTGTTGCTCCCGAATGTCCTTGTTCAGGATGATCAGCGACTCCTCCCGCGTTGCGATGGACGCTTTCCACATAAGGAGCACGTTTTCATTGCCGTGATGAAGCATATGAGTGGGACCATCTTCCTGAAATACCGCATGCGCGCTCTTGATGGAATTAACAGCGCTGATAAAGGACGTGAGGTCAACGCCGGTCTGCTCCCAGTCTCCGGGTCTTGTGTCCGCCACATGCAATCTCCTGCGGAACCCGAACTCGAAGCCCATGGGCATCATAACTCCTCCCGAGAAGAGGGCGGCAAACAGGTATCTCTGTTTAAGGCCGTCTATATTTCCATTCAGCTCCTCGGCAAGCCTTATTGTGTCATGGCTTTCAGGAAAGGCTATCGAAGGGCCGAGGTCGCGTGTAAGGGCATACTGTTCCATAAGCCAGTAATCGTAATAGTTCCACCATTTCGAACTGTTGAATATGTAATCAAAGCCAGCAGATGCCGTATTCCGCGTAAGGTCGGATGGTGATCCGAGTGTCTCCGCGAAAAAAAGGATGCCGGGATGTTTTTTCCTGACCCCGCTTATAAGTCTTTCCCATATGCTCCGGGGTATCTGATAAGCAGCGTCGCATCTGAACCCGGTAAAGCCAAGCGAAATCATATGCTCGATGATGTCGAGAAAGTACCGGATCAGCCCTTCTTTGTCTTTGGTGTTCCTGTGGTCGAATCTTGCAAGGTCTTCCCATATAACGCGTTTACCGTCTTCATCAGCGCCCGGGTGCGAGACGCTGCCATTTTCCCACGCGAACCATTCGGGGTGAGATTTAATGAGTCCGGAATCGGCCGCGCAATGATTGATTACAAGATCGCCCATGAACTGAAGGCCCATGGCCTTTGCTTCACTGATCATATTTCTCGCCTGGGTCTCTGCGGAATGGCCGCAATCAGTATCGATGAGCAACGGGTTGAAATCAAAATAATCCGAAATGGAATAGAGGCTGCCTGAAATGCCGGGACGCTGAATCGGGTTTATGAAAACCCAGTTGAAGCCCATGTCCGCTGCTCTTTTAAAATGAGGACCCCACTGTGAAAATTTCCCGGCAAGTAAAGGAAACAGGTTGTAAATTATCATCTTGCCAGCCCCGTTCCTCTTCATGTGCGAACTAAATTTCATCAAGCCTGTGCAGGGATATGACTATGCCTTTATGTTTCTCGGGCGGCAAAGTCACGCCCATGGCGCAGTAGCTGACTCCATGTATCTCGAGCCTCATGACGGACTTGCCTTTCCGTCTTACTTCTTCCATGCATTTAACCAGCCCGGCGGGCAGCACTTTCTCGGCATTCTCTGATATGACCGGACTGTTGCTGCAGAGTATCTGGTGGCATCTGGTATTGCATTGCACAATAAGGTTGGTGGGATCAATCCCGATTATGCCTGTTGGCACCGCATCAAGTATGTTCTGGAAAGCGGAAAGCATGCAGGCCTTCATTTGCAGGTAGTCTTCCTTTTCCTGCAGCAAGGTCTCCAGCTCTTTCTGGCGCATCCGGAGCTCGGCGTTGAGTGCCAGATTCTTCCTGACGAGCTCGTATCTTTCCGCTGCATTTGCGACTGCGTCCCTGAGTTCATCATTATTCCATGGCTTGGGGACATACCTGTAAACCTGGGCTTCGTTGATGGCAGAAACTATAGAGGCTGTGTCTGAGTGGCAGGACAGCATGATCCTGACTGTATCCGGCCAACGCCTGCATACCTCCCGCAGGAAGTCGCTGCCTGACATCCCGTACATTTGCCCGTCCGAAATGATTATCTGGACGGGGGTCTGTTCGAGTATCTTCAGGCCGTCTTCTCCTGAACCTGCAGTGAGTATGCTGTAATTGTCCTCGCGGAACAGACTTTTGATGGAATTAAGGACACTCTGCTGATCATCGACGCATAGTATCCTTATTTCACTATTCATTATTATATCCAGTAATCAGGCACTCCGATGGTGTCATTTCCGTCTCTTTCCAGGTATGTTAGCTACTAATGAAGTATCGCAGATTGGATTCTGCCTGTCAAGGGCAAATACCCCCCTGACAGGCAGAATATTCCGTAATCCGCAGGGAATATTGCGGGATCGTGAGCGCGGTCACCAAGTACCTTTCTCTCACAGTCGGGATTTGCCGGTCCTGTTAAGGGCGCTCAGCACGGCCTTAAAGGAAGCCCTGTCTATGTTCGGATCCGTGCCGGCCCCCCAGCGCCTTGCCCCTAGTTCATCTTCGATCTCAACATATGCGACTGCGGTCGCATCAGAGCCCTGTTCCAGCGCATGTTCGTGGTATGCTGTCAGTTTTATATCGATGCCCCTTTCCCTGCCGACCGCTTTGCAGAAAGCATCGATAGGACCATTGCCGGTCCCCTTGATTTTATGCTTTTCTCCACTTACAGCAATGACTGCGCTTAATGAAGTTCCGCACCCGGAAGCGTCCGCTGATTTGGAATCTATCTTGCAATCGCCAAGACTGTATTTACCGCCTGTTTCGAGGTACTCAGTCCTGAAGGCATCCCATATCATGGCGGCGCTGACCTCTTTGCCTGTCGAGTCCGAAATGCGCTGCACAGTAGCGCCGAATTCCACATGCATTTCCTTTGGAAGCCTCAGTCCATATTCCCGCTCCAGCACATAGGCCACACCACCCTTGCCGGACTGGCTGTTGATGCGGATGATTGATTCATATGTCCTGCCAACGTCAGCCGGGTCTATCGGCAGGTAGGGCACTTCCCACAATGCTGCGTCAGCACCGCGCGACTTCATGCCCTTGCTTATGGCATCCTGGTGAGAGCCTGAAAAAGCAGTATATACCAGTTCGCCGGCATAAGGGTGTCGCGGATGAAGCGGCAGACCGGAGCACCGCTGGTAGACCTCGGAAATGCTGTCGATATCACTGAAATCCAGGCAGGGGTCAATGCCCTGCGAGAACATGTTCATTGCGACAGTGACTATATCTACGTTGCCGGTACGTTCGCCGTTGCCGAAAAGGGTGCCCTCCACGCGGTCGGCCCCGGCAAGCAGGGCCAGTTCCGTCGCTGCCACAGCAGTGCCGCGGTCATTGTGGGCATGCAGGCTGAGGATGATATTTTCGCGTTTTTTGATATTTCGGCAGAACCATTCTATCCTGTCTGCATAAATATTCGGCGTCGTCATCTCTACGGTCGCGGGCAGGTTGATAATGACCCTGTTTTCAGGCGAAGGTTCCCATACGTCGAGCACCGCTTCGCACACCTCAAGGGCAAAATCGTTCTCCGTGCCGGTAAAACTCTCCGGAGAATATTGATAGGTCACGCGTGTCCCGTCCAGTCGTTCCGCCCCGTTTCGTACCATTTCGGCGCCCCTCACCGCCAGGTCCATTATCGCAGCCCTGTCCATCCTGAATACAACCCGGCGCTGCAGCTCGGACGTAGAGTTGTAAAGGTGCACAATGGCTTTTTGCGCACCGCGCAAGGATTCATAGGTCCTGGTGATAAGATGCTCGCGCGCCTGTGTAAGCACCTGAATAGTAACGTCTTCCGGAATAAGTCTGTTCTCTATCAGGTGGCGCATGAAATCAAGCTCGGTCTGAGATGCTGACGGGAAACCGGTCTCTATTTCTTTGAACCCCATCTTTACCAGCAGGCTGAACAGTTCGCTCTTTTCCCTGATACCCATTGGCACGATGAGGGCCTGATTCCCGTCCCGCAGGTCCACACTGCACCAGCGCGGTGCCGCGGTCATGGTCCTGGACGGCCAGCGACGGTCCGGCAGATCAGCTGCCGGATACGGATGGTATTTCTCAATAGGCATTTTCTTCATATTGGTTCCTCCTCCAAAAAAAAGCCACGGGTTTATGCCCGTGGCCTTCGATTAATCGTAGTTTCTAAAGTGTGCTAAAAGTCGACAGCAATCCTCCCAGCCAGGGCCTTTTTATGGCTTGCTTCATTGGTAAGTCGGTTGGCTGAAAGACTTCTTACGTTCATAAATCTAATATAGATGAGAAGAGGCAATCGTGTCAAGAAAGTTTCTTTTTGCTGTAATCTGCAACGGCAGATAATCCGATTGCAGCAGTTCCGATACTCACATATAATAGTGGTTACTATGAAATCCAGCGGCCGTGACATAATTGTCGACAATGAAGCAGTTATTGAACTGCTCAGGGCCTCCATGTCAAAAGGGGCAGCTTTTTCGTTCAGGGCAGGTGGATTCAGCATGTCACCCTTCATTAAGGACGGCGATTTGATAACCGTATCACCCTTCGGCGACATGCCGCCGGATAAAGGTGATATAGTCGCATTTTTGAGAACGACAAATAATAGCCTCACTGTGCACAGGTTAATAAAGCGGCAAGGCATTGATATCATTATGAAAGGTGATAACTCCCGGTCAGCGGACCTGCCCGTAAGCGAGTCCCAATTGTTTGGGCGTGTTACAGGCATAAAACGCGGAGATTCGGGCAAGCGACTCGGGATCGGGCCTGAAAAGCGGATACTGGCGGGGCTTAGCCGGATGGGAATCTTGATGCCGCTGCTGCGCCTGACCAGGCTGTTTCTCCTTCCAATAATCTCAATCAAGAAAAAGTCCCAAAAAGCCTTATAATCAAATATATGTGACCAGAATCACCAATACTGGAGATTCCCATTTTTGGGGGCAATGTGGTCTTGATTACTGACAATTGATGGCTGTATACTTAAGCTAGGTTAAACTATACTCTTTAATTTATTAATAAATAACGAAGGAATAGATAGTAAATAAGAGGTGACCGGATGAAGACAACATTATTTGAGAGCAGGCTGGCGAAGATAATAATTTTAATCTGCTTTGGCATTCTGCTGGCAACGATGCTGCCGGGGACGGTTTTTTCAGGCGGCATGCCGCAAACAGAGTTGAGGACGCCGCGCGGCAGCGGCGCAGCTTTGGCAAGAGGAGACTATGTAAGCTCCAGCGCCGGGCTGAACACTTATTATTCCTATTTTATAGAGGTGCCTCCTGGCACAAATAATCTTACTGTTGATGTATTTGATCCAGATATCTCAGGAAACTTCGACTTGCCAAATACCCCGGCTAGCAATACCACAGTAAGCTATCAAGTATTTGCTCCGGGAGCAACAACAGCAACAGCAACACTCACTTGCGGCAATGGAACATGCAGCGATAATGGCTGGCAAACCGTAGCTACAGTTCCGGGGATTGTCGCCGCTGGTCACTGGGAGTTCAGGATGAATATGTCGTCCGCTATAACAAATGGTGATGAGCTCAATGGCTTTGCGGTCAGGGCAATGGATACTAGCTCAACAAACCCTAAAGAACTGAACATGTATGCCAGATCATTTGACGCGCCCGGTCATGACGCCAGCTTCGGCACTGATAATTTAGTGGCACACGTCTATCCATATGTAACGTCCGGGTGCGGTTTTACCTTTAATGAGTTTGACTATGACACAAGTGATACAAGGTCAGGCGGCAGTGTTCATATTGCCAGCCGGTCAGGTGGTTTTTCACAAGACTTAGCAAATGCGGATTTATCAATTGACAGTCAATGGGGATATCATGATATTCCAGGTACTGGAACCGCTTGGAGATCGGACACATCGGCGGCTGATTATGGCATATGGTCTGCCAATTTAACAATATTGGGAAACAACATTGTGACCTATTATTTTGGCAATTTTAACTCGACAAAAACGCCGCCGACAGCTCAGCCTCAGGCGAATACTTTTCGCACATATATGCCGACGAGCGCCGGCGGAGCGCCTGTAAAGCCTTTTGTTATGCAGGGGTTGTCATATGTATCAGGTACGAATCCTCCTGCTAATGGTTCCACTTCTTACCTCAGGGTGCAGGTGGATGTAGTGAATCCGACACCTTTTGCAATAACCTTCTCGACCAGCAATCTAGTGAGTGCTTATGTTCCGGGCGGGCAGGTGCGCTACTACACAACTGCAAATCCCCCTACGGTAACTCAGGGGAGCATTATATCGCATCCCGCGAACCTCGCCAACGGCGGCGCAGCCATCACATGGAATCCGGGGACACTGGCTGCCGGCGCGACAGCTAGTATGACATATGATATTAGGGTTATACCGAATTCTACAAACAGGCTAGCAGTAACCGGCACGCCCGCATCTAATGGGACGACCGCTACATATGTAGACGAGACAGGCAATACCACGCAGGTCATTGCAAAGTACATCTTTGGACCTTTGTGCGAACTGGCTGTTACTCCGGGGACAGCGGTGCCTACACTCGCCACTATTTCGTCATTCAGCACATATGCAGTTGGAGGTAAGGTGGTGGTAGACTGGCAGACCTCATCAGAGATAAACACAGTAGGTTTCAGGCTCTACAGGCTTGAAGGGGGCAATTATGTGCCTGTGAGAGATTCCATGCTGCCGGCCGGCTTTAGTCATCACAAGAAGGGCCATTACCGGATAGTTGACAGTGGAGTAACCTCGGGGCAGAAGATTACCTATAAGCTGGTAGAGATAGAGAGCCGGGGCAAGACACGGGAATACGGGCCGTACGAAGTGACCCCTGTGAACAGCTCTTTTGCGCAGGCAATGCCAACAAGTTTCAGCAAGACCCATACGGATAGTGCCGAGGCCAAGGGGCTAAACCGCATACAGAAATTTAGAGTTGCATCGGCAACAAAATCGGGCAGTATGATCCGTATGGAAGTGAGCGAAGACGGCATATACGCGCTTGATACAGCAAAGATAGCGAGCCTGCTTGGTATGTCTCAGGCATCTGCGGCGAAGCTGCTTAGCGGCAATCAGCTTAATCTGACCAACCGCGGAAAGCAGATTGCTTATTTGCCTGACATGCAGAACAACCGCATTCTTTTCTATGGACAGGCCATCAAGACGAACTATACCGATGAGAATGTATACTTGTTGTCCGTAGGCAGCGGCAGGCAGATGGGGCAGGGTGGAGGAGTTGCCGTGCAGCCCGGCACAGCACAGGGTAGCTTTGTCTGGACAACGCATTATGAAGAGAACAATTATATGAACACCTTTTTTGCGGATGACCCGAACGACAGATACTGGTTCTGGGATTATGTAATAGCCGGGGACCCGGTAGACGGCGTCAAAAACTTCAACTTTCAGGTGAGCAATGTTGTGGGTGGTGATTCGAGCATATTGCTGAACCTTCAGGGCGTACTGGATGTGGGTCAGAAGGCGCTAGTGAGCCTCAACGGCACTAGCATAGGCAGTGCAGTTTGGGACGGGCATACTGCCAAATCAGCAAAGCTGACTGCTGGTGCGGGCCTGCTTAAAGAAGGCATCAACACACTAACGGTAACAGGAGCTGACAGCAGTGTATTTTTTGTGGGGTCATTCGACGTTACATATAACAGAAGCTATATAGCGCAGGGCAACGGCCTGGCGTTCAGCGGCGGCCAGGGAGGCAAGATCACAGTAACCGGATTTACCGGCAGCGATATCAGGGTATTTGATATAACCGATCCTGCCACGCCAAAGGTTGTGCCGGTCGTAGTCAAGAACGGGAGCATAGGACTCAGGACTGATGGGGCCAGCAGCAACTACATTGCAGCAGGCAGCGGCGCGATCAAGGCAGTAGCCTCGACAAAAGCGAGCAATATCACATCGCTGAGGAATCACGGCAACCGCGCTAACTATGTGATAATCACAACTGAAGAGCTGAAGTCAGCGGCAGCATCCCTTGCAGCATACAGGAATACACAGGGCTACAGTACCATGATAGCCACAGTAGAAGATATAATGGATGAGTTCAACAACGGCATATACAGCCCTGAGGCCATAAAGTCTTTTATAAAAGCGGCGTATACGGACTGGGCGGTACCGCCGAAGTACATAGTACTGGCAGGCAGCGGCTCTTCCGACTATAACGACTATTGGGGATATGGCGGGCAGCAGGTACCGCCTGCGCTGGTGACTTCGCCTGACGGACTTCTCGTGTCCGACAACTACTATGTGGATATAGACGGAGACTATGTGCCGGAGATAGCGATAGGGCGGTTGCCTGCATCCAGTGCAGCAGAGCTGACCGGAATAATCAACAAAATAATCTCATACGAGAACAGTTCTTCAGGAGACTGGACAGCAAAGGCCCTTTTGATTGCCGACGTGCCTGATAACGGAGGTGACTTCAATCAGGGAGTTGACGATGCAGCATCCTTGTTCCCCAACGCATATTCGCTTATCAAGCTATACGGATCAGATCTGACGGCTACAGATATGCATACTGCCATAATGGCAGCGGTAGGCAGCGGGACCGGTATAATTGATTATTTCGGCCATGGCAATATTGATGGTTTGTCACTTGACAATATATTCACGACGGAAGATATTGCAAATATGGGCAATACAGGCCGCTTGCCTGTTATAACCGCCATGACATGTGTAGTTAATAACTTTGCATTGCCGGGGGTAACATCATTGGGAGAGGCATTGGTGCTGAACCCGACGGTAGGCGCAGTGGCGGTATGGAGCGCTACAGGCTTATCTGATGATGGCATGGCGGTGAAGCTTAACAGGGCTTTTTACAGCACCCTGTTTGAGGGCAAGGTGGATCTGTTAGGCGATCTGGCGATGGCAGCCATCAAGAAGGCCAATCTTGGCAAAGATAACGGATATATGAAGTACATGTATCTATTGCTTGGAGACCCGGCAATGAAGGTAAAGGTGCCGGCAGCAGCAAAAAAGAGATAAATAACAATACCATGTGACAAAGCGGCCCTTTACACAGTATGCGGATCTCTGTAAAGGGCCCTTTTTATAATAATCTAAGGGCAGGGTCAATATAAAACTATGGCAGATAGGGTTTATAGGCAAAAAGAGGGAATAGTTTCCAGACAGATAGCCGGGGAAACTATTCTTGTTCCGGTCATGGGCAGCCTGGCAAGCATGCAAAAAATATTCATGCTAAACGGTATTGGTGAGTTTATTTGGGATAGGCTCGACGGCTTAAAGAGTCTACGCAGTATAAGTGAAGAGATAGGAGAGCAGTTCGGTCTTGGCTCAGAGCAGGCGTTCGCTGACAGCGAGGAGTTTGTGCTGGAGTTGCTCAGGGAAGGACTGGCGGAAGAGGTGGCGTAAACATGGAATGTGCTGTCAGGCCGGACAACATCTTTTTCCGCGACTTTATCGATAAGGCCAAGCAGCAACGATTGCCACTGGCGGGGGGTATTGACCTCACATCTAGATGCAATCTGAGTTGTGTGCATTGTTATGTTCAAAGAGGTTCAGATGAGCCTGAGATGCCCACCAGCCGCATATTGGAGATTGTAGACGAGATTGCCGCAGCCGGTTGTATGGACATGCTTGTAACAGGAGGCGAACCCCTGTTGCATGGGGATTTTGTCGAGATATACCGATACATGAAGTTTAAGGGTATGCTTGTTACGGTATTTACAAACGGTACGCTTGTCACTGATGAGATAGCAGCGCTGTTTGCGGAACTGCCGCCATATGCGGTAGAGATAAGTCTTTACGGCGCAACTGATGCAACGTCTGACAGCATAACCGGCGTCGAGGAATCCATGAGCAAATGCCTGGGAGGCGTGAAAAAGTTGCTTGGACATGACGTAAAAAATGTGCTCCTGAAGACCATGCTTATGACCTCCAATCGGCATGAGTACTATGCAATGGAGGCATTGGCGGTCAAGATGGGCCTTAAGTGGCGTATGGATGCGGCTATTAATGCGAGAGTTAACGGAGATACGGGGCCGCTTTCTCTGCGCGTATCCGCTGAAGAGGCAATCGAAAAGGAATTTGCCCTTGAAGCTAGGTTGCTCGATATGAAGAAATATTATGAGAGCTGTGTCGCGCTGCCTGCCGGAGATCGGCTTTATGTCTGCGGGGCGGGTGTTTGTGGTTTTCATATAGACGCCTACGGCAATCTGCTCCCATGTCTGATGCCGACAGGCATTAAATACAGGTTAGAAAAAGGCAATTTTCTCGATAGCTGGCACAGTGTAATAAATGATATACTGAATAAAAGGGCACGGAAAGACTATCCGTGCAGGGGCTGCAAGTATGTGGCGTTGTGCTGTGCCTGTCCGGCAGTTTCAGGTCTCGAAACGGGGGATGAGCAGAAGCCATCGGCATATATGTGTGAAATGGGAAAGTTGCGATTTGAGGCAATTAAAAAGTTAGCATAATTAAGGAGGTTATATGGATGCCAAAAAGATCAAGAATTCGAAGGCGGCGCAATATGAGAAGCCGACCTTGAGGATAATAGAACTGGCTGCCGAACAGGTGCTGGCTGGGAAATGCAAAACGTCGCAAGGTGCGTCTAATCTCCGTGGGAATTGCGCCTTTAATACCTGCTTTGCGCGAACATAATAATTGCCAAGTGTCGCTATGTGGGAGAATGGACAGGGGATGCCTGGTTCTTGTATTGACTTTAAGATCGCCAATATAATAATAAGGATTGAAACTGCGCAACCTGTAGAAATCTGCGTATCAGACCCGGCATATGAATCGTTTATTTCAGAGGCTGCAAGGGAGCAGGGCAGTGATTTGGAGCTTAAGGTAGACTTGGATGGCCTGCCAGATTTAAGAGGTATGTCTTCTTTTGGCGACGCGGAAGACGAGTGGGATATATATACAAGAGATGGCGACTATTTTGTAATAAAGAAGCAATATCGTGCAGATATTCAACCGTTATGGGTGTTGCAGTTGCGAAGCGATTTTGAACGTGGCACGCTTTATTGCAGGCCTGAAATAGCAGAAGCAGCCCAAAATGACGGCTTGCTTGAGAATCCACTTTGCTATCCTCTGGACACTACGCTGATGATGTACAGGCTGACGATAGAAGGTGGAGTTATTGTCCACGCGGCGGGTATAGAGATAGACGGCAGGACATACATATTCCCCGGCAAGTCTGGAGCAGGCAAGAGCACAATATCGCGTCAGTTCAGCAATAATGAAGATGTAATATGCTTGAGCGATGACCGCATTATTGTGAGAAAAGAATGCGGTCATCATATTGCATACGGAACGCCTTGGCCGAGCGACGTGCAGATTGCGATTAACAGGGGCGCACCGCTGGCAGGTATAGTCTTTTTGTCCCACGCAACTGAAAACAGCATCAGGCGCATAACTTCTGCTGAGGCCTTGCAGAGGTTCATACCAACAGTCTCTATTCCGTGGTACGATCGGCAGGCAAGCGACATGATACTCTCTTTTTGCGATGGTCTGCTATCAAGCATTCCTCTGTATGAAATCAGCTTTTGCCCCGGCCCTGAAGTTGCTGATTTTTTTGTCGATACTTTCAGAAAGCATATTTGACTGATATGAGAACTGTGTGCGCAGGGGTTCTTTCGGGACAAGTCTGCTTCTATTGCATTTCGCTCGGAGAATGATTATACTAAGTTCAATTAGCCGCAAGGGATTGTTTTGTCTGGAATAAGTGTGACAGGCAAATGCACGGATGTCTCTGGTAAGAAAGGAAGTATTAGCGGTAACCAGTGCGGGGGGAGTGCAAAATCATCGTTTCATTCGGCGCCGGAGGTGTTTATGACAAAAGTATTGATGTTTAGTCTTGTTATTGCAAGTTTGCTGATACAGGAAACCACGTTTGCGGCTGAAGTGTCAAGAGACCCTTTGAAGCAGGAAATTGCACAGAAGGCAAAGGAAAATAAAAACGATATAGATCCTGTAATAAGCGAACTCTTGAAGAAGGGCACTGAACCAAGGACGCTCGTCAGGTCATGCATTGAGATGGGATATGAAGCATGCAAGGTCACAACCGTGGCATTGCGGGAAAAGGCCGATCGCCAGATGGTTATATTCGGCGCCCTGGATGGAGGGGCTACAAATGAGCAGTTGAGTCTATGCGAAGGCCTTGGCTACGCTTATGATCCGCCGGCCAGCATAGAGGGCCTTAATCCTACGCCCCCAAGACCAGTATCGAACGGTATACCAGGGGCAAGATAAAAGTAGATAATTAAATAGATAGATAGCTAAATTAACAAACAGGGGAAAAAGGGATTAGTGAAAGGGTTTGCGCTATTATTGGCAATAATGGTACTTATGCCAGCAGCTCTATGGGCCGGCGATGCAGTATTGCCCGACAATATTATTATGCCTCCGGGTGGCGGCAGTCAGCCGCAGCGCGTATTGCAGGCCGGTCCTCCAGTCGATGTCTTGGCGCCCGGACAAATTACTGCTCCGCAGCAGGTTACGCAGTCTGCGGCTCCTGAGATTCCGAAATCGTCAAGTGCTCCCGCAGATGCATCTCAGTTGCCCGCTACATCTCAAGCGGCAGGCCAGCCCGAGACTTCAGGCGAAGCTCCGCCGATGGGACAATCGACCGGTTCAACCGGATCATCAGGAGATCTGCTTGAGAAGAAAAGCAACATAGTGCATCCCTTCCTTGCTGTGGGAGGATATTTCACGGACAACGTTAACAATTCTCACACGGACAGAAAGAGCGATTTCGGTATGGTCCTGTCGCCTGGCGTATACTTCGCCCTGCCCGGCATGAGACAGCGTATTACTCCGACTGGAACGCTCAATATAGCGCCGGGTGGCGCAAATCTTACCGGTTTCAGGCCGGACTACGCAATTCCACTGCAGTCTTATCTCTATTACAGGGCCGATATAGAGGCGTTTGCCAATAACAGCTCACTTAACACTGTCAGTCATCTTGTTGAAGGCGTGGTCCAGTCCAAATTCAGGGGCGGGCTCAATATAAATTTCGAAGATCAGTTTAAGATGACACATAATCAGCGCGGCACCGGCCTGTCATTCGGCCTGGACAAGTTTTATGACAATCTGGCGAGTATTTCGGCCAAGTATCAGCTTGGTGAAAAAACGCTCGCCAGGCTTGATTATTCGAATTATTATCTGCATTTTCTCGGCGCGGAGAACAGTTTCAGGGACCGCGATGACAACAGGGTGGCCGCATACTTTTTTTACAAAATGTGGCCCAGGACATCGGTTTTTGCAGAGTATGAATACGTGAATTCTGCTTATAGTGATAAAACCGTATCGGGCAGTATGGAACACCATATTTTCGTTGGCGTTAGATATGATGTGACGGACAAGACTAGGGGAATGATCAAGGTTGGATACGGTATCAAGGACTTCGAGCGCTCTTCTTTGAGGTCTCAGTCGAATATCTATGCAGAGGCACAGCTTGACCATAAGTTTACCGAGAAGACATCAATTATCCTTACCGCTTCCAGGCGGACAGACGAAACCGATGTTGCAACGGCCTATTCGATTGTTGAAAATACGATCGACGCGACATATCTGCAGAGATTGACAACAAAGCTTACAGCGAGTATCAACTTCAGATTTACCGATGAGAAGTACAACGGCAACGTGACTTATGCGGGTGTTACCAAGATGCTCCATGATGAATACATCAGGACTGGTGCCTCCATGCTTTATGAATTCAGAGACTGGATCAATTTTACCGTCGGATATTATTTTACGGACAGGATGTCGAACATAAACTCACTGAGTTACACGAGCAATAATATATTCTTCAGGATATCGGCCATTTATTGAGTCCTCAGACCGATTATGTGGTCCCTCATGGGCAGTCCTCGGTGTTCAGAAATGACTAGGGCAAGTACTTCCCGCACTTCAGGAGACAAAAAGATTGTCGGCAGGATATACAGGAAGCTCTTCTCTTTCTACGGCTGCCGGGACTGGTGGCCTGGTGACAGCCCTTTTGAGGTAGCTGTTGGCGCAATCCTCACGCAGAATACCAACTGGGCCAACGTCGAGAAGGCGATTGCCAATCTGAAACATCATAGAGCATTAAGCGCAAAGGCATTGCATGAGATGCCCATTCAGGATATTGCCTCCCTGATCAGGCCCTCGGGTTATTACAATGTCAAGGCAAAGAGACTAAAGGCTTTTATAGGGTTTCTGATGGCCGCATATGAGGGTGATATGGCCCTTATGGCCGGAACTTCAACAGAAAGGCTAAGGGTTGATCTGCTGGCCATAAATGGTGTCGGTCAGGAGACGGCTGATTCTATTCTTCTGTACGCACTCAACAGGCCCGTATTTGTTATAGACGCTTATACGAAAAGGGTCTTTTCACGTCACGGCATTATGGATGTGAGGGCGGGTTATGAGGAATGCCAGAATCTGTTCCATGGCAGCATGCAGGCAGATACCGCTGTTTACAACGAATATCATGCGCTGATAGTAAGTGTCGGAAAGGAGTTCTGCAGGCCGGCGCCCAGGTGCGCGCGCTGCCCGCTCGAAAAAATTCCTCACGACTGTTAATTTAACCGGAGAAAAAAAGACTTTGAACGCACAGGAAAACAGGATCGATCTGACCAAAGGCAGTCTGTGGGCAAATATCTGGCATATGTCGTGGCCGATGCTTGTCATCATGTTCCTCAATTTTTTTGTCGGGGTCGTGGATGTATATGTGGCCGGACTTATCAGCCCTCAGGTACAGGCCGCTGTCGGTTTTGTAAGCCAGATATTGTTCCTGACCATAATACTTGCCAATGCCATCAGCATTGGGGGATTGGCGCTTGTTGCGAGGGCCGAAGGGGCCGGTGATTCAGCAAGTGCCGTGGCAGTCGCACGGCAGGCCCTCATGTTCGGCTGTATTGTGGCTGTGGTGATTACTGTTGCCGTACTGCTGTTCTACAGGCAGATAGTGATGCTGACAGGTTTCCCGGAGCAGATAGCTGAAATAGCCGGAAATTTTCTGCAAGTATATGCTGTTGCTCTGGGGTTCAGCTATATTCTCATTATCTCAAATGCGATGTTCAGGGCGAGCGGCGAGGTCAGGAAGCCCCTTATGACAATGACGGTAGTCAGCGTCCTGAATATTGCGGCCAACTTCATTTTTGTGTTTGGTATTGCCGCTTTTCCCGGACTCGGATATATCGGCATAGCAGTGGCATCGGCATTTGCAGTTGCGGTCGGTGTTTTTATAAATCTCATTCAATTCATGTTTGGCAGGTGGGCTGCCATCTATAAACGCCCGTGGTATCTCTCTTTTGATATCCTGAAAAGAATGCTCTCGATCAGCTGGCCGTCTGCCATGCTCCAGATTGCGTGGAATGCGGGCAGTATCATCCTTTACAACATTCTTGGCAGGCTCGGTGATGCATCAATAACTTCAATTGCCGCAATGACTAACGGATTCAGGATTGAGGCTGTCATATTCCTTCCGGCCTTCGCGCTGAATATGGCGGCATCCGTGCTGATAGGGCAGAATCTGGGGGCGGGTAACCCGGACAGGGCGGAAGAACTGGGATGGAAGATCGGGAAAACAGCTGTCGTTCTCATGAGCGCAATGGCCCTCGTCATATTCATATTTGCGGAACAGATCGCCTCGGTCTTCACTAATGATCAGGCGGTGCTTGCGGCAACGGTCATGTACTTACGGCTGAATATGCTTTCAGAACCCTTTATGGCATTAAGTGTTGTGCTCGGCGGCGGTCTGCAGGGGGCCGGAGATACCCGCGGGACCATGTGGGTTGTGGTTACAGCAATGTGGCTGATCCGGCTTCCGATGGCTTATGTGCTTGCCCATTCGCTTGGATATGGGGCCACAGGAGTATGGGTCGCAATGATAGTATCCATGTTTATCCAGGGAACAATGATGGCCAGAAGGTTCCGAGGCGGCAAATGGAAACTGGTCAAGATAGAGAGTATTTGATCTGTTTGATGCGGAATTAAGAAATATTTAAGTATAATTAAGGGATAAGTAAATCCTAACTTTTTACATGCGGGAGAGCCTGATGCTCAAATTATTTAACACCTTCGGCAAAAAGACAGAGACTTTCAAGCCGGTAAATCCTAAAGCAGTGAGTGTTTTTACCTGCGGACCTTCAGTTTATCAGCGGGCCCACATAGGCAATATGCGCACCTTTCTGTTTGAGGACGCCCTCGTGCGTTATCTCGAATATCTGGGCTATAACGTCAAGCGTGGAATGAATATAACGGACGTTGAGGACAAGGCGATAAGCCAGGCGATAAAGGAAAAAATAAGTCTCAAGAAAATGACTGACAGGAATATCAAACAGTTTGTCACTGAGATGAAGATGCTTGGCATGAAGGCGCCTGATTATCTTCCGAGGGCTTCCGATCATGTTGATCGGGCCGCGGACATTATTCAGGCGCTTCTTGACAAGGGAATAGCATACAGGTATCGGGAAAATATATATTTTGATCCGCTGAAATTCAGGGGCTTTGGAAAGCTTTTTGGCCTTGACATGTCTAAATGGCCGAAGAAAAAAATAAGATTTCACAAGGACACATATCCGGGCATTCAGTGGAACCTTGGCGATTTTATCTTGTGGCATGGATATGTGGAAGGAGACAGGTTTTACTGGGACACGAAGATAGGCCGTGGCCGCCCTTCCTGGAACGTACAGGACCCCAGCATGATTGTAGATTATTTCGATGAGACATTGTCGATATATTGCGGCGGGATAGATAATCTTTACCGTCATCACGATTATCTGCTCGCGATACTCGAATCCGTAAGGCCATTCAGGATGGCGCGCTACTGGCTCCATGGCCGCCACCTGTTTGTGGACGGCAGGAAAATGTCTAAGAGTAAAGGAAGCATAATCTATACTGAAGACCTGCTGAAGCGGGGTTATTCGGCCGCTGAGGTGCGCTTCTTTTTAATATACGGGCACTACAGGAGCACATTGAATTATTCAGACTTGCGGATGAAATCATCTGCCCGCAGGCTGTCTGATTTCAGAAAGGCCGTGGGTGTTATCCGGAAGCAGGCAGGGAATTCTGCGTCTGTTCAGAGCAGTTTGTCCGAAAGTTTAAAAAAGATGTTTGGCGGGGGCATGGACCTGGACCTCGATGTCAGGACAGCATTCGATAGCATTCATAAAATAATAGCCGGCATCAATCCTGCTGAACTGAAGCCGGCTGAGGCAGCAGGGATTATCAGGACACTGCAAGAAATAGACACTGTTCTGAGGGTTATTATTTAGCTGCCGGATATTGCGCCGAGTTCGGACACCTATTCCGATCT
This sequence comes from uncultured Nitrospiraceae bacterium, assembly GCA_903822005.1. Taxonomy (GTDB): domain Bacteria; phylum Nitrospirota; class Thermodesulfovibrionia; order Thermodesulfovibrionales; family Dissulfurispiraceae; genus Fen-1308. The sequence continues at coordinate 17,642 of CAIJNL010000019.1, forward strand.
GCTTCGGACAATATTCCAATTTAGTTTGGACCGATTGTCGGGGCGGAATTTCAACCGGTTCAGTGTCGACTTTTTCCGGAAAACAACAATGCTCGGCTTCTTTGGTTTTTGCGCATGTCTACTGACAATCTTGAATTTATGGATGCATTGTAATCTGACAATTTCTGGAAATAATCGTCAGACACAGACAGTCCATCCTTCATGACTGCAAATTCCAGTATTTGCTGGCTACAGAAAAGTTTTGTACACGCCATCCTGTCTCTTACAAAAGGTGATAATCAACAAATCTGGCTAACCAGGAATTGCTAATTATCGAAAGAAACAATATGATTCTGCTTTAGGCAGACCGGCGGGTGTTAAAACATTATGTCGGTTCAAGACCTGAGACCATTTCCACCCTGTATATAAATTACCTACAGCATGTACTTTTTACATAAAAAAGGTAAGCATATTCTGAATTATTCTTATTTTTCAATATGGCGATGACCGGCATTAAAATTGCCTGTCTTGTGCTGCCTGTCAAGCACGTCTCTGATAGGTGAAATTACATCATGTTGGTGTAATGGTAACGTGCAGTTTTTTTATTTATTGAGTGGCGACTGGAACGACTACGAGAGGGAGTCGTCTTATGACTCGAAAGAAAGTTTACGGCTATTTTTGAATAGACTGGGTCGGCAAGGGAAATATATTTTTTGCAAGCATGGTTTTTTTGTATTTTAGGAAATAACGTTTCGAGCGTCGCAGATGAAGGATGTATATCATTTTGTTGAAGCTGGAATAACGAACTTATTATTGACTTGAATGGCCATATCGAAAGTTTAAACAATCGGCCAGGAGGATAGAACTATGCTAAAAAGAAAAAAGGTGGGCGAGTACGCGGGGAAGGACAAGAGAATATTGGAGCGGCCTTTTTTCGGCTCCATTGTGCCAGCGGTCAGCTCTTTCTTTATTTGTATTTTTGCGATATGCATGTTTTGTTTAATCTCTTATACATCTGCTAGTGCGTGTAGTGAGCACCCATGGGGAGGCGAAGGGGTAGCTTGTAATATCGGGCCTCATACTGCTTCTGATTTTTATACGAAAGGATCAATTTTACAATACTCTGTCCAAGAAAATGATCATTTGAAATACTATTCATACGTCATTCCGGAAGATGGGTATTATGTTGCTGTAACTACCAAGACGGACATGCTTGGTGGAATAAATGGTGATATTTATTGTGAACCTGACTGCTCACATTGGTATGGGAGTTGCCAGCCACCTGCTCCGACACAAGTTGGATGGGATGCCATTGTTGCGACTCCGACAGCCCAAGCTTCATGGTCATATGAGATATGGGGTGGAGAATGCGTAATATACGGGACTGCTTCTAGTACATATCAAATTTACGCAAAGTTTCTTGCACGAAGCAACACCGACACCAACGACACAGGCGATCCATGTAATAACAGTGTCCCTGCCGAATCCTCAGCCAACTTGGCGAGCGGCAATCTTTATCATTCCCAGAAGGTAGCCGGGCTTGCCTTCTCTTACAACAGCATAGACCCGTACTCTGGCCCACTGGGTAAGGGCTGGACCCACAACTTCAACCTCTCGATTACCCCGCAAAGCAACGGGACTCTTTTACTTAAAACTGGCGACGGTAACAACTTCTACTTTTCTCTTGCAATCGGTATATACACTCCCGCCGCAGGCAATGGCGATACTTCAACTATTGTCGCAAACACAGGTGGCAGTTATACCCGCACACAGAAAAACGGCATTGTCCAGACCTTTAACTCCGTCGGCAATCTAACCTCCATCACAGACAGAGATGGTAGAACCGCAACCCTTGCATATAGCGGCGGCAATCTTACGAGCGTTACAGACCCAAATGGCAGGGTGACTATATTCACATCGTCTTCCAATAAGATAACTTCAATCACCACCCCCAATGGCGGGGTTTATACTCTTGCTTACTCTGGCGAATATCTGAGTTCAATCACCGACCCTCTCGGCAATGCATGGCAGTATACCTATAACTCCAATGGCAACATGCTCACAAAGACAGATCCTCTGGGCAATCTCGTATCTTATACCTACGACTCCACAGGCAGACTGCTGACATCCACTGACCCTGAAGGCAAGACCAGAGCCATGAACTACACCCAGTCGGGCAATACATCCTTTACCGAAAAAGACGGCGGTGTCTGGACATATACATACGACACGACACTCCTTGCCAAGACCCAAAAGATAGACCCTCTGGGCAATATCACGAAATATGCCTATGACTTAAACAGAAACCTTATATCCGAAACTGCACCAGACAACAGCGTAACAGCTTATGCCTATGATGCAAACAGCAACCTGACCTCTTTAACCGACCCTCAGGGCAACAAGACCAGCTATACCTATAACAGCCTGAACCTGGTCACCTCCATAACAGACCCAAAGACCGTTGTTACTTCGTTGACCTATGATGCAAAAGGCAATCTGACAAAGATAACCGACCCTCTGGGGGGATCAAGGACATTGCAGTATGACGCCAAGGGCAATGTCATCTCACTCACCGACCCCAAGGGTGCCGTCACTTCATTTGCCTATGACGCACAGAACAATCTGACCAGCATCAAAGACTCTCTGGGCAACATCACCTCATTCACCTATGACGCTGCGGGCAACAGGCTGACCATGACCGACCCTCTTGCCAATGTCACCCACTATGCCTATAACAGCCTTAACCAGATGACACAGGTCACAGACCCCAAGGGCAACATCACCCGGTTCACTTATGACTATAAGGGCAATGTGCTCACCACCACGGACGCAAACAACAACCCGACAAACTATGCATATAACTACCGCGGGCAGGTAACCCAGATAACCGATGCCCTGAACAACATCACAAGGCTAAACTACGGGGCAACTGGATGCAGTGGCGGATGCAATGGCGGAGCAGAAAAGCTAACAGCCCTGACCGATGCGCTAAACAACATAACCAGCTATAGCTATGACCTGTTGGGCAGATTGTCCACAGAGACCGACCCGATTGGCAACGTGAACTCATATCAATATGATGTAAAGAGCAATCTCACAAAAAAGACAAGACCTGACGGCACCAACATTGTCTACACATATGACCTTGCAAGCAGGCTGATACAGAAAACATACCCTGACGGTAATGTTGCAGCTTTCCAGTATGACCAGGTTGGCAATATGACCTATGCAGGCAATCAGCATATTGCATACAACATGGTTTATGACGCCAACAGGCGGCTGAGTAGCATAACAGACTCAAATGGACGAGTCATCAAATATACATACGACAGCCTGGGCAACAGGACCCAGCTAACCTATCCGGATAATACAAAAGTGAACTATGCCTATGACACTGCAAGCAGGCTGACAGGCATTGCGACCTTGCAAGGAACACTCGGCACCCTGAACTGGACATATGCGTATGACAGCCTGAGTAGGAGGACAAAACAGACTAACCCCAATGGCACCTCTGCAAACTACGCTTATGACCAGGCAAGCGGGCTCACCAGTTTGATCAATACTTTTTCGACCGGAGCAGTTATCAGCGGCTACAACTATACCCTTGATAATGTCGGCAATCGGCTTACCAAGGCCGACCAGAACGAGCAGATTAATTATACCTACGATGCCGTATACCAATTGACTCAGGCCCAGCCGACTGCAAGTGCCCATGAAACATACTCCTACGACGCTGTGGGCAACAGGTTAATCGGCCCCAAGCCTCATAGGAAATATACTTATGATCATGCAAACCAGCTTGTCACAGAGAACAAACAGCAGTTCCAGCACGACGTGCATGGAAACCTCATTCAGCACATTAACGGCACGACAACTTTCAGCTATACTTATGATTATGAGAACCGGCTTGTACAGGCAGAAAAGAACGCAAACGGGATCATAACCATGGCACAGTATAAATACGACCCGTTTGGCCGGCGTATAGAGAAGAGTGTAACAAAAGATGGCGACACTGACACGACGAAATATGTTTATGACGGTGCTAGCATTATTGCCGAATATGACGAGACTAACGCACTGGGCAATCGCTACATTCAGGGTTTGGGTATCGATGAGCCTCTTGCAGTGCTGAAGAACAAGAATGTACATTATTATCATGCAGACGGTCTTGGTTCGATAACAGCCTTGACTGATAAAAAACAGAATGTAGATGAAAGATTTGAATACGATTCCTTCGGAAAGATGACTCATACTGGATCGGTAGATCAACCGTACGCTTTCACAGGCAGGGAGTGGGATAAAGAAATGGGGATGTATTACTATCGTGCCAGATATTATGATGAAAAAACCGGGAGGTTTATTACTAAAGACCCAATGGGATTCGGTGGCGGTGATGTGAATCTCTACCGCATGACTGATAGTGTCGGAAAACCCGCGCCCGTTGTAAATCCATATTGGTATGTCGATAGTGTCGGAAAACCATGGCCGCTGACGAGTATGGGGCAGTTTATAGGCAATTCGCTTATGCTGCAATCCAACTTATACATTTACGCCGCAAACAATCCGATTAATAATACAGATTCATCAGGTATGATATTAGACAATATTAAATGTTTTTATTATATGACTAAATGTGCGCAGGAAGCTTTAAAATGCAAAGAGAAAATGGAAAAGGAATCTAAATGCGATCCAGATAATGTGGATAAAACTCCTACTTCAGATAAATTATTTAAAGAATGTTGGCAAGGCACACCCGCATGTCAAAAGCAAATTGAAGCCTGCGGATCATATGTTCTTTCTCCTTAGGAGGCGAAGTTGCAAGAAGCCTATTTCTTGATATATTTTCCGTGGATAGAAATAATCGAAAGGAGACTAATATGCGGTATTTTATTGCTGTACTCTCTGGTACTATAACTTCTTTTCTGATGATGGGTGTCGTAACTTTTATGGTTATGCAGTTTGATATTAAGCCATACAGCGATTATCTTGTTGGCGAATTATATTATGAGCATATTTTCCTCATTGCCGATAGGGTGCTAATTATCGTGTATATAATCATTTTGCCTCTGATTGCTTTCATAGCAAGTTTGGTAGCCGCTCTTATTGCAAAAAATAAAGAATATCTGATTGGGCTTCTCAGTATTTTCCCAATGGTGATTCTTTTCTTTTATGTGTCAAGGTATTATTGGGTTATGGTTTTGACCACTTCTATTTTAGCAATTACTGGCGTGCGTCTGGCTATCTTCATTAAATCTAAATTTGTTGAAGGTCATATTTCCGCGGTTCTATAAAACTAGAGAGGACGGAAAATGCTAATTTATTTGATTTCATATATAGGGAGCACTATATTTGCTGCAATATGTCTATGGGTAGCGGCAAAGATAAGCGCCATAGATGGATCATTTGCCGATATGGCGATAATTTCAGCTATATCAGCATTATTTACATTAATACCATATGTCGGTGCTATCTGTTCAAGCGTCGTGATGTTTGTCTTGCTTTGCAAACGGACAAATGCGGATTTTTGGCCCGATGCTGTCTTAATGGTTATTGTAAGCAAAGTAATAGGATTAATAGGAGTTCTATACATATCAAAATATTTTAATTTTGAACCGATAATTGGACTTTAATCGCCTCAGAGTAGTGATATAATTAAGTATTCATATATTGCAGGAGGTCGGTGAATGCTTAAATCGGACTGTCCACGGAACTGTGTAAGTTGTCATTGATTGCCAATGCTATCGTTTCTTTGTGTACATCCATGCCAATAAATGTGTTAAAATCTGTCATAACCTGTCCTCCTTAATTGTGGCTCTGTGCCTTTGGTTCCTACCTTAAAGCTTAACCCACGTTCCTTAAGGTCGGACAGGTTTAATGCATTCTGTCTAAAGACTTGTAGGAGTAATTCGGACGTCAAGAGGTCTCACCCCGGGAACGGAAAGCGACCGTTATATGAAATCAGCCTGTCTATCGTCTGAACATATCGGAATAGGTGTCTGAATCTACCCGGCATTTCCAGCTTCCGCAGGGCTGTTCCACTTCCTGAGATGTTCCTCTATGAAAGCTATGATAGCATTGTGCTCTTCGACGCCGCGGACCGCAATTGTCATGGGTTTACCGAAATCGAAATATACTTTTTTTGAGGGGTCTATCTTGCCGAAATCCTTGAGAAGACAGCCATTGCCCCAGGCGTCGGTCTTGAGCGCTATAGGCACGACCGGGACATCGGCCTTTTTTGCGAGTTTGACCGCGATTGTATTGAACTCCTTGGGTTTGAATTCAGGCGTCCTCGTCTTTTGCGGGAAGATAACAATGGAGCGGCCCGTAGACAATATCTTTGTTCCCTCGTCGAATACAGTCTTCAGGTCTTCACGGGGATCGTCGCGGCTGACGACTATCGGATCACGCGAACGCATAATATGCCTGAATACCGGGTAATCAATAAGGCTCTTTTTGACTACAAAAGTCGTATCTTTATAGGGTTCTATGATGCAGGGCAGTACAAATGTTTCGAGAGAGCTCATGTGATTTCCGATAAATACGCACGGGCCTTTAATGTATCTGAAGTTCTCCACTCCTGTTATTTCAAACTCTACCCCTACCTTCTCCAGTTCCCGGAAAATATCGAAGCTGCTTGTTGCCCAGCCTTCATTGCCGTAGCGGTTGCGTTTGGCACGATGACTCGATCTGAATACGATTCTTGTGAGGCCTGCAAAGAAATGAGCTGACGTCAGCAGGCGGGCCAACAGCGATATTCGACCCTGTGCAGTTTTATAGACACCATTTTTAAAAAGAATGGGATGTTCCAAAAAATACCTCTCAAAAGTTCAGTATTGTTGCTTATAGGCGCCAGGAGGTACATTTCTCGGAGACTCTGCAATCCGGGCTTTATATAGATTAATTTCTGGTCCGGACTGTTGTCAAATTCCGGATGCCCGTTGCAATAAATGCCTGGTTGCCGTTATGGAAGGGTGCGCAATCGGATAATTTGGCCCGAAATAACGCGGGAAAACTTTTCAAGGTTGATCGAAGCCGCACTTTTGTGTAAAATGAATCTATGTGGGAATATACCGATAAAGTAAGAGAGCTATTTTTGAATCCAAAGAACGTTGGGGAGATGGAGAATCCCGATGCCGTGGGAGAAGTCGGCAGCATTACGTGCGGCGATGCCCTGAAACTGAGCATAAAGGTGGACAAGGACACCGGGAAAATAACAGACGCCAAGTTCCAGACATTCGGCTGCGCGTCGGCCATAGCGAGTTCGTCCGCCCTGACAGAGCTTGTCAAGGGCAAGACCCTCGAAGAGGCAAGGAAGATAACCAACCAGGACATTGCGGATTACCTTGGCGGTCTGCCTGATGAAAAGATGCATTGCTCAGTCATGGGGCAGGAGGCGCTTGAAGCTGCGATAGCCCATTACAAGGGAGAGCAGGTGCCCCAGCAAACCAAAGAGAGGGTGGTCTGCAAATGCTTTGACGTGTCTGAAGAAAAGATACGTCGTGTGGCCATTGAAAACCATCTGACCACGGTTGAGGAGATCACCAACTTTACCAAGGCCGGAGGAGGCTGCGGGGCCTGTATTCCCGACATCGAGGCCATACTCAAAGAGGTATGGTCCTTGAAGGAAGTCCCAAAGCCGGTTGAGCCCAAGAAACTCTCCAACCTGCAGAAAATAGCCCTGATACAGGACGTGCTTGAAAGAGAGATAAGGCCCCGGCTGCAGGCTGATGGCGGAGATCTTGAGCTCCTGGACATCGAGGGCAATAAGGTAGTAATCGGGCTGCGCGCCATGTGCGTATCATGCCCGATGGGCGGAGTGACCGTGCAGGGCATTGAGACGAAACTGAGGGAGCTGGTTAGCAGCGACATAGTAGTCGAAGCGCGCTGATCCATAATCCATGAAACCAATCTATCTCGACAATAACGCGACGGCCGCGGTTGCTCCCGAAGTAACAGAAGCGATGCTTCCCTATCTGCAGGAATTCTACGGGAACCCCTCGAGCATGCATACTTTTGGCGGTCAGCTGCATCGGAAGGTTGAAGTTGCCAGGGCGCAGGTCGCCGCATTGATCGGGGCAGAGCCTGGAGAAATAATCTTTACGAGCTGCGGTTCTGAAAGTGACAACACCGCGCTGATGAGCGCTGCGGAGACCTTTTCGGGCAAGCGTCATATCATCACCACCAGGGTTGAACATCCGGCGGTCCTGAATTTCGCCAAGCACCTCGCGCGCAAAGGATACCGTGTTACCTATATTCCTGTTGACAGCCAGGGAAGGCTGGATATGGACTCATTTTATAAGTCGCTTGATGATAATGTCGCCGTTGTCTCGATCATGCATGCCAATAACGAGACAGGCGTCATCTTCCCGATTGAAGAGATAGGGGCCACTCTCAGGGAGCGGGGCATACTTTTCCATACTGATGCTGTCCAGACTGTCGGCAAGATACCGATCAATGTAAAGGAAATGCCCCTGGACATGCTTTCATTGTCAGGCCACAAGCTGCATGCCCCAAAGGGGATTGGAGCGCTGTATGTGAGAAAAGGTACGAGGTTCTATCCATACCTGATCGGAGGCCATCAGGAGCAGGGCCGGAGGGCAGGCACAGAGAATGTACCATCAATAATAGCGATTGGAAAGGCCTGCGAACTCGCCCTCGCGAATATCAGCCAGGAAGCCGGGCATGTCGCAAAGCTGCGAGACAAGCTCGAAAAAGCGCTTCTCGCAAAATGCGAAGATACCCGTATAAACGGCGATACCGTCAATCGTCTGCCAAACACCACAAATATCAGCTTTGAGTATGTTGAAGGTGAGGCGATCCTTCTCCGGATAGACCGCCACGGGATATGCGCTTCGTCGGGCTCGGCCTGCACATCGGGCGCGCTTGAGCCGAGTCATGTTCTCAGGGCCATGGGTGTGCCATATACCGCGATTCATGGGTCGATACGTTTTTCCCTCAGCCGCTATAATACAGAAGCTGAGATAGACAAGGTAATCGAGTTGATGCCGCCTATCATTAAAGAGCTCCGGAGCCTCTCTCCTTTCGGAAGAGGCAAGTCTGTGGCCTGCAGCATCCCTCACTCAGCAGAATAGAAAGGGCCTTTCTTCCCTGTCCAATACTATTAAACAGCTTCTGGCCGGCGATTCGGAAGAGCTCTTCTCAAGGCTCGATTCGGCCGCAGCCAGGCGCATTTACAATCTTTCGCTCCCGCACCTTGCCTCTCTGCTTCTGAATCAGGGCAAAAGTGTGCTTGTGGTAGAAGATACGCCAGAGCATGCAGCCATGCTCTGCAGTGACATCCAGTGCCTGGCGACCCTTTGCAATTTAATGCTCCCCCCCATAGATCATTTCCCGCCGCCTTCATCTCCTGAGCAGGTAGGAGAAAGGGCCCGCATCGTCAGCAGGCTGGCATCAGGAGAGACAACAATTCTTATCACCTCGGCTGATGCCGTGATTACCGGGTTCAGTTCCGCTATGCCTGAAAGTATGGATATTCGGCTTACCAAGGGAATGAATATTTTGCGTGCATCACTTGAAGATGTGCTGATCAGGATGGGCTATCGCAAGGTGAGCGTTGTGATGGAAAGGGGCGAATATGCCGAGAGGGGCTGGCTTTTTGACATTTATCCCTCCACAGAGGAACTGCCTGTCAGGGTCGAACTCTTCGGCGACGAGATTGACCTGATCAGGGCATTCGATATCGAGACGCAACAGTCCATAAAAACAATGAAGGAGCTTATTGTTTATCCCGCATCAGAAATTCTGCCGGACAACGAGAACGGTGATGCCGGCATGTCGGGCAGTTTGCTCTCTTTTTGGAACGCTGATATTTTTCTAAATTCCGCCGCCAGTCCTGATTGTCCCGGGCTTGTTGAAATAAGTCAGCGACTGACTCTGTTCTCACATCTGGCTATTGCGGGGGAGGGGATTGATTCCGGTGAACTTTCCATCAGCGGGCTCGGTATTATTCCGGAAGAATCCCGGCCTGCGCTGGACATCGCCAGGTCTCTCGAATTCCAGAATAAGAAAACCGCAATAGTGCTGCCATCAGCAGCCCAGGTCGAAAGATTCAAGGACATAATTTCGACAAGCAACCTTGTCGCCCCGGTGATATCAACGGAAAAGTCATCTTTGTATGAAGGGTCTGTCTTCGTTACCCAGGGCAGACTTTCGTCGGGAATGCATCTTCCGGGCCTGCTGCTGCTCACAGGCAGAGAAATATTTGGCGAACAGCCGGCTTATAGGCCCATAAAAAGATCAAAGGTATCAAAGCTGCTGCTTACCATGGACGATTTGAAGCCCGGCGACTTTGTTGTCCACAGGGACCATGGCATAGGCAAGTTCGTGGGACTGCACAGGGAGCGCATAGAAGGATCTGAAGAGGACATCATCACGCTCGAATATGCGGGCAGTGACAGGCTTTATATACCTTTTCAGGGCATAGACAGGCTCAGCAAATATAGCGGCGGCGAGGGCAATGCGCCCGTGCTGGACAGGCTCGGCAGCAAACGGTGGCAGAATACCAAAAGGCGGGTCAAAAAAAGCGTAAAGGAGATGGCGGAAAAACTGCTCAAGCTGTATGCCGAGAGGAGGGTATCAAGGGGATATTTATTCAGCGAAGATACTCCCATGCATGCGGAATTTGACGATTTCTTCCAGTATGAAGAGACCGAAGACCAGATAAAGGCGACAGAAGCCATAAGGAAACATATGCAGTCGGACCAGCCGATGGACTTGCTCATATGCGGTGATGTTGGTTATGGCAAGACCGAGGTTGCCATCAAGGCGGCATTCAGGGCAGTTTATGACGGAAAGCAGGTTGCCGTGCTGGTGCCCACGACATTGCTGGCAGAGCAGCACTACAGGACCTTCAGGTCCAGGTTTTCTGCCTTTCCTGTAAAGATAGATTATCTTAGCCGCTTCAAAGGCGTCAGGGAAGCCAAAGAGACCATTGCGTCCCTTGCAAAGGGCGAGGTGGATATTATAATCGGGACACACATGCTTCTGGGGAAAAAAGTGCAGTTTCAGGACCTTGGCCTGATCATTATAGACGAAGAGCACCGTTTTGGCGTAGCACAAAAGGAACGACTTAAGGAATTGCGGCTGGGTGTGGATGTTATCACGCTCACTGCCACGCCGATCCCTAGGACACTGCATATGTCGCTTTCAGGCATACGCGAGATGGAGACGATAGAAACACCGCCTGAGGAAAGACTGGCGGTGCGGAGCGTGGTCTCAGGGCATAACGACAGAACGATCAGGGAGGCGATTGAAAGAGAGCTGAAGCGGGCGGGGCAGATATTTTTTGTCCATAACCGGATCCATGATATCGAGAAGGTGGTTGTATATCTCAAAAAACTGGTACCGGCTGCCCGCATAGCTTATGCTCACGGCCAGATGGCGGAGCACCAGTTGGAGAAGATGATGCTCTCCTTTCTGAACAGGGAGATAGACCTGCTTGTCAGCACCGCCATCATAAGTTCAGGTCTTGACATCCCGACCGCAAATACCATCATTATCGACAGGGCCGACACCTTCGGACTGTCTGATCTTTACCAGTTAAGGGGACGCGTAGGCAGGGGCAGTGTGCAGGCCTACGCATATTTCCTGGTCCCCGGCGAGGACATAATGACAGACGATGCGAAGAAGCGGCTTCAGGCGATACAGGAGATGAGTTATCTTGGCGCCGGTTTCAGGCTTGCGCTCAAAGACCTTGAAATCAGGGGCGCGGGCAACCTGCTGGGCGGCGAACAGTCGGGGCATATTTACAAGGTCGGATTTGACATGTATATGGAGATGCTTGAAAATGCGGTGTCGGAACTGAAGGGACGCGAAGTGACTGAAGACTTTGAACCGCAGATAAAGCTTCCCCTTGCGGCCTTTATCCCCGAAGAGTATGTGCCTGATATCACTCTTAGGCTGAGTCTTTATAAACGGATTGCATCACTTAAAGCGAATGATGCCGTAGAAAGTTACAGCGCCGAGATGACCGACCGGTTTGGCAGAATGCCTGCTGAAGTTGAAAATCTGCTTCATGTGATCAGGATAAAACTCTTCGCGAAGCAGCTCTTTATGTCTAAAATCGTATTTACCGGCGGATATTACCGGTTTATTTTCAGGGGCGCAGAGGAACAGCAACTGCCGGCAGGCTTTGCTGAAAGAGTGCTCGATAAACTGTTTGTGGTGCAGAAAGGCATGGGCAAGGGACATGTTTTGAGATTTCTGCAAAATGGATTTGAGTTCCGACTGGAGGGCCAGGCCAATGAAAAATCAATGGATGCAGTTGAAGATCTGCTGAAGGAGCTGGCCGATTCGACGCGTTAGCTATCTCCGGGAAAGGTAATCAGCGTATTTGCGCGCCTCCGCATAATCAGGGGCAATGGCAAGGGCAGCATTAAATTGCTGAAGGGCATCGTTAAACGCCTTCTTTTTCAGATAGCACATGCCAAGGCCGAAACGCGTGCCGGCATCAGCGGGATTTAGCCTGGCAGCAGTGAGGTAAGCACCGATAGCATCATCTGACCGGTTAAGTTTATTGTAGATGAACCCAAGATCTTTATACGGCTCGGCATTGTCGGGGTCGAGCGCTGCCATTGTCAAATATTCATTTATGGCCTCGGCAGGTTTGCCCTGCGTATTGTAATAAATGGCGAGATTGTTATGCGCTTCGATATTGGACGGGTTTATTTCGAGCGCATTAAGAAATTCAGCATGAGCCTTCGCAAACCGGTTTTGCCTGTAAAGCGCAATACCGAGATTTAAATGAGCATCATCAGAATCAGGATTGGCCTCTATCGAAGCGCGGAACTCGCCCGCGGCCTCATCGAGCAGATTGCGACGGAGATAAACGATGCCCATATTGTAGTGGGCCTCTTCATCGTCGGGCTGAAGGTTTATTGCCGACTGGTATTCATTAATCGCAGAGTCGATATCGCCGGCGCTGAAATAAGCATTTCCAAGATTATTGTGAGGTCTGGCCTTCAAGGGGCTTTTTTTGACAACATCTTCCCACAATGAAAGAGAACTGCCCCATACCGCATTCCTGGCATATGCCGCGCCCGCAAGTATCATTATGACAATCAGGAAGGCGGGCAAGAGCGCCCTGTTAAACTGTCCGGGCATCCTGGTTTTAATCAGCATGATGCTCACAGTGATACAGACGAAAAAGCCGAAAGAGGGCAGATATACCCTGTGCTCAAAGATCACATCCTTTATTGGTATAAGGCTCGATTCCACAGAGAGTGCTGTGAAAAAATAGAGAAGGCCGAAAGAGATAAAGCGGAAACCCCATGAGCGGGCAGTTTCCCTCCGTGAGCGATAAAGCAGGTATACAGCAAGGATGAAAACCGACAAAAGGAAGAGAAAAGGCACCCAGACCTGAGGAATGAAGAAAGAGCTATAGACAGGATAGTCATAATCGAGGTTCTGACCGACCGGCAAAATGAGAAGCCTGATATAGGTGGCTATCACGCTGAATTGCGTAAACAGGTAATCAGGGCGGGAAATATCGGCAGTCTCCTGCGATACCTCAGAAACATCCTTAATCATGGAATCCGGGGTGCCTGGATAAAGCAGGGTCAGAGGTATAATAGCCAGTGTCAGCAGGAAAGGCGAGAGATAGACAATTCTCTTTATAAGACGACCCCTCATGAACATGAACTCATAAAGGCAGACTATTACGGGCAGGGTGAAGGAGATCTCCTTTGTCTTCATTGCAAGGACAGCCGAGAAAAGAGATATAAAAAAACATGCGTAACGGTGCGGAGACCGCTCTGAAAGTCTGGCTTTAATATAAAAAGCGAGTGAAAGCAGATAAAAGAGGGTGACAAGGGAAGTGAATCTCTGGGTAATGTAGGTGACTGCCGCGGTCTGAATCGGATGGACTGCAAACAGAAGGGCGCACAGAAAGGCAAGCATCTTAGGGGTTTCAGCATTAAAAGAGGGATCAGAAGCAGTCCTGTCTTTTAAAAAAGGTGTTCTGAAGGTCAGGATCATCAGAAGGTAAACAAGCAGGGAGTTCAGCAAGTGAATCAAGAGATTGACCAGATGATATCCTCTCACGTCGAACCCGTTGATCCAGTAATTCAGGGCAAAGGAAAAATGTCCGATTATCCTGTTTCTGAATTGTTCTTTTAGGGTGCCCAGGCTGTTGGGCAATAAATCGGCCTTTGCAGAGGATGTAAAATAAGAGAAATCCTTCAGGGCCGGATTGCCCTGTATATATGTTTCATCGTCAAAGATAAAAGGCGAATTAAAGGTATTGGAATATACAGCAATGCAGAGTATTATTATGCAGACAATCCGGATAGTTGTCCTTGAGAAGACAGGATGTTTTTCGATCCTGCCGGATGCCTTATTTGCCGTCTCTTCAGGGCCTGTATAGCTTTCCATCCAGATATATTATCATAGATTTTATCATATAAATAAACAGGAACAAACAGCATCGTGTGATGACTGGCGGCGCGGCAAAAGACGCTGCAGCCACCCTTGCTGCAGAACAGCCCGTTATTATGTATAATAAGCTTATGCTGATGAGTGCGCCTATGCTACCCTGGTATAACGAAGAAAAAACAATTGCAAGGGCTTAGGAAGGCAAAGAAAAGCGTTAAATGGGGGCAGTGATGAAGAGAGGGACGATGAAATCCATATATGTACTTTTAACGATCGTTATTCTTGCGGCAGGAGGCTGTTCTTCCTCACATATAGCTTCTGAGAATGATGCGAATTACCACAACAAGATGGGCATGGCTTTCCTGGGTGAAGGAAAGATACAGCTTGCCTACGTAGAATTCCAGAAGGCCATGCTGAAAGACCCTGACAACAAAGATGTCGCATACAATCTGGGCCTGACATGTTTTCAGCTTGAGGATTATGAGAACTCAAAAAAATATTTTCTCAAAGCCGTAAGCCTTGCTCCGGATTTTCCGGATGCGTACAATAATCTCGGTGTCACTTATATGCAGCTCGGACAGTGGCAGCCGGCAGCCGACTCGTTCCGCAGGGCCCTCGCAAATCCGCTTTACGGCACCCCTGAGCTGGCATTTTACAGTCTGGGCATGGCGCTGTACAGGATGGGTCTTTATGAAAAGGCCATTGACTCATTCAAGGATTCAGTGCGCCGTGACAGGGCGTTTTCGCTGCCCTATTACGGCATGGCCCTCGCATACAATAAATTGGGTAGGTACGGAGAGGCCTCCGAGCTAATGGACAAGGCGATACAGACAGATACTGATTATAAGGGCGACAGGGTGAAGAAGACGGCCAATCTCAGAGAGCGGTTGTACACTGCAAAAGGAGAAGAAGAAAAAGACCTCAGGGATTTTCTTGAGATAATGCAGTATTGAAAAAAAGGCAAAACAGGCGGGCGGCAACATTTGGCTGTCCCTGCATTATAAAAAGAGAGCGGCTGCCCGAAGGCAGCCGCTCTCTTTTGCTTCATTCATACGGCCTAAGCCGCATGGCTCATTTAGAAGTTGAGCTGTATTCCGTGCCTGATTGCCCAAGGATCTGAATATCTGTCAGTCCCGCGGGTACCAGCGGTTGCATCCTTGAAGAAGCGGCCTGCAAAGAGGTAGCCGCCTTCTACGAAGTACTTAAGGCCCTTGTCGATCTGATAGGTAAGCGTAGTGTCGATTTCGGTACCGATGTACTTGTGTGTTACTGATGTTCCTGCATTCGTGGTCAGGAGTCCGCCGCCAAATGCGCTCTTGGCTGCGTTAAGCAGTGTCAAGGAACCAGCGATATTGAGTCCCTTCATAACATCTGCACCTGCGCCAAGCTTTACGAACATGGTGTTCTGAAGTCCGCCTGCGATGTTGCCTGCAGCATTGGCGGTCATGTAGTCATATACGAAAGTATAATGCACAACATCTGACTGTGAGGTAAGGAAAGTTCCTACCTTGTTATCAGTTGCGCTGTCGCCGCTGCCATAGCCCAGGTCAAGAGACAGGGTTACAGGAGCAAATGTGTAGGCTGCGCCGGCTGTTAAAGCAAAGCCTCTGTAATGCCATTTCGGCGGAACATTGTCGCCACCGGTCTGGAAGTCAGCAGTACCATACAGTTTGAAACCCTGGATGTTGGCCTTTGCATTTACGCCGATGTTATAAAGATTTGAATAAAGGGCTTTTGTCTGTAATGCGCCTGAGCTTAAGCCCCATGCGCCGGGAGCGCCGCTGGTACCGTTCTGGCTCTGAATCATGCTGACATCAGCGCCGATTGATACGTCTTTGTTGATGGCATAGTTAATGCCCAATGAATACATGTCCTGATCGTCAGCAGAGTTTGTGTTGCCTTCCCACAACTTTACGGTTGTGAAAGAAATGTCAAGACCCTTAATCGGGTTGATTCCGACTACGATGGCATCATCGCCCTGCAGGGAGTGGCTATAAAATACGCCTGCGCCTACAGTAATCATCTGATGACCGATCTTGATATAGGCAGGAATTCCAAAGAGGCCTGAACCAGAGTGCTGAATCCATGCCTGAAGAACGCGCATTTCATTCTGCTTCTGGTCGCCCAACCTGAAAGTTCCGCCGTAGCTCCTGGCTGCCACGCCGCTGTCGGCCGCGCCCCAAGTCGAGTTTTCACCGGTGTTTTTGCCGGTGTCGGCTGCTTCGAGCTGGATGAATCCGATTGTGTTCGGAGACACTTTGGCTTCTACATTGAGCCTGTACCTGGAATCATAGAGCATATGCTCGCTTTTTCCAAATGTGGTGTTCGATGTGGTCAGAGCCTGGTTGCGGTCAAAGTCACCCGGGTTCTGCCTGATGGACCCGCGGATCCTGAGCTCGCCGCCGATGGTTACCTGCGTGCCGCCCGTTGCGATGGCTGCTGTGGTGTCAGCCGGGATTTCGGCCTGGATTGCGAACGAGCTTGCCGCAAAACCGAGCACGAAAAGTGCTACTGCAAAAATAATGAATTTTTTCACTTCCTAACCCCCATGGTTAGTTCAGTTTACTCTGCCAAGGGCAGAGGTACTAAAGCTTTTACAACTTTGCTAAAAAGTCTACTGTCTACTATGCCCTTCCTTCTATCACCCCCTTCTCTAGACTGCAAGAATAGGCTCCCGAAATGGGGTCTTTTAAAACTTGTGATAGTTTATACTAACTGCTTGATACAATGTCAAGCAAAAAATATCAAAAACAGTAATGTAAAAAAAGCAATAAATATGCCACAAGTAACATTGTTGATGTGTAAGGCTAATCCCCAGCGAAGCAAGGGGTTGATTGTGGTCATATGACAACAGAATGTGAAATAAAACCGCGCTTTCAATATACCCGGCTGCAGACTGTGCCCAATACAGACAGCTGACACCATTTTAGCCTCTGCCCACGCAGTAATAAGTAAACCCCAGTCCGCGCATTTTTTCCGGGGAGTAGATGTTTCTAAGGTCAAAAAACAGAAGGCCTTTCAAAAGACGCTTGATACGGTCCATATCCAGGCTTCTGAACTGGTTCCATTCCGTCACAATCACGAGCGCGTCGGCGCCCGCGCATGCATCATAGGCATCCGCGCAGAAGGTGATTCCGGATATCTCTTTTTTTGCGTTCTCCATGGCCACAGGATCATATGCCCTTATTTTCAGGCCCTGCTTCAGCAAATCTCTTATAATGTTGAGGGATGGCGCATCCCGCATGTCATCCGTATTAGGCTTGAATGACAGACCGAGAATGGCGATCGTCTTTCCACTGCTGTCGGGGATGGCCGCTTTTATCTTTTCACTCATCCACTCTATCTGCCGGCTGTTTGCCTTTACGGCTGCATCCACTACTGACATGTCGACCCCGTGTGCGCTTCCTATACTGATAAGCGCCTTTGTGTCCTTCGGAAAACAGGACCCGCCGTACCCCGCGCCCGCATGCAGGAACTTGGGGCCTATCCTGTTGTCGAGGCCCATTCCCTTGGCAACAACATTTACATCAGCGCCTACCTTTTCACAAAGCCTTGATATCTCATTTATAAAGGATATCTTGGTTGCGAGAAAGGCATTGGCAGCGTATTTTATGAGTTCTGCCGTCTCTATGTTGGAAATGACGATCGGAGTCTCTATCAGATAAAGCGGCTTGTACAGATCTTTCATGATGGCTATGGCCTGCTGGCTGTCGGCGCCTATGACTACCCTGTTGGGCCTCATGAAGTCTTCGATGGCCGCGCCTTCACGCAGAAATTCGGGATTCGAGACAATGTCGAAATCAACCGGCTGCTTAAGGTTGTCAGAGATGATCTTTCTCAGCCGTTCGCCTGTTCCGACCGGCACCGTGCTTTTTGTAACTATTACCTTGTAGCTTTTGATGTGCTGCGCTATCTCTTTCGCGACAGCATCCACGTAGCTCAGGTCGGCAGAGCCGTCGCTGAGTGGCGGGGTGCCCACGGCTATAAAGACCACAAGCGCTTCCTCGATGGCCCCGGCTATTTCAGAGGTGAATTTGAGTCTGCCTTCGGCATGGTTCCTCTTGACCATGTCGTCCAGCCCCGGCTCATAAAAAGGCACCACGCCCTTTTTCAGCGACTTCACTTTTCCCTTGTCATTATCGACGCATGTCACATTTACACCGAACTCCGAAAAGCAGACGCCTGTGACAAGACCTACATAACCTGTTCCGACAACCGCGACATGCAAATCCCACCTCCAGAACAAATAGAATCAAGTTATTTTGATAAAACTGTTAATATTAACTGTCAGCAAGGCGCACTGGCAAAATCGGCCTTGACATTTTGTATATCTTAACATATATTTTTAACGTCGTATATAAATAAGGACTTCTCAGAGGGGTGTCTTGGATATAGATCGTAAACGCGACCCTATAGGTTACTACAGTCACCTGATCAAGAATAATCCGCAGGATTACCGGGCGCTCAATAACCGGGGAAATGAATATGAAAAGCGCGGGCATCACGACCTGGCTGTCGCCGACTACAATCGGGCACTCGAAATCAGGCCGGACTTCACCATTGTATACATAAACCGCGGGAACGCGCATCAGAAGGTGGGTGAATACGAGAAAGCCCTGCAGGACTACAGCAGGGCCATTGAACTTAACCCGCACAGCGACATGGCATATAACAACCGCGGCTTTCACAAGATCTTGATGGGCGATCTTGAAGGCGCTGAGCGCGATATAATCAGCGCGCTCGAAATAAGTCCAAACAATATTTATGCCCTGAACAGCATGGCAGAGCTCCTTGCGGCCAGAAATGAGCCGGAGAGGGCATGCCAGTGCCTGAGAGATGCTATAGAAAAAGGGTACAATAACTGGAACTATATAAAGACATCCAGGACTTACGAGAATATCCGCACTTCAGAGTGTTTTCGCAAAATAGTTGAAGAAAAGTTGGCATAGCCCTCCCCGGAAGTCCGCTTTGCTCTGTTCATTGTTTGTCCGCATTTCAGCTGACGCGTCTGTAACTGACAGTTTTGTTATAATATTCTGCGGCTGCATATATGGGGGCATGATTACCGGCAATGAGCAAATCAAAGAAGAATATGGCAGTTATTCCGCCAGAAAGACCTGGTGACAAAATTAAAGGTGGCTTATTCCCCGTATTGCCGCTTGCAAGGGGCAGGACTATTCTTGTTTTGGCCATTATTTTATTGCTTGCCACGGCTGTTTATTCCAACTCAATAAACAACGGTTTTACCAACTGGGACGATCATAAGAATGTCTATGAAAATTATGCCATAAGGGATTTCAGCGCAGCGAACATAAAGCACTGGTTTACGAAACCTCTTTCCGGCATGTATACGCCGTTGGCCTATATTTCCTTTGCGATCGACTACAAGTTAGGCGGGCTCGATCCGCGCATTTATCACCTTGTTAATCTGATCCTTCACCTGCTGAATATAAGTCTCGTTTATTTTATAGCCGGGCGGTTCGCACGGGGAAAAGAGATCGCCGGAGTTGTAGCCCTGCTTTTCGCCATACACCCTATGAATGTGGGTGCCGTGGCATGGGTTTCGGGCAGGAGCACGCTTCTCTTTTCGTCATTTTACCTGGCGGCTTTCTACAGTTATTTGCTTTATCTGGACCATAAATTCAGGAACAGGTATCTCGTTTATGCGCTGATCTTATTTATT
The DNA here is from genome assembly GCA_903822005.1 of uncultured Nitrospiraceae bacterium. Taxonomy (GTDB): domain Bacteria; phylum Nitrospirota; class Thermodesulfovibrionia; order Thermodesulfovibrionales; family Dissulfurispiraceae; genus Fen-1308. Next base: position 37,695 of record CAIJNL010000019.1, read on the forward strand.
TTGTCACTATTGTCCAAATCTGCTGCGGTTACCCTGCCGGTGCTGCTGCTTTTAACAGACTATTATTTCGGCAGAAAGATTGATAAACGGGCCGCGGCAGAGAAAGTGCCATTTTTCGTGCTTTCAGTTATATTTGGTGTGCTGACTTTTATATTCAGACAGGATGCGGGAACCCTGGCGAGCATATATGTTTATTCATTTATCGAGAGGGTGTTTCTTGTTTGTTATGCGCTGGCATTTTATATAGTCAAGCTGTTTCTGCCAATAAATCTCTCGCCGTACTATCCATATCCGGATAAAGTCGCCGGTTTATTGCCCTGGGAATTCTACCTGTCGCCGCTGGTTCTGGCGGGCATTGCCGGGTTGATCATATGGGCCCGCGATTTCAGGCGTGAGCTCATGTTTGGCGCCGGGTTCTTTATAGTGCATATAGCGTTGCTGCTGCGGATAATCCCCATGGGCGGAGATTTTGTCTGCGACCGTTATATGTATCTCCCGGGCATCGGGATTTTTCTCATAGTCGGCCTGGCTTATAGCAGGGCGAGGCAAGGTAAGGGGCCGTTCAGATCAAAGGTGTTTGTGCTTCTGTCGGCAGTGATGATTATTGCGGCACTGGCCCTGTCAATTGTGGCGTATGATAAAAACAGGACATGGAAAGACAGTCTGACATTGTGGGATGAGGTCATCAAGACGGGTGCGAAGTCCCCGCTGACCTACAATAACAGATGTGTAGCCAGGATTGCCGTAAAAGATTATATCGGCGCAATAGATGATTGCAACAGGGCACTGCTAATTGATCCGTTGTGGGTCGCTGCCTATGTTAACAGGGCGAGCGCAAAATCTTTCTTAAAAGATTATTCGGGCGCCATGGCTGATTATGAACAGGCATTGAAAATAGCCCCTGACAGCTATGAAATATTCCATTCGCGCTGTCTTGTAAGACGTGAGGCGGGAGATTTAAAAGGCTCAATCAAGGATTGCGAAGAGGCGGCCAAATCAGATCTTTATGACGGCAAAGCCCTCGCGGTTTTATGCAGCCTGCGTCTCGAATCCGGAGACACAGGAGGCGCCGTGGCCGACTGCTCAAGACTTGCCGCATCGCGTCCTGGTGATGTGTCTGCCATGGCAAACCTGGGCAATGCCCAGGCACTGGGCGGGATGTGCAGAGAGGCAATCAGCACATTAAGCTCGGCAGTGGCCTTAGGCGACAATGATAAGAATGCATTTTATAATCGCGCTGTGTGCCGGATGAAACTCGGCGATAATCAGGGAGCCTGTTCGGACTGGAAAGAGAGCGCAAAACTTGGTGACATTGAGAGCGCAGGATTGCTCGGGAAATACTGCAAGTAAGTGAATACTGATATCGGAATCAGGGGTGAATGAGTCTGGTCCGGGGGTCCGGGTTGAAAAGGCATAGCTCTAAATAGTATCTTAGAGCCTGGTTAATGTTATGGGAATGAAAAGAAATAAAAAAAAGGCGGGGAAGATATATGTGCCTGCAGATGCATCCCCCGGAAGAGAGGCAGCCGGCATCAACTCGTCTGGCCTCAATCCGCGTGTTAAAACACTTTTACTGCTGTCCGCGATACTGCTGTTGACAGTCGTTGTTTATTCCGGCTCTATCAACAACGGGTTTGTGCGATGGGACGATAATCAAAACGTATACGAAAACATGGAAATCAGGACGCTTAGTGCCTCGAGTATCAAAACATTTTTCACGAAGCCATTGATCTCGATGTATACGCCGCTGGTCTATGTTTCATATGCGATAGATTATAAAATAGGGGGTCTTGATCCCCGGATATACCATCTGACCAACCTGCTCCTTCATCTGATTAATATAGCCCTGCTTTTTTTCATTGTAAGGCAGTTTACCCAAAGGGTGGAGATCTCTGTCATTGTGGCGCTGCTTTTCGCCATACATCCGCTGAATACCGGCGCGGTCGCTCCGGCCTCGACCAGAAGCACACTGCTTTATTCGCTTTTTTATCTTGCGTCATTTTATTGCTATATTCTATACCTGAAAAAAGATTATAATGCCAGATATATCGTTTTAGCCTGTCTCTTTTTTATCATGTCCCTGTTGTCCAAGTCCGCTGCTGTTGTTCTGCCTCTTTTATTCTGCCTTGCCGATTATTATTGCAAAAGAAAATATGACGTCAGGGCAATAGCAGAAAAAATCCCGTTTTTTGCTCTTTCGCTTGTCTTCGGTATTTTGACGTTTGTTTTAAGAGCAGATGCCGGACATCTGGAAAGTCAGTATGTTTTTTCAGTATTCGAAAGGACATTTATTGTCGCATATTCCATTGCATTCTACATGTTCAAAGTGTTGGTTCCCGTGAAACTTTCGGCCCTTTATCCTTATCCGGTCAAGATTGACGGGCTTCTTCCGTTTTGGTTTTATATGGCCCCGCTTGCTGCCGCCGCTGTCGCGTTTTTGATTTATAGGCTTAAAAACTACAGAAGAGAGCTTATCTTCGGTGTCCTGTTCTTTTTGATTAATATTGTATTGGTCCTGAAAATAGTTCCTATGGGCGACGAAATGGTTTGTGACCGTTACGCGTATCTGCCCTATATAGGGTTTTTCCTCATTCTGGGATGGGTTTATTGCCGCATTGCCGACAGAGCAGGCGACGGACCAGGCTGGATTAAAAAAACCTTCCTGATTTCACTTGTGGTTTATAGCATTGTCTTTTCCGCCGTCTCTTATGACAGGATTAAGGTCTGGAAGGACAGTATTGCATTGTTTAATGATGTCATTGAAAAGTATCCAAACGTGGATGCGGCATACAATAACCGGGGTAATTTCAAAAAAGACCTGAAGGATTATTCCGGGGCGATCGAAGATTATAACAGGGCAATTGAAGCCTATCCCCGGAATTTCCTGGCATATAATAATCGCGGCACCGCGAAAATCGAATGGAAAAAAGATTATGCGGGCGCTTTGGCCGATTACAACAGGGCCATAGAGATCAAGCCCAATTTGGCCCTCGCATTTTATAACCGTGCCAACATAAAAAAGGACCATGGAGAGCTCGAAAATGCAATCGCCGATTATAGCAGGGCGCTGGACTTTGTGCCGGAGTATGTTGCGGCATATGTTAACCGCGGGAATGTAAAAAAAGCCCTCAGGGATTATTATGGCGCGATGCAGGATTACGATAAGGCCATAGAGTTAAATCCGGTATATCTCCAGACATTTTTCAACAGGGCACTGCTGAAGACGGAACAAAATGAGTATGCGGGGGCGCTTTCGGATTATAACAGGATCATCGAGATAGACCCTGATAATTTCAGGGCGTATTACGAGCGTGGGAATATAAAAATTATACAGAAAGATTACGATGGCGCAATAGCCGAGTTCAGCAGGGCAGTAGCATTAAACCCAAACTTCGCTTATGCGTATCACAATCGGGGCACCTTATATATGATGGTGAAAAAATATGCTGATGCAGTGTCTGACTACACTGAGGTTTTGCGTCTGAGTCCTCAAAATGGCGCTATTTATTACAGTCGGGGATGGGGGAGGCTGCAGGCAGGAGATAAAGCCGGGGCCTGTGCGGACTGGCGCAGATCTCTTGAGCTAGGTGTTAAAGAGACCGCGGGCGTGATGCGGCAGCACTGTGGCTGACAGGTCTGCAGGGCCAAGGTGCCTGACTTCACAGGGGAAACTGCAAGCTAATGACTCCTAAAACGATAATAAAACTTGACAGGTATGCCGGCATCCCTTTGTGTTTTTTGCTTACCGGATTTGACCGCATAATAAAATTGTTTGCCGGCAAGGTATCCGGTCAGTACGTTCCTGAAAAAATCCTTTTCCTTAAGCTTACCGAGCAGGGAGCCAGTGTGCTCGCCCATTCGGCCATCAAACGTGCCGAAGGCATGGTGGGCCGGGAAAATGTATATTTCTGCGTATTCCGGGAGAACAGGCCTGTTCTGGACATAATGGGCCTGGTTGATTCTGCAAATGTATTTGAGGTCAGCCAGGAGAGTCTTGCAAGCTTCTGCCGTGATATGCTCAGATTCTTATTTAAAACCAGAAAGCATAAAATAGACACGGTTATTGACATGGAGTTTTTTTCAAGGGCTTCAGCCATAATTTCATATCTTTCAGGTGCCCGTGTCAGGGCGGGCTGTCATCGTTATTCTGCCGATTTGCCGTATCGCGGGGACCTAATGACACATAAAGTGCAGTACAACCCGTATATACATGTGGTGCATCAGTATGACCTGCTTGTGCAGGCAGTAACGAGGCCTCTGTCCGAATGTCCCATGCTCAAAGTCACCAGTGACGAAAAGCTTCCGTTGCCCACGCTCGTTAAGCCCCCTGAGCATGTTTTTGATAAGGTTAGAACAACTCTTCAAAAGCTTGGCGTTACAGAAGGCAGCCGGATTGTTCTTTTAAATCCCAATGCAAGTGATATGCTGCCGATCAGAAAGTGGGGGACCGAAAGATTTATCGGGCTGGCCCGGCGACTGCTTGATAGTGACAAAAGACTGATCGTGCTCTTCACCGGCGCACCCTCAGAGCAGCCGGTTTGCGAGTCAATAGCTGCCAGCTTAAACTCTGCAAGGGCTGTCTGTCTGGCGGGACATACGACACTTGAGGAACTGATTGCCGTATATTGGATTGCTGACGTGCTTGTTACTAATGACAGCGGACCGGGACATTTCGCGTCACTTACAGACATTAAGACTGTTGTAATGTTCGGCCCGGAAACCCCGCTTCTCTTCGGGCCGCTGGGAGAAACCGCGAGTGTTATATGGAAACGTCTTGCGTGCAGTCCATGCGTAAGCGCCTTTAATCATCGCAATACCCCATGCGAAGATAATGTATGCATGAAGATGATAACGGTTGATGAAGTGTTTGATAAAATATCCGGCATTATAGCGGCGGGAAGAGAAAAGGATCTCGCATGAAACGAAAAATAAAGTCGGTGCCCAAAGATAGCGGCAAGGGCACCAAAAGTCTGTCAGCCTCTGCAGCTCCAGATGCCGCGGCATCAAAGATTCATGCAAAGCGGGATTATGTGTTATTGGGGACCGCTCTGGTATTGGCAACGGTGCTTGCGTTTATTGGATTGACTAACCATATGCTGTGGGATGACGAGGCTAATACAGCGCTTTTCGGGCGCAGCTTTCTTAAAACTGGAACACTTACCGGTGTTGATGGGGCCAATATTATAGGTTACAGGGAAGGCGCTGAACTGGATGAAAATCTAATCAATACTTACACGCCGCCATTGCAATACTGGGTTGCGGCTGCCGGCATGAGGCTGTTCGGAGAGACCACCTTTGGAGCGCGCTTTTTATTTGTGGCAGCAGGATTACTGGCGCTTATTCCCCTCTTCTTCTGGGTCCGCTGGCATTTTTCGGGTTCTCTGCTTCCATGGCTTCCGGTCTTGCTTGTGGCGGCCAGTCCGGCATATCTGTTGTACATAAGACAATGCAGATATTACCCGCTCGCAATGCTCTTTACTGCGCTGCTCCTGGCACTATACTCATATCCCAAGTCATCTCTACGCAGTACTGTATTAACGGCCATTTCCGGAGCTTTCATGGCCATTCTGCTAATGTTCACCAACTATCTTAATGCTGTTGCAAGAGCAGGCGTATTGCCGTTATTTCTGATGTTGCATCGCTATCGTAATAAACAGCAAATTATTTTCCTGAGTGCAGTTTTCGGGGCTTTTTTATGCAGCGGAATATATGTATTGATTACCGCAAATCCCCTGCTGCATGATGTTGCGGTTAAGGGGGAGATTGTTGGAATAGCCCGATATGGGATACTGCTTTGGTGGCATATAACCGGTCTGGGCTCATTTGAATTTTTCCCGTTGCTGGTCCCTTTTATCCTTTTGACTTGTTTTGCGCTCAGGTTATTTAAAGAGGTAAGGACGCTTGCGGGTGAAGGCCTGCTTATTGTTGTCGGCATGATTATTTACATTGGAGTAACTGTAACATTTTCTCCCCAACCGGTATTCAGGGCTTCGCTGCACGCAGACATGCGGTATGGTGTGCCGCTAATACTGATTGGGTCGGTGGTCACGGCCTGTGCTGTATATGCATTGTGGCAATGCGGCAGGTCTTTGAGTCGGGTGTTAGCTGTTGGCTTGACGTTACTCGTAGTGACAACAAATGTGGCCGCTCTTGGTTTCATTGGAGGACAGCCATTGACTTCAACTATATATAATTATGTAAGGGAGAATTTGAACCATTATACAACAGGACCCGAATCGCTTGTTATGTATATCCGGAAATTGCCTCCGGGAAAGGCCGTGCAGGTATTGCCTCCGAATATGGTTTATCCCGCCATGTTTTATGCCCCGGGAATGCATTATTGTTGTCAGCTTGATCCTGACAAGGCCATACGCAATGATCTTGTCGGCAGATTGCCGGACTACGCCTTTACCGGACGGACAAGGCCGGATTACATATTTATTGGTACTGTTAGATCAGTCGCAGAGATACAGGCCCTTGCCGACAGGCAGTACGGCACGGGGGTATATAAAGTAAAAGAGGTCCTCTCGGGTCACTATCGCGATTTTTCGAGGCCCGAAATACCCCATCACAAATTTGAAAGTTCGATCGGCCCCGGCTTTATAGTGCTTGAGAAGGCGACATGATTCTGATTATTTTGTTAGTCATAGTTTCTTTTATTGCCGGGTCGATATGAAAAATTCGATTGTAGTTATAATAATCCCTACCTATAACGAGCGGCAGAATATAGGCCTGCTCATCGACTCGTTGCAGTCAGAGTTTGGCAGCATTCCGCACGATATGCACATCCTTGTGGTTGACGATACATCGCCTGACGGCACTGCCGATGTAGTTAGAGAGAAGTGTTCGCAGTGTTCAAATCTGCGTCTTCTTCTCGGGCAAAAAAAAGGACTCGGCGCAGCATATATCCGCGGCATAAAGTATGCGCTCGACGTGATGAATGCCGATGTTATTATGCAGATGGATGCCGATTTTTCACATGATCCGGCAGATGTCCCCCGTCTGATCGCGGCACTCGACGAAGGGGCCGATTTTGTTATCGGCAGCCGGTATGTGAAGGGCGGTAAAATCCCCGATAATTGGAGTCTTTTGCGAAGGATGATCTCGCGGTGGGGTAACCGGTGCGCCCGCTATATTGCGGGGCTGAATCCGGTCCGGGACTGTACTGCAGGTTTTCGTGCAATACGTGTTCCGGTTCTGCGGAGTATTGATTTCGATAACCTGAAGGTTCAGGGATATGCTTTTCTGATGGCTCTGCTGCATGGCGCAGTGTCTCATAATGCGGTAGTTCGTGAAGTACCGGTGGTATATACAGAAAGGGCGCATGGAGAGACGAAGCTGGGTATTAAGGACATCGTGGAGTTTATTCTCAATGCCTGGTGGATCCGTTTCGACAGCAGTAAAACATTTATCAAGTTTGCAATTGTAGGCTCTTCAGGCGTTGTCGTTAATCTGGGCGCATTTACATGCCTTATTTACGCGGGTATAAATAAATATCTTGCATCACCGGTCGCAATTGAGCTTTCTATAATTTCAAACTTTATGCTCAATAATTACTGGACTTTCGCGGAGAGAAATACCCGGGATAAATTCCATATAAAAGGGCTGAAATTCAACACGGTCTCCCTGTTGTCGCTCTGCATAAGCTATTCCGTTTTTGTGGGTTTGAGTCTGCTGCTGCCGTACATGGCCCCGCAGATTGCCCAGGCCGCCGGAATAGTTCCGGCAATGATGATTAATTATTTTCTTAATGCTTACTGGACTTTCAGAAAAGACTGATATAGTGAAAGGCATGCCGGGTTCTGCAAAATGGGCGATGAGGGTATCGAACCCACGACCTCTTCCGTGTGAAGGAAGCGCTCTACCACTGAGCTAATCGCCCGCCCTGAATGTTATAACAGATTCCACGCTTTTAGTAAAGGAAATGCATTACTGTTCCCGCTTTTCGGGAGTATCTGTCCACGGCCTTTAATTATGCCCGAAAGCCGGGGCGTTAGCCCGCATTTTCCCATGAGTTCTTCTGATTACAATCGCGGACCGGTTAAAATTCGAAAAAGTATTGACAAAAAATAAGGATTTGTTTATTATATCCATTCGCTCTTTGATAAACAGCTAACTAAGTGCGTGGTGATCTGACCACGAAGCTTCAAAAAGAAACACAATAGTCAACGTTTTATAAAGATGTCAGGAAAACATTTGAGAGTTTGATCCTGGCTCAGAACGAACGCTGGCGGCGTGCTTAACACATGCAAGTCGAACGGGTTTATATGCTGTAGCAATACAATA
>CAIJNL010000020.1 GCA_903822005.1 uncultured Nitrospiraceae bacterium
CCCTCAAGGACAAGCTTGACCGCCTCTTCCTTAAACTGCTTGTCGTACTTCCTCCGACCTCCGTGTTCCTGCATGTGACACCTCCCAAGGTTATATTTTACCTAACCTTTCGATGTGTCCGTCATTTCGGGGCAGGATCATAGTTTATTGTCAGGGTCATATGTGAGTGTTGCTGTATTGCCTCTCGGGTCTTTTACGGCTGTAAGCTTGCCAAAAGTATTGAATATATATGTGTTTTCTCCGCGTTTGAGGAGTTCATAGCCGCTTGTTGTCTTTCTGAGCACCAGGCCTGCAGGCAGATTGGGCAGATAGTTTACTCCTCCTGAGTCTTTTGTGAAATAGAAATAGCGGCCGTCGGCATTTACATAGGCATCGCCCTCTATTCTTATAAACCAGGGACTTGACCACCCATACCCTAAAGGCCCGTCGCTCATCTCTCCATAGCTCCATGTAGTGCTGGTGCTGCTTCTTTTCACTATTTTGTTGGAGCGATATGACCTTTCCCATACCATGGGGATGCTTCTGGCCGCTACCTTCAGATCTGTCTCTTTGAAATAGTAGGTGCCTGAGGTATAAAAGACTTCACTGCCTGTGGCAACAACTGGAGCAGCGCCACTTTCACTATAGGGGATAACGATCTGTTCGGCGGCATACACTGTGCCGGTGAGAAAAAAGACGGACATAAACGCCAACAATATTCTTCCGATAATATGTTCAGATCTTTTCATCTGTCCCCTCTCGAATGAAGTTATTAATTCTATTGACGGCTCAGGCTCCTAATTCAAAAATCATCTCAATAAAAAAGCCGAACCAACAAAGGACTTTTCCTTTGCCGACCCGGCCATTACATCATCACCTTAAGACTTGCCGCCCTCTCCCTGAAGCGTTCCCACTCGTCTTCAAATAAATGAATAAACTGCATGTTACCATTACACGAACATGATGTAATTTCACCTATCGGAGACGTGCTTGACAGACAGCACAAAACAGGCAATTTTAATGCCGGTCATCACCATATTGAAAAAAAAGGATAATTCAGAGCATGCGTACCCTTTTTATGTAAAAAATACATGCTTATATGTAATTTATACAGGGTGGAAATAGGCTCAGGTCTCGAACCGACATAATGTTTTAACTCCTGCCAGTCTGCCTAAAGCAGAATCAGATTGTTTCTTTCGATAATTAGCAATTCCTGGTTAGGCAGATTTGTTGATTATCACCTTTTGTAATAGACAGGATGGCGCGTTTACAGAACTTTACTGAATCCTGCAATAATCATGTTGACATTTCAAAATTTTACACGTATAGTAACAAAACTACTGAACATTGACCTAATGCGTTAAAAAGCAACGCTGCCTTTAAAAGACAGGGGGATGGCTAAAATGCCGAACGGAATCCTTGCCTCAATGCGGACCAAATACCACACACTCTCCGCGGTCCAGAAGGTCATAGCAGACTATATTTTCAAGCATACCTCCGAAGTAATCCTCCTGCCGATCAGCGAACTCGCGGCCAAATGCGGAACCAGCGAGACTACCGTAATGCGCTTCCTCAGGAAGCTGGACTTCGATTCATACCAAGTCTTTCGGGTTAATATTGCACAGGAAATCCCGCACGAACACCTTGAGTCCATATACGGTGAGATAGGCCGCGGGGATTCCATCGAGACAATCATGAAAAAGGTGATCGCCTCTACTGCCCGTTCCATAAAGGACCTGCAGCAGCTCGTTACCGGCGATGATATAAAGAAGGCCGTTGCATTGATGAAAGCGGCCAGACAGATTCTTTTCATCGGAGTGGGCTCTTCCTCTTATATAGCTTTTGACGCATACCACAAATTCCTGCGTCTCGGCATGCATGTAACTGCCACTGCCGACTCTCACCTCATGAACATGATAGCAAGCCATGCAACCGATAAGGACCTGGTAATCGCCGTCTCCCATTCCGGGGAAAGCAGGGACATTATCGACTGCGTAAAGATCGCAAAAAAAAGCGGGGCAAATCTGATCGTATTTACAAGCTACAGGAACTCGAGCATCACAAAATACGCGGATGTCACCCTGCTGACTTCTTCTAATGAAACGAAATACCGCTCTGACGCGCTTGTTTCCCGCATCCTTCAGCTCGTCATCATAGACATGCTTTATGTCTCAACCGTTCTCGGAATGGGTTCGGAAGGCGTAGAAAGGATAAACAGGTCGAGGCTCGCCGTTGCGGGCAAAAAGCGTTAGCAACCCAAGCGCATTATATTGCGTAACCCGCAGGATTGAAAGGAGGAAAGCACAGCAGGATATTGGCGGTTAAGCACTTTTTTTGCGATAAATCTTACTGAAGCAGCTGTATTAACCTAAAACTGCAGGAGGTGCGGTATGTATGATGTAACAACAATGTTGCTTATTTTAGTTGCCTCAATCGCTATGATCATCTTTCTGATTATGACTGTCAGGATGAGTGCTTTTCTGGCCTTAATCATCGCCTGTCTGTTCCTTGGCATTGCCACAGGCATGCCTTTGGGTAAAATTGCGTCATCGATCGAGGCGGGCATGGGAGGAACGCTCGGTTTTCTAGCGACAATCCTCGCCCTCGGCACCATCCTCGGCAAGATGCTGGAAGTCTCCGGCGGGGCCGAACGTCTGGCCAGGACCCTTATCGATGCTTTCGGCAAAGAGAGGGCCCACTGGGCAATGATGTTCGTAGGGTTCCTCTGCGGCATACCTGTTTTTTTCCAGGTCGGCTTTGTCCTGTTAATACCCCTGGTATTCAGCGTCGCCCTCGAAGCGCGGATGTCGCTGGCTAAAATCGGCATCCCCGTCGTGGCCGCCCTGATAACAGTCCATTGCATCGTACCGCCGCATCCTGCTGCCATGGCAATCACAGCCACTCTCCATGCCGATGTAGGAAAAGTTATCCTGTATGGTTTACTTGTAGGCTTGCCTGCTGCAGCCATAGCCGGTCCGATTTATGGTAATTTCATTTCAAAGTGGGTAAAGCTCGATCCTCCGGCGCATCTTTTCAAGACAGAACGCACCCCTGACGAAAAGCTCCCGCCCTTCGGCATGACACTCTTCACCGTCCTGCTCCCCCTGCTCATCATGGTGGGAAAGACAGTCGCCGAACTTTATCTGCCAAAAGACGCTGCTTATATGCCTTACGTCTCATTTTTCGGCAACCCGATCACCGCGCTGCTTATTTCCACATTCTTCGCTTACTGGACCCTCGGTTTCGCAAGGGGGCTGAACAGGGAAGACCTGTTGAAACTGACTGATGGCAGCTTCGGCCCTGTGGCAGGCATCATGCTTATCATCGGCGCCGGCGGCGCGTTCAACAAGGTCATCCTTGACAGCGGTATGGGCAAGGTCATTGGCGCTGTTCTGGTAAGCCTGGACATGAGCCCGCTGATAATGGCATGGGTAATCGCTATCGCGATGAGATTCTCTGTGGGTTCGGCAACGGTTGCGATGATGACTTCAGCAGGAATAATCCTGCCGGTACTGGCCGTGTATCCCAACCTGGACACCGCGCTGGTCTGTGTCGCGGTCGGAGCAGGGGCGATCGGCGCTTCGCATGTGAATGACTCTGGCCTGTGGATCGTAAAGGAATACTTTGGCATGTCCCTGACCGATACATTCAAGACCTGGACAGCCTCGACTACTATAGCCGCTGTCATAGGCCTGATAGGCACATTGATACTCGCACAATTTGTTTAGCAGCTGACGCTGTTGTGCATACGAACAGGACGGGACCCTGACACATGGGTCCCGTCGCAAAGTTTTTTTTCACGGAAGGAGAGAAAAAATGAAAATACTTATATCGGGTGATGCAATGATCCCGGGAGCCGGCTTCAAAAAAGCCTGCGATGAACTCATGGTCAAAGATAAAAACATCGTGGTCAACGACTGGGAGAGCGACCCCGTCAACCTGCAGAACCGGCGTCTCCCAATCGAGAAACAGGGACCGACCGCTGAACCGGTTCTGTCGGTCTTCCAGAATGCGGACAAAGACACAGAGATGCTGCTCATACTGTTCGCACCTGTATCTGCAGCTACCATGGATGCCATGCCGAACCTGCGGCTTGTAGGAGCCGCCCGCGCCGGGCAAGAAAATGTTGATGTAGCGGCAGCAACCGAACGCGGAATCGTGGTGCACAACATCATGGGCAGAAACGCTCATGCCGTATCGGATTTTGCCATCGGACTTCTTTTTGCGGAGGCCAGGAACATTGCCAGATCGCACCATTCACTCAAGCAGGAAGTATGGCAAAAGAAGTTCGCAAATTCAGAATTCACGCCAGAGATAACGGGCAAGACCCTTGGACTGGTAGGTTTCGGATACATCGGAAAACTTGTTGCCCAGAAGCTTGCGGGGTTCAACCTTAAAATACTGGTATATGATCCGTATGTTTCGGAAGAGACCCTCCGTGAGTCCAACGCGATCAAGGTTTCCAAAGAGGAGCTATTCAAACAGTCTGACTTTGTCTCTATCCATGCCAGGCTGACTGAAGACACAAAAGGACTTATCGGCAAAGCCGAACTCAGCCTCATGAAGCCGACCGCCTTACTTATCAATACTGCCAGGGCCGGCCTTATCGATGAAGACGCACTCTTTGATGCGCTCAAAAACAGACGCATCGGCGGCGCGGCACTCGACGTGCATTCTTCGGAGCCCCTGCAAAAGGGAAGCAAATGGCTCGAACTCGACAATGTCACCCTCACCTCGCACATCGCGGGTACGACTGCCGAGGCGCTCACTAATTCGCCCTATCTTCTGGTCCGCGACATCAATAAACTGCTGACCGGAGGATCGCCGCAATTCGTACTGAATCCGAAGGTGCTCGAACATCCGAAGGCAAAGGCGTGGCTGGCCTCTCTGAATAAGTAAATCAGCCGGCATTATGGGCGTAGAACGAATCGAAAAGACTGGAGGAGTTCATTATGTTAGTCAATATGAATCAGGTCCTTGTGCCTGCCAGGCAGCAGGGCATAGCCATTGCAGCATTTAACATCTACAATCTCGAAACTGCCGAAGCGGTTTACCGCGCAGCCGTTGATCTAAATTCGCCTGTGATCTTTGCCTTCGGCGAACAGTACATCAAAGTCGCTAACATAAAGATCATTGCTACAATTGTGCAGGAATTTGCGGGCCGCACCGGCCTTCCGATGGTGCTGCATCTCGATCACTGCAAGTCAATAGATGTGATATACAAGGCCGTACAGGCCGGGTTTACTTCTGTGATGTTCGACGGCTCGAAACTCTCGTTTGCCGACAACCTCGCGCAGACGAAAGATGTGGTCAAGTTCGCCCACAGCGTCGGCGTAACGGTCGAGGCCGAATTGGGCTCAGTGCCTTTTGATCATAAGCAGAGCGAAATCCCTGAAGAGTATCTTACTAAAGTTGATGAGGCGGTGCGTTTTGTCTCTGAAACCAAAGTGGATGCCCTGGCAATTGCGGTCGGGACCGCGCATGGCGAGTACAAGGGACGCCCCAAGATTTTTCATGACCGGATAGAGGAAATTGCCGCAAAGGTTTCGATACCCCTTGTGCTGCATGGAGGCTCGGGTGTTCCGGATGAGGACATCCAGAAGGCAATGCGCCAGGGTGTGTCGAAAATAAATGTGAACACACAGATATCTTCGGTTGCCGTAAAAAAACTGAAGGCCCTTTGCGCCAAAGAAAAGCCGGGCCATCTCTCGGACCTTATGCACGAAGCCGAGGAGGCCATGGTCGAAGAGGTAAAGCTCTTTATCAAACTCTTCAGGAATGACGCGGGAGCATAATTTGCTCCTGTTTCATCAACCATAAAACAAGGGAGATTATCATGTCAGAAACCAAATATATTGCATGTCTTGATGTGGGAACAACCGGCTGCCGCACCATAATTTATTCGAGCAGGGGGAAGATCTGCAGCGAGGCCTATGAAGAATACGCCAGCATTTTCCTGTCGCCAACATGGATTGACCATGATCCGGCCACCTGGCTCAAGGCAATGCGCAACACCATGAAGCAGGCGATCAAGCTCTTCCCCGGCGAGGCAAGTGATATCGCTGCAATCAGCGTGATCTCGCAAAGGTCAACTTTAATCCCTGTTGACAAGGATGGAAATCCTCTCGACAACGCGATCCTCTGGCAGGACAAGCGTGCCATAGGCCAGGCCGATTTCATTCGCAAGGAACTCGGTCCAGAATATGTTTATCAGAAGACCGGCCTGCGTATCGATGCTTATTTTTCGCTGCCTAAACTCTTATGGATGAAAGAGAACAAGCCACATGTATTCAAGGATGCCTTTAAACTCCTTACTGTCAGCGATTTCATCATACATCACCTGACGGGCGAATTCATCACCGACTGGACCCAGGCATCACGAACCATGCTGTTCAATATCAGCGAACTGAAATGGGACGCGGAACTCTGCGCAAAGTTCGGAATCCCGATAGAAAAGCTGGCAAAGGCTGTACCCTCAGGTACAATTGCCGGCACTCTCAAAAAGTCTTTTCAATCAGAGTTTAACCTGAGGGCTGACATCCCTGTAATATCCGTGGGCGGCGATCAGCAGTCAGCGGCAGTTGGACTCGGGGTGGTCGTTCCGGGACTGATCTGCGCCAACACCGGCACTGGCTCCTTTATTCTGGCCCATTCAGAGCGCCCTGCCTTTGACAAGCAGCAGCGGGTGGTCTGCACAGCCTCGGCAGTTGCCGGAAAGTGGTTGATGGAAGCCGGCATATACACTTCAGGGTCAGTCTACCGCTGGTTCCGCGACAACTTCTCCATGGTCGAAACCAGCGCGGCGAAAGAGCTGAACATCGATGCGTATGATATTCTGAACAGCGAGGTAAAGAATACGCGCCCCGGCGCAGAGGGAATTCTTATGATCCCTCATTTCGCGGGCTCTGCCGCACCATACTGGGACCCGACTGCTGTCGGTCTCATCTTTGGTTGCACCCTCGGTCACAAGCGCTCGCAGGTCATACGCGGACTGCTTGAGGGGATCTGCTTTGAGATATGCAAAAATATCCGCATCATCGAGTCCCTGACAAACGAAATCACAGAGATCCGGGTCAGCGGCGGCGCGACTCGTTCCACAACCTTTAACCAGATACAGGCTGACGTTTACGGCAAAACAGTGCTGAGGAGCGTTTCCGAGCAGTCTTCTGCCCTTGGGGCCATGCTTGTGGCGGCCACCAGCATCGGTTTGTATCCGGACATTGCAACGGCTGTGCGTGAGGGCGTCTCGTTTGACAACCACAACAAAAAAATGCCCGATGCAGAGACACATGAGCTTTATGATAAAATGCTCGATCTGCATAATGAGCTTTATTTGGCGCTCGCTTCGCACAAGATCTATGACAAGGCGCGTGAGCTCAGGGAATTTATAAAGAGCAAGGGATAGCAAATCTCCTAAAAAACGGCAAGTGTGGCTGACTCTATCTAAAGAGTCGGCTGCCCTTGCCGGTTCACACCGGAGATCTTCCGGATATAGTTCTCTGTTTGCTCATACCTGGCTTTCTCACAGCTATACGTAACAGCCGACAATCTTAGGATTGGTCCACGATCACGTGTTCAATTTGTAAATTGCACACACTGTGAAGATGTCCAGAGTCACATCTTCAGGAAGCACAGTGCAATTATCAAGTTGTCGCCGCGCAGCATCGGCCTGGTAACCGTTGTCAGGTGCTCTTCTTTGAAACACCGCCACGGGAACGATCTGCTATCGCACTTGAGCGCAGCGTTTATTTGAGTTGCCGCAACGGCGGCTTGACGCCATCCGGCAGCGGAGAGCGATCAACGTTCAATACCATCGACACCAGCACGTAATAGCCGTTAACCGCGATCAAGTCCATCACGCCCTGCTCGCCGAATCTGTCGACTACCGCCTTGTAGGTTGCATCGCTCACTGCATGCTTCGTATGCAACTCCTGTGAGAAGTTGTATATTGCCGCCTCGTCGTAGGACATGCCGGTGGGTCGCCTGCCTTGGGCAAGATCTTCCGCTAATGCCGGGTTCAATCCAGCCTTCAATGCGAGGCGATGATGCGCAAACCACTCGTATTGCGAACCCCATTGCCGCGCAGTAATCAAAATGGCAAATTCATTCAGTTTCGTCGGGAGGGAGCTCTTGAAACGGATATGCTCGGCGACCTTGCGTAATTGCTCCGCCAGCAACGGGCTGCGCAGGTACACATTAAAAGGGCTGCCGATGGTGTTCGCACCCGGTTTCAACGCGGCGCTGCCTGTCGATGACGTCGGACCTGCCATCATGCCTTCGGCATACTTGCGTTGGTCGGGGGTCATCTCGGTAAAAGGAATCAGTTTGAAACGACGCTGGTCTTCCTGCCCCATCGCAGGGCAGGTGACGGCAAACAACGCAGCCACCAGTACAAGGGCTTTCCATGTCATCATATTTGCTCCTCCAAGTTTTTACGACGGCGCTGTCAGCACCGTGCTTCTTCTCCACTCGTGCATAAATTGAAAGGAGAATCAGTGATTAGATAAGCGGTAGTTTAGCATGTGATATGCACTAAATCAATGCGTTGGCAGAGAAAAAACGCCGATAGAATGGCAAAGAATTTTGACGATTATTTCCGGAAATAATGAAATGTCTGACAATGGCAACTATTAATGTTATCAGTGGTAACGAGAACGGAAGACAGTACTCCGTTATTTGGAACGGGCCGCTTTATTCTTGTCCGGATCTTTTTCCTGATAATCCAGGTGGAATTTATGCAAAAAACGGTGATAAACCGGCGCAAAAAGAACACCGACAAAGGTAAGAAAAGCGACACCGCTGAACAAGGCATAAAATGACGCAAAGAGTTTACCTTCAGTAGTTTCGATATGATCGGCAGGGCCCATTCCGGTGAGTATCATTGATGCATTGAGTATCGAGTCAATCCATGAAAACCCGCCGAATAAATGGTACCCGATAATGCCAATGCCGATGGATATTGAAAGAATGATGAGAGAAAAGAAAAGATACTTCAATTGCCTGATTGCTAGAGTATTGCGACTGGCCAGTTTTTCTTTTTTATGTTCAAACATCAGTTTACCTCCCAGGATCAATTAACCTTATTATAACAAGGCATGTCTGATGTCTGTATAAATCTTATAATAGCGTAAGCTCATGTTGTTATTATCTGCTATATTGCAGTACTTGGTGGAAGCCGGCAAGGGCCGGCATATCCCAGCACTTTAGTCGATATGAAATCATAACTGTCTTCTGCGGCTCCGAATCTCCCCTCGCCAAATAAGCTCAGTAACACTGTGCAATACAGTTTAAAAAAGAAACAGCGCCACTTTTCTGATTAGCAACTCAACGACCGCGGCGAGTCTTCGATTCTATCGCCACAGAATACAGTTTACTATCACACACACAATCGCCATCATATGCAAGTCGGCAAGGACAGCTGACTCGATGTCTCGGTGTGACCTTCCTTGCGATCCCAATCAGACGGAAATATTATGCGTTTTTCAGATAATGCGGTTATTTATGTCGAGTGATCTACTTCAGCGAGACAAGAGACGGTTGTTCTTGCCGGCATGATCATAAACAAAAAGAGGCCGATCAACTCGGCCTCTTTTCTACAAGTGAATCCAGATCTATTTAGCGTAGTAATTAATGAGACATCCGGCCAATATGATGTCTCTGTCTTCCTTTGTAAGCCTGCCCAGGCTCAGTTCTATTGGCTTCTTTCCGCCTTCATTGATAATATACGCAGTCACCTTTTCAGCGCTGTCAGCCACCGCCTTGCGAATGCCCGGGATAAAGATGTAATCGTCCACCTTGAAACCGGACTGGTCCCCGTCCTTGATCGTGAAAGGCAGCATGCCCCAGTTGACAAGATTGCTCCGGTATCGCTTGGTCGCATAATCGACCGCCATATTCGCCTGGCCACCAAGAACCTTCTGGCATGAAGCCGCCTGTTCCCTGGCAGATCCGTCGCCCGGCTTGACCGCAAATATCACGCTGCCAAAGCTTGTGTCCTTCATGAACTGGCGCAGCTGTTCAGCGTTCTGGCCCTTTTCAGCCGCCTTTGAAAAAATATCCTTCAGATCGTCTGTCAGGTCCCCGCCTTCAACCATCTTCCGCCGTTTTAATTCGAGCTCATACACAGCCTTGGCCCTGCCGACATAAGAGGGATCTTTGCGCGAGAGCGTATACTCTGCCATCCTGAGAGGATTAGAGCGATATGATGATGCCTCTCCTGACGGTATCAGCTCGTCGGTTGTCGTGACCGGATCGTTGATGACCGTTACCATCCTCAGCAGCATGTTGTCATGCAGGGGCAGAATCGTCGGCCAGTCAGCAATGTTAGGCCCGAATTTCAGTTCCTCTCTCATCTTTGCCTTGCCGAAGCCCTGATATACCTTGTTCTCATAAACATGGCTGTCAAAGAAATATTCCGGGACAACGGAAGGGACATCGACCTCTGTCGCAGGAGTCAGGATACCTTTGTTCAATGCCGTGGCAGCTATTGAGCGGGCATCCATCAACGCGACTGAAGCTATCTGACCGCTTGAGGGTTTTGACCCTTCCCTGTTGGGGAAGTTTCTCGTTACATGCCGTATGCTGAGTTCATTATTGGCAGGCGTGTCGCCGGCCCCAAAGCACGGGCCGCAGAATGCCGTCTTTATAACAGCACCGGCGGTCATCAGTTTCTCTATCGACCTGTTCTTGATCAATTCGAGGTAAACCGGCTGGCTCGCAGGATAAACATTAAGGGTAAAATTCTCGTTGCCGACCGACTTGCGGTCGAGTATACCGGCCATGGCCACGATATTTTCAAAAGTACCTCCGGCGCAGCCGCCTACCACCGCCTGCTCTACCTTGAGGCGTCCATCGACAAGCTTATTTGAAAGCCGGAACTCGATCTTTTTGTTTTCCATCTGCTTCTGCCCTTCGGCCTCAACTCCCTTGAGGATTTCCGCGGCATTTTTATTCAGTTCCGAAATGGTCCAGACATTGCTGGGATGGAAAGGCAGGGCGATCATTGGCTCTACCTTGCTCAAATTCACCTTCACCATGCCATCATAATAGCTGACTGCGTCAGGCGCCAGCTTGCTGTATGCTTTTGCCCGCCCATGCATCCTGAAATATTCCTCTACCTTTTCATCGGTAATCCAGATCGATGACAGGCAGGTAGTCTCGGTGGTCATAACGTCAATGCCGTTTCTGAAATCGACCGATAGACCTGCGACCCCAGGGCCCACAAACTCCATGACCTTGTTATTGACAAAAGAATTCTTGAAGACCGCCTTGATGATTGCGAGGGCAACGTCCTGCGGTCCCACACCCAAAGCCGGCTTCCCTTCCAGGTAAACTGCAATTATTTCAGGATTGGCAACATCATAACTCTTTTTCAGGAGCTGCTTTACGATCTCGGGTCCGCCTTCTCCTATGCCCATAGTGCCAAGCGCTCCATACCGGGTATGGCTGTCAGAGCCGAGCACCATAGTTCCGCAGCCGGTCATCATTTCCCTGACAAACTGATGAATGACGGCCTGGTGCGCGGGGACAAAAATGCCGCCGTATTTGCGCGCTGCCGAGAGCCCGAATACATGATCATCTTCATTTATGGTGCCGCCCACGGCGCAGAGGCTGTTATGACAGTTGGTCAGTGCAAAGGGTACCGGAAACTCCTTAAGCCCGCTGGCACGCGCCGTCTGGATTATTCCGACAAACGTAATATCATGCGATGCCAGCGCGTCGAACCTGAGCTTGAGATTTTTGGGATCTCCCGAACCGTTATGAGCGGTCAATATCCTGTAAGCCATGGTGCCTGTGCGGGCATCGTCCACGCTGATCTTCTGTTCTGTCAGGGGCACATGTCCGGCGCTCTTCAGGCGGTTGTTTACTTCGCCAACGCCGAGTTTATCAGCGTCTTCAAGAACCACTTCCCCTCTTAACAGAAATACGCCTCTGTTTACCAGTTCTACCATCTGAACACCCCTTTCAGTTTATAATGCCTTTTTCAGTCTTTCAGCAACTGCGTCTATAAACTCACCTGTCTGAGCATACTTGGATACTGCAGGGCTGGCGATCAGCATCAGGTCTTTTGTCATTATGCCGCTCTCTACGGTGTCAACTATGGTCTGCTCCAGTGTCCTTGCGAACTTGACCACAGCAGGGGTATTGTCCAACTCCCCTCTCTTGGCGATCGCACCGGTCCACGCAAAGATCGAAGCAATTGAATTGGTAGAGGTGGTATTGCCTTTCAGGTGCTCATAATAGTGCCGGGTAACGGTGCCGTGTGCGGCCTCATACTCGAACTTTCCGTCGGGTGAAACCAGGACAGATGTCATCAGGCCCAGGCTGCCAAATCCGGTAGCGACCATGTCGGACATTACGTCACCGTCATAGTTCATGCAGGCCCACATCATGCCTCCGGGGGACTTTACAATCTGGGCAACAGCGTCATCAATCAGGAGATAGCGGTAGCTGATCCCCGCCTTCTCGAACTGGGCCTTTGCTTTTGATACTTCATCAGCAAAGACATCCCTGAAAAATCCGTGGTAAAGCTTAGAAATGGTGTCTTTTGTGCCGAACCAGATATCTATCTTTTCGGACAGGGCATAGTTAATGCAGGCCTTTGCAAAACTCCTTATGGATTTTTCGGTGTTGTGCATTCCCATGACAACGCCGGGGCCTTCATAGCGGTGAATAAGCAGGCTCTTTTTTTCTCCGCCGTCTGCGGGCGTGAAGACTATCTCGGCAGTCCCGGCTCCGGGCACAACATATTCAACGCATTTATAAATATCGCCGTAGGCATGACGCCCGATTGTTATAGGCTTCTTCCATGCCGTTACTCCAGGCGGGATATTTTTCATGATTATCGGTTTCCTGAATACTGTTCCGTCAAGGATAGAGCGGATGGTGGCATTGGGGCTCACCCACATTTTCTTCAGGCTGTATTCTTTTACGCGGTCGGCATTAGGGGTTATGGTTGCACATTTTACACCCACACCATATTCCGTTATCGCATTGGCCGCGTCTACGGTCACCTTATCGTCAGTGTCGTCCCTGTGCTTCATGCCGAGATCGTAATACTTCAGGTCAATATCGATAAATGGGAAAAGCAGTTTCTCCTTGATCATCTGCCAGATGATCCGTGTCATCTCGTCCCCATCCATTTCAACAATCGGGTTCTTTACTTTAATCAGTTCTGCCATATCGTCTCCTTTTCGGTAATTTATATAAAAGGAAAGCTTCCACAAACCATTTCCAGAAGTGCAGTGGTCCTCTACCCGCGCAGGGTCTTTGCCACTATTGCGCCAAAATCTCCAAGATTGCGGATTACAGTCATCCCGGCGCGTTCCATTGCATCGATCTTGTCCGAGGCCTTTCCTTTTGAACCGCTGATAATCGCACCCGCGTGGCCCATCCGTTTGCCGGGAGGAGCGGTAATGCCTGCAATAAACCCGAATACCGGTTTCCTGAAATGGTCTTTTATATACTGAGCAGCCTGCTCTTCGGCATCACCGCCGATTTCACCGATTAAACAAACGGCTTCTGTTTCGTCGTCTTCCGCAAAGAGCTTCAGGAGATCGATAAAGTTCATTCCGCCTATCGGATCGCCGCCTATGCCAATACATGTGCTTTGCCCAAGGCCCACACCGGTAAGCTGATGCACCGCTTCATATGTCAGGGTGCCGGAACGGCTGATGATGCCTATCGAACCCTTTTTGTGGATATAACCCGGCATGATGCCAAGTTTGCATTCTTCAGGCGTGATAATTCCGGGGCAGTTCGGACCGATCATCAAAGTACCTCGGTCTTTCAGAAAATTCTTGACAAGCAGCATGTCGGTGACAGGGATGTGTTCGGCGATTACTACCACCAGCCGGATGCCTGCCTCGCTCGCCTCGCAGGCCGCATCAGCCGCAAACCGGGCAGGCACGAAAATTATGCTGACTTCGGCCCCTGTCTCCCTGACCGCATCAAACACATTATTGAAAACCGGCACATTCATAAAGGTTTGACCGGCTTTCCCCGGGGTAACGCCGGCAACAATATTGGTCCCATACTCGAGCATCTTCTCGGTATGGAACATCCCTTCCCTGCCCGTAATACCCTGCACGACTATTTTTGTTTTTTTATTGACTAATATGCTCATAGCTATTTCCTCACTTTATAATCAGCCCTTGGCCGCGGCGACTTTGGCAATCTTCTCGGCCGCCTCTTTCATGGAGGAAGCCATCTCAAAATTGAGCCCGCTCTTTTCGAGTATAGCGCGCCCCTCAGCCACATTGGTGCCCTCAAGCCGGATAATCATAGGCACCTGCCGCTTGACCTTCTTTGCAGCTTCCACTACCCCGGTTGCCAGGTTGTCACAGCGCAGAATGCCTCCGAACACATTAAACAGAATGGCGTTTACGTTCTTGTCGCTCAGAATAATCTCAAAGCCCTTGGCTATCCTTTCAGCGCTTGCGCCGCCACCCACATCCATGAAATTGGCCGGCTCGGCCCCTGCCATTTTGATTACATCCATGGTCGCCATCGCCAGACCCGCGCCGTTAACCATGGTCCCAACATTGCCCTCCAGCCGGACGTAGTTGAGTCCGTGCTTTTGCGCTTCAAGCTCCAGTTCATCCGTCTGCTCCCGGTCCTCCATGGCAGCAATGGCCGCCTGCCGCGGAAGGGCGCTGTCATCAAAATTCATCTTTGCATCCAGGGCTATCAAATCACCTGCGCCGGTCACGGCAAGAGGATTGATTTCAACAAGCGATGCTTCCTTTTCCCAGGCCAGACGCAGCAGGTTCCGGATAATGCTCTCTCCTGCCTTCATCTGTTCCGCATTAAGCCCGCAGCCGCAAAGAAGCTTTTGTGCCTGGAACGGCCAGAGTTTCTGGCCCGGGGCCACGTGTGTGCGGAAGATGAGTTCGGGATTTGAGGCTGCCACTGCCTCGATGTCCATACCACCCATCGGGCTTACTATAACGGCAAGTTTTTGGGCTGTCCTGTCCAGGACGACTGCCAGGTAGAGTTCGCGGGCAATATCAGTAGCTTTCTCGATCCAGACTTTTCGCACGATTTTGCCGGAAGGCCCCGTCTGGTGGGTAACAAGGGTCATGCCGATCATCTGCTTCGCGAATTCCGCAGCCTCTGTTGGCGTAGCAGCTACCTTGACTCCCCCTGCCTTGCCGCGGCCGCCCGTATGGGCCTGCGCCTTGACAACATACTTCCCTGATCCTAATGAACCTGCAGCCTGCAAAGCCTCTTCCGGTGTTGCGGCCACGCCGCCTTCAGGAACAGAGATGCCATATTCTTTCAGCAGCTGTTTTGCCTGATATTCATGAATATTCATTACAGAACGCTCCTTAACTCTTCTTGATTTTGGCTGCCTCTTTTTGCGCAGCAACGGGTCCGAGGCTCGCCCTCCACTTTTCACCCATATCCAGCCCGAGCTTAAGGGCCTTGCTGTTCATATCAACATATTTGGGCGCTATCTTGGTCTTCAGGGCACTGAGGACCGAATCAGGCGTGACCACCCAGGTAAGGGCAAGGACGCAGCCAAGCACGCAAATGTTGAAAACGACCGGATTCCCGATCTCCTTTTTAGTTGTTTCATACATCGGCAGCATCACCTGGCGCGCCTCGGTATTCTTTGTAGCTCTTACATACAATGAATCTACTATAAGCAGTCCGCCGGGCTGAACGATGCGGCCAAACTTGTCGTAAGCTTCCTGGGTCAGACAGACCAGCACATTTGCGTTGACCACCTTCGGAAAGTGAATCGGCTCAGTCGAAATAATCACATCGGCACGAGTGGCTCCGCCCCTCGCTTCAGGCCCGTATACCTGGGTCTGCACCGCATTAAGACCTTCATGAATCGCTGCCGCTTCGCCGAGGATGATTGCCGCTGTTATGACGCCTTGGCCTCCGGATCCGGTAAACACAAAACTCTGAGTATTCATAACATTTCCATCCTTAATCGAAATTTTATTTTTGTTTCCGCATCTGGTTTATCATTTCACAATAGCTGCTCGCATATTCGGTCCGTTCCTGGTCAACGAAAACACCCCGTTCGATCAGTTCCGGATTTTCCTTTTTCTTCGGAGATCCGATCGAGGTGGTCGTCGTCGCGAATTTTTTCATCATTTCGGTGGGAGAGACCCCTTCGTTCTTGCGGCCGTAGTAAGTCGGACACTGTGTAAGCACCTCAACAAAGGAGAACCCCTTGTGGTTTATCGCCTTGACAAACATATTCTGCATCTCTTTCGAATGATAAGTCGTGCTGCGCGCTACAAAAGATGCCCCCGCTCCCTTCGCCAGCTCAACAAGGTCAAAGGCAGGATCTATATTGCCCAGAGGGGCTGTCGTGGATTTGGCAGCAACGGGAGTAGTCGGTGAGCTCTGCCCTCCGGTCATGCCGTATATGTTGTTGTTCATGACTATTGCGGTTATGTTTATGTTGCGCCGTGCAGCATGGATCAGGTGGTTGCCGCCGATGGCAGAGGCATCCCCATCTCCCATAGGCACGATGACATTAAGTTCCGGCCTTCCCATCTTGACTCCGGTTGCGAACGCCAGCGCGCGGCCATGCAGCGTATGCAGCGTATGAAAATCGAGGTAGCCCGGCATCCTTGAAGAACAGCCAATACCTGATACTACTACAACATTATTCTTCTGCAATCCCAGCTCCTCTATGGCCCTGATCAGGCTCGCCATGATCTGCCCGTGGCCACAGCCTGCACACCACAGCTGCGGGAAAAAACGCTGTCTTAAATATCTCTTGACCGGCATTTATCTATACCCCCTTCCCCTGAATCAGGTTAAGCACTTTGCCAATATCATTATGCGAGATGAAGATACCGTCGAACCGGTTAGCCAGGTAAACGCGCTCCGGGTTCTGGACGGCCTTTTTGACTTCCTGGTATATCTGTCCCATATTCATCTCGACAACCAGAATATAATTCTTCCCCGCGCTGTTCCTGCGGACCGCTTCGGCCGGAAAAGGCCAGAGTGTATTCAGCTCAAGAAGTCCCATCTTTACTCCCTGCTTGCGGCGGTCTTCCACAACCTGCAGAGCGCTGCGGGCCGAGCTGCCGTACGAGATAAGAAGGATTTCGGCATCTTCAGTGAAAAATTCCTGGTAACGTGCGATCTCAAGCTCCATATTTTCGATCTTGTCTACAAGATGATGAATGAGATTATATGCCACCGCAGGATCAGTGGACGGGAAGCCCCACATGTCATGAATGAGACCGGTGACATTATAGCGGTGAACTCCGCCGAAGTCGCTCATCGGAAGCCGTCCGTCTTCACGCGGCAGGTAAGGATGATAATCAATCCCCGAGGGCACTGACGTAAGCAGCCTGTCCACCACCTGATACTCACCCGGCGCGGGTATGGTAAGCTTTTCCCTCATATGTCCAACCACTTCATCAATAAGCAGGATCACGGGCGTGCGGTACGTTTCGGCCATATTGAAGGCCTCGACAGTTATCCTGAAAAGGTCCTGAAGGTTTGAAGCCGTAAGTGCGATGATGGCATGATCGCCATGAGTCCCCCAGCGGGCCTGCATAACATCTGCCTGGGCCACGGTGGTGGCTATGCCGGTGCTCGGTCCGGTCCTTTGGACGTTCACTACAACGCATGGTACTTCAGCCATAACCGCATATCCCAGGGCTTCCTGCATAAGCGAAAAGCCCGGGCCGCTCGTAGCGGTCATTGTCTTTTGCCCTGTAAGAGCGGCACCGATGATGGCGCACATGGAGGCTATCTCGTCCTCCATCTGGATAAACTTGCCCCCTCTTGCGGGGAGCTTTTCTGCAAGCTGCTCGGCAATTTCGGTCGAAGGAGTAATCGGATAACCGGCATAAAACCCGAGCCCGGCATAAAGCGCTCCTTCCACTACGGCCTCGTTGCCCTGAATGAATTTTTGCGTCGCTACGTTACTCCGTTTCATTCTTCCTCCTCTGCTTCCTGCAAAGTAATTGCAAGATCGGGACAGCGCAATTCACACAGTCCGCAGCGAATGCATTTGTCCGGATACTGCCAGACCGCCTTGTCCCTGTTGTCTCTGCCTAAGGCGCCTTTCGGACAGAGATCGATGCAGATTCCGCAGCTCTTGCACCATCCGGCATTGATAACTACCTGCAGGTTTTTTTTATCCTTGATTGCTTCCATGATTAGAATTGAACCTCCTTCTCTTAAAAGCCCTCAGGGGTATTCCTTACATTCCCACACTTTGGGAACTGGTTTCTGAGGCTGTTTTTTTTATTTTACCTTCCATATGTTCTGAATTTCGATCGTATTCATTGTCTCGCAGGTCAAGCAAGTCCATTATTGTATACCGCCGCGGAATATCTGTAAATATTGTAGCTAATAATTTATTATTATTAATATTCTTTATTTTGGCTATATTAACAATGAACTCTTTGGGGGCACGGCAGGAATCTTCCTGGCCATGCCCCCAAAGGCATTTTCCCTGCGATGATCAGGTCAGGGCCTGATCAGACTTTACCGAGGCTATGGTCTTTTCCCTGTGCCTGAGACAGATCACAGCTATCAACCCGAGTATGGCTGCCAGCGACAGCCACAGGGCGGGCGTCGCACGGTTGCCTGTCTCATGTATCAAAAACGTCGATACCGCGGGCGTAAAGCCCCCGAAGATTGCAGTCGCCAGGCTGAACGCAAGGGCAAAACCCGAAGTCCTCACTTCAGGCGGCATCACTTCCGCCAGATACGGAATCATCGCCCCGTTGTATGTGCCAAAGATGAATGAGAAGAACAGCTCCACTATCAATAACCTCGCGAATGACGGGTCATTCGTCAGCCACAGCATTAATGGATATGCTGTAAGCGGTGTCATGATCTGGAAGAAAAGCAGCATTTTACGACGCCCTATCCTGTCAGAAAGCGCACCACCTATCGGCAGCCACATAAAGTTAGATAGGCCAACACAAAGCGTCACGAGCAGGCTGTCCTGCATCGTCAGATTAAGTACTCTCTTGCCAAAGGTTGGAGTATACGCAGTTATCAGATAAAAACATGTTGTCGTCAGTGTGGACATCATCGCCCCGTACAGTACAACCTGCCAGTTGGCCGCAACAAGTCTGAAGACCTGCTTTGTGCTCGGTCTCTGGGTGCGCGCCTTAAAGACATCTGTCTCCTGAAGCGAACGCCTGAGTATCAATATCAGCGGGATGATGAGACATCCTATGATCAGCGGTACTCTCCAGCCCCATACTGTCATCTGCTCGACCGGCAGCATCTGGTTAAGCACAACCCCCAGCACTGCCGCGAACATTACTGCCACCTGCTGGCTGGCTGACTGCCACGCACAATAAAAGCCCCTGTTGCCGGGGGTCGCGATCTCTGCGAGATAGACGGATACTCCGCCCAGCTCCACTCCCGCTGACAAGCCTTGCAGCAAACGACCTATTACCACTACAGCAGGGGCAAGAAAACCTATCTGCTCATAACTGGGTGTGCAGGCAATGGTGAAGGTGCCTATGGCCATCAGGGCAAGGGTCAGGATCAGTCCCTTTCGCCTGCCGTGACGGTCCATATACGCGCCAAGAACTATCGCCCCAACAGGGCGCATCAGAAAGCCCGCCCCAAAAGTGCCAAGAGAGAGCATCAGCGAGGCATACTCATTGTCCATCGGAAAGAAGGTCTTGGCAATGTATATCGCATAATAGCCATAGACCATAAAATCATACATCTCCATGAAATTGCCGCTGGCAACCCGGATGATAGCTTTGATCTTTTCCCTGCGTTCTGACGGTGTTAGCATTTATCCCTCCCGTGTTAGTAAATGCCGGTCTTGCGTCCGGCCATCTACAGCCTCGATCATACTTTCAGCTGCCATGCATGTTTCGCGATAGGGGCCTGCGAGACCTGCATTGTCACTCCGCGCCAAGCTGCGGCATATGGCGTTTCTCATACGCGTTACGAATAAGAGCGGCAAACCTGTATATGGCATGCGCAAACTTCCCATATGGCAGTGTAACAAAGAGGGCCATTACCATGCCAAGATGCGCGCCGAGCAGCACTCCCATTGCCGGAGTCTCGCGGAAAGCAAGCAGCAATAATCCGCTGAGACTTGTCAGAAAGAGAAGTACAAGAAATCCGATGTCCATGCCTGTCTGCTTCGGGTCCGACAACGCGGAGTTGCGCATACCCTTAAGCCAGAGCAGTCCGGCCGGGCCGACCAGAAGACCGACGCCGCCTATGGTACCTGCCATAACAGGCAGGCTGAAGAATTTATATGGTGCCGGCCAGCCGAATACGTAGGTATAAATTACGCCGAGTGAGGTCGCGAGAAAACAGAGCGCAAATCCGTAAAATGTCATATGATGGAACCATCGCCTGGCATTGGAAGGCACATCAGCCGGATAAGCGCATCCATCGCCTCCACCATCCAGATACCTTAGCTTCAGAGTGTCAACCACCGCCTGCCCCACTGATACAGGGTTCATCAAATCGCCGAATTTCCCCCCTGTGTCGCGCCAGAAGCGCACACATCCCATGACGAATGACGCAATGACAAAAAGGAAGACGGCGGCAAAGGGATATGTCATCGCATCATGATGCATGACCGCATAGAAAGCGCCATCAGCATCGCTGTGCGCAGAGAACATTACAGACGGCTTTATGAAGGCAAACATGAAAATGAAGAAAAGCGCCAGACTTGCCGCTGTGACAAGACTGACGACCAGCCCGTTGCGGCTGAAGAGTCCGGCAAGGAATCCTGGCCAGGCATATTTCTGGTATGTCTCACCCCTGATTTCGGCCATCGTCTTCGGGAAATTCAGCTCGAACTCCTGGGGCGGCGCATACTGGCATGCGTAGTAACACTCACTGCAGTTATGGCAAAGGTTGGCCAGATAGTTCAGATCGGCCTCCCCGAAAGTAAGCCTTCTTTCCATGGCCGGGAATACTGCGCAAAAACCCTCGCAATAGCGGCAGGCATTGCAGACCCTCATTACCCGCTCGCCTTCCTCTATAAGTTCTTTTGGTATTGATTTAAGCGATGACATTGCGTGCTGCCTCCTCTCCTGCGATTCTTCCAAAAACAGTCCCGATGGTCATCCCGAAGCCCGCAAGATAGCCCTTGCCCAGGATGTTGCCGGCCATGATTTCTCCTGCAGCATAGATGTTCTCGGCCGGTTTATCGTCCTGCATAATTGCCTGTGCCTTCTCGTTTACGTTGACACCCAGATAGGTAAACGTGATTCCGGGGCGCAGAGGGTAAGCGTAAAACGGAGGTGTGTCCAGCTGGCGCGCCCAGTGCGTCTTGGGAGGTTCCAGATTGACAGTCTCGCAATCATCCATTACAGTGTGGTTGAAAGTACCGGGCTTAACAGATGCGTTGAACTTCGCAATGGTCTTTTCGAGGGCCTGAGGATCGAGTTTGAGTTCAAGCGCGAGTTCGCGGATTGAGCCGGCCTTGATGGGCGGGAATACTGGAGGCATGAACGCGCCCATCGGCTTGGCATCAATAATGGAGTAGGCAATCTGGTCAGGCTGCGCGGCAACAAGCCTGCCCCATATGGCATACCGCTTGGGCCAGAAGTCCTCTCCTTCGTCATAAAATCTTTCGGCGTTTTTATTCACTACTATTCCGAGAGAGACGCTGTCGACCCTGGTAATAATGCCCCCGTCAAAACGCGGGGCCCTTGCATCGATCGCGACGGCATGGCACTGCTTGGGGTCGCCGATGGTCTTTATACCGTGGTCCATAAGCAGCTTGAGGATCAGCCCTTTATCATAGGGCGTACCGCGAATGATGAAGTTGTTTGCGGCATCCCCCCAGGCTTCCTTCAGCCAGTCAATATTGGACTGAAAACCGCCCGAGGCGGCGATCAGCGTCTTTGCCTTCACCTCCTGCGCAAAACCCTTTCTCGAAAAGACCGCGGAATAGAATTTGCCGTCGCGTATCTTCAGTTCGCGGACCTCGGAGTTGCACTCGATATCAACTCCCATCTTCCCGGCAGTCCGGTAATAGGCATTCATAAGGGCCTTGCCACCACCAAGAAAGAAAGCATTGGTACGTGACAGATGAAGCGTGCCGCCGAGTGCCGGCTGGAACCTGGCACCGTGCTGTATCATCCAGTCCATACAGGTGCCGGATTCGTGAATCGTCATTTTCGCAAGACGCTCATTCGTCTGCCCGCCCGTTACCTTCAGAAGGTCATTCCAGTACTCGTCCTCCTGGTATGAGTCGGTGAGCACCCCGGTCGGATGCTGGTGCATGCAACGCAGATTGCGAGTATGCCTGCTGTTCCCGCCCCTGAAGTCTACCGGCGCCCCCTCAAGTACAAGCACACTCGCCCCTGCGCGGCGCGCAGTCATCGCAGCGCAGAGCGCCGCATTTCCGCCGCCTATAATCAGGACATCGTAAGTTTGAGACAGGTCCATAATCATTACTCCCTTCTTGTCGTTCTATTTGCCTGAAGCCGTCAGAAAGCTATGGTTTTATCAGAATTCGCCCTTTTTGCAGATTAAATAGCTGATATTAAAGTATATCTTTGTTTTATAAATAAATATAATACTAATATTTTATCGCATTCAATCAATTTTTCTTATCGATTAAGGAGATTGCCTGGCAAATGGGCCCGCCTGCCGTCGCGTCTGACTCCTTTAAGACATCAGGATATAAAATTGCTCATAAAATATTTTAGTTATTTCATTAGGTTTTGCATTGCGGCAAATGTCACTTATTTTATGGGTGATTATTGAAACCCTGTTGCAGTCTATAGTCATCAGAAAAATAGCTATAATTCAGAGTCATTCAATAATTTTTATCCCCATATTATCCTTATATCCAATAATCTTTTTTTATGGTAAAATCTGATTAAACAAAACAATTCTCACTTCTTATAGACTTGACCGGGGGAGATAATGAACGAACGCGATTGGGAAATATTAAAGACACTTTACGAAAAGAAGAACCTGACCCAGACTGCAAAGGCCCTGCATGTTTCGCAGCCGGCCCTGACTTTCCGCCTGCAACAGATAGAAGATGAATTCGGCATAAAAGTCGCGCATCGAGGGAGACGGGGAGTGGATTTTACCGCGCAAGGCGAACAGCTTGTGCTCTATGCGAAAGAAATGCTGTTGCAGCTGCGAAAAACAAAGGAACTCCTGTGGAATATGGAAGGCAGCTTAAGAGGGATATTGAGACTCGGTGTCGCCGGATCATTCGCCTGCTATAAACTTCCCGCGGTCCTGAAGCAATTCAACATTCAGTATCCGGACATTGAATTCAATGTGACTACCGGCTGGAGCGCCGAAATGGTAAGTTTGCTGTTGAAGCAGGACACTCACGTTGGAATCATACGCGGAGATCACAATTGGGCGGACCAGAAACTCCTTTTAATGGAAGAACCTCTGCTTATCGCATCGAAAAAAGAGATTCAACTGGATAAATTGCCTTATCTGCCGAGAATAGATTACAAGACAGACCCCACCCTGAAAGACGCCATTGATTCCTGGTGGCTCGAAACCTATCCGCAGGCCCCATTGATCAATATGCATGTAGACAAACTCGAGACCTGCAAGGAGTTTGTCCTTAACGGATTGGGTTATGCTGTTTTCCCGAGTATTACCCTGAGGAACAATGAGGATTTATTTACCATTAAAATATTGTCCAGGGACAATGTGCCGGTCGTAAGAAGAACGTGGCTTATTTATCGAAAGGAGTCACTTGAGATATCGATCATAAAGATATTCATTGATTTCCTGAAGAACTACAGTTACAAGTGAGGACGCGGTCCGCTCTCAGCTTTTATTGCCTGTCTTAATATATACGCCTGTCCGAGAGACATGCAGCCGTCGTTGCATGGCAGTTCTTCATTGGTAAATACGCTGTATCCCCCTGCAGAAAGACTTGAAGTAACGTCTTCGAGCAGCCTGGCGTTCTGAAAGCAGCCGCCGCTGAGGGCAACTGCATTCAGCCCTGTAAGCTCCTTTATTCGGCAGACCGAGTCGCTAATGACCTTTACCATAGTATTATGGAAGCGTAGCGAGACTATGCCGGGATGCACTCCTGTTTTGACGTCATCACATATTTCAACGATCATGTTCGAAAAATCTATCACAAAAGGAGATGTGTCCGATATTTTAAAGCCGTAGATCTTCTCATCACCTTCGCCTTCAGGCATTGCGCTTTCGAGCGCAACCGCAGCTTCGCCTTCATATGTGCTTTCATGGCAGATGCCTGCAAGCGCAGAGACCGCATCAAACAGTCGTCCGGCACCTGATGAGAGAGGGGATAGGTCTTTGTTCTTTATGATCTGAATGATAAGATCGATCTTCTTTTTCCCGAATTTTTCAATGAACCCGATATCAGAAAGATATTGATCAAGCCTGTCCGCTCCAATCGAATGCTGCAGGCAGCTTACTGCAATGCGCCAGTTTTCCCTTATGGCTGCCTCTCCGCCAGGGAGCGGTATATATGCCAGATGCCCTGCACGCTCAAACCCTGATGCATCGCATATCAGGAACTCTCCTCCCCAGAGATTGCCGTCTGTGCCGTACCCGGTGCCGTCCCATGCGACGCCTATGACCTTGCCGCCGATCTTTTTTTCTGCCATCACGGCTGCTATGTGCGCGTAATGATGCTGAATGCCAAACCCTTTCAGCTTTCCATCTGCAATTTTTTCCAAAGCCCACTGGGTAGCAAGGTAGCCGGGATGCAGATCATATCCTATTGCGACCGGATTTGAGCGATAGACCTGTTTGAGGTTTTCGAGGGTCTCTTCGTAAAAGCGGAGTGTTTCGAGGTTTTCCATGTCGCCGATATGCTGGCTCATGATCGCGGTATCGCCTTTGGTGATGGTAAAGGTATTCTTGACTTCCGCCCCGCTGCCGAGCACATCGGGCCCGTCTTCATCCAGCATGATTGCCTGGGGCGCATATCCTCGCGAACGGCGTATGAATAGTGTCTTTCCATTGCTTACCCTGACGACTGAATCGTCCACCCTCATGAATATGTCGCGGTTATGGATGAGAAACGCGTCCGCAATCCCCGAAAGTTTTTCGATTGCTTCATCGTTATCAGTGACAATAGGCTCTTCCGAGAGGTTGCCGCTCGTTGCAACCAGGGCCCTGAAATGGGGCGAGTCCGATGCACCGCCTCCTGTGCCGTAATGAAAAATCAGATAGTGGAGCGGCGTATACGGCAGCATAAAACCAAGATATCTGTTTTTTGGCGCAATCGCCTCGGCAAGAGAGGTTGCACCTTTTTTTCTGAGAAGCACTATGGGCCTGCGCATGTCGATTAATACCTTCGCTTCGTCAGGAGAGACACGGCAGTAGTTGCTGATCGAATCGAGATCGGGCGACATCAGGGCAAAGGCCTTGTTCCTGCGCCTCTTTCTTTCGCGCAGCAGCCTGACAGCATCTTCATTATCGCCGTCACAGCAAATATGAAAGCCACCTATGCCCTTGACCGCAACAATCGCCCCCTGCTTCAGCAAATGGATGGCCGCGGCTATCGGATCGCTTTCACAGCATCTGAATTCACTATTTGTAAGTCTGAACTCCACCTGCGGT
The DNA here is from genome assembly GCA_903822005.1 of uncultured Nitrospiraceae bacterium. Taxonomy (GTDB): domain Bacteria; phylum Nitrospirota; class Thermodesulfovibrionia; order Thermodesulfovibrionales; family Dissulfurispiraceae; genus Fen-1308. The sequence continues at coordinate 25,498 of CAIJNL010000020.1, forward strand.
CCGCAGACCGGGCAGGCATTCGGCTGCGCATGAAAACGCCGGTTTAAAGGATTATCATACTCGGCCAGGCATTGTGGGCACATAGGGAATATGGACATGGTTGTATTAGGCCTGTCATATGGTACTTTTTTTGTGATGCTGTAACGGGGGCCGCAATTGGTGCAGTTTATGAACGGATACTGGTGCCGCCTGTCACCAGGATCGAGCAGTTCCTTCAGGCAGTCACCGCAAATCGATATGTCAGGAGATACATGCGTGAAGCCGCCTTCATCCATGCTGTGGAGTATACGGAATTCCTTGTCTCCCGTTACCGGAATCTCTCTTGCTTCGATAACTTCGACGCGGGCAAGAGGGGGCAGGTTGGCCTTCAGTAACGAAGCAAATTCCTCGGCCTTATTGCCTTCGACCTCGATTATCACCCCATCAGCGGTATTGGTCACATAGCCCGTGAGTCCCTGTTCCATTGCAAGGTTATAAACAGCAGGCCTGAAACCAACCCCCTGGACAATGCCTTTTACGCAGATATTATAACGAGTCATAAGAAACAGTATATTGGGGAAAGAGCATATGGGTCAATGAGGAAAACAGAAAGTGATATAGATCAAGCTCGCGTCCAACCTGCATATTTCAAATAGTAATTTATTATGAAACTGACGCCGCCGGCTCAGCGGCGGCATATCGCCGCCACTGAACCGATTGTCAGGTGAACATTTTCTCTGCCGCAATATCAGAAGCCTCAGCACAAGCTTACACTACGATCAGGAGAGGTCGAAACGGTCAAGGTTCATGACTTTGTTCCAGGCCGCAACAAAATCGCGAAGGAATTTCTCTTGAGAGTCCTCGCATCCGTAGACTTCCGCCAGGGCCCTTAGTTGTGAATTTGAACCAAAGATTAAGTCGACACGGGTGCCGGTCCATTTAAGCTTTCCAGTCCTGCGATCTCGGCCTTCGAATACTTCAGCGTCGTGATCTGCAGCCTTCCATGTAGTGTTCATATCCAGCAAATTTACGAAGAAGTCATTTGTCAGTGCTTCAGGCCGCCTGGTAAAGGCGCCGTGCTGTGATCCTCCGAAGTTGGTTTTCAGCACGCGCATTCCGCCCACAAGCACTGTCATTTCTGGAGCGGTCAAGGTTAGCAATTGCGCCTTGTCGACGAGCATTTCCTCTGCCGATACGGCATAGCGCTTTTTCTGATAATTGCGAAAGCCATCCGCTTTCGGTTCAAGGACAGCGAAGGCTGCCGCATCTGTTTGCTCCTGCGATGCATCCATACGTCCCGGTGAGAAGGGGACTGCAACCCTGTGCCCGGCATTCTTTGCAGCCTGCTCTACACCAGCGCAACCGGCCAAAACGATCAGATCGGCCAGCGATACCTTCCTGCTTCCGGACCTTGCCTTGTTAAACGAGCTCTGGATGCCCTCCAGGGTCTTGAGAACCTTTCCCAACCGGGCAGGCTGATTGACTTCCCAGTCCTTCTGAGGGTCCAGGCGAATGCGGGCACCGTTGGCACCTCCTCGCTTATCGGAGCCTCGGAAGGTAGACGCTGACGCCCAGGCGGTCGAAACCAGCTCTGACACTGACAAGCCGGAAGTCAGGATCTTACGTTTGAGGGCGGTGATGTCCTTTGCATCAAGCGGCTTGTGTTTGACTGCAGGTATGGGGTCTTGCCAGATGAGTTCTTCTTTAGGAATCTCAGGGCCAAGATATCGCGAACGGGGACCCATATCCCGGTGAGTCAGCTTGAACCAGGCACGGGCAAAGGCATCCGCTAATTCCTCCGGGTCCTGCAGGTAATGCCGCGCGATCTTCTCATAGATTGGGTCGAAGCGAAGGGAAAGGTCCGCCGTGGTCATCATCGGACGGTGCTTCTTCGACGGGTCGTGCGCGTCAACAATCATGTCCTCTTCTGCCGTGTCCTTTGCCCGCCATTGATTCGCGCCGGCCGGGCTCTTCGTCAGTTCCCACTCATATTTGAACAGCGTCTTCAGATAGCCCATATCCCATTTGGTCGGGTTAGGCTTCCAGGCGCCCTCGATGCCGCTACTGACCGTATCGCCCCCTTTGCCGCTGCCGAAGCTGCTCTTCCAGCCAAGTCCTTGTTCCTCAATTGCAGCACCTTCCGGCTCAGACCCCACATGCGACGCAGGAGCGGCGCCATGACATTTGCCGAAGGTATGACCACCAGCGATCAGAGCAACCGTCTCTTTGTCGTTCATGGCCATACGCGCGAAGGTCTCCCGAACATCACGGCCTGAAGCGACAGGATCAGGATTGGCGTTAGGCCCTTCCGGGTTCACGTATATCAGGCCCATTTGAACAGCGGCAAGCGGGTTCTCGAGGTCCCTGTCGCCGGAGTAACGGTCGTCACCCAACCACTTGTCCTCAGAACCCCAATAAATATCCGTTTCCGGCTCCCATATGTCCTCGCGTCCACCAGCAAAACCGAAGGTCTTTAACCCCATCGATTCGATGGCGCAGTTGCCGGCGAGAATCATCAGATCGGCCCAGGAGATTTTCCGTCCGTATTTCTGCTTGATCGGCCATAGCAGCCGGCGTGCCTTGTCGAGGTTCACGTTGTCGGGCCAGCTGTTGAGTGGCGCCAAGCGTTGGGAACCGGAACCGGCCCCCCCTCGTCCGTCACCGATGCGATAAGTGCCCGCACTGTGCCACGCCATACGGATGAACAAAGGCCCATAGTGCCCATAGTCCGCCGGCCACCAGTCCTGCGACTTCGTCATCAGCTTACGAATGTCTTTCTTAACAGCCTTCAAGTCAAGACTCTTGAACTCCTTGGCATAATTAAAATCCTCGCCCATTGGATTGGACTTGGAGGAATGCTGGTGCAGTATATCGAGCTTCAACTGCTTAGGCCACCAGTCTCTGTTCTTAGTGCCGCTGCCTGCAGTCTGTTTATGAGTTTGGCCGGTAACCGGGCATTTACAGTCTTCAGTCATAATATGTACCTCCTTCATCAAATGTATTATCGAACAGCACTGCCACAAATAATAGCCTTTAGCTGCCCGCCTAGATGCCAACATTATACGAATATTCAGGCTTCTACAAAAGTATCCCGGTTATACTTCATATTTTCTTATCTACCGTGACAGTTACTTCTGATAACCCGTATTTTTGACTGTTGGTGAATACTGAGGATTCTCAGTAGCAACGCGCGGTCCGTATCTGACCCTCACAGGAAAGCAAAGCATTGGCAGGCAGTATTTTAACTGCATTTCAGGTGGAAGTCATGTGATATAACGCTTACTTTACCAAAGGGTCCGTTTTGTAAAGTGGTGAATACTCAATTAAATGTTAATTCTCAAGAAGTCTTCGCTGCAATAGCGTTTGCATATCGCGACGTCCATCGACAATCAGCAAGACGTAAACAGTGTCACCCATAATCCGGTAAATCAAACGGTAGGGCTTAAAAAAGACCTCGCGATAATCTCTGATTCCTAAGGACATCAGCTCTTTCGGATAAGCGCCGCGTTCGGGCGTCTCGGACAGGCTTGTGCAAGTCTTCTCGATCTTGGCAAGAACGTGTTCAGCCTTTCCCGTCACATCGTGCCTGACGATGTATTGATAGAGTTCTTCAAGGTCTCTGGCTGCGTCGGCCGTCAGGAAAACCTTAAAGGACATCAGCGCTTGCCCTTGTTAGCACGCACGCGCGCGATCACAGCAGAGGCAGTCTCAACGTTGCCTGCCTCTATTTGACGGTTGCCGAGGGCCAATATCTTCAACAGGGCCATTGCTTCCAGTGTTTGTTCGTAGCTTTCAATGTTCTGTATGACCACTTTGGCTTCGCCATTCTGGGTGATGACAAGCGGTTCCTGCTGCGCGCCCATATTGCGGACTATTTCGGCAGCGTGGGCCTTCAGGTAGCTGATTGGTTTGATTTGACTCGCTAATTTCATAAGGCACCTCGCCTCGCGTTGATAAGACTAAATATAGTCCATAAACAGGTCAATTGTCAACACCATGCTTGCCCTTACTGGGTGGCGGGGTTGAAGCGCGATGTCTGGGTCCTCACGGGAGCAAGAGAAATGACGACTTATGAAGAGATGGCAAGGGTGGCCGTGTCACGGCTCGGTACTGCCGTTTTGGCACTAATCAGTAAAATTAGCCTGCGGTTTTTTGAACATGCGTTAATTGCTGATAATAGTCTAATTTAGCGAGACGTGATGCGGTTGCCCTTGCCGTCTCGTTACTTATATGCCTATGCCAATCCCACCATGCACTTGCTTGGTGTTTGGATCAGACTTTCTTTACAAAAATCTCTTTTGCGAGCTCTGGATCAATCGCTATGGTCGTCTCATCCATCTGGAGCACTATGGAAGGCATCCTCTGCAGCAGGCGCACGACCGTACCCGGAATAATGCCTATAGAACTCAGGCGCCCTATGCGCGAAACATCGGCTGGGGTTATGAACACAATCTTCCCTGACTGGCCAACCTCAAAGTCATTAAGCCTGACAACCAGTGGCTTCATGTCAGAGCTGTATTTTTTGCAGCATTCGCCGCGAGGAATCGCTTTGCCGTGCGGGCAGAGAGGCGGATGTCCCAGAAAGGTGCATACACTATCAGTCAGTTCCCCGCTCAGTATATGTTCAACCCTACAGGCGTCTTCCTCCGCTGCATTGTTCGAAAGATCGAATACGTCGGTGAAAAGTCTTTCGGCCAGCCGGTGCCTCCTGATCAGCTCCTTGGCCTGTGCTGCCCCCTTATCTGTGAAACTGACCCTGTCATCTTCTATTTTAGCGAACCCCTCGCTTTTGAGTGCCTTGATGAGCGCATCAGGGTCCTTGTCATCCAGGGCTTTCCTGAAACTTGCCAGATCATGCGTATTGGCTTCATCAAGCCCCCATATAAGCTCAAGGGCTTCGTCTATTCTCTCTTTCTCCATAGCGCCTCCGTGTTCTAAAAAAAAGCCTGACTCTTGACCGGCTCGAAACTCCTCCGGTGTATCAGGCATGGCCCGTGCTCCCTGAGCCTGTCCATATGTTCTTTTGTACCATACCCCTTATGCTTGTTAAAACCATACGCCGGATATTCGGAATGATATTCCTGCATTATCCTGTCCCTGGTGACCTTCGCTATGATAGAGGCCGCCGCTATGCATGCGCTCTTATTGTCGCCCCTGATAAAAGCCGCCTGCTGAATGGAAATGCCGGGAATGGTGACAGCATCTACAAGAAGGAGTTCGGGTACCACCCCAAGACAGTTCACTGCATCGAACATCGCCTTTTTGGTAGCATTGAGGATATTGATGGAGTCTATGATATCCGCGCCGGCTGTTCCGATGCCGACGCGGCATGTTGACATTATCTGACTGAAAAGCTCTTTTCTTTCGGCCTCGGGTACTTTTTTCGAGTCTCTCAGACCATCTATCCTGGTACTGCCGAGTATAACTGCTGCTGCTACCACCGGCCCGGCAAGAGGCCCTCTGCCCGCTTCGTCAATCCCCGCGATTATCGAATATTCGCCGTTACTAACAGACGCATCGAACGCGTAGGGATCCATTGAGTCTTAACTGGCAACAGGCGCTTTCCTGATGTCCCTGGCTTTTTCCTTTATCTTGGCGTCCTTGCCCTTCTTGTGCCTGATGTAATAAAGCTTGGCCCTGCTGACGTCGCCCCTCTTCAGCACCTCTACCTTGTCGATAGAAGGCGAGTGGACCGGGAATATCCTTTCAACGCCGACTCCAAAAGAAATCTTCCTGACCATGAAGGTCTCGTTGACGCCCTGGCCTTTTCTGGCTATGACAACGCCCTCAAAAGGCTGCAGTCTTTCCTTGTCACCTTCGACGACCTTTACAAAAGTCCTTATGGTGTCGCCGACCCTGAAACTGGTCACTTTTTTTCTAAACTGTTCCTCTACCGACTTTATCAGGTCCATCGTTCTCCTCCGAGATAATAATTTCCTTTTGAGAGCTAAGCTCCTGCAGCATCCTTCTATCTGCAGCGTCGAGGGCAGCCGTCTTCAGGAGGTCAGGCCTGTTTGCCATGGTCCTCTTCAATGCCTGCATCCGCCGCCATTCAGCTATTTTTGCGTGGTTCCCAGAGAGCAACACCTCTGGAACCGCCCTCCCCATAAACTCAGGGGGCCTTGTATAATGGGGATAATCGAGTATTCCCCACGAAAAAGATTCTTCTTTGGAGGATTCGTCATCCCCCAGCACTCCCGGACATAGCCTGGCAATGCTGTCTATTATAACCAAAGCTGCCAGTTCTCCACCAGTTATAACATAGTCGCCGACCGATATCTCTTCATCGATCAGGCTTTCCCTTACCCGTTCGTCTATACCTTCATACCTGCCGCATACAAGCAAAATCCGTCTTTTTTCGGCTGCAAGCTCTTCTGCAAGAGCCTGGTTGTAAGTCCTGCCTTGCGGACTGAGGAGAATCCTCCTCCGTTCCTGCCCGTCAGAGCTGATCGCCCTGATGGCGTTATACATCGGCTCCACCTTCATAACCATGCCTGCTCCGCCGCCATACGGAGTGTCGTCGACCGACCTGTGCCTGTCGGTCGTGTATTCGCGAAGGTCATGCGCCATGACATCAAGCAGCCCGTTCAGAACAGCCCTCTTCAGGATGCTCTCGCCAAGGTAGGCATTGATGATCGACGGAAATATTGTTACTATGTCGAACCGCGTACCCATAAACCCAATGCCCCTGCCTCAGTCGTCCGGCCAGACAACGCCGGATGAAAGACTGAAAACAACTGCCCTGAATAACAAAAGGCGTTCTCGACGAACGCCCCGTTAACGTTTGTCGCTTGTACTTCTCTCTACTCCATTATCTCAAGCACGCAGCGTTTTCCCATCTTTGTTCCCGCAGCGCCGAGTATGGTCCTCATGGCACGCGCCGTCTTGCCCTGCTTCCCGATTACCTTTCCCAGATCGCCTTGTGAAACCCGCAACTCATATACCGTTGTCTTTTCTCCCTCAATCTCACTGACCTTGACCTCTTCAGGCTTGTCTACAAGTGCCCGTGCCATCGTCTCTATCAACGCCTTCATGTTGCACCTCCGCAGGATGGAGTCTAAAGAAGAAAAAAAGTATAGAACGCCGGCTTATATGCCGGATTTCTGAAGCAGCTTTTGTACCGTAACAGTAGGCAGTGCGCCCTTGCTGATCCAGTATTTGGCACGCTCCAGATTGACCTCTACCTTAGAGGGTTCGATCTTTGGGTCATAGGTCCCCAGGATCTCAATGAACGGTCCATCTCTTCTCGCCTTCGAGTCGGCAACAATAATCCGGTAAAAGGGCTTCTTGTGCGCCCCTATCCTTGTCAATCTGATCTTAACCAAACTGCTCACCTCCTGAACTGAATCTAATAGACAGAGATTTTAATATATTTTGCCTAAATAATTCAATAAGAAATATCTTAAATCAGGGCAGCGAACCCTGCAACCCCATAAAATTCCCTGCCGTAGTTTATAATATTATACGCTTTTACATGAAGTTAGGCATCCTGAAGCCCTTTTTGCCGCCGCCTTTCATCATTTTCATCATCTTCTGCATCTCGAGGTACTGCTTTAGAAGCCTGTTCACATCGGCAACTGTGGTTCCGCTTCCCATGGCTATACGCTTTCTTCTGCTGCCGTTGATAATTGTGTGGTCATTGCGTTCTTTTCTGGTCATGGAATTGATGATCGCGTCGACCTTGATGAACTCCCTGTCGTCAACCTTTATCCCCTTCATAGCCTTGCCCATGCCGGGCATCATGCCGAGCAGGCTTTCGAGCGAACCCATTGAACGGAGTTTTTTTAGCTGGTCCTTGAGATCATCAAAGGTGAACTTTTCGCTTACTAACCTCTCCTGGAGCTTCTCCGCTTCTTTATGGTCAAATGCGTCCTGGGCCTGTTCGATTAGGGTGAGCATGTCCCCCATGCCGAGTATCCTTCTCGCCACCCTGTCAGGATGGAAAGCTTCGAGCATTTCGATCTTTTCGCCCATGCCTATGTACTTGACCGGTTTGCCTGTCACATGTCTGATGGAAAGTGCTGCACCGCCACGTGCGTCACCGTCCATCTTGGTCAGTATTACTCCGTCAAGCCCGATCTGCTCATTAAAACTCTTTGCGATATTGACCGCATCCTGTCCTGTCATGGCATCCGCAACAAAAAGGACTTCTTTGGGCTTAATGCCGTCTTTCAATCCCTTCAGCTCGCCCATCAGTTCTTCATCTATATGCAGCCGTCCGGCGGTATCCACTATCATTATGTCTCTGGCGTCGAGCTTTGCCTGCCTTAGCGCATCGGAGCACACTAGCCCCGGGTCCTGGGTCTCACGGGAATAGAAAACCGGTATGTCGAGCTGCTTGCCGAGCGAAATCAGCTGCTCGATCGCAGCAGGTCTCTTCAGGTCGGCGGCGACAAGCATTGGCCGCCTGCCCTCTTTTTTAAAGAGACGCGCAAGCTTTGCCGATGTGGTCGTCTTTCCTGAACCCTGAAGGCCTACCATCATTATTATCGTGGGCGGGTTAGGGGCAAGATGTATCCTCTCGTTGGTGCTGCCAAGCAGCGTCGTAAGCTCTTCGTGAACAATCTTGATTACCTGCTGTCCAGGTGAAAGGCTCTCAAGCACATCCTTGCCGACAGCCCTCTCACGCACAAGCGCTACAAAATCCTTGACTACCCTGAAATTGACATCAGCTTCGAGAAGGGCCAGCCGTACCTCTTTAAGGGCGGCATCAACGTCCTCTTCCTTGAGAAGCCCCCTGCCTCTCAGTTTCTTGAATATGGATTCGAGCTTATCGCTCAGACTTTCAAACATGCCTTCCCCCGTATAACTGCAGATATAATATTATGCGCTTGCGGAATCAATAATCAAACCGTGGTTTTAACAGAGAATCCCTCCACGTTTCACTGACACATTACGTTCGGACGGGAATACGTCACAAAAGCTTAAAGCTTCTGCAACCGCTCAATATCTGCCATGAGTTTCTTTGAGTAGTCTGGAATGATACCGAAATGCCTTTTTGCTATCCTTCCGTCACGGTCAACAATTATGGTCGTCGGCAGGGCATAGACATTATACTGTTTTTTTACCAGACCGTTGTCTATCACCACCGGATATTTCATGTTATGCTGCCTCATGAAGGTCTTCAGCTTTGACGGTACCTCATCCCCTTCGTCAATGGACACGCCAAGAACAGCAACCCCTCTGTCCCTGTAAGTCTCCGAGATCGACTGCAGCATCTGTGCCGTATGTTTGCATGGTTCACACCATGTGGCAAAAAACTCGATGACAACAATCTTTCCACGGTAATCGGCCAGGGCCATGCTCTTTCCGTCAGTGTCGGGGAGCACGAAGGAGGGCGCCAGAGCATTGTCAGCTGTTTTGTCCTCTCCGCTCTTTGCGCAGGACACCGCTCCAGCAATAAGCATGGCAAGACATAAATATGGAAACAGCCATTTGGTTGCGCCGCAAATCCGTTTTTTCAGTTCAATACCAGAGCCGGTATTATGCCAGAAGCGCATCAATCTTGGACTTCAGCTGCGGTTTGGGCACAGCACCCACAACCTGGTCAACCTTCACTCCATCCTTGAAAAAGAGAATGGTGGGAATACTCATTATCTTGAACCTGCCGGCAATGTCCGAGTTCTCATCAGTATTCACCTTGCCAATCTTGGCCTTGCCCGCATACTCGGCTGCCAGCTCTTCGATGGTAGGGGCTATCATCCTGCAGGGACCGCACCACGGAGCCCAGAAATCCACAAGAACCACGCCTTTGTACTGAATGACTTCTTTCTCCCATACACCACTGGTTAAATTGACGACTCCCTCAGCCATTTAATGCCTCCTTGGTAATATTACAGCTTTATTCTCTCACTACTAATGTTAATGTAACTCCCCCTGTTTGTCAATTTAGTGAAAAACAGGGCCATGAGTACAAATGCATGGCCCGGCACATGCCGCTGACATCAGAAATCGTCTCTGCTTTGTCTGGTCCTCAGCGCTGATGTTCGCCCGCCAGAAGCCTGCTGCGTACAAAACTGATATGTCCCCGCAGTGCATAGAACTGGTCGGCAAAAGACGAGGGCACTTTCATCTTGTTGACCGCATCCTCGATATTGTCAATCCTCACAAGCAGCCCTTCTTTGGTCTCCGCCGTCAATTGGGGGGTGAGGTCCTGCTCAATAAACATCAAGGCCTTGTACCATTTGAATATGCGCGACTTTATCCGCCAGCTATAGACGGCCGGAATCAGTCGCAGACCGGGCAGCAGCACAATGATCATGGGCACGAGTACCAGCAGGATACGGCTTACCAGGCTCGCAAGGGTATAAGGCAGGTACCTGTAGAGAAACCCCTTGCCTGATTTATAGAAACGGGCAGCGTCCTCGCTTATACGGTATTCATGCTCGACCGGAGAAGGGAAATCCCCCCTGCGCTGAAGTATTGTAGCGCGATTGTGGACCTCTATCGCGGCCTCTATCAGCAGATCGGAGAGGGCCGGATGCAGGTCCCGCCGTGCTATAATCTCAACCGTCGGGCCGATCAGCAGGACATCCTGCGGCGGCAGGTTATTGCCGAAATCTATGACTCCCCGCGGAAGCACCATCTTGTTCAGATACTTGACCTTTCTGGTATATCCATCAGCCTGCGCAAGGCTCAACAGCTTTACCCCCGGCGTCCTCAGGAGTTTTCTTATCATTTCGGAAGAAACGGAATCTCCCATCAGGAAAACCGCGTCCAGCTTGGCGTCAAGCATATCCTGTGCTGCCTGATCAGAATCTATTTCGAGCAGTCTCGTCGGACCGCCCGACTCAATGCCGTTAAGCTTGAGCAGTTCCAGGGACAAGGTATGCGTGCCGCTGCCGGCCTCGCCAACAGCAATTTTTTTACCCTTCAGCTGTGCCAGCGTATCTTCGGTCCCCGAATTGCGATAAAAGATAAAAAGCGGCTCATTAAAGACGCTTCCGAGTGACATGAGTTTGTCTATCTTTGCATCACCCGCCACACCGCCCTGCACGAACCCGGCATCAACTTTAAAGGCGGGATCAAGAAGTCGCTTCAGATTTTCGACCGAACCTTCGGATGGAACAAGCTTCATCGTAACCCCGTTGCGCTTGAGTATTTCAACATACTTCAGGGCATTACGCTCGAACATACTGCCTTTTGGACCGCTGGACATGATAATTGTAGTAGGCGGGGCCAGGTAGATGAAAAGGACAATAGCTCCTATAACAACCGCTGTCACCAGTCCCACGGCCGATATAGCTGCGGCGCGGCTGAGTCCGAAAACTTCCCTGAACATTGCCTGGACCTTGTCAAGACTGACTATTTTGCCTGTTTTCATGGATTACACCTCGCCCTCTGCTGAAATTATTTCAACTCCGGTTTTTAATACCGGCAGACATGCCGTGATGCTTCAAGTATACGCATTATTTCTTTCACCCGGGATTTTACCACACCGAAATGTAAACCGCAAAGAGAACGCACAATTGCCGAAAAACCTGCTTTTCGGGCAGGCACTTTACAAAATAAACTTATATTAATAAACTTAAAGTCTATGAAACATCTGATAATCGGAAACGGGGTTGCGGGAACAACCGCCGCCCAGAACATACGACGCTTCGAGGAAGCTGCTGAAATAACCATCGTGACCGAAGAAGCCAAGCCCTTCTACAGCCGCATAAGGCTGCCCGAGTTTATGTCCGGCTCTCTTGAGGAAAGCAAGCTCGTAATCTACAGGGATGAATGGTATGAAAACAACAGGATCAATCTCATTACCAATAAAAAAGCGGTCTCGATAGAACATGCCGACAAGCTGGTAGTTCTTGACGGTGAAGTAAAACTTCCTTATGACAGACTGCTCGTTGCAACCGGCGGCAGGTCAATCGTGCCGCCGATACCCGGTATCGACCGAAGAGGGGTATTCACGCTTCGCACCATAGAAGACGCCCGGAGGATCAGGGAATATGCCGAAGATGTTGTGTCGGTGATAATACTTGGCGGAGGGGTACTCGGGCTCGACCTCGGCAATGCCCTGCGCAAACTCGACAAATCGGTAACCTTTGTAGAATATTTCGACAGGCTCCTGCCCAGACAAATTGACCCCGCAGGATCCGCAGTCCTTGTAGAAAAACTCAAGACCCTGGGCATGAACTTTGTGCTGGGTGCCAAAGCCGAAGAGGCCCTTGGCAAGGACGTTTTTGAGGGGATCAGGCTTCATGATGGTTCATTGATCTCCGGTCAGATGCTTCTCATCTCTGCCGGCATGGCCCCGGATGTCACTTTGTTCAAGGAACTAAACATCCCACCGCGCAGAGGCATTCCTGTAAATGACCGCATGGAGACAGAACTGCCTGATGTTTACGCGGCAGGCGATGCGGCGGAGCATGAACAGAAGATTTACGGGATCTGGCCCGCAGCAGAAAAGCAGGGCGAGACTGCCGGAGTGAATATGGCCGGCGGCAACGCGCTTTATGGCGGCACTACTCCCGCCAACTTTGTGAGCGTGGCAGGGGTCGACATTTTTTCAGCCGGGGAGATCGATGCCGAAAACCTGCTGACTTCATTTGCCTATGAGGACAGGGACAGCGGCATCTACAGAAAGATTGTGGTGCGGGATGATGTTGTTGCCGGCTGTATTCTGTGCGGCGACACCAGTGGAAGAAGAGAAGTGCATTCTGCAATTCAGGAAAAACGCCCTGTCTCGGACATACAGGAGACCATTGACAGGCTGAAACTTACCCGTTTATCCGGGTCCCCTCAAAAAAACCGGCGCCAAATATCGAAACCCTGAACCTAGGTTTTTTTCTCCTGCTCCTTTTGCTCCTGTTCCTGCTGTTTTTGCGCGTGGTACAGGATCATATACTCCTTGTCCAGACTTTCAAGCTGGCGCGTCAGATCGGCTATGTTCTCTTCCTTTGCCTTTAGCAGTTCCACCTTTTCGTGCAACTGTGCCTCAATGTCTGCCACATCGTCCGAGGCAGGCATAACCTCGTCCTGCATCAGACGCTTAAGTTCTTCCTCCCATTTACTGAACTTCTCGGCCAGATTGTTCTCCTCACTCTCGATTACCGCAACATATTCCTCGATCCCTTTATTCTCATCATCGACCGCCTTCACCGCCTCACTCATATCTTCCTTAAGGTTATATGTTTCGGAAAGGGTCTTTATATTGTTATTCATTTCTGTGCTTCGCTGTTGCAGGTTTCCGAGCTTTTTCCGGACCTCCTCAAAGATGTCCTTTAGTGTCATCATCTCACATATCTTGCCCTTCTGGAATTCGATGACCCCGATAAGTTTCTTTATGCGGTTCGAATCAGGCCCGTCATCATGCCCTGCCGGTATCACGATTGTCGGAAGCTCTTCTCCTATGACACTATCGGGCTTCCCGCCTGCTGCTGAAACCTCTCTCAAGGGCTCTGGAACAGGCCTCGCCTTTGCTTCCAGATAGAGCCTTTTGTACCGTCTTGCCTGTACATGGACCAGCAGGATCAGAAGGAGAAGCAGGGCATTGGCCGCTATGGCCAGCATCAGAGACATCTCGGGATCAATATCTCCAAAATACTCCATAACTGATGGGTCCCTCTTTGCCGCAGGCTGCGCCGGAACTGCCGGCTGCGGCCTATCGATCGAATTAAAATAAAGCTCTTTCGTTCTGTTGAACGTCTTGCCTTCCGCGGTTATCTTTATGGAATAATCACCCTGTCGTTCTGCGTTGAATTCAGCGGCATATGTGCCAGCAGCGGGCGCGGACTTTAATGTAAGCGGTAACTTGAACGATTTTCCGTCAGGCCCTGAAATCTCCGCCTCAAATGTCACCTGATCCAGCACTTCCCTGTCAGCTATCTTCTGCTCATCCCTTTCAAGCCAGGCATCGATAACTACCTTGTCGCCCTTGTTGACTGATGCAGCCGAAAACGAACTCTTCAGCTTCAGATCGGTCAGGACAAATATCCTGTTGCCCTCACGGCGGCTAAGACTGACCTTCCACTTGCCGCTCGCCGGAGAATGGATCGTGATCATATCAAAGATGTCGGAGCCGTACCACCTGACATTTTTCGCAGTTTTCTTCTGGGAGATTTTATTCCCGCGGGGATCAACAAGCACGGTCGATGTGCCAGTCTGTTTTGTTATTAAAAGAACCGCCTCCTTGACATCCCTGTCTATCGCAAACGTATCGCCCTTCAGCGCAACAGAGTCCGGCGACTTTATTTTCTCGAATATGGCGGCAAACATGACATGGATGTCCCGGTCCGTTTTTGCGTACCTGAAAAGGCCGCCGGTCTTTTCGGATATATTGCCCAGCAGTTTGGGATCTGAAAGCTCGGAGAAGGCTATCGAATGGACCTTAATGCCCGCCTTCTGTATCTCAGGAAGCATCCGGACCAGTTCAGCGTTTGAGTCTTTATCCTTCTTTGGGTCTCCGAGGGCAAGTTTGCCGTCTGACATCAGGATAAGTGCCCTGTTTTTCCTGCTGGATGATCCGAGTTCCTCCATGCCTTTCGTGAGTGCTCCGGTTATGTCGGTCGAAAATTCCTTCGACGTTATCTTTTTTGTGGCCCCGAAAAGCAACAGTCTGTTTTTCGGGCTGTTTATCGTAAGAGGAATCAATTGCCTGGCGGAATCTCCAAAGCTGACCACGCCGACACTGTCTTCAGTTCCCAGCAGGGAAATAAAAAGACGTGCCGCCTCTTTCCGGTAATCTTTGGGATCTGTTTTTTTCATGCTGCCGGAACTGTCAATCAGAAGCACTATATCGGCCCCCTGCTCTTCGGGTCCGGCCTGGGCAGCTGGTGCAGGTGCTTGAGGATTTTCTTTGGCAGGTACGGCTGGGTCAGCAGAAAAAGAACTCGCATTGAAAATGAAAAGAGCAAGTATGAGCGCGACAAATGAGATCAGCCTGTTCTTCATAGCCCAGCTCCCGTCTGCGTTATTGTTGCGTCTATTTAAGTATACAATAAAAAAGCTGCCTTGCGAATTGGCAGGCATTGCATCTCTCTCGTCCACTCATTCGCATCGAATAGGTTAAAATAGTGCATGTCAACTACAACACTCTCTCAGGCCTCTGCCGAGTTTCTCGAAAAGATGGTCGCCGACTCCATGGAATATTACGAACCTCGGGCATGCCAGCTCGGGATGATGCAGGCCTGCGCCCGGGCCATAGAGGAAGGCGGCATAATGATGGCAGAGGCGGGCACCGGCACGGGAAAAACATTTGCCTATCTGATCCCGATCATTATCTCGGGTAAAAAGGCGATTATCTCTACCCGCACCATTAACCTGCAGGAGCAGCTCGCACACAAGGACCTGAAGTTTCTATCATCCATAGTTGACTTCGATTATGCCGTGGCAAAAGGGCGGGGGAATTATTTGTGTCTGCGGAGGCTGAATGCGTTCAGGCATGACAGCGATGAAGAAGACAGGGAATACCGCAATATATTGCAGTGGGCCGCTGAAACCAGGACGGGAGATATCGAGGACTATGGTTCCGTGCGCCTTTCATTCTGGGACAGGCTCTGCGCGGACGCTGATGCCTGCAAGTGGAAAAAGTGCGGCCACTTTGGCCAATGCTTTTATTTCTCTGCCAGGCGAAGGTGGGAAGCCGCCCAGATAATCGTGGCCAATCACGCCATCGTATGCATTGATGCCATGCTGCCTGATGAATCGAGACTCTTCCCGGAAACGGAGATACTAATATTTGATGAAGGACATGCCCTGGACGCTACTCTTACGGACCAGGTCGGGCTTACGATCTCGAACAGGGTCTTCGACTACATATTAAACAAATTACTGAAAGTCGGTGACAGAGGCGTCTACAAGGGACTCCTCTCGCAATCGCCGCAGCTCTTCCCTGCAGTGGAATCCCTGAGGAGCGAGATAGAACTCTTCTGGATGCTGCTGCGCAGGGCGCATAACGATCAGGAGATCATCAGGGGCGTATTCGAACTGCGGGAGCCCCTGATGAAGATTGCCGAGTCCGTAGTTGAACTAATCGAAAACATGAAGGGTGCCACTTCAGGTCTTTTTGAGGAAGATGACGAGCTTGAGCTGAAGGCAGTCATGATGAAACTGAGGGACATAGCTGCTGCAATCACACAATTCCCTGAAGGGCTTCCAGACTATGTTCGCTGGATCGAGATCGAGGAGAGGCGCACTGCGCTGCGCATGTCGCCGGTCTATCCCAGGGATTTTGTCAGGAAGAACATCCTTCCTTTTCACGAAGCGGTGATAATCACATCCGCCACTCTCTCGGTTGCCGGGGATTTCAGTTTCAATGAGCATCTGCTCGGCCTGGAGGATTGCAGCAAAGCGGCCTTCCCATCGCTCTTTGACCTCGCGCGTCAGACAACAGTCGAAATCAGAAACGGGATTGACCTGCGGAACAATCCGGAGAGTATCCGAAAACTTTCCGAAGTTATTATCGGAGAGGCGGCAAAAAAAGATGGCGGTATCCTCGTGCTTTTCACATCAAGGGACGCGATGAAGAAGACATGGGAAATAACAGAATCGGCCCTTTTGCTTATGCACCTGAAACCGATGATGCAGGGAGAACAGCTCAAGAACAGGTACATGCTCGACATAATGAGGGAGAGCGACAACTCAGTCATCTTCGGGCTCGACTCTTTCTGGGAAGGCGTCGACATACGCGGCGACGCGCTGAAATGCCTTATCATCACAAAGCTGCCCTTTGAGGTGCCGACCGCCCCCATTACTCTGGCCCGCACCGAGGACATAGAAAAAAGAGGGGGCAATCCCTTTTATGAATATTCCCTGCCGCGAGCTGTCATCAAATTCAGGCAGGGGTTCGGCAGGCTCATCAGATCAAAGACGGATACCGGGCGGGTCATCATCTGCGACGACCGGATAGAGACAAAGAGGTACGGGCGGAAGTTTCTGGAGAGCATTTATTGATGCTATGCCGGCTGAAGCCGTCATTGTGTAAGCGGAATAAATAATAAAATAATCCTTTAGCGGAGGACGTGATGAACATAGTTATCACAGATGGTGGCCGCACGCTGGTAGACTTTGAGGTAACGAAAGACTCGCACGTATACGTGAGCGACGGGGTATCGGAGTTTTACAGCGAATGGGATGAGCTGGATGAGGCACGGCAGATGGCATATATCAAACTTGCCGGGCTCTGGTTTGACACGCTGAAGACAGAGCTGGCGAAACTCACAAAATAGACTGGCGGAGAGGGGGGGATTCGAACCCCCGGTGGGGTTACCCCCACAACGGTTTTCGAGACCGCCGCCTTCAACCGCTCAGCCACCTCTCCAAACCCGCCGGCAGACAGCTAAATATTATACATGAATGATTTTTCCCCGGTCTACTTACTGATTAACCGAGCAATTGCCGACAAGTATATCTGCCTCTTGTCTCGCTGAATAAGATCACCCTGATTTAACAACCGCATTATCTGAAAGACGCAGATTACTTTCACCTGTTTAGAATCGAAAACACGGACAGCGAGACATCGAGTCAGCTATCCTTACCGGCTACTCTGGATACTATGGCTCTCAATTGAGAGACGTCGATGGCGGCTGGGTCGACAGCGCAGCGTCGCCGTTATTGTTTCAAAGTCAAAACAAGGCATCATGCGGTTTTACATATCGAGCGTTAAACATGGGAACCCACAGTGATTCAGCAAGCCGAGATACGGCTGCCATTGATGGCTCCAATTGATAAATTATTCCTTGTCCTCTTTATTACCCCTGCGTTCCGCAAAAAATCTTTTCAAAAGCTGTCCGCACTCGTCTTCAAGTACCCCTGAAACAACCTCAACCTGATGGTTCAGCCTGCTGTCAGAAAGCAGATGATAGAGATTCGCCACCGCCCCGCCCTTCACATCCCCGCAGCCATAAACAAGCCTGCCGAGACGGGCGTTGATCATAGCCCCCGCGCACATAGGGCATGGCTCCTTTGTCACATATAGGGTTCCATCCGTAAGCCGCCACCTTTTAAGCTTTTGAGCGCCCTCCCGGATGGCTGACAGTTCCGCATGGCCGGTCGGATCAAAGGCCGTTTCCCTGGTATTCCGGGCAGATACCACTACTTCTCCGTCAACAACCAGCACAGCCCCAACCGGCACCTCGGCCTCATTGGAGGCCTTTTCAGCTTCCTTTAGTGCCAGCCTCATAAAATTAATATCCTGCTCTACGGTATTCATAGTCCGGTCGTCACCAAAATGAACAGCGAGTCATAAAAACGGGGCATCCGGCATTGTACCGGATGCCCCGCAATTCATCGCAAAGGCCATTCTACTTCTTTGCTTCTTTCTGGTAAGCCTGTTTTCCGGCATCTACAGCCGCTGCAACCGCAGACTTCTGTTCTTCATACATGTCCTTTGCCTTGTCAATGGTAGAGGCAACCTTTGCCTTGGTGCTGCCGGCAAATTCCGTCGCCTTTTCCGTTGCCTCATCAGCAAGCTCCTTTATCTTCCTGCGCGTCTCAATGCCCGACTGGGGGGCGACGAGAAGCGCTATCCCGGCGCCTACAATCCCGCCAAGAACGAATGCCAGTAAAACCGAACCTGAACTGAAACCTTCATCATAATGACTGCCCATATGTGTTACCTCCTGTCTGCCGCATTTTTTATTAACATCCCAAGCGCGGCCTGCACCCCAGCCTTGATCCCGAGCGCCTTGAGTGAGACCTGTTCCCTGACGTCTCCTATAAGTGTGCCTATCGCCCTTATATTAACCGCAACATCGGATACTGCGTCACTGACTTCCCGCACATTGCCGGTTATCGCGCCGACATCATCCGTTATAACCCGCAGGCTCCTCAGCGTTTTTTCAGTCTCCACAAGCACGGGAGAAAGCCTTGCGTCGGTGTCCCTGCAAAAAACCGTAACGGCATCAGTCACCTTTTTTATCTGGACCGCGCAATATACGAAAAAACCTGCGGCCACCATCAGGGCGATAACCATTACAATGAATCCGGCGGTTATAAGAGCATGCACTTCCATCTAACTACCCCCCTTAACGCATAATGAGAAAATAATATCAAAAAACATCTTATCGAGACATTTAAAGTATATCTTAACGGATACCAAGTTACAAGCGCAGAATAAAGATTGTTAATCGCGTTTACTCCCTGCGAAGCCGCTTTTGGACGTGAAGGATGCGCTGTATAACGGTAACGTGACTCAGGATGAAGATAATGACCATCGCGGGGAACAGCAACCCGGTAATACATCCGGCTGATATGAGAACTACCCGTTCGGGCCGTTCGAGTATGCCGACATTGCAGTCCAGGCCCAGTCCCTCTGCGCGGGCCCTTGCATAGCTCGTCACAAGTGATCCCACTAATGCACCTGCCGACACGCACAGCCCGGCAACATCTCCGGCAGCATAAAAATACCACGCCGCGCCCATGATCATAAGAGAGTCGGAATAACGATCGAGTGTCGAATCGAGAAATGCCCCGAACCTGGTCCTTTTGCCGTTGGTGCGGGCAACAAGCCCGTCGAGTATGTCGAAAAGCCCTCCGACAGCTATGAAAATGCCGCCGAGCAGGAGGTCAAAAGGTATGAATGCTGATGCAGCAGCTGTAATAAAGAGGCCTGTAATGCTTATAAAATTCGGACTGAAAGGTATATGTCTGGCGAGAGGCGCAAGCGGTCTGTCGAGAAAATGGCCGCACCATTCGCTCAGCAATTACTTCTCCCTTTTCGCCGCAATAAACTCCTCGACCATCACCCTTGCTTCTTCATCCGGGAACTGCCTAAACGGGTGTTTCATGAAGTATGAGGAGGGCGAGATCAGCAAACCGCCGATCCCCCTGTCGCGGGCTATTTTGCAGCAGCGGATGGCATCTATGACCACACCACCGCTGTTCGGCGAGTCTTCTACCGACAACCGCAGCTCAAGGTTCATGGGAATGTTACCGAAACCGTGGCCTTCCATCCTGATAAAACAGACCTTATTGTCATTGAGCCACGGCACAAAATCCGACGGGCCTATATGCACATCTTCATCAGCAACATCATGGCTGATCTGTGAGGTGACTGCAGCGGTCTTTGAGATCTTTTTCGACTTCAGACGCGAATAATTCAGCATATTAAGGAAATCCGTATTGCCGCCAACGTTCAGCTGGTAGGTATGGTCCATCTTTATACCGCGGTCCATAAAAAGCTTAGTGAGCATGCGATGTATTATGGTCGCGCCTATCTGGGACTTCACGTCGTCGCCTATAATAGGTATCCCTTTTTCTTCAAAGCGCTTGATCCACGCCTCATCAGAAGCGATAAAGACCGGTATGCAGTTTACAAAGGAAACGCCTGCCTTGAGGCATTCCTCGGCATAATATCTTACTGCCTTCTCGGAACCGACCGGCAGATAGTTCACCAGGATTTCAGCCCCGCTGTCAGCCAGCACCTTTGCGACATCGCACGCCTTTGCATCGGAGGCAATGAACCGCCTGTCGTCAGGATAGTCCGCCATATGGGGAGATATGCCGTCATGGATTTCGCCCATGCTGACCTTTACGGGAAAATCGGGCAGCTGCGGGAAAAAGACCCTGGTGCAGTTAGGTTTGGCAAAGAGGGCCTCTTTCAGCGGCTTATTGACCTTGCGCAGATCGATGTCAAAGGCTGCCACCACCTCAATGTCTCCGGGGCGATAACCTCCAAGGTCAAAATGCATAAGTCCCAGCGCAACTTTTTCTGCATCTTTTCCCAGAGATTTGTAATACTCTATCCCCTGTATCAATGAACTGGCGCAGTTTCCCACACCCGCAATAGCAATCTTAATCCTGGCCATCCCTGTCAGTCTCCTGTCATGATTTAATCTTGAAATCCACTATGTCCTGCTATTTGCGGCCGTCTGTTGTAATTTGGCTTTTCCCTCTGCCCCGCAAACGAAAAGTCAAACAGAGTTTTATAAATTAATTCAGTCTGTTCTGTCAAGCTATCCGACGGACGGATTTGGCCGCAGTGACCTGTACGCTACCGCTTTAAGGGCCCTTTCCCCCCGTTAAAAGCTGCCGTTTTCAGGGGCCTCGACATGATATATTTTATATGGGCGTCTATAAGCCCGGCTATCTCGGACACCAGCGGCGCGGGCGCCTTGACCCTGTCGATGTTCGAAAAGTTCCACTTCATGAAACTCAGATAAAATCTCAGGGCGCTTTGGGAGAGGGTTATTGCTGCCGCCCCGTCCGTCTTGCAGGCATCACAGATAAGCGCGCCGTGCGAGACATAAAACCTGCCGCCCGCCCCTTCCAGGGTCTGCTTTGAGCACCGCCCGCAAGCATCCAGTTTGGGCAGATATCCGGCCAGGCCCAAAAAGCGGACCTTGCAATAAAGGTAATACAATTCGTTGCCTTCCCCCGGCCTGATCTTTGACAGCAGCTTGTGAAGAAGCGAAAACATGCCGGCATTGGGGTCTCTCTCTGGGAGAAAGTGCATCAACAGCTCGAGGATCTCGCAGAGACTGACGAATGAGTTGTAATCATCCCTGAGCGCGTAGAAAGGGGTGATTATGTCCGACTGGGTAAGCCTGGGCAGATTTGCGTCCTCTTTCCCGATAAAAGATATTTTCGAGTAAGTGAACGGCTCCAGGCTGCTGCCAAAGCGGCTTTTCATCTTTCGCGGGCTCTTGGCAAAGACCTTGACCAGTCCATAGTCAGTGGTCAGATAGGTGACTATGAGGTCTGCCTCCCCGAAAACTGAACTCCTGAGGACTATTCCTTCGGTTCTGCTAAGCACTACATGATGTTCCCGAAGTCTTCGGGTTTAAGATTTTTAAGCCATTCCTCAAGTTCGTCTGCCTTCCTTACTTCCAGAACGCCCTCCTCCACGAAGATCGGCACCTGCGCCCTCAGGGCCACAGCCACGGCATCAGAGGGCCTCGAATCTATAGTTATTTCCTTTTTGCCGTCATAAACATAGATAAGCGCAAAATAGGTGTTCTCAACAATCTCGGTAATCACAACGCGATGGGCCTTGACCTCGAGGGAATCAAAGACATTCTTTATCAGGTCATGCGTAAGCGGCCTTGGAGTCACAACCTTGCCGATAGCGAGCGCTATCGAGTCGGCCTCGGGCTTGCCTATCCATATCGGGAGCGTGCCGTCACCGTTTACCTGCTGCAGGAGCAGTATGTACATACCGCTCCGGGGATCGAACAAAAGCCCCTCTACCTTCATCTGTATAAGCACTATTTGAACCCCAATTCCCTCAGCGCGCGTTCGTCTCCGCGCCAATCTTTTTTTATCTTGACCCACAGTTCCAGAAAGACCTTGGTGCCCAGCAGCCCTTCGATATCATGCCGGGCCCTCGTGCCGATCGACTTTAACCGCGATCCGTTTTTACCTATAATTATACCCTTCTGCCCGTCTCTTTCAATATAAATATTCGCCCGTATAAAGACAAGCCCCTCTTCCCGTTCGGTCCATTCCTCGATCTCGACAGCTGCCGAGTGAGGCACCTCTTCCCTCGTATTCTCCATGATCTTTTCCCTGATGATCTCGGACGCCATGAAGCGTTCCATCTGATCAGTTACAATATCACCGGGGTAGAATTGCGGTCCTTCGGGAAGGTATTTCAGGATGGCCTCGATCAGTACGTCGACCCCTTCGTTCCTCAGGGCTGAGACAGGAATGACCTCTGCAAACGGACAGAGCTTGTTGTATGCATCGATAACCGGCAACAGTTCTATCTTTTTGACGGTGTCTGCCTTGTTGATGACGAGGAATACCGGCTTGGAGATCTCTTTGAGCTTCTCGAGTATGAATATGTCGCCACTGCCGGGGGCTTCAGGTTCTACCATGAACAGCACCACCTCAACCTCATCAAGCGATGCGTAAGCCAGCCGGTTCATTGTCTCGCCGAGCATCTGGCGCGGCTTGTGTATGCCGGGTGTGTCGAGAAAGATGATCTGGGAGTCAGGCTGCGTCCTGATACCGGTGATCCTGTTGCGGGTCGTCTGGGGCATGGGTGTGACTATCGAGACCTTTTCCCCCAGAATAGTATTAAGCAGGGTTGATTTGCCTACATTGGGACGTCCTACAATTGCTGCATATCCGCTGCGAAATTTCTCCATTTGATCAGGCAAGTCGCGCGACCGCCTCCCTGAGACGCTTTATGGCCTTGTCAATGGTCTCCATCGAAGTCGCGTATGAAATCCTTATATAATTGTCGTCTCCAAAGACCTCGCCATGCACGAGCGCGATATTCGCCTCTTCCAGCAGATAGAGCGCAAAGTCACGAGAGTTGTTTATCGGCCTCGATCCTGCTTTTTTCCCATAAAGCGCGGAAACGTTCGGGAAGGCATAGAATGCTCCGGCCGGGGTAAAACAGCTTATTCCGTCAATGCTGTTCAGGCCCTGGACCAGGAACTTCCTTCTCCTGTCGAACTCGTCGCGCATCATGCCTACAGAATCCTGGGGTCCCGTAAGAGCCGCTATTGCGGCCTTCTGGACCATTGATGCCGGACTCGCGGTAGACTGGCTCTGTATGTTGGTCATTGCCTTTACGATGTCCTTCGGGCCTGCTGCATAGCCCATGCGCCAGCCGGTCATGGCATATGACTTTGAAAAACCATTCACCGCTATCGAAAGTTCCTTTATCTCTTTACCGAGTGTGCCTATGCTCACATGCTCATGGCCGTCATAAACGAGCTTCTCATAAATCTCATCCGCGACGACCAGGATATTGTGCTTGACAGCAATCTCTGCGACAGCCTGGAGGGTCTTTCTGTCATATATGCCGCCTGTAGGATTAGAAGGCGAATTCAGAATCAGCGCCTTTGTCTTCTTTGTTATCTTGGCCTCCAGGGCTTCCGGCCTGAGCGCGAACCCGTCTTTCTCTTCAGTCTTCACAAAAACCGGGACCGCGTCGTTTAAAAGCACCTGGTCAGGATATGAAACCCAGTAAGGCGAAGGGATCAGCACTTCATCGCCGGGACCATAGCATGCCTGCGCAATGTTATACAGAGAATGTTTTGCCCCGCAAGAGACGATTATCTGTTCACGCGTATAATCAAGGCCATTGTCCTTTTTGAGCTTCTCAATAATCGCATCCTTGAGCGGATCAATGCCGCCAACTGCGGTATATTTGGTGAAGCCATCCCTGATCGCCTTTATGGCTGCCTCTTTGATGTGATCGGGCGTGTCAAAATCGGGCTCGCCAACGCCAAAATTGACGATATCTATGCCCTCGGCCTTCATCGCCTTGGCCTTTGTATCCATGGCAAAAGTCGGAGACGGTTTGATCTTCCCTACTCGTTCAGAAAGCATAAAATCCTCCAGGCAATAAAATGGCTAAAATATTCATGAAGGGGCGGAAACTGCCACGATCACACGGTTTCATTATACACGATTTTGGGAAAAGAGGTCTCCCGGCCCAACAGCCGCTTTTATACATTCCTTTGCTTCTATTATACTTAAATATGGCTATTTTTAAAGACGACCTTATTGTTATGCAGTGGTCCCTAAGTGTAAATTCAAAATCCGTCAGCAAGCTCGGCACGAATGGATAAGAAACTGATAGACAGGGCAAGGGAATTCGGGTTCGTAGCCCTTTGGTGGGCATGGCTCATGAGGTATCAGGACGACGCTTCTGTGACTGCGCCTCCTGCGCCGCCTTTTCCGCACCTCGGGTTCGGATACCGCGCAGGGCAGTTTTGGCCGCGAGGCGCGTCAAGCGAAGATTCGACAGAAGAATGGGAGCTTTTTTCTGACACCATGGCTGTAGAACATCAGCTTGAGGGTTTAAGCATAAATGCGCTCTTCTGCTACATAGAGTATCCGTCTTGCAGACTCTTTATCGATTCCGGCGGCACAGATTACAAGTTTCCAGGCTGAGATGATGCGTTATAATGTCCCATACATATCAATGAGTTTGACATGCTGAAGATCATTGCCGGCAATTTATATGTCGAGCTAACCACAGGGTCTCCATACGAGACCGGCAAGGCGCCGAAATACTTCCTGAAATTTCCTGACAAGTCAATTGCCGTTGTCTACAGATCGGGGATCATCAAGGGTGTGGGTGATATAAGCTCGACGACCCTCAGGACGCTTGGCGGCTCGTTTGTCACAATAGAGCCTGATGTCAAGACCGGCGGGTATATCACGCTCAGCCCTGCCAAACAGGAACTTGACCAGTTTGACAAGACCATGGGTGACCTCGAATACCTGAAAGATTTTGTAACTGCCGGGAACCGGATATCGGTCTCCAGGCATGCTCGGCTCGAATATGAACCCTTTGTTCCGACTGATAACGATATCGTAGATTTCTTCAAAAAAATAAAAAGCCGGACTGAACTGGCTGCACTATCAAATGAACTGAATTCCCTTCTTGGCGCCATGGATATAATCCACCCGGCCATCGGGGACCTCGACTATCTGGCTTTTTCTCTTTCGCAGGGCTGCGATGGAGGATGCCTAAAATGCAACTTTCAGCATAACAGGAGCCTGCGTCCAAGGTCGGAAGACGAAATCAGCACGCAGATAGATTTTTACAAAAAATTATGTTCTTCGCACGAACGGGAAAAATTCGAGATCTTTGCGGGCAACCACAGGGGACTCGGCATTGATTTTGAGCTCTTCACGGCCCATATCAGCAAGATCAGGAATGAGGCCGGCATGAGAAGCGGCAAGGTCTTTGCGTTCTGCAATGCTGAAGACATACTGCGGCTGAATGACCAATACGGCACTGCCAGGATGGAGTCGAGGATGCTGGGCCTGGGAATGCATCTGAATATCGGGGTGGAGAGCGGATCGCGCGCCGGACTTAAGGCATACGGCAAGAACCTCAAGATAGAAGCTATAAGAGAGGCCCTTAAAATACTCAAAAGCACGACAATGCCATACTCGGTGAATATCCTTGCAGGCGTTGAGTGGGAAAACCACCCTTTTGAGACGGTGCAGCTCTTTCGCGCCCTTTACCGTCCCGGCGACAACAGGCCGTCTGTATTCTCTTCAAAATTCATGAATGAAAAGGGCAAAGTAAATACCACGCTTGAGGCGGAACATTACAAGATATTCCGCAATACCCTTAATGATTGCGGCATTCATGTCTTCAGATATACCTTTATACCGTTCAATAAGGTCGCTGCCAAAACGCAGAAGGTGAAATGCTGACGGGCAATACTTTTAAAGGCTTTTGCGCTTCTTTCAGACGACCACTACGTTTAACTCCAAGAAGTATATTCACTTCATGCAGTTTTACAGAGTACGTACTGTGCGGATATGACATGCGCTCTTAATATCCAACTTCTCGCCCTGTCTCGCCCTCGGATCTCGGCAAGTAATTATTTATGCATTTGCTGTTAATGCGATAGATGCCGCTATTTTGTTTAACAAATTCCACACTGGTTCCAAGAATATGATTAACAAAGCCTAAGGATAATTCCTCGCCACCTGCTCTATTTCTCAAAACTTCATAGACAAGGAAAGCTGAGATGTCTCTTTCTTTAAGTAGGGACCATGATTTGGCAAACTCAATAACATTATTTTTTTTGGATACATAATCATCAATGTTGTCCTTTACAGTATATGTGGCTGGCGCAGTCCTAATAAATTCGAGACTATTAGATAATCTTTGAGCAATAGTATATTCAGGATATTCTCTGTTCTTTCGTATCTCTTTGAGTACATCTCGAACATGCATGGGTTTCTTGGAGTGGGCAAGTATTTCATTAATTATCTCATCCAGTGATAACCTATCCGTGTTACTGCTGTTCTCCTTAACAGTCCCAATCTCAAACTTTTTATAACTGTTACGTCCCAGCCACTCGGTACCGATTTTAGGGGGGCAAATCCCACCTAACCGGTACCAGTTCTAAGGTATCCAATCCCACCAAAACGAGACCAGTTTATCAGGGTTTAATCCCAGGCAAACGAGACCACCTGTAAGA
>CAIJNL010000021.1 GCA_903822005.1 uncultured Nitrospiraceae bacterium
CATGGCAGGGGATATCCCGGTTGTTGGAGACTGGGGAAACACAGGTACAGTAAAGATAGGTGTATTCAGGCCGTCAACCGGCATGTGGTATCTGGATTTGAATGGCAGCGGCACGTGGAGCGGATGCGGCCCTGATTCATGTATTGGTCCCTTTGGCATGGCAGGAGATTATCCAGTTGTTGGAGACTGGAACAATTCTGGAACAACAAAGATTGGCGTTTTCAGGCCTTCGTCCGGCATGTGGTATTTGGATTTAGATGGCAGCGGAGGGTGGAGCGGTTGCGGACCTGATTCATGTATTGGTCCCTTTGGCATGACGGGTGATTACCCTGTTGTTGGAGACTGGAACAATACTGGAACAATTAAGATTGGTGTTTTCCGACCCTCGACCGGCATGTGGTATTTGGATTCAGATGGCAGCGGAGGGTGGAGCGGTTGTGGACCTGACGGATGCTTTGGTCCCTTTGGCATGGCTGGAGATCTCCCGATTGTTGGCAGCTGGTAAGTAGCAGCAACAAGTTGTGACGGATAAGCACAAACGGGGGTGCATCCTAAGATGCACCCCCGTTTGTTGAGTTTGTTGTTGAAGCCGGTCAAAAAACCGGCGTTATCTAGCGCGGCATAAGTATAATGGTTAGAAAAAAATAATGTGAAGCCTGCCCGCCTTTCAGCGATTTCTCTTCTAACCTGTCCCTGAATTCCAATTACTGTTATCGGCCCAGGCTGTTGTTGACACAAAAAATAGATAATGATAATGTATAGTCATTGTTGTAAGTAGCGAATGTTCGTATGGTTTGGGGAACGACTGTAACGCTTCAGGGAAGGGGGCGGGATGTTCACTAACTTTATATGTAATCAGGCCGGGGCGGCAAAGGAGAGATGTTCTTTGCAGTCGCGGTTTTTTTGTTAATAATATATTGAAACAACGCATTTATGCGGTATATACGGAGGAGATAAAATTATGGCTAGAGCGATTATTAGATTTTTTGTAGCTGTCGCGCTTTTTTTGACCCCGCTTCTGAGTGAATCCTTTACTGCTACGGGTGATATGACTACTGCCCGTGAGTTTCACACGACAACAATGCTGTCCAACGGAAAGGTGCTGGTAGCCGGAGGACTAAATGCAGGCGGTTACCTGAACACGGCAGAGATTTATGATCCTGCTACCGGGATCTTTACATCAACGGGAAGTATGACGACAACCCGCGCGTATCACACGGCAACGCTGCTGCCCAATGGCAAGGTGCTCGTGACTGGCGGGTACTATTTTGATACCAGCGATCATTACCTGAACACGGCAGAGATATACGACCCGGCAGCGGGGACATTTACGGCAACTGGGAGCATGGCGGCTACCCGTCAGTACCACGCGGCGACTTTGCTGGCCAACGGAAAGGTGCTTGTTACCGGGGGGTATAATTCGGCTTACCTTAACACGGCAGAGATTTATGACCCGGCAAGCGGGACATTTACAGCCACAGGAAATCTGTCTGTTCCTGCCAGGGCCTATCACACGGCGGCGCTGCTGCCCAACGGAAAGGTGCTTGTCAGCGGAGGTTTTAACGGCACCAGTTACCTGAACAGTGCAGAGAGTTATGACCCTGGTGCGGGGACATTTGCAGCTATCGCAGGGATTATGGCTGATGGTCGAATTTATCACACAGCAACGTCGCTGCCAAACGGCAAGGTACTGATAACGGGAGGAACCAATGGCGTTAGTTATTTGAATACGGCATCTATTTGTGACCCTGTTGCCGGGACAATTGTCGCTACTGCGGCGCCTATGACGGCTGCTCGCGAGTATCACACGTCAACGTTGCTGCCAAACGGCAAGGTGTTTATATCCGGCGGCCTGAATGGCGGAGGATCTCTGAACACGGCAGAGCTTTTCGACCCTGCTGCGGGGGGGACTTTTGCAGCAACTCCGGCGAATCTTACGTCTAACCGTGTGTATCACTCGGCAACGCTTTTGCCGGGTGGCCGTGTGCTTATAAGCGGCGGACATAATGGCAGCAATTACTCAAACACTGCAGAGTTTTATGACCCGGCTGTGGGGTCTTTTGATGCTATCACTGGAACTATGACGCACTCTCGTGGGAATCACTCGGCAAATCTGCTTCCCAGCGGCAAAGTGCTTGTCACCGGAGGTGCTTCCGAGAGCACTGCGGAGCTTTATGACCCTTCGACCGGGGCATTTACAGCTACGGGGAGTATGCCGGCTGTTCGTCAAAATCACACCTCAACACTTTTGCCAAATGGTAAGGTGCTTATAACGGGAGGTTACAATGGCGCGTACTTGAACACTGCGCTGATTTATGATCCGGCGGGCGGGACATTTGCTGCAGCTCAGAACATGAATGAAGGCCGCGCATGGCACTCGGCAACACTGCTTCCCGATGGCAAGGTGCTCATAACCGGCGGTGATAACGGATCCACTGTTGTCAACACGGCCGAGATTTATGATCCCGCCACCGGGATGTTTACTGCTACCACGCACACTATGGTCGCTTCTCGTAAGACTCATACGGCAACGCTGCTTCCCAACGGTAAAGTGCTTTTAACAGGAGGTAATGGTCTGAACAGTGCAGAGCTTTATGATCCTGCCACAGGGACATTTACTGCTACCACTCATACTATGACGGTGGCTCGCAGTCTTCATGCGGCAACACTGCTGCCAAACGGTAAGGTGCTTATCACAGGTGGATTCAGCGGCACCATTTACCTTGACGCGGCAGAGCTTTACGACCGTGCGACCGACACATTTACAGCTACGTCATGGCATATGATTGCTGCCCGTGGAGATCATACAGCAACGCTGCTTTCTAATGGTAAGGTTCTTGTAACCGGAGGGTACAATGGCAGCAGTTCCCTGATAACGGCAGAGCTTTATGACCCCGCTGTCGGATCGTTTGCCCTTACTGCCACTGATATGTCCAATAGCCGACAGAATCAAACTGCAACGCTGCTGTTGAGTGGTAAGGTGCTTGTGGCCGGAGGTTATACAGACTCGGCCAATCTTTATGACATCGGACTCGGCTATAGTGCCGGTCGTCAGCCGGTGATTTCGACCATCTCTGCCGCTACAGGCAAACTGGTCCTTAGCGGGACAGGATTTAGGGGAGATTCCGAAGGCTCGTCAGGGAATACCGGCAATGCATCATCAGGAATACCCGTTCTGCAGGTACAAAGAGTGGATGGCGGAGCGTTGCAGACCATCAGATCCGCTCCGACAGCCAATTGGTCATCCACTTCTTTCGTATCATCGTCTTTGAGCACACTTGGAAGTGGTCATTACCTTGCTACTGTCATTGCAGACGGAGTGCCGGGCAATGCGTCGATATTTGTTGTCGGGTCGCCCCAGATAGGGCTTTTCCGCCCTTCGACGGGCATGTGGTATTTGGATTCGGATGGCAACGGAGGGTGGAGCGGTTGCGGGCCTGATGGATGTATTGGACCCTTTGGCATGGCGGGTGATTACCCGGTTGTTGGAGACTGGACCGGTACTGGAACAAGAAAGATCGGCGTTTTCAGACCTTCGACTGGCATGTGGTATTTGGATTCGAATGGCAGCGGAGGGTGGAGCGGTTGCGGGCCTGATTCATGTATTGGTCCCTTTGGCATGGCGGGTGATTACCCGGTTGTTGGAGACTGGACCGGTACTGGAACAACAAAGATCGGCGTTTTCAGACCTTCGACTGGCATGTGGTATTTGGATTCAGATGGCAGCGGAGGGTGGAGCGGTTGCGGACCTGACGGATGCTTTGGTCAATTTGGTATGGCTGGTGATCTCCCGGTTGTTGGCAGCTGGTAAGTAACAGCAACAAGTTGTGACGAATAAGCACAACCGGGGGTGTGTCTTAGGATGCACCCCCGGTTGTTAAGTCTGTCTGACCAGATTTTCGGAATATAGAGATTGAATGGTGCAACATCTATTGATGACAGAGCTCTGCATTCTATCGTAGCAGCTATTGAAACCACTGATGTATTTATGTTAATGTTCAAAGTATGAACACTCAGAATGCGTTGGATGAGATATCGCTCCGATTGCTCGACGAATTTACAAAGGAGCCCGAAATTTCTCAAAGGGCAATTTCAGCAAAACTAGGTATTGCCCTGGGTCTGGTCAACTCCTACATAAAACGACTTTATAAAAAAGGACATATAAAGGTCAAGACACTCCCCAGAAACCGCATCAAATATATCATAACACCCGCAGGATTTATCGAAAAGGCCCGCCTTACGTATACCTTTATGAACTATTCTATCCAGCATTTCAAGGAGATAAGGACAAATATCGAGCGGACTTATGCCAGAATGCAGTCCGAAGGTATTGAAAGAATATTGCTTTGTGGCGATGGTGAAATAGCTGAGCTCTGCTTCATATCCACCCGAGGGCTGCAATTAAAGATTATTGGTATTGTTGCGGAAGAAAAGATCGATAACGGATTTTTCGGTCAGCATATTTTTACGGTCGAGGACATAGGCGAGCTCGACTATGACGCCATCCTCGTTTCTTCCATAAACGATAGAGTTCTAAGCAGTATCTGCGGCAATAACTTCAACAATAAAAAGGTCTTTTATCTGTGATGAATATGGCCGTGCACAAAGAGGTCAAAGAAGCTGATGAATTTCAATGGTATGGCGTATGCGTCCGCTCGCGCCACGAATTCAGCGTGACGGAGAGGCTTGCTAAATCGGGTGTAGACGCTTTTCTGCCGATCGTCGAGAGGTTGAGAAAATGGAAAGACAGAAAAAAACTCGTGAACTTTCCGCTTTTCCCTGGTTATCTGTTTGTTTGTCTACCAATAACTGATATTCCACGGCTCACCGTGCTGAAGACACCAGGTGTCGTGCGCTTTATCGGACAGACAAACGGAGCCCCTGAGCCGGTTCCTGCTGAACAGATACTCTCACTGAAACAACTTGTTGAAAGCAAAAAGGACCTGGATCCATATCCTTATCTGAAAGAAGGGAATAGGGTAAAGATAAAAAGCGGACCCCTTAAAGGCATGGAAGGTATCCTTGTTGAGAGGAAGGGGATTCACAATCTTGTTCTTTCAGTCGACATTTTGCAGCAGGGCGTATCTGTAAAGGTAGAAGCATCTATTATAGAAGCGTTATAATTACGGCTGTTTAATTATTTTCAATGCCATCCTGGTTAGTTCTTTTTTTTGAGAACTGTGACCGAGAGGGCGGAGCAGTAAAAAAATAGGCTCGGCAAGGAATTATTTAAATGATCAGTATATTAGTAACTGCCGGTGCGGGATATGAATGAAAGGCGCTGACAGGTAAATAATGAGGGCAAAGGCGCGTTTATTAAATTTAATATGGGTGGACATAGAAACACAATACATAAGCGGAATGAATCAGAACAGAACAGGATTTCATTACATTAATGTTAAGTAAATATATTAAAAAGTTGAAACATTTCTATTTATTCCCAAGAGATCTTTTGAAAAACAGAGGAATTCTCCTTGAGCTGACAAAAAATGATTTCAGGGAACAGTATCTGGGGTCATACTTGGGATTATTCTGGGCATTCGCTCAACCAGTCGCTATCATAGGCATATTATGGTTTATTTTTGAGGTTGGATTTAAATCACCACCTATTGGAAAGTATCCTTTTATGCTGTGGCTTTCGGCGGGCATGATGCCCTGGTTTTTTTTGAGCGATGCTGTGTTGTCGGCGACGAGTTCAATAACTGGTAAAAGCTATTTAGTTAAAAAAATCGTATTCAGGGTCGGTATGCTGCCGATTATAAAAATACTTTCCTCATTGATCGTCCACCTTATTTTTATTGGCATATTGCTTGCTATATTTGTGATCTACGGTTATAGCCCGGATCTATATAATGTCCAGATTGTTTATTATCTTTTTGCGGCAATAGTCTTCACGTTGGGTATTTCCTGGATTACTTCTTCTTTGGCTGTTTTTTTGAAAGACATAAGCTACGCCATGGGGATTGTTCTTCAGTTCGGGTTCTGGCTAACTCCTATTTTTTGGTCTCTAACAACGCTACCTGATCGCTATCGTCCATTTATCAAATTAAATCCTGCTTATTATATTATTGAAGGCTATCGTGATTGCCTGATTCATAAAATATGGTTCTGGGAACATGGTGAATTAACCGTATATTTCTGGTGCGTGACGGGGACAATATTCGTTTTCGGCGCGGTGCTGTTTAGGAAATTAAAACCGCACTTTGCAGATGTGCTATAAGAACTATGCATGATATTGCGATAAAAGTAGAAAATTTGTCAAAGGTCTATGAGCTTTTCAATAATCCTGTCGACAGGCTGAAGGAGGTCATTCACCCTTTTCGCAAGATATATCACCGCGATTTTTACGCTCTTAAAGACGTTTCGTTTGAAATTAAGAGGGGAGACACCACAGGCATCATAGGCAAAAACGGCTCAGGAAAATCGACCCTTCTTAAGATAATCACCGGGGTTCTTACTCCAACCAATGGAAGAGTTCAAGTAAACGGCCGCATATCAGCCCTGCTTGAGCTCGGCGCAGGATTCAACCCGGAGCTTACGGGTATTGAAAATGTTTATTTTAATGGTACCTTGATGGGATATTCCAGAGCGGAAATGGACGCAAAGATAGACGATATTCTATCTTTTGCAGATATAGGCGAGTTTGTATATCAGCCTGTGAAGACTTATTCGAGCGGTATGTTTGTAAGGCTGGCGTTTGCAGTGTCAACAGTCGTTGATCCGGAAATATTGATCGTTGACGAGGCGCTTTCTGTGGGCGATATGTTTTTTCAGGCGAAATGCATGACACGAATGAAGAAGATGATTGATGATGACGGGACAACACTTCTGTTTGTCAGTCATGATATGAGCGCACTGAAAAGCCTCTGTTCACGAGGGATTTATCTCGAACGTGGCACTGTTCAGGCAATCGGTCCTGCTGGCGAGGTCGCAGAACTCTATAATCGCAATATGCGCATTGAAATGAATGAAGAGTTCACTTCTGCATTACCATCAACAGCTACGAAGATGGAAGCATCGGCTACCAAGGAAAGCAGAGGATTGGTACATATCTCCGGGTTTAAAGAGTCCGTAGATTTCGAACAGCGGGTCGCCCCTTTTCGATATGGAGATGGCGGAGCAAAAATCACATTTGCAGAGTTGCTTGACGAACATTCACACCCGATAAATGAAGTCAGCTTCAACCAGTCTGTCTTTGTTAGAGTATCTATAGAAACCGCAGTGGATGATGAGATCGGTTGTAACTACTATGTGATGGACGAAAAGAAAATATTTATTCTTGGCGCATCGCTGAATCTTGCAGGCCAGCCTTTGATGCAAGTCAAAAACGGTGGCCGATATGTTGTGACCTTCAAAACCCGCCTGCCTCTGCATGAGGGGGGTCACAGTATTCAGTTGCAGCTTGTAAAGTCGACGGGACAAGAGAATTCTGCAATATTCCTGGATGTTATTGACGATGCGATCCTCTTTAAGATGTTTCGCCGGGAAGGCGCTCGTATATGGGCAAGAGCTTATGTTGAAAATGAAGTGGAGATCAAATCGTGTTAATAGGATCGATTAGATGCTCAATTTGGGTCTCAAACGGTCTGTCCATAAACCTTAATCGTGTTCGGTATTATGTGGTGGTTGAAGTTATTACGTTGTGAGCAAATGATTCCAACTATATTTTTAGGACGGTTAAACAATGACATCAAATAAGCCCATCTATGTAACCCAACCATACCTTCCCCCATTAGAGGAATTTTATCCTTATCTGGAAAAGATTTGGGGGAGTAAATGGCTTACCAACGGCGGCCCATTTCATCAGGAACTGGAAATAAAGTTGGCAGATTATCTCGGAGTGGATCATCTCGCCTTGTTTGCCAATGGCACTCTTGCTCTTGTTACTGCACTGCAGACTTTAAAGATTACCGGTGAGGTCATTACAACGCCATTTTCATTTGTTGCCACGGCTCATTCCCTGTTATGGAACGGATTTAAACCAGTGTTTGTTGATATCCATCCGGAAACGTTTAATCTTGATCCGGAAAAGATTGAAGCGGCAATCACCCCACACACAACTGCCATTATGCCGGTGCATGTATATGGAAAACCTTGTGACGTGGAAAAGATACAGAAGATTGCTGATGCATACGGGCTGAAAGTCATTTATGATGCGGCACACGCGTTTGCCGTCAAATATAACGGAGAGAGTCTTCTAAAACACGGAGATTTGTCAACTATGAGTTTCCATGCGACAAAGGTATTCAATACCTTTGAGGGTGGAGCCATAGTTTGTCCAGACGCTAAAACAAAGAAGCATATCGACGACCTGAAGAATTTCGGCTACCACGATGAGGTGACAGTTGTTGGGACCGGAATCAATGCCAAAATGAATGAATTGCAGTCGGCATTCGGGCTATTGCAGCTAAAGCATATTGATAAGGCAATTGACAGGCGGAGAGAAATAGATGCGCAATATCGGGAACAACTTTCGTCTGTTTTGGGTATTTCATGCCCGACAATACATGCCGACACAACTTACAACTATGCCTATTTTCCGATCTTGATTGAAAAAGAGTACCCGTTATCGCGAGATGAACTTAATGATAAACTTCGGCAGCTGGGGATTTTTCCCAGACGCTATTTTTACCCATTGATAAGTGAGTTTCCAATGTATCGAGGCCTGCCGTCGGCGGCACAGTCTAACTTGCCTATAGCAAAAAAAACAGCTGATCAGGTTCTGTGTTTGCCCATTTACCCGTCGTTAGAGAAGGAACATATTATAAGAATCGCATCAATCATTGCGGACAGAAAATGATGAAAATCGGAATCATGCAGCCATACCTATTTCCTTATTTAGGTTATTTTCAGTTGATAAATGCAGTAGATAAATTTGTAATACTCGACGATGTAAATTATATCAACCGGGGATGGATTAATCGGAACAGAGTTTTAATCAATGGGGAACCAAAACTAATTGCGATACCATTGAAAGAGGCAAGTCAGAACAAGCTGATAAGCGAGATAGAAATTGTAACTGATCAAAAATGGAGAGAAAGGTTATTAAGGACCTTGGAGTTTAATTATAAGAAAGCGCCTTATTTCCATGATATTTTTTCTTTAATCGAAAAGATTATTTTAAACAAAGAACAACATATATCAACTTTCATTTACAAAAGCTTATTAGACATTAATACATATATTGGGATAAATACCTTTATTGAACCTTCATCTGGAAAATACG
This sequence comes from uncultured Nitrospiraceae bacterium, assembly GCA_903822005.1. Taxonomy (GTDB): domain Bacteria; phylum Nitrospirota; class Thermodesulfovibrionia; order Thermodesulfovibrionales; family Dissulfurispiraceae; genus Fen-1308. Next base: position 9,227 of record CAIJNL010000021.1, read on the forward strand.
CTACAAAACATTTGAAAGCAGAACAAAAGATTTTGAATATTTGCATTCAGGAGAATGTCACAACATATATCAACCCTATAGGTGGAACTGAATTGTATTCAAAACAATTATTTGAGGATAATAATATTGACCTCTTCTTTTTAGAAAGCGACGAGATTAGATACAATCAAAATTTAATGAATTTTATACCGTGGTTGTCTATCGTTGATGTGATGATGTTTAATTCGAAAAACGATATCAAAGAAATGCTTAATAAATATAAACTGGTTTGATAAAAAGTATCTTAAATTTAGTTACTTATGTAAGGTGACATGATGACGCAAAACTTTAATTATAACTTGGGTCAGAAATTCCAACAAATTTCCGATATTCAAAAGGAAAGAATAGCTTTAAAATTTACTAATGGTGAAAAATGCACTTATGCAGACATAAATGATTTATCCAATAAAATTGCGTCATTCTTATTGGACTTAGGTATTGTGAGAAATGATGTTATTGCAATATTAAATAATAAGTCAAAAATATCATATTCAATCATGTTAGCTTGTTTAAAAATTGGCGCTATTTATACAAATTTAGATCCTAAAAGTCCTATTGAACGGTTTAACAAAATGATTGATTTATGCGCGCCGAAAATATTGTTTTATTATAATGACGCAGAAAGCAACGCGGTAACAAAAGAGTATAATTTTACCAGCGTTAAAGGAATAGAATACGGCAGGAACAACTTTTTACAATCAATATCTAAATATAGTAATTTACTGCCCGATTACAATAATATAGTTACCGGTAATACACCTGCCTATATTATGTTTACATCTGGCTCAACTGGGTTCCCCAAGGGTGTTGTTATTACGCATGCCAATATCATAAATTTCATTGAATGGTCAAAGATAACTTATAACACTACTTGCAATGATGTTTTTACAAATATTAACCCCATGCATTTTGATAATTCAGTTTTTGATTTTTATGCATCTTTATTTGCGGGCGCAACACTGATTCCTGCTGGCGAAGAACTTATAAGAAATCCACGAAAGCTTTTAGATACAATTAATCCCTTAGGCCCTACGATTTGGTTCAGCGTTCCATCTATGCTGGTTTACGTTCTGAATATGCGAGCATTGAAAGCGAATGATTTGCCCACATTGCGAATAGTAACCTTTGGCGGAGAAGGGTTTCCCAAAAACCAATTGAGACTACTATGGTCAATATGGGGACATCGTATCACATTCATAAATGTCTATGGGCCAACAGAGTGTACATGTATTTGCTCTTCATATCGCGTAACAGATGACGATATGAAGAACGATGCATTATTACCATTAGGTCCTATTGCGCCCAATTTTTATGCCCTTATAGCCGGTAGTAATGGGGAAATTATTAACAACGGAGAAATAGGTGAGTTGTGCATTGGAGGCCCAAATGTTGGCCTTGGCTATTATAATAATCATGAAAAATCAGATGAGGTTTTTGTTAACCACCCATTAATTACATCTCACATTGAAAAAATATACAAAAGTGGAGATTTAGTCCGTTTCGACAATAACAAAAAATTGCTGTATTTTTGTGGAAGAAAAGACAATCAAATCAAAAGAATGGGTTATCGTATTGAATTGGAAGAAATTGAAGCAGCTCTAAATTCTTTATCTTATATAAATGAAAGCGCAGTCATATATTTGAATACTGAAATTGTACAAGAAAAAATTATTGCATGTATTTGCAGCAAAGAGTTAGATGAATTTAAAATAACATCTGACTTAAGACGTATGATTACCATTTATATGTTACCAGATAAGTACGTATTTTATAAACATCTGCCAAAAAACCAAAATGGGAAAATAGACAAGCTAGCATTAAAGGAGGAATGTAATCTATGAAAAAGAAATTGATTATTTTTGGCGATGGAAAAATCTCCGAGGCAATAACTTATTTTTTTGAAAGAGATAGTGAATATCTGATTGCTGGGTACGTCTGCGATGATCTTTATTTGAAGTCAGATTCATTTTTAGGCAAACCATTAACTGGATTGTCAAAAGTACCCGAAATGTACCCGGCAAGCCAATATGATGTTTTTGTTGCTGTCGGATATCAAGGGATGAATCAACTTCGAACTTCAAAATTCGATTATTTTAAGCAAAACGGATATTCACTCGCCAGTTATGTCGGTCCATTTATAAAAGGTAATTTTTCATTTGGTGAGAATACCATTATTATGGATCACGCAATGATTCAGCCATGTGTATCTTTGGGCGACAATGTGTTTGTTTGGGGCGGTACAATGATTGGGCATCATGCTACAATAGAAAATCATTGTTGGTTAACCGGAGGTTGCATGATAGGTGGTTCCGCAAAAATTGGCAAAAGTACTTTTATAGGACTTGCCGCTGTGGTTGGGCACGAAGTACAAGTTGGAGAAAAATGTATGCTTGGAGCTTGCACACTCACTACCAAAAGTATCGGGAATGGAGTAGTGCTCATCACAGCACCTACTGAATCTCATCGTCTAAATTCTGATCAATTTATGCGAATGTCAACATGCTTCAGAACATAAAATAATTACTTACATGGAGAAGATTTAGCAATATGGAGAAAGTAAATTCAATTATAGCTGCGGTCTTAAAAATTACGATTGAAAAAGCAGCTGGAGATCATATCATGAAAGATATTCCCACATGGGATTCACTAAAACACATGGAGTTAATTGTTGCAATTGAGAGCGAGTTTGGTATTGAAATCAGCGGTGATGACATTGCTGAAATGCTTTCATTTGATGCCATTCGTCAAACTGTTGCGAAATATGCTAAGGAAAAGTCATGAAAATAAACGAGGCAAAAATTATTATTACAGGGGCTGGTTCCGGCTTTGGAAGAGCGATGTCTTTAGATTTTTCGAAACAGGGGGCAAAAATATATGCTATTGATATTGACACATCTGCTATGAAGAGCCTAAAAGGAGAAGATGTAAACATCGAAACATTTCTTTGTGATGTTTCAGATAATATCCAGGTTGAAAAGACAGTAGGGGAGATATACGCACTCGATAAAAAAACCAATGTACTTATAAATAATGCCGGAATTATGAAAAATGCTCTAATGGTCAATATTATGAGCCGACCCGATTCGCGGCATTCTATTGATCTATGGAAAAAGGTGATCGAGGTTAATCAAAATTCTGTTTTTTATATGACTCGTTCCGTTGCTGATAAGATGATAAGAAATCGCAATAAAGGTGCAATCATCAACATTAGTTCTATCTCTGCAAGGGGCAATGCAGGGCAAACAGCCTATGCGGCATCAAAAGCGGCCGTTGCGTCAATGACAAAGGTTTGGGCCAAGGAGTTTGGGGTTTTCGGTATTCGATCAGTGGCTATTGCACCTGGTTTTATTGATACAGCCGGCACGCATGATGCCTTGGAAGAAAAGATGCTGGCGCAATGGATTGACAAAACACCTCTTAAACGAACAGGGACCATTGAGGAAGTTGTTAAAACTGTTGCGTTTGCCATTGAAAATGATTTTGTAAATGGCGAAGTGATTAATGTGAATGGAGGTTTAACAATCTGAACCAATCAACTATAAATTTCAACCTTAAAACAGAACGGCTTCTTTTACGAGCACCATTCATAGATGATGCAAGCGAGCTCTATCATTTGATGTCTGATTCTAACTTAACGCAGTTTTTAACGTGGGAGCCGCATACTAGTATAGAAACAACCAAAGCCTTAATTCATAATCTTATTGATGCCCAGCAAAATGATAAGGGTTATCATTGGTGTATTTGTTTGAATGATGAAATTATTGGTTTGGCATCATTAATTGATGTGAAACGAAAAATTAGAACATGGACTCTTAATCGAGCAGAATTATCTTACTGGATAGGAACTCATTACCAAGGTAAAGGTTATGCAACCGAAGCTTGTCAAAAAATAATTAAATTTGGATTTAGTAATTTAAATTTACACAAAATCATTGTTGCTCATGCTGCTGAAAATGTAGAATCAAAAAGCATATGTAATAAATTGAATTTTATCCAATATTCCTATGAACATGATGCCTTTCAAAAAAATGGAACGTGGAGTGATCTAATTTGGTATGAAAAAATGGAGGCGAGAGATGAGAGTTGATAATCTAATCCATTATAGATGCCCAATATCGGGTGATAAATTAGAATTGGAACAATCTCCTGCAATTGTTGCTGGAAAAGTAATTGAGGGAGTATTGTTATCAAAAAATATCGAAAAAAAATATTTTATTAAAGATGGCTGCATTGATTTTATCACCCCCGAACAAGAAATTAAAGGGGCAGCTTTTGCACGGAAATATTATTCAGTAATAGCAAAAACGTATGATGAAAATGTGCATATTACATTTGAATTATATAACGAAAATGAATCTAATATTCGTAATCGAATGATCGATTTATTGGAATTAAAACCAAATTATAAAGTTTTAGAAGTTTCTGCTGGCACAGGCAAAGATTCTGAAATTATTGCATCGCGGCTAAATAAGGAAGGTGGTTTATGGTTATTAGATATATCTCCGGATATGCTGTCATATAATATGGCTCGATTGGAAAATGTTGAAATACCAACTGAGTTCGTTGTTGCCAGTGCTTGCTCAATACCATTTGTCGATAATTATTTTGATGCTTTACTTTGTTTTGCCGGAGTTGGTCATTTCTCTGATTTGCCCATGGGGTTAAAAGAAATGGCTCGAGTAGTAAAACCTGGGGGGAAAGTAGTATTTAGTGAAAAAAATGTACCTGAATGGTTGAGAGACACTGAATATGGCAAAATATGTATAAATAATAATCCTATGTTTGCAGATCCGGTACCTTTAAAACATATCCCTGTTGAAGCAAGAAATTTATGCGTAAGATGGATAATGGGTAACGTACACTATGTTTTTGATTATACAGTTGGCGTCGGTGAACCCAAAGGAAATTTTGATTTAGAAATACCTGGCGAAAGAGGTGGAACATTTAATACTAGATACTTTGGAAAACTTGAAGGAGTAACATCTGAAACCAAACAAAAAGCTATTGAAGCACAAAAACTGACTGGTAAAAGCATGCATAAATGGTTAGACGAAATTATACGCAAAGAAGCTGAAAAAATAATAAAGAAAGTTAACAAATGAAATGGATTAAAAAGGGTCATATCTTTAAAACAAACAAGCAATACGGTTGGATGAATTCTCATGCACAATGTCCAACTGCAATAGTGCTTGATGACAGAATTCGCATTTTTTTTTCTGCAAGACTAGAAAATCAACAAAGTTTACCAACTTTTTTAGATGTTGAGAAAGAAGATCCACAAAGAATTGTAGCTTTTAACTCCGAACCTGTTTTAGAAAGAGGAAGAAGAGGGACCTTTGATGAAAATGGTATTATACCAAGTTATTTTATTAACAAAGACAATCAATTATATTTTTACTATGCTGGTTGGAGTCAATGTAAAAATGTGCCCTATAAAAATTTTACCGGTTTGGCTATAAGCAACGACAATGGTATTACGTTTATAAAATATTCTGAGGCCCCCGTTTTTACATTAAATAAATTTGATCCACTTTCTGCTACAGGTCCTTGTATAATTAATAAAGACAATCAATATATTGCTATCTATTCAACGGGAATCGATTGGCTGGAAATAGATGGCAAATTTGAACACACTTATTTGTTAACTTATGCGATTTCAAATGACGCAATAATTTGGGATTTTTCCGGTAAAATCATAATAAGTGCAGAAAATGAATTTAGTGCTCACTGCAAGCCTACGATTATTAAACATAATGATGTTTATCATATGTGGTTTTCAAAAAGAGGTAGTCTTAATTTTAGAAAATCGGGTGACACGGCGTATAGACTGGGTTATGCTTTTTCTACCGATATGATAAATTGGACAAGAGATGATACAAAAGTTGGCATAAGTATTTCAGAAGATGGCTGGGATTCTGAGATGATCTGTTATCCGCATATAGTAAAAGTTGATAATAAATATTTGATGTTTTACAATGGGAATGGCTTTGGTAAAAGTGGTTTTGGTTACGCTGAATTAGAATTCTAAATTTAAGGAAAGAAAATGCAACACGATCCGACAAAAACTAAATTTGAATATATAAAACACCATAACTTACGGCCACAATACGATTCAGGGCTAAAAGCTTTACTGGAAATGGATATTAGTAAACAAGATTTAATCCATCATTTCCCTGCATTTATTGGGCATCAGACTTTGGCAAGACAGATAACATTATACGAAGCCTATAAAATGACCTTGGAGGTGGCTGGTCATATTGCTGAAGTTGGCGTTAACTTAGGGTTTGGTTCCTTGCTGTTTGCAAAATTGACTAAAATATTTGAACCAAATTCGCTGACTTTAGTTCATGGATTCGATTGGTGTCAGGGCGCAGATCCAACGGCAGAAGAAGCGCATGTTATTACAAAAGGGTCCTATTGCACTCCTGAAGAAAAAGTGAGAGAAATTGTAAAAGTTCAGGGTTTAGATAATATTGTCCATTTACATAATCTTGATGCATGTAGAGAGTTGCCCTCTTTTTTTAAAGCCAATAATCATTTACAATTCAAATTGGTCTTTCTCGATTGCGGTTTATATGATGTGGTTTCTGAATGCTTAAAGCATTTTTGGGAAAGAATAACGCCGGGTGGTATGCTTCTGCTTGATCATTATTCATTTGAATTAGCCCCAGGCGAAATGAGGGCAATAAGAGATGTGCTTCCTCATGTGAAATGGAAACAATTTCCATTTGGATGGATGCCTTGTGCCTATGCTGTTAAGGAATAGACAGTGAGTATTGATATTTTATCAAAACCATTGGTCAGCATTTGTTGCATGTCCTATAACCACGAGAATTATATCTGCGAGTGTTTGGATGGTTTTGTTAAGCAAGAAACTACTTTTCCTTTCGAGATACTGGTGCATGACGATGCGTCCACTGATAATACTGCCTTTATAGTTAAAGAGTACGAGGCAAATTATCCTCATCTGTTCCGATGTGTTTATCAGACTGAAAATCAATATGCAAAGCAAAACTGTTTAATTAATATTCTTTTCCCCGCGGCACACGGCAAATACATCGCCCTCTGTGAAGGTGACGATTACTGGACTGATCCTTTAAAGCTGCAGAAACAGGTTGATTTTCTGGAGGCTAATGAGGATTTTTCTTTATGTTTTACTAAAATTGGTACCTTTAGAAACAATAATATCGACAATGATGAGCATAAGCATTATTACCATAAAATTATGGGTGAGAGAACAGAATTTACTATCGAAGACATAATAAAGGACAATTTTATAGCAACATGTTCCGTAATGTTCAGAAAAAAGAATACTATAAATCATCCAGAGTGGGCGAATCAATTGCCTTTCGGAGATTGGACATTAAGTGTTCTTAATGCCAGACATGGGAAAATAAAGTATATTGATGAATTAACGGGAGTATATCGTATTCATGAAGGTGGTATATGGACTTCACAGCCAATTCAGATACGACAAAAATGGAGATTCGATTTTTATTTATTAATTAGTAAACATCTCGATAATAAATATGACCAGATAATCATACGGTCAATATCAGAAACAGCGATGGAGCATATTAACCACCACTCCTCAGAGCTTTTAGAAGCAAAGCAATGGTTTCAGAGCAAGTTAAGCGAGACTCAGACCAAGTTAGACTCAATTCTGATGTCTAAGGCATGGCGTGTAGCAATAAAAATAGGGGGTATATTCAATCTCTTTTTTCCTAAAGGATCAGCTGTAAGGAGATTTGCACGGGTTGCTTATATGTCTTTAAGTTCTACTTACAGGATACTTAAGGGTAGATATGTTGCCCTTAAAACAAAATTAGAAATAATTAAAGCAAGGCTTAATACGGTGACTATTATTAATGATAAATGGCCGGATGACAAGCCGCTTATTAGTGTAATAATACCATGTTTCAATTACGGTAAATATGTTGAAGAAGCTATTAATTCTGTATTGAACCAGACATTTCACAATTTTGAGATTATTGTTGTGGATGGCGGTTCTACAGATGGAATTACGCATGGAATATTGAAGAATCTGGATAAACCGAAAACAAAAATATATTTCAGAGATGGACGTCATCTTGTAGGTGATAATAGAAATTATGGTATAAACCGTGCAAAAGGGAAATACATCTGCTGTCTTGATGCTGATGATATGCTCGAAGCGACGTACTTCGAAAAGGCATTGTTTTATCTTGAAACATATAAATATGATGTTGTTTATCCGAGTGTTCAGTGCTTTGGCGAAAAGGACGGTATTTGGCATGCTTCACCAACAACATTCAAAAATATGATGAATATAGGGAATTCAGTTTCTACTGTTGCGATGTTCAATAAAGAAGCCTGGCAGAAAAGCGGTGGATATAAAGACTGGCCTATCGGGGAAGGTCATGTCCCTGAAGACTGGGAATATTGGACAAGATTAATGGGGAAGGGGTATCGTTTTAAAAATATTCGCGAACGATTGATGTATTATCGCGTTAATGGAATAGGGCTAACCGCTAAGAACAAGACTTCATATGAAGAACAACGATCTGTTATTTATAATGAAAATAAAGATTTATTAAGTAAGGAGTATCGCAAAATAAGACATCGGAGCAATAAAAATTATTATAAGGTAATCGATTCTTGCATAAATTTAATTCAACCTAAATTTAAAAAAAGAATTCTTCTTGCGCTTCCATATATGATTATTGGTGGTGCTGATTCAATATTATTGAAGATATTCAGATCATTAAACAATGAGTATGATATAACAATCATTACAACCATTGAAACACCTGTGGAATATGGCGATAATACAACTGAATATAAGAAAATTACAGATAGAATATATCATTTGCGTAGGTTTTTAGATAATAAAGAACAAATGAAGGATTTTGTTCTTTATCTGATTGAATCGCGAGAAATTGATATCATATTTATTGTTGGTTGTGAATTAGTTTACCATTTGTTGCCTGAAATAGTTAAAAAAAATAAACGCTTAAAAGTTATCGATCAACTTTTTAATGAATTTGGTCATTTACAAAATAATCGAAGATATCAGGACCTGATAAATCTGAATATTGTTGCTAACGAAAAGATTAAAGATATTTTAATAAAAGATTACAAAGAAGATAATGAGAAGATAAAAGTTATTATGCATGGAATTGATGTTGAAAATGAATTTAATCCTCATAATTATTCTTGCGGTAATGATCTTAAATGTGACAATAAAGATGAATTTATAATTTCATTTTTGGGTCGTTTTTCAGAAGAAAAAGCCCCGGATCTTTTTGTGGAAATAGTTAATCTGCTCAAAGATTACAAAATAAAAGCAATAATGATTGGCCATGGTCCTGAATATAATAATATTTTAAATCTTATTAAGCTTAATAATCTGATTGAAGTTATTCATGCACCGGGATTTGTTGATGATATTAAGTCAATTATTTTTATGACAGATATTGTAGTTGTGCCATCAAGGATAGAAGGATTGCCGATCATTATTCTTGAATCTCTATCAATGGGTAAACCTGTGATCGCATCCAATACGGGCGGCATACCTGCCATCATCAAGAATGATTATAATGGATACATTTGCGAAATTGAAGACATAGCGGGATTTGCTGAAAAAATTAAGATTCTTTTTGATGATAGAAATAAATTATTTCAAATGAAAAATAATGCGAGGGAATTCGCTTTGTCTAACATCAGTGATAAGAATATGAATATAGCTTATCAAGAAGCGATGAGAAAATTATTTAATGAGTAAGGATGGTGTTTATGGATTTAACTGGTAAAAAAATCCTTGTAACTGGTGCGGATGGTTTTATAGGAAGTCATCTGACAGAAAAGTTGGTCGATGATGGCTATAATGTAAAAGCCTTTGTATATTACAATTCTTTTAATAGTTGGGGATGGCTTGATTCTTTACCTGCTGATAAATTAAAAAAAATAGATATTTTTACCGGAGATATCCGAGATCCAAATGGGGTACGAATCGCAATTAAAGGATGCGATATCGTATTTCATCTTGCAGCATTAATTGCGATTCCTTTTTCGTATCAATCTCCGGATTCATATGTTGATACAAATATTAAGGGAACCTTGAATATACTTCAGGCAGCAAAGGATTTTGAAATTAAAAAAGTTCTGGTTACATCTACATCCGAAGTTTATGGCACGGCTCAATATGTTCCTATTGACGAGAAACATCCCTATCAAGGGCAATCTCCATATTCAGCGACAAAAATTGGCGCCGACAGAATTGCTGAATCATTTTACAAGAGTTTTAATTTGCCGGTGACAATTGTCAGGCCTTTTAATACTTACGGACCGAGGCAATCGGCAAGAGCTGTAATACCAACCATAATAACCCAATTGCTATCTGGAAAAAATGAGATAAAACTTGGATCCCTTCATCCTACAAGGGACCTGCTTTATGTAAAAGATACTGTAAATGGGTTCATTAATATTGCCGAATCGGAACAGACTGCCGGCGAGGAAATCAATATAGCAACTCAGTCTGAAATTTCCGTTGGCGATCTTGCGCAAAAAATAATAGATATTATCAATCCGTCCGCTGTTATCAAAAGTGACGACATGCGCAAAAGGCCTGATAAAAGCGAAGTTGAGAGGCTTTTCGGTTGTAATGAAAAGATTAAACAAATGACTCAATGGAATCAAAAATATGAGCTTGATGCCGGTCTTCATGAAACAATAGCTTGGTTTCGAGATTCTGAAAACCTCAAGAAATATAAATCTGATATTTATAATATATAGGGAGATCAAATGAGGGCAGTAATATTAGCAGGTGGGCAAGGTACAAGGCTCAGGCCATACACTACGCTTATCCCGAAGCCGTTGATGCCGATTGGCAATGAAATGCCTATACTGGAAATTATCATCAGGCAGTTATCCAGGCATGGATTTAAGCATATCACTATAACAGTAAATCATTTGTCTCATTTGATAATGGCTTTTTTTGGCGATGGTTCTGAATGGGACGTCAAAATCAATTATTCGCTGGAAGATAAACCCTTGAGTACAATTGGCCCTTTGACCTTAATAACCGATTTGCCAGAAAATTTTTTGGTTATGAATGGCGATATACTTTGCAATTTGGATTATGGCGAATTCTACAGTAGTCATATAAGTAATAAAAGTGATGTTACTGTTTCGACTTTTAAAAGAGATGCAAAGATTGATTTTGGCGTTTTAGAGTTTGATGATAGTAATTCGATTCATGGCTTCATTGAAAAACCTGTTTACCATTTTGATGTTAGCATGGGAATTTACTGCATGAAAAGATCGGTCATAGAAAGTATTCCAGTAGGCGAAAAATATGGTTTTGATGATCTGATGATAGATGGAATTACTAATAACAGGCAATATAAAGTAAAACCTTTTGATGGCTTCTGGCTTGATATTGGACGACCGGAAGATTATGATTATTGCAATGAAAATTTTAAAGACCTGAAAGTGAAATTGAGGTTGTCATGACAAAGGTGCTCGTTACCGGCGCCGGAGGGTTTTCCGGAAAGGCATTAATCTCATTTTTGCAAAAAAGTGAGGAATTCAATATTGTTGCCAGCGATATTGCAGGTGTTGAATCTTCTTCCTTTCGTCTCTGTGAGTTAAGCAGAATAGATGCTGCTGAGAGCCTGCTTGAAGAAGTATCCCCTGCGCATATTTACCACTTAGCAGGAAGTTTTACGAATAACTATGAGTTGGATTATAGCGCCAATGTTCTAACCAGCAAAAATGTTCTTGATGCTTGCCTGAAGATCAACCTGAAGGCCAAACTGCTGCTTATTGGCAGTGCAGCGGAATATGGAATTATCAGTGCTGAGGACAATCCGGTAAGTGAAAAACATGTTCTTAACCCTCTAAGTATATACGGATTAACAAAGCTGTACCAGACCTCACTGATGCAGTATTACCACCGTGTTTATGGTTGCAACGTCCTAATGGCCAGGCCTTTCAATATTCTTGGCAAGGGACAGTCAGACAATCTTTTTGCAGGTCGCGTCTATGAGGAGATAGCAAAATTTAAGCGGGGAGAAATAACACATATAACCCTTGGCAATCTCCAGAATAAAAGGGATTACTTTGAAATTAATAATGTTGTTCATGACTATGCACTGATTATGAAACATGGGACTCCGGGTGAAATCTATAACGTAGCTTCTGGCAAATCCATTAAAGTCTGCGATTTGCTCAAACAAATTCTGCATGAAAACGGGTTAACGATGGATATTGTAAGTGAAAAAGCCATGTCATGCCTTCATAAGTTTGATGTTAAGGATATCTTTGCTGATATTACAAAAATTCAAGCATTGCGGCAACTGGTTTCAAGATAATCAAGCATTCAGGAGTCAGGATTATGAAGGCCCTGCTTGCCGTTAATTTATACGGATTGGAGGAATAATTAGAGGGGGCTAAATAGCTTTAATAAATCATTATTTTCAAAAGCAAGCATATCTTTGATGCATGATCTTATGGTGTCCACTATTGACGACCGAGCTCAACAAGGTATCTAGTGTTATTCCCAGATATAATACTACTGATATAGAAGGTGGAATTTCTTGTGCTTGGGAATGGATAAGTAAAACATATTTATAAATAGCCATGAACGAGATTTTTACGACTACCGTACAGAAAGGCTCATTCCGGCCTGGACGATAAGACACCTCATCGGGCTACTTCAATCTGACAAGGGCAGGCCACGCAGCAACAAAAATGGCGGCAAGATTGATGGCTGAAATCAGCCCCAAGACTGTCCGAACAATGGTATCCTCTTTATCACAAAGTGGGAGAATGAATGATAACTGAATCGATGAATAATGATGGGGAAAAAGTAAATTTATTCGGGAAAGTGTTTATTTATCGAAATGAAATTATTTCTTGTATTATTTCTTTTATTATAATAATTATTGCCAAAGGAACCATATTGTTTAATTTAACTTATGCAATTGATGATTACCCTGCAGCAATAACTAATAATTTTGGAAATGAACGCCTTTTTCTATCCCAAGGAAGATTTGGGGCTCTTTTAACATACAAGTTATTAACGTTATTGGGTATACATCAGATTAAATCTTTTTTGTTATCTGGTGTATTGTTGATTATCTCTATTGTTTTTGCAGGTTTAATTATTTGTCGTATTTGGAATGTGAAGAATGTTTGGTTGCAGATAGCAGTAATATTGATATTCGCTCTGCATCCATATACTAGTGAAATATTTACATTTAATATTTCAAAATATGTCTTATATTTTGTTTATTTATTAGGATTTATCGGTTTTTATCTAATTAATACTATTAATACTAAAAAAACTAATTTTATTATTGGTGTCATATTAATAGTTTTATCATTAAGTATTTATCAAAGCATTTTAAATATTTTATTGGCTACATCTTTTATGTCTCTTATATTTCATTTTATAGAAAACTCAAATGATAATAAACAATTTATGTATAACAATTTATTAAAGGAAAAAGTTTTTTTTAGCTTTTTGGGATTGACGATCAGTTGTATTTTATATTTAATTATTAATAAAATCATTCTAAGTATTTTTAATATAGCTCCCAATATGAGATCGGAATTTATTGGATTTTCAGATATTGGTAATCGTATTGTACAAATAAAAGATTTATTGCTTACTATTTTCTATAAAGACCAACCATTGTTTTTCCCGGCTTCAATAAAAATATTACTTTTGACAATTATCATTGTGTCAATTATTAGTTTAATTATGACATTTTCTAAAAATCATGGCCAGAAAGTTTTTTATTTATTTTCTTCGATAATTATAATTATTATTTCATTGTTTAGTTCTATTGGAGTAATTCTTGTATTAAAAGACTGGTGGCCTGTTCCAAGAGTATTATATGGTGTTTCAATTTTTATTTCTGGCATAGTTATAATCGCTTATACCTGTATAAATAATAAAGTAATAAAAAAAATAATAACAATATGTGTAATAATAATATTATTTAGCTTTATTGGAGTAAATAATAATGTTTTTACAGATCAGTTGAAAATTAATCAAAGAGATGCATATAGGGTTAACAGATTATTAACTCGACTTGAAATGAATCCTAATTTCAATAAGGTAAAAAAGATACAAGTTGTCGGTGGTCATTGGACTTATGGAATTCGTACCGAGACTGCTATTGGTGATATGAATATCTCTGCTTTTGCTGCCACGGGGGCAAAACTCTCCATATTAAAAGAAATTACTGGTATTGATTTTGAGCCATTAACAAACGAAGATATAAAAAAAATAGATGAATATTGTATTAAAAACGCGGACAAATATAGCAGTGATTCCGTTGAAGTTATTGACGATATTGGATTGCTGTTGTTGAAATGAATTTCAATGTTATAGTAAAAAAAAGGACTTGAATTATGAACGTAGATATGTACCGGATGTTTTTTCGAAATCCAGAAAAAACACTGGTGGTTTGTCATCATGGAAAAAATTATATTAGATATTATTGATAGGCATCTAAATAAGAACGCCATTATCAAAGTGCTTGATATTGGCTGCGGTAGCGGGTTGATGCTTAATGCCCTTGAAGATGTGGAGGAAACCTTTGGCATGGATATGTCGGATGATGCGATTAATTTTAGTAAGGATATTTTCAGTTCTGGTCCATGGATTTTCTGCAGGACGCTTTGCATGATGGAAGGAAGATACGATTACTGCCTATCATCGACACATACACGAGAGAATGTTTCAGGATGGAAGTGGACACATCAATAGGCGGCAAGAGAGTCGCGGGAGTATTGAGTCAGATATCGGCCGTTCGAGGGCTGCCAAAACATATTGTTGTCGACAACGGCCCTGAGTTTATCAGCAATGCCTTGGATGTCTGGGCATATGAACGAGGCGTCAAGTTGCAATTTATCCGGCCTGGCAAACCGGTAGACAATGCGTATATGGAAAGCTTCACTGGCAAATTCAGGGATGAATGTCTGAATCAGCACTGGTTTGCAAGCATAGGGCATGCAAGGGATATATCGGAAATCTGGCGGCTAGATTACAACAATGAGCGACCGCACAGTGCTCTGTGCGACATGACGCCATCAGAATTTATGCTGCAAGAAGAGGCAAAAGTGGTTGGAATATTCTAGCTACGATTGGCACAACAAATGGGGGCAGGTCCGGCAAACGGATAATATATTTGACTATATCGGGATGATTTTATTTATGGCTTTATTAAAATTACCACTTTTCAGGAAAACTATATGCCAAGGGTAAGCGTTATTATACCGTGTTATAATCACGGCCTCTTTATTGCGGAGGCCATCGAATCAGTTTTACGGCAGACATTTCAAGATTTCGAGATAATTATAGTCAATGATGGTTCTACAGATACGTATACTATCGGATTATTGGAATCTTATTGTTTGCCTCAGATCAGGGTAATTCATACTGAAAATCAGAAACTCCCATCTGCCCGTAATAATGGTATTCGAGTTGCAAATGGAGACTATATTCTTCCACTGGATGCTGATGATAAAATATCCGATAAATACTTGGAAGAAGCGGTATCAATTTTAGATGCAAATAAAAACGCCGGTATTGTGTATTGCGATGCAGAGTTCTTTGGAACCGTGCAGGGGAAATGGAATTTGCGAAAATATACCATAGAAAACATCATTTTGGGAAATATCATCTTTTGTTCAGCATTTTTCAGAAGAGACGACTGGGCCAAAGTCGGCGGTTACAAACCGATTATGAAATATGGATGGGAAGACTATGAATTCTGGCTTTCAATAATTGAACTGGGAAGGGATGTCTATAAAATACCTCGCACTCATTTTTATTACAGACAACATTTAGTTTCGATGGACAAAGAAATGACCAAGGAGCATCGTGTTTATTCCCATGTTCAAATATTTAATAATCACAAGCAAATATTTTGTGATAATATTGATGTTTTATTTAATAGGCATGTGGAAGCTACTTATAATGAGCGGCAAATCATTAATGCAAAGATACATATTGATGATGTTACTTTTTTGAAATTATGCATGTTACTGCAAAGAATTAATGATATTCCATTTTTGTTGCGTTTTTTGCGTATATTATTTAAACCCATTTTCAAAATGTTTGGATCCTATAAATTTCCTCAATGAGAATACTCGGATATAAAAAACGTGATGGCAGTTTAAACTGTCTTGCATTAAATTGAGAATGGAGTGAAAAAAAGGATGAATACATGCCTTGCGCAGAGGGTTATTAGGAAGACGGGAAGTCTCCTTAATCCACCAAGATCCTTGCGAAGTATGTTATTATCTGACGCATGGGATTGAAAAGGGCGAGTCATGCAGTCTACGATACGACTTATCATCCGGCTTCGATAGGGAAAGTGGTGAGAATAATCAAGAGTATAAGTGCGCGGAAGCTGTTCCGCGAGTTTCCACGGATTAAGAAGAGGTTGTGGGCAGGAGAATTGTGGAGTGATGGATATTTTGCACGAACAGTGGGAGACCATATGACTCGGCAAGTTATAGCAAAATATATAGAGCATCATCGTGATGTTGAGCAATGACCTGCGCAGCTGTTTTGAGCTGCGCTAAAGATGCCCCATGGATTGCCACGAGGAGTTTCACTTAAATGGTATTCCCCATAAAACATAGTGTGGAGCACACAGCACGGGTATGCGCGATTATTGTCACGTATAATCCCAATATAAATGTTCTCAATATTCTGCTGGGTATTATAAGGGAGCAAGTTTACCATGTCGTCATCATTGATAATGCCTCATCAAATGGTTTTGTTGAACGGATTGGGGTCGTGACTGCATCTTCTCTCACGATGATCTGCCTAGATGACAACAGAGGAATAGGGTCCGCATATAACGTTGGCATAATTCAGGCAAAAGCTTTAAATTGCGCATATATTCTTTTTCTTGATCAAGACAGTATTCCGCGTCGGGATATGGTTGAAAAACTCCTGGAAGCTTATATCGATCTCACTCTACAGGGGAATCGCATATCTGCTGTTGGTCCGAACTGCCGTGATTCGAGGACCGGCTATTTTTTCGGATTCATAAAGTTGCGATGGTTCGGATTTCTTAAGGTTCAGAGCAATAGCA
The DNA here is from genome assembly GCA_903822005.1 of uncultured Nitrospiraceae bacterium. Taxonomy (GTDB): domain Bacteria; phylum Nitrospirota; class Thermodesulfovibrionia; order Thermodesulfovibrionales; family Dissulfurispiraceae; genus Fen-1308. The sequence goes on from CAIJNL010000021.1 coordinate 26,368, forward strand.
TAGCGATTGTACCAATTGATTTTCTAAATTCTTCCGGAACCTTATGTTCCCTCGAGTTATTTGATGTTATTGGTGTAATGGATGCTTCGCTTTTTATAGACAGAGTGGATACCGAGTTTATTTTGCGAGCACGTTCGTTTGGTTATCAACCATGGGGAGTCAAGTCGGCTATTATGGACCATTCTCTGGGTGAATTGTCAAAACGGATTTGGTTGTTCGGCTGGAAAAATATCCCTATGCACGTGCCTTTTCGATATTATTATATCTACCGTAATAGTTTACTTCTCTATAAACGACCATATGTTTCTATAAAATGGATAACCGCTGATGCTTTATGTTTATTAAAAAACTTATTTTTTTTGATAGTGGTCGGTCCCGACAGGAAGCACTATCTAGGGATGATGTTCCGAGGAATAGTTGATGGAATTAGAGGGATATCCGGGAAAATGCTTTCTCAATAACCACGAATATTTTATGACGACGGATATTGCTGACTTTTATCATCGGTATGTATATAGAATTATAATCGGAGAACCATGAAAATATCTGTATGCATGACTACCTGTAATGGCATGCCTTTCATTAAAGAGCAAATTGCAAGTATTTTGTTGCAACTTGAATTAAAAGACGAAATATTAATATCTGATGATGAGTCGCATGACGGAACATTCGAATTTTTAAGGCAACTGAACGATCCACGGATAACTTTGTTCAGGAATACATTTCATAATGTAATAAGGAATTACGAGTTTGTCATGAGCAAGGCTACTGGAGATATTATTTTTTTATCGGATCAGGATGATATTTGGCACAAAAAAAAAATTGAACAAATATCCGACTTATTGAGAAACTATGATCTTGTTGTATCGGATTGTGAAGTGATAGATGACAATGGAGCTATTATTCATGAATCTTTTTATAAAATTATGAATTCCGGCAAAGGTTTATTAAAGAATTATATTAGAAATACTTATCTGGGCTGCTGTGTGGCTATGAACAGAAAAATTCTCGAGAAAGCAATCCCTTTTCCTCGCAATATTCCTATGCATGATATCTGGATCGGTATTATTGGAGAAATCTATGGCAAAACGTTATTTCATGATGAGAAACTCGTGAAATATCGTCGACATTGTCGCAATCTGTCCTGTGCAGGTGGGAAAAGCCATTATAGTATGCTAAGAAAAACAATGTTTCGAATTCATTTAGCAAAAAACATTGCGGTGCATTTGATAAAAAAGATAATATATCAAAACAAGAGAAAATGATCGTTTTGATATATTATCTGATAAGACTTCGATATTTGTATAAATGTCTCATTTCAGTGCTCTATTTGAACAGAATCCAGACAATGCATTCACATTATCTTAATTATTTTCTCGATACTTTCACAATAAAAGTGCCTAGGGGGGCTTAGTTATGCAAAAATGCGCGCTCATTACAGGAATAACCGGACAGGATGGCGCCTATCTTGCCGATTTTCTGTTAAAAAAAGGATATGAAGTTCACGGCATCAAAAGAAGAGCGTCACTATTAAACACGGGCAGAATAGATCATCTGTATAAGGACCCGCTTGAAAATCAAACAAAATTCAGTTTACACTACGGTGATTTAACCGATTCAACGAACCTTATAAGGATAATCCAGGAAGTTCAACCGGACGAGATTTACAATCTTGCCGCTCAAAGTCATGTCAAGGTTTCATTCGAGACACCGGAATATACTGCTAACGCGGATGCGGTCGGAACACTGAGATTGCTGGAGGCCATCAGGATATTAAATCTTACCGGCAAGTCAAAATTTTATCAGGCGTCAACAAGTGAATTGTACGGTAAAGTGGCTGAAATTCCTCAAACAGAAAAAACGCCTTTTTATCCTCGGAGTCCCTATGGCGTTGCCAAGCTTTATTCGTACTGGATCACTGTCAATTATCGTGAGGCATATAATATTTTTGCCTGTAACGGGATACTCTTCAACCATGAGTCCCCTTTGAGAGGAGAGACCTTTGTCACCAGAAAGATAACGCGGGCCATAGTCAGGATTGCTTTGGGATTGCAGAAGAAATTATACCTCGGAAACCTAAATGCGAAGCGGGATTGGGGGCATGCGGCCGATTATGTAGAAGCCATGTGGCTTATGATGCAGAAAGATACGCCGGATGATTATGTCATTGCGACCGGCGAAACGCATTCTGTCAGGGAATTTGCGGAACTCGCGTTTGCTGAAATCGGTGCGAAAATAATATGGGAGGGTTTTGGTGTCGATGAAAAGGGCATAATTTCCTCTGTTTCTTCATCTTCCCCATACGCAAATTCTCTCCGTACAGGAGACATTGTTATTGAAGTGGACGCTAAATACTTCAGACCTACCGAAGTGGATATCTTGCTTGGAGATCCTTCAAAAGCCAAAGAAATACTGGGATGGAGCCCAAAAAGAACACTGGATGAACTGGTCAAGGAAATGATGAACTCTGATATGGATGAAGCCAGGAGGGATCTGTTCTGCAAAAGCAATGGATTCAAGTCATTTAATTATCACGAATGATTACGCAGGACATTACATCTGATTTTGGCAGGCAGGACAATGTTTATATGCGTTACATATATTTCAGTAAATGCACTGTCGAAATCGGTACGGGATCAGTAATAAGGAGAGATCTAATTTAATGCATCCCCGAGCACTTATTACCGGCTTGGCTGGTCAGGACGGATCCTATCTCGCGGAACTCCTGCTGGATAAGGGATATGAAGTGCATGGTATAGTGCGCAGAACTTCTATAGAGGATACGGAACACAAGTTGAAGAATTTGCATGCGATACTCGATAAAATACACATGCACGTTGCCTCTCTTGACAATGTTCTGTCCCTGGTGAGGATAATCAGAAATATTTCGCCTGATGAGTGCTATCATCTCGCTGCTTCGAGTTTCGTGAGTTATTCCTTTGAAGATGAAATTTCTATCCTCGGCAATAATGTCAACAGCACTCATTATCTGCTTGCAGCCCTTAGAGAATTTGCTCCATCGTGTAAATTTTATTTCTCGGGCAGCAGTGAAATGTTCGGCAATGCGATCAATTCTCCCCAGGATGAGAATACCCCTTTTAATCCACGGTCGATCTACGGGATATCAAAAGTGGCCGGATTTCAGCTTGTAAAAAATTATCGTCAGCAGTACGGCTTTTTTGCCTGCTCCGGAATTCTATATAATCACGAATCGCAGCGCAGGGGATATGAGTTTGTTACCAGGAAGATAGTCTCATCGGCTGTAAGAATCAAGTTCGGCCTTCAGGAAGCCGTGGAGTTGGGAAATCTGGAAGCCAGACGCGACTGGGGTTATGCCCCTGATTATGTTAATGCAATGTGGCTTATGATGCATGCGGATTCTCCTGATGACTATGTTATTGCCAGCGGTGAAACGCATAGTGTAAAGGAATTTGCTGAGGCGGCCTTTGCGCATCTCGATCTTGATTTTAATAAATATGCAAAAATTAATTTAGATCTTTTCAGACCCACGGAGAACATAGTTTTGCGTGGAAATCCATCAAAGGCAATGAGCATGCTAAAATGGAAACCTACTAAATCATTTGACGATATAATCAAAGAGATGGTTGAAGGCGAAATAAAGCTTTATGAACCAGGCCGGAAAACTTCGGATTTATTAACTCCGGGTGATTCTAAATAAACACGTTATGAAAGACTTCGATATTATTAATATAAAAATATTTATAGCTGGTCACAAAGGACTGGCAGGCAGCGCAATTCATCGATCTTTACTGGCAAAAGGCTATGCCAATATCCTTGTCAGGAACCGTTCAGAACTTGATTTATTGGACCACAAGGCTGTTAATGAGTTTTTTATCAACGAAAGACCGGATTGGGTATTCCTTGCAGCAGCCAAAGTCGGAGGGATTTACGCCAATACCACTTATCCTGCTGATTTCCTTCTTGAGAATCTAAAGGTTCAGAATAACGTTATCGAGTCCTCGTGGCGGCACGGAGTTAATAAACTCCTTTTTCTGGGCTCTAGCTGCATTTATCCCAAAATGGCTCATCAGCCCATCAAAGAGGAGTATTTGCTCACTTCTTCTCTCGAACCTACAAATGAGGCCTACGCTATTGCCAAAATTGCAGGGATTAAGCTTTGCAATGCTTTAAACAGGCAATATGGCACTGATTTCATTTCGGTTATGCCGACTAATCTTTATGGACTTAATGACAACTATCACCCTGAGGATGCCCATGTCTTGCCAATGCTGCTAAGGAGGTTTCATGATGCGGTGGTGACTAACGCGCCTTCCGTTACCGTATGGGGTACCGGAAATCCGAGAAGAGAACTTCTGTTTTCCGACGATCTGGCGGATGCTTGCGTTTATCTGGTCGAGAATTATTCAGCCTCAGATATTGGCGAGATAGTCAATATCGGGACCGGCGAAGACTGCACTATCGCGGAACTGGCGGAATTGATAAGAAACGTGGTTGGTTTTAAAGGGTCTATAGAGTTTGACCTCTCCAAACCTGATGGCACTCCCCGAAAGTTGCTTGATGTTTCGCGAATTCATTCGCTTGGTTGGCGCCATCAAACCTCACTAAAGAAGGGGCTGGAAATAGTTTATCAGGACTTTATAAGGAATGCCGAGTTGAGAAAGTAAATAAGAAGATGGAGGATAGATGAAGTCACTTCAGGCAAAGCGCATTCTAGTTACTGGAGGAGCGGGGTTTCTTGGCTCACATTTATGCGAGCGATTACTACAGCAGGGGAATGAGGTGCTGTGTGTAGATAACTTTTACACGGGCAGACGCTCAAACGTCGCCCATCTCATAGAAAATCCGCTTTTTGAAGTAATGCGCCATGATATTACATTTCCTCTTTTCGTGGAAGTTGATGAGATTTATAACCTCGCCTGTCCCGCATCGCCCATACACTATCAGTTTGATCCGGTACAGACGACTAAGACATCTGTGCATGGCAGCATTAACATGCTTGGTCTTGCAAAAAGAGTCAGGGCCAAAATTCTTCAGGCATCGACCAGCGAAGTATACGGAGACCCTTTGGTACATCCCCAGACTGAGGCTTACTGGGGAAATGTAAATCCCGTGGGGTTCAGATCGTGTTATGATGAAGGCAAGCGTTGTGCAGAGACCCTTTTTTTTGATTACAATCGGCAACATGCTCTGCGGATAAAAGTTGCCCGTATATTTAATACATATGGTCCTCGCATGCATCCTAATGACGGTCGAGTCGTCAGCAATTTTATAGTTCAGGCATTAAAAGGAGATGATATTACTATATACGGGGACGGCAGCCAGACGAGAAGTTTCTGCTATGTCGACGATTTAATTGAGGGTCTGGTCAGGCTTATGGACAGTCCTGAAGACTTCACCGGTCCCATCAACCTTGGAAATCCTGTCGAGTTTACGATTCTGACCCTTGCTGAAAGAGTTATCAAACTGACCGGATCCCAATCAAGGATATCTTTTAAACCTTTGCCTTCGGATGACCCGACGCAGCGGCAACCCGATATATCATTAGCGCGCGCCATTCTGGAATGGCAACCGTTCATACAGCTTGAGGAAGGTCTTGAAAAAACGATCGCATATTTTTCCAGGCTTGTATAAAAGAGTTTTATTGGCAGGCTGACATAGTCTGCATGAGATTTATCGACAAATCATACCGTCATAATAATGGAATTAATATCCCCGGAAATGAAAGTACTTGCTGATAAGCGAAATGATCATCCGCTGATCACTGTCTCAGTAGTAAGTCACTTGCAAGGGAATCTCCTGCTTCATCTGCTTGATGATTTTCAGCAGTATTGCGCTGATTTAATAGAAGTTATAATTACAATTAATATATGGGAGAGTTTCGACCTTGACGTTTCTAAATATAATTATCCCATTCAAATAATTCGCAACGAAAACCAAAAAGGGTTTGCCTCCAACCACAATTCCGCATTCGAAAGACATAATGGGCATTTCTTTTGTGTCATTAATCCGGACGTTAGGTTAGTCGGCAATCCTTTTCCAGTTTTGATCCGTTGTTTTGATGACCCCTCCTTAGGGAGCGTAGCCCCACAGGTATTCAATCCTTCCGGCAGCCAGGAAAATAGTGCGCGGAGATTTCCAACCGTTTTTAAACTTATACGCAAGGCCATAGGTTTAGATAAACCGGATTACAGTATCGCATCTGAAAACCTTTTTGTAGACTGGATCGCAGGGCTGTTCATGTTTTTCCGTGGTGATGTTTTCATCAAAATAAAAGGGTTCGATGAACGATATTTCCTTTATTATGAAGATGTTGATATATGCTGGAGACTATGGAAGGCCGGGTATAAAGTTATGCTAAGCCCTGCAATATCAATTATTCACGACGCAAAGCTACAAAGTCATTCGAATCTGAAATATCTAAAATGGCACATATCCAGTTTAATAATTTATTTGACATCAACAGGTCTATTACGCCGAAGGTAAAAACAGGTTGAAATCCCCATATTCTAAAATAAAAGATATCATCTCCGAACAGACTCAAACACCCTTGAGAATGCGTCTTTTTTCGTCGGCATACTGGAATCTGGTTGCCGCAGTAATTTTACGCATTTTTTCTATGCTTTGCACTCTTATCGCGGCATGGATGTTGGGCAAAAATATTTTCGGCGAGTATGCCGTGATATACAGCACCATGCTCATGTTTACAGTTCTTGCAGGCTTCGGGCTTGGAACGACAGCATTAAGACAAGTGGCTGCTTCCCTCTCCGAAGGTTTATCCCGTGCGGAAAATATTGCAGGCAGGCTCATGTGTCTTGCAATTATTACAAGCATTTTTACTGCCGTTTTGTGTTTCATTTTTTCACCTTTTATAGCGGTACTTCTCGGGGCGCCTCATTTGGTCGACGTGATCCGGATAGTATCTCTGATATCAGCCTTAAATGGAATTTTCAGTGTTCAAAATGGCATATTGGCGGGAATGGGATATTTTAAATGGCTGGCAATCTGTAATGGACTGCTGGGCCTTATCTCTGCTGCCTTTCTGGGTTTGGGCATATTCTTGAACGGTCTTGAAGGGGGGATCTGTGCCATAGCTGTTAGCCATATTTCCATTGTTATTATTAACCAGCTATATATGGCCAGTATCGGACTTCATCTGCTTAAAGGCTTATACTGGAATGGGCTTTGGGATAACTGTCGGGAATTGCTGCTTTTTTCCGTGCCTGCCTTCCTATCCGGATTGATGGTTTTCCCGCTTGCATGGCTTTGCAATGTCATACTGGTTAATCAGGAATCCGGATATGGCGAAGCAGCCCTTTTTTATGCTGCGAATCAGTGGAAACTTCCTATTATCTTTATACCTGCAGCTCTTATCGGAGCATTTATGCCAGTCTTGTCCGAGCTTTTTACGCAGAATGAAACAAATCGTTTTCGCAAGCTTTATTTTTCTACTATTCGCCTGGGCATTATTGTCGCTATCTTGACAGCGTCAATAATAATAATGTTTTCGGGAATACTGATGAGTATATATGGGACTGGTTTTGAAGCCGGTCAAACAGTTGTTATACTCGTGGCAATCACCGGCATCATAGAGTCATATACTACGATAGCTGGGCAGGTTATTATTAGCGCAGGTGCTGTCTGGCCCTACATGTATCGCTGTCTGTTAAGCGTCATAGTTATTGTCTTCATGGCGGTCCTGCTGATTCCAAATTATATGGCCGTCGGTCTTGCCCTGGCATACTTCTCCGGACAAGTGGTTCTCGCTGCAAGCTTTGCCGTGTATTGGACTAAAATAGTGCATTCAATGGAGCTTCCACGAGACTATTTGTTGAAAAAACCTGTCGCGAATGAAATTTTATGAATTAATCCTGACAAACTCATTTGCAGGTTTTAAAATATTCGGGAGACACGATAATGACCATCACGGAAAAAGAAGATTATTTTGTAAGCCTTAGAAAACGACGATTCTCGGGTCTGTTATACAGGAAATGGTGGCTATATCCACGACTGGCAAGTTATTTGAAAGGCCGTGTATTAGATATAGGCTGCGGAATCGGCGATTTTTTACAATTCCGCCCGAATACGGTGGGGGTGGACGTTAATGTTAACTCAATATTGTGGTGCCAAAGCCATAATTTAGATGCTCGGATCATGGAACCGGACATCCTGCCTTTCGATGATTCCGGTTTCGATGCAGCAATCCTGGATAATGTATTGGAACACATTATTGATCCAGAACCACTTATGCTCGAAATTTGTCGTGTACTGCGTACAAATGCTACTATTATCATTGGAGTGCCGGGACAGTGCGGCTTTTCCGCTCGTGAAGAGCATATCACTTATTATGCCGAACAAGATGTCGTGAAACTCTTAAGCAAAGCGGGATTTAGTTGTCGCACAATATTCCATATGCCTATTCGATCAGCTTTTTTGGAGAAAAGACTAACTCAATACTGTGTCTACGGGGTTTTCGACCGTTAAACACCTTTGGCAAAATAATACCCTTAACATTGGAAATATCGGGTTACATGAACCAAGTTTACTCCGGAAGTGCATATATAAAATAGAAATGACGCGCTAAGTCGGTTGGAAAAATGCATGAAACAGTCCTCGGAAATTTTCATGATTTGATATGATGGAATAAGTTAAAAAAGGAATATTATGCAAAAAATCGGCCTGCAATGGACGTCCCGGATCCCATCTGCTGCCTATGAAAAAGTATAAATTCACGATCATTACGGTCACCTATAATGCTGTGCGGACAGTTGAAGATACAATTTGTTCTGTTTTGTCGCAGACTTACCCGGACATCGAATACATTATTGTTGATGGCGCATCCAACGACGGAACTCTTTCAATTATTGATAGATATCGCGACAGGATATCAAGGGTTATTTCCGAACCGGATAAAGGTCCTTATGACGCCATGAATAAAGGGATTACAATGGCGACCGGAGATGTTATCGGGTTACTGCATTCAGACGATGTGTACGCGGATATAGACGCCATCACAAGAATATCCGAACCATTTAACCGTGATAATGTGGACTCAGTCTTCAGTGACCTCGTGTTTGTCGGGAAGACCAATATCGACAAGATAACGAGGTACTTTTGTGCTGATGACTTTACGGTAGACCGCTTCGCTTATGGCTGCATGCCTCCGCACCCCACTTTTTTTGCAAAGAAAGAATGCTATAACAAATACGGGATATTCAAGGCGGACTATCGCATAGCCGCAGATTTTGAGCTTGTCGCGCGCTTCCTGCTGAAATTTGGCATATCTTACCGATATGTGCCTGGAGTGCTTGTCAAGATGCGCATGGGAGGAAAAAGCACCGGAAGTTTGAAGAGTAATTTTATCCTAAATAATGAAATACTCAGAGCATGCCGTGAAAATGGGATTAATACGAATATCATGAAGGTGTACTCCAAATATATCACGAAGATTGCTCAAAAGTTTCGGAGGCCATGACAAAATATCTCGTGACGGGCGCAAACGGCTTTGTAGGTAGTAGATTGTGTATGACCATGGCTGAAAAAGGCCTTTCGGTCAGGGCTGCCGTCAGAAAAACAGACAAGATCGAATGCCTGTCTTCCGTGGAAGTTGTAGAAATAAGAGATTGCGGGCCTTCAACTGACTGGTCATATGTCCTTAAAGGAATTGATGTGATAATCCATCTGGCTGCCAGGGCTCATGTCATGCACGAAACCGCTGCAGATCCTCTTCATGAATTCAGAAGAGTGAATGCTGAAGGCACCCGGAACCTTGCTATGCAGGCAAGCAGGGCCGGCATATCCAGAATAGTTTATTTGAGCACCATCAAAGTGAATGGCGAGTTGACCCATGAAGAGCCATTCAATGAAGACAGTCCACTCGCTCCGCAAGACGCATATGCAATGTCAAAATGGGAAGCTGAAGATGCATTGCATGCTATTTCAGCTTCCTCAGGACTCGAAATTGTGATTATTCGAACACCGCTTGTATATGGACCTGGCGTAAAGGGAAATATGCTTAAATTAATGAAACAGATAAATCACGGGATACCTCTGCCCCTTGGCATGATCACGAACAGACGAAGCCTGATCTCCCTTGAAAATCTCGTTGATATTTTAATTCTTTCTGCAAGCAGGTCTGAATGTATTGGACAGACTTTTGCGGTAAGTGACGGTGAGGATATCTCGACCAGCGATCTTGTCTTCCTGCTATCAAAAGCCATGGGGAAAAAAGTCCGTTTGATTCCATTCCCGAGTAGGCTCTGTTCCCTGTTTACAAGACTCGCACCATCACTAAAGCCAACAGTAGACCGACTTGCCGGATCATTGATTGTAGACAGCTCAAGATTCAGAGAAAGAATGAAATGGTCCCCCCCCCAGACAATTTCTACCGGAATAGATTCTATGGTTTCGGATTTTTTAAGGCTTCGTAATCATGTTGGCTAAACGCATATTTGATCTCATTTTTTCTTCCTTTTTGTTAATTATATTGTTTTTACCGATTCTCGTCATAAGTGCCCTTATTAAATTAAGTTCAAGAGGCCCGGTACTTTATGTTTCCGACAGAATAGGCCGGGGCAATCAAGTCTTTAGAATGTATAAGTTTCGCACAATGATGCTGGATACGCCAACGTTGGCAACTCACCTTATGGATGATCCCGGGAAATATCTGACGCCCATCGGATATTTCCTCAGAAAATCAAGTATTGACGAATTACCTCAACTAATCAATATCTTAAGAGGAGAGATGAGCTTCGTGGGGCCTAGACCTGCTCTTTATAACCAGTATGATCTGATCTCGCTGAGGACCGAAAATTCCATTCATGAGCTTGAACCCGGATTGACAGGCTGGGCACAAATCAATGGAAGGGATGAGTTGCCAATACCGGTCAAGGTGGAGTACGATCAATACTATGTGCGCAATAGAAGCTTCCTGTTTGATATGAAAATCCTGATATTGACAATACTTAAAGTGATAAAAAAAGAAGGGGTCAGCCATTAATCCATGAATTCCTTATTTGATAAATTCTTCAGCCCAAACCAGTTCAAAAGGACTATATTTTTCCTTATATGTGATACATTTATATTGACCGTTTCTCTGTATGCGGCCTTTTTGTTCCGGTTCGATTTCGAAATACCGGATTATTACACGGCAATGTTTGTCAGGTCGCTCCCCATATTTATTCTAATTAAACTCGCATTCATGGCTGTTTTCGGCATATACAATATTATTTGGAGATATGTTGATATCAATGAACTGAAGAATATATATTTTTCCACTGTGGTTGCCGAAGCGGTAATCATGGTAGCCGTCCTGATTCCTTTTCTGGATCGGCAGCTTTATTTCCTTTCTTTTCCTTACATGTCGGGCTTTCCAAGAAGCATTTTTTTCATTGATGCGGTAATTAGTTCGGCGCTGATATTAGCACTGAGGATATCAAAGAGACTGTATCTTGAAAAGATTGTTCACCGTCAGGCTGCATGCAAGGGCATAAAAACAATAATCATCGGAGCAGGCCGCGCGGGTGAGATGGTACTAAGAGATATCTACCAGCGCGGTTATGCCGACTTCTATCCTGTCGGTCTTCTTGACGATGACAGGAACAAGCTTGGCGGTTACATCCAGGGAGTAAAGGTAATAGGCCGGGTCAATGAGCTTAAATGGGCAATAAAAAAATATGCAGCAAAAGCGCTGATAATCGCAATCCCTTCACTTAATCATAAGGTGTTGAGAGAGATATTCGGTTATGCCAACGAGTGCCACCTGAAGACAGTAAAGATCGTTCCGAGAATTTACGACTACCAGCAGCCTGACATAAAGATCAAAAAACTTGAAGACATTAGCATTGAAGACCTGATAGGACGCGCTATGGTAACCGTGGACCATTCTGAAATAAGCCGTTTTATCAAGGGCAAGGTGGTTTTCATATCCGGAGCAGGAGGATCTATCGGGTCTGAAATAACCTTGCAAATATGCTCATTCCATCCCGCAAAAGTGGTTCTTTTTGATATAGACGAAACCGAGCTGCATTCGATGATGCTGAAGATTAACCGTCTATTGCCAGAGGCATTCGGCAATTGTCATTTTATTGCCGGCGACATCAGGGACAAGGCCAGGCTCGATGACATCTTCAGAAATTTGAGGCCCCACATAGTCTTTCATGCTGCTGCCTATAAGCATGTTCCGATGATGGAGATTAATCAGCACGAGGCAGTGAAGGTCAATATATTCGGCACTTATTCGCTGGTGAGCGTTTCGGCGCAATATGGCGTTTCCAAATTCATACAAATCTCTACAGACAAGGCAATAAGGCCGACCAGCATAATGGGCGCGACCAAGCGCATTGCCGAATATATATGCCAGGCATTTAACAGTACATCGGAACATACAGAATATCTCTCAGTCAGATTCGGAAACGTACTGGGAAGCAGGGGAAGTGTTCTGCCGATATTTCTTGATCAGCTCAAGCACGGAGGACCAATTACCATTACTCATCCGGAGATGAAACGATATTTCATGACTATTCCCGAGGCGGTTTCTCTCGTCATTCAGGCGTCCACTATAGGGAGGGGAGGGGAGGTCCTGGTTCTGGACATGGGTGAACCTGTAAGCATTGTAAGCCTTGCCGAGGAACTGATCAGACTGCATGGAATGAAGCCAGGCATAGATATTGATATATCATATACTGGCCTGCGGCCCGGAGAGAAGTTGTTCGAAGAGATACTTACAGCTGAAGAGGGAACTGAGGCAACAAGACATGAAAAGATATTTATTGCCAAGGGCAAAGATAAGTTGGGAATAGATAAAATCGAAGCAATGCTGCATGACTTGAACAATGTGATAGGCAATACCTCCTTTGATGACACTATCGCAATCCGCAAGTTGCTCGGACAATACGTAATATATTATGATGCCGGACAAATGGAAACGACTATCAGGCCGGGCGACTAATTCATATCTGATTTCGCTTAACTGACAAAATCTCTTTCACCTTCATCTCAAAAGTGTCCTGATTATGAAAAAAAAATATTATATTGAAACATTTGGCTGCCAGATGAACGTCCATGATTCTGAAAAAATGGCAGGCATAATGAAAGCCGATGGAATGTCCGAAACATTAAATCCCGAGGATGCGGATATCCTGATCTTCAATACGTGCAGCATCAGGGAAAAGGCTGAACAAAAATTTTTCAGTAGCCTGGGCAGGCTCAGGCACCTGAAAAAAAGCAATCCTGCCCTTAAGATAGCGGTTACCGGCTGTATTGCTCAGCAGGAGGGCGCCAAAATACTGAAAAGAACACCGTATGTAGACTATGTGATCGGTCCGCAGAATATACATGTTCTAAAGGACCTCGATTCAATCCAGATACATTCCGTGGCCTGCAATGACAATCCCCTTATTGCCGCAACGGATTACCCGGTTGACAGGAAGGATGGTATCAAGGCCTGGGTCACAATAATGTATGGATGCGATAATTATTGCAGTTATTGTGTTGTACCTTACACCCGGGGGCGCGAAATCAGCAGGCCAAGAGAAAAAATTATAGAAGAAGTCGAAAAACTCGCACAAGATGGTTTCAAGGAGATCACCTTTCTCGGCCAGAATGTCAACTCTTATAAAAGCGATCTCGACTTCCCCGGTCTCCTTAACAAGGCAAATGGCATCCCGGGTATCGAGAGAATCCGTTTTGTAACTTCTCATCCAAAAGACCTGTCCAAAGAGTTGATATGCTCCATTCGGGACCTTGAAAAGGTATGTGAGCATATCCATCTGCCACTACAGTCCGGTTCATCCAGGATATTGAGGCTTATGAACAGAAAGTATTCATATGAGGAATATCTCGACAAAATCCTCGGGTTACGCGATGCCGTACCCGGTATTTCGATAACCACGGACATAATTGCGGGTTTCCCCGGTGAATCAGCCGAAGATCATGAAGCAACAGTCAACGCCATAAAGGAGATATCTTTTGACGGTATGTTTGCTTTCAAGTATTCGCACAGGCCGGGAACATATGCATCCGGGTTTGAAGACCATCTTGGTGATAAAATAAAGTCGGATAGACTCTATGAAATTATTGATATCCAGAATCAGATAACCGAGAACCGCAACAGGTCTTTATATGGAAGCACCCAACAGATTCTGATCGAAAGCTTTGTTGAAGCCCGGGAAGGGCGGCAGTATCAGGGCAGGACCAGAACAAATAAAATCGTAAACTGTACGCAATCCACTCCACCCGCGGTGGCCTTTATAATCGGAGATTTGGCCGATGTGAACATCACTAATACAGCCAGACATTCCCTCGCAGGGATTATTAAATAGCATTTATGAGAATAACTGTGTTAACACTCGGATGCAGAACAAACCAGGCTGAAAGCGCTCGGCTGGAAGAACAACTTGTTGCTGTCGGACATATTACAACAAGGAGTTTATCCGACGCTGACGTCATTGTTATTAACAGCTGCAGTGTTACTTCGAAGGCTGACCAACAATCAAGGCAGCTTATTTCAAAGGCGCTCAGGAGTGGTTCGAGGGTTATTGTCACTGGTTGTTATGCAGACCTAAATATGGAAAGACTTTCCCGGGAGACTGGAAATATTGATATAGTACCCAATAAGTTTAAGGACGATATTATCAACCGCATACCCAATGATATCTGCGGGACATCGCCTGTTGAGCTGACCGTACCACGACGGCGCCCCATCATGAAGATCCAGGATGGTTGCAATAATTCTTGCAGCTACTGCATTATCCCTAGGGCAAGGGGGCTATCGCGGAGTATTTTGCCTGAAACGATCCTTGATGAGGTTATAAATTATGATTCTCTTGGATATAAAGAAGTAGTGCTTAGCGGTATCCATCTCGGTGTTTATGGTCAGGACTTGATTCCAGCCTTTAGTCTCACGGAATTGCTCGAACTTCTGCTTATTAAGACTAAAATAAACCGAATAAGGCTTAGTTCAATCGAAATCACGGAAGTCACTGATGGCATCCTGGACTTGATGAAGGAGAACCGCATTTGCCAGCACCTTCACTTACCACTTCAGGGCGGCACAGATAAGACCTTGAAAAGTATGAACAGGCCTTATACAATAGATGAATACAAGCGTGTTCTTGAGCGGATAATTCAAGCAAATGATAATATTGGTATCGGCACTGATATCATTGTCGGCTTTCCAGACGAGACTGATGAGGATTACGAAAGGTCTTTAAAAGAAGTATCCTCCATGCAATTTTCATATCTTCATGTTTTCCCTTATTCGGGGCGACCCGGAACGGCTGCGTATAATATGCCCAATCAAGTTGCGGCCCAGACAAAGAAAAATAGGGCCCGGCAAATGACTGAGCTTGGATCTCTTAAGCGCGCCAACTTTATTACAAAGAATATGGAATACGAACATGACATCGTTATTGAGTCTGTCAGAAACGGACGAGCCATTGGCACTACATCCAATTATATTAAGGCTATTCTTGATTCTGACAAAGAGATAGTGGCCGGGATGCTCATGAAAGTTAGGATTGCGGGACGCTATGGGTCTGACGCCGCCGCAATCCCTTTGACTTGATTATAACCGTCAGACAAATAAACCTTTTTGCCATGCCTTATACTTACACAGTCCCTATGGAACCCTTATCAGAAGGGCTCGGTGCCTTCCGAATACTGTCATTTGTAACAGTTTCCTAACATAAAGTGTGCAGCTCGTTAGTCCGATAAGGTATATTATGTTAAATTCAAATGAGGCTAATAAATATGCGGTCACAATATTCAACTTCGCTGTCAGGTTTAGGATTACACGGGCTGTTGTACCCAGCCCTAATATACTGCTATAGTATTCTTCTGGTACATTGAAATCGGAGGTTATATGAAGTATACAAATCTTTTTATCCCTACTCTGCGTGAAGCACCTTCTGATGTTACCGCTGTTTGTCAGCTTTTAATGTTACGAGCCGGGTATGTCCGCCAGCTGGCAACAGGTCTATATATATATCTGCCGTTGGGATGGCGGGTATTAAACAATATCAACAGAATATTAAAAGAAGAAATGGACGGCATCGGTGCCCAGGAGTTCTCGATGCCGATACTGCATCCCGCTGAGATCTGGAGCCAGACCGGACGGTGGCAGAGTATCGGAGAAGAGATGTTCAGACTAAAGGACCGCTATGGCAGGGACATGTGCCTCGGAATGACCCATGAGGAGATAATTACCTGGCTGGCGTCAAAAGAACTTAAATCCTACAAGGAATTGCCCCAGATTTGGTATCAGATACAGACCAAATTAAGAGACGAGGCCAGGCCGAGAGGCGGTGTTCTGAGAACCCGCGAATTCATCATGAAGGACAGCTATAGTTTTGACGCTGACGAAAAGGGCCTTGAGCATAACTATAAGATTCATTCCGAGTCATATCATCGTATATTCAAAAGATGCGGCCTTACTTTCTATGAGGTCGAATCAGATCCGGGCATGATGGGAGGCTCCACGGCTCACGAGTTCATGGCCCCTACCCCTGCGGGAGAAGATGAAATCGTAATCTGCGGCAAGTGCGGATATACTGCCAATGTCGAAATTGCCGAATCCATAGCCGTTCCAAATGCAGACACCTTGCAAGGTCAAATTGAAGATGTAGAGACGCCGAACAAACGAACAGTGGCCGAGGTCTCTGGTTTTCTGAAAACGAAATCTTCTTTTTTCATAAAAAGCATACTTCTGATCGCAAAGTCAGAACCGGTTCTTGTCCTTATTCGCGGCGATCATGAAATTCATGAAAAAAAGCTCACGAAACTCCTTGGTGAATTTCGCCATGCCAGTAAGGATGAGGTTTTGAATATCCTTAAGGTGGAAACCGGATTCATAGGGCCAGTGGGCCATAAAGTAAAAAAAATTGCAGACATCTCCCTAAGGTCCGGGACCTATATTTCGGGTGCCAACAAGTCGGGATACCACACAAAGGGTATAAGACCCGGTATGGATTTCGATACGGAATGGGCGGACATTCGCATGGCAAAAGCCGATGATACATGCGTTAAATGCGGCTCAGTACTCCGCAGTGAAAAAGTGATAGAGATTGGCAATATATTTAAGCTCGGCACAAAATACTCGGTACCCCTGAATGCAACTTTCCTGGACAGCAATGGACAGGAAAATCCGATCATAATGGGCAGTTATGGCATCGGTCCTGCAAGGATAGCCGCCGCGGCTATCGAGCAGAGCAACGATAAAGACGGCATTATATGGCCAAAAAACATTGCTCCATTCGACATCCAGATACTGCCTCTCAATATGGTGGATGCCAGGACAGTTGAGCTGTCAAATGCCCTTTACGACACCATAAAAGGCAGCATTAACTCATTGCTCAAGAGGCCATTCGAGGTATTGCTCGATGATCGCGACATAAGGCCCGGCGTTAAGTTCAAGGATGCCGACCTTATAGGGATCCCCTTGCAAGTCATAATGGGCGAGAAAAATCTAAAGAATGATGAGATCGAAATCAAGGTGAGACGCACTTCTGAAACAAGAAAGATCTCAATAGATAGGGCCTCTGAGGAAATCATTGCTATCTATAACGAAATCTGAGGCCCCCTTATTTATCCTGTCGCAGTCATAGACATCGGTACTAATACTATCAGGCTTCTTATTGCACGCAGGGAGGGCCAGAGGCTTATCAGGCTCGTTTCAGAGAGGAAAGTGACCTGTCTTGGCAAAGACCTGTTAAAAACAGGGGTGTTGAACGACAATAGCTCCATTTTATCAATTAGATCCATTGTTGAATTTAAAGCCATTTGTGATCAATATAATGTGCATTCCATCCGGATTATTGGCACGAGCGCCCTCAGAGAGGCTCGGGATAGTGCTGATTTTATCGAAAAGGTCCGCCGGGTATCAGGCCTGAAACTGGAAATCATCCCGGGCGAAACAGAGGCTGAACTGACTCTCGCAGGGATTAGCAACCTTTGCAAATCCGGAAACGAATCTTCGCTAATCCTTGCAATCGATGTCGGGGGCGGAAGCACAGAACTCATACTTGCCGGAGACTCAGGACTGAAATGCAGTATTCCTGTGGGTGCCCTGAAACTTAGTGAGCAGTTTCCGTTTGGCGATCCCCCTTCCCCTTTGGTCCTGCGAAACATGAAGACCTTCGTTTCGACTGAATTTATTCCTGTCATCACCCGCATTAATGAAGAAGCCCGGTCATCCAATAGAGACATAACACTTATAGCTACTGGAGGCACCGCTACAAATCTGGCATCAATCAGTCTCGCAATGACCGCTTATGATGGAGACAAAGTGCATGGGCATGTGCTGCAACATTCGGCCCTCCTGTCCCTATTCGAAAGGCTATCCTCGGTCACTTTAAAGGAGAGATGCGGCGTTAAGGGGCTTGAGATGGAACGGGCTGATATCATTCTGTCCGGCATCGTCATAATATTATCTATCATGGAATCCCTGGATATAGAAGAAATTACCGTCAGCGATTACGGCCTGATGGAAGGTCTTATGTTGACAGGCAATTAATTCTCTTTTCACATCCCAGCTGTCATATGTTATAATTTCAGCTATGCGAAAGACATTCTCAAGACCGATTAGCCTCAAACAGACCCGCCTGCGTTACTGCCCTGGCTGCGGGCACAGTATTATTCACCGGCTCATAGCCGAGGTTATCGATGAATTTGATATCAGGGAAAGAGTGATTGGAGTTGCCCCGGTAGGCTGCGCTGTGTTTGCTTATGACTATTTCAACTTCGATATGATAGAGGTTGCCCATGGAAGGTCGCCGGCAGCAGCAACGGCCATGAAGCGCGTGTTGCCGAACAGCGTAGTCTATTCATATCAGGGCGATGGAGACTTGGCTGCTATTGGAACTTCGGAGATTATTCATGCGGCAAACAGGGGTGAGAACATATCAGTTTTTTTTGTTAATAATGCTACATACGGAATGACCGGCGGACAGATGGCCCCCACAACCCTGTCAACGCAGCGGACGACTACAACTCCGCACGGTCGCGATGTTACGCTTAACGGCCATCCCCTCAGGGTGGCTGAGCTGCTTGCATCTATTGAGGGGGTATCGTACTTGTCCAGATGTTCAGTAGATTCATATGTCAACATAATCAAGACAAAACAAATGATCAGGCGCGCCTTTGAATACCAGCTTAATAATAAAGGTTTCAGCTTTGTTGAAATTCTTTCGCCCTGCCCGACTGACTGGGGGCTGACACCTGCAGATTCCATAGAGTGGCTCAGGAGTGATATGATCACATTTTACAAACTCGGGGTATTGAAAGACAGATGGAAAGACGGATCATAATCGCAGGTGCCGGCGGACAGGGCATACTTTTTTTTGGGAAACTTATTGCTTATGCTGCAATGCTTGAAGGTAAAGAAGTCACGTGGTTTCCGTCATATGGGGCCGAGATCAGGGGCGGTACGGCCAATTGCACTGTAGTTATATCTGATGAAATGATCGGTTCACCGGTTATCAAGGAGGCAGATTATCTTGTTGCGATGAATGAGGCCTCCTGCCTTAAGTATATGGAAAGATTGGTTCCGGGAGGCGTGTTAATATATGATTCCTCTCTTGCCAGTCTCTCGGCTCCCCGGATGGACATTAAGCTCCATCCCGTCCCGGCCAGTCAGTTATCGGCTGAACTCGGTAATATGGGTTCGGCCAATATGGCGCTTACCGGTTCTCTATCTGCCATATCAAATCTTGCCGGACTCAATTCCATATTTTCCGCGCTTGACAACATAACTCCTTCACGCAGAAAAAATATGACGGACACCAATAGGAACATTATAAAAAAAGGATATGACTTTGCCCAAAATTCGTAAGGCCGTGATGGCCGATATAAAGCATATACACAGACTTGTGAATGAATTCGCAAAACGGGAAGCTATGCTCCCCCGGGCACTGAACGAACTGTATGAGAGTGTCAGGGACTTCTTTGTATATGAGAGCGATGGCGAGGTGATTGCTGTATGCGCACTCAGAGTGTTATGGGAAGATCTTGCCGAAATAAGATCGCTTGCGGTCATAAATGAATGTCAACGTTCCGGAATCGGGCAAGAGTTGCTAAAGCGCTGCCTGAAAGAAGCTAAAGATCTGGGCATAGAAAGAGTCTTTGCGCTGACCTATCAGCCTGATTTTTTTAGAAAAAATGGCTTTCAGGATATTGACAAGGCCAAGCTGCCCCAGAAGATCTGGGGTGACTGCCTGAAATGCCACAAGTTTCCGGAATGCGATGAGAATGCCGTAATCATTTATCTTTAGGCAGGATAACAATATTAGCCTGTTTTCTCAGCTCTTTTAAATGCTCCTTCAGTTGTATATTGGTTTCGAGCTCGAGCAAATATTTTTCTATGGACGGCCTGACTGCAGCAAATTCCTTCTCTCCAAACTCCTGCTTGTTGTTATTGTAATATTCAAGAATCTTCTCTTCTTTAAGCACTATGCGGGATTTGATCGTAATATCCAGGTATTCTTTTATCAGGTCGTCTTCAGTCGGGGCTTCAAGCCTCATCTTCTTGGCCCGCTGAAGAAGCAACAACGCATTTATCATTGAATTGAGTGTCTCTTCTTCGGTTATTCCGGGTACCGACCTCCGTATTTTTTCATGCCTCTCGAGATATTCTGAATAAGTGATGGCCCTGTCATCAACATAAGCGATCACTCTGTCTATGAGTTCTGCGTTGCAAATCGATGCTCCGGCGAGACATGAAATTAGCCCAAAAATAGCAATAATTCGTATAAAGATCGTCCTGATTGCCGTTGAATTGCGCTCAATAGCATGTTTGGCCGTAACAATACTGGCATTATTGCCGTTGTAATTAAAACGCATGGCCGACGCTGAAGTGTAAAGCACCGATGCTTTCACCCTTCCCCCTGGTGAGTTTAAAACCATAGTCCACGCGAATAGGTCCAACCGGGGTATTGTATCTCAATCCCAGACCTGTCGTATATTTGATGCTATTGATCGAAAAGTCGTCTGTCTGCTGCCACACGTTTCCGGCATCCAGAAATGTTACCAGCCCAAAACCCTTCCATACATCCATGCGAAGTTCCACATTACCCATAAGAAATATATTTCCACCCGTAGGGTTATTTCCACTGCCTTTGGGACCGAGTGAATCCTGATCATATCCTCTGACCGTCGTTCTCCCCCCAAGGAAGAAGCGTTCGACAAGTGGCAGATTGGGCGTCTTGTCAATGCTGAGGGCGTATCCGCCTCTTAAAGATGAAGCAAGCACGATATTCTTGGTCAGCGCCTGATACCAGTTGACATACATCTGCACTTTGTTAAAATTAGTTTCGGATAGCAGCACCCTGGTAGCTATTTTGTAAGTGAAGCCCCCAAGTATTCCCTTGCGAGGTTCAAATGGATTGTCCCTCGAATCATATATCAATCCGGTCTTGAGAGCGCTTATAAGGAGCGTACCGGTATCCTCATGACTTAACACAATGTCCGGCTTCACATCATAGGTATTTATTTGTGTCAGTTCGTAAGATATGTCGCCCTTAATCTTGTCGCTTAATTTCTTCTCCAACCCTGCCAGCGCTATATAGCGGTCGAGACGGTACCTGACTTCCTGATTGTCGATATTTATTTCTTTTCTGTATTCCTTGACAAGCCTCATCTTGAATGAAATTTCATCATTAAGCGCCCAGGGGTCCAAATAAGATAGCATGAAACGGCGGTTTAGCGTGCTTATATCTGTCCTGAATGAGATCTCCCTGTTCATGCCAAACAGGTTCTTGTAGCTCAAATCAACAAATCCTCTTATTTTTTCATATTCGGCGTAACCAAGTCCGAATTCAAAGGCTCCTGCATCACCCTCCTCAACTCTGTAAAGAACGTCCCTCTTCTGGTCTAAGTTCTCGGCCGGCTGAATTTCGACGCCTGAAAAGATTCCCGTTCGGTATAATCTCTGTCTTTCCCTGAGTAGAAGCGAATAATTATAAGGTTCATCTTCCTTGTGAAGAAGACTCCGTGTTATAACCTCTCGTTCGGTGTAATCATTACCTATTATTACGTTTTTGCCAAAAAGCGACTTACTCCCTTCTTTTATGGTAAATAAAACCGCAGCTTCCGTCCCTGATATATTTTTCTCAATGGCTATCATAGCGTCCAGAAACCCTTTTTTGTGATAGAGTTCGAGTATCTTGATTCGCGAATTCAGGATATCTATTTCATTGTACGGATTATTCTTTTTGAGAGGTATTTCAGTGAGGATGTTTGCAGCAGATAGTTCCTTGTTGCCCTCTATTTCTATTCTCGATATCTTAACCTGCACGCCTTCGCTATACCGGAATAATATAGAAACCCCTCCCTCTTTAGTATCCACCACCGTTTCCCTGGCTTCAGTATATAGATAGCCAAGTGAACGGTAAAACTCTCTTATGGTCTCGTCATCAGGCCCCAGCAGGTCCGGATTATAGTAATCACCCGACTGAAGACGGATTATCTCCTTAAGTTTGTCGGCAGGAAGTGTCACACCTTCAAAAGCAATCTTATCGATGCGATATTTTGCCCCTTCATTGACATAGAATTTAACAGAAACGGCCTCTTTTCCTTCCGTTATGATTGGCGTGATCTGCACCTCTGGATAGCCTTCCTTGTGATAAATGCTTACGATACGGGAAACCGTTTCTTCGAGCAAATCGTAACTGAAACTGTCGAGTTCAAAGAACGGAACCTCCTTTTTCAGGACATCAGAACTCAGTGCACTGTTTCCCTGAAAACGCACTGAGAGTTTAGAGCCTTTGGAAACACTGATATTGAGGATTCCATTTTCGAATGAATGCGAAATCAGGGAGCCGACATAGTCGTTTTTTTTCAAATCAGATTTAATCTTCTCGCTTGATTCTTCAATTTCGGCCTGGTCAAATAAATCGCCTGCCGAAAGCTTCATATATTTTAAAACAATTTCGGTATCACCTGATATCCTGACCTCTTTTATGATCAACGGAATACCCGCGTTAATAAAGAATGATACCGCGACTTTATTGGCGCCGGAATTTTCAACGGAGTGCCTCACTTTGCTCTCAGGAAATCCTTTTTTTCGCATAATATCGTTAAGTTCGGCGGCAGTTCGTTCGAGAATCAAGGCATTATATCTCTGGCCCTTTTTGATCAGCAGTTTTCCCGAGACAAACTTGGCCGCTATTTTGTTGTCAACCTGTATATCAACCTTAGAAATGATCGGTTTTTCCTGAACGGTTATCCGTATCACAGTTTTATGCGTGTCAAGGCTTTCAACGATGATGTCAGTAAATATACCCTTGAGAAAGCTTCTTTTTATACCTGAGCGCAGTCTGGCTTTATCCAGCGGCTTGCCCTCCCTGATGTCCAGGAGATATAAGAGCTCGGGCTCACTAATGGACCTGAGCCCGGTAATTTCTATTTTGCTGATATTCGCCCCCATGCGTTCCGTTACAACTCTATTGTTATGAAAATCAGCCTGGGTATTATCAGCGGCAAACGCAGTGTATGAGAAAAGCATTATGGCAGTTAACAAATATACTCCTGCACTTAAAGCATGTCGCCTGTCGTTATTATATTTATGTCTGTGTACTTTCATATTATTTCATTTGAATTGAAATCTGAATTTTACATCTCCTCCGATGCCGCCTATTTCATCCCTAACGCCGACAAGAGAAATATTTTTATTGAGAAGATATTCAAGTTTGATAATTTGACCCTCTCCCACATCTGCCGCCGTGCTGTATGTGGCATAAAAACGGTCGCCAATAAGTCTCTTTGATATTGTCAAGCGGGGCGAAACGGCGCCGGTAGTCCTTGATACCGACGGATCTATCTGGAGTCTGTCAAGGCCGGTAATCGTTTTAAGGCGATCCTCGACCACGTCCTGCAGCTTGCCGGTCAGAAATGAGGTCGCCTCGCCGGCGCCAATGCCACCCGACGATCCCTTGAGATTTTTTGCAATGTCTCCGGCAGCCATCAGACTCAAAATGTCTCCTTCTTCAAGCGTCGGCGTTGAAGATAGCGCAAGATTGAACTGATCAGTGTATCCGTCAAGCGCGAAGCGAACAGTATAATTCTTTATTCTCGTCTCTGCAAGCACATCAAAGAAAGGCTTTATCTCGCCCGGCCTCGCAAAATCTATAACACCTTTAAGTAAATTGAACTCGTTATTCCTGAAGTATATAATGCCATTAACTGACTCAAATCGTCCGAGTATCGATGGCTGCCCGATAGTGCCCTTTAATAAAATATCCATTTTCATGGCAGCCCTCATAACGTTATTGTCAACAGAGAGATTATTGCCAATTACTCTCACATTCAGGCCTGTCTGGTCCAGCTTGTCCAGGTCGATCTTCATGAGTTCATTTTTGCGTGTCTGTATCAGCCAGCTCTTCCAATCAACCCGTTCGGTATACCGGGCTTTGCTGATATTCACATCACCGGATATATTCTGGCCGGCAAGAGTGCCCTGATATGTCAGCTTGCCGCCAGAGTGAACCCAGAAGTTTTTTGATACTGCAATAGTAACATTAGTAAATCTAGTGTCCAGAAAAAAACGTTTTAACTTAAGCTGATCCAGATATGCCGCACCGCTCATTGTAACGCTTCCGCCGGATATAATACCTGATGCATCTTCAAGTACTATCCTGTCGCCATCAGCCACTATCCTGGCATTGACTGCAGTGAGACGGTGGGGGATGTTTTTTATTCCGAGTGCTCCGTTTACAACATGCATCGTACCGTTTATGCGCGGCTTCTCCCACCCGCCAGAAAGGGTAAGCGCAAAAGAAGCGTCTCCCTTGAGCAGGTCCAGGTTTCTGGACATGGACCTGAGAGGAGCCAGCGAAGAAGCGCCATCCATGGAAAGATTATAGCTTTTGCCGAAATCAGCCGATCCACTGATTCTGAGCTCGGCCAATTCGTTCTTCATGGCAAATGACTCTATGGTCAGCAACTTATCCTGCAGTTTGACTGATACCGGCCTGCTGTTTGTAAAGCCATAGCCATATCCGTACAAATAGGCTTTATCAAGTGAGATGACCGCGTTAATACTTCTGTTGTCGCCCCAGAGTTTAACATCTCCCTTCAGATTGACAAGGAGGTCCTCGGGAATGTCAGTCAGGAAAAGGGCCACAATAAAGTCTGATCTGGCGGACTGAAATGCCATGTCAGCCCGCCATGGAAGTTTATCGTTGAGAGTTGCCGCTCCCGAAATTGTAACTTTGCCCTGCATGAAGTTTCCGGAGAGTGAAACATCCTGTCCTTTGATCCCAATATTGACTCTTCCATATCCTGACGATTGCTCTCTTTGCGGATCGCGATATTTCAGCAGGCCTTTAATGTCAAGCATAGGATTCGCCACGGTTCCCCTGCCCTGGATCGATACATCGGTTAGAGAAAGTGTTTTCAGATTGCGTTCGCCCATCTTTTCCCGCCATGAAACCGGCAGGGCATCGCGCAGTTCGAGAGCGTTTAAGGTGGCGGCAATGGAATAATGCTTGTCCATTGATATCGTTCCCTTGGCGGACATCACTCCGACACCTTTTTTTAATATTAATGACTTGAAATTAAACACACCTTTATCAAAAGACAATACTGCATCAGCTCTATCCAGAGAATAGGTATCAGAAAGATTGATGTCCGACGCGCGGAAAGTGCCGATTGCCACTGCCTGTTGGCCGACACCTGTAAGAATAAAAACCGAATGAAAAGTGCCTTTAATCGCAGGGGCTCCTCTTATGATCGAAGACAAGTCAAGAAGATCGCCATTGTCGAAGCTGATCTGCAGGTCATATTCCGGCGAGACAATATCGAACAGTCTTTTGGCCTTACGAAAGCCTATCCTGCCTTTAGTCTTAATTTTCATGGCTCGGGAAACTGCGCTGAAATTGTTAACTGTCAGAATATTTTTTCGGTAGTTCACGTCCCCCTCAACCGAACTGAATTCCATGCTGTGAGGTCTCATTATATCGGAAAGATTCATATTGCCTGATAGATATTTTATATCCCCGGAAGTAAACTTGATGGCCAGAACCGGATCGAGCGTCGAACCGGAAATCGTAGCGACAAAGGAGGCGGGTCCCGAAATGGCCCTGAAATAAGGGTCAGCAAGATCATAGATATCCGAACTCGATCCCCCCGCCTTTAGATTTAGGCTCTTTTTTTTCAAATCTACAAGCCCGGCGGCCAGTATAGACGAATGCAAAGTAGAAACGTGCAGTTTAGGGAAAGATATGACTTGGTCGGTCATTGAAAAGGAGCCCTCAACCGACTGAACGCGCTCCATTACATCTTTTCCGCCAGGGGATTTTGCATAGGAAAATATGCCGTGCGGATTAAAATTACTGCCCTGGGACGATATTTGGCCTTCTACCTTTCCATCTGCAATGCCGGGATCCCAGCCGATTAGCTCAAATACGCCCTTACTGCTCACTCCCTTTGCATCGACCTTGAAGGTGTAATAATTGACTACCGGAAGTGCGATCATGGCCTCTGCTTTTGCGGTGCCTCCATAAATACTGGCATCGGCATCACTGAATGTCATTTTCCTGTCTGCATAGCGCACGTTACATCTGAGACTGTCGACAACCACGCCAAAAAGGTTGCCATTTGTCATCGTTGCCAAGGCATTGCCTTTAAGATTATTAAGAGGTCCTTTTATTTCGCCATCAACAGTTACCGGGCCTTCAATCCTCTCATCCACCTTTAGTAATTCCATTAGCGTTTCTATATAAAGGTTCCCCTTGACCTTCAGATCGATAAAAACATCCTTGGGCGATTTAATATCTCCAATCCTGAAGTTACCGCTGACAGATATCTTTCCGTCACCTTTCCTTTTAAGACCAAAAAACTTTTTGACGGATTCAACGAGAATGCCCGCTTCAGTGCTGAAATTTCCGGATGGCAGGCCGGTGTTAGTCTCGCCTGAGACTTTCAATTCCGATCCGTCGGCATTGATTTTCAGGCTTTTGATGACAACTGTATCCCGATTAAAAGAGAAGGCGCTTGAAGCTGAAAAGGTTGTCGCGGGCAGATCATTCACCGCAATCAGGAAATCATGTAAATTCAGGTTAAAGGAAGACTTGTCTGACATCAAAAGCTCTCCGGTCTC
Organism: uncultured Nitrospiraceae bacterium; assembly: GCA_903822005.1. Classification (GTDB taxonomy): domain Bacteria; phylum Nitrospirota; class Thermodesulfovibrionia; order Thermodesulfovibrionales; family Dissulfurispiraceae; genus Fen-1308. The sequence goes on from CAIJNL010000021.1 coordinate 53,438, forward strand.
CGCCTTGACCGAAACTTTATTATCTCCATCGCGGAGGTCGAAAAAAGCCTTGTTCAGGATTACAGAGCGCACAGCAACTTTATAAGCGTCCTTTCTATCAACAGCGAGATACTTTTTAATACTGCCCGCAATCTCGCCAATCTGTTTTTCTTCCATATAAGCATCGACATCATTTACAGCAATCCTCTTGACTATTACTTCCCTGTTCAGAAGGCCGGACAGGGAGAGGTATCCTTTCACCCTTGCTGCTGATAACAGTTTCGTCCCATCAACGTCAGAAACCACAGTTTCATCAAGTTCTACGAAAAGCGGCAGGAGATTAACCTGTATCTGTCCAATAATAATTTTTTTTCCTGTCATTAATTCAAGTTCTGGGATGGCAATGGCCTTAAGATAATCGGAGACATATGTTGTTCTGCCTGCTGCAAGCAGAACAATTGATAGCAAGGCAATGATGGAAATATATATAATTCTTTTTTTTAGAAGCACAATGCAAGTTCCCTGTCATTACACGAAATCAAGGTCCGTAAGACCCTTCAGAATTTCCATTGGCATAAGCTCTTATTTTTTATGCCAATTTTCCTTATTATTATATCATGACCCTTTTATTAATGAGAATAAATATCACATATTGAATAGAATTATACGAATAGTCCTAAGTCTTAAAATCAATTTTGAGGGATATTCATTCTTTTTCTGTTAAAATATCATCCCATATGCATGAAAAGCTGACATACATTCTCGACAGGCATCTGAAAAACCAGGGCAGCCTCATATCACTGCTTCAGGACACACAGGATGTCTTTGGTTATCTTCCAAAAGAAGCAATTAATTGGTACTCAAAAGAGCTTGATATTCCTGCAAGCCGCTTCTTTGGTCTTGCCTCATTCTATGCCCAGTTCCACCTGCATCCGCGAGGGAAAAACCTTGTTGCGGTCTGTTGCGGCACGGCGTGCCATGTGCGCGGTGCTGAACGAATAATCAATGCGGTCCAGAGAGAGCTTAATCTCGATGATCTGTCCGACACTACAGATGACGGTGAGTTTACGATAGAAAAACCGGCCTGCATTGGGGCATGCAGCATGGCGCCAGTTGTGCTTATAAACGGCAAGCCCAAAGGTAAAGCCAATGCTGATATCATCACAAAAGAGATCCGGGCATTAAAAAAGGCGGGAACTAAAGACAATGGCTGATGTTGTAATAAGAGTCTGTATGGGGCCGGGCGGCATCGCATCCGGCGGCGCTGACGTGCTTAAGGCATTTCAATCCGCGCTAAAGGAATTACCCCTGGGATCTGATATTGACGAAAGGTGTAAATCGCATAAGGTCGGATGTTTAGGACTATGTTCCAAGGACGTGCTGGTTGAACTTGTCCTGGATGGCAAAAAGACTATTTATCAGCATGTTAAGCCCTCCATGGTTACGCGCATTGTTCATGACCACATTGTAAAAGGCAATCCGGTGCATGAGTGGCTGACCGGCCCTCAATATGAGACATTCTATTCCAAACAGGTCAGGAGGGTACTGGCATCATGCGGTGTTGTAGACCCGGAAGATATCAATACCTATATAACAACAGGCGGGTACCAGGCAGCGGAGAAAGCACTTACGGATATGACGCCCGGTCAGGTAGTCAGCGAAATTTCAAGTGCAGGGCTCAGGGGGCGGGGAGGAAGCGGATTCCCGACAGGTAAGAAATGGGATGTTTGCAGGGAGACCATATCGGAGCAAAAATATATAATTTGCAATGCTGATGAAGGAGACCCCGGCGCATTCATGGACCGGGCAATTCTTGAAGGAAACCCGCATCAAATAATTGAAGGCATGCTGATAGGTGCCTATGCCATAGGGTCTGATACCGGTTTTATATATGTTCGGGCCGAATACCCATGTGCGATTGAAAGAATGAGTCATGCTCTCACAGAAGCTCGCGAACGAGGATTCATAGGCAATAATATTTTTGATACCGAGTTTAATTTCGATATCAGGATCAAGCTGGGCGCCGGCGCTTTCATCTGCGGGGAAGAGACAGCCCTTATAGCGTCCATAGAGGGCGAGCGGGGAATGCCCCGTTCCAGACCGCCTTTCCCTGTTGTCAGAGGCCTGTGGGGGAAACCTACGGTAATCAACAATGTCGAAACATTCGCAAATATACCTTTAATAATATCGAAAGGACCTGACTGGTATTCCTCGATCGGCACTGAAAAGTCCAGGGGGACCAAAGTTTTTGCGCTTACCGGCAGGGTTAAAAATACAGGCCTGATCGAAGTGCCCATGGGCATAACACTGCGTGAGATTATATACGATATTGGCGGCGGGATAGAAGGCGGCAAGCGCCTTAAGGCAGTGCAGACAGGAGGTCCCTCAGGCGGCTGCATTCCATCTGATATGATCGATATCCAGGTGGATTATGAGTCGCTTGCGGAGGTCGGTTCTATAATGGGCTCTGGCGGCATGATCGTCCTGGACCAAAATAGCTGCATGGTAAATATGGCGAGATACTTCGTGGCCTTTACTCAGGCCGAGTCATGCGGCAAGTGTGTGCCATGCAGGATAGGCACAAAAAGACTGCTTGAGATACTTGACAGAATAACCGTTGGTGAAGGCAGGGAGGGAGATATCGAGATGCTGGAATCGCTCAGCAATGATATCAAGGCAACATCGCTCTGCGGGCTGGGACAGTCTGCTCCAAATCCGGTCCTGAGTACCATCAAATATTTCAGGGGCGAATACGAGGAACATATCCGGAATAAAAAATGCCGGGGACTTGAATGCAAAGAGATTGTATCTTCGGCCTGCCAGCATACCTGCCCAGTCGGAACAGAGGCTTCAGTATATATAGCGCTGATCGCCCAGGGACGTTTTGAAGAAGCTGTTCGCGTTATCAGAAAAGACAATCCGCTTGCCAGTGTCTGCGGCAGGGCCTGCCACCATCCCTGCGAAACAGCGTGCAGGGCAAGCGAGTCAGGAGACCCGATAGCTATAAGGGCATTGAAGAGATTTGCTTTGGATCTTGCAAACCGGACGGGCATGGCCTTCAATATAGAAAAGGAATGTGCAAATGGCAAGAAAGTTGCCGTCGTCGGCTCGGGACCGTCTGGACTTACTGCCGGTTATTTTCTTGCCCTTAAAGGCTACGATGTTGTCATATTCGAGGCCAAACAGGTTATCGGGGGCATGCTGCGTGTTGCAATACCGCCCCATCGCCTTCCCAGGGAAGCTCTGGACAATGACATCCGTTTTATAAAAGAAGCAGGGGTCAGGTTCAGGACAGAGATGGTCCTTGGCAGAGATTTTTCGATTGACGATCTTTTTGCTAACGATTACCAGGCTGTTTTCCTGGCAATAGGTTCTAATAAACCTAAAATACTGAATATTCAAGGAGATTCCTCTGAAGGTGTAGTGCTCTCTCTTAAGTTTTTAGAAGACATAAATCTAGGCAAAGATATCAAACTTGGAGAGAAAGTGGTGGTATTGGGTGGAGGTAATGCGGCAGTTGACTCCGCAAGGGCCGCGATGCAAACAACTGGCGTGAAGAGTGTAACCCTTGTCTACAGAAGAACCGATGCCGATATGACCGCATACAGGGAAGAGATAATTGCCGCGCGAGAAGAGGGAGTCGTAATGCAATACCTTGCCATGCAGGTTAAAATTATCAGTGAAAACGGTCTCGCAACAGGAATCGAATTCATACATATGGCAGCAGTCGGTCAGGATGTGGACGGCAGGTCCAAGGTCGTTCCTATTGAAGGCTCCGAATTTACGCTCGATGCCGATACCATAATCGTTGCCATCGGCGAACAACCTGATAGTTCGGGCATAGAGCACCTTGAGCTATCAGGAAATAACACCCTTGTGGTCGATCCTGAGAGATTCTCTACTCGCAGAAAAGGGGTCTTTGCGGGCGGAGATGTGGTGACAGGCCCGAACAATATTATCAATTCGATGCTTGCCGGAAGGCGGGCATCAGAATCTATTGATGCATACTTACGGGGTGATGCCCTGAAACCTGAATATCGTATTACAAAACCTTCACGATATGTAGAAATAGCCGATTTGCCAGATGAAGAGCCGCTTTCCGTGGAACAGCCTGAAACGCCTGAGCTTACACATCAGCAGGGAATCGGGCATTTCATTGACGCAGAACCGGTACTTTCCGATGTTATGGCGCTCAGGGAAGCCCGCAGATGCCAGAGATGCGAATTGAGTACATGCGATGGGCAGAAGGCGGTACGGGACATGTTTGAAAGAAAGAAAAAGAGACTGCGGGACTGACAGGAATGATCGATCTTACCATAGACGGCAGGAAAATCAGCGTTAGAGAAGGCTCGAGCATACTCGATGCCGCCAAATCATTAGGGATATTCATTCCGACACTTTGCCATCATCCGAAACTCAGTTCGTTCGGAGGCTGCCGCCTATGTATCGTTGAAATTAAAGGAACACGCAATCCTGTTTCCTCATGCACCGCACCGGCATCCGAAGGTATGGAGGTCACTACTTCTTCTCCGCAAATTGAACGCCTGAGAAAGATGGTGCTGGAACTGATTTTGTCCGACCATCCATATGATTGCATGTTGTGCGAAACGGCAGGTGCCTGCGAGCTCCAGGAATTAGCATACTATTATGATGCGAAACATACGACATACGCCGGTGAGCGCAGGAAATACGAAAAACGCGACAATAATCCATTCCTCAACAGGGACATGGAAAAGTGTATCATGTGCGGCAAATGCGTAAAGATCTGCGATGAAGTGCAGGGTGTGGGAGCTATCGATTTTGCTTATCGGGGTTTCAAATCCAAGGTTTGCCCTCAGTATGAAGAAGACCTGAACTGTGAATTCTGCGGTCAATGCGTATCAGTCTGCCCGTCCGGAGCCCTGACCGGCCGGATGTGGGCAAGAAAAGGCAGACAGCGCGATATCAGGGAAGTCGATACGGTCTGTCCTTATTGCGGCACCGGTTGTAATATCACACTTCACATAAAAAACAACGAGATAATACGTGTCAGTTCAAGTCCTGACACATGGAACGAAGGTCTGTTATGTGTTAAGGGAAGATTCGGTTACGAGTTCGTAAACAGTCCTGACCGGCTAACAAAACCCTTGATCAGGGAGGGAAGCGCGTTCCGCGAGGCATCATGGGATGAGGCCCTTGAGTATACAGCGGCAAGATTGCTTGACATAAAAAACAGCTATGGTTCTGATGCCATTGGCGGGCTTTCTTCCGCCAAATGCACGAACGAAGAGAATTATATCTTCCAGAAATTTGTCAGGGCCGCCATCGGAACGAATAATGTCGACCATTGTGCCCGTCTGTGTCATGCGCCTACGGTCACTGCGCTGGCCTCAATATTCGGTTCCGGGGCCATGACAAACTCTATAGCGGAAATAGAAAATGCTGAGGTGATTTTTATTATCGGGTCCAACACTAAGGAATCCCATCCTGTTGTTGCCAACCGTATGATAAGGGCCTTTCGCAAAGGTGCCAAGATCATTGTCGCGGACCCGAGACGGGTGCCCCTGGCCCGCTTCTCGGAAATATTCCTGCAGCAAAAACCTGGTACTGACGTTGCCCTGCTCAACGGAATTGCGCATATAATAGTCAAAGAAAAATTATATAACTCTGAATTTATTAAGGAGCAAACACAGGGGTTCGAAGAATGGATGAAATCGGTCGATTCATTTAATCCAGAATATACCTCATCCATTACGGGCGTTCCAAAGGAAAAGATTATTAGTGCGGCGCGTACTTACGGATCATCACGGAAGGCCGGGATCTTTTATGCGATGGGCATTACGCAGCATACAACCGGATATGACAATGTCTGCGCAGTAGCAAACCTCGCTCTGCTGACCGGCAATATCGGCAGACCCTCGTGCGGTATCAATCCCCTGAGGGGCCAGAACAACGTTCAGGGCGCTTCCGATGCGGCATGTCTGCCTGATGTATACCCCGGGTACCAATCTGTTGGCAGCCCTGATGTCCGTGAGAAATTCGAAAAGAAATGGGGGACCCCACTCTCCGCTGAAAAAGGCCTGACGGCGACCGAAATGATGCCGGCTGCGATTCAAGGCAGGCTGAAAGCCTTATATATAATGGGCGAAAATCCGGTGCTAAGCGGTCCTAATACTGGAAATACAATTAAAGCACTGGAAAGTCTGGATTTTCTGATAGTTCAGGATATCTTCCTGACCGAAACAGCGAAACTTGCGCACGTGGTCCTGCCGGGGTCTTGCTTTGCTGAAAAAGACGGCACCTTTACCAACACTGACCGCACTGTGCAGCTGGTTAGAAAGGCGGTCGAAATGCCGGGAGATGCAAGGGATGACCTGCAAATAATCTCGGCTGTCTCAGCCAGGCTTGGATATAAACTTGAATATGAGGGACCCGAAGAAATATTCAGGGAATTCAGGGAAGTCTGGCCGAATATATCCGGCATCAGCTACAAACGACTGAATAAGAAAAGATTATCATGGCCATGCACATCCTCAAATCATCCCGGCACCCCGTTCCTTTACAAACAGGGCTTTCCAAAAGGCAAAGCGTCTTTCACTCCGACTGCCTTTGCTCCCCCCGCTGAAGAGACTGATGCTGAGTATCCTTATATTTTAACGACCGGCAGAAACCTGTACCAATATCATACTGGTACCATGACAAGGAAGTCCGGGGCCATAGAAAGCCACGCGGGAAGGGCTTATATTGAATTAAATACTGCTGATGCAGAGCGGTTAAATATTATTCAGGGAGAGACGATAAAGGTGTCATCCCGGCGCGGAAGCATAAACATCGAAGCACGTATAGTGGACACCATCAGCTCGGGCGTTGTATTCGTCCCTATGCATTACTGCGAGGCCATTGCCAATATCCTGACTCTTGATGCCCTCGATTCAAGGTCAAAGATACCTGAATTCAAGGCTTGCGCCGTTATGATAGATAAATATAATTCTTCCCCGCCGGATTTGATATAATATTGCTCCTGGTCTGTGCTGTCCGGAGTTGGCGGTCCTGCCAGGCTTCAAAAACCTTTTACCTTTGAATATACGTAAGAATTTGAGGAGGAATATAATGCCGCTTGATCCAACAACGCATGCTGACTGGCAGATTGCAGAAGAAGCCGAAAAGTCAATGAAAACCATCTATGAGATAGGTGAAAAACTGGGGCTCGAAAAAGAGGAACTCCTTCCGCATGGACATTATGTCGCAAAAGTAGATTTCAAGGCTGTTTTGAACAGGCTCTCCGACAGGCCGGATGGCAAATATGTTGTCGTTACCGCGATAACCCCTACCCCGCTCGGAGAGGGTAAATCCACTACTACCATGGGGCTCACACAGGGTATGGGAAAGAGACAAAAGAATGTCATTGCAGCCATTCGTCAGCCTTCCGGCGGTCCTACCATGAACATAAAGGGATCGGCAGCAGGCGGCGGTCTTTCCCAATGTATACCTCTCACACCCTTTTCACTCGGCCTGACAGGCGATATCAATGCCATCATGAATGCGCACAATCTTGCCATGGTGGCGCTTACCTCACGGATGCAGCATGAATTTAACTATAATGACGAGCAGCTTGCAAAAAGGAAGCTTAGACGGCTTAATATCGACCCACGGACAGTTGAGATGAAGTGGATCATGGATTTCTGCGCCCAGGCACTGAGAGATATCATCATAGGCCTCGGGGGCAAAGACGACGGTTTCATGATGAGGTCAGGCTTTGCCATTGCAGTCTCTTCCGAGATAATGGCTATACTTGCCGTAGCCAGGGACCTTAAAGACATGCGGGAGCGCATGGGGAAAATAGTAGTGGCTTACGACAAGGGTGGCAAGCCTGTCACTACCAGCGATCTGGATGTAGCGGGTGCAATGACAGCCTGGATGGCAGATGCCATTAACCCAAATCTCATGCAGACGCTTGAGGGCCAGCCCGTCTTTGTACACGCAGGGCCGTTTGCCAACATAGCCATTGGTCAGTCTTCGATTATAGCAGACAGGATTGGGTTGAAACTCGGCGATTATGTGATCACCGAGGCCGGGTTTGGAGCCGATATAGGCTTTGAAAAATTCTGGAATCTCAAGTGCCGGTTTTCAGGCCTAAAACCCAACGCAGCCGTGGTTGTTGCCACAATCAGGGCACTTAAATGCCATGGCGGGGCTCCCATCCCCGTTCCAGGAAGGCCCATACCTGCTGAATATAAAGGGGAAAATGTAGGCTGGGTCGAAAAAGGGTGCGAGAATCTCATTCACCACGTCAAGACCGTTGAAAAGGCCGGCATCAGTCCGGTGGTTTGCATTAATGCTTTCTATGATGATACCGAAAATGAAATCGCCGCTGTAAAGCGCCTCGCCGAGGCGGCAGGCGCCCGTGTTGCAGTCTCAAAGCATTGGCAGTATGGCGGTGATGGCGCACTTGAACTGGCAGATGCAGTGCTTGACGCCTGCAACGACAAAAACGAGTTCAGGCTTCTTTATGAACTTACGACTCCTCTCAGGTCGCGCATAGAAACACTCGCCAAAGAGGTGTACGGCGCTAATGGCGTTGAGTATACGTCAGAGGCTTTGGCAAAAGCGAAGCGTATAGAAGAGGATCCGGAGCTCTCAAAATTGGGCACATGCATGGTTAAAACTCATCTCAGCCTGACAGATAACCCAAATCTCAAAGGTGTGCCAAAAGGCTGGAAGCTCCATGTGCGGGATATACTGACATATCAGGGTGCAGGATTCGTAGTGCCTGTGGCCGGAGCAATTAAACTGATGCCGGGTACAGCTTCAGACCCTGCTTACAGGCGAGTAGATGTTGATGTCGAGACTGGGAAGGTTAAAGGTTTATTTTAATATAACCGAGTCACCTCAGAAGGTAAGGATAGCCGCCTCTTGTGGCGCTAAATCGGGTCAGGTGGAGTCTGATAGAAGGCTCGGTACCGTTGTTGTGTTTCCGAAGTTGAAATCAGGGCTATAATTTATTCGTGTTGCTATTCATACTAAGGTGCCATATTATAATTTAGCGAGCCGAGAGAGGACTCCACCTGACCCAATGATAATTAACTAATTATCATTGTCAATCAGACAGTTACAGGCTTAAACTTCGCGCCTTCCCTCAAGCGCTTTTGTGAGAGTTACTTCATCCGCAAACTCTATATCACTGCCTATCGGCAGGCCGTAGGCTATACGGGATATCGTTATGCCGAAAGGTTTAAGGACTTCTGTAATGTAACGGGCCGTAACCTCCCCTTTAGTGTTCGGATTGGTGGCCATTATGACCTCCTGAATGCCTCCGGCTTTGACACGCTCGACCAGCTCGTTAATCTTGAGCCTGTCTGGCGTAATGCCGTCTATTGGAGACAACGCGCCCAGGAGTACGTGATACATTCCATCGAAACTCCTTGTTCGTTCCACAGCCAAAATATTACTAGGTTCTTCAACCACACATACCCTGCCCTTATCCCGCGTGGTCGAAGAGCAGATATCACACGGGTCAGAGTCGGTAATATTAAAACAAACGGAACAGAAGAGCGCCTTTTCCTTTACATCGATGATAGCGGCTGCCATTGCCCGGGCCTCTTCGGCCGGCATGCTGAGAATATAAAAAGCCAGCCTCTGGGCTGTCTTTCTACCTATTCCCGGAAGCTTGGTTAAATTGTTAATCAGCTCGTCAATTATGCCTTGAGACATGTCTTGATTATTACCCGCCGAACATCCCGCCTAACCCCGGGATATTTAATCCCGCGGTCAGTTTGGACATCTCCGCGTTGACTGCCTGCTGCGCCCTTCTTAAAGCCTCATTGGCAGCGGCAAGAATAAGGTCCTGCAGCATCTCAACATCGTCAGCATTTACAACATCTTTTTCTATCTTGATTGAGACCAGTTCGCCGGCACCGCTTGCAACAACCGACACCATTCCTCCTCCGGCAGTTGCTTCGACAGTCATCTTTTTTGCCTCCTCCTGGGCACGCTGCATTTCGGCCTGGAGCTTCTGCGCCTGTCTCATCATATCGCCAATCATCTTCTTAGACATTAGATCCTCCTTCTTTATCGTTTGCCGGATATATATCCACTATCCTTCCCTCAAAAAGATCCAGCGCTTCTTTGACAACAGGATTATTCAGTGCCTTGTCCTTGAGGTCGGCCTTGGTTACCGCCTTCACTTCCCGGGTCTCTATTTTAACAGGAATCTTTCTGCCGGCAATGTTCTTCATATTTTCCTGGATAAGAGGTATATTTTCCTTTACTGACTCGGCCAGCACAGACATGCCTCCGTTGAAAAGAATGTTAACCCCCTTATCAGTAACCGTAATAGTGCCCTCTTTTAATTTACTGACAAGCGGGGTATTGCTCTCCTCCAGACCCTGAATCACCCTGCCCCACAAATCTTCATCACTGAGTTCTGCAGGCGGATTCTGAGCCTTGGGTTTATCAACTACCTTTTCCTCTGGTGCAGCATGAGCTGCCTGTACAGCTTCAGTCTTTTGTGTGATAACCTTGCGAACAGGCGGTTCCTGTTTTGGAATGGCAGCGGTTATTTTCTGTGCGTCGGATGATCCGAGCATTTTGATGGCATCATCAATGGCCACAAAATGGCTCATCATGCTGAGACGCAGCAGCAGCATCTCGAGCGCTATCCTTGGGAACAGTGCAGACCTTATCGTGTACTCTGACTTGACCAGTTCTGATAACAGCAGCGCAAGATGCTCTTCATTCGTCTTCTTTGCCAGCTCATATACGGCCTTTGCCTCTTCCTCGCTTAAATCAAGTATTCCGCTGGTGTCCGAAGTAACCCTTGCAATAAGAAGGTCTCTCATGAACTGCAGATAGTCCTTTGTAAATGTTTTCAGGTCTGTGCCGCCTTCAACCAGTTCCGCAATAATATTGATGATGGCTTTTCTGTCCCCGGTTATCACGGCCTCTGCAAGGCTGGACAGTGTTTCCATATCGGTGAAGCCTAGCAGGTCCTTCACATCGGCCGCCTTTATATCTTCTGAAAATGATGCTATCTGGTCGAGAATAGTAAGTGCATCCCTCATGCTGCCGTCAGCTGCACGCGCCACCATTTCGAGAGCGCCGTCTGCAATGACAAGCTTTTCGGCAGTCGTTATATGCTTGAGCCTCTCCTTTATCTTATGGGTGGTGATTCTTCTGAACGGCAGATGCTGGCAGCGGGAAAGTACGGTAGCCGGTATTTTCTTCGGATCTGTCGTGGCAAGAACAAAAATGACATTCGGTGGCGGCTCTTCGAGCGTTTTGAGCAGTGCATTGAACGCAGCCGTAGACAGCATATGGACTTCATCGATGATATATACCTTGTAAGCTCCTCCGTAAGAGGCATACCTGACACGTTCCCTGAGATCTCTAATATTATCTACACCGGTATTTGACGCGCCATCAATTTCGGTGACATCCATGGATGAACCGTCGCTTATGGCCAAACAGGTTGCGCATTTTCCGCAAGGCACCGCGGCAACTGCCTGTTCGCAATTTAATGTCTTTGCCAGTATGCGCGCAGTCGATGTCTTTCCAACGCCTCTGGGGCCTGAAAATATGTAGGCGTGAGCGACCTTATTACCCAGAATCGAGTTTCTGAGTATGCCGGCGATAGGCTCCTGGCCCGTCAGTTCATCAAATGTGGTCGGTCTCCATTTTCTGGCAAGTACCAGATAGGACATATGGGTTTCACCTGTCTAAATTTATTTTCTACACTCAGGGACCGGCATGCCACAAGGCATTGCATGGCATTTCAAGTGGAACCGGCTTGCTGCGGCACCCAGACAAGATGCTTACCGCTGCTTCCTTCCGGACCTGACGGGATTCACATCAGCCTGCTGCGCAGGGCCGGCCCCTGACTGTAGAAACTCATAAATGGCGGAGAGGGAGGGATTTGAACCCTCGGTGAGGTATTAGCCCCACACACGATTTCCAGTCGTGCACCTTCGGCCGCTCGGTCACCTCTCCTCAAAAAGTAATGCCTTATAGGTTAATGCAAACAGACCGTCAAAATCAACTTGACTAATATTCTCCGCATAACAGCCAGAACTCATTGACTTTAGGGACATAATCAGCCAGGACCGGATGGCTGCGTGATCAGAAAGACTTTATCCGGAAATTATTTCAGACCGCCTGCCAATTCATCTGAATCATCTGTTATTTCTGCCAAAAGGATTTCACCCTCGACAACAGTGCTGCCATCCACGTCTGCACTAACTTTCACGCGGTGAACCGGTCCTATTACCCCTCGTTTCACTGCCGTAATGTATATACTGTCACCAGGCACTACAGGTTTATTTATCTTGAAATTGTTCATGCCGGCGATAAATGCAGTGCTGCATTCTCCGCTTAATAGAAGTCCCGAAGTCTGGGCCATCGCTTCCATAATCAGGCACCAGGGCATGACAGGGTTATCGCTATAGTGCCCCTGGAAAAAGTCCTCATTGATTGTCACATTCTTGAGACAGACTATTCTCTTCCCTTCCTCATAATCAATTATGCTGTCAATCATTACAAAGGGATATGCGTGCGGAAGGTAGTCAGCCGGTCTCTTTGATTTTTCGCTCATTCTGTCTCTCCTGTGCTTAGCTGTCCGAAATAACCGGTTCGGTCTGGGATGTTTAAGATCAGCCGTTTATCTTAAGCAAGAACAACATCTCCCTGGCAAGGAGAAATATTTTTTGCTGCCGCTCTTCCTTATAATCCGTATATGTATGCAGATGCGGCACAAAACGCTTCCCTTTAAAGATAAGGGTGGTTTCTGCGTAAATGCCGTCCTTCAGATAAATTCTGTGCGAGTAGTCTTTCGTGGAGGCCAGCACAACTTTGGCAGGCGTAATATATCCCGGATCAAGATTAACCTGTCTCTTTCCATCGAGAGATAAATAGGATTCCATTTCGATGGTTTTCAGCTTGGCCGCTGACAAAGCGTCAGGGTTTATCGGATTCCTGAAAAAAAGGAACCGCCTGAATATTGGAGCCCCCATCTCTTCGCGGTAATAACCAGAAAAATTCCATCCCGATGGCGGCGATTCCATCACAACGTCTCCAAATACCTCCTGGAGAGCTGAATATGCGCGGTTATAGTAATGCTGGTCGGAATACAGCAGACCAGAGAAAAGCAGCGATTTTTCGACAGTTCTTATCCTTCCCATAACACGAATCAGTCCTCTGCAATCATCCTGCTGACAACAGCCCTGGCCTCGGGCATGTCCCACCTGACAGGGCCAATATATTTGTGTTTCAATATTCCTTTTTTAGAAATCATAAAAGTCTCGGGCACACCGGTAACGCCATAATCCAAGGCCGCATTTTTATCGTCGATCAGTACTGTAAAAGTAAATTTATTTTCTTTCATATAAAGTTCTGCGTTTTTTCTTGAATCCCGGAAAAGAATCTTTATGACAGCTAATTCCGAACTGCCCTTTTGATCATTGACAAGCTTTTGCAACAAAGGGCTTTCCTCTTTGCATGTATCGCACCACGTCGCCCAGAAATTGACCAGAACAACCTTGCCCCTGAAATCGTTCAGGGTTACCTTCCTCCCCTGCAGATCAGTCATCTCAAATTGCGGCGCCAGCTTTCCTGCGGTCGCTGTTTTCGTTACTGAATCCTCCCGCGAAAATAAAAGGAAAGCAATAATTAAAGCCACGGCAAGGGAAAAAGCGAGGATAAAACCTTTATTTTTCATATTTATTTAAAAGGGCGTTACCCTTCGGGGAAACGCCCTTTTCTCAAGTTCTCCTTCAAGCCTTTTAATTAACGGATGCGAGTACTGTTTCTGGCGCGACCGTCAACTCCACCGCGCCTTCGCTGAGACCCACATTCACAACAGACACGTCCTTGAAGCGCCCCTTAAGCAACTCTTCCGAAAGCGGGTCTTCTATCTCTTTGCTTATGGCCCTCCTCATCGGTCTCGCTCCATAGACCGGCTGATAATATTTATTCAGGATCCATTCTTTCAGCTCATCCGAAACATTTATTGCCAGTGAATGTTCGACCAGTTTCAGGTTGGTTTCCGCTATCAGCAGGTCAATGATAGATAACAGATGGCTCTTTTCGAGCGTATGGAAAACCACTATCTCGTCAACACGGTTAAGGAACTCTGGATTAAATGTCCTTTTGAGTTCAGACAACACATTATCTTTCATCTTGCCGTGGGCATTCTCGGATGTGGCCCTGTAAAAGCCGAGAGGCGTGGCCTTCTCGATGATTCTGGCCCCGAGATTGGAGGTCATTATGATTACCGTGTTTCTGAAATCGACCTTCCTTCCGTAACTGTCGGTCAAGACCCCTTCGTCCAATATCTGGAGCAGGATGTTGAATACTTCCTGATGGGCCTTTTCGATCTCATCAAAAAGTATTACAGAGTATGGCCTCTTTCTTATTTTTTCTGTCAGCTGACCACCCTCTTCGTATCCCACATATCCAGGAGGTGCCCCTGTAAGGCGGGAGACGGCAAATTTCTCCATATATTCAGACATATCTATCTTGACAAGGGCGGCCGGATCATTGAACATGAACTCTGCCAGTACCTTTGCAAGTTCTGTCTTGCCCACACCCGTGGGGCCAAGGAAGAAAAACGAACCGACAGGACGGTTCTTGTGCTTAAGACCCGCCCTTGAACGCCGTATCGCCTTTGCGACCTCTTTTATAGCATCATCCTGCCCTACAATACGCAAATGCAGAATTTCTTCCAGCTTTAGAAGTTTTTCGGTCTCTGTCTCTTCCATCCTGTATAGCGGTATGCCTGTCATCTTGGCAACAGTGTAAGCCACGTCATCCTCTCCAACAGACGGGATCTCACTCAGAAGAGAATCTTTCCATTTCTTGTATTGCGAGTCGTACGATTTTTTTAAGCGCTCTTCCTGTGCCCTTATCCTCTGCGCCTTGTCTATTTCATGCATCCTGACATAAAGCGATTTTTCTTTTGAGAGCTGCAGGAGTTCACCTTCCATGTCCCTTAACTCCTGCGGCATGGTCGATTTTTTGAGCTTTATCCTCGAACTGGTCTCGTCAATGACGTCAATCGCCTTGTCAGGCAGATATCTGTCCGTTATGTACCTGTCAGACAGTTTAACCGCGGCTACGAGAGACTCATCTGTTATCTTAACCTTGTGATGGTCCTCATATTTATGGCTGATACCCTTCAGAATCTCTACCGTAGTCCCGGCATTGGTCGGATGAACATGTATGGACTGGAAACGCCTCTCAAGGGCACCGTCCTTTTCTATATGTTTCCTGAATTCATCCGGCGTAGTAGCCCCAATGCATTGCAGCTCTCCTCGGGAAAGTGCCGGCTTGAGCATATTCGATGCATCAACAGACCCCTCGGCAGCTCCCGCCCCAATAATGGTATGGAACTCGTCGATAAAAAGGATTATGTTCTCGGACTGAGAAATTTCCCTCATTACGGCCTTCAACCGCTCTTCAAACTGGCCTCGATATTTTGTGCCGGCTATAAGAGAGCCGAGATCGAGTGAAATTATCCTTTTCCCGATCAGTATGTCCGGCACATCCCCCAATACTATTTTCTGGGCAAGGCCCTCCACAATAGCGGTCTTGCCAACACCCGGCTCGCCTATTATGGCCGGGTTGTTCTTAAGTCTCCGCCCCAAAACCTGTATTACCCGCTCAATCTCCTCGTCCCTGCCAATGACGGGATCAAGCTTGCCCTCGGCAGCCAGCATGGTAAGATCGCGGCCGAACTCGTCGAGCGCAGGAGTGGTTGTCTTTCTCTTTTCCTTCTGCTGCGGGGTCTGGAATTGAGGCTTTATCGAGAGATTGATCGCAAGCTGCCTTGCTCCCAGCAGATTAGCACCCAGGGTCCTGAGTATCCTGCCTGCAATACCCTCATCCTCCCGTATAAGACCAAGAAGCAGATGCTCGCTTCCGATATAAGCATGCCCCAGCAGTCTTGCCTCTTCTATCGCAAGCTCCAGCACTTTCTTTGCCCTCGGAGTAAAGGGAATATCCCCGAAAGTCATAAGGCTGCTTCCTATCGGCAGGCTCTTTTCAACCTCGAAGCGTACTTCTTCAGCCGAAAGGCCCATCTTCTTGAGTATGGTCGTTGCAACGCCCTCTTCTTCGCGCAATATCGCAAGCAGAAGGTGCTCGGTCCCAAGATAGTCGTTGCTCCTCTTCTCGGCCTCTTCCTTTGCGTATATGATTATCTTTCTGCCTTTTTCAGTAAACTTTTCAAACATCTTCTCATCTCCTTGAAACGGTATTCTCCTAATAAAATTGTAATGGCTTTATCCTTTTATTGTCAAATTATATTGAATCTAAAAAAAGAACCAGGGTTCAGTGCCAGCTGATTATATTACTCCAAAGCAAGGAGAGGTTTCTGCTCCATGACTTCATCTTCTCCCGGAATTTCCCGGTTTATCTCTCATACTCTCTCCCACTTGTGCGATCTTCAGCTCATCCTGTATCCTTTAAACTATGTATGCGGATGTAATATTCCCGATAAGGCTGACACCTCTTACCTATAAAATACCTGATGGACTAAGCGCTGACATCAGAGGCAAAATAGTTACGGCTCCCCTGATGAACAAACTTCGCTTTGGCCTCGTAATCGAGGTAAGGGAAGAGCTTGACAGCAAAATGCTTGCCAATAACCCCTCCCGGATCAGGGAAGTCGAGGCGGTACACTTTACATTTGCGCACGAAAAGCATCTAAAATTTCTGCAATGGCTATCGCAATACTACCTGACTCCGCTAGGGCTCGCTCTGAAAAGCTCTTTTTTCGAAGAGGCAGTGGCCGTCTCAAAGACTTCCGGCTCCCCGCCTATTGTTAGCGATACGGACAGCGATACTCTGACGTCCTCGCCTGTGCATAGTGCATCACTTTCCCCTGTTATGATATCAGAGGTAATCAGGGCAATTAACGGCAATGCCTATTCTGCCCTTTTATATCATGCGCCAAACCTTGACTATGAATACTCTTCCGTTATTGAGGTTCTAAGGCAGACAGCTGCAGAACCGGGCGGTGTGACGGTGCTGGTTCCGGAGGTCGGATTCATCGGCAGGTTAGAACCTGAACTTCGCGCACTATTCGGTGACCGCCTGGCTGTTCTTCACGCTAAAATGACCAGAAAAGAGCGCATTTTGACGATCAGAAATATTCTTGATGGCAAATGCGATGTTATTATCGGGACCAGATCGGCCATGCTTGCGCCAATACCCAATCTCAGATTCGTCGCTGTCATTGAAGAACAAAGTTCCTCCTATAAAGGAGAGGAAGGTCTTCGCTATAACGCCCGCGATCTGGCAGTTATGCGCGCATATATCGAAAAAGCATGCGTGATGCTTCTCTCGATATGTCCTTCAATCGAGACTATTTATAATTCCCAGAGGGGTAAATACAGGAATCTTACCGGAACTCCGCAACAGACAGAGATTCGGCGCCCCCGCGTAAAGATTATCCCGTTCAGGACAAAAAAGCAGAGTGAATTCTCGCTCTCTTCCGATGTTATCACTGAGGCCAGAAGCCACTTGCAGAGACATGAACAGGTGTTATTTCTTGTCGGCAGAAAGGGGTATTCCCTCATACGCTGTGAAGATTGCGGACACATCGAGTATTGTGAAAAATGCGAATCTCCCATGATTTTCTATAAAAGCACGGGTATGATTAAATGTCATCACTGCGGAGGCGAGCGCAGGACAGCGGAACACTGCTATGAGTGCAGAGGCACGCGTCTGTCGGCATTTACCGCCGGCACCGAAAGAGTGAGCGAGGATGTCGCTAGTTTGCTGAAAAGCCCTGCCCTTCAGACTCATAAAACAAAAGTACTGTCTCCAACACGGATCGATTTCGAATGCAACAATCACGGCCTGACGGATTTTGTGCCATTTATAATTGGCACCTCAGGAATAAAGAGGAGCAAATGCCTGTCCGGAAAATATTCTGCCGCTGTATTGATGAATATAGACCTCCTTATCGCACGTCCGGATTTCAGGGCGCATGAACGCGCCTTTCAGGAGATACTCGAAGTTTCCCAGCTTGTTAAGCCTGAGGGCTCTCTGCTTATCCAGACAAAATCCTCCGGATCGAGAGTTTTAAAATGTCTGAAGCATTATGATTTTGATGCTTTCTACGAAATGGAACTTGCCCAGAGAAAGGAAATTGCCTATCCGCCCTATGAAAAGATAGTGTTATTCTCCATTTTAACCCGGACCAGAGAAGCTATATCTGCCGCCACCTGGCAGGCAGTGAGGGATATAAGGGACAGCGCGGTGACAGTACTGGGCCCGCTAGAAGTGACTTCTCACTCCAAATCTTATTCCCGTTGCGATCAGATAATACTGAAATCTGCGGATAACAGGAGACTGCATGATATGGCAAAAGCTTTTCTGGAGCTTCTTGAAAAGAACAAGAAAATCAGAGTCGTGGTAGATGTAGATCCTCTAAAGATATAGCTCTGTCTTCTTCCGGAGAAGCACGTGCCTGGCCGCGTTGATGTCCTTTCCAATCTGTTCTATCAGGTCTTCGACACACGAGAATTTTTTTTCATCTCTCAGCCTCTCGATAAAGTGTATCCTTAATCTCCTGCCGAGCAGATTTTTTTTGAAATCAAATATATGCACTTCATAACTCATGACGCCATCCTTGAAAGTCGGATTCCTGCCGATATTTGCCACGCCGTCACGAATAATGCCGGCAAGAGATATTCGGACAGCATATACGCCCTCTTTCGGCACAATTTCGTTCTCGGTCGCTATATTGGCGGTGGGCGTGTTAAGAAGAGGTGCCCCTCTTCCAGCCCCTTTGATTACTATGCCCTCAATATGATAAGCCCTGCCAAGCATCATCGAGACTTCGCTCACCCGGCCTCCGGAAAGAGCGCTCCTGACGCGGCTGCTACTGATCAAATCGCCTTTAAGTATCGAGGAGCGGACGACACTAACTCCGAATCCCAGTTTGAGACCGAGTTTTCTGAGGAGTGCCGGATTCCCCTTTTTTGCCCGGCCGAAAGTATAATTATGGCCGACAATAACCCACCTGGCCTTCAGCAGACCTGCGATGATTTCTGTAATAAAATCCTCCGCATCAGTCTGGGCGAATTCCGCATTGAAATCGATATTGATTAACTCCCTGATTCCGGAACTGAATATAAGTCTTTCCTTATCGTGCATTGAGGTAATAAGTTTAAGTCCTCTTTCAGGCAGAAGGACTTTTACCGGATGCGGATCGAATGTTATCGCAACCGCAGTGCCTTTTAAGTCACGCGCCTTATTAACGACTTCCAAAAATATCTTCTGATGCCCTTTATGAACTCCGTCAAAGTTGCCGATAGTGACTACTGATCGGGCTTTTTTGAAATATTCGATGAAATCTTCAGTTATTTCCATGCTTCCTCTCACCTGAAAGCAGTTCCTGATACACCGTCCGCACCTGCTCACGCGTGTCTTTAAGGTCCTTGCTGTTATCAATCACAAAATCAGAGCCCCTCATCTTGATCTCAACAGGCAACTGGCTGCGAAGCCTCAACTCAGCGTCAGCCTCAGAAATATCCTTTTCCTTAAGCCGTTGGATGTTAACTGTCTCCGGAACATATACTGTTATGATCTTGTCGAATTTTGACTGATGGCCCCGTTCGAATATCACCGGGGCCTCTATTATCACTACTTTCTCCTCAGCGGTATTGATGACGGCCAGTTCCCGGTTGATCCTCTCGAAAACCAGCGGATGGATCAGATTTTCGAGGGACAGCCTGGAAGACGCATCCTTGAACACCTTTGCGGCCAGCCACCTTTTGTCAACGATCCCGCACTTAACCGCATCCATGCCGAATGCCTGCTCAATCTCTTCGATTACAGCCGGTTCTGACAACAGTTCGCGGACAATGTCATCCGTGTCCATAGTCAGGGCGCCCAGATCAGTGAACATTCGTGCGACTGTGCTTTTGCCCGATCCATAATTGCCCGTAAGCCCGACAACAATCATGTATTTTTTTCCGCCTTCCTTTTCAGTTCCCTGAGTTTGCGAAAGGCGTCCTGAGGCTTCATCGACTGCAGATCAAGACCTATCAGCTCTACAGTCACCGGATCGCCAGAAACAAAAAGATCCATCTGTGATATTTTCGGAAGCAAAGCGCTCGCTTCTTTCCTCTCAAGTTTTTCGAGAACAGCCTTTGAATTGACTATAACATCCTCCGGCAAGCCGGCAAGTCGGGCAACCTGTATACCATAGCTCTTGTCTGCAGGCCCCTTGTCTATCTTTCTGAGGAATATGACTTCGTCACCCCACTCCTTCACTACCGCATTATAATTCTTGATGCCATCCATATTAACGGCCATATCCGTCAGTTCATTGTAATGTGTCGCAAAGAGAGTGCGCGCCCGAATCTTCCCGACTATGAATTCAGCCACTGCCCAAGCTATGCTTATTCCGTCAAAGGTGCTCGTTCCCCGCCCAACTTCATCAAGAAGGATAAGACTTTTCCGGGTAGCATTGTTCAGGATATTGGCAGTCTCAATCATCTCAACCATAAAGGTACTCTGCCCCCTGGCAATATAATCCGACGCTCCTATCCGGGTAAATATCCTGTCAACAACCCCTATTCTGGCATTGGATGCGGGCACGAAAGAGCCTATCTGGGCCATCAGTACGATAAGAGCGACCTGTCGCATATACGTAGACTTGCCTGCCATGTTAGGCCCCGTAATTATCAGCAGCCTGTTTTCCGAAGAGTCAAGCAGGGCGTTGTTCGATATAAACTTCTCGTCCATCGAACCGATGCCGCGGATATTTATAAGCCTTTCTATTACCGGATGGCGCCCTTCATTGATTTCTATTGTGTCGCCGTCTGATATTACCGGCCTGGTATAATCATATTTTTTGGCCGCGAAAGCAAGGGTCGAATAGAAATCCACGGCTGCAATAAGGATGGAGGTATTAAGCAGCCCGTCAGTATACCTCTGCATTCTGTCCAGCAGTTCGCGGAAAAGTTCGGACTCTATCTCTTTAAGTCTGTCTTCAGCTCCAAGCACCTTTGTCTCGTACTCCTTGAGATCAAAGGTGATGAAGCGCTCGCAATTCGCCAGCGTCTGCTTTCTCGTGTAATCAGGAGGAACGAGATGCAGATTGGCATTTGTTATCTCAATATAGTAGCCAAAGACCTTGTTAAAGCCGATTTTCAGCGAGGATATGCCCGTCTTCTGACGCTCTTCTGTTTCAAGCCTGGCTATGTAATCCTTGCCGTGTGTCGATATGTCCCTGAGCTCATCCACCTGGCTGCTGAATCCCTTGCGAATAAAACCGCCATCTTTTGTGCCGACCGGAGGCGTATCGACAATGCAATCTTCTATCAGCTGTCTGAGATCCGGAAATTCCTCCATTTTTTTGCCAATCTCACAAATACAGTCGGCATCAGACTTGAGCAGGGATTTTTTGATAACAGGAATTAATTCGAGGGAGGTCTTTAGCGCTGTGACATCACGGGGGCCGGCAGCCTTTGAAATAACTCGCGATGCAAGTCTTTCGATGTCCTGGACTTTTCTGAGAGAATACCTGATTTCTTCAAAGAGGTCATAATCATCAACAATGGCCTCAACCGCCTGATGGCGCTCAATGATTGCAGATGTATCCACAAGCGGATTTGTGATAGCATTCCTGATAAATCTGCCGCCCATAGGAGTCAGCGTTTCGTCGAGGACCCATAGAAGCGATCCTTCAGTAGAACCGTCCTTTATGTTGTGAAGGAGCTCCAGGTTCTTTTTGGTTGCAGAATCCAGGAACATGAACGAAGCCGTACCCGGCACCGTGATTTTTTTAAAACTAAGTATCTTCTGCGTTCCCTCAAGATAGCTCATAAGACCGCCGCCGGCTGATATGGCGGCCTGCATGCCCTCGCATCCGTATCCCTCAAGGGTAGCAACATTGAAATTTCTCAGCAGCGTTCGATATGACTCTGAAAAATCGAAATACATATCATCATAATAAGTCACATACCAGCCAAGAAAGGCCTCTTTATAATAAAGATTTTCTTTCATGCTTGCCGGGCAGAGGATTTCCTTAGGTTCTATTCTGCTGATCTCATCTTCTACCGGCTTGTCAGTTTCGTAAACAATGAATTCACCTGTCGAAACATCGGCGAACGCAATTCCGCTTACGTTCTGGTAAGGGAAGATACTCATGATGTAAGTGTTTTCTTTTGGTTCATCCGGCTGGTGTGTACCCGGCGTGATAACCCTGACAACCTCTCGCTGAACAATCCCCTTGGCCAGTTTAGGGTCTTCCACCTGTTCACAGACCGCGACCTTGTGACCTGCCCTTATGAGTTTCGCAATATAAGCATCTGCTGAGAAATGCGGGATACCACACATGGGAATCTGGTCTTCCTTGCTCTTGTCCCTGCTCGTAAGGGCAATCTGGAGGACCTGAGAGGCTATCCTGGCATCTTCACCGAACATCTCGTAGAAATCACCAAGCCTGAAAAAGACGATAGCGTCCGGATATTGTTCTTTGACTCCGAAAAACTGCTTCATCAACGGGGTAAGTTCAGACATTACTGCGACCTTCCATAAACTTTTTTAATTTAGAATTATACTACAGACAAGGCGGAAGATTCTCATTTATAAAAAGCATGCGGAATCAGCGCCGATGCAGCCGAGCGAAAAAATGTCAAACATTCAATTCCGTTCCACCTTGCATGTAAACTCCTGTATGTCAGGCTGTTGTGCTTCCTTAACGCATGCTCAGACAAGGTCGCGTTCCCTAAGTTCGCTCTTGATATAAGCATAATAAATTGGCGCGGCAATAACGCCTGAAATACCAAAGGCCGCCTCCATAAAAAGCATGGCTATGAGCAATTCCCATGCACGGGCATTGATTCGGGCGCCTATTATCCGGGCATTCATGAAATATTCGAGCTTATGTATGGTCACGAGGTAAGCAAAGGAACCCGCAGCCACGGCAAGAGAATGGCTCATGCTGACAACGACAATAACGGTATTGGAAATAACATTGCCAATCACTGGAAGCAGGCTGGCAACGAAGGTTATCGCTACCATAGTTTTAACCAGTGGCAGCTGAACACCAAATAGAGGGAGCAAAATTCCGAGGTAAAGTGCGGCAAATAACGCGTTCAGCAGCGCGATACGCACCTGCGCCATAATAACTGCGCTGAAAGCCCTGCCAAACAGCGAGATGCGTTCTGCCAAGGCCTTTTCAAGAGGGCGATAATCGTGAGTATTGACAACCTCTCTCAGCGATATCAAGGCACCAAGCGCCATCCCGATTAATATATGCACAATAACAAATCCGGCTTCCCTGCCTGCTGACTCCAGGTCGTGCGCGTGATTCTTCAGCCAAACCACTGCCCAGGTTTTAAGCGACTCTGTATCAGCAGGTATGTAATCCTTGACCCATACGGGAAGAACCGCGCGGTATCCTTCTATGATATCCGCCATTTTTTCTATTAATACAGGTATGCTTCCGGCTTCACTTCTGAAAAATATGGTCAAACCCCACATGATAGAAGCCAGGACAGCAATAACTGCTAACGACATGAAGGCAACAATCGCCAGTTTGACCCTCAGGCCCAGGATTGACTTGAGCCTTAAGTTACGGGTAATGGTGTTGACAATCTCGAATACAAGCAGGCCTGAGAGTAACGCAGGAAGCAGGTGAAGTTTAAGGAACAGCAGCATGGCTGTACCTGTAAGCAGCAATGCCGCAATCTCACAATTCGTTGGTCTGTATTCAGCTTGAGATGTCATTTCCTGTTCCTCTTATAAGTCGACTCATACTGGTCCCGGGGCAGTGGATTTACCGGCCCTGGTGAACTGGCTATTCCGAATATGATCTCCCTGTCTTCCAGGTTTACGCTCTCTATCCTGACAGTCAATTCCTTGCCCACCGAATATCTTTTCTTGCGGTTCAACCCGACAAGACTCATGCTTTTATCATGATATTCGTAGTAATCATCGGTCATGTATGAGACGTGAAGAAAGCCCTCGACATAAACATCCCTGAGCCTCACCTTCAGGCCAAAGGAGTTGACCGAAACCACCCTGCCCTCAAATGTTTCGCCGACCTTGTCTTTCATTAACCAGACCCTCATTGCATTGAGAACGGCACGCTCCGCATCATCGGCAATGCGTTCTGTCCTTGATGAATGCAAGGCAATGTCGGGCAGGATGGATTCAAGCTCGCTGACCCTTTTGACGCTCATATGTTTATTTGAAAGGACTTCCCGCAATATGCGGTGTGTTACAAGGTCGGGGTAACGACGGATCGGCGACGTGAAATGGGAATAACTTTCAGACGCAAGGCCGAAATGTCCGACGTTTACAGTCGAATATTTGGCCTGCTTAAGGCTGCGCAGAACCATGTGATTTATAACGTCCTCTGCATCAGTGCCCTTGACCTTAGCGAGTAGCGCGGCAAAATCCGGAACGCCCGGACCTTTCTTTTTTTGCGCCAGCCCAAGGCGCCCGACGACAGCGACCAGCTCTTCAAGCTTCATTGGGTCCGGCTCTTCATGTATCCTGTATATATTAGGCACACCCAGACCTTCAAGATACTCCGCTACTGATTCGTTGGCCGCTATCATGAATTCTTCAATAATCATATGCGCAAAATTTCTTTCCGCCCTGATAATGTCCTCAGGATTACCCTGCAGATCGAGCAGCACTTCCGGCTCAGGCAGATCAAAGTCCAGACTCCCACGTTTCATCCGCTGGCTTTTTATGAGATTGCATAATTCGCCCATCCGCTCGAAATCATCCATAAGGCCGGAGTATCGCTTTCGAGCATCAGTGTCATTGTCAATAAGCACCTTTTTGACCGACGTGTATGTCATCCGTTCATTGCTGTGAATGAGGCTTGGGTAAAATCTCGCCGAAATCCTTCGCCCTTTGCCGTCAAACTCCATCTCGACAGTGAAGGCCAGCCTGTCAACCCTGGGCTTGAGACTGCACAAATCCTCAGATAACTCTTTGGGTAGCATAGGAATTACCCTGTCCGCAAAGTATACGCTTGTTCCCCTCTTGCGTGCCTCTTTGTCTATCTGTGAGTCCCATCCGACATAATGGCTGACATCTGCAATGTGGACCCATAGACGGTATCCATCCGGAGTCTTCTCAACAGATACGGCGTCATCAAAATCCTTGGCTTTTTCTCCATCTATGGTGACCGTAGTCAGCGAACGCAGGTCTTTCCTTCCATGAGAATCATCGTTTTCAAAACCTATCCCGTTAAGGTGTGCCCTGGCCTCCTCAACAACCGCATGTGGAAAACGCCTCGGAAGGTCCAGTTCATCAATTATCATTTCTATGTCTTCCAGCGGAGTTTCAGGCTTTTTAAGCACCTTGATGATCCTGCCGGAAGGCGGCCTTTTTTCAGAAGGATTATTTAGAATCTCGGCAATAACGTTATCTCCTTCCTCTGCCTTTCCCTTGTCAGCAGGAGAGATATAAAGATCAAATGGTATTGCCCTGCTCTTTGGTCTTACAAAAAAGACAGCCCTGCCCCTTTCAAAGGTTCCGGATATCCGCGTGCAGGCCCTCTCGAGTATCCTGATGATACGTCCTTCCCTGCGTCGCCTGTTTTCAAGCCTCGCGACCACCCTGTCATTGGCCATGGCACCGAACGTCGCTCTTGCCGGTACGAAGACATCGCGCTCACCGGGCTTATCAAGGATAACAAACCCGTAACCGTCCCTGTGGGCCTCAAAATAGCCGGAGATAAGACTCATTTCTTCCGAAAGCCCGTAGAGGGCATTCCGGGTCCTGATGATATGTCCTTCATTGACAAGCTGCCGCAGAATCTTTTTTATACCACGCTTCCCGGCATTATCCAGGCCAAGACCGGATGCAATATCCTTGAAACTGACCGGGCCGGACATCTTGTCCCTGAGAAATGAAAATAATTCATCTTTTGTAATCAATCTTGAGCTCCACTCCTTATCTATTTTCCGTTAAAACGGCAAACCTTATAATTACTTTCCCTTTACCGGATTATAACAACGATCAGCGCAAAACTAAATAAACAGGGCGAAACTTATAACTTGAGCAAAAAATAGAGGATTTCTTACTTGATTAAAACATACAAGGAAACTATATGGCCTTGTTCAGTCCTGTCGTTAGGGGCTCTTGGAGGCTAGATTTTATTCACAGTCTTGCCTTCTGGAAGATTAAGGTATATTACCTCACCTTTTTTACCCGCCGGCAGTGTCTTTCCATTAAATTTCATGCTAACACCGCCTCCATTGCCGATTACCCCGCTGATTGACCTGTAAGCATCGTACGACAGATTTTCGCCAGGCTCCATCATAACCTCAACTTTGTCCTTGCCGTCAATAAGAAGCTGAAGCCATGTCTTTTCTTTAGCAGAAAGTACAAGTAAGTGTTTCCGGCGCGCTTGCGGCTGATCGTCCTGCGCTTTGGCAGTCTCTATTGCCGGAGCCTTAACGATTCCAGCCGCCGATGTCTCCGTTTTCCCGTCTCCCGAAACAGGCTGTTCCTTCTTTTGTATATCTTCTTGTGGGGCCGTTGGTGCGGGTTGTGCCACAACTGTCTGCTTAGGTAAATCCTTACGGGAGCCGCCCGATGCAATCAGCGCATAAACAACAACGCAAAGCACAAAGATCAAAAGCAGGCCTTTCCAGATATATCTGGGCCGGTAGTACCACGCCTTGAGGTCCATTTTCTCAATGGGTTCAATCAAAAGCTTATCTTTCACGGCCTTGAGGGCATGATGCTGTTCAATTTCCTCTTGCGCCCGAAGCGTATCCTTCTCGTTTTCATCCAGCTCGCCTGAGGGCGAATTTGAAAGATAGTTGCCTGTCTTTTTTTCCCTTGGTCCGGCCTTTATTTCGAGATATTTTTCATAAGGTTCAAGCGCTGTCTCAATCGGTACGCCAAGATACTTCGCATAAACTTTTATATACCCTCTGGCATAAACTTCAATGGGTAATTTCTCGTATTGTTCATTTTCGATCGACTTGAGATAGCTCTCTTTAATGCGGGTGGCTGCTGCGATTTCCTTGATATCCCGAGAGTTGTCCTCTCTGAGCTTTTTCATCGCCGATGACATGAGATAACATAACATATAATAGTGGCTAAATTAAAGGTATAAGCAGTTGCGTAACCATGCAATTTAAAATAATGAAAGACTGTCAACCTTGTATGTTATTATAGTTGACAATGAATAGGGTCGTTATAACTGGAATTGGTTCAGTAACTCCTCTTTCGATAAACTTCAGGCGTTCCTGGCCGCTTGTCAAGGCAGGAGGCACGGGTATCGGACCATTGACCCGTATCAATCAGAATAGTCTTTCAAAAACAATGAAATGGCTGGCTGCAGGTGAAATTAAAGGCCTGGAAACCGCAGAGCATTTTTCAAAAAAAGAGCTTAACTATATAGACCCCTGTAATGTATACGCCGTCTTGGCAGGTCTGGAGTCGGCAGAAAATGCGGGTCTGTTATCCAGGGATAAAAAGGTTACTGACCAATGCGGAATAATTCTTGGTTCAAGTCGCGGCGGAATTATGAGTATCGAAAGGGAATTCATGAAGTTGAGCCATTCACATTCAGAGAATGAAACTCAAAACGTGCGCGGCCGCGTTTCTCCTTTTCTGATGCCTGCCAGTACAATTTGCGCAGCAGCGACCAGCACCGGCGCAAAGCTCGGCATAACCGGATACGCACTCGGCATATCCAACGCATGCGCTTCAGGAGCTAACGCAATAGGAGAGGCGTTTCGTATGATCAGAAATGGAACCGCCACTTTAATGCTTGCCGGCGGGGCGGAGGCCCCACTGTGCAGGATATGTATTGAAGGATATGGTGCTATGGGGGCATTGTCCGAATCGGTGCCGGATAATGCGAGCCGCCCCTTTGATATCGGGCGCGACGGTTTTGTGCTCTCAGAAGGCGCCTGCGTTATTACTCTAGAGGCTATGGAGTCGGCATTAAGTCGGAACGCCTATATTTTGGCTGAAATTATCGGGTACAGCAATATCTGCGATGCCGCACACCTTACAATGCCATCTCTAAAAGGGGAAGTCCTGGCAATGAGGGAATCCATACGTGACGCCGGAATATCACCGGGAGATGTGGATTACGTGAATACACACGGCACGTCTACTATTGCAGGTGATAAGACCGAAGCGGCTGCCATAAACAAAGTTTTCAGTAACAGGAGAATACCGTGCAGCTCTATAAAATCCATGACTGGCCATATGCTGGCTGCGTCCGGGGCTTTCGAGGTTGCCTGTACAGCCATGAGCCTGAATGAGGGAATTATTACGCCTACAATAAACACGCACAATATAGATCCGGAATGCGGCATCAACCTGATAACAGATGCGTCTGAATTCCCCATGGATATTGCTATAACAAATTCATTCGGATTCGGAGGTGTGAATGCCGTGCTCACTCTGAAACGTTTCCGTTCCTGACGAATTTCCATAAATACAATCAATTATGATATTCTTGATTCGAAAGACTGCATTTTTCTGCTTAAAATGATAACATGTTTACAAAAAAGTTTCGGACCTTTACAGCAAGATACGGAGTGTAGATGAAAAAAATTGTTCTGTTTGTTCTGGGGCCTGACAGGCCGGGAATAATAGCCACCATATCTAAAGTGCTATTTGAATCGGACTGCAACCTTGAAGATGTCAGCCAAACCATTCTACAGCGGGAATTCATCAGCATAGTAATTGCATCCCTTAATGAGTCTGCGGATGAAAAGATTGTTCTCGAAGAATTACGTTCCCATCTGGAGCCGCTCGGACTTTACGTGCATCTAAAGACAATGAGCGGCAGTCCAGTATTGCCTCAACATGTCGGCGAGTCCTTCGTGATCACCACCGTAGGCCCTGACAGGCCGGGCCTTATAGCAGGAATTTCCGAAGTACTGGCGCGCCATAATATAAATATCGCCAACCTTAAGGCCGTATCCAGGGTAGACCAGCAACCACCGCACTATATAACCATATATGAAGTCGACATTCCACCTTTTACAGATTTCCATGAGTTCAGGACTGCACTCTATGCCAGGGCGAAGGAACTGACTCTGGATATTAACCTGCAACACAGGGAAATCTTCGAGCAGATACATCAGGTATAAGACATGCTGAACGAACGTGAAATTATAGCAACACTTGAAATGCTCAGGAATGAAAATCTTGATGTTCGCACGGTCACAATGGGCATCAGCCTCTTCGATTGCGCGAGTCATGACTCTGAGCGCTTTATTGCAAATATCCGTGCCAAGATTATGCGCCTTGCAGGCACCCTGGTGGATACATGTGACGAAGTCGGGCTCAAATATGGCATACCGGTCGTAAACAAGAGAATATCGGTCAGTCCTATTGCAGTTGCCGCAGCCGGATTCTCTTCCGCGGAAATGTGTCGTATCGCAGGCGCACTTGATGAATTGGCCCGGCAACTCAGGATAGACTTTATTGGCGGCTTTGGCGCTCTGGTCGAAAAAGGATTTACTAAAGGAGACCTCGCGCTGATTGAGGCCATTCCTGAAGCGCTCGCAACCACAGACCGTGTCTGTTCGTCTGTGAATGTCGCGTCGACACACGCCGGGATAAATATGGATGCCGTTGCTCTTATGGGCCGTACCATTAAGCGTGCGGCTGACATGACCGCAGACCGTGATGGAATCGGTTGCGCAAAACTTGTTGTATTTGCGAACATTCCACAGGATGTCCCGTTCATGGCCGGCGCTTACCTCGGAGTTGGTGAGCCCGATGCTGTTATCAACGTAGGAGTAAGCGGGCCGGGTGTTGTGAAAAAAGCCATTGATCGTGCCCGCGAGGCCAATCCGGACCTCGATTTGGGCCGTCTGTCCGAGATCATTAAACGCACCGCCTTTAAAGTGACCCGGGTTGGAGAACTCATAGGCAGGACAGTTTCGGATAAGCTCAAAGTACCTTTCGGAGTCGTCGACCTTTCACTTGCTCCGACCCCAAATGTGGGCGACAGTGTAGGTGAGATTTTTCAAAGCCTTGGCCTAAAGAGCATCGGCAATCCGGGGTCGACCGCTATCCTTGCAATGCTTAATGATGCTGTTAAAAAAGGCGGCATCTTTGCAAGCTCGCATGTGGGCGGACTCAGCGGCGCATTTATCCCGGTGAGCGAGGATTTAAATATTGCGGAGGCAGCCAAAAACGGGCATCTCACGATTGAAAAACTGGAGGCAATGACCAGCGTCTGCTCAGTCGGTCTCGATATGGTGGCTATCCCGGGTTCCACTTCGGCTGAGACCATCTCGGGCATTATTGCCGATGAAATGGCGATTGGGGTAATGAACAATAAGTCAACAGCAGCACGACTGATACCAGTACCCGGAAAGAAGGCTGGTGATCGCGCATCATTCGGCGGACTTCTTGGAGAGGCAACCATTCTTAACATACCCGATGATGGCGGTTCAGCCGGATTCATCAGACTCGGAGGGAGAATTCCGGCCCCTGTCCATAGCTTCAGGAATTAGCAGTATCCTCCGCCGGAACTTCCAGGGACACGGGGTGAATATATTTTATGGCTAATACAGATAAGAGTTGCTGGTGCGTCTATGTTCTCAAGTGCCGTAATAATTATCTGTACATAGGCCTGACAAATAACCTGGAGAATAGAATAAAAGAGCATGCTCGGGGAGCAGGCAGCAAATTCGTCAGGTCGCATCAGCCTTTTGAACTGATCAAGACCATACCATGCGTGACTTCTTCTGAGGCCCGAAGCCTGGAAGCGCGGCTCAAAAAGCTAAAGAGAAGCGCTAAAATCGAAATCCTCGATATTAAAATCGGCCCGGTGAAGTAATTGCGCGATCGATTACAAACGGATAATATTCCGGTTAATATTGAAAATCAGAAGGCGGGACAGAGTGAAATCTGCCCCGCCTTTAAAACACTTTCTAAATGCTTACCCTGCTGCTATATCAGGCCATGAAAAACTGCTGCATATGCCCGAATCCGCAGCAATTACATCATAATTTAAGTCTATTTTTTCACATTAAGACTCGCCGGGATGAAGAAGTAAGTAGTAAGAGCCCCTACCATCAGTATGCCGGCAATGATATACAAAGCGGCTGAGGGATCCGACGAAATAAGCTTTGCCCATACCGGAACATTCGGCCCGAAATAACCGCCCAAATTGCCCACTGAGTTCACAATGCCAATTCCTGCTGCTGCAGCCGTACCGGCCAAAAATGCAGACGGCAATGGCCAGAAGAGCGGCATTGACCCTATGACGCCGAGCGTGCTTATTGAGAGAAAGATTATGGCAAGTACAGGATTGGATGCAAAAACACCGCTAAGGACCAGTCCAATAGCGCCGGCAGTAACATTAAATACATAATGAAGGC
The DNA here is from genome assembly GCA_903822005.1 of uncultured Nitrospiraceae bacterium. GTDB lineage: Bacteria > Nitrospirota > Thermodesulfovibrionia > Thermodesulfovibrionales > Dissulfurispiraceae > Fen-1308. The sequence continues at coordinate 84,745 of CAIJNL010000021.1, forward strand.
GTCTCTCACCGGTCTTGTCGGAGTGCCTGCTAATGATAATCATGCCCACGACACAGACAGCATAAGGTATTGCGGTTATCACACCGACCCCAAGATAACCCTGGATGCCGAATGCCTTGACAATGGTCGGCAGCCAGAATGCTATGCCGTAAAGACCTATCATTAGCGTAAAATAGATAAAGCTAAGCACATATACTTTTCCGCTTTTAAATGCATCACTCAGCTTGACCTCGGTTTTATGTTTATCTTCTGCAACGAGGTTTTTTGCAAGCAGGGCTTTTTCTTCACTGGTAAGCCATTTTGCCTCTTCAATGCTGCTATTCAGGTAATAAATGACCCAGAAGCCAACCAGTACAGAAGGGATGCCCTCTACTAAAAATAACCACTGCCAGCCTGCGAGGCCCATGGAACCTGAGAACATATCCATGATCCAGCCCGATATCGGATTTCCTATTACACCCGAAACCGCTATCGCAGATACAAACCAGGCGGTTCTGGTTGAGCGATGTTTCGAGGGATACCATAAGGTCAAATAAAATATAACACCGGGGAAGAAGCCTGCTTCCGCTATTCCGAGAAGAAAACGCATGCCATAAAATGTCCATTCGTCAGTCACAAACATCATGGCGGACGAGATGATACCCCATGAGATCATAATCCTGGCGATCCACATCCGTGCACCAAATTTTTTAAGAAGTACGTTGCTGGGAACTTCGAAGAAGAAATAACCGATAAAAAAGATACCTGCTCCGGTAGCAAATGCGGCGTCACTCAATGATAAATCCTTAAGCATCTGCAGTTTCGCAAAGCCTACGTTTACTCTGTCCAGATAGGCCAGGATGTAGCAAAGAAAGAGGAATGGAATGATTCTCAGGTCAACCTTGGCATAAGTTTTTGCTTCAAAGCTTTCATCAGTTGCCATAAAATTTGGAACCCCCTCAAGTTATTTGTCCGATTTATACAAACGTGCCATAGTACCCCTCCCCATTTATCAACACCGGGCCCTAATGGCCGGCCTGAGCAAACCCGGCGTAATAATCCGTATTCGACACAGGCGTCTTAAACTCTGAATCCTCCTTTCTCGTTAGCTTTATACCAATTACGAAGCCTATTTGGGTTTAAGTTTATTTGAGAGCGGCAGAACATGTCAATGATAATCTGCAAATGTCGAAAGAAGGATGATCTCCTTCAGGACAGCACAACCGGAAAAGCATGGCAATGCAGCCCTTCGATTGGTTGACAGCACCAATCTTTGCTATAATGAAACAATGGACCATGAGGAAAAGTGTTCCCGCATGGAGCCTGAATTTAGTTAAGTTTTCTGTAATTTGCAGGACTGAATGCCTGCGCATTCAGCTTTCACAACAACATTCGACACGGAGAGGCCATGAAATCAGGACAGGATAATAAGTCAGGGCTGAATAGAAGGGATTTTCTCAAGATAGGGCTTGCCGGCACCGCATCGGCCATGCTGAGCGGGAGTGTCATTTCTGAGGCCGCTCAATATTACGCGGCCGCGGAACCCTTTGTATTTCCCAACCCGGTATTCAAGACACTCGGTCGCACCGGCATGAAGATTACGGTTGTCAGCTTTGGAGCCATGCTCACACCGGAACCGGAGGTCATCAAGATTGCCTTCGACAATGGCGTAAATTATGTGGACACTGCCAGGCGTTACATGGGGGGCAAAAACGAGGAAATAGTGGGCAAGGCATTAAAGGGCCGTCGTGACAAGATCTTCGTAGCCACAAAAACGCAGCCGACATCCAGGACTAAAGAGGACATCTTCAAAGATGTTGAGACGAGCCTCAAGGCACTCCAGACTGACTATGTGGATGTCATTCAGCTCCATAATCTTACCGACAAGGAACGCGTATTTATTCCTGAAACCCGCGAGGCGCTGCTTAAACTCAGAGAACAGGGAAAGGTCCGTTTTTTTGGCGTGACAACTCATACAAAACAGGCAGAGGTGGTCAATGCGCTTGTAGACGATAAAGACCGCTTCTTCGATACTGCCCTTGTAAAATTCAACTTTCAGAGCGACAAGGAGCTTCTGGATGCGGTAGCAAGGGCCGCGGCGGCAAACATCGGCATTATCGCCATGAAAACCCAGATGGGCGGCTACACAACAGAAGCTATGGGAAAAATTAGCCCGCATCAGGCTGCTCTTAAATGGGCCCTACAGAACAGGAATATCACTGCCGCAATCCCGGGCATGAGAAACATTTCTGAACTAAAGGAAGATATCGCCGTGATGGGCATGTCTTTCTCCTATGCTGATGAACGCATCCTGAAACAATACAGTGCCTCAGTGCGGTCATATTATTGCGATCTTTGCGGAAAATGCGAAGGCACCTGCCCGCTGGGAGTTCAAATAAGCACTGTTAACCGCTCTCTCATGTACGCAGAGGGTTACAAAAACGGTGAGCTTGCGCTTTCAACGTATCGTGAGATCCCGGTGTCGGCTTCGGCAACTGCGTGCCTGGACTGTTCCGCCTGTGTTGCAAAATGCGTTAACGGCCTGGATATCGCATCCAAGATGGACAGGGCCAGAAAAATACTGGCGTAAGGGAATAAGCCTCAAGTTTCTCCAATGACCGGTTTATATGCGGAGGGTACAATAATGCGAGGTACGGCTGCTATGGTTCTTGCAGGCATATGCCTGTTATGTTTTTCAGTATCTGTTTTTGGTGCCGAAGATCCCATCATAAAAATAATGCCTTCCCCTGCATGCGCTGAAGGCTGGATCATTGATGAAAAGGTCGCCCTGTATAACAAGGATAACCTCTTTGACCGCATAAACGGTGAAGCAGAACTATATTTCCCTTATGGTTTCGAGATTATGGCTTCTGCCAGGTATACAAGCAAAAAGAACCCGCAGGTATCGATAGACGCCGACGTATATAAGATGGGCTCTCTTCTTGATGCCTTTGGGATGTACTCCAACTACAGAAGAGCGGATGATCCCATGGCCGCCGTCGGAGCAGAAGGATCATCTTCATCGGCGCTGTTACTGTTCTACCAGGACAGGTATTTTATCAGGCTCCAGGCAGGCGGGACCCTCAGTCTCGAAAAGGATATCTTTATGGCATGCGCCCGGTCGATCGCGAAAAACCTGCCTGCTGATACAGGCGCCCCAAAGGAGCTTGAAGTATTTGCGCTGCCGGCCACTGTGAGCAAAAGTGAACGCTATTATGCCCAGAGCCTTCTGGGATATGCCTTTTTCCGTCGCGGACTCATGGCCGAAGCTGTTCTGGACAAAGAGCAGGTCCAGTTTTTCTTAATTCCCGAAGAGTCCCCTGCTGCTGCCCGCAAGGCATTTGAGCAGTATAGAGAATACCTTGAGACTTCAGGGAAAAAGGTCCTGTCAACAGGGGCCTCCGGTCAAGCATCCCTGTCATCAGTCGATCCGCTTTACGGGGGCGTAATTATCGAGCAGACAGGTCGTTATCTGGTTGGAGTAATAAGGGCAAACAATATTCCTGCTGCAAAAAAATTGCTTGAACAAATGAAAGCAAAGCTGGGTAGATGATATAATGGCCGCAATTCCGCAGCAGAACAGATTATGTGCCCGCACATATATCTGAAGCAGAACTATATCCCGCCTTCCGATACCGCAGGGAAAAAGCAAACCCAACGCCAAGGACCGGCAGGATTGCCGCTGATGATGCAAAGAGCCATGATACGCTTGCAGTATCTATGACCCACGCACCGATAGCTACGCCTGCAGATTGCCCCAAAAAGAACGCTGAAACAAACATCGCCACAGCAGTCCCCCTTGATTCAGGCGCCATCTGCGTTGCGTTGGTTTGCAGCGTGTTGTGCAACATATAAAATCCGAGCCCTGTCATGAAACTCGCCGGTATGGCCAATAGCCACCCATTTCCGAAAAGAAACATCAAAAACGATATGCCGAGGAGCGGCCCGCCAATCACGACAAGTCCCCGTTCTCCAATACTGCTTATCAGCCTTCCGGCAACGACCGTGTATAATAAGCCGCCAAACCCGAACACCGCGATAATCGATCCTGCAGCGGTAAGCGAAACTCCATAAGTAACATGAAGATAGGTGGGCACAAAAGCCAGAGATCCAAAAACGCCCACTGACTCAAGGAAAACACTAATCAGTATCACACGTGCCCACCTTACCCTGAGGACCTCCAGAAACTGTGAAACGATCGACATTCCTCTTGATTGCGAACAGGATGCCGAATACAATTCAGCATCCTGTTCCTTAGGAACTGAGCGATGATGCCGTTTGTCGCTGTAAAGAAGCATTCCGACAGCACTATAAAGTACTGCAAGCACAACAAAACACCATCTCCAGCTAAACATGTCGGCTACGAAACCGCCAAGAAACTGCCCGCCGATTAATCCTAGAATAGGCCCTGAGATAAAGCGTGCGAGCGTTGCCTGCCGCAGGTCATAAGGTATATTATCCCCAATCCATGCTATTGCCAATGGAACGATACCGGCTGCTATAGCCCCTGTAAGTGCCCTCGAAAAGACAAGCCAGCCAAAACTGGGGGAGATTGCAACCAGAATACTGGCGGGTGTACCGGCAAATGTAGCCAGGATTATCGTATGATACTTGTTGTAACGGTCCCCTATCGGGCCGTATACAAGCTGCAATAATCCGTAAGCCAATGCATATGCCGTGATAGCCGCGGCTGCCTGACCTTGCGATATACTATACTCCCCCGATATTTCCGGAAGCATCGGGTCGCAAATACGGATTGCGGCAACACTCACGAATGCTGCGCAGGATAAAATCGTAATTGTCCGTGATACATGATATTCAGTGCTTCTTTCTGTCATACCAATCCTTTTGTCATTAATCCATCACGGAAAACGCAGGCACGACTGCCCTGCAGGAGCGATGAACAATGAGAATGCAACCTTTCCGGAGTATAAATATAAACCGGGTATTTGCCGCATACTGTTCATCGGTTTCCAAGGCAGAACGTAATATTAGCATTGCAGTGCCCAGATAGGCAAGGTCATGCATTGGTATGTCTGCTATACAATGTGACTCGGGCAGGTCACTGAAAGCCTACCGAAAACATCCCTTCAAGATCATGTCTTGAGTATGCCCTGAAAGCAATAAGCGTCTCAGTCTTTGCTATCCCTTCTATTTTCACGATCCTGGATGTAACCACTTCCGAAAGTTCTTCATTGGTCGAAACCCTGATTACGGCAATAAGGTCGAAAGCCCCGGCCACGGAATATACCTCGGAAATTCCTTTTACGTCCGCAAGCCTCTCAGCGACCTCATTGACCTTATACCGGTCAGTATTAATCAGAACCATTGCTGTAACCATTATTCCCCCTTTAACCAGGCAATTAGAATCATTTCCATTTAAATCAGTATCTGAATGCTATTATTAAAAATATCATTCGTTCAGGATAAAATCAACCTGTATACGGCCAAAAACCTTCATACCCTAATTCCTTGTTTCGGTCGTCCGGCTATCAAACGGACAGCACTGTGACCGTGTCTTTGACTGTGTTAAAATGACTTAAGGCTAAATACCTTTGTATAGGCATCAATTAGGACTGTTGGCTGCAAAAGGAGTAAGTATGGATTTCGGTGCAATCGGTTCGATAACATTCAACCTGGAGTTTGTATCGGGCCTGTTGAGCATTATTTTCATCAATATAATTCTCTCCGGCGATAATGCTGTACTTATTGCCATGGCCGTGCGCCCTCTTCCGAGAAAACAGCGCATACAGGGCATTGTGTTTGGTTCAGCTGTCGCGATAGTCCTTCGGATTGTGGTCACCTTTTTTGCCGCACAGCTCCTGCTCATCAGTTACATAAAAGTTGCCGGCGGACTGCTCATCTTATGGGTTGCGGTAAAGCTTTTTACTGATGAATCTTGTGACGAGGGGCCCGAGAGGGAACATACCACGTTCATGCAGGCAATCCGCATCATAGTTATTGCCGATCTTATAATGAGCCTTGATAACGTGCTCGCAGTTGCAGCGGCCTCCCAGGGCAACCTGTTTCTGCTTATTTTTGGTTTGGTCACAAGTATACCTCTGATCGTCGGAACGAGCACCCTTATGTCGTCACTCATGGACCGTTTTCCGATTATCATTACATTCGGAGCAGCTATACTGGGAAAAGTTGCCGGCGAGATGATTATCACCGATCCGGTCGTAGTGAGCGCACTTGCCCCGTCCGAAATGCTGATACACATAGTCGAGGTAATCTGCATTGTAATCGTGATTGCAGCAGGCAAGCTTTTGCAGTGTCACAAGCGTGCTGCCGCAGAAAAAAACCGGGCAGCGCAGGAATAGCGTTCACCAGATTTAACACAATTTTAACCATTATGAAACATTCCGGTAATCTGTACGATTTATAATAAATCATGACAAAAGAAATCCGGGGAAAACATGATATGCATGAAAATGCCGTGCTGCACGATGCTTGCCCTCATTTCCGGGGAGACATTGACGGTGCAAGATGTCGCTTATTAGATGTTGCTGTCAGATCCATTCCAGACGTTGATATTCATCTATGCCTAAGCAGTCATTTCGAGATATGTTATCTATATATCAACAGGTTGCGGGCACTTCTCTCCGATGCGTCTTGCATTAACACCTCCTCTGATGCTATAAATCATAATGGAGCGCGTGAAAATACTCGTTGTTGATGATGAACCTGATATAGTTGAACTCGTCTCCTATAACCTTAAAAAAGATGGATTCATTGTCTCCACTGCTGCGGACGGCGAGGAAGCCCTTAGTCTTATCAAAAAAAACCGCTACGACCTCATTGTCCTCGATCTGATGCTGCCCGGGATACAGGGAGTCGATCTTTGCCGCATGATAAGGAGCAATCCGGCGACTGAGCGGCTGCCTATTATCATGCTTACTGCAAAGGCTGAGGAATCAGATCGTGTGCTCGGCCTCGAAATGGGTGCTGACGACTACCTGTCAAAGCCTTTCAGCACAAGAGAACTTATAGCCAGGGTCAGGGCCGTTCTGCGAAGAAGCTCGGAAATCAATACTGGACCTGCTGTAATAACCGTAGGCGAACTCTTAATAGACAAGTCGACTTATTCGATATCAAAATCAGGTGCGCCTATTGAATTGAGCGCGACTGAATTTAAACTTTTATTATATCTTGCAGAAAGGCGCGGCAGGGTCTTCAGCCGGGACCAGTTGCTGGACGCGGTCTGGAAAGATGATGTCTTTGTAGAACCCCGAACCGTTGACGTTCACATGCGCAGGTTACGCATGCAGATAGAAGACGAGCCTTCAGACCCCAAATATATCAAGACTAAGCGGGGCGTCGGCTACTATGTGGATAAAGGACTATGAAAAAAAGCCTCTTTAACAGATTGTTCCTGCTATATGCGATCCTTCTGTTCATGGCCCTCCTTATCTCTGAAATATTCATCACAACAACGGTAAGGGAAAGCCATCTTGATGAACTCAGGCAGAATCTGTCTATACAGGTTGATCTGATTTCAGACCGGATCAACTTCAGCAGGAACAGAATCGATGATGTATGCAATGAAATCAAGAAAAAAACAGGCGCACGGATTACCGTTGTTCTTGCCGACGGCCGGGTAATTGGAGATTCAGACACAGCTTCTGCAGACATGGAAAACCATTCGCAAAGGACTGAGATCGCGCAGGCACTTCTATTCAGGACCGGCAGCACTATACGTCGCAGCGATACGCTTAAAACTGATTTTCTCTATTTCGCAAAAAAAATTACATTCGGAAGAGATCAAATCGGCTTTATCAGACTGGCAGTGCCTTTGACGGACATCGACCATGCCGTTCATCAACTCCGCATCAATATACTTGTTATTTTCAGTCTCCTTTTTATTGTCATGTGGCTATTTATATTATGGCAGACAGATCAACTGCGGCGACTCGTCCTGCAGATCAGGGAATTTTCGTCTTCCCTTGCCAGAGGTGAAATCGACAAGCGTTTGTTCATGAAGACCGGTGGCGAGTTCGGAGAGATCGCAGGGAATCTCGTCGAGATGTCAGAAACACTGCGCGGTCTGCTGAAACAGAGCGAAGAGGAACGAAGCCGCCTTAATGCGATACTGAAAAACATGCCTGATGCGCTTCTGATTATCGACCCGAAGGGAACCATTTTGCTTGCCAATGCCGCGGCCTCCGAATTATTTGGCAACCAGCCGTTACACAGCAAGCATTACATGGAAATCATTCGTTGCAGTGCCTTTTCGGAACTCATTAAAAATATAAATGCGAAACCAGCTTTTGGCAAAGCTGAAATCAAGCTCGAAACACCAACCGAACGCCATTTTAATGTGCTTGTTTCTCCTCTTTTCTACAATGAAAGCAGTCTGGCCGGTTTCGTTGTCGTGCTTCACGACATTACCAGACTCGAAAAGCTCGAACAGGTGCGTAAAGACCTTGTGGCCAATATATCGCACGAGATCAAGACTCCGATCACAGCAATAAAGGGCTTTGCAGATACCCTGCTCGATGGGGCTATTGAAGACCGCGAAGACGCTATACGGTTTATCAACACTATCAGGCAGAACAGTGAGCGCATCAACAATCTTGTTGACGATTTGCTTACCCTGTCAAAAATAGAGCTGGGAGTAATCGCTATAAATAAAACGCAGGTGGACATAATGGATACGCTCGATCAGGTAAGCTCGATACTTGGTGAAAAGGTGCGTGAAAAGAATCTATTAATTGAAACAGTAGTGCACTCTGAAGTTACAGGGATTGCAGCTGATAAAGATCGTCTCATCCAGATATTCACTAACCTTGTCGATAATGCCATCAAGTTTACAGAAAGCGGCAAGGTAACCTTTGGGTCCAGCATCGAAAATGGAAGGCCTGTCCTGTTTGTCGAAGATACCGGTATAGGCGTTCCGCTCAAACATATCTCCCGCCTCGGCGAGCGCTTCTACCGTGTGGATACAGCCCGGTCCAGGAAAATGGGCGGTACCGGTCTCGGTCTTGCCATTGTAAAACACCTGGTAAAGGCCCACGGCTGGGACATGCAAATTGAAAGCGTTCAGGGCAAAGGCACTTTTATCCGGATTTATTTGTAACACAATTGTAACATTGCCTTAATATTACCGTAATCGCTATTTAATTAATATACTATTAATGGTGCGCGCACCATGCAAGCTTTTCAATAAGGAGTGAACATGAAAAAGATTTTAGCAGCAGCACTGGTAATGACTTTAATGGTGACTTTCTCGCTAGTACAGGCTGCCGATACCCTGAACGGTGCCGGCGCAACCTTCCCCTACCCCGTATATTCGGCATGGGCTTATGAATACAACAAGATCACAGGGGTCAAACTTAACTACCAGTCTATCGGTTCAGGAGGCGGCCAGCGCCAGATAACTGACCGCACAGTCGATTTCGGAGCTTCGGATGATCCGCTCATGCCCGAACAATTGCAGAAGGACAGACTCCTGCAGTTCCCGGCAGTAATCGGCGGCGTTGTGCCCGTAGTAAATATAGCCGGCATAAAAGACGGTCAGCTTAAGCTCGATTCCGAATCGCTCTCAAGAATATTTTTGGGAGAGATCAAATTATGGGATGATGCTGCCATAATCAAACTTAATCCGGGGATCAAGCTGCCGCATAGAGAGATTACCGTGGTCTACCGCTCAGACGGCTCCGGAACAACGGCCATATACACGAACTATCTCAGCGAAGTCAGTGCTGCCTGGAAATCAAAAGTGGGCGCAGGCAAGGCAGTTAAGTATCCTGTCGGCATCGGCGCAAAGGGGAATGAAGGAGTAGCCAACTATGTAAAAAGAACGGCAAATTCCATCGGGTATGTCGAATTCGCATATGCAAAACAGAACAAGCTTGTTTATACCCAGCTGAAGAATAAGGCAGGCCAGTTTATTACCCCGAGTTTTAAAACCTTCGAGAACGCTGCCGAGACAGCTGATTTCAATCCCACAAAGGATTTCTTTGTATGGCTGACTAACGCCCCCGGCAAAAACGCATGGCCGATTGCTGGTGCTACTTTTATTTTACTTGCAAAAGAAAAAACCGGCTCAAACAAAAAAGTCGCCATGTTTTTCGCTTGGGCCTTCAAGAACGGTGATGCCAAAGCAAAGGAACTGGTTTATATACCTCTTCCGAAATCGCTTAAAGCAAAGGTCGAACAATACTGGAAGGCTAACGGCATTAACTAGCCCACAGGATAAACAGGGCTGGAGGGGCAGTATCAGTTGCCCCTCTTTATTTTCCGGCTCCATGCCCTGCTCTTTGGCAGAGAGATAATAATAACTACACTCACCATATAAATATGTTATCAAAAAAGAACCCACTGGATATGCTTTTTGCTTCTATAACCGCAATCTCCTCTTTTGCGGTTATCCTGCTTATCGCAGGCATTCTTTTTGTTCTGGTACATGAATCCTGGCCTGCTATTGAACGCTTTGGAATCGTGAAATTCTTTTTTGACACTGACTGGAACCCGGTCACAGAGTCCTTTGGCGCAGCAACCAATGTATACGGCACCTTCATAACGACTACTCTTTCTATAATCATAGCCATTCCGATTGCCATAGGCATCGCAATCTTTGTGACCGAGATTTCTCCCGATTTCCTGAAAGGACCTATCGGGGGGGCGATTGAACTGCTCGCGGCCATCCCGAGCATCATTTACGGCATGTGGGGGCTCTTTACCCTTTCGCCAATAATGAGCGGTCTGATCGAACCTTTTCTGAAAACAATAACGCAGGATATTCCGATTATTTCAGCGCTTTTTGCCGGGCCGCCGATGGGTATCGACCTGCTGACTGCAAGCGTGATCCTCAGCATTATGATTATCCCTTTTACTGCCAGCATATCCAGAGACTCTTTTCGACTGACCCCAGAGGTAGTCAAAGAATCTGCTTACGCTCTCGGCGCCACAAAGTGGGAGGTCATAAAACACATTGTTATTCCGTATGCCAAACTCGGTGTCTTTGGCGGTGTGGTCCTCTCTCTCGGACGGGCACTTGGAGAGACAATGGCAGTGGCATTCGTGCTTGGTAACAACCACAGGATAACAAGCTCGCTTCTCGATGCTGCGGCAACCATCACAGTTACACTTGCAAATGAATTCGCAGAGGCTGATAAAGACATTTATCTTGCCTCACTGTTCTATCTGGCGCTGGTGCTTTTTGTCCTTAGCTTCATAACCCTTGCTATCGCCAAATTCTTTCTTCTGAAGGCCGAAAGGAAATACTCAAGATGAATGTCGTATTGAAAAGAAAGATCGAAGGGATGGTAGCCATTTCGCTCAGTACGCTTGCTGCCCTATTTGGTCTTTTCTGGCTGGTCTTTATCCTTGGGGATGTCCTTTATAACGGGATATCGGCTCTTAACCTCGACCTCTTTCTCAATGATCCCGCCCCGGCCGGGGTTGACGGAGGAGGTCTCAGAAATGCTTTTGCGGGGCAATTGCTCATTACGCTCTTTGCGACACTTATCGGCGTGCCCATCGGCGTATTGGGAGGGACTTTCCTGGCAGAGTATGCAAGAGGAAAAGGCATATCGAAGGTAATCGGCGTTCTTTCAGACATAATGGTCAGCGTGCCCTCAATCGTCATAGGCACATTTGTATATGCCATACTGGTTAGGCCGCTCGGCCATTTTAATGGTTGGGCAGGGTCCATCGCCCTGGCCATAATAATGATCCCGGTTGTCCTTCGGACAACCGAGGATATGCTCTCCATGGTCCCATGGACACTCAGAGAGGCGGCTTTCGCCCTTGGCGCACCTTATTATAAGGTAATCATCCAGGTGGTTTATCGCGGTGCTGCTTCGGGCATTCTGACAGGGATAATTCTTTCGATAGCCAGAGTTGCGGGCGAGACAGCTCCCCTGCTCTTCACCTCCTTTAACAATGCATATTTTTCTGTTAATATGAACCAGCCTGTATCTTCTCTCACAGTAACAATATTTCAGTACGCAATGGGGCCTTATGACAGCTGGCACACTCAGGCATGGGCTGCCGCATTTGTGATAACGGTTTTTGTACTCATTCTTACCATAGCAGGGAGACTCATTATCAAATGGAGGTATAAATAGTGCCTGAAACATTCGAAATAGAGGTAAACAACCTGAACTTTTATTATTCGGGCACCGTCCACGCCCTTAAGAAGATTAATCTTACGATACGCAAAAACGCCATTACTGCCTTGATAGGCCCTTCAGGCTGCGGTAAAACTACGCTTCTGCGCTGTTTCAACAGGATGCATGATCTATATCCAAAAAACCTTTATGAGGGCGAAATTCTCTTCCAGGGCATCAATATACTCACGCCAGATACTGATTTGATAAACCTAAGAAGCCGCATCGGTATGGTCTTCCAGAAACCGACTCCATTCCCGATGAGTGTATTTGATAATGTTGCTTATGGTCTGAAGCTCAAGGGGATGAAGAAACGTGCCGAACTTTCCGAGAATGTTGAAAAGGCGTTGCATCATGCAGCTTTATGGGATGAGGTCAAAGATAAGCTGCACTCCAGCGCATACGATCTCTCGGGCGGTCAGCAACAGAGGCTTGTCATAGCCCGGGCCCTTGCAGTAAACCCCGAGGTTCTGCTCTTTGATGAGCCGACATCGGCCCTGGATCCGATATCTACGGCCAAAATAGAAGAGCTATCCCAAACGCTAAAAAATGATGTAACAATTATCATAGTCACTCACAATATGCAGCAGGCGGCAAGGATATCGGACTGGACAGGATTCCTTATGCTGGGCGAGCTTATAGAGTTTGATTCGACTCAAAAAATGTTCACTTCGCCTTCAATTAAACTGACTGAAGATTATATTACGGGGAGGTTCGGCTAATGGCGGTCTTTGACGACGAGTTATTGCACCTGAAGGAATTGATACTAAGGATTGGCGGGCATGTCGAACTGGCAATAAAAAACTCAATTACAGCCCTTGTGGAGCGTGATGACGCGCTCGCCAAATCAGTCATCGCTGATGACTCAAAAATAAACGCACTAGATGTAGAGATCGATGAGTATGCAATCAAACTGATCGCCTTGCGGCAGCCTCGGGCCGGAGATTTGCGACTGATAACAACAGCCATGAAGATTACAACTGACCTCGAGCGCATGGGAGACCGTGCGGTAAATATTTCGCACCGTGCGATGGAATTGAACCGTGAACCAATTCTGAAACCTTACATTGACATTCCAAAGATGGCTCTGATTACCCAGCAGATGACCAGGGACGCTCTTGATGCATTCGTAAGAAAAGACAAGGCGCTTGCAATGGATGTTATATCCAGGGATAACGAAGTGGACGCCATGAAGCATGCCATATTGGAAGAACTGGCACTCTACATGGTTAAAGACCCCTCAACTATTGCGCGTGGCATGAAAGTCAGCTTTGTAGCACAAAGCCTCGAGCGTATCGCCGACCACGCAACTAATATTGCGGAAATGGTCATATATCTGGTCGACGGCAGGATTATCAGGCATATGGACATGAGCGAGGGGATTGATAAATAGGATTCGCATGAAAAATGTTCGAATGTCCATCCGGCTTCCCGGGAAGTGCATGAAATATTGCGCCGGACTCAAACATATTGAAAAAATCTGCGTACTGTAATCATCCTGTAACAATGTATATATTATAATGATGTAATGAAAAACGATTTTCTCTGGGGAGTTGCAACATCTGCATTTCAGCTTGAAGGGTCTCCGCATGCCGACTGGTCGTCGTGGGACTCGATACTGAGCGAAAACCCGGACATCACCAATCATTACACAATGTACAAAGAGGACCTTGCTCTTCTCAAGGACCTCGGTGTTAACGCCTATCGCTTCTCGCTTGAATGGAGCAGGATCCAGCCGCGGGAGAATATCTGGGATGAGTCTGTGGTTGATCACTGCCAGGAAATCATCGAAATCCTTAAAGGCTATAATGTCGAGCCCATGCTCACGCTCCATCACTTCACCCATCCACTCTGGTTCATCAAGAAATACCCATGGCACGAAGAGGCGTCGGTCGAGAAGTTTCTCTCATTTGTAGAGCATATAGTCTCTTCGCTCAAAGGCGTCAAATACTGGATCACCTTTAATGAGCCTTATGTCCTTCTGCTGGGCGGCTATCTTGAAGGCTGTATGCCGCCTGGTATCAAAGACCCGGCACTGGCTCTCAAGGCATTGAAGAATATCCTCTATTGTCATGCGAAGGCATATGATATAATTCACAAGGCAATTCCGGACGCCATGGTAAGCGTATCGCACAACATGGCAGCGCTTGCCCCGTGGAGCCGCTGGAACCCGCTCGATCGCATACTGGCGACCATGGCAAAGCACTTCTATAATCATTCCATACTTGATGCATTCCTGACAGGGCAGCTCAGAATCAAGTTACCGTTTCGCAAGGAATACATCGTAGAACTGCCGATCAAAGACAAGCTCGATTTCTTTGGAGTAAATTATTACACACGGGTCCATGTACGATTTAACCCCTTTAAGAAGATGTGCGTGGAATTGCGCCACCATGATATTGACGGGAACGGACTCACAGACCTTGGCTGGGAAATCCATCCCTACGGACTCGAAAGAGTGCTTCGTAATGCGTCGAGACTAAAAGTCCCGCTCATTATAACCGAAAATGGAATCGCAACGCGCAACCCGCAGAAAAAAATTGATTTCATGAGAAAACATGTCGATGCGGTAGAAAAGAGCATAAAAAAAGGAATCGATGTCCGGGGTTATTTTTACTGGTCTCTGATCGACAACTACGAATGGCTGCAGGGACTCGATGCCCGTTTCGGCCTTTACAAGGTAGACTTCAAGACAATGAAACGCAAACCAACCAATGCGGCAGCATATTATTCATATCTCATCAGAAGCAGGTCCGATTTCTGAACCGCAACTTTCAGACAGGCGCCTGCAAGAGTGTCACTGAAGGATTCGATGCCTGTCAATTATGCGACTAATTGCAGCTTATCCCCTTTTCGGCCATATCCTGATTACAGGGAATGCTTAAGCCTGTCTCTTTTTTCTCGGCGGTAACTTTTTGGTTCTTTTCTTTTGGCTGCTTAATCCCCGATTTCAGGACTTCTTTTACTTTCGCTTCAGGCCCGTCCTTCTGGATGGCATCAGGGGATATTTCCTGAGTGTTATTTCCTTTACCAGTCATATTCGGATCAAGCGAGGCTGTATGGTTAGCACCGCCTTTCAGGTCGCTTTTTGGCATTTCGATAGAAACCGGCTTCTGTGACCCCAGATGGCCGTATACAATAGGAGCCGAAATTGCGGCAACAACCACAAATACCGCTGCAGCTGCCAGATAGCTTTTTTTCAGAGATGTCTTTCCTTTTTCCGGCCATAGTTCAGCTGGATACATTCCATCTTTGACACTGTTGCGAGGGAACTCGAATTCATATCTCGACGCCTGCCAGCCATCAGGCCCCAGCCAGGGCTTGTCCACGGGTTCACTATGCTTGATCGCATAACTGCCATCAAGTTCAATGCCCATGAATGCCTGCTTTTTCAATGCCTTAGATGTCAATGCTGATACTCGACCCTCTGCAGCAGTAGTTATCTTCTTCAGTTTCTTGAAATCGCACAGAAAGAGCTCTTCAGTCCGGTTTTTTAGGCTGGCATGTATAACACAAAAGCGCGGCAAATGATGCACCACGCCTTTATCCAGCAGAAAACTCGTTTCAATACCTCCGCGAAGGCAGACTTTAACGGTTACCTCATCATTCTTATGTGTGTTTTGTGTCCACTCAACTATTTTTATCATAAGGCACCTCCATTATTTGATCCATATCTCCACCCGTCTGTTCCTTTCTCTGCCATCTTCGGCATCATTTGAGGCAACCGGGTTTAACCTGCCGAATCCCACTACGTCGGATGTCTTTATATTGATTCCCCGTCCGAGCAGAACTTTTTGTACAGCAAGCGCACGCCTTTCAGAAAGCCGTCTGTTTTCCTCTGCCTGCCCGACGGCATCAGTAAAACCAAAGAGCATGATCCTGCGTCCATTGTTCTTGCTGCTTTTCAGTATCGCCGCTACTCTCTGAATGTCGCGCGTTCCCTTTGTGTCGAGTTCGAAACTATTTTTCCTGAAACGAAAGTTGACCGAAAGCCTATCAGCGCCACGGGTAAGCTTAAGATATTGCTCAGAAAAATCTCCTGCAGATTTCGGCTGGGCCAGTTTAACATTCAGGTCGACAAATCCGATCCGATCTACAATACCCTGCCCCTCTTCAGAGAGTGCAAATTCTAAAAATGAATCCACATAGGTATTTCCCGACTCCCCCGGCGTATAGAAGAAAAGACGCCTGGACAGGGGGTAATCCTCAGTCGCTATCGAAAAACGATCGGGTGCAACCGGCTCAGCGCCATCCGAAACGGCAATTGCCTTGGCATTCAATACATAAGGCAGGCCAATAAAGCCAATGCCGTTAATATCCTTTGATACATCATTCGAAAGCATGGTACTGTCTTCATACCGCTTGGCCGAAGGCACCAGCTTTGACTTGCCGAGCACGATGCTTTTGAAGGTATCCCAGGTGCCGGATTTATCATCACGGGCATACACATTGACAGGGCCTCGCTTACCGCCCAGCTGGGACCAGTCTGTTATCTCTCCGCTGAATATCTTCCGGATATCGTCCTTGCCCAACTTGAAGACCGGGTTGCTTTTGTTTACTATCACTGCTATCCCGTCGAGTCCGATGACATGTTCATTTTTGTCGCTGGTCATATCTCCAAGAAATTCGAGCTTGGCTGACTCGGGCCCGCTAATCTTTCTTGAAGAAGCCCCTATATCACACTTTTTGTTCTCAAGGCCAATAAAAGCGGTCGCTGACCCGTGCGAATGGATTTCGATGACAGAAGCTTTTGAGTTTCCGGGCAGTATGCCTTGAACAGTCACTTCTTCGTCCTTTTCCGCAACCTCTTGCAAATTTGCAGCACCTGCTTTTATCAGGTACGCCTTTGCAAAAGCAGGGGCGAGACTAGCCCCTATGGTATTGGAACCATGTATTCGCAGTATAAGACCTTCCTTGAATTTGGTAATTGCCGAAATGGAAGAATAAACAGACTCTGACCTGGCTGCCGCGGACTGCTGCTCCGCAGTAACCTCTTTTACCTGCTGCGATGGTATCCTGATGTAATATTCATCGTCAATGTAAGCGGTTATTTTGCCCTGCAGCGCAAGGCCGCTCTTAAGCATAAGGGTATCGGGCTTTGCAGGCCTTGCCGCATATCGAACGCGGTCGACCAGTGCTTTATGTATCCGGATATAGTGATAACCGTCCTTAATGACGTAAAGACGGCCTTCAACATGTCTACCGTTGTCTAGTTCAATAGTATCCGCAAATGACAGACACGCCCCTCCTGTTACAAAAATCAGGATAAGCATGCTTAATATCTTCAAAAACATTATTCCCTCCGCCTTGTTTCAGTTCTGAGAATATTGTATCAGGCAGATATTAAAAGGATATTACAGGACTGTTACATTTGCCGTAAGTTTATGCATATTGTCTCAATTCTTCCAGGTGCCTCATTTTGCCTTATTCTATGATAATCCTCTCGGAATGATCAGAGTACATTAGTCTGCGATCTTTCACTATGGAGGAACCCTTTTGCATTTTTGCGAGTTTTTTTACCTCGGAGGCTATTGAGGCAAGCTGCGGATAAGAATCTATTTTTCGCATTTCGGTGCTTACTATGCCGATGGAAAGGGCCAGCAGGCTGAATTCCTCTTCCTCTCCCTTTCTGTTCTTCGAGATAAAACATTTCCTTTCGCAATCCTCATCTCCATGATATTCAGGCAGCTTCGATAAAAAATTGGTGATGATATTTTCACACACGGCAACATCGATTTGCGGGCGGGTAATCAGGATGAAATCGTCGCCGCCGATATGACCGATAAAATGATCAAAATCCTTTCCATGCTTTTTCAGGGCATCATCGATGAGTCCGGCCAGACCCTTGATGACCAGGTCGCCCCTTTCAAACCCGTAATGGTCGTTATATGGCTTGAAATGGTCCAGATCGATATAACATACGGTAAAATGCATGTTCTGTGAGAGCCTTTTCTCTATCTCCCTTCTTATGGATGTATTGCCCGGCAGCCCTGTGAGGGGATTCGAGCTTTTTGCGACACTGATGCTCCTCTCTGTAAGCGCATCGAGAAGGTCGCTTACAGCCACAATGCCGAGATATTTGCCGTGGCTCGACACACTGATATCATCGTAAAGAAATGCCGACTTTCTCGCATTAATTCGCTGTGCAACCTCTTCCAGCGTCGCATTTGCTTCGACCAGGAGAAACTGGCGCTCCATGAGGTCCCTGATTGTCTTGTGTGAATTCAGATGCATCCCGTAACCGAACCTGCCGAGTATCTGCTCTTCCATAAACCGCGGCCGATGCATCATGCCGACTACTCTTTCATCTTCGCAGACCGGCAAACCTCTTAATTCGGCATTTTTTACGAATCTGTCAACCGCCTTGCCAAAAGGCAGCAAAGGGCTGACAGGCTCCACCTCACGGCAGATATCTCCTATGACACTATAATGCAGCCCATTAGATTCCCGGTCTCTGCCGTTTATTTTTGTCCCGTTGGCTATTGCGCAAATATGCTGATCTGAGACGAGGGCTGGTGATGGTTTTCCCAGATAATATCCCTGCAGAAACTCGATTCCCATATTAAGGACAATATTCTGCTCTTCTTCACGCTCCACGCCTTCGGCAATTACCTTGATGCCGATCCTGTGGCAAGCCGTGGCCATGGATTCCACAAGGTTATACTTGATCATGGCGCGGTCGATATTGGAGATGAAGTGCCTGTCGATCTTTACAAAATCCGGCTCTATGATCGAGAGCATTTTCAGGCCGCCATGCCCGGATCCAAAATCATCTATCGCTATCTTGTAGCCCTGCCCCTTGTAATAGGCGATTGCTTCTTTAAAAAGCTTGTAGTTTTCGATAGCGGTCTCTTCTGTCAGTTCGAGGATTATCCTGTCCTTTGGAAGGCCCCATTCCTCGGCGATCTCATCTGTTTTCCCAACCACGTGAGATGGCGACATAACTGTCTCAGGGCATACATTAATGAAGAGATATGCCTCTTTTTCTCTTATGCCCAGCAAGGCTGCTTCACGCAGGGCGTTGCTTCGGCAAAGCACATCAAGGGCAGATATGACATTGGCTTCCTTGGCCCTTCTGAAAAGCTCTGCAACATCGCTGAAAGAGCTTAATGAATTTATCCGAGTAAGCGCTTCATATCCGTAAACCTTACCGTTCCTTGAGGCGATGATGGGCTGAAAGTGTACCCCCAGTGTATTCCTTTCAATGAGTTCGATGATCTCTCTTTTATATGGACTGGCATCTCCCGCCTTCTGTAACTCTCTCGCATATTCTTCCCTGACCGATTCCATCCTTGCGGACATATCCTGCACCTCTTTCCTTTTACTCGACTGCTCAAATATATCTTCGGACACAATGCCCTCTCGCTTTTCGCGGCTTTTCAGCCCTGCCTCAGTGTTCGAGTCTTACTTACTGACATATCTCATGTCGCTCTTCAAGCAACTCCTGGCAATCCCTGCAATATACGGCAACCGGCAATATCCTGAGTCTCTCTTCGCCAATCTCAACTCCGCACTCCTCGCATAAGCCGTAGTTGCCTTCTGCAATTTTTTGCAGGGCCCTTTCGATTTGCCTCATTATCACATGCCGGGAACTCAGGTTCATGAAGTGCATATAGTCCGAATGGCTTGAGGCAGCGCAGTCGCATTCCTCCTGTCCGGCCCCCATAACTTGCCTGCTCTCTGCTGCCATGCTTTTTTTCATCTCCCTCTTTATGCAACTTATGATTTCTTCCTTCCTCGTGCGCAGCTTGCTCTCTATTTCTCTCGAAATTGTCTTTTGAAGCATTTTGCCTCCATCACCATGCAGTTTTTGTTCTTTAACAATAAACCATGATTATTAAGCAGTCTTGACGCTGGTATTAAAATCCGGTTAAATCCCACCGGTATCAAACTATTAAATTCCGTAACCTGAATTTAACTTTCCCTTAATAACCGTGTAATGGCAAAGGTATTAAGATTAATCAGTTATGTTGCTATGTGATTTCCATATACACACTAAATACTCGGATGGATCGATGGAGATGAAAGAGGTGGTTGACATTTTCGGTCAGGCAGGATTCGATGCTATCTCGATAACCGATCATGTGGTAAACGGGGACAGTTCTATCGGGAAGCTGGCCCATGGATTCAACTACACAATTACCGAAGACAATTTCGGGGACTATATGAAGGAGATTGAGCATGAAAAAGAGAGGGCCTGGAGCAAGTACGGAATGCTCGTTATTCCGGGAGTAGAGATAAGCAAAAATTATATCTCTTCTGATCTTTCCGCCCATATACTTCTGGTCGGGATAAAGGACTTTGTATCCGCTTCTCTCGAATATGAAACTATATTCAGCCAGGCCAAAAAACAGGACGCCCTTGTCGTTGCGTGTCACCCCCATCACATGTCCTCTAAAAGCAGCAAGGACACCTTCTACCTCTGGAACAACAGGGAGCGCTTCGCAAAACATATCGACGCCTGGGAGATCGCCAACCGCGATGATGTGTTTAATGTGGTGAGTCTGAAGAAATATCCATATATCGCAAACAGTGACTTCCACAAATCTCGTCACCTGTATTCATGGAAGACACTGCTTAACTGCGAAAAAGACCTCACGTCGATCAAGCAGTGCATACGACATAACAAAGGAGTGGCGATTACGCTCTTCAGAAACTGAAAGGCAGGAGACCCGATATGAAAACAAACTTACTAACAGGCAGCACCAAAAAGGATATTCGCAGGAATAATCTTTTTCGTGACTGCAAAACTTAAAAGGAGACAATAATGGAAGTTTTCGTAGTTTTCGCAGCATTGAGTGCTTTGGGACTTGCAGCCTACTCACTCCAGTTACTGGCAGTACGCTCATTTGGACAGGCATCATCGGTCAAAAAGAGAGATGAGGCAGCCACGTTTCCTTCCTCTTCAGCTTTTCTCCCACCAGTGTCGATACTCAAACCCCTTAAAGGCCTTGATGATAATCTTTTCGATAATCTCGAAAGTTTCTGCAAGCTGGACTATCCGGAATACGAGGTCATATTTTCCCTGCAGAACTATAACGATCCGGCTTACAAAGTCGTAAAAAAGATCAGGGACAATTATCCAGATCGCGACATCAGTATTCATGTAGAGCATTGCAATGCCGGTCTGAACCCTAAAGTCAATAATCTCATTCCAGCATACAGGACCTCCAAATATCCGCTTATCCTGATCAGCGACAGCAATGTACTGGTCGATAAGAACTATCTCCGCGAAATTGTGCAGGAGATGCGTGATCCGGAAGTTGGTCTTGTCAGCAATCTGATCAGGGGCATGGGCGGTTATTCGTTTGGAGCAGTCCTCGAAAATCTCCACATGAATTCCTTTGTTATGGGAAGTGTATGTTTTCTTGACAGATTCCTTAAAATGCCCTGCGTAATCGGTAAATCAATGCTCATGAGAAAGCGCGATCTAGAGGCAATAGGAGGGCTTAATTCTGTAAAGAACGTCCTTGCAGAAGATTACCTTATCGGCAAACGCATCCACGACATGGGGAAGAAGGTTGTTGTCTCAGGCCACATGATCAACAATGTCAATAACTACTGGAGTATAAAAAAATTCTTTAACAGGCATACCAGATGGGGAAAACTGAGATGGCATATAGGCGGGGCAAAGTATTTCTCTGAATTGCTGGGCAACCCTGTCTTTATGGCCTTCTTGCCAATACTGATTGATGGCCCTTCTCAGTGGAATCTCTTACTGGCCGGACTGGTCAGTTCATATAAAATGGCCGGTGATAGTTTGATAGGTCGCAGGATAGGGACGGACCTGAAGGCTTCATCGTATCTCCTCAGCCCGGTTAAGGATCTGCTGATAGGAATCATGTGGTTTGTACCGCTGCTCAGCACGACGGTGGTCTGGCGGGGCAATAGATACATTATCGGCAAGGATTCACTCCTTTCACCCTGCCTGTTACGTCCCAGCCACTCGGTACCGATTTTAGGGGGGCAAATCCCACCTAACCGGTACCAGTTCTAAGGTATCCAATCCCACCAAAACGAGACCAGTTTATCAGGGTTTAATCCCAGGCAAACGAGACCACCTGTAAGA
>CAIJNL010000022.1 GCA_903822005.1 uncultured Nitrospiraceae bacterium
ACTGATGAAAGCGCTGCCCGGGATGTTTGCGGATTACAATGAGAATGCACCTCACAAAGGGCTCAAGATGCTGTCGCCAAGAGAGTATCGGCGACTTCAAAATAAGTTAGAAGGCTGTCCGGTTTGATAGGGGCAACTCCAGATCGGTCATAGTTTTTCTTTTATAGCATTAATCCAGGCTTGATATTTTTCCTTTTGAGGATAACCCACCCCTTGAGTTAGGCACCCCCCCTTTTTGTATAAAGCTATTGCCGGGACTGTATTTGCAAACACGTCTCTTACTATTGATTGCAATTCAGATGCTTGTTTGAACTTTTGACAATCTACCTTATAAATTGGAATTTTGGCGTCAATGTTTTTTTTCAATTCATAAATAAATTCGCTCATCTCCTCCATTCCAGGTCTATTGTTTCTATAGTAAACAACAATACTGACAGGCTCTTTGTTTATTACCTCCCGATAATTATTCTCAAACAATTCCGCATTATAAGATTCCTTTCCAACATAATCTGTTTTCATTTCATAATTAGTATAAAGACCCAAAGAAGCACAACCGGCTGTCAAAAATAGACCCGCCAGCAGCCAGACAGAAAATAATGCCCTACTAAAAGATCTCATAATACCCTCCGTTGCGCTGACCATGCAATACAACATATATTTGGGACCGTATAGCCTCATCGCCTCAAATCATAGCACAGCCTAATTAAAGTTGCAATAGGAGCACTAAAATGCCGTCTGAAGCAAAAACAACTGCGATTCTACTACAGCAGCCGCCATAGGCAACTGACGGGGGTTGACCGCATGAAAAGAAATGCTTTAAAATTAACACCTTAATACAGGCGCCGGTGTGGTGGAACTGGCAGACGCGCCGGACTCAAAATCCGGAGCCCTCCGGGGCGTGAGAGTTCAAGTCTCTCCACCGGCACCATTGAGAATAAAAAGGATTTGCAGGGAACTGCCGGTCCTTTTTTATTTATTATCCTTTTTGTCTCGATCCCGTATCATGGCGGGTAACACCTGATCAACAAATTCCGACGGGCTTACAATCTCGATTTCATATCTTTTGTCGTTTTTTAGTTTAGCAAAATCTTTCTTGTCGCCAGTAATCAGATAGTCTGCGCCGCAAGCTATCGCTGATGCCAAAACAGGTATATCTTTTTCCGCAATAACATCTGCCATGCGTCTTATTGCCTCTATGGAGGGAAGCGCGACAATCTCAAGTTTAAGCTTAGGCAGGTATTTGTGATATACAGGGATAGCTGCCGGCATCTTTTTCTTCAGGTTCCGCTCAATCTCCATGATGTTATAGCGTCCGGTAGCGGCTGACAGCATGGGCAGATTAAGCGCCAGCAGGTCAAGGATGATCCGCGGAGCGCCTCTGTCCGAAAAAAGCCCGGACATCATCACATTTGAATCGAGAAAGATCTTACACCTTTCTTTTGGTGCCATAGGTCTCTTTATATAGCACTGCCCTTTCCTCTTTGAGTCCGTCAATAAGCTTTTCTATACTGAGACCCGATGCCTTTACCAGGCGTCCCAACTGCCTGCGCGCCTCATCAAGCTCCAGCCTCTTGGGCGTGATAAAAAGCGAATCACCAATCGGGATGATGGATACAACGCTGCCTTCATCCATATTGCCCATTTCCCGCATCTTCTTTGGGATAGTAAGCTGCCCGCGCGCCTTTATCTCTGCAACAGATGATTTAGTTGTTCTCATATGACACCTCTCCTCTGATATTCTGATTTCAGAATATCAGATTTCAGAAATAATTGCAAATTGCGATTATTGGCGTGAGAGTTCTAGTCTCTCCACCGGCACCATAAAGAAGATCTGCCCGTGCGTGAATAGAAGCTGAAGTAGATTGCAGATTACCCTGGGATTAATTATACTAAGACGAGTAGAATCCCGGCAGAAATGGGAAAGGAGCTGTTAGCATGGAATCTCGTTTAGAAGTGCCCATCAATGCCAGCGTTAGGCACGTTCACCTATCGACAGAGCATGTCAGCGCTTTATTCGGATCGGACCATAAGCTCACTATCCATTCGCAGTTGAGCCAACCCGGCCAGTATGCATGCGAAGAGACGGTTACTCTGGTCGGCCTGAAACATTCGATCCCCAATGTGAGGATACTGGGTCCTGAGCGCAAAGAGACCCAGGTCGAAATTTCGCGCACGGATGAATTCACGCTTGGCATAGACGCTCCTGTCCGCGCTTCCGGCGAACTCGACGGAACGCCGGGACTCACCCTCGTTGGCCTGTACGGAAAAGTCGAGCTGCAACGGGGCGTGATCCGAGCCCTGCGACACATTCACATGAGTCCGGAAGACGCAGTTCGATTCGGTGTTCAGGACCGGGACTGGGCCATGGTGCGGGTGGGCGGCGAACGGGGGATCATCTTCGACGACGTCCTCGTGCGTGTTAGCCCTCTGTTCCGGCTCGACATGCACGTCGACACTGATGAGGCCAACGCTGCAGATCTTCATCCAGGAGCCATGGGCACGCTCATCAGTCAGCCCACCCTGGTCAAGCCTGAACCCAACGATTGATTCACAAAGGGTGTGAGAGTTCAAGTCTCTCCACCGACACCAACCATATCAATGAGATGGGGTTGCATGGTTAATTACCTGCAACCCTTCTTATTGGCATTGTAACCGCAATTGTGCCGGACGTAGTTCTTTTTGCTGAAAAATCAGGCAAACTTTAACCCTCTACATATCAATTGGTCTATAAAACTATTTTCATCTCCAAATAAAGTGCTAGCATTAATATTCTGTTTATCAAGGAGTCGCAGAACCTTCAAATGCTCCTTCACGGAAATGTTGAATTCCCAGAGAAACCCATTACAGTTATCCATAATTGCCTCTTCGTGTGGAGCATAAACCCATTTATTAACATTCGCTTCATAAATATTTTCGCAACAGATAGTATACTCACTTTCTTGTAGAGCATGCCGCTTATCCGTAGCAACATTTGGGCCGCGCCGTCTGATGTGTGGAATATTTTGAGCCGTCATTGTTATTTCTTTAGGATAATCCCAAAAGACATATATAGACACAAAGCCTGATTTATTCTTGGTTACATCGGCAAAAGCAAAGTACGCAGCAACAAGGCGCGATCTTGTCCAGTCTAAAAGTGGTGATGGAAAGCCATGATGCCTAAGACAAGCGATATAACCATAGGCCGGGTATTTTATAGCGCGACACTCAGTTGTATTGAGCCAAGTCAAATAATCCGATTGCGTCGGAATATCCCACATACTCCCAGAAAGAGAATTGATCTGTGGCTTGATTTCAGATATCACACGGTAATAATTTTGCAGTTCAACTCTACTTTTACCAGCATGACGCTCCAGCGTTGTTACTAAATCCCATCCAGAACATGCCTGACCGCGATATAATAAGCTTGGCATGTATCCACCGCCGACACCAGCCTCATTTTTAATAGCAATAAGCTTTAAAATCTCGTCTTCAAATTCTTCCCAACTAAACAGGGATTTCCTGTTCATTTTTTATCCAGCCTGATTCTTCTCGGATGCCTTCTCATCTTCCGAGTTTTCCGTGGTCGTAGAGGGCATGTCCGTTTTCGTGTTCGACAATGAAGGGGTTAGCGCCGTTAAAACACTCAATACGTTTCCGTCCTTGTCTTCCCGTGCTAGGGTCATACTGTGAACTAAAACGACCTCTTGGTTTTTCGTGGTTGTAATAATATCATCCAACGTTGTCCCCGGCTTCAGTTGTAGCCCCCTTAATGGCTCGACTGAGTTACCGTCCTTTGTCACCTGCCGGACGACGATATATTCCACGTATTCAGAACCGTCTGTTTTCTCATCTTGCATTGCTTATGTCCTCCTGAAGGGGCTACGGCTAAAACTTTCTTTTAGGTGCCTCGGTATATTTTTCAACAGAACCACGCATTATATATTCTTGACCCAGTCCTTTTTTGTAACAGGTAGTGATTTCGAAAGTACCAAGAACACGATCAATTTTCAGACTGTTTCGTGCATCCTTTTCTTCCCATGCACCGGAGATTGAATCATCAGTAATCACTAATTTTTGTGCGTAGACACTTTTATCGCGACGCAGCAACCTATTTGAGTCGAGATCCAAAATTAAAATGTGCGAAGTCGGAGTTGAAGTGATTTCCTTTCCATTGAGCAATCCAACCATTTTTCCATCGAGCTTCAGATAAACAAGGTCTTGCAGATCGCTATTTGCATTACGATCCTCAATCGTCAAATATATCAATGCCGTTACGGGCTTTCCGTCAGCCTCTGCACCGAGACCCCTCAGTCTGACACGAGTGCCATCCAAAAGCCAGTCAGCTTTTCGGTTAAGATCATTCCACCTGCCAGCATTGCGAGATAAGTCTATTTGTTTTGCAGGTCGACCTAAGCTATTCTCCAGCATGTCAAAGAGTTTGGAAATATCGCGATTTGAGATTGCATTTTCAAAATCATCTATATTTTGCATCATTGCTATGCTGTATCCTGTCTTTGTCTTCAGCACAGCCGCAATAAAGTCTCTTTCACTATAATTAAATTGCCACTGCTTTATTACGGGGAAATCCCATACTTTGTTCTCACCTGTGAAAGCCGGCCATTTTTTTGTAAACCTATCTACAGAATTGATATCTTTCCAGTCGACCTTCGATAACTCTTTTTTTGAAAATGGTAGTTGGAATAATTGATCAAGGGATGCCGCATCCACATTATAGCCTTGGATCAAGGTGCTGCTAACTATGAACATGACAACTATGCACAAGTTTCTCATTGGAATACCTCCCTTTGCGCCAATCATACCACTTTGCAACACAACTTTCAAGATGAAGCAGGGAAGCCCCACCAAGGCGGATGCGAATAAAGAGCGCCCACAGAAAAACCTGATTAAACCTGACATTTTATTGAGCATTTTTCCGGATAAGATGGATCTGATCGGCAGGGTTAATACTATATTTAGTTCCCTCTGGCTTTGCCTTAAAAAAGTCCTAAAAATGTATAAAAAATGTCATAAAATGCTGAACCATGTCGGCCACAGTTTTTTGTAACCTTTTTTGTAACCTTCACCCTCATTATAGAGCAATCAGTAGCAACCACAAGCAACAATTGACAGAAACGGCAAAGCCTCTGACATTAAAACTAAATTCCTTAATTTCAGGGGCTTATAGAGATTATGCTATTTCTTCTTTTCAGGACTCAAAATCCGGAGCCCTCCGAGGCGTGAGTGTTCAAGTCTCTCCACCGGCACCATTGAGAATAACAACCGCAGCATCATGTCACACGCATTCTGTTCAAAACTGTAAACAATCTAAAAAAGGCCACCGAGTCTGCAATTTTGGTTACACTCGCCGCCTCTGGAATTACTGTAATCCCTCTATAACCATTGCCGCAAGCAGCGGAAACATAATCTCGTGGTGACCTGTAATGGCAAAAGACTGGCCCTTGTTCATCGTCGGCCTCTTGAGCACATTCTGCCCAGGCCGGTAGTGCTGTATAAAGTCCATGTTCACCGTCGTAAAATCTTTCACCTTGTGCCCCAGGTTTCTCGCAACATTCAGCGCCTTTAAGAAGACCTCGGGAAGTATGACGGCTGAGCCGAGATTTATGTAAACACCGCCCTCAAGGTCTGCAATAACAGCGGCCAGCAACCTGAAGTCCCTGAGGCTGCCCTCGCCTATGGCCGCGCCGTCTGCCTCTGGATGCATATGTATGATGTCCGAGCCGACAGCCACATGCACAGTCGCAGGCAAGTCGAGCCTGAACGCCTCGCTGAAGATGCTCTTGTCTTTGTCCTGGAAGTCTGAACTGCTTATAAATTCGCCGATAGCCCTGCCTATGCCTTGACCTTTGCGCACGCCCTCAGTGATGGCCCTGTTCACCATCTGGCCGGTCTCTATGCCCATGCCAAAATCTCCGGTCCCCAACTCCTTTGCAACGTCCTCAGAGGTGCAGCTCATGAAGGCCATCTCGAAATCATGGATTATAGACGCGCCGTTTGAGGCAAAAGCGGTGATGACGCCCTTGCGCATAAGGTCTATGATCAGGGGTGAAAGTCCCACTTTTATGGGATGCGCGCCCATGCCCAGGATGACAGGCCGCTTGTTCCTGTGAGCAGCCACTACTGCGCTCGCCACCGCCTTAATGTCCTTTGCCGCAAGAAAGCCGGGCAGATTGCCCACGAATTCAGCAAAACTCCGGCCCTTTACATGCGGTCCGGCAGCCAGGTCTGCTGAAACCTTGCTGAGTCTGTCCTTTGCGGGGTAAGTCCTGATGCCCGAGACATCTATTTCGCGGTATTTCAATTCGTCCTCCGTCAGCCATCTCAAAAGTCCCTAAATTTTAGCACAAATATTGATTTTATGGCACCATTTATGCTATTTTTACTCTCTACCAAATAAGTTGCAGGAGGAACATCAATTGGCAAAAGCGGCACCTAAAAAGAACCTTTCGGCACTGAAAAGGGACAGGCAGTCTGTAAAACAGGGCCTGCGCAATCAGTCGAAAAAGGCAGAGATAAAGACCCTCGAAAAGAAGCTTGAGTCTACACTTCCGTCTACCAGCAGGGAAGAAGTAGACAAGCAGATGAAGTACGCGATCAAGACCATCGCAAGCGCGGCCTCAAAAGGCATTATCCACAAGAACACCGCCTCGAGAAAGATTTCGAAGGTCACCAGGCTTTCTAACGCTATAGGCAAAAAGGCCTAGTACGTAAATATTCGCCGGCCCTGTTTCATGACAGGGGCCAAAAAGATAGTCAGCGCATGGCAGAAATGCCCTGCGCTGTTTTTTTGCTATTTCGCAGTTTACTCTGATTGCCTCAGACTTGCCATAGCGGGTATACTCTAATATGGTGCACGCCCGGGGGGGGACGCCTGCTCATGAGATGGAAGCATATTATAGTCATAACCGTTGTCCTGATCACACTCTGCGTCATCCTCTTTTTTGCGGCCTTCCAGGCGGCCGAAAAGACAGCAATTGATGAACTGAACGCCCGCCAGATATCGCAGGCCCGCCAGGCTAAAATCGGTATAGAGCAGTATATCCATCACTATGATGTAATACTCGAACTCCTCTCGCGCAATCCTGATATAGCGGCAATGAACGGGCCCGGCAAAAAGCTGCTCAAACTCATTTTCGGGCAGGGCGGCGGAGACATACGTTCAATGACCAGGGTGGACCGGCACGGCAGGATCATGTTTATCGAGCCGTATCAACCGGGAGTAACAGGCCGTGATATCTCCTATCAGAAACATGTTCGCCAGATCCTCTCCACCCATGAACCCGCTATCAGCGACATATTCCGCACTGTACAGGGGTACGATGCAATCGTCATACATTACCCTATCTTCCACAACGGCACCTTCGACGGCTCGATTGCGATAGTCTTTTCGATCGAAGCCCTGGCCGACAAGTTCATCAGGAACATAAAGATAGGAGACGAGGGTTATGCATGGATGATAAGCCGCGAAGGCATAGAGCTTTCCTGCCCGGTTCCGGGGCATACAGGGAAACCGGTATCCGAAAACGCGGCGACCTCGCCGAGCATTCTCGCCATGGCCGAGAGGATGAAGCGGGGAGAAGAGGGATCAACAACCTATTATTACGACTATGTGCGCGGTTCACAGCGTTCGACTTTTAAAAAACTTGCCGTATTTATGCCCATAAAGGTGGGCAATACCTTCTGGTCAATAGTTGTCGCTACTCCGGAGGCGGAGGTTCTGACCCATATGCGTGCATTCATCAGCCGCATGCTTATGATAGCCGCCCTGTTTGCAGCCGGGCTGATTTTTTCCGGCTACCTGCTTTCGCGCTCCTGGAGCGAGATCAAGAAAAGGGAGCTCCAGCAGAAATCAGAGGAGAAATTCAGAAAGACTTTTGACAACGCCCCCATAGGAATGATGATCTCCTCGCTTCCCGACAGCTGCATAATTGAGGTAAACGATGCGTATCTGGCCCGGATAGGCTATGCCCGCAGCGAAGTCATGGGCAGGACTGTCCCGGAACTCGGCCTCTGGACGGAACCCCTTGAACTCGACAGGCTGATTGACAATGTAAGGTCCGCAGGCCCTGTCAGAAACTCCGAGGTTGCCCAGAAGAGCAGGGATGGCAGCATGCGCACCATGCTGGTTTCAGCAGACATCCTCAGCATGGCTGATGGCAACTGCCTGTTGACCGCATACCAGGACATCACTGAAAAACGGGCGCTTGAGTTTGAGGCGGTCAAGGCGAACAAGCTGGAATCGATCGGCGTGCTTGCCGGTGGAATAGCGCATGACTTCAATAATCTGCTTACCGGAATCCTCGCCAATATCTCTCTCATAAAGCTTGACATGAAAGAAGGCAGCCGTGAATATGAGAGGCTCGATGCAGCAGAAAAGGCCTCTTTGCGCGCGCGCGACCTTACACAGCAGCTGCTCACCTTTTCAACAGGAGGGACGCCTGTACGCGGTGTTGTTTCGATATGCAGGCTGGTGCAGGAAACGGCTGCCTTCTCTCTCCACGGCACTCATGCGCGCCTTGCGTTTTTCTGCGAAGAAAACTTAAAGCCCGTGCTGGGCGACGCAGGACAGATTTCGCAGGTAATAAATAATCTGGTGATCAATGCCGCACAGGCAACTGTAGGACGCAGCAGCTGCACTGTAACCCTGAATATCACAAACCGTACAATCATGCCGGACGAAGAAGGCGTCCCTCTTCCCACTGGAGACTATGTGCAGATAGAAGTGTCAGATCATGGCGCCGGAATCATGCCTGAAGACCTCTCCAGGATATTTGATCCGTACTATACGACCAAAAGGACCGGTTCCGGGCTCGGCCTTGCCGTCGTTTATTCCATCATCCGTAATCATGACGGCCACATCTCGGTTGATTCACGGCCAGGTGAGGGCACAAGATTCACCATCCTGCTTCATGCTGCCGATAGAGAACCGGACATTATTTCCACGGAAACGGCCGACATAGTAAGCGGAACCGGAAGGATACTGATCGTGGACGATGATGAATCTGTAAGAAGCACAGCCGGGGCGATACTCGAAGCATTCGGATATCAGGTCTCGCTGGCTGAAGACGGTATGGATGCACTTAAGCAGTACGCAGCAGCGCTTGGGCAGTCTCATCCCTTCAGGGGCGTGATTATGGACCTGACGATGCCGGGCGGCATAAGCGGCAGGGAAGCCACCGAACAGATCCTGAACATTGATCCGCATGCAGTCATAATTGTATCAAGCGGATACTCTACCGACCCGATTGTGGCTGATTACCGGTCTTTTGGTTTTGCAGGTTCGGTCGTAAAACCTTACCGCGCTGACGTACTGCTTGCGGCCATTCAGGAATGCCTGGCAAAGCGTGACAAGGAAAGTGCGGCCGGAAGCTGAAGCGCAACCTCAGTAACGGTTCACCCTGAATATCTCCATCTTTATTGTTGTGGCAGTCACGCCTTAAGCAGTTTGATCAGCAAATCTTCCATTACGTGACTATGCGAAGTCTTAACAGCTATGTCCGCCTCGTGGAGGAGTGAAAATACCTTTTCGAGCCTCTTCTTGTCCAGGCCCGGTATTTTGCCTCTTGAACCGCCGCTGGAGTATTGCCAGTTGAGCGCGCCAAGAAGCATCACCGGTTCCATTGTCCGCTCAAGATTTTCGAATATGCGGAAGACCTGTCCTGCATCTTTTCTGGCCAGGGCATTGATGAGGTCAAAGGCCCCGTATTCTGCACCGGCATAAATAACTCCGCGCACCTCATCAACATCTACCACCCGCCCAGTCTCGCTCTGCGCGAATTTTTCTATCTCGGAATGTAGCATGCCAAGATCAGTGCCCGCAAAGGTGATGATATAATCGATGGCGGCAGGGGTGAATTTAATGCCTTTTTTTGAAGCCCTCTCGCTGATCCAGGCAGGAATCTCCTTCTCGGCAACGCTGAGCGCTATGGACCTGACACTTTTCATCATCGGGGGATCGAATATGTCCGGCGAAGCACCTTCAAAAAGCATTACCAGCAGAGCGGAATCAGACGGATGCTTCAGGTATTCACCAAACTTCTGGGCCTCTTTTTTTGTCCATTTCTGTACATTCCTCAGCACAACCGTTTTTTTGGAAGAGAGAAACGGTACAGTGTTAAGAATGTCCATGATCTTTTCAGCCGGCAGCTTTTCGTCTGCTGCAGCCAGGTCTATGATCTCGAGATTGAAGAGTGACGGGTCCTGAAAGTGCCCCTTCAGGACCGTCAGCGCCTCGTAGAGCAGAAAGCTCTCTGTTGAATAAAGAAGATAGGCAGGCGCAGAAAAACCCTTATCACTTTCCTGCTGGAACTGTTTTAGGCTCAATCTTCTGTTCGCCTTTCTTTTCTATTTCGGCTGTGTTTAGCGCAGGCAGTTTGTATATGATACGTTGCACAACTTCCTGACTCAGGTCTTTTATGGCAGTTTCGGTTGCAATCTCTTTTTCGGCAAGCACGCTGGTGAGCAACCCACTAGATCTGAAATATGTAAGGTAGGGATTCGCAATGTCGCCCAGGCCCTGTCTCGCCTTGGTCTGTGTATCGGTAACAATGAAATTGCCGACGATCACAATCTGATACTCCACGGCCTGCAGGTTCCTTTCAGCTACAGGGTATATGACGAATTTGATTATTGTTCCCGATATCCTGTATCTTGCTGAACTGCGAATGTCCACCCCGTATTCCATAAAGGTCTGGGCCAGCAGCCTGTTCATCCTGTCCTGCAATTTGGGTTCCGCGGTCGTATTCCCGATTTCACCGATCGCAACCGCATCAAAAGGCAGATTGGCCTTTCCCTGGAGTGTGTAACCGCAACCTGTTGCCATAACGGCAATCAATAAAGAGATAATCAGCGAAATCCTCACGTGACTAATCCTCCCCGCGTTCATTTAATTACAATATTAACCAGTTTGCCCTGAACTACTACGACCTTTACCAGGTCCCTGCCAGCCAGGATTTCCATGATCTTCGGATCATCAAGAGCAAGTTTTTTCGCATCTTCATCCGACATGCCCGCAGGCGCCGAAAGTTTTGCCCGGAGTTTGCCGTTGACCTGGACAACAAGCTCTATCTCATCCTCTTTTGCCAGGGCCTCATCACAGACCGGCCATGGCTGGTTGAAAATGCCCGGCTCGCATCCGATGTTTATCCACAGCTCCTCACAAATGTGCGGGGCAAAAGGCGCCAGCATAAGAAGCATATTCCTGATCGCGGTCATGACAACAGCCCTGTCTTCATCGGAGGCCGGGCTGAAGGATGACAGTTCGTTAATAAGCTCCATCAGCGCCGCTATCGCGGTATTGAAATGGTAATCTTTCTCGATGTCATCTGTCACTTTTTTTATGGTCTGGTGTGTCTTCCTTAAAAGTGACGCTGCCTTCGGGTTCTGAACGCCTGAGGAAGCGGTTTCCGGTATCTGCTGCCCGTCAGAGTATTTACGGACAATATTCCATATCTTGTTCAAAAAACGGTAAGCGCCCTCGACACCTTTGTCGGACCATTCGAGGTCCCTCTCGGGCGGGGCCGCGAACAGGGAAAAGAGCCTCATGGTGTCAGCCCCATAGCGGTTTATCAGGGCGTCGGGGTCTATAACATTCTTCCTGGACTTGGACATCTTCTCGACCCGGCCTGTTTCGACGGGTTTATCGCAGATATGGCATTTATTGTCCCTGACCTCTTCAGGCGACAGCCAGCCATGTTCAGCGCACTTCTCTGTTTCCTTGCATACCATGCCTTGTGTAAGGAGATTGCTGAAAGGCTCGCTGAACTCAAGGACGCCGAGGTCCCGCATACAGCGCGTGAAAAAACGCGAATAAAGAAGATGCAGCACCGCATGTTCTATACCTCCGATATACTGGTCAACAGGCATCCAGTATGCCAGATCGGATTTTTCGAGCGGCGTCTCCTCTTTTCGCGAACAGTATCTGAGGAAATACCACGATGAGTCTACAAAGGTATCCATGGTGTCCGTCTCTCTGCGGGCCGTGGCGCCGCATACAGGACAGCTGACCCTGCTGAAAGAGGGCGATTCGGCCAGCGGAGAACTTCCCACCCCTGTGAGTTTGATGTCCTCGGGCAATATGACAGGGAGATCTTTTTCGGGCACTGGCACGGTCCCGCAAACATCGCAGTAGATCATCGGAATCGGCGTACCCCAGTACCTCTGGCGCGAAATGCCCCAGTCGCGTATTTTGTAATTGATCGTCCCCTTGCCTATGCCTTTTGATTCGAGATGGCTGTTTATCCGTTTCTTGGCCTCTCCGCTTGTGAGTCCGCTGAACTGGCCCGAGTTGACGAGTATTCCTTCTTCCTCAAAAGCAACTGTCAGTTCCGTTCCAGCCGGCTTGCCGCAATTGTCTTCGGGTGCAATAACTTCCCTGATGGGCAGGCCGTACTTTTTAGCGAACTCGAAGTCCCTCTGGTCATGCGCGGGCACGGACATTATGGCGCCGGTGCCGTACTCCATGAGGACGAAGTTTGCGAGATATATGGGAATCTCTTCTTCGGTCATCGGGTTGACCGCATACGTGCCGGTGAACAGCCCGAGTTTTTCTTCATAATCGCCGTATTTGGCGGTAAGCGGCGCGATTTTTTCCTTGTCGGGAACAAGCTGTGCCGCAAGCGGATGATTGGGCGCAAGACACATAAATGTAGCGCCGAACAGCGTGTCGGGCCTGGTCGTGAATATCCTTATCTTTTCGGGCCGCCCGGCTATCGGGAAATCGACCTCGGCGCCCTCGCTCCTGCCTATCCAGTTCCGCTGCATGGTAACGACCCGTTCGGGCCAGCCCTTCAGCTCATCACAGCCCTTCAGCAGCTCTTCGGCATAAGACGTAATCCGGAAGAACCACTGTTCCAGCTGCTTCTGGTCAACCTGGCTGTCGCACCTCCAGCACTGGCCGTCAATTACCTGCTCATTCGCGAGCACTGTGGCGCAGGACGGGCACCAGTTTACATAGGACGACTTTTTATAAGCCAGGCCTTTTTTATACATCTTGATGAAAAACCACTGGTTCCATTTGTAATATTCGGGGCTGCAGGTGGTGACCTCGCGGTCCCAGTCGTAGCTCAGGCCCATGCGGTTGAGCTGCTTTTTCATGGCCTCTATATTTTCATAAGTCCATTTGACCGGATGCACGCCATGCTTGATGGCCGCATTTTCTGCCGGAAGGCCGAAGGCGTCCCAGCCCATCGGGTGCAGCACATTTACGCCCTGCATTGTCTTGTACCTTGCGATGACATCGCCTATCGCATAGTTGCGCACATGACCCATATGTATTTTCCCGGAGGGATAAGGGAACATCTCCAGGCAGTAAAATTTTTTCTTGTCAGGATGGCGCCCGCTGCTATGGAGCTTTCTGTCAGCCCAATACCGCTGCCACCTGGGTTCGATTTCGCTAAATTCATATCTTTCTTTCATAAATCCTCGCACTTAAAAAGTATAAGAGTTGAAACGTCTAACAGTTAATGAGCAAAGGAGTTAAAGCTTCCGGTTCTTTAACCGGAGATAACATAAAACCATAGACTTTCGAATCAATATTATATCCTGAAACGGCCCATATTTGCTCACAATTTGATGTCTATATCAGGGAAAAGTCCGGAAAGCCAGCCGACATTATTGGACAGCAGTATGATACCAAAAGCGATAAGGATGAGGCCGCTTATAATCAGCATCAGCCTGGCAAATTTCCGCAGTTTGGCCGTGTAACCCATCAGGACATTTATTGTCAGGGTTGACAGGACAAAGGGGACGGCAAGTCCGAGCGAGTATACCGCGAGCAGAGCGATACCGTGTGCCGCAGAACCTTGCGTCCCCGCGTATATGAGTATCGTGCCGAGAATGGGCCCGATGCAGGGCGTCCATCCGGCCGCAAACCCCATGCCTATGATGAAAGAACCGAGATAACCCGCGGGATGGCTGCTGAAATCGAACCTCCGCTCCCGCTCCAGAAAGTCGAGCCTGATAAATCCGGCTATGAACAGACCGAACATTATTGCGATTATTCCGCCGCCGATACGAATATAGTCCTGGTATTTCAGGAACAGGCTGCCCAGGAGCGAGGATGATGCGCCCATTGCCATGAAAATAGTGGAAAACCCGAGGACAAAGGTTATAGTGCCGCCCAGTCCTTTGGTCAGGTTCCTCTTTTGCTGCAGTTCCTCGAACGACAGCCCGCTGATCAATGATGCATAGGCAGGTATGAGCGGCAGCACGCATGGCGATAAAAAGGAGAGAAGGCCCGCAAGAAAGGCAAGGGTAAAAGACACTTCATTCATGCGTAGTCCTTCATCGGGCGCAGTCCTGCGTGTCACCTTTTATTTTGCATATGGCATGAGGGAGAACATCAATAATCACAGCCAGGTTCTCGCGCACTGCCTTTGGGCTTCCGGGCAGGTTGATTATGAGCGTCTGTTTCCTCACGCCGGCAACAGCGCGCGAAAGCATCGCATTCTTCGTCTTTTTAAGTCCCTCTGCCCTCATGGCTTCGGCAATGCCGGGGATCTCTCTTTCGATTATCTCCATTGTCGCCTCGGGCGTTACGTCCCTCGGTGAGAGACCGGTTCCGCCGGTTGTAAGAACAAGATCGACCTTGCCCGAATAAAAAATGAGGCGTTCCTTTATCAGTTCCTTCTCGTCCGGCAGTATGTCGTAATATTTCACCTCAGCGATTTCAGCCAGCATTTCGGCAATGGCAGGCCCGCTGCTGTCCTGCCGTTCGCCTTTTGATCCCTTGTCACTCAGGGTGAGGACAGCAATGGTTATCACGGCTTCACCATTCCTTTATTTCCGGCCCCTGCCTGAGAGGAGAAAACCGTTTCTATCGGATCTCCCGTTACGATACGACCACCCTTCAACACTTTGATGAATATCCCCTCTTTGGGCATAACGCAATCGCCTGCCTGATAAAAGATGGCGCAGCGGGTATGGCACTCCTTGCCGATCTGGCTGATCTCTCCGACGACCTCCCTGCCCAGACTGATTTTCGTGCCGAGGGGCAGCGCCAGAAGGTCGACCCCTTTAGTCGTAATGTTTTCTGCAAAATCTCCGGGCTTCACATCAAGGCCCAGGCACCGCATCTTGTCAATGCTCTCTACGGCGAGGAGACTGACCTGGCGATGCCACTCCGAAGAAGAATGGGCGTCTCCGACTATCCCGTAATTCTCGGTTATCAGCGCTTCATGGAGTGGGGTTTTCCTCTCACCCTTGTTTTCGCTGATATTAATCGATATTATGCTTCCTGTCATATTACCGGCCTTCCCATGAAATATTAAGTAATCTACCACATAACAGACAGTTAAATCAGTCTGCAAAGCGTGGGACACAGTCATGTTCGCCGCGCTTTTCGTGCTTTTTTGCCGCCACGCGGTTCGAATTAACCTGCCTGTGTATGTTAAAGTAAGGCTTAACTTGATGAAAAAGGAGATCAGAATGAAAAAATATCTATTGCTTCTGTTATGTCTTTTCCTGCTGGCCGCATGTGGCCAGTCAGGCGGCAAAAAGGGCGAGGTCGTTGCCAAGGTTGACAGCGAGGTTGTTACAACAGGTGATGTGGAGAGCAAGATCAACAGCATGCCTCCGCCTTACAGGGAATTCTTCAAGCAGCCCGAGGCCATGTCCGAGCTCATTGACCAGATCGTGAGCGAAGAGCTGCTCTACGTTGCGGCAAAAAAGAAGGGCCTGGACAAGGAAGAGGACTATGTGAAGTCTGTTGAGGATTTCAAGAGAACAAGCCTTATGACCCGTCTCCTGAAAAAGGAGCTCCCGGCCATGCCTCAGCTGACCGAAAAAGATGTAAAAGATTTTTATGAAAGCCATAAGGCAGAGCTGATACAGATAAGCGCGGTCCGCCTGAGCCAGATAGTTGTAAAGACCGAGGCTGAAGCGAAGACGGTTTACGATCGTCTCCAGAAAGGCGAAGCTTTCGGCAAAGTAGCGTCTGAAGTCTCTATTGACAAGGCGACTGCAAAATCGGGCGGCGACCTCGGCTTCCTTGGAAAGGGACAGCTTAACCCGGCCTTCGCAAACGCGATCGCCACGCTTAAAAAAGGCCAGGTCGGCCCTTCTCCTGTAGCCATGAATGATGGACTCCATATTATCGTCATCAGTGATGTTAAAGGCACACCGCTCGATTTCAACAAGATAAAGGGCGCCCTGGCACAGCAGGTAATGGCAACGAAGCAGAAGGAAGTTATTGACAAATATCTCGAGAGTCTGAAGAAAGACCACAAGGTGGAATTAAAGAAGGAGAATTACTCGAAGGTGAATCTTGAGGCGCCGAAACCGGCTGAAAAGGCTCCCGAAAAGAAATAACCAATTCAACAACAAAAAAGCGCGGTCGTAATGGCCGCGCTTTTTTTGTAACTACATGTTTTCGAAGGCCCTGTTTAGGTAGCAGGCAATAATAAGCCGCCAACGGCAGCCGTATCTCGGCTTGCTGAATCATTGTTGGTATCCACAGAAAACGCGCAATACAGGAAAACGCTTGTTGCTTTGTTTTGACCTTGAAGCTCAACGGCGACGCTGCGCTGTCGATCCTGCCGCCATCGACGGCTATTTACTCGGGCACACGATTGAAGGAAAGCGGCAAGGGCAGCTGACTCGATGTCTCGGTGCGCCCTTCCTTTCGATGCTGATCAGTATTTGCGCTGTGCGTATTTCAGATACTGCGGTAGTTATTGTGTACTGAGCTAATTCAGCGAGACAAGAGGCGGTTGCCGTTGCCGTCTTTAACACGTTATGCAGCGTGCCCGTAGTTACTTGCCTATACAAAATCCCGCAAATATGCGATCGAGGATATCGTCCGTCGTGACAGCGCCGACAATCTCCCCGAGACTGTTTAGCGATTCCCTCAGCAAAAGTGCCGTCACTTCGAGCGGTTCATTTTTCACGAGAGTCTCTCTCGCCTGAAGCATGGAGGCCAGCGCACTATCCAGCAGGCCTTTATGCCTTATATTTGTAACGAGCAGGCCGGCCGCGGCTTCCTGGCCTGCCGGGGCACTGTCTGATATAAGCCCGGCAACTATCTTTTCCTTCAGATCGTCAAGTCCGTCTCCTGTTTTCGCCGAGATCTTCACACAGGGATGGCTGTCAAATTCAGACTCGCTGCAATCGAATTCAGGGTTTATGATATCGCACTTGTTGATCACCAGGATTGTCCTTTTATTCCTCACCTTCTCTATGACATGCCTGTCAGCATGATCAAACGTTCTCCCTGCATCAAATACGGCAAGCACTATGTCAGCCCCCTCAATAGCGCCGAGGCTCCTCTTCACTCCTTCGGCCTCCGCCAGGTCATGCGCTTCCCTTATCCCGGCAGTGTCCATGATGCGCACAGGCAGTCCCCGAATATTCAGGCCTTCTTCGATGATGTCTCTCGTGGTGCCGGGAAGCTCGGTGACTATGGCCCTCTCCTTTTTCAGCAGGGCGTTCATAAGGGACGATTTGCCGACATTGGGCTTTCCTACAATGGCCATGGCCGCGCCATCCCGGTAGAGACGCCCTTCGTCAAAGCTCTTGCTGAGGACATGGATGCGGTCCTCTACAGCCTTGATGGACGCTGTCATATCATCCCTTTCCGGGACCTCCACCTCATCTTCAGGAAAGTCGATGTAGGCTTCGACCAACACGCACAATTCGGTCACACTGTTCCTCAATCCTGTTATCTCAGCCGAAAGCCTGCCTTCAAGCTGCTGCAGCGCCACCTTTTCCGACTGCTCGGTTTTGGCCCTGATGATATCTATCACAGCCTCTGCCTGGGAAAGATCAATCCTGCCGTTCAAAAAAGCCCGGCGGGTAAACTCTCCCGGCTCAGCAAGCCTCGCTCCCTGGGCCAGAACAAGAAAGAGAATGCGCCGCAGCGGCATCATGCCGCCGTGACAGTTGATCTCTACCACATCTTCGCGGGTGTATGTGCGAGGGGCCTGCATGAATGTAACAAGGACTTCGTCGACTTTTTCGGAAGTGGATGGGTCCGTGATGAAGCCATGGATGATTTTGCGGGAGCCGGCGTCAGGGCCGGTTCTGCTGCGAGAAGCATTAAAAATATGCAGGACCATTCTAAAAGAGTCTTTGCCGCTGAGGCGCACAATGCCAATGCCGCCCTCCCCTTGAGGGGTCGATACCGCCGCTATTGTGTCATCGGGAAAGTTCATGGAAGGAATTCGCCCTGCCTGGTCTTTCCAGGCAGGGCTGTAAAAAATATCAGCTGCAGGTCACGCGCAGTTTACTGCTGCTGCTGCGCTGCGGCAGTCTGCCTGTTAATATAGAACTGCTGTATAATGCTGAGCACGTTGTTGACAAGCCAGAAAAGAACCAGCCCGGAAGCAAAGCTCAGGAACATGAATGTGAATATTATGGGCATCAGCAGCATTATCTTCTGCTGTTTCGGATCGCCCGCCGACGGCGTCATCTTCTGCTGTATAAACATTGTTGCGCCCATGAGAAGCGGGAGAGGACCGAGAACAAACGGCAGGCCCAGCATATGTCCGATCAGATTGTCCGGTCCCGCCAGATCAGTTATCCATAATATGAACGGTGCATGCCTGAGTTCGATGGCTGTCGAGAGAATCGAAAAAAGGGCGAAGAAGAACGGTACCTGGAGCAGCATGGGCAGGCACCCGCCTACAGGATTGATCTTATGCTTCTTGTAAAGCTCCATCGTCTCCTGCTGCATCCGCTTCGGGTCATTCTTGTATTTTTCCTTTATCTCTGCCATCCTTGGCTGCATGTCCGACATCTTCTTCATGGACCTCTGCCCCTTGTTGATGAGCGGGATAAAAGGTATTCTTGTAACTATCGTCAGAATGATGATCGAGTATCCGAAATTGTTTACCATCCCATTGATCCATTTCAGGAACCAGAAGAGGGGACGCGCAAGAATTGAAAAGAAGCCGAAGTCGATGACATGTTCCATCCCGGTCTTATAGGGTTCGAGTATATCGTACTCCTTTGGACCGGCGTAGAAAAGATAGGAATTGTCGCCGCTCTTCATTTTAAGGCCGATCAGGGCATCACTTTCCTTGGACCATGCGCGCGCTTCCTCGATACTGCCCTTTGGCACAATAAAAGCCGCGAAGTATTTGTCTTCCTGGGCTATCCACTTCACATTGTCCTTGTAAGACTTTATCGCTTCCTTCACATCCTTGCCGGTAAGAGCGATCCTGTCGGTGTCCTTAAGCAGGATCGGCCCGGAATGGTCGGCATTCTCCCGGTCGTGAATACCAAAATTTCTGCCGAGTGATACCAAATACGAGTCCGGTCCCCTGACTTCATCCCTGACTGCTACTGAATAATCCGCCTTGCTGAAGGTGAACGTCCTCTTGATCCTTACGTCTCCTGCCTTATACTCGAAAACAAGGTCTGCGCTCTTCTTTTTGTCATCAAGCTTTATGTCTCCGCCTGTGACATCAAAAATTGCCCCTGCAAACTGCAGGCCCTCGTCAGTACCCAGTGCAAGCGCGGGCTGCGCTTCTTCACCCTTAAGGACTATGAGATTCCCCTTGGCGTCCTTGTAATTTTTCAGTTCAACCTGCCTGACCGAAGCGCCTTTTGAACTTAATATTGCCTTGAATACATCGTTTTCAACTGTGATTGTTTTTGCGACTACCGCCTTCACGGTCTCCGGGACCTTCTTTGCTTTGGTATCGCCGGGAACTGCTTTTACTGCGGCGGCTTTCTCGTCTGCCTTTGCAGCCTCCTGCTTTTGAGGCGTCTGGGGCGGCGTGCTGTCTTTCATGAAATACTGGAAGCCGACCAGTACTGCGATCGAAAGTACTATGGCAATTAATGTCTTTTTATCCATATTTAACCCTCTGTCCTCACTGTTATCTTACCGGATCATATCCGCCCGCATGAAAAGGATGGCATTTCAAGATTCTCTTTGCGGTGAGAAACCCGCCTTTGATGGATCCATATCTGGTGATCGCCTCTATGGCATACTCAGAGCATGAGGGAACAAACCTGCAGCACAATGGCATGAGAGGCGAGATGATGTATCTGTAAAGCTTGATTGATGCTATCAGGATTGTCTTCACTTCTCGCCGGATTATCAGGCGGATAGACGGGTTCTACCCTTTGCCCTTCTGTTCTTGAGTATCCTTCTGCCGCCACGCGTGCTCATGCGTGTAAGGAAGCCGTGGGTCTTCTTCCTTCGTGCGACGTGAGGATGATAAGTTGTATAAGCTGCCATTTCTACCTCCGAAACAATAATTTCCAGAAACAGGATTATAATAGTTAGCTGCGGGCAAAGTCAATCCGTAAAAGGCAATGGCACGGCTCCTTTACTCAAATTCACCACTATTCATTCCACATGCACTTTAGAAGTTGCAAACCGTTATCTGCAGGACCGCAGCCATTTCCTGTTGTCCGCCGACTCAGGTAATATGCTCATCGGGGCCCCAAACATATTTGACAATACTGCCAATTTAAGGTATTGTAAACTATGGGAATTGTGGGTGCATCAACGCTAGGTGACCTTTTACTTCAGTCTAAACTGATCACCGAAGAACAGCTCCTTGAAGCACTGGCTATACATAAGCGAGAGCGTGAGAAACTCAGCAGCGTCCTCCTGAAACTGAAGTTTGTCAGCGAGGAAAGCCTGACAATGATGCTGAGCAGGCAGTACGGTGTACCGCCCGTCAATGTGGGGGCCACTGCGATTGACAAATCGGCAATAAAGCTTATCCCCTACGAAACAGCAAAAAGATACCAGATAATCCCTCTTTCATACAGTAACGGAGAGCTCAAGATTGCAATAGCCGACCCTTCAAATAATTTCGCCATTGATCATATCAGGTTCCTTACAAGCATGAAGCTGCGTCTTTATGTCGCGGCCGAGTCGGCGATAATAAACGCCATCGAAAAAAACTATTCCCTTAAAGACAAGACCGAAATGATGCGGCGTCCGCCAATGACGCGCCCACAAGGAGAACATACTGCTTCCCCTGTTTTATCCCGGACGGCCCCGCCAGTAGAAGAAGAAAAAAGTGCCCTCACTGACGAGCGGGCGTTCATCCAGGAGATGAACTATGTAACTGATGAAGAAAAACCCTCTGATCTGGACTTTGCCGAAGAAAAGGGTTTTATGGAAGAAGACCTGTCAAAGGTCATAGGCAGCGCACTCGAAGAGATTACGGTAATAGAGGAAGAAGAGGACGCGCTCGGAAGGGTCGATGTCGACGCTCCCATCATAAAGCTTGTGAATAATATTATGTACAATGCCATGAAATCGAGGGCAAGCGATATTCATATCGAGCCGTCCGAAGAAATGCTTCGCGTGCGTTATCGCGTTGACGGCGTACTGCACCCCGGACTCAGACTGCCGACAAAGATCAAGAACGCAATAATATCGAGGGTCAAGATCATGGCCCATCTGGATATATCCGAGAGAAGGCTGCCGCAGGACGGCAGAATCAAACTTAAATTCGGAAAGAAGAAAGAGGTCGACTTCCGGGTATCTACGCTGCCTACCCTTTACGGCGAAAAGGTGGTCCTGAGAATTCTTGACAAGTCCAGCCTCCAGCTTGACCTGTCA
The DNA here is from genome assembly GCA_903822005.1 of uncultured Nitrospiraceae bacterium. Taxonomy (GTDB): domain Bacteria; phylum Nitrospirota; class Thermodesulfovibrionia; order Thermodesulfovibrionales; family Dissulfurispiraceae; genus Fen-1308. Next base: position 21,527 of record CAIJNL010000022.1, read on the forward strand.
AAACTGGGTTTTGACGAGAAGCCGCTGAATGATTTTCTTGAGGCGCTCGAAAAACCCTACGGCATGATACTGGTAACCGGCCCGACCGGCAGCGGTAAAACTACCACGCTTTATTCCGCCCTTGGTCGGCTTAACAAGACCGCGGTAAATATTATGACGGCCGAGGACCCGGTTGAATACAACTTCTTCGGCATTAATCAGGTGCAGATGAAGGAAGAGATCGGCCTGACCTTTGCTACGGCCCTCAGGTCATTTTTGAGACAGGACCCCGATATCGTGATGGTCGGTGAAATACGCGATTTTGAGACGGCGGAGATCGCGGTCAAGGCGGCCCTTACAGGCCATCTTGTCCTGAGCACCCTGCATACGAACGATGCGCCCAGTACCGTTACAAGACTTGTAAACATGGGCATCGAACCTTTTCTGGTCTCCTCATCCGTAATACTGATAGCTGCCCAGAGACTCGCGAGGAAGATATGTCCCAACTGCAAGGAAGAGCAGAAGGTCTCGGATGCGGCATTGCTCAAGGTAGGAGTGCCCCAGGATAAAATCGGCAAGTTTGTATGCTATCGCGGCGCCGGCTGCGCCAACTGCAACAATACCGGTTACAGGGGCAGGCTGGCCCTGTACGAAGTAATGCCCATACGGGATGAGCTGAAGGAGCTCGTCCTGCAGGGCGCCTCGGGCATGGACATCAAGCGGGAAGCACTAAAGCATGGTATGGCGACCCTGCGCATGAGCGGAATCAACAAGGTAATGGAAGGCGCAACATCGCTCGACGAGATCATGCGAGTGACATTCGAAGATTGAAAAACATCATCGTCCCCGTCTCCTTGCCGTTGACAAACAGGCATGTTTATTGTACTATGGGACATTGAATTGCTGGATATTTTCTTTTCCCCCTATTAAATTTATGCAATCACGGGAGAGCACATGGAGAAACAAAGCCTAAACCAACGATATCTTACAATTACCGTCACGTCCTGCATTGTTACGGCAATACTTATTGCCGGTACTCTGGCGATCGGAGGATATAACGTCCTCAAAGCCGATATCGGAACCGCCGACCTTATAGACTTTGCGCCCTCCCTTGTATTTCTCGGCATGGGCCTCACCCTGGTTGCAGTCCTTAACCTTATATGGTTTCGCAATAGCGTAGTCAAGCCGCTGAAATCGATAGAAACCGTCATAGGCAACGTCAAAAGAGGCAACTACAACGACAGGATAAGGATCACCTCAAAAGATGAGTTCAGCGACATTGCCGACACTTTCAACGAGACGATGGACAGGCTGGCGTCGCTTATTCAGACAGATGATGAGAGAAAAGGCATGCAGGGAGACATTATACGCTTCCTCAACATACTCAGCGCCGCGTCAGAGGGTGACCTTTCCCAGAAGGCCGAGGTGACACCAGACGTATTCGGATCTCTTGCTGATGCCTTCAATTTGATGGCTGAGGGACTTGCCGAGCTGATCAGGGAGGTCCACAGGTCGGCAAGTGAAGCGAACACCCGAAGCTCTGCCCTGGTGCAGATCATCAGCAAGCTGGAGGACGGCGCCGTGCTCCAGAAGACCGAAGTCAAGACAGCCTCGGATGCGGTCCATTTTTCGGCTGAATCCGCAACCCAGATCGCTGAAAAAACCAAGATGGCGCAGCATATTTCTGAAGATGCCTTTGTCGCAATCAATAAGGGCGGCAAGATAGTCGCGGATTCGATAAACGGCATGCAGCTCATCCGCGTAACAGTCCAGGCAATAAACAAGAGGATGAAGCTGCTCTCCGAAAAACTGATGGAAATCGGCATTATATCTCAGTTAATTTCGGAAATCGCCAACAGGACGAACCTGCTGGCCCTTAATGCCTCCATTGAGGCTGCCCGTGCCGGCGACCAGGGCAAGGGCTTTGTTATCATCGCAGATGAAATCCGGGGCCTCGCGGAAAGGTCGGCCAAGTCGACCAAACAGATATCGGACATCATCAGCGCAATTCAGTCTGAAGCCTCGAGCGTTACCAAGCATCTCGAAGAAGAGACAAACTATGTCGAGATGGAGACAAACATGGCGAGCGATACCGGCACCATCTTCAGACAGATAGAGACGCTCATTAAAAACATCGGCGCGGTCACGGCCGAAATCGATGCGGCCACGACCGAACAGCGCGGCCTTACAGACAAGGTATCCTTCTCGATGGAAGAAGTTCAGAGGATCTCTCAGGAAGTTCTGAGCATAGTGCACGACCTGACTGAAATATCGAAGTCCCTGTCGGACACTTCAAACTTCCTGATAACTTCTACGGCAAGGTTCAAATTCTAGGCATCCACCTGAAACAACAAAAAGAACATCTCTTCACCGGAGGAGATGTTCTTTTTTATTGGACTGAAAGGCTATCAGCGCGGCCGGTCAGTTATTTATTGTCAAACAGTCTGCAGCAACGCATACTTCCTGAGTGCGTCTTCCATAGTGCGTTCATCAAAGGGTTTCACCATGTATTCGTCCGCGCCCAGCTCGAGGGCTTTTTCCTTGTGCTTGCCGGTACTGCGCGATGTAAGGACTATTATCGGTATATGCCGGAGCTTATCTATTGACCTTATCCTGCTGACCAGTTCATAGCCGTGCATGATCGGCATTTCAAGGTCAACCACAACAAGTTCCACTTCATTCTCTTCCAGCTCCTTCAGCGCTTCACTGCCGTTTGCCGCAGTATAGACCCTGAGGTTTCTCGCCAGGAAGAAGGCGGTGAGATATTTTCTGACGCTCAATGAGTCGTCCACAATGAGCACTCGTCTCCCCTCAAAGCTTTCTGCCTCCGAAGGCGCTATCGTAAGGGTCCTTGTCTCTTCTTCGAATATCTTCAGCGGATTCAGGACGAGCCGCACCTTGCCGTCTCCGGATATGGTAATGCCTGAATAGATCGAAAGTCCGTCAAGAAAACGGTTGATCGGCTTGATGATCGCCTCTTCCTGGGCAAATACATCATCCACTATCAGACCGACCTTCTTGTTCGAAACACTGCAGATAATTACAAATCCGTCTTTCCGCTCAGTCCTGCCGTTGCCGGTCACATGAAACACATCGGAGAGTCTTTTTGCGTATATGGTCGCCCCGCGATAATTCACCATATTCCCGACCCGTTCCAGGCCTTCCACTTCCACTTTCTCGGCCATGGGTTCATACTGTACCACCTCTTCAATCAGGCTTGTGGGCATCACAAACTCCATGGAGGCATAATTAAAGACAATTACATTGGTGATGGCCATCGATGAAGGCACCCTGATCCTGAACGTGGTCCCTTTGCCGGCCTCAGTGCTTAATTCGACAGTGCCGTTGATGTTGGCTATCTGATTGCGTACGGCATTCATGCCAACGCCCCTGCCTGAAGTCATGTCGGTCTGGGCCGCGGTCGAGAAACCGTGCAGGAAGATAAGTGACAATATCTCCTCGCGCGAAAGCCTTACATCCGGCCCTACCAGCCCGCGTCTGACGGCCTCGTCTATGATCCTGCCGGTGTCAATACCGGCGCCGTCGTCCGCCAGTTCGATAACGATGTTAATGCCCTCTCGCCTGGCTGACAGCGAGATGGTGCCCTCTTTCTTCTTGCCCTTGCCCGCCCTGTCCTCGCTGTTTTCAATCCCGTGCCCGACAGAGTTTCTGATCATATGCATGAGGGGGTCGAAAAGGTTTTCGAAAATGACCCTGTCGATTTTTGTACTCTGTCCCGAGATCTGGAACTCTATCTTTTTTCCGGCCTCCCTGGCCATTTCCTTGACAGGCCGCACAAACCTCTGGAAGAGCCTTCCTATGTCCATCATCCTCGAATCCGACAGGTCGGACCTGAGATTCTTGACTACCCTGTCGAGGGACTTGATGTCGTCCTGAAAGGTCTCATAGAAGCCCATCAGCTCTTTCATGGCCTCGGTGATGTCCTCGGTCAGCTCCTGCACCTTTCTCGAGAAGATATTCTGTTCGTCATACCGGTCGAACTCGAGCTCGCCGAATTCCGAAAACAGGGGATCGACATACTTTGTATTATCATTTATTGAATAGGAGTGGCGTTCAGCAAACCTGTTGACCTCTTCAAGCAGCCGTCTGCCGGCAAAGAGCACTTCTTCAGAAAGGTCTCCGGCATTTTTGGTCTTCTTGAGCATATGGTTCTTCAGGATCGTCACTTCGCCGATCAGATTGAACATCTCCTCGATCTTGCGCAGTTCGAGTCTGATGAAATTGCCGAAAGAATACTCCATGTCTTCTTTTTTCGGCTCAACAACCTCTTCAGCCCTGAAAGGAACGCCGGCCGGTTCCCTGGCTCCTCCAGATGAAGCCAGCAACGCCGCTATCCGTTCGGAGTATTTGCCCTCCAAACTTTCATTCTCTTCCCCGCCGGCGGATATGTCCCTGAGTATATTTGCTATGGAATCAAGCATCAGGAGGAGGAGTTCCGTTGCGTCTTTGGATACAGGCAGGCTCTCATTCCTGAAGGCCTCGAAGATATCTTCCATGCTGTGGGCAATGCGGCTGGTAACGGTAAGCTTGACTATGGCAGCAGCGCCCTTAAGTGTGTGCGCGGCCCTGAAGAGCTCCTCAAGTATTGCATTCTTGTCCGCGGCTTCCGCGCTCTCGAGCTGGGGAAGCCCGCAGCCAATCACATTAAGATAATCCTCAGCCTCGGCCAGGAAATACTCGAGCAATTCCGATTTTTCAATTTTTGCCATATCCCATATTCTTTATGCGGTAGGTCTCGAAAAAGCTCTTCGTATCGATCAGGTCATCCACCAGTATGTCGTCGTCAAACGTGACGAAAAAGGGTGATGTCTCGGAAAGAAAACCTATGTTTTCATTCTCAACCCCTATGACCAGAAGTTTGGGATTTGCAAAAGACGGCTTTTCAACCGGGTAAATCTTGGAAAGGTCTATAGCGGGAATGATCTTGCCGCGCAGCGGCAAGGCGCCGTATATATAGTCGGGCGCTCCCGGAATGGGAAAGATCCTGGAGATGTCTACGATCTCGCGCACCTCATCCGCTGCAAGCAGAAATTCTCTTTCTCCCACACCGAAAACACAAAACGTCTTTTGATTTGGCGCGCCCTGCGGCGCCTGGTCTTCTTTCATGGTTCGAGAAATTTGCTCATGGCCATAAGCAGTTCGGATGGTTCATACGGTTTTGTGAGATAGAAATCCGCGCCCTGCTGCTTGCCCCAGACCCTGTCGCTCTCCTCTTTCTTGGATGTGACCATTATGACCGGAATATGTTTAAACTGGTCTTCCTTTTTTATCCACCGGCACAACTGGAAGCCGTTTTTTTTGGGCATCACCACATCAAGGATAATCATATCAAAGGGCTCGCTCTTGATCTTCTGCTCGGCCTCTTCTCCGTCCTTGGCAAGAACAAGATGATGCCCCTTGTCTGCCAGTATGGACTCCATAAACTTGATGTCCGTATTGCTGTCTTCAGCAATAAGAATCCGGGCCATTACAATCCTCCTTTATCCGCTACAACGCCGGCCTTGTGGAGCCTGCTTAATATTCTTGTGACCTCAGTCATGCCGAGATCGCTGTGGCTGCCGATATCAGATACGCTTCTTTTCCCGTCAACAGCCGAAAACATCTCTGTTTCTGACGCGTTCATCCCGATGCCGCGCGCAATGGTATCGCTGATAGTCCTGACAAGTATGCTGGAAACAGTAATCCCGTAAGCCTCATCAGCCCTTTCGCCCTTGCTTCTCAGTGCCTCAAGGACCAGGGCCGTTACATTGCTGCGGTGGTTCAGTTCAAGCATGGCCTTGGGCACCACCATCTCTTCGAAAAAGAACCCACCCTCTTTAAACTCACCAACCATTAAAACAGCATCCAGCATGCTCTCCCGTGTACGGTCCCCCACTTCATTCAGAGGTCCCTTTTTTATAATCGCGATCCTTTTCGATGTCAGGGTCTTGCCCTGTCTGCTCGTGAGGGCAAATACCACAGCCCCTTTTGCAAAATATATCTCCGCGCTCCCGGAGCTGGAATACGCAAAAAACTTGCCGGTCATTCTCTGGGCATCTATAAGCCTGAGTATCTCCGTACCCGAAACAGCCTGCAGATTACCTGAAAGCAGTATCGAGGAATCCTTGATAAGTCCGTATTTCCTCAGGATATCGTCCATGTTTTGTTCGATCAGGTCCGGCAGCTCATCGGTAAAATAACGGCGCATGACAGCGTCAAGGGTTTCTTCAATGGCCCCAACAGGCTGAAAACCTGAAGGCTGTTCCATACTGCTGCCAAAGGTCTGCATCGCCTTTAGTTCGCGGGCAGGCTCAAAATCATATGTCCCGGGGAAAGCGAAAGTATCGCCGGAAACGCTTTCATTGTCGGCATTTTGCAATTGTGCAAAGGCCTCGTGCGCCTGGGCAAATGGATCATCTGGCAGTGCAAAAGGATCAGGCGGCTGTTCAAAAGCGGCACCCGGCTTGGCATACAAATCAACAGGCTGCGCCTGGGTCAGCTCAGCTTCATCGAATTTGAAAGACTCGATGTGGTCTTCAACGGGTTCCGGCCCGGCAGGGACAATTTCTGATACTGGTTTTACCGGTGCATCAGGCATACCATAGACAGATTGCTGCTGACTTTCGTGCCCTCCATATAACGTCTCTGGCCCAGATGTAACAGGCGGGGGCGGTTTTGGCAGCGTCACCTCTCCGGACTGAAGCTTCTGCGCGTAGATAAGCGCGTTTACTTTTTCGACGAGGATCTCGGACTTGAAGGGTTTAATGAAATAATCGATTACCCCGAATTTTTCGGCAAACTTTTTTCCCACATCTTCGCCTTTGCCCGTAATCAGGATTATCGGTATATCTTTGAGAAGTTCGTTATCGCGGGCGGCCTCGCAAAACTGGTAGCCGCTGATTCTGGGCATGATAAAATCGACAAGTATGACGGAAGGCCTGACCTCTTCACATATCCGAAGACCTTCTTCTCCGTCTTCGGCTGTATAAACCTTATAGCCTTCCTCTTCGAGGGCCAGCTCAGCCAGTTTTCTGACGATCGGGCTGTCATCAATGACGACAATCTTTTCTTTTGCCATCTTCCCTCTCCTCGCAGTAGCTCTTACTTGAACAATCCGCTATGCAGCCTCAAAAAATGCTTTACTTCCAGTATCATAAATATATCACTGATACGAATTGCTTGTCAATTTAAGATCAACCGGGATGGGAAATTATCTGCCCTTAATTTTAACTTCCTCCATATCCGGAAGCCCTTTTCGAAAGGCGGTCACATTCGCTTTTATGTCCCCGCAGCTGATGGCGGCACAGACGGCAATCCCGTCACATCCGGTCATGAAGACATCCTTCGTATTCCCGGCCGTTATCCCGCCTATTGCGATCACGGGTATGGACACCGCGGCCTTGATCTCTCTTATGGCGTCAGCGCCTGTGGTCTCGGGGACATCTTTTGTGGCAGTCGGATAGATGGCTCCAAAGCCGATATAATCAGCCCCACCCTTCATTGCCTCCACGGCTTCAGCCACAGTATGAGTTGAAACGCCGATTATTGCGTTCCCCATTATTTTTCTTGCCACGGCAAGGGGAAGATCATCCTGCCCCACATGCAACCCGTCCGCTTCTACTGCCAGGGCCAGGTCCGCAAAATCGTTTACGATGAAGGCCGCGTCAAAACGCCGGCAGAGGTCCCTGAGCCTAAGGGCGTCGTGGTAGAGCTGCCGCCTGACCCCATCCTTTCTCCGGAACTGTACGCACCTGATACCGGCCTGAAGCGCGGCCTCGAGTATCTTCTCGACCCTGTCGACATCCCTGTCGTCAGGCGTAATAAAACATATGCGGCTAAGACTTTTCATCCGCGGTCGCAGCCTTGGCATTACCGTTGCCGTTTTTGGCCTGCGCCATCTTCTCGATAAAGTCTGTATTGAAGGTGCCTTTAAGAAAATCGGGATTGTTGAGTATCTTTTTATGCAGAGGGATAGTCGTCTTGATGCCCTCAATCCTGTATTCGTCGAGCGCCCTCTTCATGCGCGCTATGGCCTCTGCCCTTGTATCTGCATGCACTATAAGCTTGGCTATAAGCGAGTCATAGTTCGGCGGGACCATCCAGCCGTTAAAGGCGGCGCTGTCCACACGCACTCCGGGCCCTCCCGGCTGAATCAGAAGGGTGATCCTTCCGGGGGACGGCATGAAGGTCTCCGGGTCTTCAGCGTTTATGCGGCATTCGATGGCATGCCCGGCTGTCTTTATCTGGCTCTGCTTGTATGAGAGCGGCATACCGGCCGCGATCCTTATCTGCTCCTTTATTATGTCGACCCCTGTTATCTCCTCGGTTATCGGATGCTCCACCTGCACACGGGTATTCACTTCCATAAAATAGATGTTCTGGTCCTGATCGACTATGAATTCGATGGTGCCGGCGTTCTTGTATTTCATTGCCTTGGCGGCCCTTACCGCATAATCGCCTATCTTCTTCCTGAACTTTTCGGTCGCTATTGTAGAGGGCGCTTCTTCGATCAGCTTCTGGTGCCTTCTCTGGATTGAACAGTCTCTCTCTCCGAGATGGATTACGTTGCCCTTGCCGTCCGCGATGATCTGCACTTCAACGTGGCGGATGGAAGTGAGAAATTTTTCGACATAGAGCTCTCCGTTTCCGAAGGCCGCAAGCGCCTCCCTCTGTGCCATGTTGAAGGCCTGCTGCAACTCCTCTTCCGCGCGCACAACCCGCATGCCTTTACCGCCGCCGCCGGCCGAAGCCTTGAAGAGCACCGGGAACCCGATCTTTTTCGCTGTTTTTATGGCGGCCTCTTCCGACGAAAGAGGCCCGTCACTGCCGGGCACAACCGGAATGCCTTTGCGCTTCATGACCTGGCGGGCCTTTGACTTGTCTCCGCCTATCCTTATATTGTCTGCCGAAGGGCCGATGAAAGTGATATTCGATGTGGCGCAGGCCTCGGCAAAATGCGGGTTCTCCGAAAGAAACCCGTAGCCGGGATGGATCGCTTCAGAATCCGTGACATCTGCAGCGCTAAGAATCGCAGGTATATTAAGATAGCTGAGAGTGGAATTGGCGGGACCGATGCAGATGGCCTCATCAGCGAGCTGCACATGCAGCGCCTCTCTTTCGATGTCGGAAAAAACGGCCACTGTCCTGATGCCGAGTTCCTTGCAGGCCCTGATCACCCTTATGGCGATCTCTCCCCTGTTTGCTATTAGGATCTTCTTGAATAGACTCATAGTGCTACGCCTCTGTATCTATAAGGAAGAGCGGCTCGCCATACTCTACAGGATGGGCGTTTTCGACCAGTATCCTTGCGACAACACCGTCCACGTCGCTTTCTATCTCGTTCATCAGCTTCATCGCCTCGAGTATGCAGAGCACCTGGCCTTTTCTGACCCTTGTGCCTATATCGACAAAGGGCTGGGCCTCGGGCGAAGGCGAACGATAGAAAGTGCCGACGATGGGAGAGGGGACCGTGAAGAGTTTTTTGTCCGGCACTGCCGGCGCCTGGACTCCCTGCGGTTCTTCCCTGGCAGCCTTTCTCTCGACCATCACCTGTTGAGGCATATCGTGATGCCCGAAATACTTCTCTCTTTTGATCTTGATCTTGACACCCTCTTTTTCGAGCTGGATCTCGGTTATATCGGTGTCTTTAAGCAGACCTATCAGTTCCTTCAAGTCTTCATTTTCCATTAAATTCCCCCTGGAGCTGTCCCTGACTGCTGCATCCTTCCCGCATTGAAATTTCAGGGGACGCGGACAGCTTATTTCTTTATTATTTCACCTTCTCCATATATTCGCACGTCCTTGTGTCTATCCTGAGAACATCGCCGACCATTATATGAAACGGCACCTTGACCACAGCGCCTGTTTCGAGCTTGGCCGGCTTATTGCTGCCTGAAGCTGTGTCGCCCTTGAAAGCGGGCTCTGTATCCACAACCGCAAGCTCAACGAACATCGGCGGTTCTACGCTTAGCGGCTGCTCCTTGTAATAAAGCATCGAGACGACCATGTTCTCCTTTATGAATTTCTTTGTATCTCCGAGCTGATCGGCCGAAAGCACAACCTGCTCAAAGGTCTCCGTATCCATAAAGTGGAAAAACCCATCCTGCTCATAGAGATACTGCATATTCCTGTCGTCAAGCTGCGGCTGATCAAATTTCTCGCCCGACCTGAATGTGTCTTCAAGCACATTGCCTGTCTTGAGACTCTTCAGTTTAGTCCTTATCACAGCTCCGCCCCTGCCCATTTTCACATGCTGAAACTCAACTATCTCGCAAGGCTCGCCCTTGTACTCTATTTTTGCTCCTTTTCTGAAATCTGCTGTGCTAAGCAATCTTACCTCCTGATAAGTCTGGTTAATGAGTTTATTATCAGATACATTTATTGATAGATAATGGCATACGAAAAACAGGTATATGAGTATATGAGCGGACAACGACATTAGTCAATATGCTCATGCCTGTTTTTATGCCTGTTTAATCAGTCACCTGCCTGTAATTTCGATTCGTCTCCCCAGCGAGGTCAGAATTATGCCCCTGCCTTCGACAAGCACGAGGTCTTCGATCCTGACACCTCCAACACCGGGCAGATAGATGCCGGGTTCGATGCTGAAGACCATACCTTCCGCAAGCGGCCTGTTTGCGGTCCGGGATATCCTCGGGGCTTCATGCACGTCAAGCCCTATTCCATGACCGGTGCCATGACCGAAAAAGTCTCCAAATCCGGCATCGGCGATAAACTTCCTGGCAGCGGCATCTACCTCTGACGACCCCCTGCCTGCAGACACTGCCTGCACGGCCTTTTCACGAGCACGGTTGACGATATTATATATCTTTTTCTTTTGTTCGAGGTCCGGACCGGCCATCAGAAGCGTCCTCGTCATGTCGGAGTAATATCCGTCGGCCTCACCGCCCCAGTCGATAATAACAAAATCGCCCTTCCCGATCTTCTTGCCGGTCTGTCCCGCATGGGGCATCGATGAGTGCTTTCCGGACGCAACTATTATATCAAAAGCAGCATGCCTGCATCCCCTCTTTTTAAGCTCTTCTTCCAGCCTCAGGCCTACCGCCCTTTCGGTCACGCCCGCCCTGATAAAGGGCTTTGTTGCGAGAAAAGCTTCCTCGGCCCGCCTGATCGCCTCGCGGATGCTGCTGAGTTCCTGCGCATCCTTCACCATCCTCAAGTCTTCGACAAGCCCCTTCTGCGCGCTAAGCCTGACCGGCAGCCTTTTCAGCTGTTCATAAAATTCATAGGTTGCGCCTGATTCAAACCCGAGCCGGCTGATGCCGAGCTTCCTGACCATACTTTTTATGACAGCTATCCTGCCTGCGCTCTCGAGTCCGAGCTCGCAACCCTTCACTTCATTCTCTGCCTGCTCGGTGTACCTGAAATCAGTTACAAAATAAGAACCGTCCCTGGTGATGACAACAAAGGCTGAAGATCCGGTGAATCCGGTCAGATAACGTACATTTTTAATATTCGTAACAAGAAGTGCATCGATCTTTTTTGAGATGATGACGCGGCGGAGCTTTTCTGCCCTGTTATCAGCGTGAACCAAGAATGTCCTCCCTGATGATGATCAGTGTTTCCCGGTCCCGGCTTGCCAGCCCCGCCCTGTCGATTCGGCCGCAGAGGCCTTTTTGATGCCTTCCAGCAATTTATTTAGCCGCTCAACCGCCCGCCTGCCCTTGCTGTTCACGATACTGTCCTCTATCTCTTTCATGTAACGAATGGCAAACCTGTCTGCCGGGGCCATCTCAAGCACCTGCGCAAATTCCTGTCTGGCCTCGGCAAACCTGCCGTCTCTGAGATGCCATCGGCCAAGGGTGAGCCTGGCCGAGATAAAGGAGGGGTTTTTCGAAATACCGGAGGTCAGCACGGACATCGCTTCGTCTGTTTCGCCCCGCTTCCGGAGTTCTTCGGCAAGAGTCAGGAAAAGCTTCGAGTCAGGATTGTCCCTGACCATGTCCTTGAGTTTTTCTATATAGAAATCTGCGTTGATATTGAAAACCGGATTCCGCTGTGCCAATTATCCACCCCTCTTCAGGCTGGTTATGCGGTCGAGGATCGCGGCAGCCACTTCCTCTTTCGGCATACAGGGCAGGGCTGTTTCGCCATGTCCGTCAATCATTGTCACTTCGTTTGTTTCGCTGTCAAAGCCGGCGCCTTCTTTCGTGACATCGTTAAAAATAAACATGTCCGCTTTTTTATCCGACATCTTCTTTTTTGCCCGCGCAATATTATGCCCGGTCTCCGCAGAGAAGCCTACCGTAAAAGGCCGTTTCGCAAGCCTGGATGTTTCGAGGAGGATGTCGGGGTTCAGCCTGAGCTTCAGGGATGGTATTGCCGATTTTTCCGCCTTCTCAGGCAGTGTCGCCTCGGGTGCAAAGTCTGCTACCGCGGCGCACATGATAAACAGCGAAGAGTCCCCGATCCTTTGCATCACCGCCTGCTGCATTTCAGATGCGGTCTCGACCCTGACCGTCTCGACTCCGTCCGGTACGTTGACGGCAGACGGCCCGGTGATGAGTGTGACTGCCGCGCCCCTCCGTCTGGCCGCCTTTGCAAGCGCGTATCCCATCTTGCCGGAGGATCTGTTCGAGATATAGCGCACAGGATCAATATATTCCCTTGTCGGCCCTGCGGTTACAAGCACCTGCTCTCCGGCAAGGTCCTGCGGAGTAAATACCTTCCGGGCAGCCTCGATGATTGTTTCTATGCCTGCCATCCGGCCCTGTCCCTCTTCGCCGCAGGCGAGCGGCCCAGTTTCGGGACCGACCGTAATAACACCTGTCGAAGCAAGCTGCTGCATGTTTTTTTGTACCATAGGGTTTTGCCACATCCGCCAGTTCATTGCCGGAGCTATAATCACAGGGCCGGTAAAAGCAAGCAGTGCGGCGTTAAGCAGGTTATCGGCTATGCCGCAGGCATATTTCCCGATGGTGTTGGCTGTGGCAGGGGCTATGATGAAGAGATCGGCATTGCGGGGCCTGTCGATATGGGCCATTCTTGTTTCGAACATGTCCCAGACAACCGGTCCGGGACTTGCCGCTATTTCTATGGACATGGTGGTGACAAAATGCTTTGAAGCCCCGGTCATTATTACGCTTACAGAGGCGCCTTCGTTCTTCAGACCCTTGATCAGGTCAATGGCCTTGTAAGCGGCAACGCTGCCTGTTATGCCGAGGAGTATTGACTTGCCTTTTAGCACGATTAATCCCTTGCCGGTACGCAGGCGTGCGTACGATGACGATCAGGCCCTTTTACGACTCGTAATTCTCGTCGTTCTCGTTAAAGAGTTCCTCAAGCACCCTCTCGGTATTCTCTCTCTCGTGGAGATAGGTCTTGAGGTCTTTTTCGAGCTCGGATATATCTGTTATGGACTTTCTCTTGTCTTCGATGAGCTTCCTGAAGTCGATCTTTTCGGCCTTCTCGAGCGCCGCGGCCGCCTTTTCGCCGATCAGAAACTTGATATCGCCGGATATGGTTTCAAGAAGGGCCGTTGTGCTGATCATTTTTGACTTCTTGGCTATGCGGGGCTGGGCGCCCAGCGCAAGTTCCCGTGACCTCTGTGAGGCTATTACTGCCAGACGGTATTTGCTCTCTATCTTCTTTTTGTCGTATTCGATCGGAAGTGATATTATGTCCAATTTACTCCTCCTTCAAAAAATGTTCCCTGATCCAGTCGTGATCCATGTTGTTGATACTGTTGCATTCGGCTGTTATAATGGCCGAAAAAGCCGCAAATGCCTCCTCAAGGAGGTCGTTTACTATAACATAATCGTAATATTTATACTCATTTATCTCTTCCCGCGCCTTTTTTAGCCTTCTCGCTATGACCTCCAGCGAGTCGCTTCTGCGGTCAAAGAGCCTTTTTTCAAGGACTTCCATCGAGGGCGGCAGTATAAAGGTCAGTATGCTCTCGGGGTAGTGCTCCCGTATCTTCCGCGCGCCCTGCACGTCAATATCCAGTATAACATCATTCCCCCGGCCTATGATGGCCTCAATACGGCTTTTTGACGTGCCATAAAAGTTGCCATGCACCTCTGCCCATTCGATAAATTCGCCGTCATCTATCATTGCCCGGAACTCATCCTGGTCTATGAAACTGTAATGCCGGTCAGGTATCTCGCCGGGCCTGGGCTGCCTCGTTGTATAAGAAACAGAGCTGAACAGGCTCGGCAGGGCCTCTATAGCCTTGTTGCATAAGGTGGTCTTGCCCGTGCCTGAAGGCGCAGAGACCACAAATATCCCGCCTCTACTTTTCCGTATCACCTGGCTCCCCTGCCCCTGCCAATGGATTTGTGACCCTCTGGGCAACCGTCTCGACCGCCAGGGCTGACAGTACGACATGATCGCTGTCGGTAACGAGAATCGACCTGGTTTTCCTGCCCTCGGTCGCGTCTATCAGCTTTCCCCGCCCCTTGGCTTCTTCGCGCATCTTTTTGATAGGCAATGAGCCCGGACCTACTACGGCAATCACCCTTCTTGCGGAAACAACATTCCCAAAGCCGATATTGACGAGCATATTACCCTCCTCCTCAACCAGCGCCTACTGGATATTCTGGACCTGTTCCCTCAGCCTCTCGACCTCGGCCTTTATATCCAGGGCAAGATTGATAATTGCGATATCGTCCACCTTTGAAGATATCGTATTTGCCTCGCGGTTCATCTCCTGGCAGAGAAAATCGAGCCTTCTGCCTATGGAAGCGCCCGAGGACAGGAACGAGCTGAATTGGCTGATATGGCTGCCAAGCCTCGCTATCTCTTCCGAGATGTCGCCTTTCTGGGCTATGAACGCAATCTCCTGCGCCATCCTTGTTTCGTCAGGCAGCCCGTTGGTCATCAGTTCCGATACCCTTTTCTGGAGCCTGTCCCTGTATACCGGGAGAAAATTCTTCGCGGCTGCGCCGATCTCCAGATGGCTCTTGTCGACCTTGTCCAGTCTCTGCCTGAGTTCCTGTTCAAGTGCCAGGCCTTCGGCATTGCGCATCTCCTCGACCTTGGAGACGGCCTCGTTCAATGCTTCGAATATGGATTCCGGGTTGGCATCCGGCTCTTCGCTCATCAGCACTTCACGGCTTCCCGCAAAAAAGCTGATGTCGAGTTTACCGGGCAGCGCAAGCTCTTTCTGGAGGACCGAAAAGGCATTATACATCTCGCGTGCGAGTTCTGCGTCTACCTTAATCTTTTTCTGGCGCCTGTCTGCCTGGGAAATCGTAACGTCTACCTTGCCGCGCTCAAACGCGTCCTTGATCTGCTTCCTGACGGTCAGATCATGCTCCATCAGATACGAAGGCATCTTGACCGAT
Organism: uncultured Nitrospiraceae bacterium; assembly: GCA_903822005.1. Lineage (GTDB taxonomy): Bacteria > Nitrospirota > Thermodesulfovibrionia > Thermodesulfovibrionales > Dissulfurispiraceae > Fen-1308. The sequence continues at coordinate 36,814 of CAIJNL010000022.1, forward strand.
ACATCCAGATATTTATGGTTCAGGGTACGCACCTCGACCTTGAACCCTTCCCTCTCGGCAGCGCCGTATCCAGTCATGCTTTTAATCAATCTGCAACCCCCTGAGTTTGATCAGCTTGTGGCGCGACGTCTCACCCTTCATGATTATCACATCGCTCTTTCTGATATTGAATTTTTTCGCAAGCAGTTCGACAAGCATCTCATTGGCGGCCCCGTCCACCGGCGGAGCTGTCAGCTTGACCCTGATGGTCCTGTCGACTGCACCAACAATCTCATTCCTCGAAGAGCGCGGATCCACCTTCACTTCTATGATAATGCCGTCTTTGGCCTTACTATAAGGAAGATCCATTGCCTCTGCCCTTCCCGCGATTATAATATAACTCACCCAGCACCAATGTGACAACGCACAGTATTAGGCCGCCTATCACATCCACCACATAATGATACCTGCAAAATACGGTTGCGCATACCAGCAGGAGTATTGGCAGTATAAGGATAAACCCGGCCCTGCGGGCATACCTGAGGGCGAGGAAAAGTGACGCAAGCGAGATGCCGGTATGGCCGCTCGGGAACGCGTCGCGCTTCACACCCTCCAGCATGTTAAGTATGTCCTGGATCGTCTTTGATACCATGAAGCCGTCTGCATCAACAGTCTGGAGATGTTCGATAGTGTACCTCGGACCGAGCGCGGGAAAGAGCATATAACCTACAAAAGAGAAATAGAAACAGAGGAGTATCAGGAATACATATTTATCGAAGGCCTCATGCTTACCCTGCACCTTGAGCAGAACACCAACACCTATCGGCACGACATAGTAGGTGCAATAGGCGAGCTGCAGTATATCGATCAGGAGCGGCGAAGAAATGCCTTCGAGATATACGGTCGGGTAACAGCCGAAGATCAGATAGTCCAGCCGGATGAGCAGATAATCAATGTCCTGCGGATTGATACTGTGTACGACCAGGCCCATACTGTCAAAGATTATCAGCACGCTCAGGACCGGGAAAACAATGTCTCTGGTAACAGTGAGAAATGCGTTCCTCTGACTGATGCGGACCAGAAGCATCTGTATGAAGATAATCATTGAATACAGTGCGAGCAGATATCCGGCAGATTCGATCCTGCGGAAGAAAATGAGGGTGATTACGATCAGCACCAAACTGAAGAATACGGTAAGCGTATCTGCCGGCTTCATGGACTTCATCATAATTTGCTCAATGCCCTCCTCAGGGCTTTCACTTTTTTCGAAGGCTTGTAAGGATTGCCTTTGTGGTCCCGGTCTTCATCCTGATCGTCTTCGTCTTCACTGTTTTCGCTGACAACAGAGACATCTTCGGCGCCTGCATTGCATGCCCTCGAAATAATGCCCATGAATTTATCAGGCACTACTGGAACCGATCCAGAAGACCATGCATGGTTGACTATGTCCCTGTCGGCGGTTACCACAAGCCATTCCCTGTGCTCCCGGGAGATCATCTTTTTTATCACATCGTCCGCCTTTTCACCAAGCCGGGTATATATTACTGTTATATCTTCCTTATAAGAGACCTGCTGGGTTGCCATTCCGTTTCTGTATCCGTCAAAGACAACTGTGATGTCATGCTCCCGGCCCTTTCGGTATTCGGCGAGCTGCGACAACAGTTCATCGCGGGCCTTTTCCATGTCCCTGTGGAAAATGCCGGTCACATTGTAGCCGTCTATTATAATGTGCGAAATGGCAGACCTCCGGCATCTATTATAACGGGTATGATAGGGGGAAGACAGCAGGACAAAACGTTTACTAATTTAACAAATCAAGCAATTTCTAATTTTGGCTATTGATAGGGGGCATGGGTGCTGCCAACTTTATTTCAAATTCAGTTATCGTTTTTTCAGGTTCTTCATCAATCTTTATATACACCTTGTAGACTCCAGCAACCTGTATCTGAAAAGGAATCAACCCAAGGTGCATCATCAGTTTTGTTCCTTTAACATCTTTTGGCGCCGTTGTCTTTATCGGACCCAGTTGATTCTTGTCCGGTGTCTCGAGCCTGAAAGTTACATCATTAAATGAGCCTGTGGAGATATCCCATTTAGATACTATATATATTCCCGGCATCATAAAAGGGACTATTGGCACGACCACGTCTGTCCCGTAGACTCCGATAAAGGTTGTCTTGCCGCTAATTTCCTGCCGCACATCATCACAGACAAAACAGTCTATAAGTTTTGACTTCTTTATCATGGCAAAAGCTCCTTATAATCAATATTGAAAACTTCAGCTATTTTTTTGTATGTATCAATATCTGCGGTATACCCAGCTCTTTCAACACGTGAAAGATTAGATTGTTTAATGCCGGTTAGCCCGGAAAGCGTTTTCTGATCCATGCTGTTTATCAGCCGGTAATACTTCACTTTGTTAAGCTTACCAGTCAAAACATCCTGACGAAGCTCGGCGTGCAATTCTTCCTGCGCCTGCTGAAATGCCTTTTTGCCGGCATCGGTCGCAGTATACTTTGTTATGAGATCGTCTATATCTGTTAGATCGTCACAGTGATAGGTAAAGCCATCAGCCGGCAAGAAGAAAACAATGAGGCACGGAGCAACTCTTTTACAGCTGTGCGATAAAATTGATAATTGCACTACACCAGTCGTTCCGGCGGTATGACTGCCATAGGCAATTATCGGCGATACAGTTGGCTGAGGAATAATAAATCTATTATTAGCAGCGTCCATGCTAGTTCAAGCTCCCGGACCCTTTGAAATACTTTAGATACACAGATTTTATCCTCTCAATATGAGGAGCATCTTCGGTGAAGGCTATTTTTCTGCTAATTATTTCACAAATAATAATCAGCCCTGCCTTTTCATCAACAAAGTAAAAAATCCGAAAATCACGAAATTCGCTGCACTTGAGACTGCGAACATCCATACCCTGCTTCTTCAAAAAAATTACTTCTTTAGCCTCGACAGTTACATCGCTAAATTGATGCGGGAAAGGATCTGCTTCAAGCATTTTCAGCCTTACTAAAATCTTGTAGCCTAAAGCTTCATCGTCCCGCATTATGTACGCAAGGGCTTCCTCCGCAGACTGTTCAAACTTAACTTTCATGCGGATACCTAAAATATATCACATCTGATAAGATTGTCAAGATATAATTTCTCAAGCAGCACATATTGTCTTCATAACATATTGATATACAAGATATTGTGCAATATATGTCACGCCATGAACAGATAGCCGCATATATCATGAAGGAGAGCACATCGATGCAATGGATTTACGCATGAGACAATTTTACTCTATTGCATGAGAAATTTGAAGCTAAATTTTTTTATTTCACAACCAGCTGTATTTATTAATTGCGGCAGTTTTGGTTCCATATCTTCAATTTGCGCTTTATCTATGTGAAAAATCATAGTCAATTTATTGCTGTCTATCGTCTATTATCAAGGGTATGAGAGGAAGATGACAATAGTTTATATGCCCAACCTGATCAGTTACAATTCAGATGTGACTGGAAATGCCGAGAGGGAGGAGCTGTCATGTCTATGCATAATCCCGCCCATCCGGGTGAGGTTTTAAAAGGTTTATTTATTGAGCCCTTAGGGCTTTCGATTACTGATGCCGCAGAGCGTTTGGGGGTTGCCCGGAAGACTGTGTCCAAAATAGTAAATGGGCATGGCGCCGTTACCGCTGAAATGGCCTTGAGGCTGGAGATTGGCTTTGGCTCAACAGCGCAGACCTGGTTGAATATGCAGGCGGCCTATGACCTATGGCATATCAAAGACCTGCGTAAGTCCTTGCGGGGGCTCGCTGAGGCATGTTGGGGCTGAAGCTTAGGCGGGATTTTGCGGTCAGGCACTACTTTTAATAGAAGCGGCCCTGACAATCATATTTAGCAACCATTTCCATCATGGCTCATGTGCTTTTTCAAGGTCTGTTTTTTTCGGTCCACGTGCGCCAGCTAGTTTCTGCGCTTTGTAGTCTAACTCATAAAGGTAATTAAGAAGATCTTCACATATCTCGATTGCAAGCTTTAATTCCTCCACTGTCGGGGCAGCCAACTCATGTGCAGCTTCATTCCCAATAAACCGCAAACTATGTAGGTTAGATACAATATTTTTAGGCAGTGGGATGTTGACCATATTATCTATCTTTGCTTCAAGATTACTACCCCTTATTCCCTTATTCGCACATATGCCTTCAAGTAGCTGTTACGTCCCAGCCACTCGGTACCGATTTTAGGGGGGCAAATCCCACCTAACCGGTACCAGTTCTAAGGTATCCAATCCCACCAAAACGAGACCAGTTTATCAGGGTTTAATCCCAGGCAAACGAGACCACCTGTAAGA
>CAIJNL010000023.1 GCA_903822005.1 uncultured Nitrospiraceae bacterium
CCGTGGTAGACCACCACGTCGATAGGCTGGAGGTGTAAGCGCAGTAATGTGTTCAGCTTACCAGTACTAATAGACCGTGCGCCTTGACCATTTATTTCCCCTTCTCTCCCCCTTTTGTCAATTTTTTGCTTGCAATATTAAAAATTCAGTATATAATTGATTAAAGAGAGGTATTTTGATCCTTTCTTTAATTTTTTTTTGGTAGGCAGTCCAGAGGGGGCGTATGAAAGAAAAGGATATTTTTGAAGAAATTGTTAATCTGGGCAAACGGCGTGGGGTCATTACCTACGATGAGATAAACGAAGCACTTCCTTCCGAATTTTTCTCTCCTGACGAAATTGAAGACCTGATGGATGTGCTGAATGACATGGGTGTAAAGGTCGTCGATTATGAAGAGGGTGTCTCCCCTGATGACGACGTCGAGGAAGAGGTTGAGGAGCATGAACGCGCTGAAGACCTTGTGCAGGCCTATTTCAACTCTATGGGAGATATCTCTATCCTTACCAAATATGAGGAGATTGAACTCGCCAAGAAGCTTGAACAGGGCAGGGACATTATAAAGGGAACGATAACAACACTGCCAATTTTTGAGAGAATAAAGGATTCCTTTGCCGTAGAGGATGAGGAAGAAGCATTACCTGAAGATGAGAGGGCCGATGAGGCTCTCATTCAGACATTGATACGGCTTGAGGAGCTGACTGCTATTCTTGATGTAACGGACAAGAAATTAAAGAGGCAAGGCTCCATAAAGGAATTGAGGGCCGCGCTTAATGACAAGAAAAAGAAAGGGCAGAATTCCAAAAAATTGGAGCTGCTTTTGAAAGAGGTCCAGGCTGATTATAAAAAGATCGAGGCCGAGGTCGGAATCAAGGCAGAGGCCCTGAAAGAGCTCTGGTCCAAGATATCAAAGGCGCGGTATCTGGTTGGTGAGACCAAGAACGAACTCATTACAAGAAACCTGAGACTTGTTGTAAATATAGCCAAGAATTATGTTGGACGGGGTCTGCCGCTCCTTGATCTCATTCAGGAGGGCAACATCGGCCTGATGAAGGCCGTGGACAAATTCAAATACGAGAAGGGGTTCAAGTTCAGCACATATGCCACATGGTGGATTCGGCAGGCGATCACCCGCGCCCTTATTGACCAGACCAAGACTATCCGCGTTCCCGTTCATATGATGGAGTTTTATAACAGGGTTACCAAGGCATCCCGGGAACTGACCCAGCAGCTTGGCCGGGAACCTGTTAATGAAGAGATCGCCAGGAAGCTGGCAGTGCCGGTAAGAAAGGTCGAGGAGGTATTCAGGGCCATTCAGGACCCGATTGCGCTCCAGACCCCAATTGGCGATGAAGATACCGAGCTTGAGGACTTTATCGGCGACAAGGCAAGCCCCTCTCCCTACTCGGATGCCGAAAGGATCGAGACCTCCGAACAGATACAGCGGGTGCTCAGGACATTAACCCAAAAAGAAGAAACGGTCATACGCATGCGATTCGGTATCGGAGTTGACCGTGACCATACTCTCGAAGAGGTGGGTAGATTTCTTTCGATTACCCGCGAGCGTGTTCGTCAGATAGAGGCCAAGGCGCTTCGCAAACTCAAGCATCCCAGCCGCCTCAGGGCACTGAAGATACTTACCAGTTAGACAAATTAAAGACAAAAAAAGGCCCCCCTGATCAGGAGGGCCTTTTTTTAGGTCAATTACCGAACGTGTCCCCTGGGTTGACCTCGGATGTCGCTTTTTTTATGACTGCGACAGAGGCCTCATCAAAAACCGAAAATACCTGGAGGGTGCCGATAAAAGGATGCGGAGACTTGCCCAAGGAGACGGTGAATATATCTCCAATTTCAATCCCCTGCCTTGAACCTTTATTTATATATACCACATCACTTCTTCCGCCCGGATTACGTTTGTCTCCGACCCCCATCACAACACCTGTCAATTGCGGTTTTCTTTCAATCACCGGCTCAAAAGGCAACGAAACCGGATAATAATTCAGAATTACATCGCCGACATTAATCTCTTTCAAGTTTTCTGTGATTATGCCTTTGGTGTTGCCGTTTTCCTCACCGGAGATTTGCAGTATTCCCTTGATCCTTACCAGATATCCTACAATCTCATTTTCACCTACAGGATTATGAATGGCCTCTGCCTTATCCCCTATATAGAATTTTGTGTCTGGGATAAGTCTGGAAGAAGCATTAACATATACAACGTCTCCGTTGCCGAATACTGTCCTATCAGGGTCGCGGCTTGCAATTTTTCCCTCAGGCACAAAGCTGCGCGAAAAATAGCCGCTGTCGAGAAGAACTTCTCTGGAGACTATCGGTTTCCTCGGACCGGCAGGCAGATATCTGGATGAGATTATATTGGCAGGAACCAGTCTTTTATTAGTGTTGAGTCTGACTCCAGGCGACCTTTCCATCTCGCCTCTTAAAGAGTCTTTTAACAGTTCTCCAGGTATCAGGATTATCTGATCAGGGAATATCAGATGCGGATTATGAACCTTGGGATTCGCCTCCCATAATTTTGGCCATAAAAAAGGGTCCTTAAGTTTCCCGGACGAAATGGTCCACAGAGTGTCACCTTTTTGTATGGTATATTCAATACTTTTATCCTCAGCCATCAGGGTGGCAGGTATCAATAATAGCAAGATGGCATAGAGGAGAATAAATCTCTTCATACAGAGTATTGTCTTCATTGTTCCTCCCCGACAGATAAAATATGCATATTCTAATATTTTCCGGTGACTTCAATAACAGATTGTTTCAGTGCCCGCATAAAATAAGCGAGATTATTATCGCTTATTGCAAGCGGCGGCATTACTACCAGTATATGACCAAGCGGTCTTATTATAACGCCGCGCTTTCTCATATCGAAAGCAACCTGCCAGCCTATACGTTCTTTCCAGTCATAGGCGGTCCGGGTTACAGTATCCTTTACAAGCTCCACGCCTGCCATCATTCCTTTACATCTAACATTGCCTACGCGCGGCAATTGCGCTATATCTGCCAACGCATTCTGCATTATACCATTTTTTCGTGGCATATTCTGTAATGTCGCGTCCGATTCAAAAATATCCAATGAGGCCACGGCGGCGGCACAAGCCAGGGGATTTCCAGTATAGGAATGACCATGAAAAAAAGTCTTAAGTTCGCTGAATTCACCAAGAAATGCCGAATAAACCTGCTCTGTTGTCAAAGTGACCGCGAGCGGCATATATCCGTTAGTAATCCCTTTTGACAGGCACATAATATCGGGCGTGATCTGTTCATGCTCGCAAGCGAACATCCTGCCGGTCCGGCCGAATCCGGTAGCGACCTCATCAGCAATGAGCAGAACATCATACTTTGTGCATAACTCACGAACCCCGCGCAGATATCCTTCTGGCCAGACGATCATGCCGCCGGCTGCCTGGACGAGCGGTTCAAGTATGACAGCGGCTGATTCTTTCGCATGCCGTTCAAGAAGTCGCTCCATGGCACCAAGACAGGCAAGGCCGCAATCAGGAAAGTTTTGTCCGAACTCGCACCGATAGCAATAAGGAGAAGGCGCCTTGATGGTGTCAAAGAATAGCGGTCCAAATGTTGCGTGAAATATGTCCACACTGCCCACACTCATGGCGCCGACCGTATCACCATGATATCCATTTTTTATAGCAATAAATTTCTGCTTTCTGGGCCGGCTCTTATGTATCCAGAACTGAAAAGCCATTTTCAGGGCGACTTCCACGGCGGTCGATCCATTATCGGAATAAAAAACTTTTGAGAGACGCGGCACAAGTCCCGAAAACCGACTATCCGTGAGGCCAATCAGCTTTTCGGCCAGGAGTATCGAAGGCTCATTGCAGAGGCCGAGAAGTGTTGAATGGGCAATTTTGTCGAGCTGCGCCCTGACGGCATTATCGATTGACTCGCGTCGGTGTCCATGAATATTGACCCAAAGGGAGGACACTCCATCGAGGTACCATTTTCCGTCAGAGTCTTTAATAAAGCAATCCTTGCCCTCGGTAATGATTAGGGGTCTTTCATCCAACCAGTCCCGCATCTGGGTAAATGGGTGCCATATGAAGTCTTTATCTGCCTTCTCAAGGCACTGTATCTGTTCAATATAGTTCATTTGGAGCATTCCTTTTTATTAGAATCCAATATATATATTAACAAATTTGTCAAAGGTTATTTGGCACTGGACAGAAAATTTAACTGCCAATAACATTTTTGTTGACATTGTGACCGTACTCATTTAAAATTGGTTTGTCAGGAATACCCGGTTTGTTGCTATAAATAGGGTTTTCAGACGCTTTGCAGTATAATTATTAATAGATTCGACTCCAGGACTTTGTCCACGGCGTCTTACACAGGCACCCGGCATAGGGCTCGGGTGATTTATAATCCCTACTAAAGGAAGGGGGAGCATTTATGAAGAGAGCATTATTCTTATTAGTAGTAGCAGTTGTTGCATTTGGTCTGCTTTCAGGCTGTATGAAGTATACCCAGGGTGAAAAGTATACATATGCTTTTTATCCGGCTGCTCTTGTTGATTCCGAGCAGGATCTTGCAGATGCAAAGGCAAGAGGTGCCGACAAGAAGTGCCCGGCAAAGTATAAGGCTGTGGCGAAACAGATTGATGATGCATATGCAACATATTATTCCTGCAGGACCCAGGATGCTATTGATATGGCGCTGGCAGCATCTGACAAGGCCAAGGCTCTTTGCGATGGCAAGATTGCCAAGCCGGTAGAAAAGATTGTCCTTTTGCTGCATTTCGACACAAACAAGTCGGATATCAAGCAGAATGACATTCCGGAGCTTGAGAAGGCCGTTGAATTTATCAACCGCCACAAGGGATCCAAGATAAGGGTTGAGGGCCATACTGACAGTGTCGCGTCTGCTCAATACAATCAGGGACTGTCGGAGAGAAGGGCAAAGGCAGTTGCTGACTATTTTGTAAAGAAGGGCGCTGTGAAGAGGGCTGATATTAAATCCGTTGGTTATGGTCTGAGCAAGCCGGTTGCGAAGAATGATACTGAAGCCGGGCGTGCACAGAACAGGCGCGTTGAAGTTCAGATAATGGGCCAGTAGTATTAAATTCGCAGGGGTATCAAAGCCCCGGCAGTTGAATGAGAAAAGGGGTGCACAGATTATTTTCTGTGCACCCTGTTTTTTTATTTAGAGTAAAGGTTTTCGAAGACTCTGATTCTGATTACGACAAGCCCATAATCTGTCTTACGGTTTGCATGGTTTCTTCAGCCGTAATTGCAGCCTTTTGAGAGCCTTTTATGGCTATATCACGAAGCGTATCAGGGCGGCTGATTAATTCCTCGCGCCTCCTCCAGATCGGCTCAAGGTATGAGAAGACATTTTTAATGAGGATTTTTTTGCAGTCAATACAGCCTATGCCCGCGCTTTTGCATCCTTCAGCAACGCTCGCAAGTTCTGCCGGTGTCGAGAATATCTTGTGCAGCTGGTAAACAGGCGATTTTTCGGGATCTCCGATATCAGTGCGTCTGATCCTGGCGGGATCGGTCGTCATTTGTCTTATCTTTTTGTCAACAATCTCAGGAGTGTCGGCTAGGTATATGGCGTTATCATAACTTTTCGACATCTTGCGTCCGTCAAGACCGCTGACCTTCGGAAATTCAGTAAGCAGGCCTTCCGGATCAGGAAAGAAATCGGTTTTATAGATATGATTAAATCTGCGCGCTATCTCTCTGGATATTTCGAGGTGCGGCATTTGATCAATCCCCACCGGAACATGAGTTGCCTTGTATATAATGATGTCCGCCGTCTGCAATAAGGGATAACCAAGAAATCCATAGGTCGAAAGATCGCGTTCCTCCAGATTATCCTGTTTTTCCTTGTATGTGGGAACCCGCTCCAGCCAGCCAAGGGGCGTAATCATTGAGAGAAGCAGATGCAGCTCAGCATGCTGAGGCACCATGGACTGGATAAATATTGTCGATTTGTCAGGATCAAGTCCGGCCGCGAGGAAGTTCAGCAGCAGATCATTAGTACTCTCTTTAATGTTTGAAGGATCAGCATATCCCGTAGTCAGGGCATGCCAGTCTGCAACAAAATAAAAACAGTCATATCTGTCCTGAAGACTTACCCAGTTATCCAGTGCGCCTACCAGGTTTCCGAGATGAACCATACCGCTCGGCTGCATACCGCTTAAGACTCTTTTTTTATTCATATACTATCCTCCACAACGGTAATCCCGCAGCCAGATCCTTAGAATAGTGGAACGGAAGGGGGATTATAAGTTTGATTGCCGCTCCATTTAGAGCATATACAATAATCGCAAAATCATCTTGATGACAGGGAATATAAAGAAATCCGCAATGTGAGTGACCGCAAGAAGTATTACGATCATGAAACCATAAGGCTCGATCCTGCTCAGCGCCATGGCTTGCCGGTAGGGGAGCATGCCGGTCAATACCCTGCCTCCGTCAAGGGGGGGTATTGGTATCATATTAAACACAGCCAGCACCACATTGATAATTATGCATGCCCTTAACATCAGTGCCAGCGGGTTCAAAATAGTTGTTACAGTTGACAATTCAGCAATATCTGCAAGCGGAGCCAAAATATGTTTAAGCAACAGCATGCTTATCATGGCAATTATAATGTTCGTAACTGGCCCTGCCGCTGCTGAAATCGCCATATCACGCTTCGGGTTTTTAAAATTGTAGGCATTTATCGGCACAGGCTTTGCGTAGCCGAATACGAATGACCCATCGCTCATCACATATAGAACAAGCGGCATTAATATGGTGCCAAGGATATCTATATGAGAAATCGGATTCAGCGTCAGCCGTCCCATCATTTTTGCAGTAGGGTCTCCCAGCCTGTAAGCCACATAGCCATGGGAAACCTCATGGAGTATAACAGCCAGCATAATCGGGACGATTGATATGATAATCTGTTGTATTATGTGACCAAAATCCATCGGCTTTATCCTATCTTCACAAGGACTTTAAAAGTTCTTTGCAGTCTCGGGAAATTCCCTGTGTTATTTCTCCCATGTCGGCGATGAAAATTAATTTAAACATAAGCTATATTATTACATTTTTTTGCTTATATAACAAAATATTTTTAATATATTTCCCTATACGTGTATAATAATATAAATCTGCAAGCAAGAAAAGGAGGGGAATATGGACCCGAAAGTATTGAATTCATTGAAAAATCGACTAAATAAAGAAAGTTTTGACAGGGTCAAGCGTATAGAGAGTCCTGCCCTACACGGGTTTATTGACGAATATATAGACCTATGTTCCCCTGCCAGTGTATTTGTTAACGACGACAGCCCGGAGTCACTTGATTATATCAGGAATGCCGCGCTAAAAAGGGGCGAGGAAACGAAACTCGCAATTCCTGGCCATACATTTCATTTTGATGCCTATGGCGATCAGGGCCGGGATAAAGACAATACACGTATTCTGGTGCCGCCGGGCGTTGATCTCGGTCATGCCATAGACACAAAGGACCGCGAAGAGGGCTGTAAAGAGGTCCGGGGGATACTAAAAGAGAGCATGAAGGGGCGTGAACTGTTTATCTCGTTTTTTTGCCTCGGACCGGCGGGATCTCAATTTACAATCCCATGTGTTCAGCTGACTGACTCGAGTTATGTAATCCATAATGAATTTCTGCTGTACCGACCGGGTTATGCTGAATTTGCCCGCCAGGCCGGTAGTGGGATACTGGACGTCTTCTTCCGGTTTGTCCATTCGCAGGGTGAGGTAGATGAACGAAATGTAAGCAAAGACCTGGCGAAGCGACGTATCTTTATAGACCTTTACCACAACACGGTATTCTGCACAAATACCCAATATGGAGGTAATTCAATAGGTCTCAAGAAGCTGGCCATGCGCCTTGCGATCCTTAAGGCCTCCCGGGAAGATTGGCTGACCGAGCATATGCTGATCCTGGGCATTAAAGGACCGCGTGGCAGGACAACGTATTTTACCGGGGCATATCCCTCGATGTGCGGCAAAACATCTACGGCCATGATAGAGGGTGAAAGCATGGTCGGCGACGATATTGCATACCTGCGAAGGGGAGACAGCGAGGTGCGGGCGGCCAATGCGGAAAGAGGCATGTTCGGCATACTGCAGGGAGTCAATGCAAAGGACGATCCGCTTTTATGGGGCATTCTCAATGGGCCGGGCGAGGTCATTATGTCGAATATTCTCGTTTCAGAAACCGGGGATGTGTATTGGAATGAAAAGGGAGTCATAGCGCCTGAAACCGGGCGGAACCATTCAGGCGAATGGACAAAGGACAAGAAGGACGCGGCAGGACGCGACATCCCGCCGTCGCATCCTAACGGCCGGTTTACCATCAGTCTGGACAGGCTGCCAAATGTTGACCCGAGGATAGATGACCCGGAAGGCTTCAAGATAGGCGGCATGGTATATGGGGGAAGGGATTCAGACACATGTGTACCTGTCGAAGAGGCATTTGACTGGGTGCATGGCATTATCATGAAGGGTGCCGGGCTTGAATCGGAAACGACTGCTGCCACGCTTGGCGCGGAAGGCGTGAGGGAGATCAATCCTATGGCGAATCTCGATTTTCTTTCGGTTCCAATAGGTAAATACATCCAGATGAACCTCGATTTTGGTATGGGGCTAAAGAAAGCACCACTGATTTTTTCGGTCAATTACTTTTTGTTGGACAAAAACGGCAAATGGCTGAATGCGCGTAATGATAAAAAGGCTTGGTTTCAATGGATGGAACTGAGGGTAAACGACGACGTGAATGCAATCACCACTCCTACCGGCCGGATTCCATTGTATGCCGATCTGAAGCTGATTTACAAGGAGTCGCTGCGCAAAGAATATTCTGAGGCTGACTATATCAGACAGTTTACTGTGCGGGTACCCGAAAACCTGGCCAAGATCGAGAGGTTGATGAAATTTTACAAAGCAGAGGTTAAGGACACCCCGGCAGCGTTGTTTACCGTGCTGGAGGGGCAAAAAAAGCGGCTGATGGATGCAAAAACGCATTTTGGGGATTACATACCGCCTTATGTTCTTGGGCAGCAATAATTGGGGGGGGACTTATGGCAAGAGTGTATATTCTGGCAAACGTGCTTCCGGGCAAGGACAGGGAAATCAGGGAGGCTTTAAGGGCAACAAAGGGCGTCGCCATGGCCGATGTAGTGACAGGCCATTACGACATAGTAGCCGTCCTTGAGGCAGAGTCGATGTCGATAATATTCGACAACATATTGAAAAAGGTGAGAGGCATTAAGGGTATCAACCGCACCGAAACCTTTGTTGCGGTTGAATAGCGGCTGATGAAGCAGCGGCCCTCTATCGCGGACAAGCGGAAGGCCTCTGCAAAGCTGCAGGACCAGCGGGCGCTCTGCTACAGGCATGCAGATATCTCCGTGGGCATGCCTGTTTACAGCCTTGATGCTGACCGGGCCAACAGGCTGAAGGAGGGTTTACAGGCTGCTTACGAGGCAAACAAAAGTGTTCCTGTGATCGTCGAGGGACGCCGGGATGCTCACGCGCTCCGCAAGCTCGGCTTCAGCGGTGAAATAATCACCCTTCATTCCGGGAAATCCATCTATGAATTTTGTGAAGAACTGACGCAAAAATATGACCAGGTCATCCTTCTATTGGACTGGGACGAAAAAGGCGATAAGTTATACAGCACCCTTACAGAAAATCTGCGCGGTTATTGGGAAGAGTTTTCTGTTTTCAGAGAGAACATCAGGGCCCTCTGCCAGAAAGACATTAAAGACATAGAAAGCATTCCAGGTCTTCTTGAACGGCTCTCCGGAACGGAAATTAGTATTGAAGACCAATGTTTATGAAATCACAAAACAGTCTCCTCGGTCCTGAAGGTGAGGATCTCGCGGTCAGTTACCTCAAAGAAAAAGGTTTCACTATCATCTGCCGTAACTATAAAACGCCGCTTGGCGAGGCTGACATCGTGGCTGCGGATAAAGGAGTAACCGTATTTCTCGAGGTCAAGACGCGCAGCAACGAAAGGTTTGGGGAACCGTTTGAGGCTGTCAATGCGCGAAAGCGTGAGAAACTGAAAAAAATAGCCTTATATTATCAGAAACATAAAGACGTCAAGGCAGCTATCAGATTCGATGTGGTTAGCATCAAGCTCAAGGACAGCGGGTATTTGATTGAGCATATAGAAGAGGCTTTTTGAAGGTATTAGCCAAGACGGTATGATATAATTTATTGAAGCATTGTAGTCTTTAAAGACTTAATATACTTAAATTCCTCCTGGGCAGATTGTAACCGAGAGGGCGGAGCAGCAAAAAAAATAGCACAGAGAAATAATAATGAGAAATGAGATAGTAGCACTTGTAGTTCACTTTAATATGTGGTTTCTGCTTGGATGGTTTGATATAAGGCATCGCTATCGGAGATCTATTATAGGACCATTTTGGATAACAATCAGCACAGGGGTTATGGTAGTCGGCATAGGATTGATGTTTTCTGTTATTTTCAAATCGCCAATACAGGAGTTTCTGCCGTATTTTGCAATCGGGCAAATAGTCTGGCTCTTTATCTCTACTCAAATAAATGACGCATGCTCAACCTTTGTGCAGTATCAGGCAATTATTAAACAAATTTCGATTCCATTATCGGTTCATGTAATGCGAAAATTGTGGAATAATCTGATCTTGTTTTGCCACAATATTATTATTGTGGTTGTTCTAATGCTTATGTACTGCGGCATTTCATGGCAGAGCATGTATGTAGTGCCGGCATTAATTATGATCTTGTTATTGCTGTTCATGGTTTCAATTGTACTGGCAATTGTCTGCACCAGATTCAGGGATATCATCCAGATTGTCGCCGTTTTGCTGCAGCTTATTTATTTTTTTACACCTGTTTTCTGGATGAAAAATGCATTACCTTCCGGCTACTCGTGGATCACTGATTATAATCCGTTTAACCATATTATTGAACTGATACGCTCTCCTATTCTCGGAAAGACTCCGCACATGGATCTATGGGGGTTTATGGCGGCATATATAGTAATAGCCACGCTACTTGCAATATATGCTTTAAGGCGGTATAGACATCGAGTGGCGTACTGGTTATAGATTCCATGGTTAAAATTGAAGCTAGAGAAGTTTCTCTGAGTTATCCGGTATATGATTCCGTTAGCCGGTCACTCAAGAAAAAACTTGTATGCGCTGCTACAGGCGGGCGCATAGCCAATGATTCCAGTGGAACCTGCATTCGGGCACTTGAGGATATATCTTTTTTATTTAAAAAAGGTGACAGAGTCGGCCTTATTGGGCATAATGGAGCGGGTAAATCCACTTTACTAAAAGTGATCGCGGGTGTTTACAGGCCATCATCAGGTAGCCTGGCGGTTAAGGGGACTATAGCGTCCCTGCTTGACCTTTCGCTGGGCATGGATGGTGAATTCACCGGCTATGAGAATATTATAATGCGGTCCATTCTTATGGGGATATCAATGGATGTTATAAAGAAGAGTATTGATGATATTATCGAGTTTTCCGAACTAGGGGAGTATATTAATATGCCAATGCGTATATACTCATCAGGCATGTTGCTACGTCTCGCTTTTTCAACCTGCACTGCGTTTCATGCTGATATCATACTCATGGATGAATGGCTTTCCGTTGGAGATGCAGAATTCAGCAAAAAAGCTGAAGACAGACTTATGAAGTATATAAATAAGGCATCAATTTTAGTGATGGCATCGCATTCTATTGAGCTGGTTAATAAGATGTGTAACCGGATATTACATATGGAGCATGGCAAGATGTCAGAGGTATAACCGGTAAAAGTGCATATCGCAGTCAAGAATGAAAATGGTATGATGCATTGAATGTGCACCAGATTTTTATTATTATGTTTTAGCTTGGGAAAGTGTATTTGCAGTTCATTCTATTCTATTGAAAGATAGAATAATAAAGGAGATAAATTCCAATGCAGCCGATCAAATTGGTTCACGATGGAATACAGTATAGCCGGGACAACGTCTCCGAAGAAAAGTACCAGAACTTTGTGCTTATTACAAATGAAGCCCTGAACACAAGAGACTTCACCGTCAGCGGTTTTCCATTCATGCTTCAGGTTGAGCCAACGAGTCTTTGCAATCTCTCATGTATCCTGTGCCCCACCGGCAGGCGCGAGCTTAACCGACCTTACCGGCATATGCGGCTGAATGAATTCAGGTCGCTGATTGACGATATGGAGCGCTACTGCTCTTTCTCGTTCTTTGGGATTGTGGAGAACCACTTATGAACCCTGAATTGCCGTCGATGATTCGCTATGCGTCGGAACGCGGTATCAAGAGCGTTACCAGTACAAACGCCCATTTTTCAATGATGAAGCCTACACGGAAGAGCTGCTGAAATCAGGGCTGACCACCCTTATTGTGGCCGTGGATTCTGTTTCGGCGGATAACTACGCGATCTATCGGAAGAGCGGCGACCTCGATTGCGTTCTCGGCGGACTGCGTAAGGCAATATCAATTAAAAAGCGTACCGGGTCAAAAACACTGATTAACGTCCGCATGGTGATTATGAAGCAAAATGAACATGAAATTTCAGCAATTGAATGTATGGCGCGAGATGCTGGAGCTGACGTTTTTACGATCAAGAGCCTGAACCCGAGCCATGGCGTTATCGCAAAGGACGAAGAATTGCTACCCACCGATCCTCAATATCGGCGTTATGAATACATCCCAGGCACTTTTGAGAGGGTGAGAGCAGATGCTATTTGCCGCAGAGTCTGGACAATGTCGAATATACTCTCTAACGGGGATGTGGTTCCCTGTACTTATGATTACGACTCTGAAATGAAGGTAGGCAATGTTTTCGAGACACCCTTTACACAGATTTGGAATAGTTCCGCATACAGTGAACTGAGAAAAAGGATTTATCACGACATGCAAGCTATTCCTAAATGCAGCCGCTGCGGAGTCAATTTTATGCTTACGGAGTATAGATGGTTTGTAAAGGCGAGTGACTTAAGATTCGGGAATAGGCTGGCGATTTCTGTGGACAATCCAGACGTCGAGATAACGAGGCTCACCGATAAAGTTTTTCAGTACGCAGAGACGCTTGCCGCGCTGAAGGGGCAAATTGATGCGATACAATCAAGTATCGGGTGGAAAATGCTTGAGAGACTGCGCTTATTGCGTAATGCCCTCATTCCGGAATCGGTATATCTTCGACTGAGAAAATATTTATTGCGAGTACAAAAGAAAGAGACGAGAGTTTAATTACCATACAGGTCTCATTTTCCATTATAATGCCGACATACAATCGCGAGGATTGCATTAAAAATGCTATTGATTCTCTTTTGGCTCAAACTTATCAACGCTTTGAACTTATAGTTATTGATGACGGGTCAACGGACGGAACGGATAAATATTTAAAAGAAATTTATAAAGTGGCAATAAAAAAAAGAAAGATAAAATATTTTAAGCTGCGCAATAATAAAGGAGCGGCTTTTGCCAGAAATGAAGGTCTCAGAAAAGCTAAATATAATTGGATTGGATATTTGGATACTGACAATCTGATGCATGAGCACTTCCTTGAAACATTTGCTGATGGCATAGAAAAAAACACAAATTATGACATTTTTTATGCACAAATAAAGCATCGCCAGTCACAAGCTATAATCGGTCGTCCATTTAATTTTGATGAATTAGTTCAATTTAATTATATTGATTTGGGAGTATTTGTTCATGCTGCTGCAATTTACAAAGAACTTGGCGGATTCGATGTTAAGTTGAACAGACTGATAGACTGGGATTTGATAATAAAATATACAGAAAAATATCCTGCTAAATTTATTGAGAAAATATTATTAGACTATGACAACGACCCTATATTTTTAAGAATTTCAAATAATGCGTCCTTTGAAAATGCATATAAGCGGGTTATTCTGAATTTTTTCAAAAGAATTCCGGCACCACTTTTCATCGAAAAATATACCGGGCAGATACAGCACTTAAAAGGATCAGTTGCCGATCTGAATCGCGAGATATCCAGTCTCAACCTTGCAGTCTCCGAGTGCGAAGGCGAGATAGCCAGTTTAAAACAAACAATGGCTTACCGTGACAAACTAATAGATGAATTTGTTAATTCCAATAGTTGGCGAATTACCAGACCTCTGCGCATTGTTGGACACCAGTTTAAAAGATGCCGATGCGTTGTTGCATACGCCATGACTTATATTAAGCATAGCGGCGGTTTTCATGGCATTCTTAAGAAAATAATACGGAGATATCGGCGGGAGGGCTTTGCCGGCATTAAGCGTGGTTTCGATACAGCTGACAGATCTGAACCAAGTCGAAATAATTATGTTGAGTGGATTCGTCGTTATGACACCCTTACAGACGAAGCGCGTTCAGCCATGCGATTGCGCATAGATAATTTTGGACGCAGGCCGCTGATTTCTGTATTGATGCCAGCATATAATCCCAAACCGGAATGGTTGATTGAAGCCATAGAATCAGTCCGGAAACAGATCTATCCTTATTGGGAATTATATGTTGCTGCTGAAGCTTCCACAAACAAAAAAATCCGCGGGATTTTGGAGCATTATTTCAGGGAAGATTCGCGTATTAAAGTTGTTTACGGGGAAAATAATGATCACATTTCCCCCTCGTTCAACAACGCCTTGATGCTGACCGCAGGAGAGTGGGTAGCATTACTTGGTCATGAGGATCGACTGACCGAACATGCCCTGTTTTGGGTAGCTGATGCCATCAATAAAAATCAGGAGGCCAAGCTGGTTTATTCAGACGAAGATAAAATTGACGATTCCGGCCGGAGATATGATCCATATTTCAAGAGCGACTGGAATAAGGATTTATTCTATGCCCACAATATGATCGCACATTTGGGCATATATCGTTCTGATCTTTTAAAAGAAGTTAGCAATATTAGAGAAGGGTTGCCAGCCGCGCAGGATTACGATCTTGCAGTTAGCATCATTGAACAAATTGAACCTGGGCAGATTTATCATATACCCCGAGTGCTTTATCACTGGCGGGTGCGCGCTGAAAGCAAAGCTAAATCAGGCACCGCCAAACTCTATGCCATGCGGGCAGGCGAAAAAGCGCTGAATGAACATTTTAAAAGGCAAGGGGTAAATGCTATGGCTGAGCCTCTTGCTTCCGGAATGTATCGCATACGCTACTTTTTACCGCACAACTTGCCATTGGTCAGTCTGATGATACCTACCAGGAACGGATTGCAATTATTAAAGAAATGCATAGAAAGCATCCTGAAGAAGACGACCTATCCAAAATATGAAATTCTTATAATTGATAATGCCTCAGATGATCCCGCAAGTTTGTCTTATTTTAAAGAAATAGAAGCTGAAGAAAAGGTGCGGATTGTGAGAGCTGATGGTCCATTTAATTTTTCAGCATTGAACAATAGTGCAATCAAGTTGGCGAGAGGCGAGATTGTTGGATTGCTGAATAATGATATTGAAGTCATCTCACCCGATTGGTTGTCCGAAATGGTTGCCCATGCGTTAAGGCCAGAAGTTGGTGCTGTCGGAGCAAGATTATGGTATCCAGAAGAGACACTCCAGCACGCAGGAGTTGTGCTGGGAATGGGGCTCGGCCGCGTAGCCGGGCATGTGCATGGTCACCTGCCCCGGCACAATAACGGCTACTTCGGCCGCGCGAGCGTTACACAGGAATTTTCAGCTGTAACGGCCGCATGTCTGGTTATAAGAAAGGCAGTTTATGAAGAAGTCGGTGGATTCAATGAATCGGATCTTCAGGTAGCTTTTAATGATATAGATTTCTGTTTGCGTCTCGGCAAGGCAGGGTATAGCAATATATGGACCCCTTATGCAGAGCTATACCATCATGAATCCGCCACACGAGGTCAAGAAGATACTCCAGAAAAGCGAAAACGGTTCGAAAATGAGGTGACATATATGAAACATAAATGGGGTAATGTTCTGTTGACAGATCCTGCCTACAGCCCGAATCTCAGTTTAGATTATGCTGATTTCAGTCTGGCCTGGCCACCGAGAGTTGATTTGATAGCCCTACCGCATGCCAAGCTGGAATATAGGTAATAGTGTTATTTAGGAGTGCAGATGACTTTTAATCGTATAGTAATCAGTGTTTTCTCTATTTGCTCATTTTTTATAGCAACAGTAATCGTATATGACGATTACTGCAACTATAGACAATTAAGATTTGTTGTTTGTATGGAGTCATCACAGCCCGGCATAAGTCAGATCTTTTTTAATGCAGGACGTGGATACAATGAGCAAGACTCCTACTCAATAACAATTGCAGATGGAAAACAGCAGTACGTTTTCCCATTGACTTGGAAAGCAATAAAAAAACTTCGTTTTGATCCGATCAATGTGACGGCAACGGTTCAAATAAAGGACGCCAGGATTGAAAATAAGCAGGGTAACATCATAAAACAATTTTCAGCACAATCCTTTCGATCGGTACAACAAATTGCCCAAATGGATACCATGGCGGGTACAGTGATCGTTCATACGATTCAAGATGCAAATGATCCCGTACTGGAAATAGAAGATTCCGCGATTAAGAATCCAGCTGGCTGGAGGGATTATATAATGGAGCGGGGATGGATAATTGCCGTATACAGCTTGATAAGTTTTATTTTCCTGAGTGGTCTGATTTATTTTGTCATTTTTGATAAAGGCCGCCAATATATTATTCACGGAATTCGGAGCTTTAAAATTTATTTAACAGAAAACCCCAAGAAAAGCCTGGTATTTTATTTCTGGTTTTTCACGGCTATGCTTTTGGGCATCAAATTATGGCTGATTGGCACCTATGGTAATGCAACGCCATTTTGGGATCAATGGGATACCGAAGCAGCTGCAATCTATAAATCATACCTTGAAGGTACTCTTGTCTGGACTGACTTAATCACTCCACACAATGAGCATCGCATACTTACAGAACGACTGCTTGCACTAGCCATACTCAAAAGTAATGGCATCTGGAACCCCTTGCTGCAGATGGTTGTAAATGCTGTTCTCCACATTTTCACACTGGTAGTCTGCATCATATTAATAATGCGCGTAATTGGCCGCAATTGTCTGCCGATCCTGATATTATTTTCGCTAGTACTCTTTGGCATTCCATCTGGTTGGGAAAACACATTGATGGGATGTGAGTCATTGTTTTATTTTGTCTTGTTATTCAGTATTATGGGTTTGTGGTTGACCGTAACCCAAGAACCACTTTCAGTTTATTGGTGGAGTGGAGTGGTTTGTGGGATATTAGCCTTCTTTTCTCTTGCATCAGGCATTGTCGCCTTTGCTGCGGCTGTAATTAGTGGTCTTATATTCTATGCGATGAGGCTGCGTAAAACTTGCAGTCAGTTGCTGGCGGTTGTTATTCTATCAGGACTGTTTACTCTTGGAGTCGCAATGACACCGACTATAGCGCACCACGCAGCTTTAAAGGCATCTACGCTCCCGCAGTTTCTGGATGCCATGATGCATGTTTTCGGATGGCCGATTTCGTCGAATGCATTTGGAGCGCTAATTCGTAATTTACCGGCCCTGGTTTTTCTCGGTGTGATGCTATGGAAACGTCCACCGGCGGATGATAGAAAATGGTTTCTACTAGCACTCGCAGTCTGGTCGTTTGGTCAGGATGTAAGCATTGCCTATGGTCGCGCAGTTGGCAATCTTGCCTCGCGCTATCTGGATTTATTCACGGTCGGTATTCTGATCAACTTTGCATGCTTGATTTCTATTGCCCAAGAACATATTAGTAAACAGAAGGGCTGGACAACGCTATGTGTGAGTTTTTGGACGTTAACGGTTTTAATTTCGCTGGGACTGTATGCCGGGAAACATGTTCCGGCGGACCTTGCCGCAAGACGCGATACCGCGATTGCGCAGGAAATCAACACTCGCAATTATTTGCTGACTGGAGATTTCAGTCATTTGAAAGACAAACCTTTTTTCCATGTGCCCTACCCCAATTCGGAACGTTTAGCTTTAATACTTGAGTCACCAGTCATCCGTTCGATTTTGCCGACTAATCTTCGCAGCCCGCTAGCCCACACTTCAATTGAGAGTGAACCGGACAATGTTTTTGTTCCGGACGGCTACTATCCCACCACTCCGAAGCGAAACGGCATGACATTGGGCAGTTACGGTGTCCTTGGTAATGAGGCAACCGGAGAAGCCCGAATAAGATTCGATGCCAACAGGCAGAGCAACCTGTTGGCAATTCCAGTGGCCGGGTATCCGCTAAGCAACGGTATCAATGTTGAAGTGGAACAAAATTATAAAAAAATCCGCGTAAGTATAAAAACCAATCCAAAAGAATCTTGGGACATGGCTTATTTCAGGGTGGAGAATGGCGCCTTTTCCATCCATATTACCGATTCCAGCACTACTGCTTGGCTGGCGGTAGGCGCCCCATTTGTGACAGGGAGGCTCGATGCGTTCATCAATGACTTGCTTTCCAGCTATTTTATGTTTATTTTAATAGGGTTTGTGCCTGTTGTTGTATTGCTGACACAATGTGGCCTCACTAACCACGAAAAAAATCTATAAAAGACTGATTATAGGACAAAATGAGAGAGAAGAAAACAGCTGCTGTCATAATAACGTATTTTCCGACGTTTCCGACTTTTAGCTCATTGTTAGAGGTGATAGCGGAGCAGGTTGATTTGTTTGCAGTTGTCGACAACGGGTCTTTCCTGATGTTTTGGAATTAGTAGAAAACTGCTGTTCTCGATATAGCAACAATCATCTTATAAGGCGCAAAGAAAATCTCGGTGTGGCAACCGCACAAAATATAGGCAGTGAATGGGCTAAAGATCAGGGGGCTGAATATATTATTCTATTTGACCAAGATAGTCTTCCTGCTCCCGATTTGGTTGCTCAGCTAATGAAGGCTTATAATTCAATAGCCGCGCAAGGGGAAAACATTAGCGCCGTAGGGCCTGTTATACGGGATGTAAGGACTGCCACGACCGCACCGTTTATACGGATAGGATGGTTCGGCACCAGACGAATCTTTCCGGATGCAGAGCCGGTAATAGCAGCTGATTTTCTGATCTCATCAGGCATGTTATGTTCCATTGAGACATTCCAGCCAGTCGGCCTTATGCGAGAAGAACTATTTATTGATCATGTTGACACAGACTGGTTTTTGAGAGCTGGGGCAGCCGGATATAATGCATGGGGTGTTCGGGATGCAACTATGCATCACAGTCTTGGGGAAGAAGTGCGCAGCTACAGTATTTTTAAAGGGCGGTTAATGTATATGCACAAGCCGTTTCGATATTACTATACTTTCAGAAACAGCATTAATTTATACAGAAAGAAATATGCTACCGCAAAGTGGATCTCGGGAGATATAGTCAGGCTATGCAAGATTCTAGTTGTTATTCTTTTTAATAAAAACAGATATGAATGTTATAAAATGATAGTCATCGGATTATTGCATGGCCTTATCGGGCGAAGCGGCAGATATAGGGGAGAATCCAACTAATGACTTTTATCATTAGTATTATTACATATTAACCATGTATGAATATGTTAGAGAAAACTACATCCGCTCTGGCGCGTTCAATAAAGGAAGCAGGCATTCTGGGACAGCTTTACATTATGGACAATAGCGATAGTGTATTAGGCAGAAACTCAGAGTTTATAGAAAACTACGGGCTGAATGTTCTCTATATCCGGCAGCATGGAACTATCGGATATGGTATGGGTCACAATCTTGCCATTGCATTAAGTCATGCGCAATCTATTCTGGTATATTGATATACAGGTATGTTGTAAGTAACGAGAAAAGTACGGGTATGATCCACGGGGCAACTATTGGCGGTACTGCTCCTGAATAGCCCAGCGAAAGCGAAAATGAATAGCCCAGCCAGTAGGCAACACTTATCACCAGCCCCAATCCTGCCGAGAGCATTCCGACATGCGAGTGCGCGCCCTGCATCTTTGTCCTGAATATCTTTTCAAGGCCCTTCTGCTCACCACCTACCGACAGGGATATGCCGAGCAGCAGCATAAAAAGGTTGATTATCGGGTATGAAAGCCGCGAGCTGACATCGACAGAGAGCTTGGCATTTTTGAAGCCTGCATCAGACAACCTGTTTTTATACGTGATGAGTTCAAGTATGGTCATCTCTTCTACCTTCAGGACATCCTCCCTGAATATATTGGCAGACTCGATTCCATCGTAGATCATTTCCTCCATTACAGAATACTTTCCGTCCGCAAGGCCATATGACGATATGTTTTTTAGCCGCCAGGCGGTGCCTTCCCATATCGCAGTCTCTGCGTCTATCCGCTCGGTCATCACACCATTCGAATATTTAAAGATGCTTATACCCTTGGAAAGATTCTGTTCAGGCAGGTACAGCGCAATTTTGACGATGGCCCCGTCCTTGCCCCGCATATAGAGGGCGCCTTCTTTGAAAAGGGCTGTTTTGTTTGAACCCTTTCCGGTTATTTCACCTGCAACATCGCGAACCATGAATGCAGTAACAGGCACAATAAATTCGCCAAGGACAAAGCCGGAAATCGTCAGGAGAAGGCCGATGACTATAAACGGCGCGAGCATTTTTTTCATCTTGCCGCCTGATGTTTTTATGGCCACTATCTCCCTTCGCTTTATAGCAAGAGAAAAGACGAACAGGCTGCTGAGCAGGGCCCCCATCGGCAGGAAATAGAGGACATAGCGCGGTATGCTTGCAGCGGCATATTGAGCCAGCTGGATAATCGAAGGATCATATTGAGAAAATTCCGCCAGCTTTTCTGAAAGGCCAAGGATGCCGAATAGAATGGACATACCGATCGTTAAAATAAAAAGCACCTTGAAAAACTCAACAATATAGAGTCTCTGAACCTTGATGATCATTTTTTATTGACCCTTTCAAAAGCCATAATTGAAAAGACGGCCAGGATAACAAATGAAAGCCAGGCGCCGACAAAGTGGGGCAGTGAGCCGCCCTTGGCAAGGTTTTCACCGTAGATCATTATCACATAGTATGTCGCGAAAATGAGAAGGCCAACCGTTAGTCCCCCCAGGCGGCCGGACTTTCCGGAAAGAAGCGCCAGGGAAGGGCCCAGAAATATTATTATCAGGCACAAGGCCGGCATGGACAGCCTCCTGTGAAGCTCCAGAAGAAAGGCAATTCTTCTGTTCGGCTGGGCAGCAGATTCCGAAATAAGCTCCAAAGGCGTGTATTCCGCTATATTCCTGTCGCCACTCTTCATGGAGGGAATAAGTTTGAAATAATAAGCGCCAAAGCGAATTTCTGTAAGAGTGTCCTTGCTGGTAACATAAACGCGGCCATCCGAAAGCGCGAAGCTGAGAGAATCCTTTTCGGACAATATACGGCCCTCATTTGCTACAATTATTTTCGATTCGTCCTTGTTGCGCTCGTCGGATATAAATATGCCAGAGATAACATCAGGGGCCGGTTTTTCCCTTATCATTATTACCATGTCCTTGAAAGAGGAGTTGAAGATACCTTCTTCAATGGCAAGAGGTGCCCTTGATACCAGGATATTGGTGATTTTCTCACGGAGCATGACGCTGCCGAGCGGGCCGAGATAAAAGCTTATCAAAATGTTCAAAGCAAAAAAGGCAATCCCTGTATACATAACCGGTCTTGAGATAAGTCTGAAAGGCATACCTATACTTTTCATTATTACAAGTTCATTGTCGCCATTGAGCCTGCCGTAGGTAAGCAATACAGAGAGCAGCATCGACATAGGTATTGTGAGGATCAGCAGTTGTGGCTGAATGTAAAGGATGACCTGCGTGATATCGAGCGCCGACGCGCCGACGCTCGAAAGCAGTTTGCTCAACTTCATCAGCTTTTCCATCATTAAAGTGGAGTTCAGGAATATGACGGAAAGGACGAAGGAAACTACCAATTCCCTGATAATAAAACGGTGTAGTATGAACATAACTGCTTAGATTATCTTATAGCGGGCCAAAAGGTCAAAATTTGCTTTTTGAAACAACGTTACATTATGCTAAAATTATCAAAACGGTGGAGGTTAGTGTGTTTACCATAACAGAAAAAGCGGCCGAAAAGGCCAAGATGTTTATGGCCGAAGAAGGCAGGCAAGGCTGGGGTATGAGGATTTTTCAGGCAGGAGAGAGCTGCTGCGGACCATCCTTTGGCCTGGACATTGCCGAAAACCCGGCTGTTGGAGATGAAGTGTTCGAAAAGGACGGCCTGAGGGTCTTTGTTGACAAGAACTGCAGCGAAGGGCTTGCCGATATGCAGCTTGATTTTCACGAAGACGGGGAAGAGTCGGGTTTTGTTCTTAATGGGGGCAAAGAGTCTTCCTGCGGTTCAGGTTCAGACTGCAGCGCCTGCGGATAAAAACGAAAACGGGTATACGGGCGGAGGAACAAAAGCCAAATGGGTAACAGTATGGTAAAACCGTTGTTACTGTATTTATGCTCTTCTGTCCCTTTGCCTGTGAACGCTTTCACAGCCGTATTACTTCACTAAGCATGTTTCCGGCCCATCGATACAGAAGGCTCAGGCTAAACTCTGCCATTCGCAGAATGGTACGAGAAACGTCACTGTCGCCTGATAACTTTATCTATCCCCTGTTTGTTACTGCCGGCAAAGGAATCAGAAAAGAGATTTCTTCCATGCCCGGCTGCTATCAGGAATCAGTTGATGAAGCTGCCCGAAACGCAAAAGAGGTCCAGTCGCTTGGAATTCCATCAGTCATTCTCTTTGGGGTGCCCCAAAGCAAGGACGAACTTGCCACTGGTGCATACAGTGAAAACGGTATTGTTCAGCAGGCCGTCAAGGCGATAAAAGATGCGGCCCCTGAGCTCTGCGTTATAACGGATGTCTGTCTCTGTGAGTATACAAACCACGGCCATTGCGGCCTTATTGATAAAGGCGAAGTTGATAATGATAAAACCCTTGGGTTGTTGTCGCTTGCGGCTGTCTCGCATGCAAGGGCAGGCGCTGACATAGTGGCGCCGTCAGACATGATGGACGGAAGGGTCGGCGCAATAAGAACCGCACTCGACAAGGAAGGGTTCAGCAATACAGCTATCATGTCTTATGCAGCAAAATATGCCTCTGCTTTTTACGGGCCTTTCAGGGAAGCGGCAGAATGTGCACCGCAATTCGGCGACAGGCGTTCATACCAGATGGATCCAGCAAACCGGCGCGAGGCGCTGAAAGAGGTCTCCCTGGATATTGCCGAAGGAGCGGATATTGTCATGGTGAAGCCTGCTCTTGCCTACCTTGATATTATCTCGGATGTCAGAAACACGTTCAACCTGCCTGTTGCAGCTTATAATGTAAGCGGCGAATATTCTCTTGTAAAGGCGGCAGCTCAGCTTGGCTGGATTGATGAATCGAAAGTGATGATGGAAATCCTGACCTCGATCAGGCGTGCAGGGGCCGATCTGATACTGTCCTACTTTTCGAAAGACGCAGCCAAAATACTCGGTTGATCAGCACAGTTATAGTTATACTGTATATATGAATCTGCGACACTTAATGTTCATATAAATTTCGGACGAAAATAGTCGCGCGAGACTCTGTCGGGAAAGCGTACCTATAATAAAATCAACTCGGAATCAGGAGGGAACATGAAAAGCAAATACTCGGTCCAGGCAGTTTCTCTTTTACTGGTATTATGCGTAATGGCTGCGTTGGCAATGTTAACAAGTGACACTTTCGCCGGCGTCCTGCCCGAATGCGATTCGGTTGATATGTCAAAGGACAGACGGATAGGGAATATATGGGCAAAGCCCGGATTTAATATTAAGCAGTTCAGCGCGATAGTTGTTGACAGGCCGGGCATATCGAGTCTGCCGGAGAATGCAAAGCTGAATTATAACGAGTATGCCGAGATCTTCCAGTTTAATATGATGGACAAGCTCAAGACTTCAGGCTATTTCAAGAGCGTAACCTCGAACAAGACTGCTGTAGACAATAATACACTGCTGTTAAAGTCAGAGATCATAGAGATGAATCCGGGCAGTACGGCCGCGAGATGGGCTGTCGGATTCGGTGCCGGCAGGGGTGCTGTCAGCGTTAAATCATGCCTGCTTGCAGGCGGCACAGAGGTTGTAATGTGCTGGCACGGCAGAAATGTGGATATCTCAAGCCTGAACGGAAGGGCATTGCTTGACAGGGGAACATCCGTACTGGCCGACCGGCTATATATGTACATCGACAGGCTATATAACACGGGCCAGTAGGACATGTTGCCGACGGGCCTCTGCAGGCATTGATTTCTTGTTTGGGTAATGATATACTCAGTCAAGATTTTAGAAGTGTTTATCCGTGGGAGGCGACAGAGACTTTTAACTTTGTAGCTTTTTTTCTGAAATCTTAAAACATTATTAGGAGGCAGTAATCAATGGCTTCAGGAAAAGTAAAGTGGTTCAATGAGTCCAAAGGTTTCGGATTCATAACTGGCGACGATGGCAGTGACGTGTTTGTTCACTATTCGTCCATCGACGGTGGCGGGTTCAAGACCCTTGCTGAGGGTGACAGCGTGACCTTTGAGGTGGAGAATGGCCCGAAGGGCCCCAAGGCAATCAATGTAGTCAAAAGCTAAGGATTGTACGACTGTGCCCCCTGTCTCGGCAGGGGGCCTTTTTTTTGCCGCACTGAATTAACCGGCTGTCTACGACCGGATCATCACCAGCAGCATCTTGAATTTTTTTAAGGCTTTTAATGAGTGAGGTTTGCCGGCAGGCATTATGATAATATCCCCGCCTTTCAGCTGATTCGGCTTACCTGAAATAGTGATATCTGCCTCACCTTCAATCAGCTGCACCAAAGCATCGAAAGGTGCGGTATGTTCACTCAGGCCCTGTCCCTCGTCAAATGCAAAAAGGGTGACGGTGCCGGTATCTTTCTTGATGATCTCCCTGCTTACAACAGCCTGATTCTGATAACTGACCATCCCGCTCAGCTGAATGGCGCCTGCGTCTATGAACTCATTCTTCACATCTCCGCTGCCTGACATATTATTCCTCCATTTACATTTAATACAAGCCACGATTATTGAATGTCTTCGCGTTAATATGCTATCCAATATGCGAGGTGCAGTCAACCGGTCAATCCCTAATTTGATAAGTGCACAGTATTTTGTTACATTAAACCAGTATACGGGGAGGTGAAATTCCGGACCATGAAAACTATCAGATTATTGTTCATCTTCGCGATCATACTCACCGCAGGCGTGGCACAGGGACATCAGGATAGTGCTGCTGAGAATCCGGGTATTTCAGAAAAGACCGGTGAGTACGCCCCGCTCAACCTTACCTTCCGCGATGAAAACGATTATCCGTTGAAATTAAGCTCAATAGTTACAAAGCCGACTATTCTTGTTCTGGCCTATTTTACCTGTGACAGCATCTGTCCCCAGATATTGGGTGGGCTCGCAAACGCTGTCGGCAATATTAAGCTGCTTCCCGGAAAGGACTATAAAATTATAACAATCAGCTTTGATGAAGATGATATGCCGCTGCTTGCAAAGCAACAGAAGGTAAACTATCTCAAGGCAACCGGCCTGAATATTCCCTCCGATGCATGGCACTTTCTGACCGGCGACAGGGAAAACATTAAACGGCTGACTGAGGCAGTTGGATTCCGGTTTAAAAAAGAGCTGATAACGGGCACGATCGGCTTCAGCACGCGTCGGGAGTCCCGCGGTTTTACACACCCGTCTGTCCTGATATTCTTAGCTCCGGATGGCAAGATCACGCGGTATCTCTATGTCGAGCAGTCCCACTACGGAACTCTTGCGCCGATCGCTTTTTCTACTGTAGATATTACGGCCTCTCTCCAGGCGGCAGCGAAGGGAAAGGCATGGCCGCGCACAATAAACCCGCTTCTCCTCTGTTTCCCCGGATTGTCGGCCAACGAGGCCCGTTTCTATACCTTGACGGCAAGTATCGGAACAGCGACGCTGATCTGCATACTCGCCTTTTATATTTATCTCAGGCGCACCAGCAAAAAAAGGGAGCAGTGACAACAGGAGTGCCTCAGATGAATGAAATAGAAGAAAAGAGTTTTTATCAGGCAATGGGCAGATATCGCGGCATCCTTGGCTGGCTCATATCAACGGACCATAAAAAAATCGGGATAATGTACCTTGGGGCGCTTCTCTGCTTTTTTTCTGTTGGAGTTACGCTCGGTATTCTCATACGTCTCAGCCTGATAGCACCCGGCATGTTTTTAAGTGCCCAGCACTATAATCAGCTGTTTACAGTCCATGGGATTGTAATGATATTCCTCTTCATCATTCCTGGTATCCCGGTAGCTTTTGGCAATTTTTTATTGCCTCTGATGATTGGGGCCAAAGATGTTGCTTTTCCGCGTCTTAACCGGTTTACATGGTGGCTCTACCTGGCCGGAGCATTTATCGTGCTGCTTGCGCTCGCAACCGGAGGCGGACCCCCTGATACGGGATGGACTTTTTACGCGCCTTACAGCATAGAGAGCAAGACCAATGTATCACTCGCGGTATTCGGGGTTTTTGTCCTCGGCTTTTCCTCAATTTTCACAGGTCTGAATTTTGTAACGACAATCCATCGTATGAGGGCGCCGGGGATGGAATGGTTCCGCATGCCGCTTTTCGTTTGGACTCTGTATGCCACCGGATGGGTGCAGATTCTCGCTACACCTGTTCTGGCCATAACGCTTCTCTTCATAGTGCTGGGCAGATTTATCGGCATCGGCTTCTTCGACCCAACGCGGGGCGGAGATCCCATTCTTTACGAGCATCTCTTCTGGATTTATTCACATCCGGCTGTCTATATCATGGTGCTGCCTGCAATGGGCATCATAAGCGAGATAGTACCGGTGTTTGCACGAAAAAGGATCTTCGGTTACCATGCCATAGCACTGTCCGCTCTGGCAATAGCCAGCGTAGGATATCTGGTCTGGGGACATCACATGTTTACCAGCGGCATGAGTGATACGGCCAGGGTCATCTTTTCCTTTATCACCTTTCTCGTTGCAGTGCCGAGCGGGGTAAAGATATTCAACTGGGTGTCTACCCTTTATAAAGGATCGATAGAGGTAGCCGCTCCGCTTCTGTTCGCGCTCTCCTTTATATTCCTTTTTTCGATAGGAGGGCTGACAGGGCTGATTATCGGATCGCTTGCCCCCAGCCTGCACCTACATGGCACCTATTTCATAGTTGCGCATTTCCATTACGTAATGTTCGGGGGCGCTGGCTTTTCCTTCTTTGCCGGACTGCATTACTGGTTTCCAAAGATGTTCGGAAAGATGTACAGCGAAAAATGGGCCAAGAGAGGCTGGTTTTTTCTCTTTGTCGGATTTAATGTCCTTTATTTCAGCATGTTCATCCTTGGATATGAGGGCATGCCGCGCAGATATTTTGAACCGCCCCCGCAGTATCACGGATGGTCGGTGATCTCCACTATCGGCTCCTGGCTTCTTGCCACAGGTATCCTGATCATCCTCAGCAATCTCGTAAGGGCGCTCTTCAAGGGCGAGAAGGCTTCAGCGAATCCATGGGGAGGCAGGACACTCGAATGGACAGTTTCCTCGCCGCCTCCACGAGAAAATTTTATTCATGGGCCGGTGATTGCAACTGATCCATACGGTTTTGAGGGGAAGAAGTGATATGATAGAGCCTTTGCAAGCAAAAGGTGAGAGCGGCATCGATTACACAGGCAAGAAGATCGGCATGTGGATATTCCTGTTTACGGAGCTGCTCTTTTTTGGCGGCATGTTTCTGCTCTATTCGATTTTCCGGGCGCAGTATCCGTCAGAATTTCATATCTCTGCGCGTGAAGAGAATCTTGTCCTGGGCACAATAAATACTTTTGCTCTGCTGACAAGCAGCCTGTTCATAGCACTCTCAATTGCCGCCATCAGAAGGGGGAACAAAAAACAGTCGCTATGGCTTCAGGGGCTTACGATATTATGCGGCATTATATTTCTGGTCATAAAATATTTTGAATGGAGTGAGAAAATAGCAAAAGGCATATATCCGGATTCACCTGTGCTGCTGGGCATGGGAAGCGGAGAAACGCTTTTCTTCGGACTCTATTATATGATGACTGGTATCCACGGGCTGCATGTGCTGATAGGCATTCTGGTAATAGCGGTAATGCTGCATTTTACGAGACAGGATACAATCACCTCACAGAATTATGTGAAGCTTGAGAACACCGGACTTTATTGGCACTTTGTCGATATAGTCTGGATTTATCTGTTCCCGCTTTTTTATCTCATTACATAGGAGCAGGCCGGGTGAGAGAGAATATAGAGGCGCATCAGGTTGCTTACATGACATATGTCGTTGTATGGGTAATGCTCCTGGCGCTTCTGGGCCTGACAATCACTGTGGTGAGGCTTAACCTGTTCGAAAATTACAGTGTACTGGCAAGCCTCATAATAGCTTCACTTAAATCGCTGCTGGTTCTCTTTTATTTCATGCATCTTAAATATGAAGGACGGCTGGTGAAAGGCATGCTCGCGCTTGCGGTAGGCACCCTCACGCTTATTATCATACTCACCTTTTCGGATGTCTGGTACCGGTGATGCCGACAATGTTACTCGGACCCGCAAATACATCCGGAAGAGTCGACGAAACATTTATATACATAGTCGGCATTTCAGCAGTCCTGCTGCTCCTTGTAACCGGTTGCATGATATATTTTGTTGTCAGATACAGCAGGAAAAGGCATCCACAGGCTGAAGAGGTAAAGGAGAGTGTCTGGCTGGAGGTCTTCTGGACAGTTGTGCCCACTCTCCTGGCGCTTTCGATGTTCTATTTCGGATGGGTAAATTTTAAATATATTCGTACGCCTGTCAAAGACGCCATAAGTGTTAATGTTGTAGCCAGCAAATGGGCATGGCTTTTTATTTATGAAAATGGGAAACGCAGTGATGTTCTTCGCGTGCCGGTAAACAAGCCGGTAAGGCTGGTTTTGACTTCGGCTGACGTCATTCACAGCCTCTACATTCCGGCCTTCAGGATCAAAGAGGATTGTGTTCCGGGCATAAAAACTTATCTCGGATTCAATGCGAATGAAACCGGGACATACGACATCTTTTGCACTGAATATTGCGGCGTTGGACATTCCCAAATGCTTTCGAAGGTTATCGTGATATCGGGTGAAGAATTTGCGAAATGGTATGAAACAACTGAGGCTTCCGGAGCGGCAAAAAAAGGGCAGTTGTTACTTCAGGACAAAGGCTGCTTGGGCTGCCACAGCATTGACGGGTCCAAAAAGGCCGGACCGTCTTTCAAGGGCCTTTATAGGGCTCGGGAGACAGTTATCACTAATGGCGCAGAACGCACTGTCATTGTTGATGATGCATATATCAAGGACTATGTACGTCATCCAAATATTGATATTGTTAAGGGATATCAGCCTATCATGCCTGTGATACCTGTTACCGATGCTGAACTTGCCCTGCTCGTTGAATACATAAAGACATTGAAATGAAAAATATCAGACCAGGCCGGATATCCGATTACATGCAATTATGCAGGCCGGGGATATCTTTATTTGCCGCGTTTTCTTCCGGCTGCAGTTACATGCTGTCCGGTCAGCACAATATATCGCTGCTATCCCTGCTGTTGCTGTCAGGCGGCGTTTTTGTGCTTGCTTCAGGAGCTTCCTGTATGAACCAGTACCAGGAGAAGGCCACAGATGCCCTGATGGCGCGTACCAGACGAAGGCCGCTTCCCTCCGGTAGGCTCAGCCCTCGTCACGCGTTATATCTTGCTTCCGCGGCCGTAATGGCCGGTCTCAGCATACTCATTGCATCGGCCGGCCCGATTTCAGCCGCTATCGGACTATTCGCCCTCATATGGTACAACGGCATTTATACTTATCTGAAAAGAATCACCGCATTTGCGGCTGTTCCCGGGGGACTGACTGGTTCACTCATACCTGCCATAGGCTGGGCGGCTGGCGGAGGCAGCCTGACCGACCCGCGCCTGCTTGCCCTGTCCATTTTCTTTGGAATGTGGCAGGTGCCCCATTTCTGGCTGCTTGCCTTTGAACATGGCAAGGAATATGAAGCGGCAGGGCTTCCCTCTCTCACCCAAATATTCGGGCCGGAACAGATAACGAGGCTCATTTTTGCCTGGCTGGCAGCCACCGCTGTATGCGGGCTGATGCTCTGCCTTTTCAGCATGGCTTACACATCCGTAGTCCGTTATTTCATACTTGCTTTTTCAATATGGCTAGTATGGCAGGGAGGCAGATTTATGGTATCGAACGGGAAAGGGAGCAGTTTATTATTCGTAAAGCTAAATATTTATGTGGTTGCAATCTTGGGCCTGCTTTGTTCTGACACTCTATATACTCGCAGTATTGATCTCATACCCCGTTTCATTGACCAAGTCGCTTTGAAGGCGCACTATTTCCGTTTATAATTAATTCATATTTAATTTTGTCCTCAGGAGGTACCCTGGATGGAAGATTTCAGCTTGACCCGCCGTAATCTGTTAAAAGGAGCAGGTGCATTTGTAGCGCTTTCTGCGCTCGGAGGTCTGCCTGACATAGTGTCAGCTGGACCACGTATGGTGCGTTTCCCGGAAAAGACAGACATGATCCTGCTGACCAACAGGCCGCCGCAGCTCGAGACGCCGCTGCCATTTTTCAAGGAAATGATAACCCCCAATGAAGCTGTATTTGTGAGATGGCATATTTCGCAGTTACCGACAGCGGTTAACCTGGCCACCTGGAGGATCAAGGTCAGCGGCAATGTCGAAAACGAGCTATCCCTTTCCATGGATGACTTGAAGAAATTCGAAAAGGTGGGGTATACCGCTGTCTTGCAATGTTCAGGTAATGGCAGGAGCTTTGCAGAGCCTCGGGTCCTTGGAGGCCAGTGGGGCAACGGAGCTATGGCCAATGTCACCTGGGCCGGCGCGCGTCTGAAGGACATTCTTAATAAGGCCGGTATTAAGGCTGGATCTGTTGACATATCATTCAATGGGCTCGACAAACCCCCCTTGCCAACCGTGCCGGATTTTGTAAAGAGCCTTGCTGTTGACAAGGCGATGGAGGACGACATTATTGTCGCCTATGAGATGAACGGCAAAGAACTCCCCATGCTGAATGGTTTCCCCGCTCGTCTGGTGGTACCGGGCTGGTATGGCACATACTGGGTGAAATGCCTGAGCGACATTACCGTTCTTGCCGCTCCTTTTGATGGCTTCTGGGTAAAGTCGGCCTACCGCGTGCCTGACACCGATTGCGGCTGTATAGAACCCGGCACCGCCCCAAAGAAGACCGTGCCGGTTACCCGCATGAACACGCGTACACTTATCGTGAATCCCATGGACGGCACGACGTTAAAGGCAAAAGCGGACGCTGAAATAATGGGGCTCGCCTTTTCTTCAAACCACAGCATAGTGGACGTAATCGTCTCTGTTGACGGCGGCACGACATGGAAAAAAGCGAGACTTGGTAAAGATATGGGCAGATATTCATGGATCCAGTTCTTCTTCCCCTGGAAGCCTGAAAAACCGGGCAGATATACCATTATGGCCAAGGCGACTAACAGTGTTGGCGAGTCGCAGCCATTTGATGCGACGTGGAATCCACCCGGATATTATTGGAACAAGGTAGAGAAGACCGTTGTGACGGTCAAGTAGGAGGGGGACCATGAAAAGATTATTCATTATTATAATAGCAATCTGTGTAGCAGCAGGCTTTGCTTTTGCCCAGGAAAAGCAGCTGACAGTTCCTGTGGTAAAGATAGAGCTGACGGCAGGGCCGGGCCAGGAACAGACCTCAACGCTATGCAACATATGCCACAGCGCAGATTACATTACGATGCAGCCCAAATCTTCAAAAGCGACATGGGCGGGATCTGTCACCAAGATGAGGAAGGTATTTGGTGCGCCGATTTCTGATGCCGAGGCAGAAACCATAACAAATTATCTGTCAGCCAATTATGGCAACGGGAAATAGGACTGCTGGAGGCAAGGGAGGCAAGAGGACCATATGAATTTCATAAAATCATACCAAAAGACCCTCTATATCTGCTTTGTAGTGTTTGCGCTGGTATTTGTGGCAGGACTCTCCTTCAGCGATGATATGGATCAGGGGTTGCTGAAAAAGACACAGCAGTTATTCAGTCCTCTGCCAAAGGTAATGGAGTCAGCGCAAAATCCGGTCACGCCTGAAAAAATTAAACTCGGCAAGATGCTCTTTTTTGAATCCAGGATCTCGATAGACGGCACAGTCAGCTGCTCAAAATGCCATCCGTTCAGCCTATATGCGGCTGATGGCCTGAAAACAGCCGTGGGTAATAATTGCAAGCCAAACCCGAGGAATACTCCCACTGTCTT
This sequence comes from uncultured Nitrospiraceae bacterium, assembly GCA_903822005.1. Classification (GTDB taxonomy): domain Bacteria; phylum Nitrospirota; class Thermodesulfovibrionia; order Thermodesulfovibrionales; family Dissulfurispiraceae; genus Fen-1308. Next base: position 32,328 of record CAIJNL010000023.1, read on the forward strand.
AAATGCCGCTTCGCAAATCTCGCAGCACTGGATCGGCAACAGGGCAAGTGTGGAAGATCAGGCCAAGCAGGCTGTCGTTGGACCCGCTGCATTCGGCATGGTGAAATATGAAGACGTCGAGAACCGGCTGAAAAGATACTCGGCGTATGTGGCACTATTTAAGGGGGCTTTCCCGGAAGATAAGGACCCGGTAACGGTCGACAATTTCGCAAAGGCCATAGGTGCTTTCGAGCGCACTCTTGTTACACCCGCGCCTTTTGATGCCTATCTCAAAGGCGACAATAAGGCCTTGACAGCAGGGCAAAAACAGGGCCTGAAGCTCTTTATTGACAGTGGTTGCGGAGTCTGCCATTCAGGGACTTATCTTGGCGGTCAGATGTACAAGAAATTCGGGATTATAGAACCCTACTGGACATATACGAAGAGCGAAAAGATTGACGAAGGAAGATTTGCGATCACAAAAAATGAGGCAGACAAATATGTATTCAAGGTGCCGATACTCAGGAATGTAGCTAAGACCCCGCCTTATTTTCACGATGGTTCAGTCGAAAGCTTGGCAAGCTCAGTCATAATAATGGGCAAGGTCCAGCTTGGCAGGGACATAAATGAAAAGCAGGCAGCGCAAATAGTTGAATTTCTGAGATCATTGACAGGCGAGATCCCAAAGGATCTCCTGGAAGTGCCTGTATTGCCGACGCTTGATTGAGCATTGGAGGATTGCTGAGAAAGATAAGACGGCAAAAGGCTGCTTTTGGCATTAGTAACGACTAACAAATCTGAAAGGAGTGAGCATAGCATGAAGAAATTCTTGGCAATATCAGTGGCAGCATTGGCTCTGTGTGCCTTTATCGCCGTCGGTTCAATGGCGGCTGAGGAAAAAACCATGAAAGCGTCAGGTGAAAAGGAATTCAACGAGCATTGCGCCGTCTGTCATCCTGCCGGCGGCAATATCATCGATTCAGCAAAGACCCTTAAGAAAAAAGATCTTGATGCCAACGGCATTAAGACCTCGGCAGATATCGTAAAGCTGATCAGAAATCCCAAGGCGGGCATGACAAAGTTCGGGAAAAAAACAATCTCGGATAAAAACGCAAAGGCCATTGCAGGATATATTATGACGACTTTTAAATAATATGCTCTGAAATGCCGTTCAGGGACACGGGGTATGCGTTCAGCATGCCCCGAATATTTTTCCGGGGTTCATTATATTCTTCGGGTCTATAAGCCGCTTGACATCTTTCATCAGCCGCATCTCACGCTCTTTTATTTCCATGTCGATATAGGGCAGTTTTGCGATGCCGATGCCATGCTCTCCGGAAAGTGAACCGCCCAGCGACAGCACGAGTTCGAAGATCTTCTTTATCAATCCGAGTCCGCGGGCATACTCTTCTTTATCAGCATTGTCGACCATTATATTCACATGAATATTGCCGTCTCCGGCATGTCCGAAGCAGACAATCGGTATATCATTTTCGAGAGAGAGGGCGCGAAGACTGGTAAGTGTGGCCGCGATCTGGTCCCTCGGCACAACGATATCTTCATTAATCTTAAAAGGCTTGAGGTGATAAAGGGCAGGCGATATGGCCCTTCGCGCCTCCCACAATTTATCGCGGGCGGCTTTATCTCCGGCAACAGCGGTTTCTCCTCCAAGGGCGCGGCAGACCTGCACGACTTTTTCAGCCTCCTTCTGGATGGTTGCCGGATGACCGTCAAGCTCGACAAGCAGAAGCGCCGCTGTCCCAGACGGGAGGCCGGTAGGCTTGTATTGTTCAAGAGCTTTAATGGCAGAGCCGTCAATAAACTCCATTGTCCTCGGGATCACCTTGGCGCTGATTATTTTTGATACCGCCTCACCGGCAGCAGAAAGATCGTTGAACTGGACCAGGAGCGTAATGACATCTTCCGGCAGCGGCAGCACCTTCATCGTTATTTTGGTAATGGCCGCGAGTGTGCCCTCGGCCCCGATGAGCAGCTGTTTAAGATCGTAGCCTACGACGCGTTTATATGTCTTACCGCCAAGTGTGACTATACTGCCGTCGGGCAACACGGCTTCAAGTTCCAGGACATAGTCTCTTGTTACCCCGTATTTAACCGCGCATGGACCGCCCGCATTTGTGGCAACATTGCCGCCCAGCGTGCATATGCTGAGACTGGCAGGGTCAGGAGGATAGAAAAGGTCCAGGCGCTGAAGCTCTCTCTGCAGCCTGGAGTTTATCATGCCGGGCTCAAGTGTGACGGTCATGTTATCCGGGTTTATCTCAATGACCTTGCGCATTTTTTCAAAGCTGAGGATAATCGAGTCGGCAAGATGAGGAACGGAAGCGCCCGCCATTCCTGTGCCGGCGCCGCGGGGGACAATCCTGAGCCCCTGGTCAGAGGCATATGCAACAATCCTTGAGACTTCGTCAGCCGACTTAGGCCATGCAACTCCCCATGGCAGACCACTGTCCGCTATTGATGCATCAAAACCATAGCAGATCAGGTCCTCATATTCGTTTGATATCTCTATGCCTTTTAGGCAATCTGAATTTTTCATATTGAAATTACCATTCCATATCAAGGGAACCGGCGAAATTATTTCGCAGCCCCAAGGACCTCCCTGATTTTGCTCGCAAGAGGCTGGAGAGAGTAGGGCTTTCCTATAAAATTCAGATTTGGATCAATCACGCCGTGGTGAACGATTATATTTTCGGTATATCCCGACGTAAACAATATCTTCATCTCAGGATGGATCCTCGTCAGCTTTTCTGACAACTCCCGGCCGTTTATTCCTGGCATGATAATATCCGTCATCAGTAGATCTATATTATCAGTATACCTTTCCGCAAGCATAAGTGCCTCGTCTCCATTCCGGGCTTCTATGGTTTTATACCCCAAATCGTTCAGGATCGTGACCCCAACTTGCCGCACGCTGGAATCGTCCTCAACAAACAAGATCGTCTCACTGCCTTTTAATATGTCAACAGAAAGTTTTTCCTTTACGAGTTTTTCCGCCCGCTTTTCTATAAGGGGCAGGCGTATCTTGAAAATAGTGCCTCTGCCCACCTCGGAATGGACTTCAATAGTTCCCAAAGACTGTTTTACCACGCCAAAGATCGTTGCCAGTCCGAGTCCTGTTCCATGACCAATGGTTTTAGTCGTAAAGAAAGGCTCGAAGAGGTGTTCCTTAACTTCTTCGCTCATGCCATGTCCGGTATCGCTTACGGCAAGCATGACGAAAGTGCCGGGCTGGGCCTGAGAATGGCCGGCGCAATAAATTTCATCAAGGGTTACATTTGCTGTTTCTATTATGAGTTTGCCGCCCTGCGGCATCGCGTCCCGGGCGTTGACAGCCAGATTTACCAGCACCTGCTCGAATTGTCCGGGGTCAATCCTGACAGAGCCCAGGTCTGGGCTGAGAGAGATATTAAGCTCGATATTTTCGCCTATAAGACGCAAAAGCATCTGCCTCACATTAAGCACGATATCATTAAGATTCAGAATTTTAGGTTCAATGATCTGCTTGCGCGAAAAAGCGAGAAGCTGGCGTGTTAAAGATGCGGCGCTGTTGGAAGCCTTCATTGCATGATTCAGGTAACGGACAAGGGGATCTGCCGGATTTAGCGCCATCCTGGCCAGATCAACATTGCCGGTTATGACTGTAAGAATATTGTTGAAATCGTGTGCCACGCCCCCGGCCAATCTTCCGATTGCCTCCATTTTCATGGCCTGCTGCAATTGTTCCTGTAGCCGATTCCTTTCAGAGACATCCCTGATGTTAACCACAACTGCTTTTACTATCGGATCATGCAGAAGATTTGAACCGACTGCCTCCAGAGAGATCCACTTGCCGTTTTTATGCAGATGGCGGTATTCGACGGTATTAATGGAGCCGGGGTTATTAACAGTTTTGATAAATGCTTTTTTGACATGTTCCGTATCATCCGGGTGGATGAGATCAAAGGCATTTTTGCCAATTAATTCAGCAGGTTTGTAGCCGAGAATTCGTTCTGACGGGCCGCTTATGGCCGTTGCTATGCCATTCTCATCCAGCAGATCAATAATATCGTTGGAATTCTGGACCAGGCGCTTGAATCGTTCCTCGCTTTCTGCCCTGGATTGCTCGGCCTTCTTGTTTTCTGTTATGTCCCAGTGAATGCCATGCATCCTGACCGGCAAGCCGTCATCATCCTTGACCACCTTACCGCGTCCTGTGATGTAGTGAATGCTTCCATCAGGCCATATCACGCGGTATTCGGAAGTATAAGGAGCGTCCTGTTCAATCGCGTGTGCAAGGGAATTTCTTATTTTTTCGCGGTCCTCCGGATGTACCACTCCATAAAATTCCTCCCTGGTTCCTTTGAATGTTGCCGGATCGATGCCTAGGATACGAAAGGCCTGTTCATCGAAATCACGCCTGTTATTGAGAATGTCGTAATGCCAGACACCCATATTGGCTGATTTCAGCGCGAGATCGAGGCGTTCCAGATCATCTCTTAATGCATCGCTTTTCTGCTCGCGTTCGGTTATGTCCCGCTGGATCCCCTGATATGCGATTATATTGCCTTCATTGTCCTTTACGGCAGTGGCAGTTACGAGTACGATCAGCTTTTCACCGTCTTTTCGCTTCAGCTCCAGCTTATAATCTTTAACATATCCCTTTTCATTGAGTTTTTGTGAATAAATCTTTCTTTCGGCAGGATCAGCAAAAATGTCAGTGGCGATATCCAGGGCCAGCATTTCTTCCCTTGAGGCATATCCAAAAAGCTCTACCCCTGCGGGATTAATATCTACATAGCGCCCCTCCGGCGTGGTAATAAAAACAGCGGCTTTGGAATGCTCAAAGAGGTGCTGGTATCTTTCTGCAAATGTCATATATGTTCGGCTCCCGTGATCAGGCCGGAGTTATGCTTTGGGCTTCGCTGAATCTCAGGGATATTGCCTTTGAAATGCCGGGTTCTTCCATAGTTATGCCGTAAATATAATCAGCGGCCTCCATGGTAGTGCGGTTATGAGTGATAATAATAAACTGGGTCTCGGACGCGAGGTTTCTTATCATCTGGGCAAACCTTACCGTGTTGGACTCATCGAGCGGCGCGTCAGCTTCGTCAAGTATACAAAGCGGCGAGGGTTTTATCAGGAAACCCGCAAACAGCAGTGCCAGAGACGTGAGAGCCTTTTCTCCGCCCGAGAGCAGGTTTATATTTTGAAGTTTTTTCCCGGGCGGCTGTGCGATGACATCGAGCCCGGCCTCGAGTATATTGTCGGTTTCTGTAAGCAGCAAATCGGCCTTTCCGCCGCCGAAGAGCGTATTGAATACTTCCTGGAACTTTCCCCTCAGGGCCTCATAGGCCTCCTGGAGTTTTTTCTTCGTTGTCGTGTTTATGCGGGCTATTGCCTCTTCCAGTTCGGCTATGGACATGGTCAGGTCCTGCTGCTGTTTTGAAAGGAAATCATAGCGCGTTTTGAGCTCTTCATATTCCTCAATCGCCCCGACATTGACAGGGCCCATTGCCTGGATAGATTCATTAAGTTCCTGCGCCTTTTTTTCGTCTTCATCAGGATCAAAGCCTTCGATCTCTATCTGTTCCATCTTTATTTCTACATTATACTTTTGCGTCATAGTCGTCTCGATATTTTCGATGCGTACGCGGTTCTCTGCAAACGTGGTATTGTTTTCCGCCAGTTGCTCGGAAAGTGTGTCGATCTCTACGCGGAAACCCTTCAAGGTTTCATCCTGGGAGACAAGTTCGCTGTTATCGGAGTTGATTATCTCGCGTTTTTCCGACCTCTCTTTTTCTATTTCGCCTGCTTCTGTGACCATTACCCTGACCGACGCGTCAATCTTTTCGAGTTCTGATACGGAAGAGGTTATTTTTTCCTCGGCCGCCGCTATATCGTCTTTTGAAGAGATTTTTTTTATATCGAGCTCTTCAATCGTCTCTGATACAACAGAGCGCTCTTTTTTCAGGGCTTCGAGTTTTTCCCTGTATGCGGCGAGTCTTGCCTTGAGTTCCTCAAGAAATGACCGCTGGTTATCATATTCTCCCCTTACCTCGGCAAGAGAAGCCTGCAGGGCCTCAGTATTATCATTCAGTTCGTTTCTCTGACTGTCCAGTCCGTCAATCTCTTCCGTCTTTACGCTGACAGCGCCGCGCAGAGATTCTTTCTCGGAGGCTATTGCCGAAAGTTCTGTCTCAAGGATTGAGAGCCTCCTCTTCATCCTCTCGGTCTCTTCATTCTTGCCCTGCAGGGAATGGGCTGAAAGAGATATATCTTTTTCCAGTTCGATCAAATCGCCCTCAACCGCTTTCAGGGCCTCGTTTTTTGCGCTGATCTGGTCCATGGCAGCAAGAATGTCCCGGTCCATTTGCGCTATCAGTGACTGGCGGTTGTCGATCTCCTGCTGGAGCTCCCTGATCTCCCTCTTCCTCTTGAGTATGTCCCTGCCTTTTCCGGCTATGATAAAGCCGTCTGCCGTAACGAGTTCACCGGCCTGGGTCGCAAAGGTCACATCGCGGTACTTAGGGTCTTTTCTGTATTCAATTGCGGTTTTGAGATCTGCTGCTATAAAGACATTCTTCAGTACTGCGCGGGCCATGGAGCCTGCCTCTGAATCATCCAGATTTACAAAATCAGATGCCCTGCCGATTATACCTTCCGCAGATGACGAGGCAGCCCTGTCCTCATCAGCGAATGATACGCAGATGTCTGTAAAGAGAATGGAGGTTTTGCCGAGGTTTTTATCTTTAATTATGCTGATAGCAGAAAAGACATCGTCAATCTTGTCGATTATTATCGAATTTATCTTTTCTGAAAGGGCCGATTCCACCGCAACCTCATACTCCTTGCCGGCGCTGATGATATTGGAGAGGATGGCCGGAGAGAGATGCTTGCTCTCTTCGGACTCCGCGAGAAATTCATAAAGCGATTTATCAACGATAAGCTCTTTCAGCGAGCCGAGTCTCGAAAGATTACCGGCCAGCTCTTCTTTTTCCCTTGAGAGCAGCTCTTTTCTGCTTTCTGCTTCAAGGCGCAGTCCGTCGACCTCTGCAATCAGGGCGTCTTTCAGTTCATTTTTTCGGTCGATCTCGCTTTTCTTGTTTTCAATGCCGCCGCTCAGGTCCGCTATCATCGCAGCGCTCTCATCGAGACCTTTGCCAATGCCTTCCCTGTCGCGAAGCGAAGCAGACTCGCGGTATTCCAGTGTTTCGAGAGAAGACTGGAGCTTGCTGAGGTCATTTCTTCTGCTGCTTATCGTGTCCGACAGCCTGAAGAGTTCTTTCCTTTTTTGTTCGAGTTCGGCTTCCTTCCCGCTGATGTCTGTCTCAATGCCCGCTGCGCCTTCCTTCTTTTCCCTGAAATGCTCGCCGACTTCATTCATATCAGCTAGCAGGGTCCGCTCGGCCTCATCAAGTTCAAGCCCCTTGTTTATAAGAGACTCTTTCTTGGAGTCGAGCTCGTCAATATAGTTAATCAGACGGGTAATGTCATCTTTACGGTTCTCTATGACATTCTTCAGTACAGCCGCTTCTTTATCGAGGTCTGAAATAAGCCGCGCCTTTTCACCGAGCTGATGTTCGAGTTCAGCAAGTATCTTCTCCTTTTCGAGGATGGCAATCCTTTTTGACGCGATACTGTTTTCAAGGGTCGAGAATGCGGACCGCCTGGCAGAGAGAGATTCCCTTAATTTATCGATCCCGGCCCCAAGTTCATCGAGCAGGTTCCTGAGCCTGGCGTACTCCCTTTTTCCGATCCTGAGGTCCAGCTCCCTGTAGTCATCGAGCAGCCGTTTGTAACGTTCAGCTTTTTTTGCGAGCCTGTCCAGACTGTTGATCTGTCGCTTGACCTCAACGGTTATATCATTAATCCTCTGGAGATTTTCCTTTGAAGAGCTGAGCTTGGAAAGGGCCTCTGCCTTTCTGACCTTGTATTTCATGACCCCCGCGACTTCTTCGATCAGAAACCTTCTGTCAAGGGGTTTTGCATTGAGTATTTCGGCTATCCTGCCCTGGTCGAGTATGGAATAACTCTTTACATCAAGTCCGGTGTCCAGGAATATGTCCCTGATATCTTTCAGCCTGCATGAACGCTTGTTCAGAATATATTCGCTTTCTCCCGAGCGGTAAAGACGTCTCGCAACCTCGATCTTGTCCTGCGGGGAATCATCGGCAGTATCAGAGCCGTTGTCACCCTCTTTGATCTTCGGCACGGCTGTCGATATGTTAAGGCGTACCTCTGCCATGCCCTTTGATTTTTTGGTGGCCGAACCCTGGAAAATCACCTCTTCCATCTTCTCGCCTCTCAGACTCTTGGCGCTTTGCTCACCCAGGACCCATCTGAAGGCATCGACAACATTACTCTTGCCGCATCCGTTAGGTCCAACTATGCAGGTAATGCCGTCATGGAGCTGCAGGGTGGTTTTGTCTCCAAAAGATTTAAATCCGACGAGGTCGATTTCCTTAATTTTCATAGCCTATAATTGTACGGTGTAGGAGTGATAGCGGTCAAGTTAATCGCAGCTTTTTTGAAGGCGCATAAATAAACCATATTGAACAATCACATAGACAGCATATTTTTCAGGGCATAAAAAAAGCCGCATCCTGTAATGCTGACCGGATGCGGCCTGAACGGAGGGCATTTTGATGCCTGAAGCCCTACATTTTCAGAAAAAAGGCCCCAATTATATAACCTATTACGGTCGCGGTACCGACGCCGATAAGTCCCGGGATCATAAAACTGTGGTTAAACAGATACTTGCCGATACGGGTCGTGCCTGTACGGTCAAAGTTGATGGCTGAGAGATCGCTCGGATAAAAACAGAAGAAGAAGTATGCGTAACAGGCCGGTATCATGCCGATTATCAGATTTATCGGTATGTTGAGGGCAAAAGCGACCGGCACCATGATAACCAGCGTGGCTGCCTGGCTCTTGACAAAGGCAGATACGCAGAACATGGCAACAGCGAAAAGCCATGAGTACTGTTCTACCATGGCCTTCATGTTAGCAACCAGGAAATTCTTGTGATGGTCTATGAAGGTATCGCTCATCCATGCTATGCCCAAAATGGCTATTGCCGCTACCATGCCTGCATGAAATACAGATGAAGAGGCGATCTGCTGGGCCTTGACTTTCGCATAAAAGAGCACGAGCGCGCCCGCTGAAAGCATTACGATCTGTACTATAAGCACCATCGACAGCGGCTTCTTGTCGAATACCGGCACAAGTTCTTTGCTGAAGATCGCGAGCAGTATGATAGCTATGACACCCGCAAAAAAGATCAGTACCGACCTCTTTGCCTTTGTTGTTACGCCCTTGCTGAGAAGCGTGGCGCTTTCCTCAAGCTGTGCGCGGAATGCGGGGTCTTTCATCCTCTCCTGAAACTCGGGATCTTTATCGAGGTCCTTACCGCGTCGCATGCTCCAGAGCGCTGACAGCATAACGCCTATGAATGTTGCCGGCACGGTCACTATCAGTATGTCGAACAGGCTGACCGTGTATCCCTGTTTGAGCGACATCGCCAGGAAGCTTGTTGCCGCCGCAGCGATCGGGCTGGCCGTGATACCCATCTGAGAGGCGATGGATGAGACGCCCATGGCGCGCTCTGGCCGTATCCCGGTCTTATATGCGACGTCCGCGATGATCGGCTGCAGCAAATAAACGGAATGACCGGTGCCTACTGCAATGGTCAGAAGCCATGTGCAAAACGGGGCGAGCAAAACAATATACTTGGGATGCTTGCGGAGCAGTTTTTCGGCCAGCTGGACCATATAGGTCAAACCGCCCGCTGCGTGGAGTGTGGCAGATGCTGCTACCACCGCGATAATGATGAAAATGACATCAGTCGGCGGTGCGCCCGGCTTCATGCCGAACCCAAAGACAAATACAGTCACGCCGGCGCCGCCGACAAGACCCAACCCTATACCGCCTACGCGGATACCGAGGTAGATCGCCAGCAGCAGAATACCAAAATGAATCCAGAACATCTCCATAGAAAATTCCTCCTTTTAAGAAATAATAAAAAAATATTTACTATTAGAATATGCCTATATTACATTATCTGTCCATATCCGATGCAATTACTCTAACAATGAAGAGTTTATTATGAAAATGCCCTTTCATGCATTATATTACCATGCATTAAAGGGCATTTGTAGTGAAAAGAATACCGGTTTTATCCAATCGGAATTTTCAGGCCAAGAAAAACTCCTTTTGAGAGCAGCGATGAACTGCCCCTGGTATTAAGGGCAACAGAATCCATTTTATATCTGTCCCACCCGCTATTGCCAGCATTCTGATTTTGCGAAGGTGGAATAACGACAAGGCTCGGATTATCGCCCGCAATTTTAATCTGGTTGGAAGAGTCTGCCGTCGCTGCTGCCTGATTCACCGTATTGGTCACGTCGATGTATTGTGAAGAATTTGGTTTTGAGACAGCACTGCTGCCGTTTACGGGCAAAAGCATGATGCCCGGCGTTATTGTGCTGGCAGCAGATGAGGTCAGTTTTTCCTTTGCTATATTAGCTGCAGCAGAGAGAGCCTTGGTGAAATCAGCTGAAGTCGCCTTTGACGTTTCTGCTGCGACAGCTCCTGTAGCTGTTTGTGCAGTAGCGCCTGCACGTGAATCGAGTTCCGATTTCAGTATGCTCGAGAACGATCCCTGGGCAGATGTAGCATCCTGCCCTGCTGCAGGCTTTTTGGAAAACAGTTCGGCAAGCGCCGGTAGTGCAACCCCCTGGATTAAATGCGGTAAAAAAACCATAAGCTTATCCTCCCGTCTGGTGAATACATTATCAATATGTTAGCAATCACCGTGCCACCTTAAAAAGCTTAATTATCAAGGTGTAGCCTCAAAATAATTATGTACTTATTTGCCTATGCGGAAAAAATTTCCCACGTAAAGGCCAGTAAAAGCTGCTGAGAACACAACTGGCGCCTTTTCCGTTGACTAATAAACAGCGCTGCGTGTAATATTTTCATATGCAGCACTCGGATTTTGTACCCCTCCATTTGCATACGGAATACAGCCTCCTTGACGGCGCCATCAAGATCGACGAGCTTATAGAGCAGGCGGTTCTCTATAAGATGCCTGCGGTCGCTATTACTGATCATGGCAATCTCTGCGGGGCGATAGAGTTTTATGCAAAGGCCAGGAAAAAGGGCATCAAACCGATTATCGGGTGCGAGGTTTATGTTGCCCCTCAAAGCCATAAAGACAGGGTAAAGACCAGCATAGACAACCTTTCTGAAGAGGCGGCCTTTCATCTTATACTACTGGCCCGCGACCTCCAGGGGTACAGGAATCTCACTTCACTTGTAACCAAGGCTTATCTTGACGGCTTTTATTACAAGCCGCGGATAGACAAGGACCTGCTCGGACAATACAGCGGCGGGCTGATAGGCTTGTCGGCATGCCTGAAGGGTGAAGTAGCTTATTACCTCAAAAGCGGCAATGTCGCTTCAGCGCGCGAGGTCGCCCTCCAATACAAGAACCTCTTTGGTCCCGATAATTATTATCTCGAAATCCAGGGCAACGGCATGCCCGAGCAGGAAGAGGTCAACAAGCTGCTGATCGACCTCGGCAAAGACCTCCACATTCCTCTGGTCGCCACCAACGACTGCCATTATTTGATGAAGGATGACGCCAAAGCACACGAGATACTCCTTTGCATCCAGACCGGCAAAACGGTCAAGGATGAAAAGAGGATGCGCTTCTCGACAGAGGAGTTCTACTTCAAATCACCGGATGAGATGAAAAGTGCGTTCAGTGAAACGCCGGAAGCCATCAGCAATACGATTGCAATAGCCGAAAGGTGCAATGTCGATTTCGAACTCGGCAAATTTTTGCTGCCGAAGTACCAGCCTCCTGACGGACTGAAGCCATCGGTCTATCTCGAAAAGCTCGCCCTTGAAGGTCTGCATAATAAGTTCGGAGAATACCCGCCGCAGGAATATCACGACCGCCTTACGCTTGAACTCGCGGTCATAAAGAACATGGGGTTTGCTTCCTATTTTCTTATTGTCTGGGACTTTATCAACTATGCCAGAACACAGGGTATCCCTGTTGGTCCGGGGCGTGGCTCTGCAGCAGGAAGCCTTGTGGCATACTGCCTCAAGATTACAGAGATTGATCCGATCAAATACAAGCTGCTTTTTGAACGTTTTCTCAATCCTGACCGTATAAGCATGCCTGACATAGATGTGGATTTTTGCAAGGACCGCCGCCAGGAGGTCATCTCCTATGTATCCGATAAATACGGCGCCGACAATGTTGCCCAGATCATAACCTTCGGTACCATGGCCTCAAGGGCGGCTGTTCGGGATGTAGGCCGCGTTCTCGATATCCCCTATGCCGAAGTCGACAAGGTGGCGAAACTTATCCCTGCCGGGCCGGAGGTAAAGAGCCTTGATGATGCGATGAGGCTCGAGCCGCGCATTCAGGAGCTGTATGACTCTGATCCGCAGATGAAGGAGATGCTCGATATCGCAAAGAGACTCGAGGGACTTTCGCGGCATGCCTCGACCCATGCGGCGGGAGTTGTCATTGCGCCCGAGCCGCTGACCCATTTCACCGCGCTGTACAAGAACCCTTCTGAAGATGTTGTAACGACCCAGTTCGACATGAAGTCTATCGAAAATATGGGGCTGCTTAAATTCGATTTTCTCGGCCTCAAGACCCTCACGATCATGGACAAGACCGTGCAATTCATTAAACAGCAAGGGGGGAATCTGGTTCTTTCTGATATACCCCTGGATGATCCGGAAACCTACAAATTTCTGACTTCAGGCGATACCATCGGAATATTCCAGCTCGAAAGCGCGGGTATGCGAGACATCCTGGTAAGGATGCAGGCCAGCAGGTTCGAAGACCTGATAGCGCTGGTTGCCCTGTATCGACCCGGACCGATGGCATGGATTGACGATTTTATCAAAAATAAAAAAGGCGAGGCGGTCGTCACCTATGACCTGCCGCAGCTGCAGGAGATACTGGACGAGACTTACGGCATCATACTTTATCAGGAACAGGTAATGATGATAGCCAACAGGATAGCCAATTTCTCGATGGGACAGGCCGATCTGCTCAGGCGCGCCATGGGCAAGAAAAAGCCGGAGGAAATGGCGAAGCAGAAAGAGGACTTCATTGACGGCGCTGTGAAAAACGGCATAGCCGAAAAGCAGGCGAGAGACCTGTTTGTCAAGATGGAACCCTTTGCTCAATACGGCTTCAACAAGTCTCATTCAGCCGCGTATGCCTACATTGCTTACCAGACCGCGTATCTGAAGGTGCATTATCCGGTCGAATTCATGACAGCCAATTTCAGCGCCGACATGGGCGACACCGACAGGATCGTCAAACTTATCAGCGAATGCCGGAATATGAACATCGCCATCCTCCCTCCTGATATCAACGAAAGCGAGCGCGAATTCAAGATAGACGGCGTATCGGTGCGATTCGGGCTCGAGGCGGTCAAGGGAGTCGGCGGCGCCGCGCTCGAAATAATATTTGCAGAGCGCCAGAAGGGCAAGTTCGATGCCTTTGAAGATTTCCTGGGCAGGATAGACAGCAGGAAGGTAAACAAGAAGGTGATAGAGGGACTTATAAAAGCGGGCGCTTTTGATTCTCTTTACAGGAAGCCGGACGCTGACGGCACGCTATGCGGTCCGAGTTCTTCCTATTCCAGGGCCATGGCCATGGAGGCAATGGCATCGCTTGGAAAGGCGGTATCAAAAGGTCCCGGTCTCTTTGGAGATATGGAACCCGAAAAAGAGAGTCTTCAGCCCTGGGATGAAAAGAGCCTGCTGGCTGCCGAGAAAGAGGCGCTCGGATTTTATATATCCGGGCACCCGATGACAAGATACCGTAAAACGCTCTCGCGGATGCACATATCACCGATCTCGGAGATAGTCGAAAACCACGAGGCGGCTGACGAGAACGGCGGATACAGCCGCAGCTACTCAGAGGAAAGGGTAGATGTTGTTATAGCGGGCATAATAAGCGACATAAAGACCCGGGCAAAGGAAAAGAGCGTAACCGCTTACATCCAGATCGAGGATGAGACAGGCAGCACAGAGGCCCTGGCTTTTTCGGACCTTTACCGCAAGAACGCGGACCTGCTCAAGAAGGGCAATGTCATCATGATCAGGGGGCAGTTGACAAGGGCCGAAAAGGGGGCCAAGCTCATTACCCGCGAGATAACCGACATATCGGGTATGGAGATTGAGGTCAAATATGAGGTATCATTAAGGGGCGAGAGCCCGGACAGCCTTGAAAGGCTCAGGAACATACGGGCGCTGTTCAACGGCACGCCGGACGGCAAGGAAAACGGCTCCTTCCAGCTGAGGCTGCTGATGAAGGATTTCTGTATTGTTTTAATTTCGCCGCTCCAGCCCTGCCCGAATTTTGCTGCTGAGGTCGAGAGGATCACGGGCGAAAAGGTCAGGATATACTAAAATACGGTTTAACAGTCCGGCACGCGCAGCAGGCCGGACAGAACCAGATTCCGGAGATGACAGACAATGGCTTATTATCTTGATTTTGAGAAACCGATAGAAGAGCTCGATACAAAGATCCAGGAACTTAAGAGGCTTTCCGACGGGCAGGAGATAGACATAACGTCCGAGATAAAAAAGCTCGAAAAAAAGGCAAAAGACCTGCGCTCGGATATCTTTTCCGCGCTCAGCCCCTGGCAGAGGACGCAGATCGCCCGCCATCCCGAAAGACCATACACCCTCGACTATATAGGCATGATCGCGACTGATTTCGTAGAGATGCATGGCGACAGGCGGTTCGGAGACGACCCGGCTATAGTCGGCGGCATAGGCACTATTTCTGGCATTTCCATGGTGATTATCGGGCATCAGAAAGGCCGCGGTACCAAAGAGCGCATATCAAGAAACTTCGGACAGCCCAATCCCGAGGGTTACAGAAAGGCGCTGCGCCTTATGAAGCTGGCTGAGAGATTCAAGCGGCCGGTCCTGACCCTGGTCGACACCCCCGGTGCATATCCGGGCGTAGGCGCTGAAGAGCGCGGGCAGGCAGAGGCGATTGCAAACAATCTCATGGAGATGGCCAGGCTCAAGACACCGATAGTCACCATCGTAATCGGCGAGGGAGGAAGCGGCGGTGCGCTTGGTCTCAGCGTTTCAGACAGGCTCTATATGCTCGAAAATTCGATCTATTCCGTGATTTCGCCTGAAGGCTGCGCAGCGATCCTCTGGCGCAGGGGCGGCACCGAGGTGGGACTGGCAGATTATGCAAAGGCGGCTGACGCTCTGAAGCTGACGGCGCCTGATCTGAAGGCCCTGAAGATCATCGACGATGTAATACCTGAACCTCTTGGCGGAGCACATAGAGACCCAGAGGCTGTCGCCAAAAAGATGACTGAGGTGATAGTTAAATCTCTTGAAGCGCTGCGCGGCAAGACACCCGCAAAGCTGCTTGAGGAGAGATATAAAAAACTCAAAAAGATAGGCAGCGTTTCTGTAGTGGAGTGAGCGGCATAACGGCATTGCCTTGCCCTATATACATTATTGCCCCGCTTATGCTAAGGTAGATACAGAGTTTCAGAAGTGTTTGTCAGCGGAACGCCACAAAGACTTTTAGCTTTGTGGCGATTTTTTATTTCTGAGAACTCATTTTGTAGTAGGAGGCAGCAAATGGCTTTAGGAAAAGTGAAGTGGTTTAATGAATCAAAGGGTTTTGGTTTTATTACGGGAGAGGATGGAGAAGATCTTTTTGTTCATTATTCGTCAATCCAGAGCAACGGGTTTAAATCCCTTGCAGAGGGTGACAGCGTAAGCTATGAAGTCGAGAAAGGCCCGAAAGGCCCCAAGGCGATCAACGTAGCCAAACAGTAAAACAAATAACTGCTGAACCAACTCAAAAGGCTTCCTGCCAGTCAGGGGGCCTTTTTTTAATCCGAAAAGGTGTAACATAGTGACTGGTTAATAATCGGGCTGAAGGGAGCCACCATGTTTATATTTCTTGCAATGCTTATAATGGGTTTTATGATCGGCTTTGCCGGTGCCGGTGGGTCCGGTCTGGTCATCGCGATCCTGACCGTATTTTTCGGGGTGCCTATTCATACCGCCCTTGGAACGGCCCTAGGTTCGATGGTATTCACAACAATGTCGGGCGCCTACAGCCATTTCAGGGAAGATAATGTAGCGCTCAAAGATGGTATTGCTGTTGGAATATTTGGAGGTGCCGGAGCTTATATCGGAGTCAAAATAGCTGCCGTTATGCCGGCTCACCATCTTACCTGGCTTGCCGCCACCATGCTGATCCTGTCAGCAGGTTTGCTGGCTATCCGTATTATATTTTTCTCAAAGGGTTTTGTTAAAGTTAAGGATGGCAAAGAGAAAAGGGGCAGCGTGCGCTTCTGGCTATCCGCATGCGGATTGGGACTTGTCACCGGGATATTATCAGGGACCTTCGGGATCGGAGCGGCGCCATATATTCAGATAGGACTGCTGATCCTCTTCGGTTTGACCATACAGAAAGTTGCGGGAACCACGATGCTTGTAATTCTGCCTATTGCCATACTGGGTGGAATAGGGTATTTGGCGGAAGGCTTTATGGATATGTGGTTGTTCATTCAGGTCAGCACGGGATTGACCATCGGCACTTATATCGGAGCAAAATTCACTAAACGCGTTCACCCTGTTATTTTAAAGGTCGCCATGGTATGCGTGCCCTTATCTGCCGGTCTTCTGTTGTTGTTCGGTTCCCACATTCACTGAAATAGCGCCGGGATTTAAAACGCGCAGATGGCAGGGTCGAAACGATCCACTATCAGAGTGGCAGCTGCGCCCAATGTGGCAGCGTGTCGACCCTGCACACGCAGACCAGGCGTTCATATCCACCCCGATAGCGGTCATTTCGTTTGTTGACGGGACGTTCCGTGCCCCTTCACATAACAGTTAAATCCGGAAAATAATCTTGATAGCAGTATCATCCTTGTCGGCCATTTCAAAACCGGCTTTTATATCTTCAAGCTTGAACTCGTTGGTAATTAGCGGCCTGATCTTGACCTGTCCCTGGATGATTGGGCGAAATGTCGCAGGCGTCCAGACATACCTTTCCCTCCATGAATGATGAACCAGACAGGTATTTACAAATTCGATGCCGTCGTCGTGCCAGCGGCTGATGTTCAGCTTTATCGGCTGGGTGACCCAGCTATAAAAAACAAATTTGCCGTTGTGCCTGACGATCTCCGACGCTGTGTTGAAAGAGCTTTCTGATCCGGCAGCCTCTACCACAACATCGGCCCCTTCTCCTTTTGTAAGGTCTGCTACAATTTCATTCAAATTTTCCCTTTTAAGGTTGACCGTGACATCGGCCCCAAGTTCCTTGGCAAGCTTGAGTTTGCCGTCAAGCACATCAGCTACAACCACCTTATAGGCGCCCTTTAACTTTGCGCATTGCGCGATGATCAACCCGGCGAAACCGCCGCCCATAACGACGACCACATCGCCCAGCTGGACACCAGAATTCAGTCCGGAATACATTGCGCATGAGATGGGCTCCCCCAGTGCGACAAAATCCATCTCCAGCCCTTCCGGCGCAGGCTGCAGCTGGAAATCCTTTGCAACGAAATAAGTCGCGTAGTTATTGTTCCACCCAAAGCATATGACCTTGTCACCAGGCTTGAAGTCCCTGACCTTTGATCCGACTTCAACCACTGTTCCGCCGCTTTCATGCCCCAGATAAAAAGGGAAGCTTGGCGCCTGTCTGAATTCAGCCGTCTTTGGAGGAAGCTGGCCGCGGTAAAAGCTCTTGTCAGATCCGCAGATACCTACCAAATGGTTCTTTACAATGACTTCATCTTCCTCGCAGGTCAGTTCACGATCTACGAGTTCGATCTCATAGGGTGCTTTTAATAATGCTGCCTTTGTTTTAATGCCCATTGTTGAAACTCCTTCCATCCGGCGGAATGCATACCCCCGGAAATTTGTCTTGAATTACCTTTGTGGTGCTGCTGTCCGGGCCTGCATGCAGGTACAGGCCCGGAGAATTTTATTTGAGCGAAAGTTCGTCCGCAATCGATAATTCCGGATCGATACGCAGCCATAACAGTCCCCCGACCACCAGCAATGCGCTCGCAATGATGAATGGATACACCCAAGAACCGGTCGTTTGAACAATAATGCCAAAGGCCAACGGCGTCAGAAAAGAGCCGATGTTACCGACGGAATTCATCATTCCTGATACTGTGCCAGCATATTCATGTCCTATATCGAGACAGACGGCCCAATAAACGCCCACGGCCATCTCAAGGCCAAAAAGTGAACATGCGAGGAAGAAGACTGCCAGGTTGGCAGAGTCTGTCATGGCTCCCGGGATCATGAACGCAGCGGCCACAAAAAGACCGCACATTGCGACTATGCGGCGCGAAAATTTGCCCTTGCCGGTCCATTGCCAAAGTTTGTCGGAAAGCCATCCGCCCAGCGTGTCGCCGATAGTGCCTGCCAGCAGCGGCAGACTTGCAAATATACCCATCTTGAGGATCGTGAAGCCGCGGGCGTCCACAAGATACGTCGGCAGCCATGTCAGGTATATCCAGATGGTGTAGCAGTAGCAGAAGTATCCGACGCAGAGGAACCACATATTCTTGCTTTTTATCATCTGCCGGAACGGCAATTTGATCGCCGTTTTTTTCTCTCCTTTGCCCTCATTGATGACATCCATCTCAGCCTGGTTGAGCGTGCCCCATCTCTCCTTGTATTCTGACGGCTTGTCACGATACCAGTAATACCAGCCGGCCGCCCAGATCAGACCGACTGCAGCGCATATATAGAACGGCTGGCGCCATCCAAGGTAGACCATAAGGGGCGCGAGTATCATCGGTGTCAACGCACCTCCGGCGCGTGCGAAGGCATGTGTAATACCCTGAGCAAAACCACGCAGTGTGGGCGGTATCCAGTGCGAAAAAGCACGGGTCGCATTAGGAAACGCGCCCGCTTCTCCCATCCCCATAAAAAAGCGTATGACCATAAAAGAGCTGAGGCTCCAGGCCATTGCTGTCACCGCAGTCATGACCGACCAGAATGCGACCAGTCCGCCAAGGATCTTGCGCGGGCCAAACTTGTCGCCCATCATGCCCATCGGTATCTGGAAAAGAAAATATGCTAACGCGAATGCAGAAAAAATGGCACCCAGTTCCGTCTTGCTGATATCATACTCTTTCATGAAAATCGGCGCGGCAACCGCAATGTTTACGCGGTCGAGATAGGTTATAAAATAAACCAGGCATACTACAAAAAGTACCAAAAAACGAATCCGTGTCGGTTTTTCGTTCACGATAATCTCCTTTGAGAATTTCCGGTTAATAGTTCATTGCGGAGTTTATTCCCCGCCCTGTCAGGACTGAAAGCCAGAACAGACCTCTCTGCCAAATTGTCCCCCGCCGAAATCCAGCGGCTGAGGGATTCCTTTTCAGACGGCGATAAGGTCCGCATATCTGAAAAACGGCGAAACGAGCTTTTCGACATTTTCAATCTCCATCTGCCTTAACACGAGCCCGCCGATCACGCCCGCCTGCCTTATATCTCCAAGACAGATAACTCCGCGCGCGATTTTTCCGCGCATTACAATTTTACGGTAAGTTCCGTTACGCCGGTCAATGAAGATATCGTCACCCGGCTGGCCAATGACATCTCCAACTGAAACAAGTGGAATGCCTGCTATTTCCACCGAATTCATGGCGACACTCCCTCCAAAAAGCGTCTTGTATCCGGCCATGTTATAGGCTGCCACACTCCCTTGTTCTACGGCAACAGGCCATGTGGCCTGTATTGTCTGACTTCCGGACAGGTTATCTACTGCCTCGGCACAATCGCCGGCAGCGAAGATGTCCTGGTCCGACGTCTGCTGAAATTCGTTGACCGTTATCCCCTTCCCGACGGCAAGTCCTGCTGCGGCTGCCAGTTCGGTGTTGGGCCTTACGCCGAGAGCCATGATAACCATGTCAGCAGGCATTGTTCTGCCAGCCACCTTCACTCCCTTCACAGCCCCGTCCGAAACTTCAATTTCTTCCATAGCGGAGCCGGTGATTATCTCAACCCCGCAGCTCCTCACTTTTTCAGCCAGCAGACCAGAGCCCTCGCTGTCGAGCTGACGGGGCATTATACTCGCCATTTTTTCCACTAACGTCACCTTCAGGCCGCGAGCGGCAAGCGCAAGTGCCGTCTTGAGACCGATCAGCCCCGCCCCGACGACAACAACAGACTTCGCAGTACCGGCAGCAGCTGCAATGTCTCTCGCCTGGGCCATTGTCCACAAACTATATACGCCTTTCGCACCAATGCCCGGAATCGCCGGTAAAACCGATGATGACCCTGTAGCCAGCAACAATTTCCCGTAGCGTAGCACTTTACCAGATTTCAGGCTTACCGTTTTATCCCCAGGCGAAATTGCCTCAACCATCTCACCCATGCGGCAATCTATGCCAAGATTCACAAAATCCTCAGCTTGCTGGAGAACAGAAGCGGAAGGCTCATACTTTCCGGCAATGATGTCCGGCAGGTCTATCCGGCTGTAGAAATAGTCCTGCTCTCCGGTAATTATGGTTACCGGGGTGAGTGGGGCCATCTGTCTAAGCAGATTGGCAGCCGCGGTCCCCGCCGCCCCCTGACCAATTATGATATGCATCGCCCTACCTCCACTCTTATTTTACCGCCGCAGCTTCGCCAAAAACACCGGATACCTTCCCGAAGTCTGATACTGACCGCAACTTCCCCTTCATCCCGAGATCAGTGTCGGAGGTTGCCTCTCCCGAATCAATAAACGTGGTAATGCCGGCTGACACGAAGGCAATCGAAGTAGCCAGTATTTTGTTATGGACCGTCTCAGGCATGAAAGCATAAACCGGCATACCGCTCTCTTTGACCGCCCGCGCAATCGCGAGAAATTCTCCGGCGTCATTGCACGCGCCGATATAAAGAACCGGCGGCACGCCAGCCGGCAGCACGCCCTTGAGAGCAGTTCCTGCCGCGTAATCCGCACTGCACATGCCTGTCTTCGCGAGCGCGGCACCTGCACACCCGCCGGTGACTATGAAATATTTGTCGGCCAACAGCTTTTCGACGAGCTGAACAAATTGCGCGTCCTGGGTCTCTGACACGGAACCGCATCCGCCGATATACGCAGTGCCCTTCAGTGAACCTTTGCCATAGGCAGCATTCAGGGCCGTAAAAAGGGGCTTATTTCCGGCAGCGGTGTAACCATAGCATACCTTCTCGGCACACGCCGGAATATCGACACTTTTTCCCTTGCGTATCTGGTAGGCGTCAGAAGCAGTTTTGACCGCATTGTTTATTTCACTTTCGCTGGACAGATCAGATGCCTTTATGACCACCACATTGGCCGCGCGGGCCAGCGTCAGAAGAGCTGGCATTACGCACTGTGACCCTGCGACCAGCAGGTCAACTGACCCTGTGACAAGAGGGGCTTCCTGCGAACAATAATTTGTCAGCACCGGCATGTTCAACCCGCCATTGGTCTCGCTGCCGCACATTGCTGTAATGTTTACCGGGGTACCGCTCTTTGCCGCAGCTTCCGTAAGTTTTTTTATGATCTTTGGAGCTATATGCCCATGCAGCACAATATTCACAGAATCTGCCTTCAGGGAACCCAGGTTCGCCGTTGTTTCAGAGGGCTTTGACTTTCCATAGGTCATTTCCTTTACGGAGCTGATAGCCTTCAGCGCAGATGCGGCCGCGCCGCCTATTTCGGAAAGACGGGCAGAAAGATCAGACGGTGCCAGCATTGCATCTCTTGATATGCATAAGGTTTTAAAGACAGAGTTGTCAATTTCAGCCTCAAATTCGGCTGCGAGGCCTGCCAATGCTACAGCGCCGTCAATTGCCTGACCTAGAAAGCGGCTGGCAACAAGTTCCTGCTGGCTGCGTCCGCATACTGAACGCCCGGGATCTGCATCGAACGGGCTCGTCCGGCAGGGGCCGTCAGCGCAGTCAGTACAGCATATGCTCATGCGGCCAAACCCGCACTGCGGCTGCATGGCTTCAGACCGGTCCCACGCAAGTTCTATATGCTGACGATTTGCCTTTACAAGAACGGCATTGGTTGCTTTATCAATTGATTTTTTCTTTACGACTTTCATGATTTATCGATCCTCCCGTAATAATTCGATGCTGACAATACCGGATGGTTTGCCTTCCGTCAGGGAGGCTGCCATTACGGCTATGCTGCCGCGCCTTGCCGTCAGTACCTTACTGTAGCTTGACTCGTCACCATATACAAGCGCACCAGTCGGGCAGGAAGCCACGCAGGCAGGCTCCTCCATATGCATGCAGGCATCACACTTTAGCGCAACCTTATATTCTGTCGAAGGCGTTATGCAGCCAAAAGGACAGGCCATGACGCACATCCAGCAGCCGCGGCATTTATCCTGGTTGGCAGCTATATTCCCTTTTTCGGTATCGCGCTGCATGGCGCCTGCAGGGCAAACTTTAAGGCACATGGCATCCTGACAATGGCGGCACTGAAGCGGAAAACTCGAACCGCTGGGCCCGAAAACCCCCACTCTCGCGACCGGCTTCGGATCTTCCTTTACTGCCTCGACCAGCATTTTGGATACCGAACCGCGCTCCACGGCGCACTGCAACTCGCATGTCTTGCAGCCGAGGCATTTATCACTATCAACCCAAACACGTTTCATACTGTTCCTCCATCCTAAAACTTACTCGCTGCCTATGCAACTGTTACGCCCCAAAGGCATAATATCTCTTCCAGCATCTCCTCTGCCCTTACCGGGTTGAAGACGCCGCACTGGCAGGGCTTTGAGAGTTCTTCCGCGGCTTCACGGGCCGTGCGTCGCCCGGCCTTTATGTCCTCGATCATCTTTATTACGAGATTGAACGGGACCTGGCCGTGTCCGCACATTGTGCTGAACCGGAGGACATCTTCGTCAGGCAGGCGTTCCGTTTTACCCCAGATTCCCAGTGAGGTTTCGCAGGTATGCCTGTTAAGTCCCGCTTCTTTGCAGCATGAATCCACATCATCCAGCAGCCCGGAGACAATGACAGAAATCCCGAGGTCCGCCTCCTTTATCGCCTGCATCGCCTTGATCAACGTTTCACGGTTGTCGAACACGCCGTGAACTATGGACGTGTCCTGTGTGCTGTTGACTATCACCTCTTTTGACCTGATGAAGCTGTTGCCGGTCCGCATGTCGCCGAGATTAACAGGATTGAAGCTGCTGACGATCTCGAGAAAACGCTTTAATTTTACCTTTGAGTCTACCTCGTTGATGCCCTTTGCCGACATGGCGAAGATGACGTAGTCGTTCTTGAGGCTTTCGGAGGTTCCCCTTCTGTGTAATGTGTGGCTCATTTCTGCACCTCCTCTAAAAAGAACGGCCTGCCAAGACCTACATTGGTTTTACCGTTTGGCGTCGGCACCACTCCTGCTTCACGTGCCAGGTCAAAAGCAAGCGTCTTGTTGTCAGACCTGACCTTGCAGGTAAGGTCGAAACTGCATACGGTCGAAATTTCTTTTGTTACTTTTTTCACAACAGCTATTATTTCCGGTACCCTTTCCAGGGGGACTGTCATCTCGATGATGCCCGACAGCACTTTCTCATCCATCAGTTCGGGATTCATCTTCCCGGTGGCCTTGTCAATCATCAGTCCGGTGATCGGGTTCTGACGCTCGAAAGCTATGCCGCCGAGTGCCGCAATTGCCATGGCGACCTTTTCGATGTCCCTGAAACGAGCGCCGGTGCTGGGACGGCCCATTTCAATAGCCATGCCGGCCTCGCCGAACTTGAACCGGCCGGTTATATCGTTGGTTTTCATCTCTTCGGTTCCCCTGCCGGGCACGCGTGTCTCCTTGTGCTCTATAAGGGGATTGCTGAAGGTGCCTCTGACCGAGCGGGGCCATTCAGGCTTGGGTTCGTATAAAGCCTCCACCGGGCATACTTCGGCCCTGTAACAGACTCCGCAGTCCACGCATTCGTGCTGGTCCACTTCGGCGCAGACCTTTCCATGCCTTTCACGCATGAATGCGATTGCCCCCATGGTGCAGTAGGTACGGCAACGCCCGCATCCAACACATTTGGTCTCATCTACTTTCACTCTTTTTCTCCTTTCTGCCGGATCAATGTATCTATAATTCCTGCTCCCGGATGTCAGGAATAATATCCGTTACCAACCGCTCCATACTTTATTATTGACACTGAATATTTGATCCTGAATTTCATCCTGTATAACCATGGAAGTCTTAATCATTCAGTCAGGATGATTCCGGGCATCACATGCCTGCCCGAAATCATCCTGATCTTATGTGGTTGCCGGCCAGTTGCCTGTCGTGACCGGTCGGGATGTTATTTCTTCTGATAGGGTACTGCCAGGTCTATCTTTTTCGCGCCTTCGTTTGTCGGCATCTTTATCAGCATCTGCGACAGATACTGGATCTGCACCTTTGCCTCATCAAACTTCACCTCCAGTATATGCCCGCCCTGCTTCTTGTCGTCGGTGATAAAATGCAAATGGTAACCTGGTGCGTAAACATTCTTGATAAAATGGGGAAGACGCACGCCGACGAAAGTTCCCTTCACATCTTTCACCTCGAATATTGACTGAGTGGCGATGACCTGGGACAGGGGCGGATATGGCTGATCCTGCTTGTCTGTGCTGCGGTACTTGACGTAGCTGAATTTCGCGTTAATCTTGAAGGCGTAGAAATTATTTATGTTGGGAAGTAAAGCATCGATACTCTTCATCATTTCTTCGTAGCTGTTGATATTGTTCAGCGTGGTTGTCTTGCTTGCCTTGAAGAATGAGACCGCCCCGTAGGTTATGGGCGCCTTGTCATCCATCAGAACCACTGAGCCGTCATACATTCCGTTATAGGCCTTGCCGTTTATGAGAATCAGTTCGCCGTCCATATGCTCGAAAGCGCCAACACCGAAATCACCATGCTTCTTGAGTTCACCTACAGTTGTAGTAGGGAAAAAGACACCATGCTCAAGACCTGCGAGAGATGAAATCTGATAAACAACATCGTATTTGTCTGCGGCCAGGGCGAAACCGACCAGGCATGTTGCAATCAGCAGAACAGATAAAAAAATCCTTGCCACTACCGCTTTTGATCTCTTCAATGAAATTTGCATAAATTGACTCCTTTCGCTGCTGCAGTTGTCAGATTTCTGAGTTTACAGACAGACACTAAACTGCCCCTGTCTTCCTTTTTCGCCGGCTCGATTCATTGTGCAAGCCGCCGGTTGGCAAACAATCCCCCCTCCTTCTTCGGAACTATAGCTTTAGAATTACAGCAAGAAAAATACCAAGTGCGGCATATTGATTTATTTGACTTATAATTGCCTGCTAACATAAATGAAGCAAGCAAATGCAACATAATGTTTCTTTTGTTCAATTTGTTTCACAATTGGATTAGAGAAGGAAAAACAGGCGGGGGATCATCAGATCATGAAAGGTCTTCACACTCTTTAAGACGTCTCCATAGCGTGGTCCGGCTGATCCCGAGTTTGGCGGCCGCCTTACCATAGTGATAATTGGACTCCTCCAGGACCTGAATCAGCAGCGAATGGTTTAAATTACCTCTTCCGGCTTCAGCATTAAGGGATCTATTATTCGCTCCAACCTTTAATGCACTCTTCTTGGCAGAAGATTGCAGCAGCATGCTCTCAACATCTTCGGGCCTGATGCCTCCGATCTTTCCGAGCACGGCCAGGCGCTCTGCCACGTTGCGCAATTCCCGCACATTTCCAGGCCAGTGATAATCACGCAGGATCTTCTGTGTATCGAAATCTAGTTCCATGAAATCTTTGTTTGAGCGCAGACAGTAGAATTTGAGGAAATGCATCATCATAGGCACAATATCCTCTGGCCTTTCCCTGAGCGGAGGAACTACCAGCCTCAGTATGTCTACTCTGTAATAAAGGTCTTCACGGAAATGACTTTCCTGCATCAGTGCGAAGAGGTCCCTGTTCGTTGCAGTGAAGATGCGGACGTCGACAGGAATCACACGGTCATCCCCAAGACGCATTATTTCGCGCTCCTGAAGCACGCGGAGAAGCCTTCCCTGGAGCTTTGGTGAAATTTCGGAGATCTCATCGAGAAAGATCGTGCCACGATGACCCATCTCAAAGAGTCCCATTTTACCACCCTTCGAAGCGCCCGTAAACGCGCCCTCGGCATAGCCGAACAGTTCGCTTTCGAGCAGATTTTCGGGCAGCGCAGCGCAGTTGACGGCGACGAACGGTCCTTTTCTCCTGCTGCTCGCATTATGTATGCTCTGCGCGAAAATCTCCTTGCCTGTGCCGCTCTCACCCATTATCAGCACGTTCGAGTTGACCTCGCTGTACTCCTTCGCAACAGCTATCGCCCTCTTGATTGCAAGACTGTCGCCGAGGATATCGGAAAATGAGAGCTTTGCCACATGGCCGCGCTGATAGATTATCTGGCGTATCTTGCCTTCCAGTTCCTGAATCGCGGCCACAGGCTGGAATGTGGCCACAGCGCCGGCTGTCAGGTTTCCGACCACAATCGGGACCCTGTTTACAGCCAGCTGCTGCCCATTAATCGACACTATTTCACCGAGTTCGGTGCGCCCGGTCTCGAGAACGCGCTTCAACCCGAGCTGCGGCAGGATTTTTTCAGCAAGATGTCCTATGGGATCATCCTTAAGATCAGCCAGTTTCATGGCAGCCGCATTTGCAAGATTTATGACCCCGGCCGAATCAACAGCCACTACCCCTTCAACCGAATAATCGAGTATGGCCCTGAACTGTTCGGCACGCTCCTGCTCCCATCGCCGTATCCGGGCCACGCGCTTTGCCTCTCTCAATGCGTGATAGATGGCTTCGCGGCCCGTTCTGATGAAGACTGTGCTCATCCCAAGCCTTTCGGCAATGAGGGTGGACATTACCCCTCCGATCACAACAGTTATGCCGCTGTCCTTTATGCGCTGGATGCTCGGCTCAGCTTCGTCCTCATCCTGGACCTCAGCCACAACCAGCTCTATGTCCATAATATCTTCAATGCCCTTTACGCCGTAAATCATGTCCCGGTACCCGACAATGCCGACCTTCCTGACAGCAAACTTTTCCTGGCATTCCTGGACCGCACGCAGAATATCATAGCCGCTTACCGGCAGGTCAACAACAGGCGTTCCTTTCACGAGCCTCTTGGCAGCCGCAGCCGTCACACCGCGGGCCACAATAACGTCCGTGTTTTCACCCTTCCATTTGGCGATTTCACGCACATAATTGGCCAAAATAATTTCGAGTTCCCATTCGCCGTCACAGAGCTCATCAAAAATTTCTTTTACAGTGACGCCGATTTCCGGATAAGGAATAAAAAAAGTTATCTTGCCCACAAAATCTCCCTTCAAGATGCCTGCTGCCGCACAGCTTGAGCGCATAGCTGAGTTAGTCTACGCCGGAAAACTGATCAAACGCAAGACAGCCATTGTGCCATGGCCTTGATTGAAGAGGTAGTCCCCATTGTTTGGACAGTCTTGGGGCGGATAGTACCACAGGATCAGATTTACTTAACCTTAAACGCAGCCATTTTCGACGCTATCATAACAGCTCTTTCCGTAGCGTCTATATTAGCCACTCCTCTGCCGGCGATATCAAAGGCCGTTCCGTGCGCAGGCGTAGCAATCGGGTAAGGCATACCTCCGGTCACAGTTACCCCGAACTGGAAGCCCATCAATTTCATGGCGATTTGACCCTGGTCATGATACATTGTCACAACAACGTCATACATCCCTTTAAAGGCATTTATAAAAACTGTGTCTGCCGAAAAAGGTCCCGCTACATTCATGCCCTGGCTTGCTGCTGTTTGCACCGCGGGCGCAATAATGTCGATTTCCTCGCGGCCGCACAGCCCGCTTTCTCCAGCATGAGGATTCAGAGCAGATACAGCTATCCGCGGCTTGTCATAACCGGTGCGGATCAGCGTCGCATTTGCCAGACCTACGGCCCGCAGAATATTGTCCACAGTAAGATTTTTTGCCACTTCACTGATTGGAATGTGGCTGGTCACCCTTGAAGTCCAGAGTTTGTCCAGTACATTGATCTCACCGAACGGTTTATCCCATTTGAGATAATGAGCGAACATCTTGTGTTCGTCAGAAAATTCGTGCCCGCCCTTTTTAAGACCTGCTTTGTTAAGCGGGGCAAATGTGAGACCCTCAATTTTCCCTGACTGCAGAAGCTCCAGTCCTTTGACCAGCGTATCGCCTGTTGCCTTGCCTGATTTGGCATCAAGAGTGCCCATTTGGACCGCAGCCGGATCTATGTTTTTAAGATCTATGATCGGTATGGGGCCTTCCCATTCAATACCGTCTATGCTGTCAACGACTCTGAATGTAAAATCGACTTTTGCAATTTTCTGCGCGGCTGTCAAGACACGCACATCCCCTATCAGCACCGGTCGGCAGTAAGGTCGCAGCCTGTTCTGCGCGCAAAGCTTCGCGATAATCTCCGGCCCAATTCCGGCCGTCTCCCCCATCGTAACCCCAATCACCGGCTTCATAAAAGATCCTCCTGTTCACTGTTTGAGTGATTACCGCTGCAAGAAAAAATTCCACTCGGCGAATCGAATCCGAGCAGCATTTGCAGTTCTTTCATGGTAATTCCATTCTCATTAACCCGGAAAGGCTATCGCGAGATATTTGTTGCTGCGCGATATTATTTATCTCGCTAGCTTAGCATGACATTGCGCTATTGTGTCAAAGAAGGGCCGCAATTCCGCAAAGGCATTTCTTTTTTTATGTCTCGGCTAAATCACCATCAGTAGCAACGCGTAGTTCCTATCTCTTGTTATGACAGGAATTGCTACCTTACGAAGGGTGTCCCGATTTAGCCTGAAGCCTTTCCAACTGAAATTAGAAAAGTGATCAGCCCGGTCTTTTTTGAACCTCGCCCTGAAATTGATACAATGTATCTTGTAGAGTATCTTACTTAGGAGGCGGGTATGAAAACATTTACTTTAACGATGATGGGCCTTTCAGCCATGTTTTTAACGGCTGCTACGGTATTTGCGGCGAATAATGTAGAAAAAGCGACCTTTGCCGGAGGCTGTTTCTGGTGCATGGAACACCCGTTTGACCAGCTTCCCGGGGTAGTGTCCGTTACCCCTGGCTATACAGGAGGGCAGAAGCTTAATCCTACCTATGAGGAAGTATCCGCAGGCGGAACCGGGCATGCCGAGTCAGTACAGATAGTCTATGATCCTTCAAAGGTCACATATGAGAAGCTCCTGGACGTCTTCTGGCACAACATCGACCCGACTACCAAAGACCGCCAATTCTGCGACGTCGGAAACCAGTACAGAAGCGCCATTTTTTATCACAGCGAGAAGCAGCGCCTGGCGGCAATAAAATCCAAAGAGATGCTGGAGCAGAAGCATTCCCCCATTGTCACACAGATCGTGGCCGCCACCGAGTTCTACCCCGCTGAGGAATACCATCAGCATTATTACAAGAAGAACCCGTTCCGGTACAAGATCTATCGCGGCAGCTGCGGACGCGACAGCAGGCTTAAGGAAATATGGGGAGCTGAGGCCGGTCACTGAGTAAAGCAGGTCCCACCGCGCTGTTGCGGCTGTTTACAGCCCTGGGGAACCAATTTATTATCCAAATAGTTTAAAATATTCAAGTTGGTCTTATATCCAGGGAAAAGGAGATTGAGATGAAGATAATACATTATTCCGAGGTTGAACCGACCCATTTTGAGGGCGCCGCGGTAAAGGGAGTAGCTGCCCGTGTTGTTATAGGCAAGAAAGACGGCGCCGATAATTTCTGCATGAGGGTCTTTGAGATTGCGTCAGGAGGCAACACCCCAAAGCATGCCCACGACTGGGAGCATGAGATGTTTATTCATTCAGGCAAGGGCGAGATTTTCTGCGATGGGGCCTGGCATCCTGTTGAGGCAGGCAGGGTTGCACTGATCCCGGCCAATGCGGAACATCAGATTAAAAATCAGGGTGCTGAAAAACTTGTTTTGGCATGCCTTGTACCTTCCAAGGCCCCTGAGTTATAGAAACCTCTTAATAAAAATCAACTGCAGGTGGCAGTGCCTGCGCATAGCAATCGCAGGCTTTCCCGGATATAATTTAAGCCATGGACCAGGAAAGCCTGCATGAGCATTTATTGCAGCCCTCTTTTTACCCCGAAAAGCCGTCTTCGGTCACATTTAGGGAAACTCATATATCGCGCGTCTATATCCTGGATCGGCATGTCTATAAGATGAAGAAGCCTGTCAATCTCGGGTTTCTTGACTTCTCTTCACTCGAGCGTCGGCGCTTTTTCTGCGAAGAAGAGGTGCGGTTAAACAGCCGCTTCTCCACTGATACGTATCTTTGCGTAGTGCCCGTCTGCAGGGACAACGGCGGTCTGCATATAGGACTGCCGGGCGAAACGGTCGAATACCTGGTAAAGATGAGGCGTCTGCCGGAAGAGCTGATGCTTAGCCGGAGGCTCGAAGAACAAAAAGTTGATCTTCATCCGGAAATGGCGAGGATTGCCAGACACCTTGCTGACCTGCATATTTCCGAGCCGGTAAGCAATCACGATGAAGGTTACAGCGATCTCATGCATATCAGGCGCAACTGGGAAGAGAATTTCAGCCAGACCATGACGCACATAGAATCATCCATCAGTCCAGACGGCTTCGCTGCCCTGCGAAGCTATGTAAAGCGCTTTCTTGAAGACCATGAAGAGCTGATCGACCAAAGGGAAAGAGACGGCTGGGTGCGCGAGTGCCATGGCGACCTGCATGCCGAGCATATCTGCCTTACAGACCCTGTGCGCATCTATGACTGCATAGAGTTCAACCGCCGCTTCAGGGTCAGCGATATACTGGCCGACATCGCATTTCTGCTAATGGATATCGACTGCCATGGCAGATATGATCTTTCCGACGCACTCTGGCAGGCTTACCTTGACAGGCTGGCAGCCCCGGCGCCCGAAGAACTGGTGCGCTTTTATAAGGTCTACCGCGCGTATGTTCGCGGCAAGGTCGCGGCCATCTCGGGCTCAGAGCCCGAGGTATCAGAGGACCTTCGCGGAAAGGCCTGGCATAGTGCAAGCGGATACTTCAACCTGGCCCTGGGTTATATTTTGCCTCCCGCGCTCCTGATCACCTGCGGTCTCATGGGCACCGGCAAATCGAGCCTGGCAGCCGAGCTTGCGACAGCGCTACGCGCAGAATTGATCCGTTCCGACCTGCTTCGCCTCCAGTTCAAGAACGGGCCGGGCACTGGGGAGCAGGCAGCCTATATGGATGGGGCGTATCGCAGCGAATTGACCGAAAAGGTGTATGGGCAGATGGCCGAACAGGCCCGCGAGCATCTGAAGGCAGGTCGTACAGTTATCCTTGATGCAAGCTTTGCCAATGCAGGGCATCGCCACAGCATGCAGCAGCTTGCGGCCGGGTGCAGCGTGCCGTTTGCAGTGCTATATTGCCAATGTTCACGCGAGACGGCGCTGATGCGGCTGTACGGGCGCATGCAGGAGGGAACAGATGTCTCTGATGGCAGGGTAGAGCTTTACGACATACAGAGAATCCATTTTGAGACGCCGACAGATAATGAGCCGGTCATTGAGATAAAGACCTCAGGCCGGGTGGACTATACAGTCAACAGGTTGCTCGGCAGAATGCCTGCAATTATTGGAGAGACCGGGCTGAAAAAACAGAAAAATTAGAGAAGAGCTTGCCTGACAGGGCAGTTACTCCAACATGACCATACTTAGAACAGGCCTGTTACCATGCCGATTCCTGCCAAGACCATCATGGCCCCGACGATCTTCTGTATGAGCGGCAATGTTATTTTCTTTAGCATCCTTGCGCCTATGAATGAACCCAGGAACGCCGCCGCCGTTGCTGCCCCTACCAGACCCCATATATCACTCGTCCCGGCGATTTTGACCGTATGGAAGGAGGCGCCGTATACCAGCAGCCTCGCAACGTCCACTATTACGGCAGAAACCGTACCGGTTCCAACAAAGGTCTCTTTGCTCAATCCGGCCTTGATGAGGAATGCGGAACGAAGGGCACCCTGGTTGCCTGACAGCCCCCCGAAAAAACCGGAGAGTATGCCCCCGTGGATAAGATATTTTCGGTCAATCTCGAGATTGACCAGGCGCGGTATCAGCTCAAAACCGGCAAAAACGATTATCAGGATGCCTATAACCAGCTTGACCATTGTTATATAGTGGGTTTGATCGCCGATTTGATAGACAAACAGCGGCTGGGCCGTTGCGAACAAATTCAGGACCATTGCGCCGAATATAGCGGCAGCAGCTCCCGGCAGGGCAAAACGCCTAATCACTTCCCAGTCGGCATTTTTGCCGACTAATATGACCTTGAAGATGTTGTTAGACAGATGTACTACTGCCGTTGCAGCGATCGCTATATGGACCGGAAAGAAGAGAGCAAAGGCAGGCATAAGCACGGTTCCGAGGCCAAACCCCGAAAAAAGTGTCAATCCGGACACGAGCACGGCAACAGAGCATACTATAAGATATTCTGGATTCATGGTTTCTTTCTATCCATTCTATTAATCTATCAACAACTGTGCTAGAAAGCCATGATCAAGATACGGATACCGACAAAAGCCATAGAAACAGCCAGGCCGCGCATGATCCATTTTGAGTTCACATGGCTTGAAAGACGCGCCCCGACCTGCGCGCCGATTACGACGCCAATAGCCAGGAAGAAAGTGCGGTTTATACCATGAGCAAATGAGCCGGTTACTATATGGACGACAGTGCCTGTAAACGCCATAACGGTCAGGATGAATTGAGACGTCGCAGTAGCCACCAGCACAGGAAATTTGAGGATACGAATGAGGGCAGGCACATGAATAACTCCGCCTCCTATTCCGAGCAGGCTCGACAAATACCCTATGAACATACTCATCCAGATGCCGAGTTTCAGGTTATAAGAATAATTGTGAACAATGCCGTTTTTTTCAATGATAGTCCTTTTAAAATTGGAACTGTGAACGCTTTCAGATATATGCTTTTCTTTTGCCTGACTGAATAAAAGAAAAACCGACGTCAAGATCATAAACAGGCCAAAGACCGAGTTGAAGAGCTGGCGGGGGATGTGGTCAGTCGTTATTACGCCGAGAATCGCGCCAGGAATTGTCGCCAGCGCCATCAGGAGGCCTGATTTATAATCAATACGGGCCATCCTGGCATAGGACAATGAGCCAGAGAGGGCATTAAAGAAGACCACGGCCAGTGAAATACAGGTGATGGTTTCGGGTCTGGCATCGGGATAGAGAAGAAGCAATGCGGGCACCAGGACAAAGCCTCCACCAGCCCCGATAAGCGTTCCAAAGGCCCCGAGAACGAAACCCATGGGTATAAGCCATAAAAATTGTTCCATTGATCCTCTCTGCTACTGACCATATAGTCAGTTCATCAGATTATTAGGTGCTATGCAAGGCAATTTATGGAACTTGTATCTTCAATTTACAATTTGCAAAAAGAAAACCTAAGAAAATTGACAATTATGCCTCAAACAGGGCCTTTACAAACTCAGCGGGCTCGAAATCTCTAAGGTCCTCGATCCCTTCGCCGACCCCAATAAGCTTAACAGGTATATTCAGCTCTTTCTGGATCGCAAAGATTATCCCGCCTTTGGCAGTGCCATCCAGCTTTGTCAGGGCAATACCGGTCAGACCGATGGCCTCATGGAACAAAAGTGCCTGTCGCAGGGCATTCTGCCCGGTAGTCGCATCGATTACGAGGATTTTTTCGTGCGGAGCGCCTGGCAGGGCCTTTGCTATGACCCGGTCTACCTTTTTCAGCTCCTCCATCAGGGAGGTTTTTGTATGCAGCCTGCCTGCGGTGTCTATTATTACCACATCGCTGCCCCTGTGTTTTGCGGCCTCGACCGCGTCAAAGGCAACAGCCGCAGGGTCGGAACCGCCCTGATGCTTCACGATATCGGCACCCGTCCGCTGGGCCCACAGGTCGAGCTGCTCTATGGCAGCCGCCCTGAATGTGTCACCGGCAGCCAGGAGGACAGACCTGTTCTCAGCCCTGAAACGGGAAGCAAGTTTTCCGATGGTGGTAGTCTTTCCAACGCCGTTTACGCCGATGGTCAGTATAACGAACGGTTTTGCCGTTACGATGAGCGGGTTAGAGCTGCCGAGCATGGCAGTCATCTCTTCCCTGAGAGCATTCATGACGTTATCCATGTCGGAAATAATGCCGGTACGCACTTTTTCCACGAGAGCAGATATGATCTGGCTGGTTGCGGCCATGCCGACGTCGGAAGCGATAAGTATCTCTTCTATCTCATCGATGACGGACTGATCTATCTTCCTGTTAAGTAAAACGGTCTGCACGCGCTCGATAAAGCCGCTTTTTGTCTTGCTGAGGCCCGATTTAAGTCTATCTAAAAAGCTCATTCAAGTATCCCGGACAAACAAATGCTCAGAATTTATCAGCAGTCCTCCCCAAAAAAGCGCGGATCGGCTGAACCAGAAGAAAGTATAGCATAAAAAGGGCCCATTTATATAAAGCAGGCAGAATTCGGTAGAAAGGCCGATTTGAACATGAAATCATAGGTTTAAGCGGCTATTTTGTTGAAAAAGAAAAGAGAGGTCTGTTACTATTAAC
This sequence comes from uncultured Nitrospiraceae bacterium, assembly GCA_903822005.1. Classification (GTDB taxonomy): domain Bacteria; phylum Nitrospirota; class Thermodesulfovibrionia; order Thermodesulfovibrionales; family Dissulfurispiraceae; genus Fen-1308. Next base: position 66,940 of record CAIJNL010000023.1, read on the forward strand.
GATGTTCGAAGGCCTGCAGAAGGCGCCCTTATTGCTGAGATCAATGGCAAAGGCGATAGATCTGATCGCTGTTGCCGCCGTCGTCGTCGCTGTGCCGACGGCCGGTATTTTCGCAGGGGTTGCGTATCTGCTAATAGGTGACGGTCTGTTTGACGGAAGAAGCCTGGGTAAATTTGTAATGCGCCTGCGGGTTGTATCGGCTGCTACAGGCAGCCAGGGGAGTTTCAGGGATTCCATGGTCCGCAACGCGCCCTTCGCAGCGATGGTGCTGCTTTACTTTATACCATTCGTGGGCTGGATATTATCTCTCCTGGTCCTTGCCTTCGAATTTCTGCTGGTTCTCGGCAACGCCGACGGCATGCGGCTGGGAGACGACCTGGCAGGAACCCAGGTTGTGGAAGGCCGGATTGCGGACGTACAGGGCGAGAAAGGCCTGGACGAGAAAGGATAGTTCAGCAACAGCATTGCCATATACTTCATCAGAAAAGCGCCGCATGAAATAGGAGGATTATAAGTGCTATTCAACAAACTTTCGGGGATGTTTTCAAATGACCTTGCAATAGATCTGGGCACAGCCAATACACTGGTTTATGCGAAGGGCCGCGGCATCATATGCGACGAGCCCTCGGTAGTAGTCGTGCGGCGGGACACCAGGAAAACAATCGCAGTCGGTATCGAGGCCAAGGGCATGCTGGGCAAGACACCGGCAAACATTATTACCATCAGGCCGATGAAGGACGGCGTTATAGCCGACTTTGACGCGACTGAAGAGATGCTCAAGTATTTCATAACAAAGGCCCATCACAGGAGAAGCTTCATCTCTCCACGCGTTATCATCGGCGTGCCGTCCGGCATCACGCAGGTTGAGCAGCGTGCGGTGAAGGACGCTGCCCACGCGTCTGGCGCACGCGAGGTCTATCTTATAGAAGAGCCCATGGCAGCTGCCATAGGCGTCGGTCTCCCGGTAGATGAGCCCACAGGAAACATGATAGTAGATATCGGCGGAGGCACCACAGATGTCGCGATCATCTCGCTCGACAGCATAGTATTCAGCAAGGCCGTCAGGGTAGGCGGTGACAAGATGGATGACAATATTATTTCATATATCAAGCGCAAGTATAACCTGATGATCGGCGAGAGGACCGCTGAAATGATCAAGATAGAATGCGGTTCAGCCGCCCATGTCGGAAATATCGAGCCCATCGAGGTAAAGGGCAGGGACCTCATATCAGGCATACCCAAGGGGATAGTCATAACCGAAGAAGAGGTGCGTGAAGCGCTGCATGAAAGCATCGGCATCATACTCGATACGATTAAAGTGACACTCGAAAATTCACCACCTGAACTGGCTGCCGACATTGTTGACCGCGGCATAGTGCTTGCCGGCGGGGGCGCCCTGCTGAAAGGTCTTGATATCCTGATCAGGGAACAGACAGGGGTCCCTGTTATTGTGCCGGACGACCCGTTGACAGCAGTTGTTCGGGGCTGCGGCATGATGCTGGATAAACTCGAGATGCTCAGGAAAGTGGCCCTGGCTACCAGTTAATGTCGCGCACAAGGAAAAGACTGCTTATCCTTGCCGTAGTTGTCATAACGGCGCTCTCCATGATGTTTATTTTTGGCAAGAGCCAGATCGTCACCGATACCCTGAAGGCCCTGCTCTATCCGTATGATGTCATGAGCAACGCGATATCGTCCGCCACTGTGAAATACGGCGGGCTGCTCGATGCTGCGGAAGAAAACAAGAAATTAAGGGCGGACCTGATGGCTGCTCAGATAGAAAAACAGGGCTACAGCGAGATCATCGCCGAAAGCCGCAGGCTGCATGAACTTCTTAATCTCAGGACCCAGATCGAATCTGGCGGTACGGCAGTTCATGTTGTCGGCCGGGGCTATGACAAGTTCGCCAGCACGCTCATTATAGACAAGGGACAGGGGCAGGGGATAGTCAAGGATATGCCGGTCATTACTGCAAAGGGTCTTGCGGGCAAGGTCTTAAGCGTGCGAAAGAACTATTCGGACATCATACTTCTTACTGATTCGAATTTTTCGGTCGCAGTCAGGCTCAGGGACAGCAGGCGCGAAGGGGTACTTACAGGCAGCGGGCATGAGCGCTGCATCCTTAAATACGTTCCCATCGAGGAAGCGGTCAAGGAAGGAGAGATCGTCATCACCTCGGGTCTCGACGGTATTTTCCAGCCCGGCATACCTGTCGGCAGGGTGGTCAAGGTCCAGACCGAAGGCGTCGAGTTCTTTCAATATATCGAGGTCGCTCCGTTCGTACAGCCATATGCAATAGAAGAGGCCATGGTGGTAAGCCGGTCAGCCGCACTAAAGAATATGCAGGCATCTGATGCCAAACCCGCGGACGCAACTGTAAGGTGATAGCGGATAAATGAAAAAAAAGTTAGTGGCAATAGTTGTCTGGGTATCTGCAGCCTCTATCGCCATTCTGTTTCAGCCCAAGATTACTATCTTCGATTTTCCGCTGAACCTGACCATAGCGGTTGTCTACGCCTTCGCGATTATGGCCCCGCCCCTGCATTCGGCCAGCATGAGCTTTACAGATGTGTCCGCGGAGATTAGAGGCTCTGCCTTCGGGGCCTTCATCGGCCTGATCGAAGATGCGATGAGCGGCACGATTCCCGGCCTCAATGTGCTGAGCAAAGGCCTGCTCGGCTTTGTAAGCAGCATCATCTTCAGGGACCTCTTTTCCCAGTGGACGCCCCTGATAGGAGGCATAGTGCTCTCTGTGCTGACCCTGCTGGACGGCCTCATTGTGATCCTGGTCGGTACGTTTATTGCCGGCATTAACATCAGCGGAATGTCCGCGATATCGATGATTTTTATGCAGGCCCTGACAAACTTTTTTATCGGCTGTCTGATCAAATCAGGCCAGAAGATAGCTTCTATGAAGTACTTATGATATCAAGAAATAAAATAGAGCTCGGCTTCTTTTTCATCACAGGTATTTTTATAATAATAATCCTGAGGCTGCTGCAGCTTCAGATGATAGACGGCGACAAATACCGTAAACTCTCAGAGAGCAACCGGCTTAAGATTCTTTTTACGCCGGCGCCGAGAGGCATTATCTATGACAGAAACGGCGTGCCGCTAGTCAAGAACATCCCCCTCTACAGCGTCTATATGATGTACGATCCGGCAAAAAACCAGGACCTTGGAGAAATCGCCTCACTCGTCGGAATGGACAGGCAGGAAATTGAGGCCCGCCTGAATAAAAAGGACAACAGTCCCTTTGTGCCGGTCAAACTCAGGCAGGGGCTCAGCTTTCAGGAGGTGGCCCGTATAGAGGCCAGGAGGTCCGACTTTCCAGAACTCTTTATACAGACCGACGTCGGCCGTGAGTATACTTTCGGAAAGGTCGGCGCGCACGTTATAGGATATCTCGGAAAGATGACCCCGGCGCAGGCAGGCTCACCCGAGTTGAGCAACCTGCCTCCCGAGACCCTGATAGGCCAGTGGGGTGTCGAGGCCTTATATGACAGCCATCTGAGAGGCGTTGCGGGCGGCAAGGTGATTGAAGTCGACGCGCTGGGCAGGGAACAGCGCTTTATTCAGGAAAGGCCGGCGATACGCGGCAAGGATGTAACGCTGAGTATCGATATCAGCATGCAAAAGGCCGTGGAAGACGCCTTTGGCGAAAAGGCCGGCGCACTTGTGGCGCTTAAGGTGGACACCGGAGAGGTGCTCGCGCTCGAGAGCATGCCGTCCTTCAACCCTAACATGTTTGCCCATGGCATAGCTTACTCGGACTGGAAATCTCTCATGGATGACAAACGCAAGCCCATGATGAACAGGGCACTTCAGAGCCAGTATCCGCCGGGCTCCACCTTCAAGGTGGTAATGGTGGTCGCCGGGCTTGAAGAGGCGGTCATTACACCTGATACAAAGGTGACCTGCACAGGCGGCATCAACTATGGAAAATGGACTTTCGGCTGCTGGAGAAAAGGCGGACATGGAGTTGTAACGCTGCATCGGGCAATCAGGGAATCATGTGACGTCTATTTCTATGAACTGGGGAAAAAGCTCGGGATAGACGGGATTTACAAATACGCAACAGCGCTGGGGTTCGGCAGCGATACTGGTCTTGGGCTCCAGAAAGAGAGGCCCGGACTTATACCTAACACCGAGTGGAAGATGGCGAAACGCGGCGGCGGCTGGTACCTGGGCGAGACCCTTAATGCCTCTATCGGCCAGGGGTATGTTGCCGTTACTCCTATACAGCTCGCGCTTGTAATGGCCACTGTTTCCAACGGCGGCAGGGTCTTGCAGCCGACGCTCATAAAGGACCCGAAAGAGATTCATGTGCGCTCAAAGATTGATCTGAAACCCGAAACCCTGCGCCTCCTTATGGACGGCCTGTCCGCGGTAGTGAATGAAGAAGGCGGCACAGCGCGTGTGGTCTCATCATCATTAGTCAAGATAGGCGGAAAGACCGGTACGGCACAAGTCGTGAGCAAGAACAAGGCATCTTCGGGCGAGCGTTTTCAGGACCACGCATGGTTTGTTGCCGTGGCGCCGGTCGAAAATCCAGAGGTAGCTGTGGCGGTTTTTGTAGAGCATGGAATGCATGGCGGCTCGGCCGCCGGGCCTATAGCCAAAAAGTCTATAGAGGCTTACTATACCAACAAGAAAAAGGCGGAGCAGGCGCTAAAAACTGCCGCGCCGGACAAGACCATCCAGGTCCAGAAAGATATCGTGAACTGAGCAGACCATGATCAACATAGACAGAAGACTGATAAAGAATTTCGACTGGATAACCCTGCTTGTCATAGTTTTATTGACACTTATAGGCATTTTGACAATTTACAGCGCGACGCGGCCGCTGGCAGGCATGACTGGGCATTCCGATTTTTTTGTAAAGCAGCTCGTCTGGCTGCTTCTCAGTATCATCGCGCTTTTTATTGTCACCTCTTTTGATTACATCTGGCTTTACAGGCTATCGTATATTTTTTACGGAATAGGACTGCTGCTGCTGGTGGTAGTGCTTATCCTTGGTAAAACTACAATGGGCGCCCAGAGATGGCTGAATCTCGGCTTCTTTTCGTTTCAGCCCTCAGAGTTCTTCAGGATTATTTTCGTGATAGCCTTTTCATCCTACCTGACGAACCTCGGCAAGGAGACCGAAGGCAATATACCGGTGAAAGGCCTTATACTCTTCGGTGCGCTGCCACTGTTTCTTCTCATCAAGCAGCCTGATCTGGGTACGGCGCTGCTGCTACTGTCGCTTTTCGGGGTGCTCGCGATATCAAAAGGCATAAGCAAAAAAATTATCGCTGTCGCGCTTGTGATCGGACTTATCGCGGTTCCCTTTGTAGGCCACATATTCTGGGACGGGCTGAAGGATTATCAGAAAAACCGCCTGGTCGCATTCATGGACCCCGAGGTCGATCCATCAGGCATCGGCTATCATATCAACCAGTCCAAGATTGCTGTGGGGGCAGGTGAAATTGTGGGCAAGGGCTTCCTCAACGGCACGCAGGGCCCGCTCAGGTTTCTGCCTGAAAAGCATACTGATTTCATATTCGCGGTATTTGCCGAGGAATGGGGCTTTTTGGGAAGCATCGGACTGCTCGGCATATATTTCATTCTCTTTATGCGGGGGCTGGATACAGCTACCAAGGCAAAAGACAGGGTTGGCAGGCTGATGGCCATCGGTATTACAGCCATGTTCCTTGTTTATTTCATCGTCAACATTGGAATGACCCTCGGCATGATGCCTGTTGTGGGCATACCGCTGCCTTTTGTAAGTTACGGCGGAACGTCCCTGCTAAGCAATTTCATTGCAGCTGGTATACTTATAAATATCAGGACCAGAAGGTTCGAACTTTTTTATTGAGGCTTTCCAGATGAAATCGCTCTGGGCCGTATTATGATAGAATATAGAAAATCCCAAACGGAGGCTGAGAAATGAAGATAATAGAAGGAAAACTCCAGGCCAGGGATCTGAGGTTTGGAATAGTAATCAGCAGGTTTAATGATTTCATAACATCAAGGCTGCTCGACGGCGCGGTGGACGGGCTGCTCAGGCATGGCGCGGCAGAAAAAGACATAGAGGTCGTGAAGGTGCCGGGCGCGTTCGAGATACCCCTTGTTGCAAAGAAGATGGCTGCTGCGGGCAAGTTTGACGCCATAGTCTGCCTCGGTACAGTTATACGCGGCGCAACACCGCACTTCGATTATGTGGCAGCTGAAGTATCAAAGGGTGTAGCGTCGGCCTCTCTCGACACAGGGGTGCCTATAGCCTTTGGCATCATAACCGCTGATACCATTGAGCAGGCGGTCGAGAGGGCCGGTTCAAAGTCCGGCAATAAGGGATGGGACGCTGCGATTACCGCCATAGAAATGGCGCAGGTCATAAAGCAGATATAATGGAGATATGAAGCGGAGAAACGCGCGGGAATATGCGCTGCAGTTTATTTATGGTATCGACATGGTCAATCTCGATCCCCGCGCGTATAAGCGGCCCGATTTTGCGGAAGAGCTTTTCGAATTCTGGAAGAGCGCAAATGAAGAGGGAGCGGAGATAAAGGCCTTTACCGAAGACCTCATAAAGGGCACGATCGCAAACGTCGAAGAGATAGACCGGCTTATCCAGAAAACCGCGCAAAAATGGAAGCTCATCAGGATAGCGGCCATTGACAGGAACATAATGAGGATAGGGGTCTACGAGATTGTTTACAGGGCCGATATCCCTGATGCGGTCAGCATAAACGAGGCCCTCGAGATAGCCAAGAAATTCTCTACAGCCGAATCAGCATCATTCATCAACGGTATTCTGGACAAGATATCGAAAGACAAAAAGGTTAAGAAGCTGTCCTGATTTTGGGTCTAGTTCGATGAGGCGGTTATGCCCTTGAGTTCATCCATCAATTCTTTCACCGGCATTATGCGGTCCACCCGCGACGCATTTGTTCCAACTGTATACAGAGGCTCTTCGTCATTGCTGTTAAAGCCCGCAGAACTCAGAAGGCCGTTGCAGATACAGAAAAAATCGGTCGCGTTATTCCTGGCAGCGCATACCGTGTAATTGCCCTGGGCATCTTTCAGCAGCAAATACCCCTTACTGCAGTTGGGATGTCTGGTGCCCCTGAGGCAGGATTGGTACATTGCAGACTGTTTTAAAATCCTGAAGGGCAGTCCGCAGGGAGAGGCCGGGCTCATCGGCCGGCTGGCTACCAGTATATCCTCATCCTTTGCATCAACCACAGCCTGTTTGTATGCCTGGGTAGCGCTGCTTTCATCGGTCGCAAGAAACCTTGTCCCCATCTGCACGCCGTCAGCGCCCATTGCGATAAATCTCAGGATATCTTCATGCGTATAAATTCCGCCTGCCACTATCACGGGGATGTCGCCATTTTTTATGGCCATATCCTTGACCGGGGGAAGGAGATTTTCGAGAGTGTTTGACTCAAGCTCCACCTGGTCCATGCTGAATCCGAGATGCCCGCCCGCAAGAGGCCCTTCAAGCACTACGGCATCCGGCCTGTAACCGAGCCTTGCCCATTTTTTTAGTATTATATCAAAGGCACGCGGTGACGATACTATTGGGATCAGGGCTGTGTCTTTTGCAGGCTGTATGGCCGGGAGTGAAAGCGGCAGACCTGCGCCGGAGATTATAGCGTCAGCCCCCGCATCGAGCGCGCCTTTTACAGAGGCCGCATAATCCCGTACGAGCGCCACCATTATGTTTATACCGGCAAGTCCGCCATTTTCCTTTGCCAGAGAGACTTCATCGTAGGCCGACTCATAAGCATCAACAGTTTTGCCTTTACGTACTGATACCAGCTTGTCAATGCAGGCGCTGGATATAATGCCCATACCGCCTTCCCGCGCAACTGCGGACGCAAGCGGATGAAGCGATACGCCCACACCCATCCCGCCCTGAATAATCGGCGTCGAGAGGGTCTTACCCTTTATGACCAGCTTCGGCAGTTTTGAAGCGTTCTGTGACAAGTTGACTCCTGTTTTACCTATAGTAAACTGTCAATAAGGCAAAATTGACAGCTTCTTATTATGTGAATCTATTCAGATATCTATTATAATTGCTGATTTAGAGGGATTTAATCAAGCCTAATCAGAAATGCCCGCAATGGGCCCCCCGCCTCCAAATTTTTGCGGGAAAAATCAATATTATCTTGTCACTATTCCCGACTGCAGGAGGTTCTGATTTTTCAGGTCAAGCCGCTTGAAATCGAAATATTGCTCATTCTCTATCTTCGGGAACTGTTCCGTATAGCGGTCAGACAGACCGATCCATCCGCTTAATCGCTTTTCGAATCTCTGTTCCGGCGGATATTTCATGGCGTCGAAATAAGCGAGAATGGCAAGATAATAGCGCATCACATTTCGCTCAACCGCCCCCTTAACGCCGCTTACATAGACCGGGCCGTTCTTGTCATCAAAACTGTCGATGCTGAAGCCCGCCCGCCTTACTCCGAAGAGCGCGAAATAGCTCCTCATCGCGATGTATTGAAGCGGGCCGTAGGTGTATGAGTAACTCAGGTGTACAAAGCTCCTCTTCGCATCGAGAGCCCCAGCCCTTAATCTAAGCTTATGGTCGGTCGAATTAAAGGGACCGCTGTCCGCCTTCATCGAAATGTCGAGCAATGACCGGGAATCCGACATGATCTGGTATTTAAAATGCATCTGGTAGGCCTCGGCAATTGCATGAAAGTGCCTCTTTACATTATGCAGCACCAGCACCGAACCGCTTGTGTCGCCAGAGTAAGTGCAGGCCCTTATGTTAGGATGCAGGATGATGATATCGCACCAGTTCTTCGGCTTTGAGAGCTCTTTCTGCAGGGTCTCAAGCGGAAAGTCCAGGACACCGTATATATCAACCCCCGAAAAATCATTTTCGACCCGCGATTCGAAATAAAGCGGAAGGCCCAGAGGACTTTTGGCAATGCGAGATTCATACTGAGCATATAAAGCAATGAGGTCCTCAGCCTGCTGCTCAGCAGCATCGGACTGCAGCACCGCGCACGGGATAAGAACACAAAACATTACCGCTGCAAGCCGCAATATGAATATATGCAAAATAGATATCTTTCCGTTAGACATCTGGACAGGATAACACAGTTTCACAGGGCTGGCAATCGGTTTTCACACACCCGCATCTGCGGTCCTAATTCCTTCCGGCTTCGTGAGTGCCATCAGGGTCCTCAGGCTCAACTATCTTCATCATTGCCGGGATCGAGATATTGTGTTCGACCTTTTCAATGTTTCTTATGCCGGCCTTGTCAAAGGCGCAAAACATATGCTTGTCATCCGAAATAAAGTTGCCTTCTGTAATATGGACAACATCCACCAAAGCAACCGTGCGGCACAGGGGGTTGTCTTCTATAAAGCCCATGTAGGTGCCCTCATATGTGGTGTCGTCCTTCCAGAGGATCCTGTACCGGTTCCCCTTCTCTATCTCAAATCTCTTTCCGCTCACTACAAAGGCATCTTTGCTTCCGGGCTCATCCATAATAGTAACATCCTCTCTTTAACAGCACACTGCCATATTTACGCACAAAAAACAAAGCCCCATTCGCATTGTAATCGCGCCATACAGCGCAAGCGAACGAGGACTTATCTGATAATTTAATGCTAACGCAGGAAGGGGATTTAGTCAAGCAGGGGCGGCCCTGCACCGCCGCCCCGCTGCAGTTATTACTATTTATTAAAAAGCGGGCTCCATCCCCCATTTGCGGATGGCAACTGCAGCATCGAACGTGGTCACGAATTTTATAAGTGACAATGCTCCATCTCTCGAAGGCGCATTCGAGTGAAGACCCAGGGAGAAGACCGTTACAGATTGAACGTCTGCGGGCAGCGGGCCGATGTAGACTATGCCCTTGATCGGCAGGAATTCACTCACCTGCGTGAAGCCGATATCTCCCTCTCCGTTCGCCAATGCTTCGCCTACCCACATGCCGGGTGCAAGCCGTTTCATTTTCGGGTAAAGAGCGTCTGTTATGCCCATCCGCTTAAAGAGTCCGATCAGATAGTTTCCGCTCGGCCCGCCCGAAATGATAATCGACTTTGCGGCCAGCAGCGTTGCCTTGAGCGCCTCACCCGAAGATATATCCGGCTTCGGCACGCCGGGGCGAGTGGCCACTCCGATAAAAGACTTCACAAAATCTGTACGGCCGCCGGTTGCGAGTCTGCCCTGTTTGATGAGTGTATCGATGCCCGAGGCCGGAATTATAATAATATCCACCACCTCTCCGCCAGCAATACGTTTGGTGATGTCAGGGGTGCCGCCCCATTCGGTCTTAACGGTATGCCCGGACGCTTTTTCAAACTGCGGCAGCAGATCGTCAAGGGCTTCTTTGACCGCGTTCGAAGCCAGCAGCTTAATTTCAGCGCCAAAAGCCGAAGCCGAGAGCAACATGAAAGCGGCAAGAACAATCGAGGCAACAATTAGGGTTTTTTTCATCCGAATCTCCTCGTCCAGTTTATTTAAAAGACCTTTTATACATTGCGCAGAAAGCCAGCCGGCGCTTTATATCTGCCTGTTTATTCTACAATGCTTTCTGATATTATTTATACTTAACACGGTTTATCAGGTTGATTTGAGCGGAGGTGGCAGGAATGCAGACAATTGAGGTCCCCTTTGGGACCGGATTTATCACTCTTAAGCTGACGCAGGAAGCGGATGTCTTTATGCCCGTATCAATGCCAGGGGTGCCGGATGAACTGGCGGCCATACGCCAGGCAATGGCGGCGCCCACGGGCAGTGAACGCCTGTCCAGTCTGGCGAAAGGCAAATCCACAGTCGCAATAGTGATTAATGACATTACCCGTCCGGCGCCAACCGAAAGCATGCTGACCGTCATTATGGAGGAGCTGGACTCGGCAGGTATTCGCAAGGAGCAAGTGACCGTTGTTGTGGCTTTGGGAAATCACGAACCTGCCACAGAAGAAGAGTTAAGCAAGATGACGGGCAAGTGGCGGGATGAACTCAAATTCATCAACCACGACTGTTATGACAAGAACACGCTGACATTTGTCGGGAAGACCAAACGCGGAATGCCGGTATATGTGAACAGCAACTACGCAAAAGCGGACCTGAAAATCCTTACCGGCCTGATCACGCCGCATCAATCAGCCGGTTTCAGCGGAGGCAGGAAATCGGTTGTGCCGGGCATTGCCGGCATCGAAACGCTCCAGACCCATCACTCTTTTCCGATACGGCCGGAAGGGGCGGTAATGGGGATAATCGGGGATAATGCCTTCCACCAGGAGGCCGTATCAGCTGCCCGTCTGGCAGGAGCGGATTTTATTGTAAATGTGATCAAGAACTTTCGTAATGAAGTAGTGGCGGCGGTTGCAGGTGATCTTGAACAGGCCCATATGCAAGGGGTGTCCATCTGCGAGAAATCGTGGGTGCGCAAGTTTGACAAGGCATATGATGTCGTTTTTGTGAGCCCGGGCAGTTATCCTAAAGACATTGACCTGCACCAGTCTCAAAAGGCGATGGCTGTTGCGGAACAGATCACAAAGCCGGGCGGGACCATCGTCCTGATCGCGGAATGCTCCCACGGCATAGGCAAGTTTGGCGGCATCCTCAAAAGGGCCGCTGATGTTGATGTTGTTATCAGGGATTTTCATGAAAAGGGTTTTTCCGCTGACCACTCATCAAAGGCCTATATGATTGCGAGGGCAATAAAAAAACATCGTGTAATAGTGGTTACAACAGGCATCCCCGCAGCTGAAATGTCAGAGATGTTTATGGACGCTTATGCCTCGCTGGATGAGGCTGCGTCAGCCGCGCTCGACAAATACGAAAACCCGTCTATACTCTGCATACCTTACGCCGGGGAGTGCATCCCGGTATTATCGGCCGGCCAGCCGTAAAATTGATACATATTTATTTTTGAGAAAATCCGGTACAGGAGGTAGTTAATGTGCTAATCGTCGGCGGTGTAATCGTTCTTATTACAATATATCTGCTTATCAAACAATACGAGACGCGCATGGTGCTCTTTTGTTCCGGTTTCGTCATGGCAATCATTTCCGGAGACCCGATGGCCGCGTTCAAGGCGTTTTCGCATGCCATGCAGGAGTCGAGAATTTTTGAGCCGATTATAGCCGTTATGGGTTTTGCGATGGTGCTCAAGATTACCGGATGCGACATGCATCTTGTCCATCTTCTGGCCCGTTATCTTAAAAAAGTGCGGCCGCTGCTGATCCCCGGCGCTGTTGCGGCCACTTTTTTAATCAACATTTCGGTAGTAAGCGCGTCGGGCTGCTCTGCTGCTGTCGGCGCCATTCTCATTCCATTGCTGATGGCTTCAGGGGTGCATCCCGCTGTTGCAGGCGCAGCGGTCTTCGCAGGAACTTTCGGAGCCATGTTCAACCCCGGGTTTGCCCCTAATATTGTTGTCGCGGATGTGTCGAACTCAACCCCGATGGCTGTCATCGCCAATCATACCTGGCCGCTTCTTGCGGTCGGCGCCATTGGCGCGATAAGCCTGACTATCGTGGCTCATCTCAGAAAAGAGGACAAAGGGTACGTGCCGGAAGGCGGGAAAGAAAATGGCAGCGACGAAGAATTTCAGGTCAACCTGCTTAAGGCATTCGTTCCGGTGCTGCCGCTCGCCATTCTGCTGCTCGGCAATATGAAGCTTGTGAGTGCGTTCAAAAATGTCGCGATCTCGCATGCCATGATTGTCGGTGTCTTTGCCGCGTTTTTGGTGACCAGGATGAATCCCGGCACGATAGTCAGAGAATTCTGGCATGGTGTTGGCGAGGGCTTTGGGCATATCTTTGCTATCATTATTTGCGCCCTGGTCTTTGTGAGCGGCCTGAATGCGATCGGGCTTATCCAGGCGGCCATAGGCATGATGATTGCGAACACCGAGATTGCAAAGCTCAGCTCTGCCTTCGGCCCCTTTATACTGGCCATTATGTGCGGGTCCGGGGATGCGGCGCAGGTTGCTTTTAATAAGGCCGTGACCATCCACGCGGCCCAGTTCGGCATCAACGGCATGGATATGGGAAGCATGGCTGCAATAGGAGGAGCGCTGGGCAGGACCATGTCTCCGATCTCCGGGGCAGCCATTATCTGCGCCAGTTTCGCGGGTGTGAATCCGCTCGAACTCGCCAAACGCAACGCACCCGGCATGCTCGTCGCCGTAGTTACGCTGATGTACTTACTTTTATATATGTGATAAGATACAGCTCAAAAAAAATTGCCTGAAGTAAGTCTAAATGATAGTAAATGGAGAACAAATATGAAAATAACGACAAAGAACATCGATTCTGATTTCGAACAATGGCGCGGCTGGCATATAATTGTAATTGCCAAGGCCCTGATTGGTCATTCCGCGCTCGATTTTTATGCCAGGTTCATGCATGGCATTGATACCGAAACCATCCATAAATTTGCGGACCAGGTAAACGATCAGGATAAGACTGCGACCCTTTATCCGGCAGCCCCGGTAAGCGCTGTGCCGGTGCGTTATTTTATGTATACCGAGATAGTTGATATCCCGGACTACGTGGATGATTTCAAAAAGAACATCAGAGAGTTCATTGAACAGAACCGTGCCACGATAAAGGCTAGAAAGATCCTGATCGACCTCCATCGCGACTCCGACCCTGTTTCGTACCTATATCTTAGGGCAGCGGAGCAGACATTCAAGGAGTACGCAGTCGACGGTGAAATTGACGAGGTAGTGCTCATGAGTTAGTGCCGGTTCACTTTTTTAGGGCTGCAGCTGCATATTCATCGACGCCCCCAAGGGCTGATTGGCAGGTTCGAACCCCCTGTGGCATATGGTCGGCGCTGCTTCCCTTGCGGTCAGGAATTTCATCAGCTCGCCGGCAGGTTCCCTTGACGCAGCATTTGTGTGAAGCCCCATCGAGAAGACGATTACGGACTGGATGTCAGGCGGCAGACTGCCGACATATGAGAAGCCTTTAGCATCGCGCAATTCGTTCGCCTGCGCAAAACCGATCTCCCCCTCGCCGCGGGCCAATGCCTCGCTTACCCGCAGGCCGGGCGCGAGCACATTAATCTTTGGCTCAAGCGCTTCAGCTATGCCCATCTTCCTGAAAAGGCCTTTCAGATATACGCTGCCAGGCCCTCCAGGCAGCAGGATCGACCTTGATGACAGCAATGCTTTCTTTAGCGTATCAGATGAAGAAATATCGAGCCAGGGCGAGCCCGGGCTTATGGCAACGCCGATGGTTGACCTTACGAAATCGATCCGGCTGCCTCTCTCAATCCTGCCCTGTCTGATGAGTTCGTCAATATCCGGCCCGCGCATGACAATGATATCTGCCGCTTCGCCGTCCATAATCCGTTTATTGATATCGGGAGTCTCGCCAAAGCTGGTCTTTACACGATGGCCGGAGGCCCTTTCGAACTGGGGCATGAGATCGCCAAGTATATCTTTGACAGCACTGGAAGCGAGCACCTTTATTTCAGTGTTAAGGGCCGATACGGCAAAAGCAGAAATGACCGAGAGCACGACAACGGCAACAGAGATGATCCTTTTCATTAATGCCCCCTTATGAGCCACGATGCAATGAATACATACATTATATTTCCAACCGCCGGGATAATGCCAAATTGTTTTAGTATGCTAATATTAGGAATGGGCGACGATAAATCAAGGCTTGTCTATTCAACAGAGCAGGCAGTGCCAAAAGAGAAAAAAGACAAAAATATAAACGCGCCTTCCGCTCCTGTCTTATCCGGCAGGCTGCTGGTCAAAATCGACCGCAAGGGGCGGGGCGGGGAATCGGTCACCCTGATTGAAGGCTTGCAGACGTCTGAGAAAGAGAAGGAACAGCTCCTGAAAAAGCTCAAGGCCAGGCTCGGCACAGGCGGTGCTATAAAGGACAGCTGCCTCGAACTCCAGGGAGAGCACTGTGCGGTAGTCATGCAGGTGCTTGAGGGCATGGGGCTGAAGCCAAAGAGATCGGGCGGGTAAGAGATAATGAACATAAAATCGTGGTCAGATAAAGAGTCTTTTTCATAGCAGGGGGAAACGATATGAAAATTTCGAGAAAAAATCTGGATGGTAATTTCGAACAATGGCGCGACTGGCATGTTATTGTAATTTCAAAGCCCCTTTATGGGATGTCCGCCCTCGATTTTTATGCACGGGTCCTGCATGGTGCTGACACAGAAACTATCGAGGGGTTTGCAGCGCTGGTAAACGAAACAGATAAGACCCAGACGCTTTATCCAAAGGCCCCAGTAAGCTCTATCCCCGAGCGCTATTTTCAATTTATGGACCAGACCAACCTTATCGTCCATTTGAATGATTTCTGGCGCAATATGAAAGAGTTTGTAGATCTGAACAGGGCCACGATACACGCAAAAAAGATCCTTGTTGACATTCATCGAGACGGCAGTCCTGTTCCGGATTTTTTTCTGACGGCGGTAGAACGGTCGCTTGCCGAATATCTGGCAGAGGGCGAAGTAGATGAGATCGTGCTTTTGAGCTAAAGCAGGAGAAAAAGGTATGGCATCTGAAGAGAAATTTATCGGGAAGTCGCTTGATGCAGAACAGGTCAAGAAATTAAAAGAGGCGGCTGAATTGCTGCCCGAAGGCTTTATTTACGAAGTCAGCGATGACAATAAGCATATAACAGTTAAAGACGGAATCCAGGACGTTGCCCTAATGACATACGATGACGGCCTGATCAGCGGGTGGTGCGAGACCAACCGCAAGTTTGTGGACCGCGCCTGCCTGGCGATCTGGGGACAGAAGCCGCCCTGGCAGGACTGACTCCTTACCATGCTGACACCTCCATATCTTGTCAATGAACACTATGATGACCGCTACTTTGATGTTGTAAATGCCGTAGAAGAAGCAAAACATATCTATTTTGAAGGCACAGGCCTTATAACCAGGCTTAAAAAAAGCGGCAAGCTCAGCATTTGCGAAACAGGCTTTGGAGCCGGCCGCCTGCTGATCGCGCTCATGGATTATTTAGACAGCTCAGGCTTGACTGATCTGGCTATAACCTACAACTCCGTAGAACTGCACCCTATCTCCAAAGAGCGCATGGCATCCATACTCGAAGGCTTCAGAGAAGCTGTGGGGCATTTGATAGATCAGCTATTGCAGGCATACGGCAGCATCGACATAACAAAAACGAAATGGCAGCAGATACAACTTACCAGGCCTTTTGGCACAGTAACCATTAATCTCTACATCGGCGAAGCCCTCGAAATGGTGCATGCGCTTGCAGCGCCCTGCGACACCTGGTTTTTGGACGGCCATGGACCAAAGAAAAATCCTGATATCTGGCGTCCCGAGCTGCTTATGGCAATCGGAGAAAAAACTGCATCAGGCGGGGCCTTCGCCACATTTACAGTTGCGGGAGCCGTCTGCCGCAGCCTCGTAGCGGCAGGATTTAACGTTGAACAGGTCACAGGCTTTGGAGGGAAAAAAGCGGTACTTAAAGGAGTGAAGAATTAGAGATAGGACCCCATTTGCCTTCACCTTAAGATACTTACTTCTTATTGTCTATTTCTATAGTCTCTTTTTTGCCGCTGCGGGAGACTGCGAACATGATGCCTATACCGATTGCGATCACGATACAGATCAAGGTCCAAGTCATACCTATGGTGGCCAGGACATCCAGTTTCCAGAGCGCCGCGAGAATGCCGCAAACCAAGATACCAAAACCGATGAGATACATCCGTGTCCATTTCATAACAAACCTCCGATGAGATCAGACCCTTTCATAAAACCATTGGAATCAGATCTCTGTCTTGAGTATACTCTCAGCGGATATATTGTCAAGCGAGGGCCCGTTGTATAACCTGCTGCCTCTGTCGGCGTTTACCCTGCCTTGACGGCTATTTGTCATTTATGAAGTCACTTTACTATGATAGTGTCTGGGGACGACATTTATTTTACTGTAGGCAGAAAAAAAGGAGGAGAGTATGAGCGAAAAGGATGAGTCAGGTATTTCAAGACGGCAATTGCTCGGCTCAACAGCGGCCATCGTGGCGGGCGCTGTCGTGGGGGCAGGCATGTTTCCCAAAGAACTGCATGCCATAACAGCACCTAAAAAATGGGACAGGGAAGCCGACGTTATCATCGTGGGAACGGGCTACGCGGGCTTGTCTGCGGCAATCGAGGCGTTCGACGCGGGCAGCAGTGTGATTTTGCTCGAAAAGAATCCTTTTGTCGGGGGTAATTCAATCACGGCGAGCGGCGGCTACAATGCAGTTGATCCGGAGCGCCAGAAGAAGCAGGGCATTGAAGACAGCATCGACCTTCACTATAAGCATACCCTCGCAGGCGGTGACTTTCGGGCAGACCCGGAGAAGGTCCGGTTCCTGGCCGAAAACGCGCTTGACGGTATCAAGTGGCTCGAGAAGATGGGGGTGGCATTCGAACCAACGGTCTATACCATTGTCGGGTCGCTTTATCCGAGAAGCCATGATCCCATAAACAATGGGCGGGGAGCGTCCATTGTCAAAGCGCTGAAGGACCAGGTCGACAAAAGAAAGATCCCCATACTATTAGGATATAAACTTAGCGGCCTTGTGAGAGAACAGGTCCTGGCTGGCATGGTGCTGGGCGTTCAGGCTGAAAACAAGGGTAAAAAGGTATATTTTAAGGCCAAGAAAGGGGTTGTGCTCGGCACAGGCGGCTTTGCCGCGGATGTGAAGATGCGGACCAAGTATGCTCCGCAGCTCGATGCTGAGGTGCCGACCACAAATGTGCCGACCGCAACCGGCGAAGCGATCCTGAGGGCAGAGGACGAAGGAGCGGATGTCATTGGGATGGACTACATCCAGCTGCTGATCGCCTGCAACTACTACACCAAAAAATATGGCTCGCTTGCCAATCTCGGGATAGATTCAGCCATATTTGTAAATCTCAAGGGGGAGCGCTTTGTCGCAGAGGACCAGAGAAGAGATGTCATGTCTGACGCGCTTATGCAGCAGCCCAAGAAGCTCCTGCTCTGGATTGCCGACGATCTTTGCAAGAAGCGGTATAATGCCGAAACTATCGAGAAGACTGTTAAAGAAGGACTTATTTTCAGGTCAGACACCCTTGAAGGGCTTGCCGCTATACTCAAAGAGAAATTGGATATACCGCAGGACAAATTCCTCGCGACCATAAAAAAGTACAATGAGTCGGTCAAAAACGGGGAAGACAAGGAATTCGGAAAGACAAAGACAAATCTCAAGGCAATCGCTACCGGTCCGTTTTATGCCAGCCCGACACAGGCGGGGACGCATCATACCATGGGCGGTCTGAGAACAAAGGGCACTACAGGACAGGTTATAGACCGGGATGGCAACATTATTCCCCGCTTGTATGCTGCAGGTGAAGTTACCGGCGGCGTACATGGGACAAACAGGCTGGGCGGCAACGCGACAGCTGATTGCATTGTCAACGGCAAGGCCTGCGGCAAGATGGCTGCGGCTGAAAAACGTCTGTCCTGATCAGCGCCGGAGGCAATACGCATGACGATTTATTTTTCAAAGAAGATCTTAAATAAGGGATCGCGGGCATTCAGGGTTGTTATTATGCTTGCAATTGCAATTGCCGGGTATGCATTCTGTTCCGACATCGTGTCAGCGCAGCCCCAAAAGTCCGGAGATGCCAAGCCTGGCAATTGCCTGTTCTGCCACAAGGAGCAGAAGGTCCTTCCGGACAATCACGTTAAGACCGAGGGGATGAAACTTTCTGCGTGCGTCGCTTGTCATGCAAAAGCTGATGGCGGCAAAAAGCCCGGCAGCCTCAGGGGTGTCATAACGCTCAGTCATGCCCATCAGTTAAACGGCGTGGGCTGCAATGATTGTCATGGAGTGAAGAAACCGGTAGAAAGCCCGGACAGTCAAAAATGTATTGAGTGCCATTCAGACTATAAAAAAAGTGCCAGGACAGACATGACCCTGGCAAACATGCATGACTCGCATATGGGAGATTTGGATTGTATGCTCTGTCATCATGTGCATAAGAAGTCCGAAAACTTCTGCAGCACGTGCCACTGGTGGAAATACAAAGTTCCATAAATCACTAATAGCGCAGAAGACTATGAACAGATACGGGCGATGACCTTGCGGCCATCGCCCGTTCCCTTTCCTTAAGCCTGATCTGCCAGTTTTTATTTATCCCTTTGAAAGACAATAGTCCTGCGCGTCATTCCCCTCTCGGGCCAGTTAGGATGAACGTTCCACGGCGTCATGACAATAAGGCGATCGCCTTCCATTTTGAAAGTGCGCACCTGTTCAGTGCCGATCCACTCCGGGTTCCACGCAACATCGACCTTTGTAATCCATTTGTCACCTTCCACCCTGTGCTTGCCGGTGTAAGCAACCAGGCTGTCCAGGAGTGCGGCTTTTTCTTTTTCGGTCTTGGCAGGCTTCCGGCCTTCGCCCGTGAGTATGAAAAAAGCCCGCCCTTCCGCAGTGAAAAGAAGAAATCCAGAGATATTTTTCCCCATGGCAGGTTGTGTCTTTCCGGTGGACTGGAATTCGACATCAAAAGAAACAAGTTTCCATAGCCCGACAAGTTTAGAATCGTCATCAGCAAAACATAAGCCCATCGCAACAAAAAACACGATCAGAACAACAAACAATTTCAGCTTGTTCATGATATCCCCCTGTTTTAAATTTCCCGGAATAGGCATTCCGGATCAGATGTTTATAAAAGCCGCTTTGTGAACTGCCAAATCATTGTACCACAGCTAGAGCAGGGCTGAGTGCAGGGTCTTGTGCTACCTGAATTCCCTTATAATGGAGCGAATTGCAGACTCCTGCGATTCAATGCTCCCGGCAAGCCTGAACTGGCATAGGGCCCTCAGCAGGTTGTGCCCTTCATACCTCGCCTTGAAATAGACGTTGCCTTCCAGATGATCGGTAAAGAAGCGCAGGCCCAGCTCAAACGCAATCAGGCGGGCCGCGTCAAACAGATATTCATAGTCGGCTGCGGAGAGAAAGCCCCGTGCCTGGCTGAGATATCCGGCCATAATGGCCCTGCATAGGTCGGGCTCAAAGCTGACTGTTTTCCACTGTTCGACTTCCTCGCCCAGGGGATTGCATGCTGAGCGGAGACAGTCGCCGATGTCGTAATGTACGAGTCCGGGCTTGACGGTATCGAGATCGATCATGCCGACTGCCTGTCGCGTTGCAGTGTCGATCAAAATATTGTTGATCTTCGGATCACCATGCATCACCCGCATATGAATCTTCCCCTGCGCCTTTGCTTGTTCGAGCACATGCGCCAATGCCCGCCGCTTCTCAATAAATCGAATGCAATAATCTGTTTCAGGAGATCTTACAGACCGAATCCTGCTTATAACATCGTCATAATGCGAAAGATAGCGGGGCGTAATATGGAAACCTTCCAGGGTATCAGACAGCATTGCCGAGGGCAGGTCGCTTACGAGGTTATGGAACATGCCGAGGCCGAACCCGACCTCTTCCGCATGCGCGGTGCTCTGGATGGTATCAAAGGTCTCTGCGGACTCAATAAACGTGATTGCACGCCAGAAAGAGCTGTTCGAATCGATGAACCAGTCCTGTCCATCCCGGGCCCTTAGTACACGCGGGGTCTCCCATCGCCTGCCGTTTTCAAGCGAAACATTCTTCAGCCGCGCTTCGATATGTTCCGTAACTGTGCGCATGTTTTGCATGACAAGCTCAGGACTTTTGAAGACATGGGTATTGAGACGCTGAAGGACGAACTTCCGTTCATTCCCTGAATCGAGCGTCACGAGAAAAGTGTCATTAATATTGCCGCTCCCAAAAGGTTGAACGGCCGTGGCTGTGCCGGTTGTAGTAAACCGACCGGCAATGGCAATAAGATCGTCAGGGGCTTTGTTATTCATATCTTCAAGCCTGACCCCAATTCTTCCCCTTATTTCACTATCTCCAGCTTCTTGTGCTTTTCGGCTAAATTGAGCCTGAACCTGTCGAGTTGATACCCGGTAACTTTTATCTTCATGCCCTCTTTCAGGTAATCGTTCTTTGCCGAGGTTATCTTTACAATGATATAAGGCGGCATTCCCTGGAGAGGTTCCTTGCCATATTCACCGCTGCGGATGAAATTTGTCATTGCCACCGCGTCTTCAGCAGATACACCCTTGAACTTCACAAGCTTGACAATAAAATGGGCCGGTCTTATCGACCCGCCCTTGTGAAGTATTACCCTCTGCATTGAATGCCACTTAAGTTCTTCTATGGTACCAGAGAAATTATAGGGGCCGATCGACGCTATTGGTTTTGAATCGTCCTGCGGGTTGCTTGCTGACAATACCGGGGCGGTTAAAAAGAGAATAGTCAGAAGAATTATTGAGCAAACCGCAATGGAAAGGCTGAGACCTTTTTTCATGACAATGCCTCCTTAAGGCGTCTGATGCCTCATGCACTATTATTATAGAGTAGTGATGGTTATTTGTGGGCGGGGATTGAGCGGGTAAACTTAGACTCTTAAATCAATTGACTTCTGCAGCATATCCACAACCGACTGCTGGCTTTTCATCTCGGCCTTGAGAACTTCCATGCTGATATCCAGCCCGGTCATGCTCTGCTTCATGCCGACGGCATCGGCCGGATTCATGTTAAGCGTGACCTTGTAGGCTTCCTGCTCTATGGCATCCGCCATCTGGGAGACCTGATTTATTACAGAAGAGCTGTAACCCGTTGATACGGGAACTAAATCTGTCACTCCGCCGATGGTCATAATTATGCCTCCCCTGTCATCACTGCATTATATATATCGGCCGAGACGCGGAAAACTTGACCAGCCAATCACAAATAATTGCCGCAATCTTGTAGTCAATTATGGGTGACCCTGACGCCATGCAGTCAAAGTTTCAGACTAACGCAAGTGGGGGATTCAGCCCAATTTGTGTCATCGTATGCATCAAGCATGGTGTCATTTGCAAGATTCTTTATATCAGTTGTCAGCATATAGCTCAAATAGCCCTGCGTCTTGAAAAGGTCTGCCTCATATTTAGTTTTAAATGAATATTGAATCAATCCGTCATCGACTAAAAACCATTTAAATGCAGATAGCCAAACACCTTCATCAATAGCCCATGTGCCCGCTTGTTTCTCCTCGCTCATTTTTTAAATACCTCCTGATTGTGATAAAGGAGGAATTCTTTAAGCGGCAAAAACTTTTCGGGCAATTTTATCTTTTTTCCCTCTAATGAGACTATGGCCATCTTGCAAAATTCATTCTTAGTTTCATTTAAATGCCTTGAAACACCGATCCGCAAATCAGGCAGAACAGTTATAATTCCTTGATCGAACGCTCTGTCATGCAAAGCTGACAAGCACAGACCGTTACTGGGATTTAGTCTATTCGTCTTGTCTTTGCTCCAAGGCACAATGTGGCTTGCTATAAGTAATCTATGGTCACCTAACCCTGTCATGCAACACCGGTTTTGATAACTGCTCAGAACTGCCTGCCGGAAGAAAGACTGTTTCAACCTAACCTCGACAGTAGATTTCTTTGTTTCACCTGAAAAATCTTTGAGCTCAATGTTTTCCAATTTTTTAGACGAAATTACATTTGCGGTTTTTAGTAACAGCTGACCTTCCAATGCTAATCTTTCCCAGTCCTGATGAAATTCTTGCCAAATTGCTCTATCAGAACTAGAAGCGTTTCCCAAGCCATGTCGGCCACTATCAATTATCATAGGGTCAAGACTGGCGAAGTTCAGCATTTTCATTGCTAACGAGGAGGGTGTACGATTCAATTTCTTTGAAACCCGTATAATTAAAGGATTACGACTGTGAATTTTTCCAAAAGGCAATTGACAATACACGTTAAAAGCTATAATTAATTCGTCTCGTTCCCATTTTTTCATATAATCACCTATTGAAAGATGTTGGTCATCGAATCTTGTATCAAGCCCTGAGTTTTGTAATTAGCCGACTGGTCGCACTGCCACTCGTCTCTCATGCGACTCCCCAAGGCACCGTCGTTACTATACTAAATGCAACAAGGTAATGCAGAAAAAAAAGTTATTTCTCCTCTTTCCTTTTTGTAAAACTCACTATATAATTCAGCATCTCCCTATGCAGTTTGCCGGGTTCATCTGTCATAAGGCTAAAGCCGAAGGCGACAGGGGCAATTCATCAGCAATAATTTACGACATTCTTTTTTTTGGAGCTTTTTTGCCGGCGCAGCATGCCACATATACCGCTTTGGCTTCAGACACATGCATCTTACTTCCCCTGACAGCAGGTTCAAATACCACCCTTATATTTGCGCTCAAGGCAGCCGCGACCCGGCGAAGGGTGCTGAGTGTATGCCCCTCGTAACCAGGTGACTCAAGCCTGCTGATCTGCTGCTGGGAGGTTTTCAGTATCTTTGCGAGTTCTTTTTGCGAAAGGCCGGCCTTTTCACGCAGCTGAGCTATTTGAAGCGCAACATCCCAGGCCTCACCCGCCTGTTTAAAGCGCGAAGCAAACAATGGGTCCTGCATTTGTTCTTCAAGGTACAGGTCAAAATTGGTTTTTTTCATTGTTTTTCCGGCTGCACTCTCATAATATTCTACTCTAAATTCCATAATTTGGCAACATCAATTTTGATGTAAATAATTAAGCAGTAGGCAATAAGCTGCAAAAGGCAAAAACAACAGATTATCCGCAGATTATAAAAGCAAATCACTGCCACTTACCCATTACTCTGGTTAATAAGGTTTACAACAACCTTCACAATCGTCTCTTTCTCATCAGGTTTGCTCTCTGCTATCAGCAATGTCAACGCCACCAAGGCATTGTCAGCCAGGCGTTTAGAGCCATCGGCCCTGTATAGTGTTGCATTTGCAGCCAGAAAATAGATAAAGACCGCCGCGGCAATACGTTTGTTGCCATCGATAAAGGCATGGTTTTTAATGGTGAAGTACAGCAGATGGGCCGCTTTTTCCTCGATGCTGGGATAAAGCTCTTTGCCATCAAATGTCTGATAAATTGTAGCAAGCGCGCTCTTGAAGCCTTCGTCCTTTTCAACGCCAAAAAGCCCTCCGAATTCGGCTTTAATCGAGTCGACAATGGTTACGGCAACTTCGTGTGCAAGGATATAATCAGCAGGACGCGTTGTTTCTTCAATAGATAGGGTTCCGTGATCGTACCGATCGAGTGTTGTCAGGGCATAAGCATAATCGGTAATGACTTTTAGCAGGCCCTTTGCTTCGTCAAAGCCGATTGGTTGATTGGCAATGGTCTTCTCTAAGAGCGTGACGGTCCGGCGCAGGTCAGAAAGCTTTTCTTCCTGCTCACGCAGCCGTTTTTCATGGATCGTGTAGCCCCGAACGAGATGATCTCGAAGGACTCGCGTGGCCCATTGGCGAAACTGAGTGCCCCGTCGGGACTTTACCCGATAACCAACGGAGATAACTACATCGAGATTGTAGAAACGTACTTTTCGATTGACCGGCCGGCCGCCTTCGTTTTGAACTACCGAGGATTCCTCGGTAGTTGGCTCGGAATCCAATTCGTCTTCCTTATATAAATTCCTAATGTGCAAACCGATTGTATCCGTGTCTTTGTCAAAAAGCTCAGCCATCTGTTTCTGGTTGAGCCAGACTGTTTCACGATCAAGGCGGACATCCAGGGATGCTTTACCATCAGTTGTCTGATAAATAAGGACTTCGCCTGAATCTGTTGTCATCATTCATCCTCGGCAAAAGAGATTTCTGTAACGTCTCTCCGCAACTGCTGACGTTATTGACATTTTACAACTCTCACAGATCAAAGAAACACTGAAACCTATGAAGATATTATACAACAAGAAGCAGCAATTAGCGGTCATTGGTCATAAGGTTAAAGCTGTTTCAGTAATTGGGTAATTGGGGACAGCGCCCTATTTATTGTCTATTCTCATCGAACAAAGCCAGGTACGACGCAAAAAGGAAAAGCCGATAGCGTGTTTTTCCGCTTATTTCCTTTAATATGCCTTGCCGTATAAACAGACTGACCAGATCGTTAGCCGCTTTTGTGCTAAGGTTGCATATTTTCTCCGCATGCTTAACGCTGACAACAGGTTGCTGAAATAATTGAGCAAGCAAAACGAGCGCCGAATGGGTACGCCTGCCGGCTGACTCTCGCAGCTTTCCTTCGATACTCTCTTTTAGTTTCAGTATTTCTGAGAGGGTATTTGAAGCCTGTCGGGCTGTTTCATCCACTCCGACCAGAAAGTACTTGAGCCAGTGCATCAGATCATTTTTTTCGCGCACGCGTGTGAGGTTATCGTAATAGAGACTCTTGTTTCTCTCAAAGAAGGCTGACAGGTAGAGTAATGGCTGGTTTAATATCTTTTCGCAGACCAGATAGAGCGTAATCAAAAGACGACCTACCCTGCCATTGCCGTCCAGGAAAGGATGTATAGTCTCGAACTGATAATGCGCAATACCTACCCGAACCAGCGTGGGAACATGAATATTTTCATTGTGGAGAAAATTTTCGAGGTCGCCCATTAATTCATTAACATAGGTGTGAGCTGGAGGAATGAAAATCGCATCGCTCAAACTTGCGCCCCCGATCCAGTTTTGACTGGTCCTGAATTCGCCGGGCATTTTATGTTCGCCTCTTACGCCTGAAAGCAATCTTTCATGCGTTTTGCACAGCAGCCGCGATGAGAGCGGTAGTTGGTCTAATTCTCTTATTGCATTGTTCATGGCCTCTGAATAATTGCGCACTTCTTGCCAGTCATTTCGTCTTTCAGGGCTGATCTCTTCTTCGGGCATCAGTGCCTCGTCTATATTTGTTTGGGTACCCTCAATTCTGCTCGAAATAACTGCTTCCTTAGTGACATGCAAGTGAATGAACAAATCAATATTTGGTACAAGGCGCGCAAATGAGTTGAGCTCGCCAAGACTGATGCAGGCCTTCTCTAAAAGCGTGGTGAGTTGCGGATCTTTCCATGTCCATTGCCTGTTAATCAGCTCAGTTACAAAGTAACTGTAATTTAGACCTTTTTCCCAGCGGCCAGCCTTATATTCACCTATATCCATATTTACCTTCCAAAATAAACTTAGAATCTATGGGTTTATTTTAACATATAAAAGTAAACTTGTAAATATATTAATTTACTTTATAGCCATAAGGTAAATTAATGGTCGCTTTATCTTACTTTTGTTATAAATCAGTTTTCCTAAGTTCTTTTAAAAAAAAGGGGGAAGTTCAATCCCCCCGTCTATCTATGAATGGTTAGTACGTTATCCCCATACTCGTGCTTAATAAGGAGATACACCTATAACGACCCTCGGCACGGGTAAATAGATCCCCGGAGCCCCGACTACATAGGGAACACCAGCCCGGTAACCGTAGCCGCGATAATAACCGTTGTACCCGCGCCAGTAGCCACGCCCAGCGTAATGACCACCATAATAACCACTGTGACTATAAGCACCGCCACGACCTTCATGTCCGCCATATGGCGCTGCAAAGCCCGAATTTGCGCTCAGGAAAACTGCCATTACAACCCCGATTATGAATGCTATCTTTTTCATGATATCCTCCCTTGTTCCTTCTGATCATTGATACAGGGTTTCAAAACCCTGTTCTCTTTTCCTGACTAAATCTTATCAAATGATTATGAAGCAGTAGCGAAGGGATTACGAAGAATTGTGAATGGCAAATATAGAGCAGGCAAATAGCTGATAGCAGTTAGCTAAGATGATTAATAAGCATGTAAAGCTGCTGATAGTTGCAGAAAAATATCTATCAGCCATTAGCAATAAGCTCTCGGGTCAGACTGCCTTGTTGACTTGTTGCATTTTTTGCAACAACCGCGGGCTCGCACTGACTCATATTCAAATTTCTTTAATAAGCCGATTCGTTATTAAAGGATAATGGCCTAAGTGTTAATAAGATTAAAATGCGTCTTAAACATAAAATCCTGTTAATTTAGCCTTCAATGTCTATAAATTAACGTCTTATTGACAATATATCGTTAATTTCAGGTAATAAACCAGGCTCCAGCTCCCTATTTCCCTTTCGTAAAACTCACAATATAGTTCAGCATTTCCCTATGCAGTTTGCCGCGGTCATTTGTCATAAGGTTAAACACCAGCACCGAATCGTATGACAACCGGATAATGCCGTTGGTGATGAATTTGAATTCACCGGGCGGAACCTTTATGAGTTTTGCCAGTCTGGCGTCTGTCAGCATGGCATAGTACCCATAACCATTCCTGAGCTTAAGTTCTTTTAGTGTGATATTTTGTTCAACAGAGCCAAGTAAATACTGCTGTGAAGAAGCGATTACGCTGTCTTGCATTTTTTCGCGGGTATTGAATTGTGCGATATCAGGCGTATCGCTTTTGAAATAGAGCATCAAGATGTAAGCACTGCCCTTTTTTGGGGTCACCTTAACATCCGCAAACTTCATAGGCTCCTGCTTCTGGACCTCAATATCCATATCCGCGCTATCGGTCACAACGAATGTGTCCTTGGCGTTAATCTGGAGCCTGTATTCTTTTTCAGCAGCAAGGCATTGAGACGAAAAAGCGGCAAGCAGGATAAAGGACAAGATAAATACTGCGGCTATAAGCAACGGCAAACAGGTGAAAGTCTTCCCTTTTCTCATCCTAATCCCCGCAGGTGCTGAAGTTTTTAACCCCTGCAAATTTGACAGATCAAAGAAACCCTGAAACCTATGAAGTTATTATACTAAATCCATCAGGATAATGATTTATCACGATCAGGTAATGGCTAGGCAGCTATTCAAATACGTGGACTTATATTCCACATATTTGGGTAAATTTGTGGATTTTAGGTATACTGTTTATACCATGTTATATAAACGTGCTTATGACCTTAAACACTTCCTGAAACCCCAAAAGGCCCTGATCATCTATGGCCCCCGCCGGGTAGGTAAAACCACCCTTTTGCAGTCGTTTCTTAAAACATCGAGTCTCAAATATCGCCTTGATTCAGGAGATAATATCAAGGTACAGGATGTCCTGGGCTCGCAGGATTTCGACAGGATTAAAGAGTACGCGGAAGGTTATGACCTCATCGCACTCGATGAAGCGCAGCAGATTCGCGGTATAGGCATGGGGCTGAAAATAATTATAGACCAGATACCCGGCATCCGTGTTATTGCCACGGGTTCTTCATCTTTTGATCTGGCCGGCGCACTCGGTGAGCCGCTTACCGGAAGAAAAACAACACTGGTTCTTTATCCGCTCTCCCAAATTGAACTGGCAAAGACCCTGAATCGCCACGAATTAAGGGAGCGGCTGGAGGACTATCTTGTATTCGGCGCTTATCCTGATGTGATAACCGCGTTATCACGAAAGGAAAAGATAGCCTATCTTGAGGAGATCGTCAATTCGTATCTCCTTAATGACGTGCTCGCGCTCGATCGCATTAAGGGCGCAAGGATCCTGCTGGATCTGCTGAAATTGATAGCCTTCCAGGTAGGCAATGAGGTTTCGCTTACGGAAATAGCTACACAGATAAAACTTGATGTCAAAACAGTCGGGCGTTATCTCGATCTTTTCGAGAAAGCTTTTGTAATACGCAGGGTTGGCGGGTTCAGCCGCAACCTCCGCAAGGAGTTGTCGAGCAAGGCCAAGTACTATTTCCTGGACAATGGGATCAGGAACGCCATTATCTCTCAATTCAATCCGCTGAACCTTCGTGACGATATCGGTGCGCTGTGGGAAAACTTCATGGTCATCGAGCGCTTGAAAAAATGCACTTACAAAGGCATTCCGGGTGCCGATTATTTTTGGCGCACATATGATGGCCAGGAGATCGACCTGGTGGAGGAACGCGAAGGCAGTCTGTTTGCTTATGAGTTCAAGTGGTCTGAAACAACCCGCTGCAAACAACCAAAGGACTGGGTTCTTGCATATCCAAAAGCTGAATATCATGTTATTGACCGAAAAAAATATCTTGATTTTATTTTATAAAAGGCTGGTATTATGCGTAAGTATTATTTCCCGCTTAAAATAATCAAAATCGACTGGGGTTCACTATCAATATGGCTGTCAAAGCAAAAAAAATGGAATACCCTCTTCGCTGGGTTGTTGAATCCATCGAGGAAGAACGCAGCTATCTCGAAAAGCCGATGTTCGGCTGTCTTGCAATCTATCTTCATGGCAGGCTCTCTCTTCTGCTGTCATCCGGCGATGAGCCCTGGAACGGGTTGTTAATCCCTACTGACCACCAGTTTCATGAGAGCATCAAAAAAGATTTCAATGATGTTCTGCAGCATCCGGTGCTGAAGAAGTGGCTCTACTTGCCCGAAAGGTCAGAGAATTTTGAGACCGTTGCACTGGACATAGTCGAAATAATCAAAATAAATGACCCGAGGTTTGGGGTCGAGCCAAAAGAGCGCACAAAAAAAGAGAAGAGGGCGCGGTGAAGCAGGTCCGGCCCTCTGAAAGTCCTTAATAGCCGATCAGATTCTAGCGAGTCGGCGCCCCTGTAAACTTGACTTCCCCCGAACGCTCAAGCTGGGCAGGGAGCTGAAGCTCCCAATCCCTGTATTCTATAGCAGCCTTGTCGAATTCTTTACCCTCAAAAAAGCCCCAGGTGCCGGGAGTTCCCCATACATTGTCAGCCTCTGTCGATAGGTTTTCGAATCCCTTATTGAGGGGAAGCTTGGCCTTGCGCCAGGCCGCGTTGCCTCCGGCGAGAATGCTTACCGGTTTTCTCGAAAGCTTTGCGAGGTCGCGGCCTGCAAGTGCAACCAGCGCAGGATTGTCGCCGGTCACCACAAAGACGGGCGCATCAGGAAATTTATTTAAGCTTTCCGTAAGGCGGGAGCGGATCGCAAACCATGCGCCGGGGATATGTCCCTGTTTATAACGGAGACTGTCCGCAAAATCAATAACAGCAGCTTTTTTTGCCTGCAGGAGTTCATTGAGCTTTGCGGGTTCTATCTGCGCCAGCCTGATGTCGCTAAGCCCGGGTACAACAGGCTTCTTGTCGCCAGTCTCAAGCTTTATGCCCTTGAAAGGCTCGGCCAGGACAACTGCATCTGGCCAGCCCGACTGAACCAGCCACGAGGCTGTCATCAGTGCCCGCACCATATGATTGTCCACAAGCACTATCCTGGCATTGCGGGTGCCGACAAACTTTTCGGTAGACTGCACGAGCGTGACGCCCCAGGCATACGTGGAATCAGGCCGGTGGCCTGCGCGAAAGTCATCGGGCGTGCGAATGTCTATGATATAGACCGAACGATCTTTCTCTGCCTTGTAAGCAGTGAGCGTCTTTGCATCTATGGTTTTGACATTATATTTGGCCGCGATTTTTTGGGCTGTCTGGAGCGCCTGTCTGTATTTTTCTCCCTTTGGCTCTGGCGCAATTCGTGAAGAACTATGCTCAAGCTCGAAACCAGCCATGGACCATGCAGGTGTTCCGCCCTTCAGCCAGACAACATTTTTTAACCCGGCATTGATCAGGGTCTGGGCGCCGATGATGCCGCGCGTGCGGCCGGCACAGTTCACAACAACAAGCGTATCCTTTTTGACCGGGAGCTCGGAAAAGCGGTACACGAGTTCGGAAGAGGGCACGTTGATCGACCCAGGTATGTTCATGTTAGCGTATTCATTGAATGGACGGCTGTCGAGCACTATAACATCCTTGCCGTCTGCAAGCTTCTTCTTAAGCTCAGCAGGAGTAATCGAGGGTGTGTGGTACACCTCCGAGATCCATTCCGCAAAGCCCTTGGAAGGAACACTCGTGCCGCTGAAGACCTCGAAACCGGCAGTCTTCCATGCAGGCACCCCGCCATCCAGTATGGATATCGAGCTGTAGCCGAGTTCATCGAGTTTTAGTGCGGCCCGCTCAGCAGTGCCTTCTCCGCCGTCAGTCAGCACAAGGCGGGTCGATTTGCGCGGCACCGAGTTTCCGATATCGATCTCGAGCTTGCTGAGAGGAACATTAACTGCGAGCAGAAGGTGCGCCTTTCCGTAAACGCCTTCTTCTCTCGGATCGATGATCGCGATTTCCTTGCCGTCACTCTCCATTGCCCTGAAGGCCTTGGCTGTAATGCGCCTGAAATCAGATGCGGATGCAGAGAAAACAGAGACCGCCGAAATAAAAAAAAGTGCGACTAAGATAAAAAGCGCGGCTTGTCCAGTAAAGGCCGCGAATTTCCTGGTACTCCCGTTTGCCCTCATATGAACCTCCTTAATCCCGGTTGGAAGTTTTTTGTCCCCGCCGTATACCCATTCATTATATAACAAACCGGGTTATGCGGAAAAATGATAACAAAAAAGGGCTGGGAGAAACCTCCCAACCCTTTGATTGTTAATGGTGAACCATGCAAGATTCGAACTTGCGACCCGCTGATTAAGAGTCAGCTGCTCTACCAACTGAGCTAATGGTCCATATTAACAGTCTTATACTATACGGAAAAATGCTTTTTACCGTCAAGTTTTTATAGCCGCATTCATCCGCAGCTGTTGGCAAATGCTTTACAATCAGACAAGATAAGAGAAGCGCTTCTCGAACTCCTTTGCCGTGAGATTGGTCAATTGCGCTATCTTTCTGAGGTTATCTCCCTCAAAATCGTCCTTGTCAAGCCTGATCATGTATTTTCTCGCCACCTCGAAACTCTCTGAGGTGATATCAACTGTCCTGACCTTTACCTTGCCGGTCTGGTCGAACAATTCGACAAAGGGTATCGGTTTGAGATAGCCCTGATCAAAGACTATCATCGAGCCGGTACCGCCTTTGAGCAGATACCTGACTGCGCCGTACCCGAGGTCCCTTGTATATTCGACATCATAAGGGATAGGATCAGCCGCCCTCAATTCGTAGCCGATAACCTTGTCAACGATAGTGATCTTTATCCCGAGTTCATTCAGGTTTTTCGTGACAAAGTTTTTAAGGACCCTGCCGAGCTGGATGTCAGAGAGCCTCATCCTGCCGGTTTCATCGAGCCCGCACTGGTCATATTGCGACATCTCCTCAACAGTTGACAAGCCGCTGATACCCTCGGCCAGTACAGCAACCCCGTGGTCGCGCCGCATGGAAAGCCGCTTGATGATGGAACCGGTGAGTATGTCTGCAGCCTTCTGGAGCGGATTCTGCGTATCGCGCAGCTCTTCTCCAATGACTGTGACAGTGGCGCCGGCTGCCTTTGCTATGCCGAGTGCGAGGAACCCGGCATTGCGGCCCATCGTAGATATGAAATACCATCTGCCTGTTGTCTTTGCGTCTTCCATTATGTTCTGTACGATCTTTACGCCCCAGTGGCGGGCGGTCTGATAACCGAAGGTAGTCTGGCCGCCGGGCAGGGGCACGTCGTTGTCAATCGTCTTGGGCACATGCACAACGCTGAAGGAGCCGCGCGCTTCTTTCTCTATCCAGTTAGACATAAAGAGCGTACCGTCACCGCCGATGGATACCAGGTATTTGATGCCGAGATGTTTAAGGGTTGCCATTAGGGTAGCGAATCTCTCTTTGGCCTTGTCAGGGAAGTCGCGGGAGGTGCGCAGTATGGAGCCGCCCTGGTTATGTATCCTCGAAACGATGTCTATCGTAAGCGGGACGGCGCAATTTTTTTCCCCGTCATAGAGGGCCTTGAACCCGCCCTTTATGCCAATGACCTGTTTCCCTTCATTAATAGCCTCTATGGTTGCTGCGCTGATTACCCCGTTTATGCCGGGCGCGGGTCCGCCCCCAACGATGATACCTACCAGGTCTTTAGGCTTTACGCTCATATTATCACCCCGCATGAGTATCTTTGCATATAGTATATCAAAACACGCATGTGGTTTGATGGTTTTGTTGCTTTTGGGCCATTGTGAACATTTCGGCCAAACCGCTCAAATAACCGACAGGCAGACACCAGGAAAAACTTCATACGTCACGAAAGCAATGGCGACTGTCCGGCGATATTTTCCATATAAAACTCACCTGGCAGTGGCACAATTCTGAATAAACATTTATAATAGAAAAAAATAACTCGGGAGAGTATATGTTATCAAGGGTGCTTAGCGCGTATGTTATAGGGATTGACGCCCACCTGATAGAGGTTGAGGCCGACATAGCATCTCGCGGCCTGCCTCATTTCAGCATGGTAGGCCTGCCGGACGCTGCCGTGAAAGAGAGCCGGGACCGCATAAAGGCAGCACTGAAAAACATCGGGTTCAATTTTCCGCTTAAACAGATAACGATCAACCTTGCGCCTGCTGACATGAAAAAAGAGGGTTCTTCCTTTGATCTGCCGATAGCAATCGGCATAGTCGCAGCCGAGGGAATCATACCCCAGAACCGCCTGAACGACTATATAATGACGGGCGAACTTTCGCTTGACGGCAGGATCAAGCCTGTCAAGGGCGCGCTGCCGATCGCACTTGAGGCCAAGAGGCTCGGCTATAAGGGACTTATCCTGCCTGCGGAAAATGCTGCAGAGGCTGCGGTAGTTTCGGGCATAGCGGTCTATGGCATGGAGAGCCTGCCCGAGGTTATAGAGTATTTAAACGGCATCACAGAAAAAGAGGGCTGCAAAGTCGACATAGAGGCCGCGATGGAGAGGCATTCTGTTTACGAGGACGACTTCGCTGACGTGAAGGGGCAGGAGCATGCCAAAAGGGCTCTCGAGGTGGCTGCAGCCGGATCGCACAATATATTAATGATAGGCCCTCCCGGCAGCGGCAAGACGATGCTGGCCAGGCGCCTTCCATCAATACTTCCGCCGCTGACCTTTGATGAGGCCCTCGAAACAACCAAGATACACAGCGTTGCCGGACAGCTTTCAGCAGGGCAGTCGCTTCTCGCTATCAGGCCATTCAGGTCGCCGCACCATACTATCTCAGACATTGCCTTGATAGGCGGAGGCCAATTCCCGCGCCCAGGCGAGGTATCGCTTGCGCATCACGGAATCCTCTTTCTGGATGAGCTGCCCGAGTTTAAACGCAATGCCCTGGAGGTGCTGAGACAGCCGCTCGAAAACGGGCTGGTAACGGTCTCGCGTGCAGTCGCTACTATCTCGTATCCGGCGCAGTTCGTGCTGGTCTCGGCCATGAACCCATGTCGATGCGGTCACCTTTGCAAAGCAGCCTAAATTTACCCTGCATTTACCAAGAATCGAGAAATTACCGCTCGGATATGTCCAGGAGCCCAAAACAATCGGTGAACATATAAGAATGTAGATCGGCATTGAATATTGACCCGGCATCGGCGTCCAATTTTGACCCACCCCGGACGGTCATTTTTTAGAGTTTCGTGTTTTTATTCTCCAACTGTCGTTTCCTGTTTCGATGATATCACAATGATGAGTAACCC
>CAIJNL010000024.1 GCA_903822005.1 uncultured Nitrospiraceae bacterium
CTGATGAAAGCGCTGCCCGGGATGTTTGCGGATTACAATGAGAATGCACCTCACAAAGGGCTCAAGATGCTGTCGCCAAGAGAGTATCGGCGACTTCAAAATAAGTTAGAAGGCTGTCCGGTTTGATAGGGGCAACTCCACCTGCTGAGTAAAAAACAGTGGGCAGGAGATAATCATGACAGACTATCTGATTAATTTCGGCAGTGAGCACTAAGCCTGCTCAGCTCTTGACTAAACAATAGTTAGCCGTGTAAAACGGGTGATCACACCCAAGACACAGGATCGTTTTCATTTGCCGAAATAAATATGGACCTTTAACGGATGCTTTGTCAGCCCGAAGAGATGGATGTGGTTAAGTAATAGTGGTTTATAAGGAGAAATCAGAGAAAAAAACCCATAAAGAGGAGATTCCAATGAATAACAACAGATTCGCCTCGAAATTCTTTCTGATTCTTTTGGTTTTATTCCTGTGTGTTTCAGGGTGCGCAATCGAAAAAAAGTTTGTCAAATCTGATGTGCAGACACTTGAGTCCGTGAAAATCGCATGGCAAAGCTCGCCTGTCCTGTTAAGGGAGACAACTGCTTCCTTTGGAGTAGGACTTAGCGGTGCAATGTTTGGTGCAGTTGGTGGTGCTTTCAGCGGGATCGCAGCGCACGCAATGATGCAGAAAGCAGGGAAGGCTACACAGGAAAAATATGGCTTACCGGATTTCAGTGAATCTGTAATGATAAGATTGCATGAAAGGGTTCCCGTCGAGGTTGACGGCTGGCCAAATATGGTTATGGAGATCAAACCGGTAACCGATAAATCCAAGAATACTATGGGTAATGTCCTGGTAGTGCGTGTCAAGGTGCTGAAATTGAGCAATAGGAGAGGGCTTACTGCTGATGTAACGGGAGAATTGAGTGATAAAGCGCAGAATGTTTTATGGCGGAAAAACTTTGTATATGAAACCGGCGATTTTAAGCGCAAATGCGACCTGGAACAATTAGAAGTTGATGGCGGTAAGTTGCTGCGGGAAGAATATGAGTTTGCAGCAAATATGATTGCGTCGATATTCATACAGGATCTGCGGGGTGAGTTGCCGACAACATATGAAGTCCCTGATTTAAGCAATGCTGCGGCGTGGAACCGCCGGTGAAGTCATAGACATACCGTTCCTCCGTTGATCCAAGATCAGTATCATGATATAATAGCCGTGTACATACACGTATGTTTATTGGAGGCTATTGTATGCACAAAAAGATGACTATAACTTTAGATGAAGCGGTATATGACGGTCTTGTTCGGGTTGTGGGACGCAGGAAAATAAGCCAGTTTCTTGAGGACCTTGCACGACCACATGTTATGTACGACGATCTTGAGGCCGGTTACAAGGCTATGGCGGCAGATGAAATACGTGAAAAAGAAGCGAAAGAGTGGGACGAAGGCCTGATAGGAGACAGCGATGCAGCGCGGTGAGGTATGGTGGGTTGATTTCGGTCCGGCTTTAGGCTCAGAAATCCGCAAAACGAGGCCTGCCGTAATTGTTAGCAACAATACAGCCAATAAATTGCTTGCCCGTGTTCAGGTAGTGCCATTATCGGGCAATATTGAGAACATCTACCCAAGCGAG
Source organism: uncultured Nitrospiraceae bacterium (assembly GCA_903822005.1). Classification (GTDB taxonomy): domain Bacteria; phylum Nitrospirota; class Thermodesulfovibrionia; order Thermodesulfovibrionales; family Dissulfurispiraceae; genus Fen-1308. Next base: position 1,617 of record CAIJNL010000024.1, read on the forward strand.
GCACTGGTCAAAGTCGGCGACAAACAGAGTAAGGCCATGACTGACCAGATTGCAACTGCTGATAAAAGGCGTTTGAAGCAGCCCGGCGGCCATCTTTCTGATCAGGATATGAAGGCCCTGGAGCGTGCTCTGAAAATACAGTTAGGCCTCTCGCTGTAGAACATGGCTGGTAATTATCAAATTTGACAGAGGCAAGTAAGGATTATTCGCAGGCCGGTTCCTCTCTTGCCAATTTGAGTCCAAATGGTGTATATTATCATTTCGAAATATCATCGTCAGGAGGCAATAAGTTGAAAGAGAAGATACATCCCGACTACATTGAGAGCAAGGTAAGCTGCGCGTGCGGCGAGACCTTCGAGACCCGCTCTACTCATAAAGTAATCAAGGTAGACATATGCTCAAAATGCCATCCCTTCTTTACAGGACGCGAGAAGCTGCTGGACGCCGAAGGAAGGGTAGAGAAGTTCAAGAAAAAATACGCGAAAAAGTAGATACCGCGGCACGTTTTTGGGGGTTAGGGATTAGAGTGCATCTAATATCTGGCCCCTTTTTATTTGTAAAATCGATGTTAAATGAAAGCAGGGCTGAATGAAGACAGTAGGCGGACAGGCCGTAATAGAAGGGGTCATGATGAAGTCTGCCGAAGGCTGGAGCGTGGCCGTTCGGGACCCCAAGGGTGTCATCAATTTCAAGACTGTGCGCACCAAAAAGGCCGGCCGTATCGGGCGACTCCCGTTTATAAGGGGCATGTCTGCCCTCGGGCAGGCGCTTGTCATAGGCGTAAAGGCCATCGAATATTCAGGCAAGGTAGCATATCAGGAGGAGAATGAGAAGCCCCTCAGCTCCTGGAGCATAGCCTTTTCTATTGGGGCCGCGCTCCTGGTTGCCATAGCTCTCTTTAAATTTTTACCGCTTCTTATCGCCACACTGACGGGCGAATTCCTCGGAGGCGTTGCCCAAAGTTCGCTGGTATTCAACGTCATCGACGGCGTGACGAGGGTCTGCATATTTCTCCTTTATGTCTACGCGATAGGCTTCTGGAAAGAGATGCGGAGGATATTCCAGTATCATGGCGCAGAGCACAAGGTAATCTATGCTTTTGAGGCAGGGGAGGAATGCACTGTCGAAAATGCACGCAAGTACCTGCCGTTCCACCCGCGCTGCGGCACCAGCTTTCTGCTCATCGTGATGATAATAAGCATCGTAACGTTTATGTTCATACCGCAGGAATGGACCTTTCTGGAAAAACTCCTTGCCCGTATTATCCTGCTGCCGGCGCTTGCCGGAATTTCTTATGAGGTGCTCAGGCTTTCAGCGAAGCTAAAGAACAATCCATTCATGAGTATACTTATACTGCCGGGCCTTCTGCTCCAGAGGATGACTGCGAAAGAGCCTGATGATTCGCAGATAGAGGTAGCCATCGCGGCCCTCAAAGAAGTGCTGAAGCTGGACGAGCCGGAAAAAGAAGGGTGCGGACAATGTTAGAGAAGCTTCTCAGCATAGAGCAGAAATACGAATTGGTGACCGAAACGCTGTCAAGGCCCGAGGTGCTCAATAATAACCTGGAATACCAGAAGTACTCCAAGGAACAGTCTGACCTGCAGCCGATATACGAGAAGATCCTCGATTACAAGAAAGTAGTTCAGGAAATCAGTGAGGCTGAAGAGATGGCAAAGGGCGGCGACATCGAGATGCGGCAGCTTGCCCAGGAGGAACTAGAAGGCCTGAGGAAAATGAAGACGCAGCTTGAGGAGGAGCTCAAACTGATGCTCCTGCCAAAGGACCCGCGTGACGACAAGAACGTCATACTAGAAATCAGGGCGGGCACCGGCGGCGACGAGGCGGCGCTGTTCGGGGCAGCACTGTTCCGGATGTACTCAAAATATGCTGAGTCCAAGCGCTGGAAGATCGAAGTGATAGATTCCAATGCTACCGGGATCGGAGGACTGAAGGAAGTCGTTGCCAACATAACAGGCAAGGGCGCCTACAGCAAGCTCAAGTACGAAAGCGGCACGCACCGGGTACAACGCGTGCCTGCCACCGAGGCATCAGGCAGGATTCATACTTCTGCCGCTACTGTGGCCGTGCTTCCCGAGGCTGAAGATGTTGATATCAAGGTCGAGGAAAAAGACCTCAGGATTGATACATTCTGCGCGTCCGGTCCGGGCGGGCAGGGCGTTAATACTACATATTCTGCTGTCAGGATTACCCACATCCCGACCGGCACTGTTGTGCAGTGCCAGGACGAGCGCTCCCAGATCAAGAACCGGGACAAGGCCATGAAGGTCCTTCGTTCGCGGCTGTACGAGGTAGAGCTGGAGCGCAAGGACAAGGAGCGGTCTGCCGAGCGCAAGACGCAGGTCGGCACCGGCGACCGGAGCGAGCGCATCAGGACATACAACTATCCGCAAAACCGCGTCACTGATCATCGGATTGGGCTTACTCTTCACAGGCTCGAACAGGTGCTCGAAGGCGATCTCGACGAAATGGTCGAGACCCTGAATACTCACTTTCAGGCAGAAAAACTGAAAGACCTGTGACCGCTGCCGACAAGCTGAAGGATGTCACCCTGCTCTTCAGCGGCATCGAAGCCCCTGCAAAAGAGGCCGAGATACTCATCACAGAAACCCTCGGAATAAGCAAAATTCAACTCCTCACAGCCCCTCCCGAGATCAGCAGCAAAGATTCCGATTATATTGATCTGCTCGCTGCGCGCCGGCTGAAAGGCGAACCGATGCATTATATAATCGGGCACGTCGAGTTTCACGGCCTCAGGCTCAATGTCGGCAAAGGAGTGCTCATCCCGCGGCCGGAGACCGAATTGATGGTCGAGGAAGCAATAAAACTGATTCATGCCGCCGCCAGGCAGCAGTCATTGTTCGGCGCAAAACCGGCAGAGGCACAGGATGACAGCAGAATCTCTATCCTTGATCTCTGCACAGGCAGCGGATGCATCGCCCTCGCGCTTGCTCACGAGATCGGGCGAGCAGCAGTTATCGGCGTGGACAGTTCGGAGAGTGCCTTGTCTTATGCGCGCCGGAATGCGGAAGAGAACTGGATTGATAATGTAACCTATCTGCAAGGCGATCTTTTCGGTCCGCTTGACTCCGGGTCGCGGTTCGACCTTATAATCTCCAACCCCCCGTACATCAGGAGCGGGGACATAGACAAGCTACAGGTCGAGATAAGGAAGTTTGAGCCTCTGGCGGCGCTTGATGGCGGAGAGGACGGCCTCGGCTTCTACCGCAGGATATTCAGGGAAGCCCCCGGCTTTCTTAAGGATGGCGGGATGCTGATACTTGAAGCGGGCGCAGAACAGTCGGACGATATCAGGCAGCTTGCCTCAGAAGCCGGGTTCAGCGACTTCGGATTTATCAGGGACTATGCCGGAATCGAGAGGATATTTATTGGACGGATCCTTGCCCCATGAGGACCCGTCCCGCGATATGCTGTCAGACCACTGCTATTAAACCATTAAAATCATTACTATGGCCCATAAATTCGAGATACAACGAAATCATGCCGCGGTGATGAGTTGCATGATTAAAAACATGCATTACCGAACCGGCCACATTGCGTGTCTGCATCTCTCCCTTAAGACTCTTGTAGGTCACATCCATCCCGAGATCTTCCAGCGTCAGTTCACTTACTAATTCCTTCATCAATTCATCCAGCTCTTTTCGTTTAGCGTTGTATTCATCAATTGAATCAAACACCTCCGAATCAACGACGAAACTGTTCTGCAGGACCGGGTTTGAGAGGTATTTGAATTTTCTTACGGTGCCGAATCTTTTAAGCCAGCTGAAATCCGCAATATAGATATGATTGCACAAGGCCTTAACGCTTTTGAAATATCCCGGAAACTCCTTTTCCCATTCCTCTTTGCTCAGCGTAGAAATATGCTTGAACATCTCGGTGTTTGCGCGAGAATTGTACTTTGCCAGTAGAGCCAATGTGTCGGGTGTCATTGATTTCTCCTTTAGTATTTGGTTGTCTGAATGTTCTTATTCGATAATGCATAGCCCGCCGTTCAGGTCCGCCGCCCTCACTTTGCCGGATATCGAACGGTTAAATATCCTATATCTTACCTTACAGCTTTGGGTAAATGGCAATTTAACCCTGTACTCAATCCTTGGGTGACCGATTATTCCCGGCCATTGACATATCAACATAAGTTGATATAATATAAATGCATGTAAATTCATGGAGGCAGAAAATGATTGAACGGTTCGCGGATTATATGACCTATTCCATAATAGGGCTGGCACAGGGCACGGCCCTTGCAGACGCAGTCCATTTCTTTATTTACGATACTATCAAGATCTTCCTGCTTCTTGTGACTATCATATTTATTGTTGCGGTGATCAGGAGCTACTTCCCGCCTGAAAAGACCAGAAAGATACTATCCCATAAAAAACAGTTTATAGGTAACATACTGGCTGCCCTGCTTGGCATAGTCACGCCTTTCTGTTCCTGTTCCGCCGTGCCGCTGTTTATCGGCTTTGTAGAGGCAGGGGTACCGCTGGGTGTCACCTTCTCCTTCCTTATCTCCTCCCCGATGGTAAATGAGATCGCACTGATAATGCTTTGGGGGCTCTTTGGCTGGAAGATCGCGCTGATCTATGCAACGACCGGCGTGACGCTTGCAATAGCTGCCGGTATCGTTATAGGCAGGCTGAATATGGAAAAATATGTGCAGGATTATGTGTGGAAGATAAAGGTCGGAGAAATGGAGGCTGTCAGGACGAGCTTCCGGGATAAGCTGGTCTATGCACGCGACTATACAAAGGACCTGATGAAAAAGCTCTGGCCGTACGTAGTAGTCGGCATAGGGCTTGGAGCGCTGGTCCATGGATATGTGCCTACGGATCTTGTTGTCAGGTACGCTGGCCCGGATAATCCCTTTGCGGTCCTGGTTGCTGTGCTCATCGGCGTTCCGCTATACAGCAGCGGAGCAGGGATGATCCCGATTGTGCAGGCCCTTGTCGGAAAGGGCATGGCAATGGGTACGGTACTGGCATTTATGATGTCTGTTACAGCAATCTCGTTGCCTGAAGCGATCATTCTTAAGAACGTGCTGAAGATGCGACTCATCTATACCTTCTTTGGCATTGTTACAGTTGGAATCATAATAGTCGGATATCTGTTCAACGCTATTTTATGAGGACCTTTGGGACTCGGGATTCTATAAAGAGGTGAATAGCATGGAGATTAAGGTGTTGATGTCGTGCTGCGCAAAACTTGATGCGGTGGTGGAACAGGCTGTTAAGGAATTAGGGATAGATGCAAATATTGAAAAAGTGACTGACATGCAGGAGATAATGAAATATACCATGTCAACGCCGGGTCTTGTGGTCAACGGCAAGCTGAAACATTCCGGCAATCCTATGCCCGGACTCGAAAGGGTGAAAGCGATGATTAAATCGGAGGTATAACCGCATGCAGGAAATACTGACTATCTTTAAGGCCCTCTCGGACGAAATACGTCTAAGGATATTAAAGCTCCTGCAGAACGGGGAACTCTGCGTCTGCGACATATTTTCGGCACTCGGTATGGGCCAGCCAAAGGTCTCCTTTCATCTGGCCGTGCTGAAGGAAGCGGGGCTGATCAAAGACAGGAAAGAGGGCAGATGGGTCCATTACCGCATCAGCGAGGATGACTTCTTCAGAAGGATGCTTGTTCTCTCCGCGCTCGAACGCATTCCTGAAGCAGATAGCGCGGATGACCGGAAGCGGCTTCAGGGGTTCCGGCAGGCCAAAAGCAACAGTGAAAATGCAAAAAATGGTTGCTGTAAAGCAATTGAGGCACCTGCTGTCCGTGATTCAAACGAAAGGTTAAAGCGGACCGGGGCAGGAAAAGGATTATGATCGCCCTGCCGCGACGTCTTATCTGATGGCAGAAGTTGATGCAAAGGAGCAGATATACCGCCTTTTAAGTTTTAATAACAGTCGAGGCAGATGGAAACGTCCAATGAAAAACTTGTGTTTATAATGTGGGAACAGCTCAATTGCCAGAATATAATGTCTGAAAGGAGCCTTGCTTCATGAAGAATACGCCTTCTCCCGAACAAACCTGCGAATTGATTAAAGAAGCTCCGAAACAGTTGAATTTCTTTGAGAGATACCTATCCCTATGGGTGCTGATCTGCATGATCATCGGCATTGCCTTGGGGAAATTTATGCCTGGAATGACAACAACGCTCAGCAATATGGAATTTGGGGCCGGCTCACAGGTCAATATTCCGATTGCCGTACTGATCTGGCTGATGATATTTCCCATGATGCTCAAGATAGATTTCGGGTCACTGGGCGGCATTGCAAAAAAACCCAAAGGACTGATGATTACCCTCTTTGTTAACTGGTTGGTCAAGCCTTTCAGCATGGCATTGCTTGCCTGGATATTTATACAGAATGTCTTTTCCCATTGGATCGATCCGGAGATGGCAAAGAGCTATACTGCCGGGCTTATTATTCTGGCTGCCGCGCCGTGCACAGCCATGGTATTTGTCTGGTCATACCTTACTGATGGCGACCCGGCATATACGCTTGTGCAGGTGGCGGTGAATGATCTGATCATGCTTGTAGCCTTCGCACCGATTGTGATGTTTCTCTGCGGCGTGGCCAACGTTATCATTCCTTCAAAAGTGCTCATCACTTCCGTTGTCGTCTTTATCGTAATTCCACTGATAGCCGGTTATTTCACGCGCCGCAGTCTGCTCAAATCTCATGGGCGCGAGTGGTTTGAAAACATTTTTTTGCCGAAGTTTCAGCCAGTAACAGTGTTCGCCTTACTGCTCACGCTGGTGCTGATATTTGCGTTTCAGGCGGAGAACCTGACAACGCGATGGTTTGCCGTTCTGCTCATTGCGGTGCCTATACTCATCCAGGTCTATTTCAACTCCAGTCTGACCTATATGCTCATGCGCTTTTTCAAGGTGCCGCATAATGTTGCTTCTCCCGGCGCCCTGATTGGCGCAAGTAACTTCTTCGAGTTGGCGGTCGCGGTCGCGATTACTCTTTTCGGACCAAGTTCGGGTGCAGCGCTTGCCTGTGTTGTGGGCGTGCTGGTAGAGGTTCCGGTCATGCTCTCAGTATGTAATGTATGTAATCGCTCGCGCACGTGGTATGGAAAGGCGATTGTCCCCGGGGATACGCCAGGGAAGCGGCCCAAAAGATAGCGGCGACTTTATAGCCATTCGAATTATCGGATAGCTGAATGCAAATTATTAACGCGGAGATGACGATGGCTGCAACCGAACATGACTTTCAGGAGATATACGAAACATATCAGCCCAGGATATATCGCTATCTCTGCCGTATGATCGGGGAACATGAAGCTGAGGACTTGATGCAGGAGGTCTTTATCAAGGTCAGCCAGTCAATTGGAGACTTCAGGAATGAGTCGCAGCTTTCGACCTGGATCTACAGGATTGCAGCCAACACCGCCATCGACAGGCTGAGGAGCGCCTCTTATCGAGCCAATGCAAATGCCATGGACATAGAGAGCGGTCCGCATGCCGACTATCAGGCTGATTCGGTGGGCGATTTGCTCGACAGATCGCTCATTCGTAAGGAAATGAACAAGTGTATCGACGATCTGATCAACAAGCTGCCTGAAGATTACCGCAAAGTAATAGCGCTTGGCGAGATCGGCGGCTTTCAGAACAGGGAGGTTGCTGACATGCTCGGGGTAAGCGTTGATACAGTCAAGATAAGGCTGCACCGCGCAAGGAAACAGCTCAAAGAGGCAATGGAGTCAAATTGCTCCCTTTATCGCGATGAGCGGAATGAACTTGCTTGCGACAGGAAACCTCTTACAATGAAACTCAGATAGACTGTATCCTTCCTCCTCTGTTTCTCGTCTAAAGAAACAGAAAGGAGGTGATCAAAATGAGCATTGATGACAAAATCAAGAGTCTGATCGCTGTCGGTGCCTCAATAACAGCCAACTGCCAGCCATGCCTCAAACATCATGAAGCCAAGGCGCGCGAAAATGGAGCTGACGATGAGGCAATATCAGAGGCGATTGGAGTCGGAAAGGCCGTAAGGTCAGGCGCGGCTTCACATATGGACAAGTTTATTTCTTCAATCTGCAAATGCAGCGCGTCAACATGTGATTCCGCAACGGCTAACAAAGGTTGCTGCTAAAAGCTTCCCCGAAGTCAGGCAACCGTAGAAACAAAATGTTTAAAAAGGGCGGAGAAAACATCTCCGCCCTTGGCAGCAAATACTAATTTGCTATAATCCGTTGCTTAGCACTTGGTGGATGTGCCTTCCCATGTGCCTACCTTTGTTATCTTCTTCTCTTCCTCATCGAACCACCTGCTGGTCACGCACTTCGCTTCGGTAAAGAAAGCGACGCCGTCGCGCCCGTTGACATGCAGGTCGCCGAAGAATGAATCCTTGTGGCCCGAGAACGGGAATATGGAGTTGGGCACAGGTATTCCTACGTTGATTCCGACCATGCCGCCATGGGTGCGTTTCGCAAATTCCCTTGCATAATGGCCGCTCTGGGTAAATATCGATGAGCCATTGGCAAAAGGACTTTCATTCATGATCTTCAGCCCTTCCTCAAAATCCTTGACGCGTTTGATAGCAACGACAGGCCCGAAGATTTCACTCTCTCCGATGCTCATTCCTGGCTTTACATGGTCAAAGATCGTATGGCCGACGAAAAAGCCTTTCTCAAAACCTTTTACGGTGCAATCCCTGCCGTCCATGATGAGCTTGGCGCCTTCCTGAACTCCTTTTGCGATCCAGTCGGTCACGGATTTCTTGTGTTCGCCCGTGACAAGTGGTCCAAGGTCAGTTTTTGGGTCATACGCGCATCCGACATTTCTCTTGCCGGCCAGATTTGTAAGGTGATGCACAAACTCATCGGCAACTGAATCTTCCACACAAACTACCGGCAGGGCCATACAGCGCATACCGGCACAGCCAAAACCGGAATTGATAATGCCGGCAGCAACCCTCTCAAGGGGAGCATCAGCAAGAACGAGCGCATGGTTTTTTGCCTCGCACTGGGCCTGTACCCTCTTGCCGTGGGCGGCGGCTGTTGTATAGACATGCTTGCCGATACTGGTCGATCCGACAAAGCTCACACCCCTTACATATGGATGGGTCAGCAATAATTCGGCCTCGTTCCTGCTGCAGGTAACGATATTCACAACGCCCTTAGGCAGACCCGCTTCCATCAGCAGTTCCAGCATCCTGAATGACGTCAGCGGTGTATAGCTGGCTGCCTTCAGTACGAAGGTATTGCCTGAGGTAATGCAGAGAGGGATCATCCAGCCATAGGGAATCATGGCCGGAAAATTAAAAGGCGCTATCCCTGAGAATACACCAAGCGGCTCACGATACAGTACCGTATCGTGACCTTCGGAGACATTCATAAGGGATTCGCCTTTCATAAGGTTTGGCATACTGCAGGCCAGTTCTACGACTTCAATGGCCTTCAGAACATCGCCTCTGGCCTCTTCCATGTTCTTGCCAAGTTCCTTGGCTGTCAGCACTGTCAGCTCTTCAAGGTGAGCGTCAAGTATCTGCCGATACTTGAACATGATAGCAGCCCTTTTGGTGACCGGTGTTCCGGACCAGGCAGGATAAGCGTCATTGGCCGACTGTATTGCCGCTTCAACCTCGTCAATAGTACAGCACGGAATCTCGGCAATCACTTCGCCTGTGCTTGAGTCGCTGACAGGCATATATTTTTTGGTCTTTGATTCTTTCCATTCGCCGTGCGCAGCGTACGGCATTTTTTGTCCAAGTTTCATCTTTTTTCTCCCTTACTCAAAATAATTCAATGCATCCGGAAATCGGGCCGCTCCCAGCGAGACCCAAAAAGCCGGACCTTAGGCTATGCCGAATATTGCGACAAAAGCGAGGGCTATGCCGACCATGGCCACCTTAAGGATCGTTATCGCAAAAATATCGGGATAAGACTGGCGATGGGTCATACCGCAAACGGCCAGCAGGGTTATGATAGCGCCGTTATGGGGTCCAGTGTCCAATCCGCCGGAAGCTATGGCAGCAACGCGGTGCAGAATGTCCGGAGACATGTTGACCGCAGCGGCCCACTCAAGCCAGTGCTTTCCGAACAGGTCAAGGGCTATGGATACGCCGCCTGAGGCGGAACCTGTGATACCGCAGAGTATGTTAATCGTAACAGCCATTGATGTGAGCGGGCTGTCGCCAAAGGACATACCTATTACAGCGTTTGCAATGGTTTTAAATCCGGGTAATGCGGCAATAACGTTTCCGTATCCGACTTCCGACGCAACGTTCATGATTGCGAGCAGCGAACCGATAGCTCCCACGTTGACCGCTTTGCCCAACAGGCCTTTAGGCATTCCCCTGTAACCAACTGCGGCGGCAATCGTTATGCCGCAAACTACCGCAATGATCAGGGACCATGTAGCAATTACGTTTTTAATGCCGGGCGCCATCAGCGGCAGTTTCATTGCAGCGATCGGCGCCAGCACTGAAGGGTCCCATACCACGATTTTGTTGCCGATGTAGTTGACGACCAGCACTACGATCAGCGGCACAAGCGAGATCTGCCATGATGGCAGTTTGACATCTTTGATCTCGGGCTCGTTAATAGTATGATTGCCATAGCCTTCTCCGTTGGCCCTGCTTTTGTTCACACGATAGATAAGCCACATCATTCCGGTGCCGAACATGATGATTGCGACGAATATTCCGAGGATCGGGCCTGAATAGGCATTGGTACCGAGGAAATTTGAAGGGATTATATTTTGTATCTGGGGCGAACCGGGAAGACTGTCCATCGTAAATGTGAAGGCCCCGAGAAAGATAGCAGCAGGTACGAGTTTTTTCGGAATGTCCGCTTCCTTATACAAGGCTGCCGCAAACGGATAAACGGCAAAAACAACCACGAACATGCTGACGCCGCCGTAAGTAAGGATCGAGGCAGCAAGCACCGTCGCCATGACGGCGTGCTTGGGCCCGAGCTTCAGGATAATGGCATGAGCGATGGATTTGGCCATGCCGCTCTCTTCCATGATTTTCCCGAATACCGCGCCGAGCATAAAGACAGGGAAAAAGTTCTTCACATACGTGACTGCCTTTACCATAAATAATTCCGTATAAGTAGGCATGATAGGAAGGCCCTGGGCTGAAGCTGCCATAAGTGCAAAAACGGGTGCAAAGAAAATTACTGAATATCCGCGATAGGCAATAAATATCAGCAAAATCAAACTGACTATAATTCCTATTACTTGAAGTTCCTCCATCTGATAATTCCCCCTGAGTATTGATTTGGCCGCATTTTATTTATGCATGCCTGATTAGTGAATCCTGTCCCTTCGTTGCGTATTAAATGTTCTGTGACCCTTTCCCCTCCCCTTTCCGGGCAGCTGCCCTTATTAATTGTTGAGAGTGTCCCCTTAAAATCCGGATCCAATAATTCCGTTTGCGTAACGGGCTTGCAAAGCAATTATCGAGCCGGAGTGCGGGAATTGAGCGCAAAGAGGCGAACACTTTGTATTTAAGCGTTTTTATCGATAAGGGGGCATTATGCGTTTTGCACAATAAATGGGCGCCAATTGACAGGCGCCCATTTATTGTGCAACAAATATTGTGCAGGTATATTAAAAGCCTTTTTTAGCTGTATTCCTTAAGTTTATTATAAAGTGTATTCCTGTGTATGCCGAGCAATCTTGCTGCTTCAACGTGGCTATTATTGGTCTGTTTCAATGCAAACATTATCGCATCGCGTTCTACCTCTTTTAGGGTCCTGATTTCAGTCATGGAAGTCTCGCTGCAGACAACCGGTGGGGCAGCGTCCGTCCCGAGCTGAAAATGAATCGTATCGAGATGATTTTTCGTGAGCGTATCGGCCTCGCCGGAAACAATTATGGCCCTTTCGATAACATTGCCAAGTTCGCGGATATTCCCTGGCCAGTCGTAGCTCATAAGGTCGGCAATGAATCCCTCCGAGAGCCTTTTCTTTTGCAGGCCGAGTTTATGGCCGACCGTATTTGCGATATGGTCCACCAATAAGGGGATGTCTGTCTTTCGCTCCCGCAGCGGCGGGATATCGAGGACAATGGTGTTAATCCGATAATAGAGGTCGAGTCTTATGCGGCCCTGCTTGACCAGTTCGCCAAGATTTTTGCCGCTTGCAGCAATTATCCTCACATTTACCGGCAGGACAACATTCCCGCCAACGCGTGTTATCTTGTTTTCTTCCAGTACCCGCAAAAGTTTTATCTGCATCTCCTGCGGCATACAGTCGATCTCGTCGAGAAAAATTGTGCCCCCTTCGGCAAGCTCGAATTTTCCGGGCATGCCGCCTTTCTTTGCCCCTGAAAAGGCCCCCTCGTCATAGCCGAAAAACTCGCTCTCCATAAGTTCCGAAGGGATGGCGCTGCAATTGATCCCTATAAATGGTCCATCCTTCAGATTGCTCGCGTTGTGGATCGCCTGGGCAAACAGCTCCTTGCCAGTACCGCTCTCGCCCTGGATCAGCACCCTGGCAGCGGTCTTGGAGACATTTTTCGCTAGTTCTATCACATGGAGAAGCTTTTCGCTGTTGCCGAGGATATTATCAAAAGTAAAGGTTGCGTAGGCGCCTACCATGCGATGGACCAGCCGGTGGACCTCTTTCTTTTCGCGGGTCACAACCAGCTTTCCGACAATCTTGTTCTCTTCATCATACACCGACTGCGTATTGATCAGGAGGGTTGTGAGCCTGTCCTGATTTCTGACAGTGATGCTTTTTTCAAAGAACCTGTTGTCATTCTCCAATAATCTGCTTACAGGGGGATCAGAGATCAATATGTCGCCGACCGGCTTATCGAGGTCACCCTTAAGCTTCGTGCTATAGTGAAGCAGGTGTTTGTTCAGATGTTTCACTATGTTCTTATTGTCCAGGATTGCCATGCCGTATTCTGAACTGTCGATACAGTTGTTCAGGTAGGTATTGGTCAGCTTGAGCCTGATGGCATGCTCGATTGCCTTGCACAAGGAAATGACGATCCCCAACGTATGTTTGTGAATCAGCCGGTAATTACCGCTCAGGTTCAGTACAGCGATCAGATCTCCATGCTCGTCGCAGATCGGTGCCGCGGAGCAGGTCCAGTCATGATAAAAGCTGTTATAGTGTTCAGCACTGAATATCTGCACCGGCTGCAGGGTGGTCAGGCAGAGCGCAACTGCGGTGGTGCCTGCCACTTTCTCGGTCCTGATCTCTCCGACCCTTACAAAACCATTTTCAGCTGATTTCAGCAGGGCAGGGTCGCCGACAGTATGCAGTATATAACCCTCTTTGCTTGCGAGAAATCCGATAAAACCGGTCTCGTCCACCACTTCGGCAAGTATCTGCATGTATGGTTTTGCCAGGGCGACCAGAAAATTGTTTGCGTATAATATTTCCTCGAGTTTTTTCGGATCTTCGATGAACGCCTTCTCATTGCGATTGAAAGGGTTAAGATCATTTGATCGGGACCTTTTCCATGATTCGAGGATTTGAGGGCGGATAATTTCAGCATTGCAGTCGCCGGTCTTCACGAAATTGTTCCATTCGCGGCTGTAGGCTTCCCGCATAACTTCACATGTGTCCATACTACCCTCCCTGCAAGACTGCCTGGCCCGCACTAAATGTGGATGCAACAATATTTGCTGCATCCGACGTCAATGGATACAGATCGATAGGCCGATTAAGAACATTTAGTATAACTATTGTTTATTCAGTCTATCAAACCCGCGGCAGTGACAGATTCTCTATATTCAGGCCGATTATTTAAATTTCATAACAATCAACTATTTCTCCAAAATAGAGCGTATGGAAATCTTTTTCCGGATAGAGGAGCTGCATATATTCCGCATCCAGGAAAGCGGGATCCATAGCGGATTTATATACGATCTTACATTCAAAGTGGGTGCCGGGTATCTGGATAATCGGTGAAACGGTCTTTTGCGCCTTGCCGGTTTTAAGTCCGCATTCCTTGAATTTATCGAGCGACCGTCCTGATTTAGTACCGCAAAATATAAGCTCATCCTTCAGGGCGTCTTTGGGACAGGACACAGTGAAATCGGCTGCTTTTTCGATGATATCAAAGGTGTGCCTGGAGTCGCGGACGGCAACCATCATGATCGGCTTTCTCCAGATGATCCCCAAGGTGGCCCAACCGATGGTCATGGTGTTAAGCTGGGTTCCCGCACCGACGGTTAAAAAAGCCCCTTTGCTGATCTGGGCCATTGCCTTTTCAGCTACAGCCATGTAATTTACACGTTCCATAATTAGCTCTCCCCGAAATTCTAAGTTTTCACTTAGTTAATGAAATCGCTTATATTTTTCGTCAATTGATAAAGTTTATGCAACTCGACCCATTTTCTTGTCGAGACTGAGGACCAGACTCGGGCGTGCGCTGAGTACGTCGGTTGCTACGACCTGTTATGCCGAGCTTTCAATCAGCTCTTGCCCGGAAAGTCGAAGAAGGATTCTTCACCCTCTTCGGTCATAAAGAAAAGTCGATATTCATTCCCGCCACAGTCAGTAACTATCATCATTCTTTTATGCTCTGGTGTCGCGGGTTCTTCCACCAGATACTTCATTCCCGGTCTCTTTTCGTCTTCGAAGAAATTATTCCAATACGCCAGGTCCCAACCGGTCGCAGCACCCCCGCCCACTCTAAAGTAGATATCTTTGAACTGTACCTTAGTGACTTCTTTCATGTCGTAGGCGTCCCGAATATATAACGGTGTGTGGGCGCGTGGGCAAGACCGTCTGCCGCCACCTGGTTAAGCATTATTTATCCATCTGTGTCTGCATATCAACATATCGCATGGGAAGGCAATAGGGGACATTCTTTCTATTTGATTAACCCTGAATAAGCCCTTTTAGAAAGAAACATCCCCCGTCTGCTTCCTATTATTTTTGGATTTCTATATTAAATTCCAGCAGCTTGGTATTAGTGGCCTGATTAAAGAGAATACAGGTCTGTGATTCAGTCTTTCTGCCGTTAAGGTCTGCGTTAAGCGTCCAGAAATTGAGAGCCCGCTTGCCAACTTTAGAGAGATCTTTTTCCCACGCCTGCTTGCGTGCTTCATTGTCCTTGCCCGGCATTTCAGGAGCTGTGAATCCCTTTATTGTATGTCCGATGCTGCTCCCGCGCAAAATGCCGCCAAATTGTTTTACGGGCTCACACTGCAATTTGAACTTTTCAGTCTGGTCCCTGGTAACCTTGGCCGGAATAACGGCATATACTACTTTAGTAAGCACCTTTTCGTTGCCGACCATCTCATTTTTCACTCCAGTCAGTCCATTGACTACACATCCATTATCAAGTTTGAGCGGCACATTTTCAGCGCAAAAAACGCTGTCATCGGTCTTGAGCCCGATCTTAAATTCCCGTCTGACTTCCTTGCATTGAAAAACCTCGATTCCAGCACTCAGCTTGTCACACGGGATGTCCGTGCCGGCGATCGCCAAACCTGATAAAACTACCACGGTTGAAGCTGCGAGAAGCATACTGCGGACAATATTCATAAGTATTCCTCCAATTAATTAGATTTCCCTCCCCGGGGAAACCGTTGGTGTTACAAGTGTCCAACATTCAATATGGCCGCCACGGCAAAACCGAGTCCGACTTGAGAGCGGCGTTTACTGTCGGTTTATAGCTTTTAATTTTATTAACATCATGTCTATGTTTTGAAATCCCGGCAATCGATAAGTGCATCAAAAGCAATTCCGCATAGTCTATTACAAAAAGACGGCATTATTAAAGTTTCTCTTCTTTATCGGGGAATTTTTAGGATACTAAAATAGACCGTTCCTTTGCGACTTGTTCCATCATGCATCCGCGCATGATCGCGAACTCCTTTTTATAAGAAGGTAGTTTATTTCAAGTTTGGGAGGCATGTCGCACCCTTCTTTATTTTGAGGTTGAACGCCTGAGCTCAAAATCGCGCGGAAGTTTCACGTCGATCCCGTGCAGCGCTTCGTTAGCATGTTAATTTTTTGACTCTATTAGCTTGCCACTAATAAATTTATGAATAATGCTGGCAACATATGTCTGATAAGGCAACCCCTCGCTAACTGCCCGTTTTTGTAATTCAGTCAGGTCCCTTTCTGATATCCTTATGTTTAGCCGTTTATCTTTCCTTAGGGTATTCCGAGCATACCTCATTAGTTCTGCTTTTCTATTTGACAGATTTTTGACCGGAACCCATTCGCCTTTTTCAAAACTCTCCAATATCTCATGGTCTTCTTTATTTAATTTTGTTTTCATTTTGCACCTCCAAAATAAATTTCTGTTGCCTTTCGGCTTGGAATAATGGTCTTCAGAAATATCTCTTCTTTATTCTCAACGTAAGGCACAATGTATGCGTAATTATCTATACCGACAACCAATATTCGTTGTTCCGGATATTTTTTTTGATTTGGATGCAGATAGTCCTGCAAAACATCGCCTTTTTCGATATAAAAAACTATATCCTCAAAGCAGATTCCTCTGAGTGCTTTAAGCATTTGGCTTTTTTCATTATTCCAATTTATGCACTTCATCTATTGATATGTTAGCACATTGTGTGCACTTTGGCAACAGGAGTGGGAATTTCTGCTTATTGCTTTCGGCTAACGCCTGAAGTCAGCGGGCGGCAAAGCCGATCCGCTGGAGTGAAACGTTATAAATTTTATTCTATTATTTTATATCTTTTTCGTGCTTCCTCTTTTGGCATTCCATCAAAGTGCCACCACTCAAAGCTTAGCGGTAGGAAGCCAGATTTTTTCATAGTGTCAGACAGCAATTGCCTGTTTGCCTTTTGCTGATTTGTTAGTTTTCTTCCAAGCTTCATTTGAATGTATTCCCAGTAAATCTCTATGTTGCCCTTGCGAAATGGCGAAAAGCCCATGTCAATCTCTTTTCCGCTTGTGTCAACAATGGTTATGTCTACGGCTATACCATAATTATGCATAGACCCCGTTGAAGGATCGGCGACATATTTTTCAAACTTTGTTCCTTTCATCTTTTCATACATTTGTTTTGAAACACTTCTCGGTCTGGCGGCATCTAGTATTTGAAGGGACAATTCTGGATTTATGGATTTTAAAAGCTTTTGTGCATTCGATAATTTAACCGCAACTTCCTTTCTTAAATAGCCCTTGTTTAGGCCATAGTAGTAATTCTCTCTGAAATAATTTTTATCAGGATCTGAATTCACCAGATCGATTTTAATTGTAGTATCTATTGTATTTACATCGACCAAACCAGCCTTAATGTCAGCGGTCGGATTAAAACCAGCCAGTAAGGGGCGGTTCAAACCCCGCCATTATTAGTTGTTATCATTTTTACCATGTTCATTTTTCTTTTTGCAAGCATTGTCTTTGAGTCGGTAGCTTTTTCCTGTGATTTGAATGATGTCGGCGCGGCTCAGGAAACGATCGAGAATGGCGGTGGCAGTAGGGACATCGCCGACCAGCCTTCCCCATTCTTCAAGCGGTCTGTTTGAAGTCATAATCGTAGATCTGAGTGCATAGCGACGCATGATGATCTCAAACATATACTCTCCTGCCGGAGTCGGCAGCTTTTTCAGACCCATATCATCGATGATGAGAAGATCTGGTCTGAGATATCGCCTCATTGCCTTGTCGCTTTCATTGAGCGCTGCGGCCTGATTCAGTTCGCCTACGGTGTCAAAGATAGAGCGATACAGGACGATGTTGCCCATCTTTGCCGCCTGATGCCCGATAGCCTGAGCCAGATGCGATTTACCGACGCCGGGTGGACCCATAAACAGGATGTCTCTCTGCTGACGTATGAACTTGCATGTGGCCAGCTCCATTATCTGAGATCGGTTTATGGACGGGTTGAATCTGAAGTCGAAGTCCTCAATGGTCTTCAACTCACGGAACCCTGCGGTACTAATCCTTCTTTCGATCGCCCTATCTTCTCTAAGGGCGATCTCGTCGCTGATAATCAGTTCCAGGAATTCCAAATGGCTGAGCTGATTGCCCTGGGACTCCTGTAATCTGACCTCCAGTGAAGACAGCAGGCCGGAGAGCTTTAGACGTTTCAGTGTGGTTTTAAGTTGCTGGTTCATTCTCACTCCTTTCTTTTTCTGCAATTTTGAACGACACTGTTATGATATCCTGGTACTCCGACAGAGGCCGGATAATGGGATGACTATCCGCAAACTCAAGCTCTCCCTGGGTGGAATGTCTCTTTACGAGCTCCCTTAGAGGGCGCAGTCTGAACAGCCCGGCATGGAGAGCGGTCTTGCTCGCATTGTTTATGGCGTGGGCGGGATAGTTCCTCGCCAGATGTATGAAACCCTGCAGCACGCGGACCCCTTCGATTCCCCGGGCATCGAGCATGGCCTTTGCCCATAGGCTCGCATCAACGCCTATATTGACTGCTTTAAGCAGCATATATTCTGCTCCGCGTTCAACAGCCGATATCTTTTGATCAGCCAGATGAGAGCGGCTGGTGTTGAACCTGCCCAGTGCGACCCTTGGATGAATGGCTATCTGTTCGAACTGTCCGTTAAATACCCTGACCAAACGGCTGTCCCAGCGGACCCATACTTCGCGACCGAGATACTCAGGCGGAACCGAGTAATAACTCTTTGCCACTTCCACATGGCCGTCGCGGTGTACTTTGCGCTTGCCCTCGTGATAAAACGGAAAAGGCTCCGGAGGTAAAGGCAGAAGAGCCTTTCTTTCCACTTCCTCGAATATCCGGCGCACCTGTTTCTTTGTCGTGCCGTGGATGCGGGTGTCGGCCACATCTTTCTCCCACTTGCTGAGAAACTGCTTCTGCTCAAACAGAGAAGAAAAGATCCTGCCCTTCAGTGCGTTGTTCTTGACGTACTTGACCCCACCTTCGATCTTTCCCTTGTGACGGGGCGTATATGGTTTGGTGGGAAGGACGACGGTTCCGTAATATCGTGCAAACTCCACCACTTTCGGATTGATATCCGGATCAAACCAGTCGGCATTCGTCACTGCCGCTTTGAGGTTGTCTATGACCAGAGTTTTGGGAACGCCACCAAATGCCCGGAAGGAGTTCTCCAGAGAGCGAATGAAGTTCTCCGTCGTCTGTTGCCATATCGGTTCGCTGTAGCTTTTGCGGGAGTGGCTCAGAGTTATGCGCAGAATATGTGGCCGCCGTCTTTTGCCGTCATCGAAAACCCAGGCGCCCGAGCCAAAGTCTACTTGCCCTTCCTGTCCCGGCTCACATTCCATTCTCCGAAAAGGCAGCGGTGTGGTCGCGCCGAGCCTGCGGACAAAACGTTTCACTGAAGAATAAGAGCCGGTGAAACCGTCGTCGCTCGCCAGATCCTGCCATATCCGTTGGCCGGATAATCCGACATCGAGCTTCTGGGTGATTAAATCCCCGAATGGATCACATCGGCTGGGTCTTCCAGGCGGATGCGCGGAAGCTTCGACGAAACCCAAAACCTCCAGTGACCCGGCGGTCGGAATGGCGGGATTTGAACTATCGGATGCCTCAGAGCCGGGGGCCACAATGGCGGGTTTTGAGCGATTACGCCGCAACCGGTCATATCGCGCCACCGTCTCGCGGTCTATTCCAAGCTCCCGCGATATGCGTCGATAAGACCAACCCTGCTCCAATAAGCCTATGACTGCATGAATGTTTGCCATTTTGAGCCTGTTTGACATGTATACCCCCCTTGCAAAGCTGCAAGAATGGTATACACTATCTCCTCTCAAAAATGGCTGGTGTAGATCGGCATTGAATATTGACCCGGCATCGGCGTCCAATTTTGACCCACCCCGGACGGTCATTTTTTAGAGTTTCGTGTTTTTATTCTCCAACTGTCGTTTCCTGTTTCGATGATATCACAATGATGAGTAACCC
>CAIJNL010000025.1 GCA_903822005.1 uncultured Nitrospiraceae bacterium
TCTTACAGGTGGTCTCGTTTGCCTGGGATTAAACCCTGATAAACTGGTCTCGTTTTGGTGGGATTGGATACCTTAGAACTGGTACCGGTTAGGTGGGATTTGCCCCCCTAAAATCGGTACCGAGTGGCTGGGACGTAACAGAAGAGAGAGGACAGTTCTCTTTTTCGCCTTATGTCATAATAGAAACATTCTTTAACATCCATTACCAAGGGGGAGGTATTATCATGAAACGCAGATTTATGCTTTGCCTGGTTGCTGCTCTGCTGTGCTGCTTTATTATCAGCGGTGCCGCCTATGCAGGCGAAAAGGTCCACAAGTTTAAAGCTACGCCGGAGAATGTCCATAACGGGATGCTTGAGAGCACAATCACCCCGCGATTGACCATTAATTCGGGCGACACGGTTATCTTTAACAGCTTGATGCTGCTCGAAGGCAAACTCAAGGCTGGCATGAGCATGGACGAGATCCTCGCATTGAGAAAAGAAGTAATGGCCCGCGGCAATGGCGCATATGCCCTGACCGGCCCCTTTTTCGTAAAAGGAGCCGAGCCGGGTGATGTGCTTGAGATTCGCATAAAGAAGATTGTGCCGGGAGACTATGGCATAACCTACAATTATCCGGGGGACATGAAGCGCGGTGGCTTGCCGGAGTATGTTCCGGATGGCTGGTCCAGGACGCTCTACTATTCAAAGGACAAAAAATCGGTTGAGTTCATGCCCGGCATCGTAATACCGCTCAGGCCTTTCTTTGGCACCATGGCCCTTGCCCCCAGGCCGGGCGAAAAGAAAAATTCGGCTGTGCCCGATTATTTCGCTGGCAACATGGACAACAAGGAACTTGTGGCAGGGACAACCCTTTATGTCCCGGTCAGCGCCAAGGGCGGTCTTTTCATGGCCGGTGACGCGCATGGGGCCCAGGGTGACGGAGAGGTCAGCATAACCGCCATTGAAACATATATTAAGGAAGCCGAATTTCAGTTCATATTGAGAAAAGACATGAAACTCGAGCGCCCTATGGCCGAGTCAAAGACCCACTGGATACTGATGTCATTTCATGAGAGTCTGGATGAAGCCATGAAGATTGCGCTAAAGGATGCCATCGATTTCCTCATGGCAAAGAAAGGCTTGACCAAGAACGAGGCCTATGCCCTTTGCAGCCTTGCCGTAGACTTCAGGATCACCCAGGTCGTAGACGGCAACAAGGGCGTTCATGCCATGATTCCAAAGTCGATTTTCAAGAAATAACCTGCTAAATAAAAAAAGAGGCGGCGCTGTCAGGCGCTGCCTCTTTTTTCGCGTCGAACACCAAACCGCTGCCCCAAAACCTGCATGGCCACCATTTCGCCACTATCTGACCTGCCTTAAATCACCGCATTTGCTGAAGTTATTCAGGGGTGGATGACCGGGACAAATTCAGCTTGTAACCATGATATTTTGTGCTTGACAGTACCCAAAAGAAGATGTAATATCACATGATGACATTATAAGTTTTGATACTTCATCTACCGGAGGACGAATCGAATGATCAACATTAAATCTGCGACAGCCTATCATCTTAAGGCCCCTCTTGAACAACCCTATCAAACTACGTTTGGGGCCATGACTCATCGGCAGGCGGTGATAATCCAGCTTGACTCAACGGACGGCCTGTCAGGTCTGGCTGAAACATATATAAATTTTCCTATATGGGCCCCGGCAGAGAGAATGGCCGCTTATGCCGAGGGATACTTTCCGAAGACAGTAGGCCGCGATATCGAAGACATACCGGCATTCATAGCCGGTCTATGGAATACATTTTACAGATCAGCATTGCAATCATCCAGTCTCGGGCCGGCAATGCAGGCTGTCTGTGCCATCGAAGCGGCCTTATGGGACATAGCGGCAAAGCAAAAGTCGCAGCCTCTCAGGAACCTGTTCGCACCAAACGCTGCAAACCGGGTCAAGTTGTACGGCAGCGGCATTAACCCGCCATTGCCTTTTGACATAATCAGTGAATGCCTGGATGTCGGCATGGACTGCTTCAAGCTCAAAATAGGTTATGGTGAAGAGGCTGATAAGAAGAATATTACGGAGCTGAAAAAATATCTTGGGAACAAAGCCAGACTGGCTGTGGACGTCAATCGCAGCTGGACCTTCAAAGATACCCTCAGCAGACTCAGCTATCTGGAAGATCAACAGATCGCCTGGCTCGAAGAACCGCTCCTTATTGAGGAGGAACATCTTTATCCGGAATTAGCAGCGCGCAGCAAGGTTTTAATTTCATGCGGTGAAAATTTAATTATCCCGCCCGGCACGGACCTTGGTCCTGTTGTGGCTGGCGCTCCGAACATCCTGCAGCCGGCCATCGCAAAATCATGCGGTCTGTCCACAGCCGTAAAGTTGGTGCCGCTAGTGGAGAAGGCAGGCAAGGACATTTATCCGCACTATCTGAGCGGCGCTCCGGGATTGGCGGCCTCGGCCCAATTGGCCGCATTAACCAGGGCACAGCATGTGGAGTGGGACATTAATCCTAATCCCATGAGGACTCATTTCTTTTCCGAACCGTTTACGATCAAAGAAGGCTATCTGGAATTAACCAGTCAGCCCGGCATTGGATGGCAGCCTAACACCACTGTTCTGACAGACTGGTTAGTGCAAAAACAGACAGTGTCTGCTAACAGGAAATCATAGTCAGGCAAGAAGGAGATTGAATATGGATATAATTCAGGAGTTGCTTAAAAATGTACCTTTGCCGCGCATCGTGAAAGTAAAGCAGCATTTTCCTGCAAATGAAATCACGGATGTTGCGCTGGTTGTAAAAGAGCAGTTTGCTAAATCCGGTATCGGTGATACGGTAAGGCCAGGTATGCGGATCGCTGTGACCGTTGGCAGCAGGGGTGTTGCAAAAATCAGTCAGATAACAGCAGCTATCGTGGCGGAGCTGAAGCTCCGGGGGGCGCAGCCTTTTGTCGTGCCGGCCATGGGAAGCCACGGCGCAGCATCTGCCGCCGGCCAAATCGAGGTCCTCGATGGGTTGGGCGTGACAGAGCAATCGGTTGGATGTCCAATCATTTCGTCAATGGATACTGTTGAACTCGGGTGCCTGGACAACGGACTTCCGGTTTTAATCGACCGTAATGCTTACGAAGCGGACGGCATAGTGGTCGTGAACCGGGTCAAACCGCATACGGCGTTCCGGGGACCCTCTGAAAGCGGACTCGTAAAGATGATTACAATCGGACTCGGGAAGCAAAAGGGGGCCGATACATGCCATGCCTACGGTTTTGGGCACATGGCCAGGCACATCCTGGCCATGTCGGCCATCACGCTGAGTAAAGCAAAGATTCTGTTTGGCATTGGTATTGTGGAGAATGCTTACGATAAGCCGATGAAGATCGTATCTGTCCCAACCGCAGAAATAGTCTGGCAGGATGCAATCCTTTTGACGGAAGCAAAAGCAAACATGCCACGGATTTTGTTCGACCCAATGGATGTCCTGCTAATAGACCGGATGGGCAAGGAATTCTCAGGGAGCGGGATGGACCCGAACATAACCAGCCGCTATCCGACTCCTCATGCAACAGGCGGTCCCAAGGTGGAAAAACTTGTTGTGTTTGATTTAACCGACGAAACCCACGGAAATGCCAACGGAATCGGCATGGCAGATTTTACAACTCGACGCCTGGTAAGCCGTATTAACTATGCGGCGATGTATACCAATGCCTTTACATCAACGGTCCTGGCCCCGGTGCGGATTCCGTGCACCATGGAAACGGAGCGGGACGCCATTTTGGGTGCTATCAAGACATGTAATGCAACGGATCTTACCAAGGTCCGCCTCGTGCGCATACAGGATACATTGCATCTCGGGGAAATCTGGATTTCCGAGGGTCTGCTGCAAGAGGCCCTGGCGAACCCGGCAATTACGGTCCTCGGAGAACCGGAACCTATGCGGTTCGATGATGCAGGAAAGCTTGTGAATTAAACAGGGTCGCAGGACCTGGTCCTGCTGACAGTGGGCATGTTTTGTTATAAAATAAGGGAGGAAGAAAAATGAGTCAAGAGGAAAAGACCGGCCCGGTGAAACAAAAGCGGACTAATTTCCGCTGGTCGCTCGCCATCTTTGCCATGATGATGACATTCATGGCCTATATCGACAGAATCAATCTGGCGGTTACGACCCCGGCCATCATCCAGGAATTGCACTTCACTAAAGTCGAGATTGGAACATTTCAGACTGTATTTTTTATCTGCTACGCATTATTTCAAATTCCTTCAGGCACCATGACAGAGTTCTTCGGCCACCGCCGCATAGTGCCGCTGGCACTCACCTGGTGGTCCGTGTTTACCTCTTTGACAGCTTTTTGCAGCAGCTTCACCTCCTGGATTGTCGTGCGCGCAATGTTCGGCATAGGAGAGTCGCCGATCTATCCAGGCTTGAACGGCGCGATTGCCAAGTGGTTCCCCCGGATTGAGAGAGGCAAAGCGGTCGGCCTGATGCTGATGGGCGCCAAATTCGGGCCTGCCCTCGGAATTCCGGCTGCCACGCTGATCATGATAGAATGGGGATGGCGTGCAGTCTTTATCATCTTTGGCGCTGTCGGCATTGTCATCGCCATTGGCTACTATATATTGATCAGGAACCACCCGGACGAGAGCAAATATGTTAACGCGGCCGAATTGAAACATATCAAGGACGGACAGACCGGCACAGAGGTTGGGAGCAAGATAATGCCGCCGTGGAAAGACCTGCTTCGTTCCAAACAGGTCTGGGCAGTTGGCGCGCAGTTCGCAATGGCAGACTATATCCAGTACGTGTTCATCGCCTGGCTGCCGGTATACCTGCTTGAAGCGCATCACTTTACCCTTAAGGCAATGGGCTTTGCAGCTGCTTTGCCCGAACTCGGGTTTGCCTTTGGCGCAATTGCCTGCGGTGTTATCAGCGACCACCTGATCAAAAAGAAACTCACCAGCTTCGGTTCCAAATCCCGGGCATGGTTTGGCGGAGGGGGCCTTTTTTTCTGCGGCGTAGGATTGTTTCTGACGGCAATCGCTGATGATAAGTGGGTCACGGTGCTGGGCTTGACGATGTCCCTCATGTCTCTGGGTTTCACCATGAATGCCGCATGGACAAGCTGCACAGAGATGGCGGGCAAGTTTGCGGGCACGGTGTCAGGCTGGATGAATTTCTGGGGTAATCTTATTGGCGGCGCCGCCCCGATGATAACCGCCTGGATCGCTACGCAGTATGGCTGGCAGGCGGCAATTTTTGCGACGGCCAGCACGGGCATAATCGGAGGCATATGCTGGATTTTTGTAAGGCCCGACAAGCCGCTGCAATACCCGTCGCTCGAGACGCGTAAGCAGAAAGCTTAAAAGTTTAATGAAATAGCCGGTCCGGAAAGAGAGGGGGCGAGAGCAATTTCGCCTCCTCTCAGCATAATTTTAACCTGCACTTTGACTAACACTTTTTTTCGGACCGCCTTATTTATGAATCGTGATATTTTTATTGACTCAATTCAGCTTTTCCGATACACTTTTATTGGCAGTAATCGAAACTGCAAGAGGAGGCAGCATGGCAGGCTTATCCTGGGGTTTTAAATTCAAGGCAATTTTAATCGGTGTCCTGGCTATCATTCTGTTGGTTCTGTTCAGTTATTTTATTGCGGATTCGGTCCTGACAACGGTAACCGACGCGCAGATGGCAAAGGTGGATGGCCGGTTCATGATCGCTACGGACTACAGGCCTTTCGTGAATGAAGACGTATGGTACAGATTCAAGTACAATTCAGGAGACGTGCAGAACGAAGCGATCCGGTTGAGAGGGAAATCGGTGCTGATAAAAAAATACGGCTGGAGAATCCCGTTCCTCTCGATGTATGAGAATGTGGTCAGCATAAAAGAAGTGAAGTGAAATACTATTTTTAAAGACAGGAAACAGGGAAGGTCTTAGGGCAGCCAATTTTTGGAATATTTATATATATATAGCTGTTAAAAAGGGGGGCTCAAGGAATGAAATTCAAAGTGTCGCTCGCAACTCAAACCTTTTTTGGCATGGTGGCCGGAGGAGTAGTAGGTTTTGCAGTAGGTCCTGATATTGTTGCGATTCAATTTATCGGCGATATATTTCTGAGATTGCTTCAGATGGCCATTGTGCCGCTGGTTTATGTCAGCGTAACAAGCGCTATAGCCAATATGGGTGATATCAGCAGGCTCGGCAGGATCGGCGGGAAAACTATTCTGCTTTTCCTTGCAACAGCATTTTCTGCCGCAATCTTCGGAATAATTATCGGCAGGATAATAAGTCCCGGAATGGGGCTGGTTTTGACTGATCTGCCGCCTGTCAAGGCATTGGCTGAAACACCGTCGGTCAGCAAGATATTGATCGGTATGGTCCCGACCAACTTTATTCAGGCGATGGCCGAGGCCAATCTGCTGCAGGTCATACTATTTGCCTTCTTTTCAGGCATTGCGATACTGATGCTGCAGGAGAATGACCGCCAGCGCGTTCATAATGCATTTGATGTGCTTTTTAAATTCATCATGAAGATACTCAACCTGGTCATAATGACCTCTCCTATAGGAGTGTTCGGTCTCATGGCCATCACCGCAGGAAAATACGGCGCCCAGGTAGTAGGGCCGCTGACGAAGTTTATTGCCGCGTTATACATCGGCTGGGCGCTTCACCTGGTATTATTTCTTTTTGTTATCTATTTTGTTTTTACAAAGAAGAATCCATGGACTTTTTTCAAGAACATCAGCCAGATCTGGATCACAAGCTTTTCGACCTGCAGCACCAAGGCAACCATGCCGATAGCCATGGAAACATGCGAACAAAAGGTGGGCATCTCAAAGGACATCGTCGGCTTTGCGATCCCTCTTGGGGCCTCCACAAATATGGACGGCAGTGCGTTGTGGTATGGAGTAGTGGCCATCTTTGTGTCTCAGCTGGTCGGAATAGAAATGAGCATTTCACAGCAAATCATGGCGGTCTTTGTGGGTGTTCTCATGACAATGGGAAGCACCGGAATACCGGGCGGGACTTTTGTGACTACCGCCGTTTTCCTGAATGTTATGGGACTGCCGCTCGAGGTCATGGGCCTTCTCGGAGGCATTTATCGCCTTGTTGACATGGGCCTGACCACAATCAACGTATTGGGTACTGTTTTTGTAACAGCGATAATCGGTCACCAGGAAGGGCCGCTCTGTTAAGCGGCGGGAGGACCATATGAAATTGCTCGATTTCCGCAGCGATACCGTAACCCAGCCGACAGAGGAGATGCGCGCGGCAATGGCAAGCGCTGTTGTCGGGGACGACATCCTGGGTGAAGACCCGACAGTGCAGCGCCTTGAAAGTATGTGCGCGACAATGTTCGGTAAGGAAGCAGGACTCTTTGTCATCTCGGGTACCATGGCAAACCAGGTCTCTGTCATGGCCCTTACACAGCTGGGCGACGAGATTATCGTTGGCGAAGATACGCATATCTACAATCTTGAAGTGGGCGGGCTTGCGGCGTTGTCAGGTGTGCAGGCGAGGCCAATCAGGGCGGAGCAGGGCAGGTTCAGCCCGGCTGACCTGAAAAAGGCAATCCGTCCGAAAGGCGTTCAGTCCGCAATCAGCCGCGTTCTGTGCCTTGAAAATACTTATAACCTGAACAGGGGCATTCCGCTCAACGCAGACTACATGAAGGAAATGGCGGATATAGCCCACAACCATGATATGACGGTATATCTGGACGGCGCCAGGATATTCAATGCCGGGGTCGCTTTTAACATGCCGCTCGCGAAACTCTGCGCGCCGGTAGACTGCCTGCAGTTCTGTCTGTCAAAAGGCCTTGCGGCCCCGGTAGGTGCGATCATGGTCGGGACCAAGGCGTTCATAGACCGCTCTCGCTGGATAAAGCAGCGTGTAGGCGGAGGCATGCGCCAGGCCGGGCACATGGCGGCGGCGGGAATCGTGGCCCTCGAAAAAATGCAGTCGCGGCTGCAGGAAGACCATGATAATGCGACTTACCTTGCAAAGGGTCTCGCCTCGATAGACGAAGGGTTAGTCGATCTTAAAGCGCCGCGTACCAACATCGTCTACATTGATTTCGGGGCAACGGGCAGGCAGTCAGGGCCGATAGTCAGTGAGCTTTTGAAGAACAACGTCAAGATCAAGCATATCGACGATGGGGCCTGCCGCATGATAACTCATTGGGGCATAGATAAAGCGGACATCGATACCGTGCTGGCCCTTTATAAAAAGATACTCGGGTAATAGTGTAAATATTTTGCCCCAAAAAGCAGAAGGCCAAGCTGGTTGTGCTCAATCGCTTGGCCTTCTGCTTTTTGAACCGGGTCGGAATTATTCCGGGTCAGAGGTCGACCGGCTGCTAGATGCAGCAGGAGATGAGTCCAGGGAGATCCGGCGTTATCTGATAGATTATGGTTTTCTGTCCCGAAAGCGTTACGGAAGCGCCTATTGGAGAACCTGATAATTAATATATGGGAAAAAGTATATTCATATGTCGATCTTTTGGGGCATAAGCCTGTTCCAGATCCCCGCCGGGTCTTTATCGAATATTATCTCAGGGTCAGCCGGCGCCACAATCCAGTCCCCTCTTATGACTTCGGCCTCAAGCTGTCCTGCTCCCCATCCGGCATACCCTGCGTAAAGCCGGAATTTCTCTCCCGGCCTCTTCTCATCCGCCATGCGCTGAAGCAGCGCTTTGCTCTGGCTGATATAGATATCAGCAATTATGTTCTCTGATTCCTCGGGTTTGACACCCGATCGGACCAGAAGAAAAAAGCTGTTCAAAGAAACCGGCCCGCCAAGATAAAGGGCGTCAGATGATTGGGCGAGGCCTTTGACGTCCGGAAGCAGGTCGGCAATCCCTGAATCGGTCTGTCTGTTAATTATCAAACCCATCGAGCCGTTTTGATCATGGGATATGAGCAGGATTACGGATTGACCGAATATCTGGCCCTGTACACGGATGTTAGCAATAAGAAACCTGCCCTTTGCGAGCTTTTGGTGTTCAGGCTTTATATTCCTGATCGGTCCCTGTGACGTGTCAGGAGAGGATGACCGCGCAAGATGAAGCGCGTTATCAGGTTTTATGTCCTGTCCGAAGGCAGTAACGGATATAATGATTATAAACAGCGCCAATGCCGCTTTTAAGGGCCAGTTCGCAGCCACAGTCATAAAGGTGGGTCCGCCTTTGGCACATCATTGCTATAGCCTGCAGGTAAATTACCCTGTTGATATTTTAATCGACTTGGGCAGCTTCTGCAATTATGCGAAAAGAAGGCAGAGAGGAAGAATACCATTTATTGATATACTGTCATAGTGTGACAGAAAGGTTCTGTGATTTGAGTTCGACTACGGGAAGTTAATTATCACGCTTTAACACGCATGGAGGCAGGCTATGGGAAAAGCAATGAACAAGATAAACAAATGGTTAAGGCTGATCCGGATCATGATTATCATTACGATTATCCTTATATTCTGTGCTGCCGGTGTTCTGATATATTACTGGTATATGCCGGGATCATCATATACAGGTCCGCTGAAGCCGCTCACAACTGCTGAAGAGGAGACCAGGAATAATCTAACGGGACATGTGCGTATGCTGGCAACTGTTATCGGGGAACGCAATTCTGATAAGTATGAGGAACTGCAATCAGCTGTTGAATATATAAAACACTATTTTGAAGAGGCCGAGATGGCCCTTTCGGTGCAGTCATTCGATGTCGAAGGGCAGAAGTTCGGAAATATTATCGTTGAGGTAAAGGGCGCCGGGAAGCCGGACGAGATAATTGTAGTCGCCGCGCATTATGACACGGCGCGCAACACCCCCGGGGCCAATGATAATGCCTCCGGTGTAGCTGCCCTGCTGGAGCTTGCCCGTCTGATGAAGGACCGCAATCCAGGGCGCACGCTGCGCCTGATAGCTGTCGTGAATGAGGAACCGCCGTATTTCCAGACTGACAAGATGGGCAGCAGCATTTACGCGAAACAGGCAAAAGAACGCGGAGAGAATATTGTAGCTATGCTGTCGCTCGAAACAATCGGGTATTATTCCGACAAACCCGGCAGCCAGGCATACCCGCCCTTGCTGAGTCCTCTCTATCCGGACACCGGCAACTTCATAGCTTTTGTCGGGAACCTGAAATCGCACAAGCTGGTGCGGCAATGCGTTGACGCTTTTCGCCGTACGGCAGACTTCCCTTCAGAAGGCGCAGCATTGCCGGGATGGCTGCCGGGGGTGGACTGGTCTGATCACTGGTCGTTCTGGAAAGAGGGCTATCCGGCAGTTATGGTAACTGATACCGCTTTTTTCCGCTATCCCTATTATCACAGACCGGAAGACACGCCTGAGAAGCTGGATTATGACCGCATGGCAAGGGTTGTTACCGGACTTGTGCAGGTGATAACAGAACTGGCCTATATCGAGAAATAAATTGTATTAGTTTCCACGGTCCCCCTGACATAATGTGGCTTGTGAAAGGGGGAGCTACGGCCCCAGGGAAAGCCTGGCCTCTATCCCCCACTCCTTCAGCTTCCGCATGGTAAGCTCTATCATCTTCTCAATATTGGCATTAACAATTTCAGACATCTCAAGGCCAAAGCAGAAGTCGTCTTCACACGGCTGCATGCCGACAAGGCATAATTCGGACGGCATGGCACCTTTCAGTTTCGCTACCGAAAGCAGGTCGGCAAGACCAATGTGATGCACCGATATCTTCGGAAAAATAATTGCCGGAATCTCATCGTTTTCAAGGATGCCGATATGGCCGGGTTCCCTGCCGAAATTGACCGCATCGACAATCAGTATCCTCTCAAACTCCTCAAAAAAAGGAAGCAGGTTGAGACCCAGCGTGCCGCCATCGACAATCTCAATTTCAGGTAAAAAGCAATACCGGCCCCTGATCGTGGTGACAACATGAACACCTATCCGCTCGTCCCTGAGCAGGACATTCCCTAATCCTATCAGCGCAACCTTCGGGCCGTTATTATTCATCCAGGCTCTTATATCCGCTGAATATCGAGCTTATGAGACCGTTCCTCTCGACAATATCGTTTTCCCACCCTGTGTATACATGAATGATCACGATGACCCAGATCACCCACATAATAAGATGGTGCATAAGCCGCAGGTTTGCCACGCTCATCAGGCTGAGAGACCAGCCCCCAAAGAGCGTCCATACTGCCCCGCCGCCATGCGCCACCGACAGCATCGCAAACCCGGTCGTGATCTCTATAAGATATAGCAGAAAAAGGAAGGTGTACGTGAGTCCGGCCAGCCCGGTATGTCCCGGCGTATACGGAAGGTTCCCCTGGCAGAAGGCATAGAACTTTGCTGTCTTCCTGATGTTCCTCAGCCTTTCAGCGGTGGTTGGAATGAACTGGCTGAGACGCGCATATCTGTTTCCTGCAAACCACCAGTACATCCTGAGGATGAGACTCACGGTAAAGACATAGGCGGCTGTAAAATGTATAAACCGCATATGCGCGGTAATGAGTGATTCAGCATCGGTCGCATGCATGAAGGGAGAACCTATATAGAATCCGGTAACGGACAATATTACTATACTCAACACGCCCAGCCAGTGCGTCAACCTCACAGGAAACTCCCAGACATATACCGGTTTCATGGCAGCCCCTCCTATTGCACTTCGACTTTGAACAGCTCTTTTTTGTCCACGTCAAAGATATGAATGGCACATGCCATGCACGGATCGAAAGAGTGTATCGTCCTCTGGATTTCTATGGGCTTCATCGGATCAGCCACAGGCGTGCCGATGAGGGCCTGCTCGAACGGGCTCCTCTGTCCTTTCGGGTCTCTCGGCCCGGCATTCCATGTGGTCGGCACGACTGCCTGGTAATTATCGATCTTGCCGTCTTTAATCACCACATAATGCGCGAGGGCGCCGCGCGGCGCGTCATGGAAGCCGACGCCTTTGGCCTCTTTCGGCCAGGTGGATGGGTCCCACTTGTCGGTGTTGGCCACACGGTAATCTCCCTTTTTCATGTTCGCAGCGAGTTCGCCGACCCAGCCTTCAAGCTTCTGCGCGACAAGCAACGTCTCAATCCCGCGCGCGGCGGTCCTGCCGAGTGTCGAGAAGAGCGCGGCCGGACCCACGCCCAATTTTTTCAGGACCATGTCCACAGTCTCTTTGACCTGCTTATGCCCCGAAGCATACGCGACAAGACACCTTGCTAGCGGACCGACTTCCATTGCCATGTCGTCATATCTCGGGGTTTTGACCCAGC
Organism: uncultured Nitrospiraceae bacterium; assembly: GCA_903822005.1. Taxonomy (GTDB): domain Bacteria; phylum Nitrospirota; class Thermodesulfovibrionia; order Thermodesulfovibrionales; family Dissulfurispiraceae; genus Fen-1308. The sequence continues at coordinate 12,238 of CAIJNL010000025.1, forward strand.
TGTATTTTTTATTCGTGTCCAAATGCTCATAGGGCGGCTTCGGGCCTGTGTAATTGGGGGTCGTTTCACCGACCCACGGGTGCCTGCTCTTTGCGTCGCCGTCAGAGTATGAGTACCACGAATTATTGATATATTCTGCAATCTTTGCCTGGTCGACCGGATATACTTTGCTTAAATCCTTATTTTTAATGATGCCCGCAGGAAAAAAGAATTTCCCGTCTGCATCTGCATGCTCTCCGCATGCAAGGAAGTTGTTAAAGCCGCCGTATCCTGCCCAATCCTTGTAAAAGGAAGCGACCGCGAGCAGGTCCGGAATATAGACCTTTGAGACAAATTCGAGTGCTTTTTTCGAGACTTCATTCAGCAGAGCGATACTTCCGGCATTCAGGGCATTCTGGCTGTTGGGGTCAACAGGTATAGACATGCCGCCGACAAGAAAGGTTTGAGGATGCGGGTTCTTGGCCCCGAGCAGGGCATGGGCGCGGATAATGTCCCTCTGCCAGTCGAGCGCCTCAAGGTAATGCGCTGTGGCCATAAGGTTTGCCTCGGGAGGCAGCCTGTATTCCTTGTGCCCCCAGTATCCGTTCGCAAATATGCCTAGCTGTCCGCCGTCGACAAAATCCTTCAGTTTTTTCTGGATCGATTTGAAATGGCCGACCGAATTATTGTTCGGCCAGTCCGACAGGGAAGAGGCGAGGGCAGCGGTCTTGACCGGATCAGCCTTGAGCGCGCTCACAATGTCCACCCAGTCGAGGCCGTGGAGATGGTAGAAATGTATCACATGATCATGAATGGTCTGGAAAGCCATGATAAGGTCCCTGATCAGGCGTGCATTGTCCGGTATCTGTATCCCAAGGGCGTTTTCAACGGCCCTTACCGAGGCGATCGAATGCACTGTCGTGCAGACACCGCAAAAGCGAGAGGTAAAGGTCCAGGCATCTCTCGGGTCCCTGCCCTTCAGGATGGTTTCGATCCCGCGCCACATTGTTCCTGACGCCCACGCATCCACTATCCTGCCGCCTTCTACCTGCGCCTCTATCCTTAAATGACCTTCTATTCTTGTTAAAGGATCAACGACTATCTTAGCCATTATCTTTGTCCTCCCCCTTCTCCGGATTGCACTTCTTCTTGTTGACATACCGGATCGCCGCATGGGCCGCCACACCGGCTGCTGCTGCCGCTGCTACTCCGAGACCGATCTTGTCGGCAGTCGCCGTGAGGCCCGCGCCCGGAACTTCAGGCAGTCTCTGGTAGAACGGATACGCCGTGTCCCAGTTCGAGGGTGCCGCGCACGCAATACATGGATGGCCGGCCTGGACGGGCCAGCTTGTGCCGCCATTCCATTTGATGGTCGGGCAGTTCTGGTAAGCCATCGGCCCTTTGCAGCCCATTTCATAAAGACACCATCCCTGCCTCGCGCCCTCATCGCCCCACTTCCTGACAAACTGGCCCGCATCGAAATGCGCGCGCCTTTCGCAGTTGTTGTGAATGAGCTTTCCGAAAGCGAAGCGCGGACGGCCGTTGCCGTCGAGGTCGGGCAGAGTGCCAAAGGTGAGATAATGGACTATGGTGGCGGTGAAGTTTTCGGAGTTCATCGGGCATCCCGCGATGTTGACGACCCTGCCCCCGATGACATCTTTTATGCCTGCAGCTCCCGTCGGGTTTGGACTTGCTGCCGCGACCCCGCCGAAACAGGCGCAATTACCGACCGCTATGTTGACTGCGGCCCCTGCTGAAACCTCTTTAACGATCTGCTCTGCGGACCTTCCGGCAACGCAGCAATAAACACCGCCGTCCTTTATAGGGACAGCTCCTTCATAGACCGCTATGTATTTGCCCTTTTTATTCCTGATAATGTCCTGCAGAGACTTCTCAGCCGCAAACCCTGACGGCGCCATGATCGTCTCGTGATAGTCAAGGGAAATAATGTCGAGGATCAGCTGGCTTAAGGTCGGCTTTGTGGCCCTGAGCACGGACTCTGAATCACCGGTGCATTCCGAAAAATGCAGCCAGACCACAGACGGCCTCTGCGCCTTTTCAAGCGCCTCGGCTATTCTCGGAACTGATGATGAACAGATCCCCAATGTTGCGGCAGCACCCGCGCAGAACTTCAGAAAATCCCTGCGTGAAACGCCCTTGCGCGTCAGGTGCGAATAAATGCTTTCTCTGTCCATGCAAATCCTCCATGCGGCCTTAATTTAAATCGCGGCAAATATGGCGCTATATATATGGTACAGATTTTAATAGCGACGTCAAGGCATCAGAATGAGTGGTTCAGAACAAATTGACGGCAGGCTGTTCCGGGCAGAGAGACCGGGCCGTCAGCCTCCCAGGATGAAGGCGCGCACGCCGGACCCGATGAACTGCACGCCGATGCATACAAGCAGGAAACCCATCATCCTGTTCAGTGCGTCCATGCGTTCATGACCGATTAGCTTTGATGCAATCTGCGCAGAGCGGAGGGTGATCCATACTATCACGCAGGTCAGTAATATACTCGAAACAGTCGCGCTGTATGCCAGTGCCTGTGTCAGACGGCTCTTGAGCTCCGCTATCTCGGTAGAGATTCCGATGACAACGGCAATGGACCCGGGGCCGCTTATGCTCGGCAGGGCAAGCGGGAAAAAGGCAATGTCCTGCCTGCCCTGTCCGCTCGCCATATAAACATCAGGATTCTGAAACAGCATGCGATAACCGACTACCGAAACGGTCAGCCCGCCCGCGATACGCAATGCGCCGTAAGAGATGCCGAACCCTTCCATGATAAACACCCCGCCAAAGAGACTGACGGTCAGGATCGTGAAGGCATAAATACTGGCCTTCAGCGCCAGACGTCTGCGCATGTCTTCCTGCATGTCACCGGTCAGGGACAGAAACAGGGGGATCTTTGACAGGGGGTTGGTGATAGTCACAAGGCTTATAAGACCGCCCAGAAAGAATGCTATAAACGTCCTTCCGATAAGACCATCAATAAAAGCCATCCCCGTTCTCCTTTCCAGCTGATTAGTTTATTATCAAAATCCTCATGCTCCAGTTTACAATTCACGGAAGCCGCCGCCATAATCCATTATATCATCAGAAGGCTTGACAGTTCCGGTATAAAATGAGGCAGGACATGAAGGGCCTTCATGTCCTGCCTCCAGCTCAAAAGGCGCGTATGCAGCCTGAATTTATTTCTGCAGCCAGGCCAGTAAGAAGATGGCCGCTGTAACAGTGCAGGCCCCGCCTATCCTTGTCGAAATCTGCGCAAAAGGCATAAGCACCATCCTCTTTGCGGAAGTCAGGATCGCGACATCACCGGTGCCTCCCTGCCCGCTATGACAGCCGGTGACTATAGCGGTTTCAACTGCCCACATGTTCATAGCCTTGCCGACAAAAAAGCCGGTCGTGATGAGCGTGAGAACAGTCACGAAGATAGTGATTAAATAAGGTATGTTGAATACCGCAACAAGGCTTTCCCATGGTGTCATGGCAACACCCACGGCCATGAGCAGGGGATAGGTAATACCTACCACAAAAAAGCGATGGATCATATGTGCCCCGTCCTCTACATCCTTGGGCAATATTCCGGATACTTTTATCAAAACGGCGCTGAAGAGCATGATGATCGGCGCAGGTATACCGATTAACTTGGCTGTCAAAACACCCACAAAATAGAAGAAGAGGGCGGTGCAGGCGCCTATCATCATTTTTTCGAGGTCCAGCTCCACTTTTGTCGTATCAAGGAATTTCAGTATGTCTTCAGCCCCTTCCTCGATCTTTACCAGGTTGCCGTTTCCATTATATTTCGGATGATTTTCGGCCCATTTGGCCAGAAGCCCGCAGAGCATAATCGCCGATAAGCTGCCGAGCATGACAACCGGCAGGATCCTGGCGAACTGCTCGTCCTGGGCAACAGCCAGCACTCCCGCGTAACCGATGGACAGGGGGATTGCGCCCTCACCGACTCCGCCTGCCATTATGGGTACACAGATATAAAAGAACGTTTCATACACACTAAGGCCAAGCAATTGCCCCACAACTATGCCCACTCCCATCGCAGCCAGGGTTCCGCTTAACAGCGGGACAAACATCTTCATAAACCCTTTTATCAGGACTATCCTGTTCATCCCGAGGATACTGCCTATAATGACCATGGCGATATACAGATATAGAAAATTGGACGTTTTCATGAATACAGTGACGCAATCGGTTGCTATCTGTGGCAGCAGCTGATGGGCGACCATAAAAGACGGAAGAAATGTCGCAAATATCGGGGCCCCGCCCAGGTTCTTGATGACCGGGATGCGCGCTCCGATCTCGGCCAGCAGATACCCGAAAACTATCAGGATGAGAATGGCCCCAAGCATGTCCTTTGGCAGTTTCCCGGTCAGCATCAGGGCATAGGTCAGGACCAACATCGGAACATAAACCATTACCGGAAGAATGCGGACTTTGTAGTAGAGCACCCGTTTCCAAAGTGGCAGCTCTTCCTCCTGCCCTTTAGACATTGCTTCTTTTTTTTCTTCGGACATAAAATTACCTTCCTTTTTTTAGTATCTTTCTAAAAACAGACCCTGGTCCGCAGCATTCGAAATCAGGGCCTGTTGAACTGCCTTGAATCAATCCCTGGGCCGCGTCAACATCCTGCAATCGCTGTTCGGCGTTCTCATGTCCATATCAGTGCCCGACTCGCGGTGGTCAAGATACTCGGCCGCACCGCCAGCCACCCGCCCGAGGACAAAGGTGAGGAACGGCAGGTCGTATGCGCGCTCCATGGTAATCTGTCGGTCGACCAGCATGGGCCATGCTATGCCAAGGCAGACCCCCGTCAGCACCGCGTCTATATTTACCGCATGCGACTTGCCTGTCACCCCCTGCTTCGTCAATTCCCTGGTGAGGCGGTGGTAGAAATCTATGAAAACGTTATAGAGCTTATGCTCGTCCAGGTACTGGCTGACAACGCGTTCACGGGGATCATAGTTGACCTGGTCCTTGTTGAAAACAGGGTGGCCGAGACAGGGGATCTTTTCCAGGCCCAGTCCCGTTTCTTTTGCGGCAGCCTTGCGTTTTTTATAGTCCGACACGAAGTCGTGCACGAGCTTGTCAAGATCGGGCGCTTTTTTCTGGTCATACGGATCGGTCATGCCCGTGTTCCTGAACATTTTGATCAGGAATTTTGCCGCGGCCTTGCCGTTGCCGCCATGTACTATACCGATAGCGCCAAGAGTGGTCATGATGGCTGTGTTAGGTTCGTTTCCGGCAGAGGCGCTCAGTTTGGCGCCCTGGGCAGAAATGGATCCCGGGCCGTTAGTGATTGAAGCGGTGAGGCACATCTCGAACAGTTCCGCTTCGAACTCATGCTTTGGATGCACGCCGAGCCACGACAGCAGCACAGCCCGGGAGAAAGAACAGCGCTTCATCAGGTTGGGCAGCGAATGGCCGTATATGCGGGGGGTGGCGCCGTCATTTGATGACGCATGCGACGCGTTGCGCATGGATTGACGGGTAACGGTGCGGCCCAGATCGCCCTTCAGATGCTGGGCAAAGATCTCCTTGTAGGGGCTCGGAATAGTACCCGCCTGCAGTACCAGTTCCTTAGGCAGTTTGCGGGCAAGCTGGCCCAATTCCACAATCCAAGGGTTGAGCGCCAAAGGCCTTACAGGCGCGAAATCCTGACTGATTCCCAACGCGTCCATCATCAGGCGCGCGGCCGGCACCAGGGCATGAAGGGTAGTTACCCGAATACCCAGCTTTTTGCGAGCAATGTTCCGGCGCGCTGCCTTCTCATCCTTTGGATCAAAAGCCGGGACACCGAAATATGCATCAAAAAGCCTCATCTTGTCGGTCGAAGAAGTGCATGCACCTTCCACGACAGCGCCCGCATGTCCCAGAGATATGTTCCTGCCCTCGGCAAAGGCCCCCGCTACGTATACGAGCAAGGGCTTTGTAAACTTTATCTTCTGTATATATTCCAGGGCATCCCTCTCATACGTTCCGCCCGGTTCTACATACAGGATTATCAGCCTGGTATGCTTGTCCTTGTTGGCAAGCGCCAGCAGCTCCTGCAGAGGCGTCAGGATCAGAGGGTCCTTGCCGGTCGATATTCCGAACGAGATGCCGAGACCGGCCGACTGCATATAGGAAGCTATGGTATTGACCATGTTGCCTGAGTTCGAAATAATGGTCGCACTGCCGGGAATGAAAGACTCAGCCGGAGCATCGCCTCCAACTGCGCCCACCCGCACTTTATCGTGAGCGTTGATCATCCCGAGCGTGTTGCAGCCGATTATATCCATATGAGCGTCGTCGCAAAGATGTTTTAGCTTTGCTGTGACCTCGACGGATACATGCTCTGTGATGACAAAAATCGTTTCGACTGTGCCCTCTCCGCTGCTGATTACTTCCTTAACATCTCCGTAAACGGCCTCGGGCGGTGAATAGACTATCACCTTGTTCGGCCGCTCCTTTTCGGGCAGCTTCTTCATCAGGTCCTCGAACTGGCCGAAGACAGGGATGTCGCGTCCCCCGTGGACATTGATCACGTCTCCACCTTTTGCCAGCGCCCACCCTGCCGTTATGTTGCTGCAGTATTGCTGGGAGATGATGCTTACCTTTGACGATTCGCGTCCGGTGACATTCGACACCGCGACCCGGTCGCCTTTTTTGAGAAGTCCTGAAAGTGTATTGGTATTCATGAGCGTGCTCCTTTTGCCTGCTTGTCACCCTGGCGCACTATGCTTGCCGCATACTCGGCAACAAGAGTGATGGGCGTGTCCGGTCCGAAGATCACATGCGGGAGGCGCAGATTATCAAGCGTCTTTTTCAGGATTTCTATGCCCTGCACAAGATGCGCGCCTCCCCTTCCGACAACAACAGGGATATTCACGGGCCCTTTGGCGTCCACGCATTCCTGAAGGGCGTCGGCAATAGCAGAAAAGGTCTCATCAATCAGCGTGTTATTGGCCTTGCCGCCCAGCAGGAGCAGGAGCTCGCAGGAATGCAGATGATGATCAAAACATATGGCCGCAGTTTTTTTCATGCGTTCATACGGCGGGTTGCCGCCGAAGTCGGAAAGAAAAATGGGGTCTCCTCCAAGCTGCGCCAGGGTCTCGATGATGATGGTGCTTGCGCCGCCCCCGAACAGGACCGGCAGTATCTTCTTGCCTCCGAGGGGCGACACATGGGCCTGTCCCTGATGGCTTGATGCGGCCCACGCATTCATCTCGCTCTCGAATTTCGTTTCCACTGTGGGGTACTCAGGCCAGTGCAGACCAAGGTCTTTCGCCTTGAAGTTGTTTTCATCAAAGGTCGCTTTGAAGTCGCAGACGAATATCTGGCCGCTCTTTGTCACGCGCCACGGATTCACTTCGCAGCTCAGCATGCCTGTGGATATGAACATGTCCCACAGGTTGACGAATACCATGGACAGGCGAGAGTTCAGCTTGCCTGTGAGACCGAGCGTGTTGAGGGCCTCAGAGGCCTGGTACGCATTCAGCCCCTGGAACACATTCAGAGGGACTGTGACCTTATGTTTGTCGGCAATCGATTCTACGTCCATTCCTCCCTTAAGCGATACAGTGAAGGCAGGGGACAGAGAATGGCTGTTGTACCCGATCGAGGTGTAAATTTCGAGATCGGCAGGCACGCTCTGCACGATATACGCTGCGCGGGGCTGCATGCCGTTGACTTCAGTAGCCGCCACCTCACGCAATGCCTTCAGTGCTTCGTGTTCTTTTTCTACCTTGATGACAGAACCTGCCTTGCCCCTCTTGCCCGAGAGGACGTCGGGTTTAACTATACCAGCGCCCCACTGCTCGAGCTTTTCCTTTAGTTTTGACTGCGACACCGGTTCGGACAAAAACTCCGGTACCGGCAGCTTATAGCGCTGGGCAAGCTGTTCCAGAAATGTCAGCTCACCTATTCGTGGATTCATACAGCCTCCTTTTTGCGGCCCCAGCCACACATCAATTAATTAACAGATATAACCTTAATGTTCATTATCTGCAGGAATTGACAATAACTCTATCCCGTTCCCGGCAGTCCTTTTTTGAAATCAGACAGTTTGGCATACATACTTTTTACCGCCTCGGCGGATTTCGCGAAAGCGGCCTTTTCAGGATCGTTCAGTTTGAATTCGATTATCTTCATTACCCCGTTCCTGCCGAGAATGACCGGCACACCGTTGTATACATCAGTCACACCGTATTCACCAGTGAGATAAGCCGAGCAGGGCAGCAGCCTTTTTTCATCAATGACAATGGACTTGATCATATGGAATATTGCAGCGGCAGGCGCGTAATATGCGCTTCCGCTCTTGAGCAAGGCGACTATTTCGGCCCCTCCCTGTTTGGTCCGCTGCACAAGTTGCTCAACCCTCTCTGGGGTAAACATCTCGGTAACGGAAACCCCCTTTACCGTCGTAAACCTGGGCATCAGCACCATCCCGTCGCCATGACCGCCCAGGACCAGCGCCTCAACGTCCCTCGGCGATACCCCGGCCTCCCAGGCAACAAAGGTCCTGAAGCGGGCCGAGTCGAGTATGCCGCCCATGCCGATCACGCGGTTCTTCTTGAAGCCCGATACCTGCAGGCTCAACTGGGCCATGACATCGACCGGGTTGGTGACTATGATAAAGATCGCATTTGGCGAGAGGGCAGCAGTCCGCTCGACAATATCCGCCACGATCCTCGCGTTCGCAAGCAGGAGATCGTCCCTGCTCATGTCAGGCTTTCTCGCAAGCCCGGCGGTCACGACGATAATATCCGACTCGGCCGTGTCTTCAAAGTTATTAGTGCCCAGTATCGAGGCCGAAGATATCCAGAGCGGTCCCGCCTCGGAAATGTCCAGGGCCTTGCCCTGCGGCACACCCTCGGCAATGTCAAAGAGAACAACATCCGCAAGCTCTGCCTGTATCATCAGATAAGCAAGTGACGAGCCGACGTTGCCCGCGCCGATAACCGAAACTCTTGTCTGCATCCTGCACCTCCGGGTCCAGTTCTTATGATCACCTAGTTTAAAGACAGACAAGGCAATAAATCACCCTAATAACAAAATAATCGGTATTATTATTTAGTCCGATTTTGACGATATTAACAGCATGGGGGAGGCCTTGCAGTTTTGCATTTTGGAAACGGCAGTCATTAAAATAAACAACCGCTGTTAGAAGCGTGCAGGAAAGATTTTACCGGATTTCCAAACCCTTGCCTGATGGAGAGATTATCTGTGGGAGTGTCGGAAACATGACGTTAAGAAGCAAGATCAATTGGCTGGTATCGATAAATATCATCTTCGTGCTTGTCTTGCTGTTGTCCTCCGTGTCATATATGATCATCGAAAGCACATTCAGGGAGACCGGCGAGCGGGCGCTTGTGGTTGCAAAGACCGTGGCAAGCCTGCCTCAGATCGTACAGGCATTTGATAAAAAAAATCCGTCGCAGTCGATCCAGCCTTTAGCGGAAGGCATCAGGAAGAATACCGGGGCCGAGTTTATTGTTGTCAGCAACATGGACCTGATCCGTTACAGCCACCCGAACCCGGACAATATCGGCAAGCGCATGGTTGGCGAGGACAATGACGCGGTATTGAAGGGGCAGGACAGCATCACGAGCGCCAAAGGCACCCTCGGCTATTCTCTCAGGGGGAAAGCCCCTGTTATTGACAGTAATAATAATCAGATCGGGGTGGTATCAACAGGCTTTCTTGTCCGAAACATCTGGAGCAGTCTTTACAGCATGCTGCTAAAGGTTATAGCAATCGGGATCATAGCGCTTCTCTTTGGCCTTGTCGGCGCTTATTTCCTGTCCATGCATATCAAAAAACAGATCTTCAATATGGAACCTCACGAAATTGCCTTTGCGACGCAGGAGCAGGCCGCTATCCTTGAGGCCATACGCGAAGGTATCATCGCGGTCAACAGCAGCGGATGCATTGTAAGCTGTAACCGCGAGGCCAAGAAAATGCTCGGCATGGAGGAGGTAGACCTGATCGGTAAGGAACTATCTTCGGTGTTTCCTTCGACCCGTCTGCCAGAGGTCCTCAAAGACGGCATCCCCCAGTACGACCAGTCGATGATCGTCGGCAACACCCTTGTCATTACCAACAGGGTGCCCGTTTTCCTTGGCGGCAGGGTCATCGGTGCGGTCGCGACTTTCCGCGACAAATTGCAGCTCGACCATATGGACGAACGCCTTGCCGATATCGGGCGGTATGTGGATACCCTGCGCAGCCAGAGACATGAATTCATGAACAAGCTCCACCTGATTTCGGGCCTGATCCAGATGTCCGAATATGAAACCGCAAAGGAAGTCATCGAAGAGGTAAACGAGGAACATCATAACGCGATCCAGTACTATATGGCGAGGGTGCGGGATTCGGCCATAGTCGGAATCCTCGTCGGCAAGACGCATCTGGCCGGGGAACTCGGGATCAAGCTGTCCATACTGCCTGAATCCTATATCTCTGAACGCTGCCCGCATCGCGAGATCGTGGTAACCATATTGGGCAATACTATTGAGAATGCCTTTGAAGCAATAAGGCTGTCTGATGTTAAAATACCATATCCGGCTGTAACGGTCTTTATGAAAGAGGAAGCCGGTCACCTGATCATCCGTATACGCGACAACGGGCCGGGTGTTGATCCGTCGGTAAAGAAACATCTCTTTGAGGACGGGGCAACGACCAAAGGAAAAGGCAGGGGGTTCGGTCTCTGGCTGATTTCGCGGCTGATTTTCAATGTGGGCGGCACAGTAACATGCGACAGCTCTTCGGAAGGGACTCTGATGAGCATCAGCCTGCCCACCGGGAGGGGCAATTAATGAAACGCTCAAAACTGCGGGTAATGGTCGTTGATGATGATTTTATGATCGCGAAGCTGCATGGCAAATTTGTCGATCACCAGGAAGGCTACGAACTCCTGGGCATTGCCCACAATTATGAGCAGACCCTCTCCCGCATCAGGGAACTCCCGCCTGATCTGATAATCCTTGACGTCTACCTGCCCGACCGCTCCGGGATAGAGGTTTTGCGTTCCATCAGGTCCGAAAAGATCCCATGCGATATCATCCTGATAACCGCGGCCAAAGAGATAGAGATTATAGAAGAGGCATTCAGGCTTGGTATATTCGACTACCTGATCAAACCCTTTGATCTGGACCTGCTGAAGAATGCCCTCGAAAAATACCGCCTGTTCAGAAGTCATATGAAGTCTCCCGTCAATCCTAACCAGCAATTCGTTGACGAGCTTAAAAAAGCCGTGCTGCAAAATCTCATGCAGTCCATGATGTGCAAAAAGGTATCGACATGCGCACGCTCGACAAAATAAGGCAGTACCTGATAAAAGACGGGGATTACCGCAGCGCGGCCCAGATTGCGGCTTCTACTGGGGTCAGCCGCTCGACCGCGCGGGCTTATCTCGACTATATGCTCGAACAGGGGATCGCCGAGGAACTGCTGCAATACGGCACGGTCGGGCGTCCGCAGAGGCTCTTCAGGGCAAAGAAAGAAACCGCCGGAAAATAGATTTTAAAGTCCAGGCTGATACTGGTTAACATACTGTTTCCAATTTATTGAGGGGATTTTCATGTCGGCGTTACCAGCTGTATTTGCGAATAAACAATTTCAGAACATTGCTGTCAGTCATTTCAATACTACACTCAGTATACATATCCTCGTACCCGTTTTGCCCGTATTCCTGGCGGGCAAGGGCTTCGCGGAAACAGAAATAGGACTGATCATGGGAGCGGCGGCAGCATCTGCCCTGCTCGTAAGACCCTGGGTTGGCATTCAGATTGATACCCGCGGGAGCCGGCCTGTTCTCATACTGGGTCAGATATTGCTGGTGCTTTCGATAGCAGGCCTGTTGTGGTCCGAGACTATCATCGCTTTCATTGTCCTGCGTCTTGCGTACGGCGTTGCTGCCGCCTTATACGGTACAGGCGCCGTAACTTTTGCGAGCAGCATCGGTACCGGGAAAACGACATCCAGTGCCATCGCCCTGTACACTCTTATTACAATGATCGGACTTGGATTGAGCGTAAGCCTGGCGCAGGTAATATTCGATAACTATGGTTTTACCGCTATTGTACTGATGATCTCGTCATTGATTGCGATCGCACTCTGCGTCATGACATTTCGTGCCGAATCATTTCCCATAAGGCACAGCACGGACGAGAAGGTGCCTTTTATGAGTGTATTGAAAACTAAAGCGGTGTTGGCCACATCAGCAGGCCACTTTGGTGCGAGCTTTGCATACGGGGCGATATTCACCTTTATTCCCCTGGCGGCCATCCAGGTCGGCATTTCTTTTTATTCCATATTTTTTATCTCCTTTGCCGTATCAGTCGTCTTTTCCCGCTTTCTCGTGCAAAGGGTCATCGAGTGGTTCGGGCTCGAAAAGGCCTGCGTGTATGCTTACGCGTCAATGCTGGTCGGCGGGCTGCTCCTGCTCTTTCCCCTGTCGCCGGTGGTCCTTGTATTGAGCGGTCTTATTTTCGGCGCGGGGTTTGGCATCACTTATCCCTCATTCGTTTTGTTGCTTGTGCACAGGATAGGCCCGGCCAATCGCGGTACTTCGTTGGGCATACTGATGGCGTCATGGGACATTGGCAGTGCCCTGTCCATATCCATATTGGGAGGTATAGCTGAACACTTCGGTTACTTCTACCTGTTTCTTGCAGTAGGCGCTATGCTGGCCATATGCATGTATATTTTCTTCTCGCTCATCTACAGAAGAAAGTCCGGGCATACGGAATCGGCTGCCTCGTAATTCTGACCCGCTAATTTCAGACAACCTTTGCCTAACGCCAATAAAGTAAAGATCAATTTTGAATATCACCATGACAAGGACTATCCCAACAGTGCCCTAATTTGGGGCAAGTCCAACTCTGGCTGTGGTACAATGATTTTGGGCAGGTCAGGATTGCTTTCCGACAAATCTATAGTTCGGATATTAATATATTTGGAGGTCTCACATGAAAAAAAATGATTACTTCCCGGTTGAGAAGAATTATCGAAGCAGTATTGTCGTCGCCAATCCGAACCGGGCTGGTCACAGGGCCCATCTCCGGTCTCTGGGGCTTCTTGACGAGGACTTTGAAAAACCATTTATCGGGATAGCAAATTCCTGGAATGAAATGCATCCAGGGCATGTTCATCTTCGCCAGATTTCCGAGGATGTTAAAAAAGGCATCCTGGCGGCCGGAGGCATTCCGTGGGAGTTTAATACTATTGCCATATGCGATGGTGTTACGCAGGGGCACATAGGCATGCGGTATGTGCTGCCCAGCAGGGATTGCATTGCTGACAGCATTGAACTCACGGCTGAAGCGCAGCAACTTGACGGGATGGTCTATATCGGTTCTTGCGACAAAATAGTCCCCGCTATGCTCATGGCGCTGGTCCGCATAAACGTTCCTTCCGTTATGGTCACTGGCGGTCCGATGATGCCCGGATTCTTCAAAGGCAAATCAGTCGCCATTCCGGATATGAGGGAGGGCGTGGGCAGGTGGGTAGTTGGCGAGTACAGCGACAAGGAAGTGTTGGAGCTTGAGTGTACTGTTTGTCCCGGTCCGGGGTCCTGCGCGATGGGAGGCACTGCTAACACGATGTCCTGCGTGGCAGAGGTGCTTGGGGTCTCGCTGCCCGGTTGCGGCACTTCCCACGCCGTAGAGTCCGTTAAGAAACGCATTGCAAAGCGGAGCGGGCTCGAGGTAGTCCGCCTTGTAAAGGAAAATATCAGACCGAGCGATATCGTCACCTTTAAAAGTTTCGAAAACGCGCTGATTCTGACTTCCGCGCTCGGCGGTTCGAGCAACGCGTCCATCCATATTCCTGCGATCGCAAGCGAGATGGGCTTCAAGGTAACGCTTGATGATGTAGAGAGAATCAGCTCAATAACCCCGCACATTACAAATCTCATGCCCGCCGGCCGTCATGCTTTCTGGGACCTTGAAAGGGCAGGCGGTATTCCGGCGGTAGTAAAAGAACTGCTTTCTATAATGCATAAGGATGAAAAAAATATAAACGGGCAGACGATTGCCCAGATTGCGGCTGAAGCAACCAACCGGAATGCTGATGTTATACATTCGCTCGACAACCCGTTTCACAAGCAGGGCAGTTACGCAGTACTGCGCGGGAACATGGCTCCCCGCGGTTGTATCGTAAAACAGACCGGGGTGGACCCGGCTATGATGACGCACACTGGCCCGGCCAGGGTGTTTGATTCTGAAGCCGAAGCCGAGAGTGCAATTTACGATGGGCAGATAAAGCATGGCGACGTTATCATTATTCGTTATGAGGGGCCAAAAGGCGGGCCTGGCATGCCGGAGATGCTGGTTGTTACAGCTGCGCTTGTAGGCGTAGGGCTCGGAAAGACAACAGCTATCGTGACCGATGGGCGATTCTCCGGTGGCTCTCACGGTCCCTGCATAGGCCACGTGGCACCGGAAGCCGCTGCGGGGGGGCCTATTGCATATATCAAAGAAGGGGACAGGATAAAAATTGATATCCCCAATAGGACCGTCGATATCCTTGTGGATGAAGAGGAAATGGCAAAGCGCAAACTGGAAATGCCTATAAAGCAGAGGGAAATTAAAAGCCAGGTATTGCGGCGTTACGTCAGTCTCGTAGGAGATGTTTCCGAGGGGGCCACCTTAACGAGGTTTCAGACTGACACAGTAAAATAATTGCCGCTGTCCGGCCGCAGTTTGCTTGTAAAATAAAAAGCCTCTAATCCGGTTAAGGGTCAGAGGCTTTTTGTTTGTTCTGTCTGATCGACCGATCTATTGCTTAACCAGTTCCACCCTTCGGTTTTTTGCCCGGCCTTCTTCATTGTCATTGGATGCAACAGGTGTAAGCGGGCCGACCCCATTGGCCTTCAGGCGCGCAGGAGCGATTCCATATTTGCCAACCAGCGCCTGCATGACTGCCTGCGCCCTGTCCTGGGACAGCCTCATGTTGGAGTCAAGTCCACCGACGTTGTCGGTATGTCCGACTACATATACCCTCAGCCCCGCATTGCCCTTGAGCAATTTGGCGATCTCGGCAAGTGCGGCATCTGACTCGGGCTTGATCACCGATTTGCCGGTGTCAAAGTAAATCCCGTAAATGGCGGTATGGCCTGTAGATTTAATATCACTGAAGAGGACCGCGGCGTTGGCAACAATGTCCTGCGCCATGGCCCCTTTTTCGACTATGAAAAGAGTAAACTCGGAAGTGATGTAGGCCGATACATGCACCCATATCTCTTTTCCGTCCTTGACCAGTTTCATATACGAATTGCCGTCATAATCACTCTTCAGGACTGTTGCACCGATTTTCCTGGCAGCGTTCTCGTAGTTCCTCAGCACCTGAATCCTGCTCGGCTCTTTCGCGCCCGAATTCAGGGAGTACCTGATTTCATAGACGCGCCCTTCAACGCTGAACTCATTGAGTTTGGCATCCCTGAAGGCGTGATTATCGAATTCTTTCACCTCGTAGCGCTGTATGAAATAACCGGGCATGCGGTTAAACAGCGGATGGTCTTTGGAGCCCGCCACATCACCGTCCTGGGCAAAGGCAAGCCCCGTGGTCAGGAGCGACAGGTATACGATTCCTAAAAAAATACGTGCAAGTCTGCTCATGCTTGTCTCCTCTGTATTTATTATTTGCGGCTTGCAATAGCTTAGCAATAAGCTTACTGGAAAAAAGAAGGCTTGTCAAAATATCCGGGCCATTCAAAAAATGTCCGGTAAGTGTTAATATATCCGCGGCTGGAAACAGATCTGAATATGTGGACAAGAGAGGCTCATGAAGAGGCTGCTAAACAAAAAAACGCTGGCCGATCTGATTGTTGATGCGGCTGATGGAAAACATGGCCTGAAGAGGACCCTCGGTCCTGTGAGTCTTGTGCTCATTGGAGCCGGAGGTATTATTGGGGCCGGTATATTTGTGCTTACGGGGCACGCGGCAGCGCAAATGGCAGGGCCCGCAATAGTCCTTTCTTTCATTCTTGCCGCAGTTGCATGCGCTTTTGCGGGTCTCTGTTATGCTGAATTCGCCTCCATGATGCCTGTTTCCGGAAGCGCATACACTTACGCTTATGCGACGCTCGGACAGTTTGTTGCCTGGATTGTAGGGTGGGACCTGATCCTTGAATACACGCTTGGTGCTACGACCGTTGCTATCGGTTGGTCGGGCTATCTGGTCAGTTTTCTCAGGGACTTTGGAATAGTGCTTCCGGAAGCTTTTACATCACCCCCCTTCAACTATCTCGCAGATCAGCACAGCTGGATCGCTACGGGCGCCCTGTTTAATCTGCCGGCCGTAATCATAGTTATATTGCTTACCCTGATCATTGTCACGGGGATCAGGGAATCGGCCGGCCTTAATGCAGTAGTCGTATTTATCAAAGTGGCCATAATACTCGCGTTCATTATTGCCGGGGCTTTTTTCATTAAACCGGAATTGTGGCGGCCTTTTGTGCCCGCAAATGAAGGGCCCTTCGGGGTCTTCGGTGTCAGCGGAATCCTGAGGGGCGCAGGGGTCATATTCTTCGCTTATATCGGATTTGACGCGGTATCAACACTGGCCCAGGAAGCGAAGAACCCCCAAAAGGACATGCCGGTCGGCATACTCGGCAGCCTGGTTGTTTGTACGATTCTTTATGTTGCCTGCTCTCTAGTCCTGACCGGAGTGGTGCCTTACAGGGAACTGAATGGGCCGGCGCCTTTTGCCGTGGCCCTCGATGCCATGGACCTGCATTTCTTTTCTCCGATGCTCAAAGTCGGCGCACTTGCCGGATTAACATCGGTCATACTCGTCATGTTCCTGGGCCAGACCAGGGTGCTGTTTTCGATGGGCAAAGACCGACTGTTGCCCCCCTTCGTGGCGCGGGTGCATCCCAAATTCAGGACCCCGTATATCATAACCTTGATAACCGGGGCCGTAACGGCAGTGCTGGCAGGACTTCTGCCTATAGGCATCGTTGGGGAGCTTGTCAGTATCGGCACACTCCTTGCCTTTGTCATTGTCTGTTCAGGTGTCCTGGTACTCAGATACTCCCATCCGGGGGCAACACGGACGTTTCGCGCGCCGGGCGGCACGGTCACTCCTATACTCGGGATTCTTACGTGCCTGTATCTCATGCTCGGACTTCCGCAGGACACATGGATAAGGCTTTTTGTGTGGCTGACGATCGGCTTTGTGATCTATTTCGGCTACAGTATCAAACATGCGAACAAAAAGAAATCCGCTTAGCCTTTTCATAACGCACTAGTCACGCAATTCATTTCTCAGCCGCTGTCTTTTGGCGTAATCCACCCTTATCCGACATTTTTGGTACTACATAATTGTTAGATATTACAAATATGTAGTGCCAAAATCAATTACAAAACCAGACATATCAAAGAGTTATGGGCTGGCATGCTTTTCGCAATCCATTTATATCTGTTGTGGAACAGGAGGAAGCGAATGGATTCACTCAGGATGAAGGTGAGCGAGATCGAGAAAGAGGAAATAACCAGGGCCCTCAGGGAAAGCAATTGGGTAATGGCGAGGGCCGCAAGGACACTCGGGATTACGGAAAGAATAATCGGCTACAAGATCAGAAAATATGGAATAAGAAAGGGGGCTGCTGAGACAGGTATGGCAGAAAGTACGAGAGAGGTTTTTAACAGCAAGTAAGTGCGGCATTAAATACAAATCATTCATCCCAGAGGAGGATACGAAAATGAGATGGTCAGGATCAGCAGTAGCAGCATTGTTTGCATTGTGTATGTTTGCAGGAGGCGTCTTTGCAGCAGAGACCACTCCGGCCCCTGCAGGGACGGCAGTAGCGCCGGCAGCCACCACTGCAGCACCGGCTGCGGAAGCGCCCAAGGTTGAAGAGCCCAAGGTCACCGGCAGCTTCGGCGTCGGCGCATTTAACAGGTATATCTTCAGGGGATATGAACTCGGGCAGAGGAGTGCCGTCATTCAGCCGACCAGCACCCTTTCATACAGGGGTTTTTCAGCCACCTTCTGGGGAAACCTGGACACGAGACAGCACGCCACACAGAACTTTGGGTCTAATGACCGCCAGAGGAGCTGGAATGAGACGGACTTTACCGTCAGCTATACACATAACATAGGCAAGCTGGGACTTACTGGAGGCTATATATATTATGGCACTAAATACACCAAGGAAACACAGGAAGTATTCGGAAGCGCCGCTGTTGACATCATAGGGCATCCGACTATTACGGTAAACCAGGACGTAGCGGCATACGCGGGAACTTACTTTAATCTTTCACTGAGCCAGTCACAGCCCATATTCAAGCTGCCGACGGGTGATGTGACAGTGGACCTGGGAGCGTCGGCCGGATATTTTATGGGCGAGGGCAAATACTGGAGGACTTATCAGAGCTCAACCGGCGACTATACCGGAAAGAAATACAATGCGCTTCATGACGGCATGGCCAAGATAGGTTTTACGGTTCCTCTCGGAAAAGGTTTCACTATTCAGCCGGTTGCACAGTACTGGATCCCGCTTTCAGGAAAGGCGCACCACAATCTGATTGACGGCAACAGCTACCAGCGCAACGGCGCCATAGACAACACTTTTGTGTATGGCATAAACCTGGGTTTCACATTTTAAGTAAAAGATATAAGGAGGAATGAGATGAAAAAGATACTTTCAATAGCGCTTATTATGGGGATGCTCTGCATGATGTTTTCGGGCATCCTGTTTGCCGAGGACAAACCGGCAGCAGCTCCGGCTGCGGCTCCAGCCGCAGCTGCCCCGGCAGCAACACCGGCGCCCGGTGCTCCTGCAGCCCCGGCTCCCAACAAGATCGACACCGGGGACACTGCATGGATGATAGTTGCCACCGCAATGGTCATGCTTATGACCCTGCCGGGCCTGGCATTGTTCTACGGCGGCATGGCAAAGAGCAAGAATGTGCTGAATACCCTGTCGATGTCTTTTGCGGCCTATGCCATTGTCAGTGTGCTCTGGGTCTTCTATGGATATACTTTGGCATTTAGCACTGACATGGGCGGGATTATCGGCGCGGCAGACAAGCTTCTGCTGGCCGGCATCGGAGTCAACAGTATCACTGATCTTGCCAAGACAATACCGGAGTTTATATTTATTGTCTATCAGCTGACTTTTGCGGCTATAACAGTAGCTCTCGCAAGCGGTTCGTATGTGGGCAGGATGAAGTTTTCTGCATGGGTGCTGTTTTCCATACTCTGGCTCACCTTTACCTATGTGCCGATAGCGCATTGGGTATGGGGAAACGGTTTTCTCGCACAGTGGGGAGCGCTCGATTTTGCGGGCGGTACCGTCGTTCATATTAATGCCGGTGTTGCCGGTCTTGTAGGGGCGCTTATGCTCGGAAAGAGAAAAGACCCGTCCTATAAGCCGAACAACCTTCCTTTCGTGGTAATCGGCGCGGGGCTTCTCTGGTTCGGCTGGTTCGGCTTTAATGCAGGTTCTGCACTTGCAGCCAACGGCCTTGCAGGCGCGGCCTTCATAAACACAAACACTGCAACCGCAGTGGCAGCTGTAGTCTGGATG
The DNA here is from genome assembly GCA_903822005.1 of uncultured Nitrospiraceae bacterium. Classification (GTDB taxonomy): domain Bacteria; phylum Nitrospirota; class Thermodesulfovibrionia; order Thermodesulfovibrionales; family Dissulfurispiraceae; genus Fen-1308. The sequence goes on from CAIJNL010000025.1 coordinate 31,754, forward strand.
TTTACGGAATGGATGCATGCTAAGAGGCCGACGCTTCTGGGCCTTGCTTCCGGAGCAGTCGCCGGGCTTGTTGCCATAACCCCGGCAGCAGGTTTTGTGAACATATCCGGAGCACTTGTCATAGGACTTGCAGCAGGTATAGTACCGTACTTTGCTGTCGCGAAACTCAAACCGCTGCTTGGCTATGATGACGCGCTGGATGCCTTCGGAGTGCATGCTGTTGGCGGCGCTCTGGGAGCGATTCTTACAGGTATCTTTGCTGACCCAGCCATCAATGATACCGGCAAAGGACTGCTGTACGGAAATCCCGGCCAGCTGCTTGTCCAGCTTGAGGCCGTTGGAATAACCATCGTCTATACGGCAGTTACGACCTTTATAATCTTTATGATCATCAAGGCAGTTTTGGGCATAAGGGTCGACGCTGAAGAAGAGATGACCGGTCTGGATGAAACCCAGCACGGTGAGAAGGCTTACAATTTGTCATAACGGGCCCGGGGGCCGCCGAGGGCGGTCCCCTTTCCAACCGAAAATTATATGGAGGCAATATGAAAAAGATAGAAGCGATAATCAAGCCTTTTAAACTTGATGAAGTGAAGGACGCCCTTAATGCACTCGGCATACAGGGCATGACAGTTACCGAAGTCAAAGGATTCGGCAGGCAGAAGGGACATGTGGAGTTATACCGCGGGGCCGAATACGAGATAGCCTTTGTGCCCAAGATCAAGATAGAGATTGTAGTGCCGGATGCAATGGCCGATCAGGTGGTTGCCACGGTTGCAGACAAGGCCAAGACCGGCAAGATCGGCGACGGCAAGGTATTTGTCTACTCAGTCGACCAGGCAGTAAGAATCAGGACATCCGAGACAGGCGATACAGCCCTCTAATCTTCAGCTAAAAAACGAACGGGTGGAGTTTTCAGACTCCTCCCGTTTTTATTTTGTCATTCGGCCCCGTCATTCGTATTGCGCCAGCTCGTCATCCGAAAGGCCGAAGTAGTGGCCCACTTCATGGACTATTGTAATCCTGATCTCTTCCACCAACTCCTGCGCCGACCCGCATATGGCCTCAATATTTTTCTGGTAGAGTATGATTGAATCCGGCAGGGCAGCTGGAGTCTCGAAAAAGCCCGCACCCGCGTAGCCGGTCCCTTTGAAGAGCCCGAGCAGTTGGTCCTTCTGCACGCCCACAGATTCAGCGTCTTCATCTCCCGGCTGGTCTTCGACAAGTACTGTCAGGTTACGTAAATTCCGCAGATATTTTTTGGGGATGGACTTTAGTGCCTCTTCGGCGAGGTGTTCAAACTCGGGACGTTCAACATGATAGGACATAAATTATATCTTAACGCAGCGCGGGGCAACGTCCCGGTTCCAATGGTTCAGGCGTGCGAATGGGATACAGCCTGTATTAATTTTATATACTCAGCGGGCGGATCAATGATTTCGAGGCCAATGCTGTCAATCTCGCCTTCGGGAGGAAGCTTATGATATGCCCAGCGGGTGATGCAATGCAGCAATATTTTAATACCGGACGAAAGTTCGAGTTTAAGGTCGATCTCGTTGCCAGGCACATATTTTCTGATGGCCGCGGACGGGGCCGTAATAATATGAATGCCGCGTTCCGAAATGTCCTCTATGAATACCGAATGTTTCTCATCGCCCGAGATGCGTTCGGCCTTCAGACTGACACTTACCCTTTTTGCCGTCCTTCTCTCCATGCCCGCATTGTAGCATATTTTCTTTTTAAACTAAAGCAAAAAATGAGCTGTTGCAAAGCAGGACGGAATGGCCCGGAATTTGCCGTTTCAGACCCGTAGTTGGAGGACTGAACCGGTCGTCAGGAAAACTCCACTTTTGAATCCGGATTGAAAGGATTTGTGCGAACTGCAAGTGAATAAAGATAGGGATACTCTTTTTTCAGGTGGCGCATATAAGAGATCCATTCCACTACAAGAGCAGCATAGGCGCGCTTCATGTCGCCGGCAAGATGCTTCGTGTCAGAGGCTGAGATCTTGGTCAGATGTTTTCGCATAGAGAGTTCTTCGCAAAGGTGCTGCACGGCAAGAAACATATCGGTAAATGATTCGTGCTCAAGCAGATTGGGGTTTTCCATCAGGCCCATTATGATGCGCCGTCTGTGGCGGAAAAATACCTGCAGGTCGCCGATGTAGCCGCGATGGACCTCGACCTGAAAGTCAAAGTTCAGGATCTGCTTTCGTGCATTCGCGAAATCTTCTTCAGTCCACTTGTCGCCGATCTGGAGGAATTTTACGGCTTCAGTATTGGTCTTGTCGAACTCTGCGAACATGCGGATCAGATCAGTGCCTACTTCAATGAAAAAGACCCCGACGATCATGTTCAGCTTTTTCATGACCGACTGATGTTCAAAGCGCTTCAGCAGCTTCTCCAATATTATAACAACGAGGAGCACATGCAGGGGGAGAAAGGCGAGGTCCTGGAAAAGCAGAAAGAAGGTCTCCTCGGCCTTATGGAATATCACTATCTGTGCGATATAAAGCCCAGTCGAAAAGACCAAAAAAACCAGGCCCAGCGCCAGCAGCCATTTCATATCTTTCATCCTGTCAAGAACTCCTTTCTGCTTGTATCCTCATATGTCGGGCAGAGGGGCGGTTTTACGCGCCCCTGATTTAAGCATGTTATTTCCCTGACTGTGCCTTTCTTCTGTCGGCCTCTGCCTTTGTGGCAGCAGAGCATGGGCCCAGATAGCGGCCGCTAAGCCTGGTTGCGGTCGTCATGGTCGTTCCGTCGCGCCTGTCAATCATCTTTGTGTTTATGTTCCCGGTATATGAGGCGCCGCTATAAGTTATCCGGCCGTCGCCTTCAGTCCTGGCCTTTGCGTCTTCGCAGATGACCTTCCATGAATACGTATTGCCCTGAACCGACTGGTCCTTGATAACGCAATCTTTCCTGTTCTTGTCAACAGGGGCCATGTCTTCCTTTGTCACGCACTGCTTCATCTTGTAAGTCTGGGGCGGCATCTGGAAGGGCATCCCCTGCATGGTGGTGGTCATGGTAACTTCCCAGTCTCCTTCATTCATGTCCATACCGAATGCGGCGGCACCTGAAAATACTATTAAAGAACAAGTTATGAGTGACAGGTAAAAAAGGCGTTTGATCAGCATGATACCCCCAAAAAGAGATTGGAATACTTTTAAAACGGCAATCAATGATTACCATGCAATAAAAAAGCATAAACAGTAATGAGTTGTGAAATCAAGTCTTGGGGTAACATTAAACAGCATTTACCATCGAGTTTGCAGCGGCTGCACGCAAGGTACAGCTCCCGTTTGTTGTTGCGCCGGAAGTGCCATTGCGAAACCGTCTTGACAATAGATGCATAGTTCGTAAACAATACATGTTCATATCTAGATTTATTACTATGATCGCAAGGGTGGTGAATAGGGATGGGGAATGTGCTGAATAGGCGGGATATACTCAAGCTGACCGTTGCTGCAGGTGTAACTTTGGCAACTGGTGGAATCACTGATATTTCAGAAGCGGTTGGCAGGGACAAGAGTCCGGACAATAAGCCTGAACATGCCAAAGACAGGTTTTTAAAATCAATGAACTGTTCACAGGCCATATTTGAGACATACGCCCCATCAATGGGGATGAGTGTTAAGCAGGCACGCAAGTTAGCAGCAGCTTTTGCCGGCGGGATGGGCATGGGGTCGGAATGCGGTGCTGTTACAGCCGCGTTTATGGTCATAGGCATGAAGTATGGAAAGACCGTTGATAAAGACACTCAGGCTGATGGCGAGACATTCAAGCGAACAGCCGCATTAGTCAAAGAATTCAAGGCTAGGCATGAACACATCGCATGCTCGGCCTTGCTGGAATCTGACATGAGTACACCGGTTGGTGTCCAGCTGGCTGCTGAGAAGGGCTACTTTGTTTCCCGGTGTCCCGCCTATGTCAAGACAGTTGCCGAGATCCTGGATAAGATGCTTGTCTGAACAATTAATCTGATGGAGGATAATTATTGTGGCGGATTATTATAATGATGAAGACCTTGCCCGTTTCGGGGAGATAGCTAAATCCAACCCGGACCTGTTCCGCAAATTCATGGCTTGGTATGAGGCGTCGTTTACACCTGGCCTGCTGACAAAACGTGAAAAGGTGCTGGTCGGGGTCGCTGTCGCACACGCAGTTCAGTGTCCCTACTGCATCGATGCTTACACAAAGGCCTGTCTGGAAGAGGGAATGAGCATGGAACATATTGCAGAGGCCGTGCATGCCGCATCCGCAATCAGGGGCGGGGCTTCGCTCATACACGCGATACAGGCGCAGAACGCTGCGGATAAAATATCCCTTTAATGTCTATTTCGACTGCATTTCACGACAAACTTAACGGCGCCTGTACTGTGCCTTTGCAGGCGCATGGGCTTGAGGTGCTTCAGGTCAACCTCGGATATCGCTGCAACATGGAATGCCGCCATTGTCACGTCAATGCCGGACCCGACCGAAAAGAAATTATGAGTTCCGAAAATATCGATCGTGTGATCGATATAGTTTCCGGCAACGGGATCTCTACCCTTGATATAACCGGGGGAGCGCCCGAACTGCATCCGGAGTTTACCCGGCTGGTCCGAGAGGCGATGACAGCAGGCTGCCATGTGATCGTAAGGTGTAATCTGACGGTACTCCTCGAACCCGGCATGGAGCATCTGTTCGAATTTTACGCAGATTTTCCGGTCGAGATAGTCGCGTCTTTTCCATACTATCGTGAAGCTGACCTTGACCGCATGCGCGGCGCAGGTTCTTTTGCAAAGAGCATACGGGTCATGAAGCGGCTGAATCAGATGGGATACGGCGTGCCCGGAAGCGGCCGCGTCCTTAACCTTGTCTATAATCCGGGCGGCGCCTTTTTGCCGGCTTCTCAATGTTCTCTTGAGGCGGAATTCAAAAATGCCCTCGAAAAGCATGATATCGTGTTCAGCAGACTGCTCTCTCTTGTGAACATGCCGATCGGCCGTTTCAGGGACTTTCTCGTCAGGACGAACAATTATGATGCCTACGTTAAGAGACTCGCGGACGCTTTTAATCCGGACACGCTTGCTGGGGTGATGTGCCGCCAGATAGTGAGTGTGGCCTGGGACGGCAGGCTCTTTGACTGCGATTTCAACCAGATGCTCGACATGCCGATAGAACCGCCTTATCCCGGCAGGCTTGAGGACTTCGATTATGACATGCTCGCAAACCGCAGGATTATAGTTGGCAACCACTGCTTTGGCTGCACGGCGGGGCAGGGCTCTTCATGCGGCGGCGCTATTGACTGAAGGCAGAGGGTTCCCCCCCTGCCCCAGGTGCCATTTTCCTTGCCGCAAGATTACTTTCTGTATTGCTCTTCGCTGACCTTTTCCATCCAGTCCGCGGACTTGCCGTCAATCCGTTCCACGAGTGATATGTGCGTCATGGATGTGTTTGCCGTGGCCCCGTGCCAGTGTTTCTGTCCCGGCGGGATACGGACAATATCACCTTTCCGGATTTCCGCGATTTTACCGCCCCATTGCTGAACCCAACCGGTGCCGTCCGTTACGATCAGGGTCTGGCCCGTTGCGTGGGCGTGCCACGCTGTACGGGCCCCGGGCTCAAAAGTGACGAGGTTAGCAGACAAACGTGAAGGAGCGATTTCCTGGAACAGGGGCTCAGAGTGCACCGTGCCGGTAAAATTCGTGGCCGGTCCTCTGCTGGAGGGCTGGGAACCCATCTTTATGATTTTGATTGACTGCGAATCCTTGCCTGAAGCGGCAGGGGGAGCGCCCAATTCCGAGGCGGCCGCCTGATTTGCATTGGCCGAAACCAAAGCCAGCAGAAAAAACGTCATAACTGTTGCGGTGATCAGTTTCATTTATTTCCTCCTTCTGATTGACTGGCAGCCTTCAGGGACGTCATATCTATGGAGAAGCGGTACTTCACATCGGATTTGACGAGTCTCTCGTAGGCTTCGTTGACCTTCTGGATGGGGATGACTTCGACATCGGCCGTGATGTCGTGCTTGCCGCAGAAGTCGAGCATCTCCTGTGTCTCTGCGATGCCGCCAATGAGTGAGCCGGAGAGGCTGCGGCGCCCGAATATCAGGCTGAAGGCAGAAACGGCAAACGGTTTTTCGGGCGCGCCTACAAGCGTGATGTTGCCGTCCCGACCAAGCATGTTGAGGTAGGCGTTGATGTCATGTTCCGCGGCAATGGTGTCGAGGATAAAGTCGAATGAACCTGCGTGCTTCTGCATCTCTCCAGCATTGGTCGAAATGATGACCTCATCGGCGCCCAGGCGAAGCGCATCCGCTTTCTTGCCTGGAGAGGTGGTGAAGACAACGACGTGTGCTCCAAACGCACGGGCAAACTTGACCCCCATGTGGCCCAGACCACCCAGGCCGACCACCCCGACTTTTTTGCCCGTGATGTTGCCCCAGCGGCGCATGGGCGAGTACGTTGTGATCCCGGCGCAAAGCAGAGGCGCGACGCCGGCAAGATTGAGATTGGACGGAACGTGCAGAACGAAGCGTTCATCGACGACAATACTTTCCGAGTATCCCCCGTAGGTGACGCCCCCGAGGTGTTTGTCCGGGGAGTTGAAGGTGAGGGTCTGGTTTGGGCATAATTGTTCCAGGCCGTCTTTGCAATTGGGGCATGTGTGGTCCGAATCAACCAGGCAGCCGACGCCCGCAAGGTCGCCCGGCTTGAACTTCGTTACCTTGGAGCCGACCTTGGTGACACGGCCGACAATTTCGTGGCCGGGGACAATCGGGTAGACAGTGGGCATGATACTGCTCCACTCGTTGCGCACCGAGTGCAGGTCGGAGTGACAGATGCCGCAGAAAAGGATCTCTATCTGCACGTCACTTTCAGTGTTATCGCGTCTTGGGATCGTGAAGGGGGCCAGGGGTGATGTTGCACTGGCAGCGGAATAGGCTTTTGCTTTGTACATGGCTTAATCCTCCTGATGGTTTTATTATACTGGATCAGCGTTCTGCCCGTGTTTATCCTTTAACTATTTCGGGTCGAACTGTTTCATGGATTTTACACCCATCTGTTTGCTGCCTATTTATAATTCTAGTGTAATTCCGGAAGAACACAAACAGGTAGAGACCAACCCTGCTCATTTTGAATGGAAATGAACTATAGCAAGTAACAATCAGCCATAATGACGTCTACTGAAAGTCAAGAAAATCGGTAAGCCTTCAATATTGCGCATTTCCGAAAGAAATACTGATAACCGCATTTTTGCATTCCGGCTTCTGAGTCACTTCACAAGATTTGATCAAATGAGATATTAACTGCAGGTTCAGTTAGCGGTGTGAAGCTTTATTTTACTTGTACAGATTTGAATGAGGAGAATAAAGTTGTACACTGAACCTAATACCAAAATCACATCTCCAGACAGTGTCTGAGATGCTCTATGTATCCAAAAGCAGACGAACGGGAATAATTAACGTGATGACGAAACCAACATTTATTGAAGCATTGCGCTATTGGCTTAAACTTGGTTTTATCAGCTTCGGCGGGCCAACCGGACAGATAGCGATGATGCATAAGGATCTGGTTGAGAAGAAGAAATGGATACCCGAAGACCATTTCCTCCAGGCGCTCAACTTCTGCATGCTTCTCCCCGGTCCTGAAGCCCAGCAACTGGCGATCTATATCGGCTGGCTCCTGCATGGGACGAGAGGCGGAATTGTGGCTGGGGTGTTATTTGTCCTGCCTTCGGTTTTCATACTTTGGGGACTCTCCTGGCTCTATGTTTCCATGGGGGATGTAGCAGCTGTTGATGCATTCTTTTATGGATTGAAGCCGGCTGTGGCTGCCATTGTCGCTGAAGCAGTCATCCGCATTGGGAAAAGGGCTCTCAGGAATGAAGTGTTTATCACTCTGGCTGCACTGTCATTCATCGGAATATATTTTCTGCATATTCCATTTCCGGCCATCATTCTCGCTGCCGGGTGCATCGGTTATGCAGGCAGCATTTATGCTCCGGCCAGGTTCACAGTGACAACTGACAATAAATACATAGATCCCTCGGAATATGTTATTGCTGATTCGAGGGCTGCCGAAGCATCAACTGCCGGCTGGCGGCATTCCCTGAAAGTGATAGCGATATGCCTGCCGCTCTGGTTTCTACCCATAATCCTCCTTGGTTTCTTGAGAGGCTGGAATGATATATTCATCGATATCGGTCTTCTTTTCAGCAAAGCTGCAATGGTGACCTTTGGCGGGGCGTATGCCGTGCTCGCTTACATTGACCAGCAGGCTGTCATGCAATATGGCTGGATACGACCTGAGCAGATGATCGATGGTCTTGGCCTGGCCGAAACTACTCCTGGTCCACTTATCATGGTGACTCAGTTTGTCGGCTACCTTGCAGCCTTTTACAACGCTAAAGGGCTTCAGCCGGCTGTCGCTGGTGCGATCGGAGGTCTGCTCACTACCTGGGTGACCTTTACCCCATGCTTCATGTGGATATTTGTCGGCGCCCCGTATATCGAAAAGGTAAGACGAAATGTCCGCCTTGGCGCAGCTCTATCAGCCATTACCGCGGCCGTAGTCGGCGTTGTACTAAATCTGTCGGTATTCTTTGCATATCATGTGCTGATGCCTGCAGGCAAAGGATTCGACTGGTATGCCCTTGTAGCTGCTTTGATAGCGTTTGTCGGAATGATATATTTTAAGCGGGGAATGGTCCCGGTGATTATAGGCTCAGCACTGGCCGGCTTTCTCTGGAAGACGGTAGTGTAAATAACAGGAAGCAGCACTTTGGTAATGTTTATTTAAAGGAGCTCGCAAAGCTCATCGGGAGGATTAAGATGAAGTGCTATAGATCATTCTGTTTTATTATCGCTATTGTGACAGTATCAATTGTATCGGGGATATTATTGACACCTGAACTTTCGGCCTCGGAACCAGCTGGCAGAATAATAGATTTTCAGAAAGATACAATCGGCGCAGAACCAAAAACATTCCTGTCGATTATGGGGGTGTGGTTAATCGAAAAGGACGGCGCGCGACAAGTATACGCTGTTGATGGTCGAAAATGGAAACAGGGAACCTTATCGCAGCAGCTAGTTGATAATGCTAAATCAGTATTTGGGCCTGAGTATGCTTTATTCATAAAGAACATTTCCTTATATAATGAATTCCCTCTGAGCATCTGCAAAGATTGTCAAAGCTTTCGAAACGGCTCATTGACGGTTTCTTTTAAGGCGATAGCCGGGAAGGAAGACCAGGCTGCCGGGATAGCATTCAATATAAAGGCAGAAGGAGAGTATCTCGCTGTCAGGGCGAATGCCCTCGAAAACAATCTCGTTCTTTTCAAATTTGAGAAAGGGAAACGTTCCTCTTTGCAATGGATAAAGAATGTCCCTCCGCCGGGAAAAGGATGGCATACATTGAAGGTGCTTATTAAGGACAGAAAGATTGAAGGATATCTTGACGGTAAAAAATATATCGATTATACCCTCAAGACTGACATTAACGGCAGAGTAGGTCTTTGGTCCAAAGCAGATTCACATGTTCTCTTCGACAATTTCATAGCGAAACAAAAATAGAACTTATGGGGCAGTTGTCGAAAGACGGCAATGATGCACGAAAACTATTGCAGAGAAACCCCGCTGGCAGTTTTTTTTCTGGCTTTCACTGTTTTCTTTGTAGCAGTCTCCTGCTTCATCTCCGTTGCGGCAGGGGATACAGTTATTTCCTTTGGCGTTTCTTTAACGTCCATTGTTGAATCAATGTCACTGGTGACATCCGATATGGCTTTTTTTAGTTCCCTGATACTCTTGCCGAGTCCTTTACCAAGTTCAGGAAGCTTGCCAGGCCCGAAGACTATCAGGGCTATGGCAAGTATAATGATTAAATGCATCGGTTGAAACAATCCTTCAAACATACGCTACCTCCATAATAATTATATTATAACCTTTCAGTGGCAACTCAACCTCATGCATGCAAATTTTCCTGCACTTTATAATAATGATTTATCAAACGATTCCTGGATTAAAACGAAAAGGAAATTGTCAGAGGATATTGCAACTTGTCGGTGACTACTAACTGAAAGCATCTTTGAGAACGGCACATATTGGAATGGGCCATGAGCTGCTCTGACGTGCGCCGCGTGTATCCCTCGGCACAAAACTCTCTGCGCCATTGTGTTGGGTATATTAATTTCTCACTGTCTATTATAAATGCCGCGTGATCGTGTGCTATTATATCGACATTGCAAATAACCGCGTCACTTTATGACAATACCTGAAATCCTTGAATATCTCATTCGTAACTATGGCTACAGTGCCTTGCTGGTCGGCACGTTTCTCGAAGGGGAAACGATATTACTGCTCGGTGGTGTAGGCGCATCGCTTGGCTATCTCGATCTTTCGCTCGTTATGGCTATTGCAGTGGTAGGTAGTTTCTCGGGAGACCAGTTTTACTTCTATGTGGGCCGTTGGAAAGGGAACGTAATTCTTGCGCGTTTCCCGAGGCTTTATCAGAAAGTTCAGAGGGTTCACCACTTTCTTGAACGGTATCACGATGCGATCATGCTCAGCTTCCGCTTTGTTTATGGGATTCGCATTATGACGCCGTTTGTCCTTGGCATGAGCAATCGAGTTAATGCAGGCAGGTTTGCTTTCTTTAATTTTGCGGGAGCTATACTATGGTCAGTCGGTGTTGCAGGAGGTGGCTATCTGTTCGGACATGCTGTAGAGTTGTTTCTTGCTGATGTCAAACAGTTTCAGATTCTTGCGATTGCCATTGCAATATGCGCAGCTGTCGGCTTTTGGTATCTGCAGAAACGGAAATTCTGGAAAAAGCGTTAACCCAATACTCTATAAGGAACGCATTGAGCGTATTCTGAGGATGTTGCATATTATTGACTATAAGAAACGAAAAGCGAAAAGAGCCCCCAATAAGCAGGACTAAGAAATGCGAAGAGCACCAGGACGCCAAGAATGACTTCCTTCTCACTTCACGAAGAATTGCGTATTTCCACTTGTACACTGCAACATATTTAGGTTGGCATGCCGCAAGGATTGCTGTGAGAAACCTCTCCTGCCCTTGCCAACATGAGATAGGCACTATTCCCTGCGATCACATCCGCTTTTTTACCTTACGGGTCGGTATCGCATTCCAAGGATCATCCGGCCAGGGATGCTTCGGATAGCGCCCCTTCATTTCCTTCTTTACCTGATGGTAACTGCTGTCCCAGAAACCCTTTAGGTCCTGAGTGATCTGCAGCGGCTTGCGCGACGGTGAGAGCAGGTGAAGAAGTATCTTTACCCTCCCTCCGGCAATCTTCGGCGTATCGGCAAGTCCGAACATCTCCTGAAGTTTAACGCCGAGCACCGGAATATCTCCCGATTCATAGTCAAGCACAACGCGGCTCCCGCTCGGCACAACAATATGCGTCGGTGAGCGGTCATCCAGCAGGCGCTGCTGTTCACGCGTCAGCATTGCCCTTAGTGCAGGCAGTATGTCGAGCTTTGCAATGTCCTGCGCAGTGCGTGCAGGGCCAAGCCAGGGCTGCAGCCATTTATTGGTTTTTTTAAGCAGCGCCTCAGCCGATAGATCAGGCCATGACTCAGCGGGAAAGTGTTTTGCCATCAGGGCGACGCGACCCTGAAACTGCAGGGCTTCTTTAGTAAAAGTAAGAGTTGCGACAGATGTTCTGATGGCATCGCATAGTATCGGCGATGCCTCATCATCAGACGGCCTGAAGGGTTTGGTCGAAAGAAGGATGCTGCCGATCTTTTCTTCGATGGTGGCAACTATCCTGCCTTCGCGCCTGTCCCATTCAACGCGGCGTGTGGTGCGGATTCGATCAGCGCATTCCTCCCTTATGGTTTCTTCATCAAGGGGCGAAGCGATATGGACGGTGCCTTCTCCCGGGCCGCCTGCATCGAGCTGCGCCGCAACGATATATGGAGAATTACTCAGCGTATTAGTTGAAGTGAACCTCACACCTTTGCCTTGTGAAAGCACAAAACGGCCTTCGCCGTCAACCCGCTTTTTTGCAATCCGGTCGGGATAAGCGCAAAGCAGGAGGCGAGAGATCAGTTCATATTTATCTTTAACAGGTTTATCTTTTGTGCCGGACTTCGGCATCAGGCGTAATAGCTGACTGGATGTCCTGTCCGCATTACGAAGGGCCCCCGAGTCAGCGCCGCTGGAATCCTTCTTTTCTTTGCGCCAGGAATGAAGCATCCCGAGCCTGTCGGCGATGTCTGCTTCGCGGGAATATACCATGCGCCCATGCTCACCACGCTGGACAACATCGCGTTCAGAAAGCAGGGCGGCAAGATCGGCGCCAAGGGCAGGGCAGCCCAGATCCGACGCTCTTAACAGCAATGACGCGAGTCGCGGATGGAGTGGCATGCGCACCATTGCCCTGCCTCTTTCAGTAATTGAGCCGGACAGATCTATTGCCCCAAGTTCTGTCAGCAATTCTTTGGCAGCTGCCCATGAAGCTTGCGGCGGCGCATCGAGCCATGAGAGCCCTGAAGGTCCGGTCACCCCCCATGCCGCCAGTTCGAGGGCAAGGGATGAAAGGTCGGATATGAGTATTTCAGGCGGAGAAAAAGGGAGCATGGAGTTGAAGGTATGCTGGCTGTAAAGGCGGTAGCATACGCCCGGACTGAGCCTTCCGGCCCTGCCTTTGCGCTGCTCGGCGGATGATCTTGAGGCAGAGACAGTGATCAGCCTGTTCATACCGGTGGCCGGGTCATACTGAAGCCTGCGTGCAAGGCCGCTGTCGATTACAATGCGAACCCCTTCGATAGTGAGGCTTGTTTCAGCGATATTCGTTGCGAGCACTATCTTGCGCTGTTGCGCCGGCAGTATCGCCCGCTCCTGTTCCTCAAAGGGCAGGTCGCCATAAAGAGGATGAAGGGTGACCGAAGACTCTTTTTTTTCTATCTCAGGGCGCAGCTCTGCAGCACATGCACGGATATCACCGGAACCCGGAAGGAATACGAGGATGTCCCCTTCATCTTCATTGAGCGCGGTTTTAACCGCATCTCTTACCTTGACTGATAGCGGTATGTTATTCCTGTCCTCAGAATATTTCTCGGACACAGGGAATGCCCTGCCGCCTGATGTGATGACCGGCGCGTCTCCAAGCAGGCCCGCAACAGGGGCGCAGTCGAGCGTGGCAGACATGACGATTATCTTCAGGTCCTCCCTCAGGCAGCGACGCGCGTCGAGGCTTAGAGACAGGGCAAGGTCAGCATTAAGGCTGCGTTCATGGAATTCATCGAAAATGATTATTGCGATCCCTTCGAGACCGGGGTCAGCCTGGATACGGCGGGTGAGTATTCCCTCAGTTACGACTTCAATCTTAGTGGCTGCGGAAACCCTGTTATCAAAGCGTATTGTATAACCTACGGTCTGACCGATCTCTTCGCCCAGCAGATGCGCCATCCAGCGGGCCGCCGAGACAGCGGCGATCCTTCGTGGTTCGAGCATGATGATGCGGCTGCCTGGCATCAGGGCGTCGAGCAGTGCCAAAGGCACACGTGTAGTCTTGCCTGCTCCAGGCGGGGCATGCAGGACAACAGAGGGACACTTTCGTAGCGCCTCTTTCAGTGCGGGGATTATCTCATCTATCGGACAGGCTTTCACAGGCATGTACCATAAAGTTCATCATTATTATATAATGCCGGACGTCGATATTACCTAAAAATTTCTCTTGACAATGCGTCAAAAATTTCATATAATGGAACAAGGTTTCGTAATATGGAACGCAATAACATAGCGCAAAAACCGTCAAATCTGGTGCAAAGCGTCGAGCGCGTGGCCAATATCCTGGAGCTTGTAGGCAGGAATTCACAGGGTACGGGCATACGGGACGTTTCACTCATCTTAAATCTCCCTAAAGGCACAGTCCACCGGCTACTTTCGACACTAGTATATATGGGATATGTCCGCCAGGATTCCGCCACAAAGAACTACTTTCTCGGACTTAAGCTGCTTGAACTCGGCAACCTTGTAACCAGTCAGCTGGACCAGATAAAGATAGCTGAACCTGTACTCAGGAGGCTTGCCGAAGATTCAGGCGAGACCGTCCATATGGCGATCCTCGAACAGAACGAGATTGTCTATATAAACAAGATAGAGAAAGAGATAAATGCAGGCGGACTGAAGATGTCCTCGCGCGTGGGCTCGCGCACCCCGGCCAACAGCTGCGCCGTGGGCAAGGTCCTGCTTGCCTATTCTTCAGAAGATGAAGTCGAAAGCGTGATCCAAGCTACTGGTCTGCCGCCGCGCACGCCCAATACCATCACAGACCCCGCGCAACTGAAAGAGCATCTGGCTGCGGTCAGGAAGCAGGAATATGCTGTTGATGATGAAGAGAATGAGCTGGGTATCCGCTGCGTAGCGGCCCCGGTCTTTGGTGATAAAGGGAAGGTGGTATCCGCAATCAGCGCTTCAGGGCCTGCCTTCCGGGTGACTAAAAGGATGATACAGGACACATTGAGGAAAGAGGTCATGAGAGCTGCCTCTGAAATTTCCGTGCTGCTTGGGTATTCGGGGGTAAAGTAAAAACGGTCTAACAGGGAGAGGTGGATTATGAGAATTCTTAGGGTAATGCTTGTTGCCGTATGTCTCGTTTTTTTCGTTGCCGGTCAGTCTCTTGCTGTTGATGCAGCAGCCAAAAAGATCACCTTCACCAAGTATCCCAATCTGAAGCTCGGTTTCCTTTCGGCAAGTTTCGGCCCTGCCGGAATCGGCCCGTCGCTCGAAAATGCCAAAATGCTTATCGATTTCGGCAAGGAGCAGGGTTTTTCCTGGATGGAGCTGAGGGACGCCAGCGCAGCGCTGTCTGAAGCAGACATCAAGGCAATAAGCAAATATGCTGCATCAAAAAAGATCGAGATAGTCTATGCGTCCAACCGCGGCCCGCTTGATGCAGATTACTGGCAGGTGCTTGCGAATTCAAAGAAAAACGCCGGTTATTTCAAGAAGGGGACAAGGACAGTCCGTTCTGCAGACTCAGGAGATGAATTCGGCAAAGACCCTAAAAAGATGGCATGGACTGAAGACGAATTTAAAAAGGCCGTTGCAGTTCAGAACAAAGCGGCAAAAGAGGTCAAGGCCGCCGGACTGCAGCTCGTTGTCGAAGACGCTTTCCTGCCGGTTTTGGGAGCATACGGCTACGAGGCTTTTGCTGACGCTACAGACAAGGCTGTTGGATTACAGCTCGATACTGCCAACATGTTCTGCGTATCACGGGTGCGTACCGATCCAAAGGAAGCTGAACGCGTTATCAGGAAGATCGCTCCAAGGCTTTATTACACCCATTTGAAGGCCTCGGTAAATGGCGTATGCCAGCCGGTGCTTACTGACAGCGAACTCGACTTTGGTGTTATTTTCGAGATCCTCGCGAAGAACAAGAAAAATTATATCGGGATCGAACTCGTCGGGGCAAAGACAGTCGAAGAGACAAAGGCGAATTATATCAAGAGCCTCGAGTATCTGAAGAACAAAGGATATATAACCATTAAATGATGATGCAATCAATTGTTCGAGGAGGTATGAGAATGAAAAAGCTGTTGATCGCTGTTTTAAGCCTGGCCGTTGCCGTCTGCGTCTTTGGCATGGCCGGCAATGCAGCTGCCATTGACCTGAAGATGGGCCATTTCGCGGCTGACACTCACGCGGGCAACCTGGCAAGCAAGATGTTTGCGGAAGCGGTAGCAAAGAGGACAAACGGACAGGTAAAGGTAATTATCTATCCGAATAATGCGCTCGGTTCACCGCCCGAGGTGCTGGAGCAGAACATCCTGGGCGCTGTTGACATGAGCCTTCCCACACAGGGACAGCTCGGAAAGTACTCACCCAAATTCAATTGCGTTATGCTTCCCTTTGTATTTAAAAATTATGCGCAGGCAGACAAGGTCCTTGACGGGCCGTTCCTCAAGTGGGCGGTCGGAGACCTGGACAAGGCAGGACTGGTATTCCTGTCAAACTGGGAGTGGGGGTTCAGAAACCTTACGAATAATGTGCGCCCCGTCAATAAGCCGGACGACGTAAAGGGGCTGAAGATACGCACCCCACCTGAACTGCCGACGCAGGCAGCCATGGAAGCCCTCGGGGCAGTTGTGGCCACGATCGGTTTCAATGAACTCCAGATGGCGCTGAGCCAGGGAGTCGTGGACGGGCAGGAAAACCCGATCTCGGTCATTTACTCGAACAAGCTTTACGAACATCAGAAATATCTTGCCATGACAGGCCATAACTACAACACCATGGTCCATGTCATCAGCAAGAAAACATGGAATAAACTGACGCCGGAGCAGAGGACCATAATCAAGGAAGAGAGCGTAAAGGCAGGCAACTGGATGAGAAAGACCCTCAGGGCAGCAGAGGCTGATCAGATCAAACAGCTGAAGAAACTGGGGATGCAGGTTACTTATCCTGACGTCTCAAAGTTCAAGGCGCTAATGGGTCCCGCCTATGAAAGGATGAAGGCCACGGCCGGCGAAGCTAACATCAAGGAATTCGTGAAGATGGTGGATGCTGTAAAGTGATGTAACAATGGGCGGATAAGTAAATCCGGGGTGACTGCCGGCATATATCCATGCCGGAGCCACCCCGGATTCTCTGCCCCGGATCAAGAAGCAGGATATAAAAGCGTAGCCCCGTGTCTCCCTTGGCAGATAACGGATGCGTCTTGAAAAGGGAAGAAATCCAAGGAGCACTAATATGCTTACTTTTCTTGTTTTTGCCGTTCTCCTGGTGCTGGTCATGAGCAATCTGCCCATCGCGGTGGCCCTGGGCCTCACAGCCACGACGTTCTTCACCGCCCTGGGCGATAGCGATTTCCTGACTATGCTGCCTCAAAGAATGTATGCTTCTACTACGAGCTTTACCCTTCTTGCGATACCTTTCTTTATTCTCGCGGGAAACCTCATGAACAGCGGCGGCGTCACCGACCGGATCTTCCGTTTTGCCAAAGCACTATTCGGTCATTTCTCGGGCGGTCTCGGGCATGTTTGTGTTATTGCCAACGTCATCTTCTCGGGCATGTCCGGCTCGGCCATAGCTGATGCGGCAGGGCTGGGCCAGGTGCTTTACAAGGCCATGGCTGACAACGGTTTTGGCAAGCGTTTTTCTGCTGCCATAGTGGCGGCCGCAGCAACCATCGGTCCTGTAATACCGCCAAGCATTCCCTTTGTTGTCTATGGCGCCCTGACAGGGGTGTCTGTCAGCGCTCTCTTTCTGGCAGGATTCATTCCAGGGATAATGATGGCCATAGCCATGATGATAGCAATATATATTCTGGCACGGGTCCGCAAGCTGCCGAAGCAGCCCAGGGCTGATTTAAAAGAAGTGCTTGCGAGTATCAAGGGCGCTTTTCTGGCCCTCATGACCCCGGTTATTATTATCGGCGGCATTCTCACCGGTATTTTTACCCCGACGGAAGCTGCTGTAGTCGCTTCTCTCTATGCCCTGTTTCTGGGGTTTCTGTACAAGGATCTCACGCTGAAAGTCCTGCCGAAAATCTTCTGGACATCAATCAAGCAGTCCATTGCCCTTATGTTCATTATCGCCGCTGCCGGTTTTTTTGGCTGGCTTTCCATATACCATAAGATACCCGATGAAATAATCATGACCCTGACCAATATGGCTGCTACGCCTTCTGCGATACTTGCCATGATTATTGTGGTGGTCCTGATCCTGGCATTGACCCTTGAAGGCAACGCAATCTTCATACTTACCATACCGATCTTCTTCCCCATATGCCAGCGCTTCGGAATAGACCCGGTCAACTTCGGCGTAGTTATGACCCTGCTGATCATGATAGGGAACCTGATGCCGCCTGTCGGAATGTGCCTTTACGCCGTGTCCTGCTTCAGCAAGGTCACTCTCGGAGAAATATCGAGAGAGGTATGGCCTTATTCTGTCGGAATCCTGATTGTGACTATCATAATTGCGTATGTTCCGCAGATCGCGCTGTTTATCCCGAATCTTTTGGGCGGCAAGTGAGCAGGCCGGATAAACTGGAAAGGAGATGTCCATGAACATTTTAAAACTGATAGATGCGGGCATTCTGAATTTGCTGAAGACCATAACAATAACCTGTTTCGTTCTGCTCACACTGCTGGTAACGGCAAACGTCATGGTGCGCTTTATCCCGATAGTTTCTCTGCACTGGTTTGATGAGATAATTGAACTACTGGTGGCCTATCTCGTCTTTTACGGGTCAGCGGCCCTCTGGATATCAAGGGAGCATTTCAGTGTCGGCGACTGGATAGAGAAACGCCTTGCCCCCAGACCGCGGCATGCGTACCGCCTGGTCATTGAAATCCTGGCCCTGGCTTTTGCTGTGATCTTCTTTTATTATTCCTGGCAATTGACCGATGCTGCTGAGGATGTCACGAACGTCTTCGCGATACCAAAATGGATACTCTATTCATGCCTGCCAGCTTCAGGCGGCATCATGATTATTTATTCCATCCGGAATGTCGTATCGGAAATTATCGGCATTGTAAAGGACGGAGATGGCGTTGGCGGCAAAGAGGTTTGTGAAGTGGTGCAGGACAGGCGATAGGCGGCTGATTCAGGCTGCCGGAGGATAGTCAGGTTAAAGGAGAAAATATGGATATACGATACTCAATTCATGCTGACCATCTGAAGATGATGGCGACGGAAGAGATGAGAAAACACTTGCTTGTCGAAAATCTTTTCGAACCCGATAAGCTGACCATGGTTTACAGCCATATAGACAGGATAATCGTCGGTGGGGTTTGTCCTGTGGCCAAGGCAGTCTCGCCAGGAGTGACGAAGGCATTGGGTGTCGACTATTTCCTGCAGAGGAGAGAGCTCGGCATAATAAATATTGGCGCTGAAGGCGTTGTGACAGTGGATGGGACGGATTATGATCTGAAATATAAAGAGTGCCTTTATGTGGGCATGGGGGCAAAGGAACTCTCCTTCAAAAGCATCAACGGCGCAAACCCGGCAAAGTTTTATTTCAACTCCGCTCCGGCCCATGCAACATATCCGACCACTAAAATCACTAAGGATTCGGCACAGAAGGTTGTGCTCGGGACTCAGGAGGGCGCTAACAAGAGGCAAATATTCCAATGCATCCATCCGAGCGTGCTTCAGAGCTGCCAGCTTGTGATGGGCTTTACCGAGCTGGAGAAAGGCAGTGTCTGGAACACCATGCCATGCCACACTCATGACCGCCGCATGGAGGTATACTGCTATTTCGAGATGCCAGAGAATTCCCTTGTCTTCCATCTCTTCGGCGAGCCGAAAGAGACCAGGCATATGGTGATGAGAAACGAGCAGGCGGTGATATCGCCAAGCTGGTCGATACATTCAGGAGTGGGGACCTCGAACTATACCTTCATATGGGGAATGGTTGGAGAAAATCAGACCTTTACTGACATGGACGATGTGCCAATGTCAGAGATGAAATAACCGATACCAGGAAGGTGAATATGATACTCGATCAATTCAGTCTGGCAGGTAAGGTTGCAATCGTCACAGGATGCCGCACTGGCCTCGGGCAAGGGATGGCGATGGGGCTGGCAGAGGCAGGTGCTGATATAGTGGGAGTCGACCACGCCGGCATGGATGAGACAAAGAAGGCTGTAGAGTCACTCGGGCGAAAATTCCTGCCCGTTGAAGCCGACCTGTCGACGATAAAGGCAGTAGAGACTGTAATGGTCAAGGCGGTAGAGACCTTTGGCAAGATCAATATCCTCGTCAATAATGCCGGAATCATAAGAAGGGCAGATGCCATTGACTTCACTGAAAAGGACTGGGATGATGTTATAGATGTCAACCTCAAGACTGTTTTTTTCTTTTCGCAGGCCGCTGCAAAACAATTTCTTAAACAGCAGACCGGCGGCAAGATAATTAATATCGCGTCCATGCTCTCTTTCCAGGGAGGCATCAGGGTGCCGTCCTACACTGCCAGCAAGAGCGGGGTCATGGGGGTGACAAGGCTGCTTGCGAATGAGTGGGCCAAACATTCCATTAATGTAAACGCGATTGCTCCCGGCTACATGGCTACGGACAACACGGCCCTTTTGCGCGAAGACCCCAAGAGAAACCAGGCCATTCTTGAGCGTATACCTGCCGGGCGATGGGGACTGCCCGCGGACCTGAAAGGCACAGCCGTATTTCTCGCGTCAGCAGCATCCGACTATGTCAACGGATATACACTGGCTGTTGATGGCGGATGGCTCGCGAGGTGAAAGGCAGCAGCCCGAATAACTGAATCAGGAGGGAGCGACATGAAAAAAGTTGTTACCTTTGGAGAGATAATGCTGCGGCTCAGCCCGCCCGGCTTTTTAAGGTTTGGTCAGGCAAAGGCATTCGATGTCACCTTTGGCGGCGGCGAGGCAAATGTTGCGGTCTCGCTCGCCAATTACGGCATGCCTGTTGACTATGTGACAAGGCTTCCGAAAAATGATATCGGAGATGCCTGCGTGTCCTTTCTCAGGAGTTTCAACGCAGGCACTGAAAAGATAGTTAGAGGTGGCAGCCGCATCGGCATATATTTTCTCGAAAACGGAGCGGTGCAGCGCGGCTCAAAGGTGATCTATGACAGGGACATGTCATCCATTGCGACCATCGAACGAGGCATGATCGACTGGGACATGGTTTTTGCTGATGCGGACTGGTTCCACTGGACAGGCATTACGCCTTCCATCAGTGAGGGGCTCTGCGACGTCTGTCTTGAGGGTATCATGAAGGCGCGTGAAAAAGGCCTGACTATCTCGTGCGATCTCAATTTTCGCGCGAAGTTATGGAAATGGGGAAAGAAGGCGGGCGATGCAATGCCCGAACTGGTAAGTTTATGTGATATCGCAGTCGGAAATGAAGAAGACGCGGAAAAGGTCTTTGGCATCAAGGCCCCTGATACGGACGTTACAACAGGCAATGTAGATGCCGGAAAATACCGGTATGTTGCGGCAGAGATGATGAAGGTCTTCCCGAATCTGAAGCTTGCCGGTATAACATTGAGGGGGAGCATCAGCGCCAGCCACAACACATGGTCAGGCATACTGTATGACGGCAGTAAGATGTATGTCGCACCCAAATTTGACATTACCGACATTGTCGACCGGGTGGGATCGGGAGATGCCTTTGTCGGAGGGCTGATATACGGATTGAGGACCTTTGACAAAGACCTGCAAAAGGCCCTCGACTTTGCGGTTGCGGCCTCCTGCCTGAAGCATTCCATATCCGGTGACTTTAATATGGCAACGGTTGAGGAGGTCGAAAAGATCATGTCGGGCGACGCCTCCGGCCGGGTATCGAGATAGAATGCGTTTGCATTACTGCTGAAACGGGATGAGAATATGCCGAAACTGACCGGAGGTTTATATGGGACGCTTTAAACGCCTTGAGGTTTTGAATGCAATGACAGAGAGCGGTCTGGTCCCTGTCTTTTACCATAAGGACATCGAGGTGGCGAAGATGGTTGCTTTGGGCGTTGCCAAAGGCGGTGCACGCCTGCTCGAATTTACAAACAGGGGCGATTTTGCATATCAGGTCTTTGCTGATCTGAAGAAATGGGCCACAAAAGAGGTCCCTGACCTGATACTCGGAGTCGGGTCCATTATTGACCCCGGGACCGCATCGTTCTACATTAACAGCGGCGCCGAATTTGTGGTAGGGCCGGTCCTGAATGCAGATGTTGCCAAGGCCTGTAATCGCAGGAAGGTGGCCTACATGCCGGGCTGCGGCAGCGCCAGCGAGGTGTCATATGCTGAAGAGCTTGGCTGCGAGATATGCAAGATATTTCCGGGCAGCGAAGTCGGAGGCCCGTCCTTTGTCAAAAGCATTCTCGGCCCCATGCCGTGGTCGCTCCTTATGCCGACCGGAGGTGTTGACAGGACCAGGGAAAGCATAGAAAAATGGTTTAAGGCAGGAGTGGCAAGTGTCGGCATCGGATCGAACCTCATAACCAAAGAGATTCTCTCCTCGGGAGATTTCGATGCCCTTGCGAGAAATACCGCGGAAGTCCTGCAGTGGATCAGGAACGCCAGAGGCGGGCAGTCCTGAATCAGGAACGCATATTAAAAGTTTTAGATATTAAAAGTTACAAGAGGGGGAAATCATGATTTTCGGAAGCATACATAATCTGGAGCAGGACAGGACCACGCTGCCAAAGGCATTGCTCAAAGGGCTGGAGTACATAAGGGACACAGACCTTTCCACCCAGCCTGCAGGCAGGTATGAAATAGAGGGCAGCGACATGTTCGCACTGGTACAGGACAACATGACCGCTCCCAAGGCTGAACGCAAGGCAGAGACGCACCGCAAATATATCGACATCCAGTACGTTCACAGCGGCTCGGAGATTATCGGATACGGACTTGCTGACCCTGAAAATGAGGTATTAGAGGAGCAGCTCGAACAGAAAGACGCAATTTTTTATAAGAATGTAAAGGACGAGATGGAGCTTGTTTTGACCGGCGGCATGTATGTCATCTTATTCCCGGCTGATGTACACCGTCCCGGCTGCATCTACGGGACATCGTCAGCAGTCCGAAAGATAGTCGTCAAGGTGGCCATCAAAAGTTGACGAAAGAGTTTCAAAAAAGGAAGGCAGTTGTCGCGAGATTATTTCCCGCCTGCTGCTTTAAGGGTAGATTTGACGCCCAGATACAGTGACCTGCCACCAAGGTAGAGGAATAACAAGAACAAAAGGTTGAGCGTGTCGCTTGCAGACCGTTCGTTGCCCGCATTCATCGCGTATATGAAAATCAGGGTCATGGACAGAAGCACGATGCCCAGCACAGTGCCGGTCAGCGGATTTCCCCTGATATACATGCCGCAGTGATCGCAGAAATAGACCATCTTTTTTGCGCCGCCCGCGCTCTTTTCTTTTGCCGTAACGGTGACCTGCCCGCACCTTGAGCAGGTGCCTGAGTCATATTTAAGGTTCGTGCCCTCTTCAACAAGTTCTTTAGTGTTCAGGGCTTCAGCGAAATTGAGTCTGACCTCAGCATATCTGAAAAAGAGAACAAAGCAGACGAGTGTCCCATATATCCATGAGAGTTCTCCCATGCTGTTTTCAATAACGTCACCGATGGAAGCGGCCCTATAGGCCAGCATCAGCAGCGTATACATGCTGAATATAACGACAAAGGAGCAAAGGACAAGAAGGAAAGCCTTTCTTAATTTGTACACATATATTGCCATGGAAGAGCCAAGCAGCGCGTAGAGTACATTGATAAGTATTATCTGAGTGCTCGCAGGATTGGCCGGTACGAAGCCGCGGAATACCAGACCTATTATAAGGTTAAAGATTATGATCGAAATGGGTAAGGTCAGGGTCATCCCGATAAATTCTATGGTGCTGCTCTCTTTCCAGACTGGATTTGCGCCCGGGTCTTTCAACGGCTTTCTTCCTCCGTGCCATATATTTGAGGCAACAACTGCAATAGTCTAACAGAAGCGGCAGGGCTTATCAAGAACGGCATGTGACGGGGCCGGCTGCATGATAGTGTGAGCGGCTTGAATCAGGGAGTAAACTTTGATAGAGTAGAAGCGGACAGAAAGCAGTTGCCGGGCCTTGCTTTCCCGTAAACGAAGGTCTGCCCGAGTATCATTCACAGGAGGCTGTTACATGAAGTTTTCAGAAGTATTCGGATCTAATAAACCGCTTATTGCCTGCATTCATCTCCTGCCGCTCCCGGGCTCCCCGCTGTATGGCGGTTCGATGAACGAGGTGTACGACCGCGCCCTTCAGGAGACGGAGATATTCAGGAATAATAAAATTGACGGCCTCATAATCGAGAATTTTCGCGACAAGCCTTTCTTTCCTGTCAGGGTGCCTGCCGAGACGGTAGCGGCCCTGAGCGCAGTGGCGCGCGAGGTGATGAAGCTCGCAAAGGTACCAATCGGCATAAACGTGCTGCGTAACGACGGTGAATCCGCAATCGCAATCGCTGCCGCGGTGCAGGCCCACTTTGTCCGCATAAATGTTCATATGAATGCCGTCGTGTCCGAGCAGGGAATCATCCAGGGGACGAGCCACCTGACCATGCGGCTGCGGTCGGCGTTGAAATCTGATGTAATGGTCTTTGCGGATGTTGGCGTAAAGCATGCAGCACCGCTGGCTGACCGCGGGCTGGCGATAGAGACCCGCGACCTGACGGAACGGGGACTGGCTGACGCGATCATCGTGTCCGGCGAATTGACCGGCTCAGAGACGAAGACCGGGGACGTAGACATTGTGAGACAGAACACCTCTCTGCCCATCGTGATCGGAAGCGGGGCCACGCCCGAAAACCTGCACAGGGTTTATTCAAAGGTCGACGGAGTGATTGTGGGCAGTTATTTCAAGAAAGATGGAAAAGGGAATAACTTTGTTGATGAGAAACGGGTCAGGGCCTTTACTGATGCACTCGTATCTTTGAAACGAGGGTAAGCCATGACTATTTGAAGAAAACCTCAGGCCTGAATTTTTGCGACGGTTCCGCAGGGCGTTTGCCTTCCGGAACCGTCGCTTTTAATTATCAAAAGTGTGTTTCTCTGCTCTTAAGTCTCTCCTGATTTACGACAGATACCATTGCAGATACGGCACTCCCATAAGAAGAAATACGGCAAGGAATATCATGCCGAAAATGAACCCCAGTCTCCAGAAGTCCTTCCTGTCAATGTATCCGCTTCCGTAGTATATAGCACTGGGTCCGCTCGCATAAGGAGTCATCATGGCGCTGATTCCGGATGTGTAGCAGAGCATAATCGAGATCATTTTGATTGGAACGTCAGGCACTGTAAGTGCCATTGCCAGGAAAAACGGAAGCAGTGCCGTGGCGTGTGCCGTAAGGCTCGCGAACATATAATGCACAAGGAAATAAATCGCGACCAGCAGAATGACTATCCAGAGTATGGGCAGTCCCTGCATTACCCCTGCTGTTGTTGTTGCAAACCATTTGAGGAAGCCGACCATGCCCAGACCGTCCGCCAGGGCAACCAGAGTTCCAAACCATATGAGCATGTTCCAGGCCTGCTTGTAAGCAAGGAGATCGTCCCACTTTATTACTTTGGTCAGGATCATCAGCACCAGAACGATTATGGCAACAGTCGTCGAATCGAAAAGCTTGCCTCCGAAAATCCAGAGAGTCAGCGCTATGACCGCCAATCCCGCCATAATAAGTTCTTTGCGCGACACGGCGCCCAATTTTTTCAACTCTTCGGTCGCCCAGGTATCGGCCCCTGCACTCTCCTTGATCTCGGGAGGATAAATCTTATAAGTCAAATAAGGCACCGCGAGAAAAAGCAGTGCTCCCATTGGCAGAAAACCGAAGAACCACTCCCACCAGGAAATTGTTATGTTAGTGGCCTTTCCGACCAGCGCAATTCCGAGCAGGTTCGGCGCATTGGCCGTCAGAAACAAAGAGCTGGTGACAGCGCATGTTGCGATTCCGGTCCACATGATATACGCCCCCATTTTGCGGGACGTTTCACCCGGATACGATCCAAACAGCTCTGGTATATTTTTAATGATCGGATAGATGGTGCCGCCGCTGCGAGCTGTATTCGAAGGCATGAACGGACCGAGGCAGAGGTCCGACAGCGCAACGGCATATCCCAGCCCGAGGGTTTTTTTGCCGAGAAGTTTTACCAGGTTCAGGGCAATACGGCGGCCAAGTCCTGTCTTTTCATAGCCAAGACCGAACATGTACGCTACGAAGATCAGCCATACCGTGCTGTTGGAAAAACCGGAAAGCGCCCACTTTACAGATGCGCCGGGATTCGAGCTTATTAACTGCAACGCCGCGGCCGCGGCCAGGCCTATAAGCCCTACGATAGAGCCAGGTACCGGCTCCAGAATAAGCCCTACAATAACAGCTGCAAACAGGGCAAAATAGTACCAGGCATTCGGCTGCAGGCCCTGGGGAACAGGGAAAAGAAGAATAATCCCCCATACTGCCAGTGGAATTAGTGCGTTGATCAGTTGTTTTCTGTCCATTAAGCCTCCTCCCTATTTTATGAATCTGACCTTGCTGGAGATATCTTCAACTATGCTCTTTTTCTTTGCGTTATAGGCGGCCTTGTTGGTTTCGAACAGGTTGTTTCCTTTTGTGTCAATAGATATTATGAGCGGACCGAACTGTTTTACCCGCGACACCCAGAGTGCTTCGGGCATCCCGAGCTCCTGCCACTCCACCTTCTCGATCTCTTCGACTTCAGTGGCGGCAAGGACAGCGCAGCCGCCCGGAAATACCGCGTGTACCGCTTTGTATTGTTTGCAGCCTTCAACTGTCTCGGGGCCCATGCCGCCTTTGCCAACCACGAGTTTTACGCCCGTCTGGCGGATGAATTCTTTCTCGAACTTTTCCATCCTCATGCTTGTGGTCGGGCCTATTGATACCATTTTCCAGCCTTTGCCGTCCTTTGCGACAATCGGGCCGGCATGGAAAATTGCGAGGCCCTTCAGGTCCACAGGCAGTTTAATCCCGAGTTCTATCAGACGGCGGTGAGGTACGTCGCGGCAGGTGACAAGTATACCGTCGAGGAAGACGATATCACCGACATTCAGGGATTCGAGATCTTTATCCTGGATAGGTGTTGTCAACGTTTTTTTCATATTTTTGCTCCTTTGTGCGTAAGAATTTCATATGTCATGTCTTCATTGATACGGATGGTCCCGCGCCTGTGCGCCCAGCAGCCGGTCGACATGCCGACGCCGATGGTGGATGGGTGGCGAGCTGAAGATTCTATATGAACTCCCATAACACTCGAGCTTCCTGTCAGGCCCTGGGGTCCGACGCCAAGCTCGTTGAGGCCCTTTTCGAGCAGCAGTTCCATTTCTGCCGCCTGGGGATTGGCGTGGCGGCTCCCGATCGGCCGCATGAGGGCCTTTTTCGAAAGAAGGGCAGCTGTTTCTACGGCAGTCGAGATTCCCACTCCGATAAGCAGTGGCGGGCAGGCATTCACGCCATAGGATGTCATGACATCGAAGACGAATTTGACGACGCCCTCATATCCTTCGCCAGGCATAAGGACCTTTGCTGCTCCTGGAAGAGTACAGCCGCCGCCTGCCATATAAACATGGATTGTGGCACTGCTGCTGTTTGGAACGATCTCCCAGTCTATCCAGGGCACGCGTGTGCCCACGTTGTTTCCGGTATTTTTTTCTATGAAGGTTTCGACGGCGTTATGACGCAGCGGGGACTCTATGGTAGCGGCCTTGACCGCATCCGTGAATATCTGCCTCAATTCCCCAAGCACGGGGAAATCCGCACCGGCCTCGACAAAGAATTGAATGACCCCGGTGTCCTGGCAGCAGGGCACATTCAGCTTATTGGCCAGCTCCTGGTTCTCGAACATCGCTTCATAAATTGTTTTTGCGATAGGGACCGTTTCTTTCTCTCTCAGTTCAATAAGCTTCTTCGTCACATCATCGGGCAGATGCTTTCCGACATATGATGTGAACTTTTTCATGACATCCGTCATGGTTTCGATCTTCTGTTTTTTGTCCACAGAGAAAACCTCCTTTACGGCAGATAATATTCTGGTTGTGCCTGATGCTGTATTAATAATCTGAATGTACTGAATCGTCCTCCTTTCAGAGAATTGAAGCAAGAACGGTTCTAAATTCCATTGATGTTAACATATTGCTTAATGTTGTTCCAGAGTGTATCTTCTTTGTAAAGACAGGCTGCGAACAATCCGGAGAAATTAGAGGGGAAGTTAAATAAGGCAGTTTGAAAAACATGGCAGGCGCGCGCGCAAAAGGGGTTTCAATAATCTACAGTCTTTCTCCCGGTGCAGCGGCAGCCGATATCTCAAAGGAACTCTCTCCCGTGGCTGGAGAGCCGGTTGTAACCTCAGGCCCGGACAAATTCCTCGGCACTGACCTCGAAAAAATACTCAAGGCAAAGGGCATAGAGACCGTAATTGTTACAGGCACTGCCGCACATGGCGCGGTATTGTATACGGCAAGCGGGGCCGCATTGAGGGGTATCAATGTAATTGTTCCGGTAGACGGCGTCTCGGCTGAAAGCCTCTATGCCGAACAGTATGTGGTCTGGAACCTCGCAAATGCGCCGCGTGTTTCGGCTAAAACTACTATTACCAGAACAGGAATGATAGGGTACTGAATTGACAACAGGCTGCTATTAATATTATATTTATCAGCTATACTCAGCTTCCCGGTCACATCCGCACTCTTTACCGGACGTGCCAATCAGGGGAGAATGAAGCAGGATGATTACATGTCCGGCTGAGATGGGCGAATATTTTATGGTGATCCAGGCGTAATGTCTGAAAGGAGGCAGTATCATGGCAGGTAAGGTAAAATCCAAGACGGACGTGTCAGCAAGGGCCGAGGCCAAGGGTAAAGGTCTCAACTGCCGTTATTGCGGCAAAAAGGTCGATGTTGTACTGGCAGTATCGTCGACGGGCAAGAAGAGAGTAAGACGGATCTGTTGCGGCGAATAGTCAATTCTTCGCAGGCAGTTCGCAATAGTTGCAGATAACGGGACGGCAGAATGCCGCCCCGTTTCTTTATATTTACAAAATGGAACCGGATTTGATAGTCTGCAAGCATAGGGAATGCCGGCAGATCAGGGGAGATGGCTGATAATCCCCCTCCGGTTTTGTTTGCCTTGTAAGGATTGGTACTGCAACAATTGATAAAAAAAATGAATGATATAGACAAAACTGACGCGATAGAAGGGAATGCAGAATTCAACTACAAGCGTTTTTTCCAGAACGCGGTTGAGGGGCTTTTCCAGTCTACGCTGAGCGGAAGATTTCTTGCAGTCAACCCGGCCCTTGCAGGGATACTCGGTTATGAGAGCCCTGAAGAACTGATCCTCGTCCTGAGCGATCTCAGGTCCCAGCTGTATGTCAATCCTGAAGACCGCGACCGCCTTCTCAGCACGCTGAGAAGGGAAGGCAAGGCCAACATGGAAGTCCAGTTCAAGTGCAAGGACGGCACGGTCAAGTGGATCAGCCTTGTTGCGCGCGAGATTCCTGATGAGACCGGCAAGCCTTCTTATGTAGAAGGGCTGAATATTGACATTACGGACCGGAAGAACGCCGAAATGGCCCTTATGGAGAGTGAGGACAGATTCCGGCGCACCTTTGACCAGGCCCCGATCGGCGCCGCCATAATCGATCTCAACCTGAACTTTATCCGCGTCAACAAGGTCCTGACCGAAATGACCGGCTATTCTGAAGAGGAGATGCTCGCCAGGAAAAGTCTTGACCTTATTCATCCTGATGACCGGGCTGTCGGCAGAAAATTTGCCGAGCGGCTTATCACCGGCGAGATAGATTATTATGAAAATGACAGGCGGTTTATCCATAAAAACGGGAGCGTAATCTGGATAACCGTATCGATGCGCCTGTTGAGAGACCAGGCAGGCAAGCCGCATTATCTGTTGCCCATGTATCTTGATATCACTGCCCGCAAGAAGACTATTGACCTGCTCGCTGCCACTCAGAACCGTCTGGAATACCTGTTATCCGCCAATCCCGCAGTTATCTATAGTTTTGTCATGGAGGAGGGCTATCCACTGACATTTATAAGCAGGAACATCGCGGAGATCACGGGATATGATGCAGACGAATTTTTGAGCGACCCGGGGCTCTGGAGCAGATGCATCCATCCTGATGATGCCGTGGAACGAGAAGCAAGGATTGCATCCATACGCACCGAAAAACATCTGACGATGAAGTACAGGTTCCTGCACAAAAAAGGCGGATATATATGGCTGAGGGCCCAGATACGCCTCTCGCCTGAGGACGCTGAATGCCCTAAGGAAGTTGTCGGATTCATCAGTGATATTACCGAACAGCAGGAGATGAAGGAACGCCTGCGCAAGACGGAGTTCAGGTATCAGGCGATTGTCGAGGACCAGGTCGAACAGGTCTGCAGGTATAAGAGCGACGGCAGGCTGACATTCGTTAATGACGCGTATGCCAGATTTTTTCAGAAGGGGAAAGAGGAACTGATCGGCACGACCTGTCAGCCCCTGATACCTGATGACGACGATAAGCTGGTCCAGAGGCTCTTGATGGGTCTTACCCCGAACAAACCTGTGGCTGATATGGAGCATCGAGTGATTCTGCCCGACGGCCAGATCAGATGGCTGCATCGTTCCGTGAGGGCATTCTTTGACAGATCGGGCAATCCGACCGAGTACCAGGTCGTGGGGCGCGATGTGACCGAAAAGGCCGTGTCCGAGCAGGAAATAACGAGGATCTCTAACGAGAAGGAGCAGTACCGCCTGAACCTTGAGGCAGTCTTCAGCAGTATTCCCGATGCGGTGCTTACCATAGACCAGGACATGCGGATTATACAGAGGAACAGGGCGATGTCCGAGTTCTGCTGTATCAGCGACAAGCTCGTCCCCGGCAAATCTCTTATGGGCCTGTCCGGGTCATGCGAGAGGTCATGCTTCCACATCCTGTTCAAGACCTTGCAGACAAAGGAGCCTGTTATAGAATATCGCCTGGAATGCACGACAAGCAAACCGAGCAAGGTATTTATTATTAACTCGTCTCCGCTTCGGGACCATGAACGCAGGTCCATGGGAGCGGTGCTTGTAATAAGAGATATAACCCGGCTGGCCAACCTCGAAAAGCAGGTATCGAGTCCGGCAGGGTACAAAAATATCATCGGTAAGAGCAGGGTAATGCAGGAGATATACCGTGTCCTGGACCTGCTGGCCGATGTCGAAACAACCGTGCTTGTCACGGGAGAGTCGGGCACGGGCAAGGAGCTTATAGCGGACGCGCTCCACTATGGGGGATCGAGGGCCAAGGGGCCGCTTGTAAAGGTCAATTGCGCTGCCCTGGCTGATAATCTTCTTGAAAGTGAACTTTTCGGGCATGTGCGCGGCGCTTTCACGGGTGCTGTTAAAGACAAGATAGGGCGGTTCGAGGCTGCTGAGGGCGGCACGCTGTTCCTTGATGAAATAGGAGATATCCCTCTCAGCACCCAGCTCAAGCTCTTGCGTGTGCTCGAGCGGAAGGAGTATGAGCGGGTAGGTGATTCGAAAACATTGAAGGCGGATGTGCGTGTTATTACTGCGACCAATGTCGATCTGCAGAAAAAAATCCGGCAGGGTCAGTTCCGCGAAGACGTCTATTACAGGCTGAAGGTGATGACAATCCAGCTGCCGCCGCTCCGTGAGCGCACTGAAGACATACCTGGTTTATGCCAGCATTATGTCAGCCAGTTGAATGTGGAGCATGAAAAGAACATAAGCCGCGTTTCGGACGAGGTGATGAGGATCTTCATGGAATACCAGTGGCCGGGAAACATCCGGGAGCTGCGCCATGCGCTTGAGCATGCCTTCATCCTCTGCCCATCAAGCGAGATCTGCCCTGAACATCTGCCAAGGGAGTTTACCAAATCGGGTCCCGACCTTGCAGACGACAGGACCCCTCACAAGACGAAGGTCGACATGGATGCGATAATGGATGCGCTTAACCGTACCGGCGGCAACAAGGCAAAGGCCGCACGCGACCTCGGGATCGACCGCAGGACGCTCTATCGCAATCTCGAGAGGAAATAGCTTTTAAATGGAGCGGAAGGTTTTCATGCCGCCTGGACATTCTCTTGTCGAGAAATTGATAATATATGCCGCCCGGAGAATAAACGCCAGGTGCCTGAATTTCGCCCCGTCTTCTTCCCTGTCGGTCCCGCGCAGTGCTGACAACGGCCCGATGATGCTTTACATGCATGTGCCGTTTTGCGAGGAGCTCTGTCCTTATTGTTCCTTCAACCGGGTCAAACTTGAAGAAGGCCTTGCGAGGGCCTATTTCAGGGCCCTGAGAAAAGAGATATTGATGTACAGGGACCTCGGCTATAAATTCGGGGCGGTATATGTCGGCGGAGGAACGCCGACGGTCCTTATGGATGAACTCTGTTCTTCACTGCGCCTTATAAAAGAGACGTACGATATAGAAGAGATCTCGGTCGAGACTAACCCCAACCACCTTACAAAAGAGAACCTCAGGATTTTAAAGGACCTCGGCATCAACCGTCTGTCCGTGGGCGTGCAGACTTTTGACGACGGACTGCTTAAATCTCTCAACCGGTTTCATAAATACGGCAGCGGGGCCGAGATCGCGGAGCGGCTCAGAATGACACAGGGAATATTCCATACCCTGAATGTTGACATGATATCCAATTTCCCGGGACAGACCATCGGCATGCTCGAAAAGGACGTCTCAACCATCGTGGAACTCGGGGTCGACCAGGTCACCTACTATCCTCTTATGGCTTCATCAACGACACAGGAGACCATGAAAAAAGAGTTTGGCCGGGCCGAGGGCGGCAGGGACAGGGATTATTATCTGACGGTTGTCAAATCGCTCGCGCCGCATTACAAGGCCACAACTGCCTGGTGCTTCTCGAAGGATGAGTCGATGATAGATGAGTATGCGGTACATTATGATGAGTACGCCGGTCTTGGAAGCGGGGCAATAGGGCACCTGGGCGGCAGCGCGTACGCCAATACATTCGACATAGAGGAATATATCGGAAAGGTGAACAAGGGGATGATGCCTGTTGCGGCAAAAAAGGATTATCCCCTGAAGGACAGGGTCCGCTACGATTTCTTAATGAAACTTTTCGGGTTGAGTCTCAATGTGACGGCACTTAAGGCAAAACATGGCGCTGATGCTTATCGCTGTCTCTGGCCCGAGATTCTTTTTTTCAGGCTCGTAAAAGGTCTGAAAAAAAAGGGAGACATTCTTGCCCTTACGGAGCGCGGGCAGTACTACTGGTTCATTATGATGCGGGAGTTTTTTGTATCGGTCAATAACTTCAGGGATTATTGCAGGGACAAGATTTATGCCGAAGGGGCCCAGAAAAAATAAGGGAAAGCAGCGATAGCAGTGCCGCAGACTCGATGAGCCTGTTTTCTCCAGATCGACAATAAACCGAAAAAATTACTTCTTCACATATGTGGCGTCATGTGGCGCCACATATGTGTGTATTATTGACATGATGTCACAAGTCACAGCGAGCTATCAGAGTATTCCGGCCACGGTATCTCACGGAAGTGATTGAATCCATACCATTAATGTCGCCTCACAGCTACATTAATGCGGAATGGCATGCTTATTGCCATTACTAAGCTGCAAACTGGTGCGTGCATTGTCACTTATTTGCATGGATTTTTACTGCATCGGATGACGGGAATTTTAAATTATTCTGAATTGGCGCTGTTTTATTGACGCCAAGGGGAGAGAAGGCCGCTTACTGTAAACGCAAAAAGATTCATATGAAAAGGGGAGGTTAGGCTATGGGATTTTTGAGTAGCACGGTCGGCAGAAAGATTTTGATGGCTATTACCGGTTTTTTGCTTCTGACATTCCTTTGTATTCATCTTCTCGGCAATTCTTTTATCTACCTGGGCTGGATCAATGCCTACGGTGAGCGTCTGCACAGCATGCCGCCAGTTGTCTGGGCAGCAAGGATCGGGATGGTAATCCTGCTCGCGGTGCATATCTTTTTTGGAATCAAGCTTACTCTCGAAAACAATGCAGCCAGGCCGCAGGCGTACGCCGTAAAAAAGAACGTCCGCGCAACATTCGCGGGCAGGACCATGATCTGGACAGGACTACTTATCGCAGCTTTTCTGATTTACCATCTGCTGCACTTTACACTGAGGATGACCAACCCCGAGATATCATCCGGTATCGATGCGATGGGGAGGCTCGATGTTTTTAAAATGATCGTGCTCAGCTTTAAAAATATTCTCATATCAGGCGCCTATATTGCGGCACTGATCGCTGTAGGACTGCACATCTTCCATGGCATCCAGAGTGTTGTGCAAACCATCGGACTGAACAGCGACAAGACATTGCCTTGTGTTGAGAGTACCGGAAGGGGAATCGCCTTTATCCTGTTTTTGGGGTATGCGTCGATCCCGCTCGTGATCATCTTCGGCTTATTGAATTTTAAAGGTTAGGGGGGATAAATCGTGATACTTGACGGAAAATGTCCATCAGGACCGCTTGCTGAAAAGTGGGACAAGCATCGCCAGGACATGAAACTGGTGAATCCCAACAATAAGCGGAAATACAAGATCATTGTAGTCGGGACCGGTCTGGCCGGCGCGTCTGCAGCGGCAACCCTTGGAGAGCTTGGCTATAATGTAGAGGCCTTCTGCTACCAGGACAGCGCCCGGCGCGCGCACAGCATAGCGGCACAGGGCGGTATCAACGCGGCAAAGAATTATCCGAATGACAGCGACAGCATATACCGCCTTTTTTATGACACGATCAAGGGCGGAGACTTCAGGGCCCGTGAGGCAAATGTCTACCGTCTCGCTCAGGTTAGCAACAACATCATTGATCAATGCGTGGCCCAGGGTGTTCCGTTTGCCAGGGATTATGCAGGCTATCTGGATAACCGGTCATTCGGCGGCGCCCAGGTTTCCCGTACCTTCTACGCCAGGGGACAGACAGGCCAGCAGCTCCTGCTCGGCGCCTACGCCACTTTTTCGCGACAGGTGAAAGCGGGGACGGTCAAGCTTCATTCCCGCACAGAGATGCTCGACCTGGTAGTTGTTGACGGAGAGGCCAAGGGCATAACAGTACGAGACATGGTGACAGGAAAGATCAGTTCCTATGCCGCTGATGCGGTATGCCTCTGTACCGGCGGATATGTCAATGTATATTTTCTTTCGACAAACGCCCAGGGATGCAGCGTAACAGCGAACTACCGCGCATACAAGAAGGGCGCATTCTTCGCTAACCCCTGCTATACACAGATCCATCCCACCTGCATACCTGTAACAGGCGAGCATCAGTCCAAGCTAACGCTTATGTCAGAGTCTCTCAGGAACGACGGCAGGGTATGGGTCCCAAAGAAGAAGGGTGACAAACGTCCTCCGCATGAAATACCCGAAGATGAGAGGGACTATTACCTTGAGCGCAAGTATCCGAGTTACGGTAACCTGGCGCCGCGCGACATATCTTCCCGTGCCGCAAAAGAGGCGTGCGATGACGGCCGCGGAGTGGGTCCCAGCGGATTTGGCGTATACCTTGACTTCGCTGATTCCATCAAGCGGCTTGGCGAAAACACTATTCGCGAGCGCTACGGCAACCTGTTCGAAATGTACGAGCGGATAACGGATGAAAACGGTTACAAACAGCCGATGCGCATCTATCCCGCACTTCATTACGCGATGGGCGGCCTTTGGGTGGATTATAACCTTTCGAGCAATATACCCGGTCTCTATGTGCTGGGCGAGGCAAACTTTTCGGACCACGGGGCCAACCGCCTTGGTGCCAGCGCGCTGATGCAGGGCCTCGCTGACGGTTACTTCGTAATACCCTATACCATTGCGGACTATCTGGCGAAGTCAAAGCCGGGCATCGTCAAGGTCGACCATCCCGAATTCAAAAAGTCCCAGGAAGATGTTTCCGCGTTGACCACTAAACTGCTCTCCATTAACGGCAAAAGGTCTCCAAAAGAATTCTGGCGCGACCTCGGCAAGATCATGTGGGAGAATGTCGGTATGGCGCGCAGCGAACAGAGCCTTAAGAAAGCTATCCAGCTCATCCCTGAACTGAGGGAAGAGTTCTGGAAGAATGTCAAAGTAGTGGGTTCGGGTGATACGCTGAACCAGGAACTCGAAAAGGCGGGGCGTATTGCGGACTTCCTCGAATTCGGAGAGCTCCTGGCCCGCGACGCGCTGGACCGGAATGAATCATGCGGCGGACATTTCCGCGTCGAATACCAGACAGGGGAAGGCGAAGCAAAACGTAATGACAAGGATTATTGTTATGTAGCAGCCTGGCAATTCAAAGGCACCGACAAAGAACCTGAATTACACAAAGAACCGCTGACATTCGAAACTCTGCAGCTGGCGGAAAGGAGTTATAAATAATGGACCTGAAACTTTACGTATGGCGCCAGAAAGGCCCTGACAGCCCCGGAAAACTTGAACAATTCACAGCAAAGAACATAAGTCCCGACATGTCATTCCTCGAGATGCTTGACGAGGTGAATGAAGAGCTGGTAAAGGAAGGAAAAGAGACCATAGCATTTGACCATGACTGCCGTGAAGGAATCTGCGGCACCTGCTCTCAGGTCATTAACGGCATTCCGCACGGAGGACAGGACAAGACGACCGTCTGCCAGCTCCATATGCGGAAATTCAAGGATGGAGACTCGATCTATATCGAGCCCTGGAGGGCAAAGGCCTTTCCGCTCGTGAAGGACTTGATCGTAGACCGCAGCGCGCTCGACCGGATCATCCAGGCGGGCGGTTACGTATCGAATCATACCGGCGGTTCCCCGGACGGCAACGCGATACTGATACCCAAGCCGGATGCCGAGGTTTCAATGGACGCTGCCGAATGTATTGGATGCGGAGGTTGTGTTGCCGCCTGCCCGAATGGGTCAGCTATGCTCTTTACTGCCGCGAAAGTGACCCAGCTTGCGATGCTTCCGCAGGGCAAGGTAGAGGCAGCCCAGCGCGTATGCGTGATGACCGAGCAGATGCTGAAGGAGGGCTTCGGCAACTGCAGTAACCATTACGAGTGCCAGGATGCCTGTCCGAAGGGAATCAAGGTTTCGTTTATTGCGAAGCTGAACAGGGAGTTTATAAAGGCAAGCGTAAAATGATTCTGTATCCATTGGCTCTTTGATTTTCCCGGATTTTGAGTGGTAGCAAGTAGTTATATAGCTGGTAGTATTTGTTGATCCAAGTAGATAAGGGCTTCGATAGAGGTTTGGCAATTGTTAAGACCCCTAAAGCCGCCGTCTTCGAAGCCCTTTTTGCGGCAATTTTATTATCCTCATCAGGCTTTTCAGCGGGCATGATCTGAAAGATTTTCAGCTAAGCTCGACAATGGCAGCAAAAATATAGGGGAGGCATTCATGGCAAAGGCAGAAAAGAAAAAAGGTTTTTTCAGCTCGCTTCTTTTTAAGGTAACAGTCGGTATTGTTATTGGTCTTATCATAGGATTTGCCTGGCCGTCTTTTGCGACGCAGTTGAGGCCGCTCGGAATCGGTTTCATCAAGATGATCAGGTGCCTGATCGCCCCGATCATCTTTGGTACGGTCGTGGTGGGCATCGCCAAGATGGGTGACATGAAGAAGGTCGGCAAGGTTGGCCTCTTTGCGCTCGTTTACTTTGAACTTGTAACGACCGTCGCGCTTATTCTCGGTCTTGTCGTGGTGAATTTTGTTCAGCCCGGCAGCGGCATTAACGCAGACCCCGCGGCCCTCGATATTGGCCAGATCGCCAAATTCACGGCAGGCGCCAAGAACCTGAGCACGGTTGATTTCTTCATGAACGTGATACCAGTTACCGTGGTGGACGCCTTCGCGACAGGCGAAATCCTGCAGGTCCTCTTCTTCTCAATCCTCTTCGGAGTGGCCCTTGCGGCTATGGGAGAGAAGGGTAAGGCAGTGGTGCATATCATTGATGAATTCACGCACGGTTTCTTCAAGTGCATCCATTACATTATGCAGCTGGCCCCGATCGGAGCTGGCGGCGCCATTGCTTTCGCCGTTGCTAAATTCGGATCAGGTACGCTGGCCGGTCTCGTATATCTGCTGGCGTGCGTATGGGGTACTGCCATCTTCTTTGTTATCACGGTGCTTGGTTCCATATGCTGGATAGCCGGATTCAACTTCTTCAAGCTCTTCAGATATATCCTGGAAGAGTTCCTGATCGTCTGCGGAACGTCCTCTTCGGAAACAGTGCTGCCGCGTCTGATCACCAAGATGGAGAATCTTGGCGTTCAGCCTGCTGTTGTGGGCCTTGTTATTCCCACTGGTTACAGTTTCAACCTGGACGGCACAAGCATTTACCTGACCATGGCAGCTGTATTTATAGCCCAGGCGTTCAATGTCGACCTGTCCATGGGCGAGCAGATTCAGATCCTGCTTATCCTGCTGCTTACTTCAAAGGGAGCTGCAGCTGTTGCGGGCGGAGGGTTCATATGTCTGGCTGCGACCCTTTCGTCGCTTGGGACGCTGCCGGTTGCGGGACTGGTGCTTCTGCTGGGCGTTGACTGGTTTATGGCCACCTGCAGGGCTCTGACTAACATGATAGGCAACGCGGTAGCTTGCGTAGTTGTTGGACAATGGGTAGGCTCGGTTGACAGACAGCGCATGTACGGGATACTTGACAGGAAAATAGCCATACCTGACGCGGACGCGCCGACAACGAAAGCATAGCTTAAAAAGCTGATTCGATTTGAGAGACGTGGGCTGTACCCTGCGATTCCGCAGGGTACAGCCCACGTCTGCTTTTTAAGGTTTGGCACTGGCTTTTTTAATGAGAGTTCTGTAAAATGGAGTCAAATAATAAAAAAGGGGGGGGCGAACAACATATAAAGCTAAAAATCGATTTTTGCAGGGCTGGACTCATAGGGATAATCAATCCTTGGAGTTTGTGGAGACTCAGACGCAGTCAAATAGTTTTATTAATCCTTCTTAAGCAGCGCTTAATTTTACCTTCATTGTTAATGAAGGCAACAGAGATTGCTCATTGCCTGAAGGCAATGCCAATCAGCAAAAGTGGGGAGGAACGCGGATGGCCGACGCAAAGATCGAAGAACAAAAGAAACTCGATAAAATCGAAAACACGCAGAAGTTGACCGAAGCCGAAGAAAAGTTTGAGAGGCGCAGAAAAACAATAGGCTTTTTCCTTGGACCTGCACTTGGTTTATTGATTTATCTCCTGCCCATAGAAGGGTTAAAACCGCAGGCGCAGATGCTTCTGGCTGTCATCGCCTTTACAGCAACATGGTGGATATGCGAGCCGATCCCCATACCTGCAACATCCCTTCTTGGCCCCACGCTGTGTATCGTATTGGGCGTTGAGTCTGCCGCCAAAGTATTTGCGCCATTCGCAAATCCGCTGATCTACCTTTTCCTGGGAAGTTTCATACTCGCAACAGCCATGATGACCCACGGCCTTGACAAGCGTGTCGCGTACAGCATGCTTTCACTTAAATGGGTCGGATCGAACCCGGCACGCATTCTCTTTGCGCTCGGTTTTGTTACAGCAAATATATCAGGCTGGGTCAGCAACACGGCCACCACAGCCATGATGTATCCGATTGCCCTCGGACTTCTTGCGGCGATAGTCGAAATGTACAGAGTCCAGGGCAAAGAGATCGATGTATCCAGATACAAATACGCCACGGGACTAATGCTGATGGCAGCCTATGCATCCTCGGTAGGCGGCGTTCTAACGCCTGTCGGCACCCCGCCGAACATCATCGTCATGGGTTTTCTAGAGCAGTTGGCCCACATAAAAGTAACATTTTTCCAGTGGATGGTCTGGGGCTCGGTAGCAATGGCCGCTTATTTCATTGTCATGTATATCGTCCTATGGAGGATGTTCCCCGCTGACGTAAAGGTCATCGAGGGGGCAGATAAACTCATAAGGGCAAAACGCGACGAACTCGGCAAATGGACGAGGGGTGAGGTAAATGCGGTCATCGCCTTTGCTGTTGCCGTGACCCTCTGGGTGCTGCCCGGCCCGCTTGCCATGATCTACGGAGAAAAGGACCCCCTGTTGGTGACTTACGGCAAATACTTTAATGAAGCCACTGTTGCCATGATCGCCGGCCTGCTGCTCTTCCTCCTGCCCACAGACTGGGCCAAGAGGCAGTTTACAATTACCTGGAAAGAAGCACAGAAGGGCATTGACTGGGGCACCCTGGTTCTCTTTGGCGGTGGACTTTCGATCGGCGCCATGATGTATACCACAGGGCTTGCCGCATGGGTTGGCAGTAGCGTAGTGTCCCTTACCGGCGCCAAGTCCCTGATGTCCCTGACCATAGTCTTTGCCGTGATGTCGCTGCTGATGTCGGAGTTGACTTCTCATACCGCATCTACCAACATGTGCGCACCTCTCGGCATTACGGCCGCAGTATCAATCGGAGTTGACCCGGTGCCAGTTGCGGTGGCCATTGCATTGGCCTCTTCACTCGGGTTCATGCTGCCTGTCTCAACGCCGCCCAACGCAATCGTTTTTGCCAGCGGACTGATTCCTATTACAACAATGATGAGGTCAGGTTTCCTGATTGACCTGCTCGGAATGATTTTCATCACCATTCCGCTAGTTGTCTATTTTGTCCCATGGGTGCTGGCGATAATGAAGTGACCTCTTTCTCTTGATGGATTGAAAAACTGCAGGTGTCCCGCTGACAGCGGGGCGCCTGCAATGAAAAACGCGTCAGGTAATATTAGGATATCTCATCGGCGGCTTGCGGCATTTTGGGAATGGATTAGTCTCTGACAATTATTATTTTAAGGAGAAGAACTGTGGAATCTTCTGTGTCCGTAGAGATGGCTAAGCATCTTCTGTTCTCATTCGGTATAATTCTGGCCATTGGCACTGTTTGCGGCTTCCTGTCTCAAAAGATAAAGGTACCTGATGTCGCGATATTCCTTTTAGTCGGCATGCTGGCCGGCCCGGCTGTAACCGGGATTGTTAATATACAGGCTGAATCTTCCCTCAACCAGATCATCATCCTTTTCGGTGCCTGCTATATCCTCTTTGACGGCGGGGCCTCGATCAAACTAAAGGTCTTGAAAGAGGTCTGGATCACACTTACGGCGCTTGCCACAGTAGGCGTCCTGATCATGACGGCCATTACGGGCATAACTGCCTATTATGTGATGGGAATACCTTTTATAGTAGCGATGCTGATGGGTGCAACCATAGCCTCGACAGATCCCGCTACCATCGTACCCATCTTTCGCCAGGTGAAGATCAAAGACAGGGTTTCGCAGACAGTAATAAGCGAGTCGGCATTTAATGATGCGACGGGAGCAATCGTCACATTTGCGGTACTGGCAATCGCGATGGGCACGGGTGAGGTCTCGATAAGCGGATCTCTTTTCGATCTCCTTAAGCAGTCGGCAATAGGGATTATGACGGGTATTGTTCTGGGTTATCTTGCCGCCCTGCTGATTGCGCATGAGAAATATAACTTCCTCGCCGAATACGCACCCGTGATAACCCTCATGGCGGTCATCGGCGCCTATCTTGGGGCTGACGGCCTTGAGGCGAGTGGTTTCATGGCCGTATTTGTATTCGGCATAATGCTTGGAAACAAGGAGTCCTTCGGTTTCAGGATGACCCACAAAGATAATGAAAAGCTCGAAGAATATGTGATTACCACCGCGCTGGTCATGAGGATGTTCATCTTCATCCTGCTTGGCTCCCAGGTAGACTTCGGACTTATGAATAAATACCTGTTTGGCGGCGTAATAGTTGTCACCGTATTTATGCTGGTAGCCAGACCCTTCATGGTCTTTTGCTGCGCTCTTCCGGACAAGCGTTCAAAATGGTCCATGAATGAGATGCTTTTCATGTGCTGGACAAGGGAAACAGGTGTCATTCCGGCAGCACTCGCCGGCCTGCTTATTGGCGTCAAAGCGCCGGGGGCGCAGATCATAGCTTCCGTTACTTTTATAGCCATTCTGATGACGATCCTGATACAGGCTACCACAACAAAATGGCTTGCGCGAAAGCTGGGATTGCTGGAAGAGGGGCAGGCATGAAATGCAGGGAGACATATTCGTGAGGGCGCTTATCTGGGCCATAATAATAACGCTTGTCTGTGCCTACTTTTTCTTCTCAAATATCGACAGGCTGCCTGAATACGGCTCTGACCTGGCAAATGCATGGCCGTTTATTTCCATTGTAGTCGGCTTGTTGATTCTTTTCCGGAGAAAAGGACGTCCAAAACATGATTTCTTCTTCAATAATACAAAGATCCAGAAACAGCTAGAAGAATTAAACAGGCAAAAGCCCAAGTAGCCATGGGACACAAAATGAACATTGACAGTCTCGATCATCTGGTGCTTACAGTCAGGGATATCGATACGACCTGTTCTTTTTATCAGAAGGCCCTGGGCATGAAGATTGTAGAATTTGGACACGGCAGGAAGGCGTTGTCTTTTGGCTTGCAGAAAATCAACCTTCACCAGGCGGGCAGAGAATTCGAGCCGAAGGCATTGGCCCCTACTCCGGGCTCAGGCGATTTATGCTTTGTCACCTCAGTCAACATGGATGATGTAATAGAGCATCTGAATTCCTGCGGTATAGAGATCATCGCAGGTCCTGTAAAACGGACAGGGGCGATAGGTCCTCTTATTTCGGTATATATTCGCGATCCCGACCTGAATTTGATTGAGGTATCGAATTATGAGGATGCATAAAGGATTCGTCCCAATATCATTTGCCACCGGGAACCAAAACTGCACCGGATATTAAAAATATGCCTGTATTTCAAAGTATTAAACAGCAAAAATGCTGCCGGCCAAATTTTCCGAACTGAGTTGTCTCTTTAATCCTGTGCTCATGTGGCATAATGTGGCGCCACATAATTGTGCCAAACTTGTAATATGTCACAGAACTCATTGATATGTATCTGTCCGGGACATAACAAGTTTGGCTGTTTATATTGAAATCTAACGCAAAATTCGGGCTAATCGGGATCACCGGGGAATGGCATATTTATTGCCAGTAATATAAAGATAGATTTCTGCTATTAGCAGATATTG
This sequence comes from uncultured Nitrospiraceae bacterium, assembly GCA_903822005.1. Lineage (GTDB taxonomy): Bacteria > Nitrospirota > Thermodesulfovibrionia > Thermodesulfovibrionales > Dissulfurispiraceae > Fen-1308. The sequence goes on from CAIJNL010000025.1 coordinate 74,257, forward strand.
ATAACGCATATAATCCACCAGGAGGAAACGCAATGGCACCGCTTTTCACAAAAGAAGAAGCATTGGCGTATCATAACTCCCATCCGATTGGCAAGATGGAGACAATCCCGATCAAACCGGCCATGACCCAGAAGCATCTGTCTATGGCCTATTCGCCCGGTGTGGCCCACGCCTGCCTGGCAATCGCAGCAAATCCCGAAGATGTTTACAAGTACACGAACAAGGGAAACCTGGTCGCAATTGTTTCGAATGGCTCCGCTATTCTCGGCATAGGCAATCTTGGCGGTGCAGCTGCCAAGCCGGTTATGGAGGGCAAGTGCCTTCTTTTTAAGACGTTTGCTGATATCAATGGACACGATATCTGTCTCAACACCAAAGACCCCGACGTTATCATCCAGGTCTGCAAGGCCCTCGAACCCACCTACGGCGGAATCAACCTTGAAGACATCAAGGCCCCGGAATGTTTCTATATTGAAGAGACCCTGAAGAAAGAGATGAATATCCCGGTATTCCATGATGACCAGCACGGCACCGCAATCATCACTGGCGGCGGTTTTATCAACGCCCTTGAGATCACCGGCAAGAAGGCTGAAAACGTGAAGCTGGTAGTTTCCGGCGCCGGCGCAGCCGCCATCGCCACCTGCAAGTTTTACATGCTGCTCGGTCTCCAGAAAGAGAACATCTCGATGTTCGACACCAAGGGCCATATTCATACAGGCCGTACAGACCTTAATGAGCAGAAAAAGTTCTTTGCACAGAAGAAGGCGTTTGCCAATATGGCTGAAGCATTCGTGGGCGCTGACATGTTCCTCGGCCTCTCCGACAAGGGTCTCGTAAACAAGGACATGGTAAAGAGCATGGGCAAGAACCCCATAATCTTTGCGATGGCCAACCCTGATCCCGAAATTACTTATGCAGATGCCAAGGAAGCCCGTCCGGATTGCATCATGGGAACCGGCCGTTCCGACTTCCCGAACCAGATCAACAACGTCTCCGGCTTCCCGTATATTTTCCGCGGCGCCTTCGACGTGCGCGCTACCAAGATCAATGACGAGATGAAGATGGCTGCTGCCAAGGGAATAGCCGCACTGGCGAAAGAGCCTGTGCCGCAGGCCCTGCTTGATAGATATAACCTGAAGTCAGTGACATTTGGCATCGATTATGTGGTCCCGCTCGCAATGGACCCGAGGCTGCTTACCTGGGAAGCCCCTGCTGTTGCACAGGCAGCTATGGATACCGGCGTGGCCAAGATCAAGCTGGATATCGCCCAGTACAAGAAAGACCTGGTGGCGAGAATGGAAGCATCGCAGAAACGGGTTGCCGAATTCGGAAAAACATATAACAATCCTTTTGCATAAAAGCAATGTCTGATCAGCAATCCTCCGGCGCCGCAAGGCGCCGGAGGATTGTCCCAGACCTGATCTGGATTAACGGAAAAATTGAAGAGATATTTTTTTTGTCCGGGTCGCAGCAGCAATCTCATGTCCCGGATAATTTCTGGCAGGCGACCATTTCCTATCTTGATAACAGTGCTGTAGTTGTAACTACTGTAGAGCCGAGTTGAGAAAAAGGAGTCTGAAAGCATGGATCTCGAGACTGTCGTCAAAGCCCTTAGCCTGAAGATAAGGTCCGGAGAGGACAAGCTCAGGACCCCGATACTCGGCGGATATACCGGAGATTTATTGAGTGATGTCATGGCGAACAGCAGGGAAGGTGACATCTGGATCACCCGGCAGGTACATCAGAACATTATTGCCGTTGCCAGTCTCAAAGAACTTGCCGGCATCATAATCGTCCAGGGCTGCGAGCCCGCGAAGGACACCCTTGAAAAAGGTGAAAGAGAGGGTGTACCGATAATGGTATCAGACCTCTCTGCTTTTGAGGTCTCGGGCAGGATCAACGACCTGATGAAAAAAATTAACTAAAGGCAAGCAAAAGAAGAAAAGACCATGAACAGTGATCGTTTCTTTGTATGGATACAGAATTGATATGCTCAGGGCCTTTCGCTGCGACCTTCATCTGCACACATGCCTTTCGCCCTGCGCGGATCCGGACATGAGTCCCCGGGCGATAGTTGAGAAATCTATTGCCGAAAATATTGACATCATCGCGGTCTGTGATCACAACGCCTCGGAAAATGCAAAATTTGTGGTAAGGTCGGCCCAGGGGAAACCCCTTATCGTCCTTCCCGGGATGGAGGTAACGAGCAGGGAAGAAGTCCATATACTGGCACTTTTTGATACTATTGAGTCCCTGTGGGAAATCCAGGGAATTATTTATGATCATCTGGCCGGTACTAATCGGGAGGAGTTTTTTGGCTACCAGGCCATTGTAAACGATCTCGATGAGGTTGAGGGATTTAACGACAGATTTCTTCTTGGGGCAACCGGTCTGTCGCTGCACGAAATAGTCGATTGCATTCACAGGTATGGCGGGCTTGCGATTGCCTCACATATTGACCGGGAAGGGTTCAGCGTCCTGACCCAGCTCGGTTTTCTGGACCCGGACATTCCTTTTGATGCGCTCGAAATTACATATCATACCGGGACGAGGGAAGGCCGTATGAAATATCCCGAGCTGTCCCCGTATCCGTTTATCGAATCGTCAGATGCGCATTATATAGAGGATATCGGAAAGGGGACGACTACCATGTTCCTCGAGCGGGGAACAATTGATGAAATAAAGATGGCCTTTGAGCGCCGGGGCGGCAGATATATCCGGGAATGATCAATGATCGAGCTTTCCCTTCATGTCCTGGATATTGCGGAAAACTCCACGCGGGCCGGCGCCAAAAACGTTTATATAACGATTGAGGAAGACAGTGCCGGAGACATCCTGTTACTCGAAATAAGCGATGACGGGGCCGGCATGAAAGAGGACATGCTCAATAAAGTCACTGATCCGTTTTTCACAACCAAGACGGTACGTAACGTTGGGTTAGGGCTTCCGATGCTAGCCCAGGCCGCGGAAAAAACAGGCGGCAGATTTAGTTTCGGGTCAAAGGAGGGTGAAGGGTCGAGGGTAGCGGCCGAGTTCAGGCTGGGCCACATTGACCGGCAGCCCCTGGGTGATATGGCAAGCACCCTGGTAACGCTGATCGCCGGAAATACGGATGTCGATTTCATATACCGTCACAGGCACAATGAAAAGGAGTATATCCTGGATACGAGAGATGTCAGGATAGAGATTGAGGATGTGCCGATTAATGCGCTGGCCGTGCTGAGTCTCATCAGGGAATTTATACAGGACGGACTGAGAGAAATAAATTCGGAAGCATAATTTTCCATTTTATGAGGAGGACATAGCGGATGAAGGCAAAAGCGAGAAATGCCGACATAGACATTTCAAAGGAATTTACACCCGAACAGCTGAAAAAGGTCGACAAAATCATTGAGAAGTTTAAAGACAGACCGGGGGCATTGATTCCTGTCCTGGAGGAGGCGCAGATGGTGCTTGAATTTCTGCCAATGCCCATCCTGAAAATTATTGCGGGCGGCCTCAACCTGCCTCTCAGCCAGGTATACGGAGTGGTGACGTTCTATTCATTCTTTACGATGACTCCGCGCGGCAAGTATACCGTCCGCGTCTGTCTGGGAACTGCCTGTTATGTCCGCGGCGGCAAGGCCATCTATGACAACATCAAAAAGGAACTCAACGTGGAAGAGGGAGAAACGACCGACGACCGGATGTTTACCCTTGAAACAGTACGATGCATAGGCGCCTGCGGGCTGGGACCTGTGATCTTTGTCAACGATAATGTTCATGGCAGGCTGAAACCGGCAAAGATCAAGGATGTGCTGAGCAAGTATAACTAACGGGAAGGATGAGGGAACGGACATGCCAAAAATATCGGTAGCGGATCTGAAGAAGATAAAGGAAAGAGTCAGAGAAGACAACTCGTTGAGAGAGGGCAGCCAGAGAGTGAAGATTACCGTCCATATGGGGACCTGCGGTGTTGCCGCCGGCGCAAGGACTGTAATGGACTCGCTGATGGGCGAGATTACAGAGGCAAAGGTGACAGATGTCGTGGTCACAACTTCAGGGTGTGCAGGGATGTGCAGCAAAGAGCCCATGGTCACAATTGAAATGCTTGGGCAGGAACCGGTCCTGTACGGAAAGATGGATGCAAACATGATGCGCCAGGTCTTCAAGAGGCATGTGCTTCTTGGAGAGGTCCAGTCTTCGTTTGCAATTGCCAAAGGCTGAGGACATGTTTATTGCAAGTGGTTGGGTGCATGTTATATTTCCGACTTTAAACGTAATTATATGAAGGAGGACATTATATAAATGAAAGCGTTTCGTTCGCATTTTCTGATCTGCGGAGGGACCGGATGCCACGCGTCCGGGGCCGTAAAGGTGAAGCAGCTGCTGCAGGAAGAGATTGATAAAATCGGCTTTTCAGACCAGGTGAAACTCGTCGAAACCGGCTGCAACGGTTTTTGCGCCATGGGCCCGATCATGGTTGTTTATCCGGAAGGCGTCATTTATATGTCGATTAAACCGGAAGACGTGCCTGAGCTGGTCCATGAACATCTGGTCAAGGGAAGAGTGCTGGAGCGTCTCCTGTACAAGGAGCCGATGACGGAGCAGCGTATCCCCACCATGGACGAAATCCCCTTTTTCGCACTCCAGAAGCTGATCGTACTGAAAAACAGGGGCAAGATCGATCCCGAGAACATTGACGAGGCCATTGCGAGAGACGGTTATGCCGGAATGGCAAAAGCGCTCACGGAGATGAAGCCGGATGAGATCGTAAAAGAGATCATTGATTCAGGGCTGCGCGGGAGAGGCGGCGGCGGTTTCCCGACCGGCCTCAAATGGAAATTCTGCGCCCAGACGCCAGGCGATGTGAAATACATCCTCTGCAACGCGGATGAGGGCGATCCCGGCGCGTTTATGGACAGGAGCGTTCTTGAGGGCGACCCTCACGCTGTTATCGAAGGTATGGTCATCGCGGCCAAGGCCATCGGCGCGCACCAGGGTTATATTTACTGCCGCGCCGAGTATCCACTGGCCATACACCGCATGCAGATAGCGCTGGACCAGGCAAAGGAGTACGGGCTTTTGGGAAAGGACATCCTGGGCACGGGCTTTGACCTGGAGATAGAAATATACCAGGGCGCAGGAGCTTTCGTCTGCGGTGAAGAGACCGCCCTGATGACATCCATCGAAGGCAAGCGTGGCATGCCGCGGCCAAGGCCGCCGTTCCCCGCAGTGTCCGGACTTTGGGGCAAGCCATCGGTCCTTAACAATGTTGAGACCTTTGCGAGCGTCGGCCAGATTATCGCAAATGGCGCCTCCTGGTACAATGCCATAGGGACAGAGAAGAGCAAGGGGACCAAGGTGTTCGCCCTGACCGGCGATGTTAACAACGTCGGTCTTGTTGAAGTCCCCATGGGGACCACCCTCGGCCAGATCGTCTATGACATCGGCGGCGGCATCCCTAACGGAAAGAAGTTCAAGGCGGCGCAGCTCGGCGGGCCTTCCGGTGGAATGATCCCGATTGATTACCTCAATACACCCGTCGATTTTGAAAAGGTCGTAGAGCTTGGGGCCATAATGGGGTCCGGCGGTCTTATCGTCCTTAACGAGGACAAGTGCGCAGTGGACATAGCCCGCTTCTTCATGGACTTCTGCCAGGAAGAGTCCTGCGGCAAGTGTACCCCATGCCGTGAAGGGACAAAGCGAATGCTCGAAATTCTGACCAATATCACCCAGGGCAAGGGCAGGGAAGGGGACATTGAACTCCTCGAGGAGATGGCTGTTGTGATCAAGAACTCCTCGCTCTGCGGCCTTGGCCAGACAGCCCCGAATCCGGTGCTCAGCACGATCAGGTACTTCAGGGACGAATACGAAGCGCACATAAGGGACAAGAGGTGCAAGGCCGTCGTATGTTCGCCGCTCTTCAAGTCTCCCTGCCAGCATACATGTCCGGTCGAAATGGATGTCCCGGCTTATATTGCGCTCATCCGCGCCGAGCGCTTTGCCGATGCCTACAAGATCATGATAAAGACAAATCCTTTCCCTTCTGTTTGCGGCCGCGTATGCGATCACAAGTGCCAGTCAAAGTGCCGCAGGGCAGGCCTGGACGAACCGCTTGCAGTCAAATTCCTCAAGAGATTCATTACCGACAACGCGCCCCGTCCCCAGACAGTACCGGCGCCTGTTACAAGGAAAGAAAAAATCGCTGTTGTCGGCGGCGGCCCGGCAGGGCTTACGGCAGCACGTGACCTCGCGCTGAGAGGTTACAAGACAACGGTATTCGAAGAACTGTCTGAAGCAGGCGGGATGCTCCGCTGGGGAATCCCTGCTTACAGGCTCCCGCGGAATATCCTGGCGGGCGAGATTCAGGACAACGTTGCGGCCCTGGGCGTAGAGATCAAGTGCAACACCCGCGTGGGCAAAGATATCTCCTTTGAAAAAGTAGACAAGGAGTTTGATTACATCTACCTGGCGGTCGGCGCTCACAAGAGTCAGCCGATGGGCATTCAGGGCGAAGACCTGAAGGGCGTATTCGGCAGTGTGGAATTCCTGAGGGATTTCTGTACTGACGAAGAAGCGTGGCTGTCAGGCAAGAAGATACTCGGCACCAGGGTGGCGGTTGTCGGCGGCGGCAATTCAGCCATTGATGCCGCGCGTGTTGCGCAGCGCCTTGGCGCGGACGTGACAATCCTTTACCGCCGCGAGCGGAAGGACATGCCGGCCGAGGAAGAGGAAATCCTTGCTGCGGAAGAAGAAGGGGTCAGGATAGAGTATCTGGTCGCCCCTACCAGGATTACCGACAAGAATGGAAAAGTAAACGGGATTGCGTGCGAGAGGATGAAATTCGGCGAGTTTGACAGGAGCGGGAGAAAGAAACCGGTTGTAATCCCGGGATCTGAATTCACGCTGAATGTGGACACCGTAATTTCAGCCATAGGCCAGGCGCCGGATATGACCTTTATCCCGAAGGACAGCGGCCTCGATATCAGCAAATGGTCCACGTTTGTTCTGGGAAAGGGCAGCAAGTCGCAGACGACCAATCCGAAGTATTTCGCGGGCGGCGACGCCCTGACCGGCCCTGACACTGTCATCGGGGCTATTGCCTCGGGGCATCTGGCGGCGAAAGATATAGACAGTCATATCAGGGAGATCAACGGCGAGCCTGCATACGTCGAGCCGGCCGCTGAAAAGATCGATATACCGTTTATCATCGATGAGGAATCCGAAGAGGAACCGCAGGCGAAGATGCCGGAGCTGCATGCAAAGGACAGGAAGCGCAGCTTCAGGGAAGTCGAACTTGGTTATAAAAAGAAGGCGGCTGTCATGGAAGCATGCCGCTGCCTGCGCTGCGATGCCGAGGTTTCCTGATGAAGCGCTATAGAAAAGTACCAGAACAGAATGGAGGTATGTATGTCTCTAGTTAATCTGACAATTGACAATATTAAAGTGGCAGTAGAACCCGGCACTACCATACTGGAGGCCGCCAGGAAGGTGGGGATCACGATTCCCACCCTCTGCGCATCGACCGAATTAGGCCATACGCCGGGCGCATGCCGCGTCTGTCTTGTCGAGGTTCAGGGGCAGCGGGGCCTGACCGCATCATGCGTTTTCCCTGTCTGGGAGGGCATGGTGGTCCGGACGACGACAGAAGCGGTGCGGAATGCGCGGAGGATGGTGGTCGAACTTCTTCTCTCGAACCATCCGGCTGAATGCAACTACTGCATCCGGAACGCCAATTGCGAGCTCCAGAAAGTAGCGGAGTACACAGGCGTAAGAGAGCTGCGGTTCGCAATTCCTACTATGTCGAAGGAAGATGCCATCGATGAATCCAGCCCGTCCGTTGTTCGGGACACCAGAAAATGCATCAACTGTCACCGCTGCGTTACCGTATGCGCCCAGGTCCAGACAGTTAGTGTTTTAACACCATCTTTCCGTGGAAGCAGCACGACGGTTGCGCCCCCGTTTGATCTTCCGCTGATGGAAACAAACTGCACGGGCTGCGGTCAGTGCATCAATGTATGTCCCGTCGGCGCACTTTACGAAAAAGACGATATCGACAAGGTCTGGAAGGCCCTCCAGGACCCCACGAAACATGTGGTTGTGCAGGCAGCGCCCGCAGTCCGCGTCCAGTTAGGAGAGGAATTCGGAATGCCGGTAGGGTCCCTTGTGACCGGCAAGCTGATAGCAGCGCTCCGGAAGCTCGGGTTCCACAAGGTCTTCGACACGAACTTTACAGCTGACCTTACCATCATTGAAGAAGGCAACGAACTTTTGAAGCGCGTCAAGGAAGGCGGCACCCTGCCGATGATCACCTCCTGCTCTCCGGGATGGATAAAATTCTGCGAGCACTTTTATCCTGACCTGATTCCGCACCTCTCTACCTGCAAATCGCCACAGATGATGTTCGGGGCACTCGCAAAGACCTACTACGCGGAAATATCGGGCATCGATCCCAAGGACATAGTATCTGTCTCGATCATGCCCTGCACAGCAAAGAAATTTGAGGCCCAGAGGCCCGAGATGTGCAGCAGCGGTTTCCGCGACGTGGATTATGTTCTTACAACACGGGAACTGGGACGGATGATCAAGCAGGCGGGCATTGAATTTGTCGGTCTTGCCGATGAGGAGTATGATGCTCCAATGGGCGAGTATACTGGTGCAGCCACTATCTTCGGGACCACCGGCGGCGTCATGGAGGCGGCCCTCAGGACCGTCTACGCTGTTGTAACAGGCGAAAACCTGGGTGACCTGAATGTGACCCCTGTCCGCGGCCTTGAAGGCGTCAAGGCAGCCACACTCACGGTGGGCGACCTCGGGCCGGTATCGGTGGCAGTGGCGCATGGGCTGGCCAATGCGCGTACGGTTCTGGACCAGATACGTGAAGGAAAATCACCATATGCGTTTATAGAAGTCATGTGCTGCGCAGGCGGCTGCATCGGCGGCGGCGGCGCACCCCATCCGACAACGAATGATGTCAGAAAACGCCGGGCGGCCGGCCTCTACAAGGACGACGGCACTGTGCAGAAATACCGCCAGTCCCATGAGAGCCCGTCCGTAAAGAAACTATATGAAGTCTTTTTGAAGGAGCCGCTGGGACATAAGTCGCACAAGCTCCTGCATACTCATTATGTGAACAGGGGCACCGAGCTGCCCCATAAGGAAAAAGGACCGGCTGTCTGCAAACCTGCTAAAAAGGGTGCAGGCCATTAAAAGGCAGGATCATTGAACCGGGGTGCGGATGACACTGTCCTGCGGGGCAGCCCATCTGCACCCTGTTGATTATCCTGAAGCGCGTTATCCATACTTGGTAGTGGTCGGACGTAACGCCCGAAAGGAGAGATTACATGTACCTGCGTGAGATAAAAGAGATCCTTGATGCAGAAGTCATAGTCGGACAAGACCGGCTGGATGTGGATGTTACGTGCGCGGGCGTAGCTGACCTTATCAGCGATGTGCTTGCCTATGTGACACCTGGATGTCTTTTGATCACGGGGCTTACAAATCCGCAGGTTGTGCGGACCGCTGACGTTCTCGACATTTCCGCCATTATCCTGGGACGCGGTAAAAAGTTTTCGAGTGAGACGGTCAGATTGGCAGAGGAACTTAACATACCGGTCCTGGCGACCGATTATATTCTTTTTGAGATAGTGGGACGTTTATATGCAAAAGGTATCAGGGGCTGCATAGAAAAGGTCGGAAGTAAATAATCATTACCGTGGCTGACAAACTTTTATACGAAGCTGCTTTTATGGTCATCGGCGACGATTTCGACCATGCCGGAGAGGCATCAAGAAATATCAAGACCATCCTGAAACAGATAAACCTTCCGAATGATGTCATAAGGAAAGCGGCCCTCATATCCTACGAATCCGAGATCAATATAGTCTCTTACGCGAGGAAAGGAATAATTCGTCTCACTATTCTGCCTGATCATATCCTGATCGAGGCTGTTGATGAAGGCCAGGGAATTCCTGATCTCGAACTTGCCATGCAGCCCGGATGGTCGACAGCGAGCCAGAAAGTAAGGGAAATGGGGTTCGGCGCAGGGATGGGACTCTGTAATATCAAAAGTTTTTCGGACATCTTCCACATCTCGTCCGAAGTAGACAAAGGAACGCACCTGAAAGCGAGTATCAAATTAAAAGGAAATACAGATGATTAACCCATCAAAGAAGACATCCTCAGACAAGGCGTCGGCAGGCAATGGGCCGGAAGCCCCTGAGGCATTCCAGCAGCCGGGAAAGCAATATCTTGTTACACGGCTGCTGATGACGGCTGCAGTCATGCTCGTCGGGATGTCTGTCTATCAATTTCTGGAATCCCTCATATTTCCTGATCTTACGGCCTGGGAATCGGGCGTCATAACGGTCCTTTTCGGCACAAGCGTCGCCACCATTGCGGCCTATTTTGTTATCCGCAGGATGTCTGCCCTGCTTGAAAGAATCCAGATGAAGAGTATGATGCGGCAAAAATCCGAAGAGAAGCTTTCAAAGGTTTTTCTCGCAAATCCGGACTGGGTCATCATCAGCAGGCTGTCTGACGGCCGTTATATCGATGTGAATGAGGCATTCCTCCGCATGACCGGATACAGCAGGGACGAGGTCATCGGCCATTCATCCCTCGACCTGCATATCTGGATCGACCCGGAAGAGAGAAAAGAAATTGTCCGCCTCCTTCAGGAAGAGGGCCGGGTAAGCAACCATGAAGTCCGGTTCGGCATGAAATCCGGGAGAGTCAGGTCCATGCTCTGGTCGGCGGAAAGGATCGAGCTGAACGGCGAGGCATGCATGATCGCTGTCTGCAAGGACATAACAGACCTTATAAAGGCGTCTGAAGAGCGCAAGAGACTTATTGATCAGCTCGAAAGGGCCCTCTCAAAAGTAATGCAGCTGAGCGGTTTTTTGCCGATTTGCACTACCTGTAAAAAAGTCCGGGACAGCCGCGACCACTGGAAGCCTGTCGAATCTTATCTGCATAATCATTCCGAAGCCAAGTTCATCAACAGCATCTGCCCTGATTGCGCCAAAGAGGTCTACTCAAAAATTTATCCAGGGAAGGAAGATCAAGGCAAGGAAGGGGTCTGAAATATGATGAAACTCATGAGTGGATACACGCTCTTTCCCTCACGAGGTTGGTCTTATCCCTTGCAATTGCATTCAAATACAACTATGCTGTGATAGTTACAAGAGTATAAATTATGGTTTCATGAATGGGGACAATAGATGTTGATCCAGGAAGACTATTTCAAGAACATTTTCAACACAGTTCGCGAAGGTATTATCATACTGGATGAAAACATGAGAGTTTTGTCGGCCAATCGTAGTTTTTTCAATATTTTCAAAGTAGATGCCGCAAATACTATCGGCTCTTTTTTATACGATCTTGGAAATGGGCAATGGAACATTCCGTACCTTCGAGTGCTGCTTGAGGATATTCTTCCGAAGAACGACACAGTTGATGACTACGAAATTGAACATAATTTTGAGAGCATCGGACAGAAAACCATGCTCCTTAACGCCTGCAAAATCAGAGAAAAGAAGAACGACCAGCCGATAATCCTTCTCGCCATTGAGGACATTACCGATCGTAAGCTGACTGAGGAGAAAGTCAAGAACCTGAATGCTATGCTGGAACGCAACAACGCTCAACTTGCCGAAGCAAACAAAGACCTGGAAGCATTCAGCGATTCAGTCTCCCACGATCTTCGCGCTCCGCTCAGGCATATGTCGGGTTTTGTTGAACTGCTGCAAAAAAAATTAAAAGATCATTCGGATGAAAAAGCCTGCAGCTACGCGGATTTAATATCCGGGGCCTCAAAAAAAATGGGTATGCTTATCGACGATCTGCTGGCTTTCTCGCACATCGGGCGTAAGGAGATCCAGAAGAGAAAGGTAAATTTGAATGTCCTGGTTAGCGGAGTGGTCCGGGAAATTCAGGACGAACTGAAGGGGCGGAAGATTAGATGGGATATTGCTGAGCTGCCTGACGTACTTGGTGACAAGTCGCTGCTAAGACTTGTGATTGTCAATCTCGTCTCAAATGCAGTCAAGTTCACAAGTACTCGTCCCCAGGCTGAAATCAGGATCGGATGCAAAGATGAGGGAGATAAATTCACCTGCTTCTTTGCGGACAATGGAGTGGGGTTTGACATGCAATATGTGGATAAACTCTTTGGCGTTTTCCAGCGACTCCACACACAGGATGAATTTGAAGGTACGGGCATCGGCCTTGCAAATGTACAGCGTATCATCGTCCGCCATGGCGGACGAGTTTGGGCCGAAGGTGTTGTTGGGCAGGGTGCCACGTTTTATTTTACTCTTCCAAAGATAAAGCAAGCATAGGCATGCCGGAACTTACGCATGTTTTCAACTGAAGCTGCCTTGATTTCAATAACTACAAAAGCTAAATTGTGACTCTGACCCCGTATCGTTCCAGGACAAAATTTATGTATGAGTTGCTGTTAACCCAAAGCGTGACTATACTGGTAGGATAAAATATGTACATGTCACGGAAAAATATTATCGTCTCGGGAATTTCCGCTCTTTTTGTCATAATGGTCTTTTTGTTCGCTTACAGGATAGCGTCTGAAAGAAACCTGGGCTCTCCTCCTCATTATGACGCACTAAGACCGGTTATCGAAAAGAGGATAACCGGATGGAGCGCCCCATCAAACAAAATTGTGAGTGGAGAACGGATATACTCTGCCGTTCTGGTAGAAAGTTTCTATAAGGGAAGAAACTATCAGCCTGCATGGAGCCGGAACGGACATCTTGTAAATGCGGAAACACTCATAAATGCAGTCGGGGACGCTTATGGCGAGGGGCTGTCGCCCGATTATTACCATCTGGAACTAATAAGATCTCTTGTGGGCAAGGCGGGTAAAGGACCAGTTCCCGGCCCCATACAACTGGCCGATCTTGACATCCTCCTTACGGACGCCTTTCTTACTTTGGGTTGCCACCTGTCCGCCGGGTGCGTGAACCCGGTGACTATTGAAACCGAATGGTTTGCAAAGAGTCTCAGCGTTGACGTTTCTTCTGTTCTTGAAAAGGCACTCGAGAAAAAACAGATACGGGAAGGCCTGATGGGGCTGCGCCCGCAAAAAGACATCTACAGCAGACTCAGGCTGGCCCTTGCGCGGTACAGGGAACTTTTGTCAAAAGGCGAGTGGCAGCTGGTTTCAGCCGGACCCGGACTGAAAAAAGGTTCACAGTCCGAAAGAGTTGTGGAATTGAGAAAGAGACTTGCCGCTTCAGGTGATCTGCCGCCGGCTGAGGCAAAGGGCGGGGACCTTTTTGATGATAAAGTCGAGCAGTCGGTAATGGTCTTCCAGAAACGGCATGGTCTTAAAATCGACGGCGCTGTCAGCCGCGACACGCTCGATGCCCTCAATGTCCCGCTGCAGCAGCGGATACGTCAAATGGAATTGAACATGGAACGCCTGCGCTGGATATTCGGCAATATTGAGGAGCGGTATATTGCCGTCAACATCGCAAACTTCCAGCTGGATGTCATTGAAAATGACAAGTCGGTCCTCTCGATGAAAGTGGTCGTAGGGAAGCCCTACCTGCGTACTCCCATTTTTACAGCCAGGATGACCTATCTTGTTATCAATCCCTCCTGGAATATTCCTGCCAGTATTGTGCAGAAAGAGATACTGGGGAAGATAGAGAAAGATCCCGATTATCTTGCCAAACAGCACATTAAGGTCGTGAGCGGGCCGGAGGTGAACGGAAAGGCGTCTCGGGACAGGTTTCGCCAGGAGCCCGGTCATCTGAACGCCCTCGGGACTTTTAAGTTTATGTTTCCAAATGAATATGATGTTTACCTCCATGACACACCGGCCAAGCGTCTGTTCTCTGAGAGTGTGCGTGACTTCAGCCACGGATGCAGCCGCATTGAAAAGCCGCTCGAACTCGCGGAGTATCTGTTGCGCGATGACCCGCGCTGGTCGCGGAGCGAATTGCTGGCAGCGGTAGGGAAGGGCACTGAGCAGACCGTCATGATACCGCGTCCGCTGAATGTACACTTCCTCTATCTTACGGCATGGGTTGATGAAAGCGGCACGGTCCAGTTCAGGAATGACATCTACGGAAGAGACAAGAAACTTGAGGAGGCCCTGCGCCGGAAGCCCTCTCTTCGATAAGCACCGTTAAGTTCATCTGCAGCGTGCAGGCCGCATCCTTCCGCTTCCGTTCAATATTGAAATAATTGCTATATTTATTCCGGATAAGTTATAACAAACATATAGTTATTGTACCTCTGAGACCAAAGTATAAACTAAGAAAGACCAATCATGCAGCATCTTTTTTGCGCAGGAGAATTGACTTGTGAAAGAGACCAAGAATTCGGGACCCATACCAATGCATCATATGACAAGCCGCAGGGAATTTCTCCTGGCAGGCCTTGTAACGACTGTCGGGTGCCTTTTCCCTTATAAAGCAGACGCAGCATTTTCAAAGCTCTTTTCCGATGAAAGAAAACTCTCCTTTTTTAATACTCATACCGGTGAGAACATAAAGGCCGTTTATTGCGAGCAGGGCGCATACGTGCCCCAGGCATTGACCAATATCAACTACATATTGCGTGATTTCCGCACCGGAGATGTGAAGGAGATCGATACGGGCCTGTTAGACCTCCTTTTTACTCTTCAGCAGAGACTGAAAAGCACGGCGCCCTTCCATGTTATTTCGGGCTATCGTTCACCGAAAACCAACGCGCTTTTGAGAAATGCGAGCAAAGGCGTGGCCGGACAGAGTCTTCACCTGCAGGGCAAGGCCATCGATATACGTTTGCCCGGCTATGATCTGAAGACTTTGCAGCGCGCTGCTATCGACCTTCAGAGTGGAGGCGTGGGTTATTATCCTGGCCCCGATTTTGTCCATGTGGACGTGGGAAGAGTTCGCTACTGGTAGTCTGTGCAGCGCCTGTCTGTGAGGACCTGATGACAGTTGTTAACCCCTGCCAATCAACAAACAAAACTATTTTCTTTTGCCCATCACCTGAATTGCCAACGGGATAGTGCTGATTGCTCCAATAATAAACAATGTCCATCCTACAGCTTTTCTCTGATCATCCTTGAGTTTATCCGCCAATAACAAACCTATTCCTGCTCCAAGCAATCCGCGTGTGCCGGCTATTAGCGCGATTTCAGGCAGCGTCAATTCCACTTTCTTCATGGTACCCTCCTTCGATAATATATATTGTATCAAGCCGCAGGCAGGTAACCTAGGGGGAGTTGCAGGTTCAGGACATTTGGGGAATTCAAAATATTTACTTAACATATAATGCGGCGTACATTGAGCTCTCATTACTGCAAATTAAATTCAAAGGTTAGTGCGAAATGATCGAGTACATATTATCACAGACAGATGCTATTATGAAGACAGCCCGGGAGACCTATGGAGTAGATCCCATAGTATTCTTCGCTATTTATATCATTTGCACGCCCTTTTTCTATTATTCACTGCTTAGAACTATCTCGGCTATAGGCAAGAAAGTCATGAAGGAAGTCATGCTGTGGAGCACAATATTTCTATTGGCAGCCATTGCTCCATTTATTTACGTTATTTTCTTCGGGCGTAACATTCCCTGGTGGGTATATGGGATTATTGTTATAATAATTATCCAGAGCGTCTATTTCCTGTTCACGCGGATAAAAAGAAATCAAAATATTGCCGGATTCCGGCCGTAGCCTCTGTCTCTCCTTTGTGATCAATTCAGATTTCTTCGTCAGGCAGAAACGTCCTGATTTTGAGGTTTCCGCAACCAAGGGTACAATTAAATCAATAATATTAGTCCATGGAAAGGCGGTGAAAGAGATGAACGTGAATATTACAAAGAATATCGGAATGCTTTTGCTCGGAATCTGGCTCATCCTGATTGGCCTGATGAGTCTGATCGGAGGCGGACCCATAACAATACGTACTTTGCTGGATGTACTCGCTATTGGTGCAGGCGCCTTTATACTGCTTGGCAAGTAAGCTATTAGTGTCATAGGTGAGCGCCTGGTGAAATATAATAATCAAAGACCTGACCCTGCATCGGTTGTCAGTTTTGAGATGGGCAGCGTCATGCTGAATGACGCGTTGACGCTCGACCAGAGGCTGCAGGAACTGATACCTCTGCTTGCAGGCTTTACCAATGCCGCCAAGTGTTCCATCATGCTTATTAACAGCGGCGACATGACCATAGAGGTGAGGGCAGCCACAGACCCGGCCATCATAGGCCTCAAGAGGCAGCTTTCGGACGTTACGATTTCTACTAGGGCCCTCATAGACAACGGGCCCTTTCTTTCCAATGCCCGGAAAAGAGAGTTTTTCGAACCGCTCGAAACTTCCCGTTACCAGTCCGGAGATTCCCTGAGCATTCCGGTGAAGTTTCTTGACAGGAAGATAGGCGTCATAAATTTCACCAACTTTGCAGGCTTGTCCGCGATTGACGGCGAAAAGATAGCGGGCATTATGGTCCTGATAAATCATCTGGCCGCATATCTTTATGCCGCCATCAGCAGGGAGCAACTCGAGACCAAGATGCATAAGCTGGAGGAGGCAAACCGGCAGCTGGTCCAGCTGGCTGAACTGAAGACCAGTCTTACAGGATTCATAGTGCATGACCTGAAGGGGCCTATCAGCACAATCATGGCCAATCTCGACATGCTGAGCTATGAGTCCCTTGCGCCAAATCAGGCCGAATATGTAGGCCTTGCCACTGAGGATATCTTTAAGCTCCAAAGCATGGTGATGGACATACTGGACGTCCTGAAACTGGAAGAAGGCACCATCAGCATCTTCCGCGACGACGTTGACATCAGGGCACTGATAGAAAGGGAAGTGGACGCATTCAGGAACGTGCTTGCGCGCAGGCAGGTATCCGTGGAGATAGACGCGGTTTCAGAGACCTGCTATATAGACGAAAACCTCATCAGCCGTATTATCGTCAATATGCTGCGCAATGCCCTTGAGCATTCACCCGAGGGCGGACTGATATCCATTACTGCACACTATGACCCTGCCGCAAAAGAGATGGTTGTCGGCATTTCAGACCAGGGCAAAGGCATACCCGACGCGATAAAGGAGAAGATCTTCGAAAAGTATTATCGCGCGTCGGACGATGCAAAGACCATAAAGACCGGCAGCGGCATGGGGCTTACCTTCTGCAAACTCGTTGTAGAGGCGCATGGCGGGGTCATCAAAGTCGAAGATACGGAGACCGGCGGGGCGAGGTTTGTATTCAATCTCCCGCAGACCCTGACAGGGGAAGTCTGAGATGAGCATAGATATTCATTATCTCAACAGTTTTGTGCTGGTGGTAGACGATGAGCCCTCGATGCGCCGGACCATCGGCAACATGCTGTCGCGCATGGGATTCAAAAACATCCTCAACGCGGAAAACGGCAGCGCGGCCTTCTCACTTCTCCAGGTTTCCAAAGTAGACCTTGTCATATCCGATATCAATATGCCCGAGATGACCGGCACCGAGCTGTACAGGATAATCAGGGCGGACAAGAAACATAAGGACATAAGTTTTGTGTTTGTGACCGCCGAGGTGCGCAGAAACGTGGTGGCCCGCACTGCTGAAGAAGGGGGCTGCACCTACATCATCAAACCGTTTGTAATGTCTACCCTCGAGGCCAAGATAATGGAGGTGCTCAGGAAGAGGTTCCAGCCCACTCCGTTTGAGACCCATCTGAAGAATTTCAGGCAGCATATGGAAACTCTCGATATCCTGAAAGCAGAGGAAGAGATCGATAAGGCTTTTGAAATGGAGCCTGGGTCGCCGACACTCTTTTTCCACAGGGGACAGATAGCCATTCACAAGGGAGCGACCGACAAGGCGATGCACTATTTCCAGGACGCCATAGACAGAAAGCCCCTTTTTGTGAAGGCCTATGATGCCATGGCCAAGCTGTACGAAGACCAGGGAGACATTGACGCCGCAGTCAAGTATTACGAGACCGCCAACAGGATAAGCTCGTCAAATGCCGACAGGCTGGTGACATTGAGCAAACTGTACATAAAGAAAAACGAGCCTGAAAAGGCCGCGGCACTGCTCAAGGGCGCGGCAAGCAGCATAACTCAGGATGTTGCCATAGCGGGACATCTGGAGGGAGAACTTTACCTTGCCAACGGAGAGAATGAGAAGGCGCTCCAGGTGCTGCTTGTGGCCCATAAGAAAAGCCCGTCAGACTGCTCGATCATGAAGAGCCTGGCCGAAGCTTACAGGAAGAACAGCAAACCTGAAGAGGCTATTGGCATGTATCAGGAGATATTGTTCATACTGCCGCATAATGCCGACATCTACCATTTCATAGGAAAGACCTATCTCGAGATGGGAGACAAGACAGCTGCCATCAGTTCCATTACCAGGGCATGGGAGATCAACCCTTCATCCAGAGAGATCACGCGTGATCTGAGGGCCCTTGCAGAGAAACAAAAGCTCAATCTTTAACACACATTTTGCCGTTTGCAACGCGAAGCTGCCGCTTGTTCCATACCCCGAATTATTTAAATACAGATAGCGCCTGACAATGCCTGACCCCTTTTCATACCGTTGAAAAATTGACTTTCCGGAGGTTATCCATTAATTTACATATATGCTTTCCTATATAGCCAGACGTCTTGTACTGATGATTCCCCTGATCTTCGGCATCACCCTCATCAGCTTCCTGGTGATACATCTTGCGCCAGGCGGCCCTGTAGAAGTCGAGACGGAGATGTCCATGAAGTCATCGGCCCAGGCATTGGAGAACCTGAAAAAACTTTATGGTCTGGACAAGCCGCTCCATGAACAGTACATCGACTGGCTCCAGAGGTTTGTCAAACTCGATTTCGGCACTTCTTTTACGGACGGCAAGAAGGTGCTCGGCAAGATCACCGAGAGAATACCCATAACTCTTACCATAAATTTACTTTCACTCCTGTTCATTTTTTGCATAGCCGTGCCTATAGGCGTGCTGTCGGCCACGCGGCAATATTCCCTGTTCGACAGGTTCACGACCATCTTTGTCTTTGTCGGCTTCTCGACCCCTCATTTCTGGCTCGCCCTGTTGTGCCAGATACTTTTTGGCATGACCCTGGGCTGGCTGCCTATTTCGGGCTTCCAGAGCATCGACGTAACCGGTATGGGTTTTCTCGAAAGGGTATGGGACTGGACTGTGCATCTGATCCTGCCTGTCGGAATAGGCGCCTTTGCGGGCATGGCCGGACTGAGCCGCTACAGCCGGTCGAGCATGCTTGAAGTCATACGGCAGGATTACATAAGGACGGCGCGAGCCAAAGGGCTGAGAGAATCACAGGTTATCATTCGTCATGCCCTGAGGAACGCGCTCATGCCAATAGTCACTATTATCGGCCTGGCGGTGCCGGGGCTTATCGGCGGATCTGTTATTATGGAGACCATTTTTTCGATCCCGGGCATGGGGCAGCTTTTTTATCAGTCGACCATGTCAAGGGATTACCCGACAATTATGGGAGTGCTTGTTATCGGCGCCGTACTCACGCTCATCGGCAACTTCCTGGCGGATATTTCCTATGCCATGGTCGATCCGCGGATAAGGATAAGCAAGGAATAAGACATGATAAGTATTATATGGAAACGCGTTAAAAACAACCGCACGGCGGTCATTGGACTGTCCGTTATTTTGGCGATTGGAGTGCTTGCTGTCGGCGCCCCGTTGTTCGCGCCGTATGACTCTTCTGCGATAGATGTGGACAACACCCTTGCCGCGCCGACCTGGTCCCATCCACTCGGCACAGACGAGCTCGGCAGGGACATCCTTTCGCGGATGATCTGGGGCGGCCGTGTTTCGCTCAAGGTCGGGTTTGTGGCGGTCGGCATCGCAATATCCATCGGAATATTCATCGGCGCTCTCGCCGGATTTTACGGGGGCATAATCGATTCTCTGCTGATGAGGTTTGTCGATATGATGCTCTGCTTCCCGACTTTTTTCCTGATTCTCGCGGTGATAGCAATCGTCGAGCCGAGCATAACCACGATCATGATTGTCATCGGGCTGACCAGCTGGATGGACGTTTCTCGTCTGGTGAGGGCTGAAATACTTACACTCAAGGAAAGAGATTTTGTGCTTGCTGCAAGGGCCATCGGCGCCCGTGATTTCAGGGTCATCTTCAGGCATATTCTCCCCAATGCGCTTTCGCCTGTTTTTGTATCGGCCACCTTTGGGGTTGCTGGAGCTATCCTTACAGAGTCGGGTCTCTCTTTTCTGGGCCTTGGTGTTCAGCCGCCTGATCCAAGCTGGGGCAATATCCTTTATTCAGGCAAGGACTATATCCTGACGGCCTGGTGGCTCTCGGTCTTTCCGGGACTGGCCATACTCATCTCCGTGCTCTGCTATAACCTTGTCGGGGAAGGGCTTCGCGATGCACTTGATCCGCGGCTCTGGCGATCGGAGAAGTAGCGCGTGACAGATTTATCAGAACTTCCGGACCCCGAGCGGGCCCGGAATAATTTAGAATCCTTTCTGTCGGACCATCCGGCGTTCAGGGGCCGGGTCGAGAAATATCATGACCTGGTGGCCACGTTGTTTTCATACAGCCAGTTTCTGGCCAATTATTGCAGCAACAATCCCGCGGCCCTCTTTGATGCTATCGGCAGCCTCGCAAAGACGGTCGAGAGGGAGGCACTGGCCGAAGAGCTCAGGGAAGCCTTTGCATCGTGCGGATCAATCAATGAGGGCATGCGTCTTGTCCGCCGCTTCCGCAAGGAAAAGCAGATCGCCATCACCCTCAAGGACATAATGCACATGGCGACCCTCCAGGACATAATGCTGGAGATGAGCAACGTCGCCGACGCCGTACTGGCGGAGTCTCTCGTCTTTGTCTCGTCATACCTCGACCAGCGTTACGGAAAGCCTGAGAAAAACGCGCTGTCGGTCATAGCACTCGGGAAGCTCGGGGCGCAGGAGCTTAATTACAGCTCTGATGTGGACCTTATCTTCGTATATCGCACGGACGGAGAGACCACAGGTGCGGAATCGATAGCGGGTGTGATGATAAACCGGGTGTCGGCTGCCGAGTATTATGTGAAGCTGGTCGAGGAATTTACAAGGTTTATATCGAGGGACACCGAAGACGGCTTCGCGTTCAGGGTGGACCTGAGGCTCAGGCCGGAAGGGCAGCGAGGCAGCCTTGCGCTCTCGCTCAGGGGATACGAAGACTATTACGAGGCATGGGGGCAGTTATGGGAAAAAGCGGCGCTCCTGAGGGCCAGGCATATTGCGGGTGATGAGACACTGAGCGATGAATTCATCGCTTCCGTTACCCCGTTTATTTACCGGAAGTATCTTGACCTTGACACTATAGATGAGATCAAGCGTATGAAATCTCAGGTTGAACATCTTAAGAGCGGCACCTTCAGCAGGGACATAAAGCGCGGATACGGTGGAATAAGGGAGATCGAATTTTTCATCCAGATCTTCCAGCTCATGTACGGCGGCAAAGAACCCATACTGCGCGACCGGAGCACAATCAAGGCACTGCATCGCCTCGTGCAGAAGGGCCTTGTGGGTTATGAAGACATGCGCAATCTTTCCGACAACTATATCTTTCTCAGAAATCTTGAACACAGGATTCAGCAGCTCAACGATCTGCAGACACACAGCCTGCCTGCCGGCGAAAAGGAACTCGATATACTCGGCAGGAAGATGGGCTTTGCTGACGGTCAGCTCTTCCTCGCAGAACTCGGCGATCGGCGGAACAAGGTAAGGGCCATTTATGACTCGCTCTTCCAGGGCCAGGACAGCGGCTCCGGAGAGAATGGCGATACGGACGAAGGAATATTGAGCAGCATCTTCTGGGACGTCGAGATGCCTATCAAGCAGCCGCTCGAGGATGAACTTTCGAGAAGAAAAGTGCGCGATATAGGCAAGGCCATCCACTATCTTATGCAGATCCGGAACAGTACATATCAGTTCCAGACCATCAGGGGGCGCAGGCTTCTGGGCGATATCCTGCCGAGGTTTGTCGAGAAGGCCCTCAGCGGCGACAACCCGGATGCGGCACTGTTTCAACTGGTCGGTTTTTCGCGGCTGCTCGCTGTGAGCGAGTCGTATCTGGAGCCGATTGTTCAAAGGCCCGAACTGATAGACAGCTTCACGTTTGTATTCTCCCATAGTGAATACCTCTCAAAGGTGCTTATGGGCAACCCCGAATATATGGCGTCACTCGTTGAGGCCGCTGTCAGGAAGAGGAGCCTGGACGAATCACGCAGGGAGATCGAACTGCTGACAGAACGAAAGGGCACGCCTGCGGCGATAAGGATATTCAAAAGGCTCGAAGAGATCAGGCTGGGCATACTGATGCTGAATGGCGAGATAGATGTGACCGATTTGATGAGGGGCATAAGCACTGTGGCCGAAGCAGTGCTGTGCTCGCTCGTTTCGAACCAGCAGACAGCATTGGGCATAGCGGCCTTCGGCAAGCTCGGGGGCAGGGAGATCATCTTCAATTCCGACCTCGATATAGTGTTCGTGACGCTGAATGATCCGGACGTCAGGGACATAAAGGACGCCGAAAATCTGCTTAAGATGCTCATGTCTTATACAAAAGACGGCGTAGCGTACAAGGTGGACACAAGGCTCAGGCCCGACGGGAACAAAGGGACACTGGTAAGCTCCATCAGGGGGATTTCGGAATATTATCTGAAAAACGCGCAGCCGTGGGAACTGCAGGCGTTGCTGAAGGCGCGGCCTGTCAGCGGAGACAGGGAAACCATACATGCCTTCCTGAATATGAGGCAGGCGACCCTTGCGACCAGGGGCTGCGAGATCACGATCAAAGACATAAGGAACATGCGCGAGAGGATACTTAGGGAGCTCTCAAGGGACTCTGCGTCGTCAGGTGTGCATGACATCAAGCTTGGCATCGGGGGGCTGGAAGAACTTGAATTCGCGGTGCAGTATCTTCAGCTAAGACACTGCGCAAAGGTGCCCAGGGTCGCTTCCACCAATACCATGGATGCGATTGACCGGCTGGGCGAAGCAGGTATCATTCCTGATTCAGACGCGGAGGTTCTGCACAATATTTATCTCTTTTACCGGACCATAGAGACAACGCTCAAACTGCGCAATGAAACCACCCTGAAAGAAGGAAGCGATACGGTCCGGAGCGTTGCGGTCCTGACAGGTCTTTCCGAAGACAAGCTGGTAAAGCAGATCAGCAGGGACAGGAAAAAGGTCAAGGCCTTTATAGACAGCCTTGCTGACTGAGCCGGCCCGGCCGGGAATCGAAAAAATGCCGGACGGCAAGAGAGCCATCCGGCTTCCAGAAAAATCCCGGTTAAAAGAACAGCAGATAGGCGTTTGAAAAATAGACCACCCAGCCGCTTACTGTAGCCAGGCCTGCATACCACAGAGGTTTCTTTTTAGTTATGGCGGCAACGGACGACAGCACTATGGCTATCTGGAGGAAGATCAGACTCATGCTGAGGTTGCCCGACATCAGCTGAGACAGGTCCTTCTTTTTTGCCAGTCCCCTGGCTTCGGCCATGATCTCGGCCTTTTCGGTGTCATAGCGCTTTATATTTTTGTCATAATCCGCGATCGTCTTTTTGTATTTTTCCATCAGCGACCCCGATATCTTGCCATGCAGCCCTGCCAGCTCGAGTTCGAGCTTTGCCTTCTGCATTTCGTATGTATGGCCTTTTATGCTTTTTGCCTGATAAAAGGCCCATTGGTCCGTTTCATGCCCCTGGGCCAGTATCGCCCTCGTAGAATACTTGCCCATGAACATGGTCGTTACCGCCGCGAAAACAGCGAGAAACGCGGTAGTCAGCGCCAGCCATGTTATCCATGTCTCTTTCTTTTCGGGTTCTTTTTTTTCAGCAACTTTTTTTTCTTCGGACATATAATTCACAAGCTCCTGTTTATCAAGATTGAAACCGGGCAGCCCTGCCCGATGCCCCGCATCCCGGTTGAGGCCGCAAATGCCGCATAATCGGCAATAGCACTCTCTTCCGATTTTTGAGTTCAATGATTATAAAGTGGCGTGAGGGCTCAAGTCAATAATTGTCAATTAATGGGGCATTTGCGTTAGGCAGAGGCGAATAAAACTGACCCCGTGTTTTCAAACACTAAAGGCGAAGGACGAGACCAGACAGCAGGAATGATTTATTTAACTGCAATATAAGGCATTAAATTCAATGTTATATATTCATTTTCTTGCGCGATAAAAGGCCTGTTTGCGGTCATATGGAGCCATCCGGGGATTGAATGACTTAATGTCGATTGGGATTTTTTGATAGCTGACAGTATAAGGTTATACTTTATTTAATACTGAATGAGCTTATGATAAATGAACAGGGAGGGTATGTCATGAAGATTGTCAGGGACATTTTAGGCAAGAAAGAGCAGAAGGAAATTTGGTCGGTCAGACCCGAGTCAACCGTATTCGATGCCCTTATGCTTCTCAAGCAGAAAGAGATTGGCGCATTGATGGTCATGGACGGGAAGGGCAAGGTCGTCGGAATTTTCTCCGAGAGAGACTATGCCCGCAAGATTATCCTTAAAGGAAAGGCTTCGAAGGATACTGCGGTGGAAGAGATAATGACGCCGGCGAATAAAATGTATACGGTAAAACCTGATACTCCAATAGATCACTGCATGGCGCTAATCACTGAGAGACATATCAGGCATATACCAGTTTTTGACAAAGACAAATTTGTGGGAATTGTATCTATCGGCGATGTTATGAAATCCGTTATTGCCGACAGGGAAGACATCATAGAACATTTAAACAACTACATTGCAGGGACATATATGTAATATTTGACAAACGGGAATAACCTGCGGAAGTTAAAAAAAATATCTGATGGCGCCCCATAATGCTGATTGCCGAGCAGGCAATCGGCATTTTTAAATTCAGATTTTCCCGCCCGGGCGAACTTCAGTGATTTAATGTAAAATATATTCAGTAATAATCAAATCCGGGATAAATTGCAGAGAGAGGTGTTTCATGAAGCGGACTGCTCGTGTCGCTTTTGCGCTGATAGGTCTGGCCGCGTTTCTTTTCCTATACGCAGGCATGTCGGTTCCCGGTACAGCATGGGCAGCAGAAGAAACAAAGAAGATCTTCATCCTCAACTCATATCACCAGGGCTATCCATTTTCCGACAATGAAATGCGCGGAATTTCCGAGGCCTTCAGTAAATCCGGCATCAAAATCGAGAAATATATTCTCTATATGGACGTCAAGCGGATAACTCCCACTCCACGGCACATCAGGCAATTGAAGGAACTGATTGCGCTTGGGTACAAAGGAATGCGCTTCGATGCCTTGATCGCAACAGACAATGACGCTCTGGAGTTCATGCGAAAGTACCGCGATGAACTCTTTCCCGGAGTGCCGTTAGTCTTTGCCGGCATCAATGACCTGGACGTAAGGATGCTTGATGGACGAAAAGATATAACCGGGACTGTCGAGAGCGCAGACTATGCCGGCACCATTAAAGTTGCCCTGAAACTGCTTCCTGCAACGAAGAACATAATTATAGTGACAGACAACACGACAACAGGTGTTGCAGTGCGGTCAGAAATTCAAAGAATCAGCGAAGGGTTCCCTCAAAGCCTTGGGTTCTCATATCTGTCACTTGGCGATATGACCATTGACGGACTTGCCCAAAAGCTTTCGGAGCTGGGCACTGACAGCATTGTGCTTTTGCTTCATCATTCGGTTGATAAAATTGGCACTGATATCACTGTGGATGAGGGAGCGTCACTCCTTGCAAAAAGCTCATCTGCGCCGTCTTTTGTGGTGAATGACAGCCGGATAGGCTTCGGTGCACTGGGGGGGCTTCTGATAAGCGGCTACCATCAGGGAGAAACAGCTGCCCAGATGGTCGTGAAAATTCTGAGCGGTACTGATATCGGCACAATCCCGGCGCTCAGGGAGAGCCCGAACAAATACATGTTTGATTATAGAGCGATGCAGCGTTTCGGCATTTCTGATAGCGCACTTCCCCAAGGGAGCATTGTTATCAATAAACCGGTTCCAATCCTGGACAGATACAGGAATGAGCTTTTGTTCATACTCGGCGTTTTCATCGTCTTGTCCGGGATTCTTGTTTTCCTGCTGATTGAAATCAGGAGACGCAGGAAAATCGAGAAGACCCTGAGGGAGAGCACTGAATTGCTTTCCCTGTTCATGAAGCACTCACCCGTTTACACTTATATCAAGGACGTGAGTCCCACAAAAAGCTGTGTGCTTATGGCAAGTGAAAACTTTGCGGATATGATCGGTATCCCGGGCTCCGCCATGGTCGGCAAGGCCATGGAAGAACTGTTCCCGGCAGAATTCGCTGCAAAAATTACAGCCGACGACTGGTCGGTCGCTTCCGGCGGCAAGGTTCTTGGCCTGGATGAGGAATTGAACGGCCGCTACTATACCACCGTCAAGTTTCCGATTGTCTACGGAGATAAAAATCTGCTGGCCGGATATACCATTGACATTACCGACCGTATGAGAGCGGACCAGGATAGAGCACAACTTGAAGCCGAATTACTTCAGGCGCAGAAGATGCAGGCCATCGGCCAGCTTGCGGGAGGCATAGCGCACGATTTCAATAATATCCTTGCTGCCATCTCAAGCATTGGATATCTTTTGGAGCTGCAATTAAAAGGGAATGACACAGGGAAACAGTATGTATCAGACCTGATGCAGGCGGTTGAGCGCGCTGCGGCCCTGACCCAAAGTCTTCTGATCTTCAGCCGAAAACAGCATAGCAATCCTCAGCCTATGGACCTCAACTCAGCCATCCAGAAGGCAGAAAAGATATTGGCCAGAACGATCAGTGAAGATATACAGCTTGTCCTGCTCCTGACCGGGCAGAACACGACAGTGCATGCGGACAGTAACCAGATAGTCCAGATTCTGATGAATCTTGCCACGAATGCCAGGGATGCTATGCCGCGGGGCGGAGATTTGACAATCAGTACGGAACGTGTATTCCTGGACGAAGACTTCATGAAAATGCATGACTATGGCAGCTGCGGCGAATATGTGTTAATGAATGTCAGAGACACCGGAGTGGGCATGGATGCGGCAACGCTGCAGAGGGCCTTCGAACCTTTTTTCACGACCAAGGAAGTGGGAAAAGGCACTGGACTCGGCCTTTCCATGGTGTACGGTATAGTTAAACAACATAACGGATATATCGATTTATTCAGCAAGATGGGCGAGGAAACTTCTGTCAGGATTTATCTGCCGGCAGTTGAAGCCATGGTTGAACACAGGGAAAGCCGGGACTACTTCGAGCCTGAGGTGGCCACAGAGACCATACTGCTGGTTGAAGATGACAGCAATTTGAGACGGGCGATGACCCTAATGCTGCAAAGATTCGGGCATGCGGTCATAGAAGCACATGATGGAGACGACGCCATCATTAAATTCCTTGCGCACAAGGCTGAGATCCAGCTGGTGCTGATGGATGTCATCATGCCGCGCAAGAGCGGCGGAGACGCGTATCAGGAGCTCAAGGCCATACAGCCGGACCTGAAAATCATACTCATGAGCGGGTATGCCGGAGATTTCCTGTCAGGCAAGATTAGCATTGGAGAAGACGTGCATTTCATCCCGAAACCGGTTTCGCCAAAAGAACTTTTTGAAAAAATCAGGACTGTTTTGAATGGAGGGGACGCATAGACACCCGTCACTTTTTCATACTGCACGGGGTAAAGTCCAGCTGCGACTTTACCCCATTACAAACTCTGTGATCAACCGTTCTGCAATCAAGCCGATTCTGCTTGATTTTTTTCTGCCGTACAGACTTACGGTGCTTTAAAGAATCCGGCTACTTCATGCTGGAACAGTTGATGCCCTTTTTGCAGATGCATCATATGGCCCGCATTAGGGATGACAACATAGCTCTTGTATCTGTTAGGCAGCTGCTGAAAGAAAGGAAGCAGTCCGTCAAGATCAGCTACATCATCGTACTCGCCATGGATTATCATTGTCGGAACAGGCATGAGCCTGGGATTGATCATCGGCATGATGGTGACCATGTCAAGCTGAGGGCCCGTCGGAGATCTCTTTTCGACCTGCACCGCAGCGCCGGCAAAGGCATCAACCACCGCCTGGTCATTGGCCTCAGCAGGCGTCATGGAAAAGAAACGGGGCTTCCATGCAGCTTCGGGAATGGTGATGTAAGCATTCTTGCGAAAGAAATCTACTCTCGGACGTCTCTTTGAGATATCCGGACTGTTCAGATGCATCTGTGCATAACTGATATATTTCTCAACTTTGTCAGGATAAGCCATTACAAACATGCCGCCGTACTGGGTGCCCCAGGACCATCCGAGAAGGTTCACTTTCGGCACATTCCTCAGCTTCCTGATGTAATCGACTACGGCATTCAGGTCATCGCTGGCTTCTTTTGTCGTCATGAGGCCCTCGGGATGGGTAGAGCGGCCGAAGCCCCGCGTGTCCAAAGCAAATACATCAAAGCCTTCTTTTGCCAAAAAGTCCATGAGGCTATAGGACGGTTTGCCAGCCACCTGAAGGTCGAAGCTCTCTTTACCGGCTGTTGCCGAGCCATGGGCCAGAATGATGACGGGTTTGGCAGCAGGGCTTTTCGCATATTTTTCCCAGACAAACAGTTTGATGCCGTTGTATTCTACCCAGTGCTCCCTGCCGGTGATTTCCTGGGCTGCTGCGGGAATGACGGCTGCGAGAATGAAGAAGATTACTGCCAGGCTTAACATTGTTCTCAGTCTCATTTGCTCCTCCTTTATTTGGTGAGGTTGGTGGATGTTTGGCGTTGCACTGCGTCAAGGCGCCATCACGACAGCGGAGAGATGCCGAATTCTTGAGCAGCCTTGTTTAAGTTATGCAGTACGGGCGAGCTGACCGGTATGCCGTTGGCAAGGCGTTCCCTGGCAGTCTCCTCTTCAATTTCGCCGGGCAGAAAAATCTTTTCGAAACCTTCGCCAAGCTTTGCGCCTGTCACCATGCTGATCAGGTCAGCCATCCTGCTGTAAAAATCCGCTTCGCCAAAGAGGTCGATCTCGATCGCCCAGATAAAAGCACCGACGCCCGCGGTGTCGGTATTATTCCCCAGCATGGTCTTTATGTTTTTACCGTAGTTCGCGCCTGACAGGACTCCGCAGAAGATGTCCGAGAAGAGGGCGAGGCCGGAGCCTTTGGGCCCGCCCAGGGGAAGCATAGAGCCCTGGAGCGCCGCTTTGGAATCAGTGGTATTCCGACCGTCTTTATCCAGTGCCCACCCTGCGGGAATCGTCTCTCCCTTTTCGGAGGCGAGCATGATCTTTCCTTTGGCCACAACTGAAGTAGCCATGTCAATTACTATGGTCTTTCCATCCGGAGCAGGAGCGCTGAAGCAAATGGGATTGGTGCCGAGGATTGGTTCACTTCCTCCCCAGGGGGGCATGTTCGGTGCAGAGTTTGTCGTGACAAAACTCATCAGGCCTCTGCCGGCCAGTATTCTGGCATAGTAGGCGCATGTTCCGATATGGTTTGTATTGTTGATGCCTGCAGCGCCGACACCGTGCAATCCGGCATTGCTGATAACTTCCTGCACGGCCATTAATGCGGTCGGCTGCCCCCATCCATTGTTGCCGTTAACAAGGGAAACGGCTTTTTTCCGCCACTCGACAATGGGTTTGTTCGCTGCCTGTAGCATGCCCCTCTTCGCCGCTTTCAGATAAAGAGGTATCCTGAGTGCCCCGTGCGTGTCGAGGCCCCGCAGATCGGCATCGATAAGCGCGTCGGCCGTAATGCCCGCTTCTTCTTCCGGAGTGTTTACGGTCCGCAGAAGATCATAATAGAAAGTCCTTAATGCAGCTGCTGCAATTCTCATGAAAAACCCCGTTCAAAATAGTATATAATATATAATATTTGACATTGTATAAGTAATGCATCTGTTATTTCAACAGGGGCTGACAAAGATGATTGTGCTGTTGCATCGTAAAGATCCATTTGACAGCTTAGGTCGTATTAAAATAAATAATTTACAGAGGTAACAGCATATGGCATTCATTTCCATGACAAAATCAGAGGCAATCTACCGCGAATTGAAAAAAGTGATCCTCAACGGAACGCTGAAGCCGGGTACCAGGCTGCTGATACAGCAAATTGCCCGGCAATACGGAGTAAGTGATATTCCGGTGCGCGAAGCGTTAAAGGAATTGACCGCTGAAGGATTTGTAGAAACCAAACCTCATGTAGGGTCGAGAGTTGCCAG
This sequence comes from uncultured Nitrospiraceae bacterium, assembly GCA_903822005.1. GTDB lineage: Bacteria > Nitrospirota > Thermodesulfovibrionia > Thermodesulfovibrionales > Dissulfurispiraceae > Fen-1308. The sequence goes on from CAIJNL010000025.1 coordinate 104,452, forward strand.
CATGTCTCTAAAAGATATAGAAGAGATGCTGATTATGCGGGAGTGCCTGGAACCGTTTGCGGCTGAACTCGCTGCGTTGAATGCGGACGAAAAGATCATAGAGAAGCTCGAGCGTTATACCCTCGACATGAAAAAGGCCTTTGATGCCAAAGATATGGTCGCGTACAGGGACCTTAACAGGGCTTTTCATAAGCTGTTCGTCGAGGCCAGCGGAAACCAGATGATGACAAAGACGATACTCGAGCTGATGGATTCCGAGAAAAGAATGCGGATGATCTTTCATCTTTTCCCTGAAATACTCGAATTGTCAAATAAAGAGCATGGCATGATGGTGCGTTATATGAAGGAACGAAACGGAAAGGCGCTGGCAAAAGTGCTATATGAGCACAAAAAGAGGGCATTTGACAAGCTCCGCAAGTATCTTCAACAGCATCTTGAATCATGAAGCTGCTATAGGACCCCGCAATTAACCGAAGGGGCCCGGATTTAAGAAATCTCGGGTCAATAGTTTCATGACAGAGCGGTTGAAATTACGCGAGCATAAGCCGGCTCAGGGGGCGTAGCATTCCCCGATGTCCCATTCCAAGCCCCATCCAAAAGCAATCAACGCAGAAAAATCAGGACAATTTAACGTTATATAATAAGGTTGACAAGAAACATATATTATATATAATATATGCCTGAGTTTGCGGAGACATAGTGGTATCCATTTGCTGCGATATATTCCCCGGCAGCAGAAAGTATTCAGGCGCTTTTTTAAGAATAAGGACACTTACTTCTTCAGAAAAGGGGTGGCTTAACTTGAGCGGAGAAAATTCAACAAATAATCTTCAGTCTGGAGTCGCGGCATTCGTATCAAAACTGCAGTATGAAGACCTGCCTTCAAATGTCATTGAAGATGCAAAGTACAGGGTTTTAGACTGGATCGGAAGCGCGCTGGCCGGTGTCAGCTACAAACCGTCCAGGATTATTACCGCAATGGCCCGGTCAGCTGGAGGGGCGTCCCAATCTACTGTTATTAGAGGTTCTGTAAAGGTGCCGGTCCCCGTGGCCGCATTTGCCAACGGGCTTATCGGGCATGTGGCCGAATTTGATGACGGACACAGGCTCGCCATCGGCCACCCGGGAGCAGTGACCGCACCCGTTGCGCTTGCTGTTGCCGAGGGCCATAAAAGAAGCGGAAAAGAGTTGCTGGCGGCGCTCGTTGCCGGGTACGAGGTGTTTATCAGGCTGGGCATTGCCGTTAATCCGTCCCATTACAGGATATGGCATACAACCAGCACCTGCGGTACTTTTGCCGCCGCTGCAACTGCCTCATCCCTGCTGAAACTGGACTATACAAAGACGCTTATGGCCATAGGGACATCAGGGACAATGGCTTCGGGGTTTCTTGCAAAGACGATCGGTACCAATGCCAAGCCGCTGAATGCCGCCCATGCGTGCCAAAGCGGTGTTCAGGCGGCACTGCTTGCAATGGAAGGCTTTACAGGGCCGGACGATATCCTGACGGGTGAAAAAGGTTTTATTCAGGCAACATCTACGGACTGCAACACGCAGCTTCTTGAAGAGATAAGCAGCGGCAAATTTCTCTCTAACACTGCTTTCTACAAGGTCTATGCGTCCTGCGGGCATACCAATTCTCCGCTTGACGCAATATTCATGATCATGCAGGAAAACGAAATACCGGTGGAATCGATCAGGAGGGTACAGATTGCGACCTATCGCACCGCTGTTGAACTCTGCGGAAGGTTCAGGAATAGTGACGAGGAGGAGGCAAAGTTTTCCCTGCCGTATTGTATTGCAGTCGCGCTCCTGTATAAAAAAATGACGCTGGAAGAGTTTACTGCCGACAAACTCAAAAGCCCGGTAGTAAAGGAGCTTGCGGGAAAGGTGACTGTTGTAGAGGACCCGGAAGCCACCAAGGTGTTTCCGGCACGATGGGCAGCAATAAAAGTGGAACTTGATAACGGTACGGTGATTGAGAAAAAGGTGACTGCCTCGAGCGACGCCCCTGACTATTCTGCTCTCGAAGAGAAGTTCATTTCGCTGGCAATGACAAGCGTTGATTACGAGACTGCAGTCGAAATACGGTCTTTGACCATGGATATGGACAAAGTGGATGACATAAAAAAGCTTATGGGTCTTTTGGGATAAAAAAACAAGAGGAGGACTAATCTGATGGCTTGCAGCAAGATTGAATCGGTTTTATACAGGGACTTTTTCAGTACGGCAAAGATGAGGGAAATATGGGATGATTGTTCGATTATCCAGTATTGGCTGGATACCGAGGCCGCGCTGGCAGAGAGCCAGGCCGAAATGGGCATTATACCGGTCGAAATCGCCAAAGAGATTGTGAAGAAGGCGAAAGTGGAGAACCTGGATCTTGACGCAATAAGGGACGAAGTCAACAGGATCGGCCACTCCCTGGTGCCGACTCTTAGGGAATTCCAGAAGAAGTGCGACGGGAAAGCAGGCGAATATATCCATCTCGGCGCCACCACTCAGGACATAATTGATATGGGTTTTATATTGGCCGCGAAGAAGGCGTTCGATGTGGTTTATGAGGACCTGTATGAAGTCGAAGAGCTGCTGGTCAATCTGGCGGAAGAACACAAAAATACGATCATGGCCGGCAGAACTCATGGCCAGCAGGCACTGCCGATCACTTTCGGATATAAGGCGGCCGTATGGGCGAGCGAGATCCACAGGCATCTGGAGCGGATGGAAGAATGCAAAAAGAGAGATTTTGTGGGGCAGCTGAGCGGCGCTGTCGGTACGCTGGCCAGTTTCGGAGATCGCGCACTCGAACTTCAGGAAAGAGTGATGAGCAAGCTCGACCTCATGGTGCCCGACATATCATGGCATGCGAGCCGGGACAGGATTGTCTCCATCGTGAGCGTGCTGGCCATGATCACAGGATCATTGGGCAAAATCGGCAATGAGATCGTCTCACTCCAGAAGACCGAATGCTCCGAACTTGCGGAGCCGTGGGCCGACGGAGTGGTCGGCAGCAGCACAATGCCGCATAAGAGAAATCCGGGGGCCACGGAAGGGATGGTTACACTGTCCAAGTTTGTAAAAGGCAGCCTCGTGACAATACATGAAGCCCTTTTCCAGGAGCATGAGCGTGACGGCGCTTTCTGGAAGATAGAGTGGGTGGCTTTACCGGAAGCGTTTATATATACCGGCGCTACGCTGGCAAAGGCCAAAAAAGTGCTGAAGGGGTTGGTCGTAAACAAGAAGAAGATGGAGCAGAACCTCGACATACTCAAGGGATTATTACTGTCAGAAGCAGCGATGCTCCACCTCGGCGAAAAACTGGGCAAACAGACCGCTCACGAGGTGGTCTACGAAATTTCGATGAAGGCGTTCAAGGATGACGCCTCTTTCAAACAGTATCTGCTGGATGATCCGAGGGTAAGCAAATATTTCACTGCCGGAGACCTGGACAAGATCCTGGACCCGCATGCATATACCGGTTTCAGCAGGCAGCTGGCTGAACGGGTTGTAACGAATATCCGGAAGGCCCGCGTGGAAAAAGGTCAGTAGAAAAAATATACGGCTGACGGGGGGGGAGAGAATAATGCTTGGACTTATTTTAACTACACTTGTGATAGTCTGGATCATCTATATGCTCGCACACAAGTATAAACCGCAGGGGGTATTATTTGCAGCAGGCATTGTCCTCATGCTCTGCACCGTCGGCTTCGGATTAGGGCCGATTTTGACCGCAAAACAGTCGACCGGCTTTGTATTTTTTGACATATTCGAGGCCATAAAGAGATTGTTCAGCGACAGGCTGGCAGGCCTGGGCCTGACAATCATGTCTATTGGCGGATATGTAAGGTATATGGAGCATTGCGGCGCAAACCAGGCCCTGGTCGAAGTTTCGACCAAACCGCTGAAACTGCTGAGATCGCCGCTTGCCGTGCTTATGCTTGCATACCTGATCGGCCAGATACTGAACATCTTTGTGCCGAGCCATGCAGGGCTGGCGTTGTTGCTGATGTTGACCATGTATCCAATTCTTCGACAGGCGGGGATCAGCAAACTTACGGCCTGTGCAATCATCGCGACCGCCAAATTTACAGACATTGGTCCCGTTTCTTCCAATGCAGTTTTGGCTGCGCATTCCGCAGGACTCGACCCGACCATTTATTTCATACAATATCAGTTTCCGGTCATATGGCCGGCTGTACTTGCGGTGGGTGTAACACACTATTTTCTCCAGCCCTGGTGGGACAAACGAGAGGCGCGCGCAGGCATAGCGGGAGCAGCTATTCAGGAGGCAACTCCGGAAAATATCCCTGAAGGCACTGTTAAGGAAAAGGCGCCGATGGTCTACGCTATCCTACCGACCCTGCCGCTGATACTGGTGGTGACGTTCTGCCCGCTGTTTGTCACTTCGATCAGGGTCGACGTCATAACCGCGATGCTTATTTGTACTGTGGTCACGATGCTTTTTGAATTTGCGAATTACCGGAAAATCCGTCCGGTGCTCGAGAACATTATGACCTATTTCGAAGGCATGGGGAAAACCTTTGCACTGGTGGTTTCCCTTGTTATATGCGCTGAAACCTTTGCGCTGGGACTTATGAAGATCGGGACCGTGGATACCCTGATTACCCTGGCCCAGGACGCCGGCCTGGGGTTGGTGCCAATGGTTTTCGTTATCAGCGCGATTATGATTGTTAGCGCGTTCCTTATGGGTTCAGGCAATGCCGCGTTCTTCGCTTTTGCGAGCATAGCCCCCAAGGTATCGGCACATCTGAAGGTGGAACCGGTAATGATCCTTCTGCCCATGGAATTGACTTCCGGTATGGGCCGCTGCATGTCGCCCATAGCGGCCGCTATTGTCGCCATTGCTACCATCGCGGGAGTATCGCCTTTTCAGGTCGTGAAGAGGTGTGTCATACCGGTCTTTGTTGCCATTGTTGTAAATATGGCGGCCACATACATAATCTTTTTGTAGCACTGCAATTGTTCGTTAAGAAGAGATTTGTTGCTCTGCCTGGGAGCATGACCCGGAGGGAATATAAATGGGCGCCGATTTGCTGGATAAAATTGTAAAGTCGCATCTCGCCGGCGGAGAGATAAAGGCGGGCTGCGAAGTTGGCATTTCCATAGACCAGACTCTGACCCAGGATGCCCTTGGCACCATGGCCTACCTTCAGTTTGAGGCAATGGGCGTTCCCAGGGTAAAGACCAAGATGTCAATATCCTATGCCGACCATCTCATGCTGCAGCAGGGTTTTGAGAATGCGGACGATCACCGCTACCTCCAGACAGTCGCGGCAAAATACGGAATATATTTTTCGAGGCCCGGAAACGGCATCTGCCACCAGGTCCATCTCGAGCGGTTCAGCCGTCCGGGCTGGACGCTTATCGGAGGCGACAGCCATACACCTACCTGCGGAGCTGTCGGCATGCTTGCCATAGGCGTCGGCGGGCTTGATGTGGCCGAGGCTATGGCCGGCAATAATTTTTATTTCAGTTATCCGCGGGTTGTCCGGATAAACCTTAACGGGCGGCTGAAGCCATGGTCAACAGCAAAGGACGTCATCCTTGAGGTGCTGAAAAAAATTACGACCAAAGGCAATGTCGGCAAGATGATCGAATATGGCGGTTCTGGCATATCCGCGCTATCGGTTCCGGAACGCGCCACTATCACCAACATGGGGGCCGAGCTCGGAGTCACTACCTCAATATTTCCGAGTGATGAAGTGACCCGGCAGTTTTTGGAGGCTCAGGGCCGCTCCGGTGACTGGGTCGAGCTAAAGCCGGACCCGGATGCCATATACGACGAAGTGCTTGATTTTGATCTTGGCGCCATAGAGCCGAATGTGGCAATGCCTCATTCGCCCGATAATGTCTGCAGGGTGAAAGAGGCGGCCGGAATAAAGGTTGATCAGGTATTGGTCGGCAGCTGCACAAACTCCTCATTCCGTGATCTGATGATAGTGGCCGCGATGCTGAAAGGCAAAAGAGTGCATCCTGATGTCAGTTTTGGAGTTGCCGCGGGTACGAGGCAGGTATTAAGAATGATCAGTGCAAACGGGGCCCTCACGGACATTATTGATTCCGGGGCGCGCATACTTGAGACCGCCTGCGGTTTTTGTGTAGGCTACGGTCAGTCGCCACAGACGGGCGCGATTTCGGTTCGCACCAACAACCGCAATTACAAAGGCAGGAGCGGAACAAAAGATGCCAACGTCTACCTGGTCAGCCCGGAAACAGCGGTTGCGACCGCCATCGCGGGCAGGCTTACGGATCCGCGCGATATGGGGATTAAATATCCTTATATAGCACCGCCGGAGGTTTTCTTTTCAGACAATGATGAAATGATTATCAGGCCTGGAAATAACGACGTAAAGGTAGTTCGCGGTCCTAACATCGGAGACCCGGTTTCCAAACCGCCAATGCCCGAAGATTTGAGGGTCAGGGTCGCCATAAAGGTGGGTGATAAGATCACAACGGACCATATACTCCCGTCCGGACCGGTGGGCCATTATAGATCAAATGTTCCGAAATCGAGCGAATTTCTGTTTCGAGATGTAGACCCCCGCTTTATTCAGCGTTGCGCCGAAAATAAAGCCGGCAATGCGGGATCAGCCATTATCGGGGGACTCAGTTACGGGCAGGGGTCTTCGCGGGAGCATGCGGCCCTATGTCCGATGTATCTCGGAGTGCGCATGGTAATCGCTAAAAGCATTGAGCGCATTCATATGACAAATCTTGTGAACTTCGGCATCCTGCCGCTGGTCTTTGTAAATGAAAGCGATTATGACAGGCTCGAAAATGGTGATGAACTGCTTATAACCGGAACGGGCCAGGCGCTTAGGCAGACTGCCATACATGTGAAAAATATTACCCAAAATTATGAGTTTGGCGTATCTCACAGCCTTACACCCAGGCAGGTCGGAAACCTGCTCAGTTAACACGGCGAGTTAGAGAGAGAGAAAGGTGCCTTTTGGGATCTGCAGCTACTGTGAAAATATTGGTAAACGCGGGCAGTATGACACCCTGCGTTCAAAAAAAAAAGAAATAAAATGAGGTCATCACATTGGAACAGATAAACGGCAAAGGCGGCATGAAGATTGTTTCTTTCCCTTATGGAGAGAAATACGTCGACCTTGAAATTTCGAAGGAAGCGGATGTGCTGATGCCTGAACTGGTTACGGGTGTGCCGGATGAACTGGAAGAGATTCGCAGAGCTCTGTCGCAGCCGACAGGCAGTGTCCGTCTTAATATGCTCGCCAGGGGTAAAATAAGCGTTGCTATAGTTATTAATGATATAACCCGGCCGTCGCCGACCGAAATCATGCTTACGGCGATACTCGAAGAACTCGCGGCAGCCGGAGTCAGCGAAGAGCAGGTTACGGTACTCATCGCTAACGGCAATCACGAGCTCGCAACCGGCGAAGAATTGAAAAAGATGCTCGGCATATGGAATTCCAGGCTGAAAATTATCAATCACGACTGCAAGGACGAGAGCTCGCTGATGTATTTAGGCAGTACCGGACGCGGATTGCCGGTATACGTAAACAGGCATTACATGGAAGCCTCTTTGCGGATACTTACAGGAGTCATTACGCCCCATCAGTCTGCAGGGTTCGGCGGCGGCAGAAAATCCGTCGTACCAGGCATTGCGGGCATGCAGACCATAAAAAAGCTCCACTCGTTTCCGATAAGGCCTGACGGGCCGGTGCTCGGAATCATCAAAGGCAACCGGTTCCATGAGGAAGTCGTCACAGCAGCCCGGATGGCAGGGGCAGATTTTATTGTCAACGTGATAAAAAATTACAGCGGTGAAATCGTCGAAGCTGTGGCAGGTGAACTCGACATGGCCCACCTGCATGGGGTCGCAGTCTGCGAAAAATCATGGGTGCGAAAAGTCGGAAAGGCCTACGATGTCGTATTTGTGAGTGCCGGGCGTTATCCAAAGGACGTTGATCTGCATCAGTCGCAAAAAGGCCTGGTGGTCGCGGAACAGGTAACCAGGCCGGGCGGGACGATCGTGCTGATTGCGGAGTGCCGGAATGGAACAGGCAAGTTCGGGAAGGTGTTAAGGGAAGCAGAGAGCGTTGAAGAAGTAATTCAGGACTTTCTTGCGACAGGCTCTTCGGAGGACAACAAAGGCAAGGCCTACCTGTTCGCGAGATGCTGCCAAAAGCATAAGGTGTTTGTTGTAACCGAAGGTATCGACCGGAAAGAGATTGAAGAAATGTTCATGACGGGTTTCACATCAATCTCCGAAGCGGCAAATAGCGCGCTGGCCCAATACTCTAATCCTTCTGTCCTGTGTATACCGTATGCCGCCGAATGCATCCCGGTCCTGGAAGTTAAATCGGCTTGTGGGAGGGTTAAAAAATGACAGGACTCATACTGTCTTCAATTGTCATAGTCTGGGTCGCCTATATGCTGGCAAAAAAGTTCAAGCCGCAGGGCGTATTGCTGACAGCCGGAGTCCTTCTGATGATCTTTGCGGTCGTGTTCGATATCGGAAGGATCCTGCCTGCGAAGCAGTCGACAGGTTTTATCGGCTTTGACATATTTGCAGCCCTGAAAGGGCTGATGAGCGACAGGCTGGCAGGGCTGGGTCTTACCATAATGTCTATCGGCGGATTTGTAAGGTATATGGAAAAATGCGGGGCAAACAGGGCCCTGGTAGAAGTTTCGACATATCCGCTCAAATTCATGAAATCACCGATGCTTGTGCTGATGATGGGATATACTGTCGGCCATATGGTGGATATATTCGTTCCGAGTCATGCGGGCCTGAGCCTGCTCCTGATGCTGACCTTATATCCGATCCTGGTTAAGGCAGGGATCAACAAGCTTACAGCGGTCACCATCATAGCCACCGCAAAATTTACCGACATCGGCCCCATTTCATCAAACGCCATCCTGGCGGCACATACTGCGGGCCTCGATCCGGTCGTTTATTTCCTTAAATGGCAGATGCCGGTTGTCATAGCCCCAATATTTATAGTAGGTATAGCTCACTATTTCATCCAGCCCTGGTGGGAGAGACGGGAAGCGCTCGCGGGCATTCAGGATGTTGGCACGGATAAAGAACCTGCCGGAGAAAGGCCTCCGCTCATTTATGCCATCCTGCCGACCCTGCCGCTGGTACTGGTGATTGTATTCTGTCCATTGGTAGTTACTTCGATCAAGATGGATGTTATTTCGGCAATGCTTATATGCACTATGGTGTCCATGCTCTTTGAAATTGTCCGTCTCAGGGACCTGCGCCTCGTAATGGACAACATCATGACCTTCTTTGAGGGTATGGGAACGCAGTTCGTAGTCGTGGTATCGCTTGTCATTTGCGCCGAGACCTTTGGCATGGGTCTTGTAAAGATCGGCGCGGTCGATACCCTTATCCAGGGAGCGCAGTCGGCCGGGTTCGGGCTGAAGGCCATGGTTTTTATAATCAGCATAATAATGGTTGCCTCTTCGTTCCTAATGGGTTCGGGCAATGCCTCATTCTTTGCCTTTGCGAGTCTTGCCCCGAACATAGCCGCATCCCTGAAGGTTGAGTCAGTGCTGATATTGCTGCCAATGGAAATCACATCCGGTTTTGGCCGCTGCATGTCTCCGATAACCCCGGCCATTGTTGCCATAGCGGGCATAGCAGGTGTGTCGCCTTTCCAGGTCGCCAAGCGCTGCGCGATACCGGTGGCACTCGGGCTGATTGCCAATATGATCTCGACCTATGTCATATTTTTATAATGCGCAGGATTGCAGGCGGAGCGGACCAAAAGCATCAGTATGATGAGAAGAGTCAGGAAAGCAAAAAGAAAGGAATAAAAAAATGATATCCGTAAACATTCCATATGGGAAAAGTCACATCAAAATCCAGATACCCGGGAAGCGCCTTGCCGGGATACTGGAATCGCGGGCACATCAATACAAGCCTGAGGCGGGTGAGGAAGAACTTGTACGTAAGTCACTCGAAAATCCTATAGGGTCGCGCACGCTGAGTGAACTCGCAAAAGGACGTAACAAGGTCGTGATAATAACTAGCGACCATACGCGGCCGGTGCCGACTAAAATTATTGCCCCGCAACTGCTGGCCGAGATACGCAAAGGCAATCCCGGGGCGGACATCACCTTTCTGGTCGCTACCGGGTTTCACCGCGCAACTACGGAAGCGGAATTGCTGAATAAATTCGGGCCCGGGATGCGGAAGAACGAAAAGATAGTTGTCCATAACTGCTGGGCACCGAATTCTATGATCAATGCAGGTAAACTTCCGTCGGGTGGAGATCTGATAATCAACAAACTCGCGATGGAAGCCGACCTTCTCATTGCGGAAGGCTTTATAGAGCCCCATCTCTTTGCGGGGTTTTCGGGTGGACGGAAAAGCGTGCTGCCCGGCATTGTGAGCGAAGTGACCGTGCTGGCGAACCACTGTGCCGAGTTCATCGCCCATGACAAGGCAAGGGCCGGAATCCTGAAAGGCAATCCCATGCATGAGGACATGGTGTATGCCGCCAAACAGGCCAAACTGGCATTCATTGCGAATGTGATAATCGATTCAGACAAAAAGATTATCAAAGCAGTGGCCGGAGACCCCGAACAGGCCCATCTGGAGGGCTGCCGTTTTGCCGGAGAACTCGCGGCTGTCGAAGCGAAGCCTGCGGACATAGTCATTACCTCCAACGGCGGCTACCCGCTCGACCAGAATGTCTACCAGCACGTAAAAGCCCTGACCTCAGCCGAGTCTACCTGCAGGGAAGGCGGGGTAATCATCGCGTGCGCGGCCTGCAACGACGGGCATGGCAGCGAAGATCTCTACCACTGGCTCTGCGGAGGGGCAAAAGAGGCGATGGACAAAATAATGAAGATCGACAGGGATGCGACCATTCCGGACCAGTGGGCAACGCAGATCATGGCGCGCGTCCAGCTGAAACATACGGTCATATTTGTGACCGATCAGTGCGACCACAAGATAATCACCGACATGGGTTTTAAGGCCGCATGCACATTTGAGGAAGCAATGGCAGCTGCCGAGGCAATAGTCGGTGCAGAATCAGGCATTACCGTGATTCCGGACGGAGTAGCTGTAATAGTGAACTGATTATTACAAAGGAAGAAAGGGAGAAAAAACATGGCAATAGACGCAATAGTCCTGAATGAAGCCGACAATGTTGCTACAGCGGTACAGGACCTTAAGGCAGGGCAGGAGGCATCTGTGCGGCTTAACCGCCTTCTCAACACGATAGGCATAAAAGAAGACATCCCGTACGGGCACAAGTTTGCAGTGAAGCCCGTCCGCAGCGGGGACGATATTCTGAAGTATGGAGAGGTCATTGGACGTGCGACAGCAGATATAGCAGTCGGTTGCCATGCCCATGTGCAGAACATCGAAAGCATGCGCGGTCGTGGCGACCTCGGGAAGGGGGCATAAATATGGAATTCATGGGATATCGCCGCTCGGACGGCACAGTGGGTACACGCAATTATGTGGGAGTTTTGTCAGCAGTTGTATGCGTAAACGAAGTAGTCGAAGGCATTGTCCGCCAGGTGCAGGGCACGGCCCGTTTCACGCACCATCAAGGCTGCTGCCAGACCCCGCTGGATATCGGACTGGTCAACAAGGCGCTGAAAGGCCTGGGCTGCAATCCTAATCTGCATTCAGTGCTGCTCATCAGCCTCGGCTGCGAGAGCACCAATCTTGAAGAAGTAATAGCTGCGATACGCGCCAGCGGCAAAAGGGTGGAGCATCTCGCTGTACAGGAAACCGGCGGATCGGCGCGTACTATCGCGCAAGGGGTACTGCTCGCGCAGGAAATGGTTGGCGAGGCGTCCCGCCGGCAGAGAGAACCCTTTCCGATAAGCAATCTGGTAATGGGCATGAAATGCGGCAGCTCTGATACGACCTCTGGCCTGGTGCCGAACCCGGCCATCGGGGTCACTTCTGACCTGCTGGTTGCCGCGGGCGGAGTCTCCATCCTGGGCGAAGTGACCGAATTCATCGGGGCTGAACATATACTGATACGTCATGCTGCAAACGAGACGGTGGCGCAGGGCATTCTCAAGCTGGTGGAACGCATGGAAAAAAGGGCCATGGCAGTCGGGGAAGACATTCGCGGCGGGCAGCCGACCGGAGGCAACATCAAGGGCGGGCTTACCACTATCGAGGAAAAATCGCTCGGGGCAATCGCGAAAGCCGGCACAGCGCCTATCCAGGCTGTTTATGAATACGGCGAGCGCCCGACTGTAAAGGGGCTGGTAGTTATGGATTCTCCTGGCCGCGAGCCCGAGATCCTGACCGGACTTGCCGCCGCAGGCGCGAATGTCATAGTGTTCGCAACCGGACGCGGCGCGCCTCAGGGTTTTCCGTTTGTGCCTGTGCTCAAGATTACGGGCAGCCGCACTGCGGCCGAGAAGATGAGCGACCACATCGATATGGACTTAAGCGCGGTCATAGACGGCGGGGACACAATTCCTGACGCTGGACAGCGGATACTCGAAGAACTTGTCCGCGTCGCTTCCGGGGCAATGACCAAGGCTGAAATATCGGGCTATGTAAATTCAATGGATATCTATATGCTGGGGCCCGTCATTTAAGAGATGCCCCCGGTTGAAAACATATTCAGGTTCATACTATATAATATAGAGTATGAAAAAGCTGAAAAAAGACCCAAAACCGGGCAAAAACCCGACTATGAGCAAGAAGCAGCTTGCTTATGAGTATATACGTTCGAAGATCCAGGATGAGACCTATGTGCCGGGTTCGCGTATAGTAATCGACCGGATCGCGCGGGAACTGAAATTAAGCATCATCCCTGTGCGGGAAGCCATACAGCAGCTTGAAGCGGACGGATATATACAGGTCATACCTTACAGCGGGGCCGTTGTCCAGCTGATGAACGAGTATGATTTTCAGGAAACCATCGGGGTGCTTGCTGTTCTGGACGGCGCAGCCACCGCATTTGCGGCCGGGAAAATGACGCAGCAGGACATTGCCAGGCTCGAGAGCATAAACGAAGCCATGAGGGAGGCCCTTTATAACTTTAAATTCGAGCAGGTCGGCGAGCTGAACAGGAAATTTCATGAAGTAATATATAAAAAATGCGGCAACTCGTATCTGCATGACAGATTGAAACTTACCTGGCAGAGGCTTTCGCAGATCCGCAAATCCGTTTTTTCCCTTGTTCCCCAGCGCGCGAAAGATGCGATCAGGGAGCATGAAGAGCTTATTAAACTGCTTAAAGAATCGGCTTCTCCGGCGAAGCTGGAGAAGTTTATCCGTCAGCACAAGATGAACATGCTGACTGCCTTTCTGAACCGTAAAGAGGCGCGGCGATGAACTGACAAGGTTCGGCAGCGTTCCATTTATTGCTATTTTCCGGAATCCCGGGTGGACAGATCTCTCCCGGGATTTTTTATGCGACTGTTTGCGGCAGGAGACCGGTGCCTCCGGAATAGTGCATGTTCCATATGGTGGTGGGGACGCTGCCCGACAAGAAAAATAACTTGCAAAACAGCCTGGAGATAATATATATTCTTAGGGATAAATAATATATGATTTTAAGATAAAAGATATATTATTTATGAACTATGATGATATCTTTTTTGCAGAAAGGAGAGAAAGTTGGCCCTGTTTCAGGATTGCCCGCAGGCAGTTTCAGACGAAATTATTTCAAAGGATCATTTTAGCGAGAAAATAAGCATTACCGGGGGGGAAGGTCATGTCAGCACAGGTTGAGGTTAGTCAGGCTGTGAATGTAAACGAGAAACCGACAAAGCAGCGCCTTGTAATTATAGCGGTACTGGTTGTCGGCATAATGGTCGCCTATCTGGACCGTGTGAACGTATCGGTCCTGGGCGCCAATGATCAGTTTTTGATGTACATGGGGATCAAGGGACAGCCGGTACAGATCGGCATGATGATGTCTCTTTTTCTGGCGGCCTACGGACTCGCAAATATTACGCTGAGCCCGCTGGGTGATTATCTGGGACCGCGCAAGGCGATGTGTATCTGCATTGTTTTGTGGACCATTTCTCTTTTTGTCGGAGGCTTTGCAACCAGTTTCACCATATTTCTTATTGCCCGCATTATTCTCGGTGTAGGCGAGGGTTTTTATTATCCGATGCAGAGCCTCTTTGTCAAAAACTGGATCCCGCCACAGGAACGCGGCAGGGCAAACGCCACTTGGGTGATCGGGCAGTCACTGGCGCCCGCCATAGCCATGCCCCTGTTTGCTTATGTAATCGGCAACTTTGGCTGGCAGGTCAGCTTTTATTTGTGTATAGCAATAGGATTCATTCCGCTTTATCTGCTCTGGTACCACACTACAGACAAACCGTCCGAAAGCAAAAAAATCAATGCCCTTGAACTCAAGCATATTGAAGACGGCATGGCAAGAGAGAGGAAGAGCGGGGAAACTGCCGAAAAGCAGACCCTTTTGCAGAGGATCAAACCCTTTGCGACGAATTATCAGTACTGGCTTCTCGCGCTCTGGTACATGTGCCTGCAGTTCATCTTCTGGGGCCTGATATCATGGCTGCCCGCTTATCTTAAATCAGCGCGCGGTTTTACCTGGACCGAAATGGGCTGGATGGCGTCCCTGCCGTTTATAATGACGGTAATCACAAAAGCAGTGAACGGCTGGCTCAACGACAAGATCGGCCGGAGCGCTCCGCTTCTCAGCGTGACCATGCTTTTCAGCGCCGTCTGCGTATATTTTGCCGCTACTGTCAGCGGCAGATACGAATCGGCCATTCTGTTGTCATTAGCCTTTGGTTTTACCTCGATGTCAACATCTTCAGCCTGGACCCTGCTGCAGGGCCTGGTGCCGGGGAGGTCGCTGTCGACCGCTGCCGGGACCATGAACGGGCTAGCGACCGGTTTTTCCTCGTTGTCGCCGGTCATAATCGGCGCTGTTATAGGTTTGACGAGTGATTACGAAAGCGGTCTGCTCTGCCTGGTGGGAGTGGGTCTGCTCGCATCGGCCACAGCAGGCATTTTGACACTGAAAAAACATTAACGAATTACAGA
This sequence comes from uncultured Nitrospiraceae bacterium, assembly GCA_903822005.1. GTDB lineage: Bacteria > Nitrospirota > Thermodesulfovibrionia > Thermodesulfovibrionales > Dissulfurispiraceae > Fen-1308. The sequence goes on from CAIJNL010000025.1 coordinate 119,465, forward strand.
CTTTTTTAAAAAATTAAAGCGTAAGGAAATAACAGGAGGTAGCAATCGATGAAAATTACGAGTGTAGACATTATTGATGTAGCCAATGATTTTTCGTCGGCAACGAGCAAGTGGCGTCCGGTAGTTGTCAGGATCAACACGGACGAGGGGATAACCGGGTTTGGCGAAGTGGGGCTTGCATATGGAGTCGGGGCCTCTGCAGGTTTCGGCATGGCCAAGGACCTTGCGAAGATCATCATCGGGATGGACCCGATGAAAAACGAGGCGATCTGGGACAAGATGCAGAAGAAGACCTTTTGGGGCCAGGGAGGCGGGACAATCTTTTCTGCGGGCATGAGCGGCATCGACATCGCTCTCTGGGACATCAAGGGCAAGGCGCTCAACACCCCGATCTATCAGCTGCTGGGCGGAAAGACGCGCGACAAGATCAGGGCCTACGCGAGCCAGATCCAGTTCGGCTGGGGAGATGGCAGCGACAAAGCGATGCTGATCGAGCCGAAGCAGTATGCCGAAGCAGCGCTGATAGCTGTTTCCGAAGGATATGATTCGCTGAAAGTAGACGCGATTGCGATGGATGAAAAAGGCAACTGGAATCAGCGCAATCTTAACGGCGTGCTTTCGGACAGGACACTCAGACTCGGCTACAACAGGCTTAAAGCCATAAGGGATGCTGTCGGTCCAGATGTGGACATAATCGCAGAGATGCATTCATTTACAGATACAACCGCGGCCATCCAGTTCGGCAGGATGATTGAAGAGCTTGGCATCTACTATTATGAAGAGCCTGTAATGCCGCTGAATCCCAAACAGATGAAGAAAGTGGCAGACAACGTAAGAATTCCGATTGCTGCAGGCGAAAGGATTTATACCAGGTGGGGTTACAGGCCGTTCTTTGAAGACGGGTCAATCGACGTAATACAGCCTGATATATGCACCTGCGGCGGCCTTACCGAGGTCAAGAAGATCTGCGACATGGCCCATGTCTATGACGTTACCGTGCAGATACATGTCTGCGGCGGACCAATCTCGACAGCAGCGGCACTGCAGGTCGAGGCGGCAATACCTAATTTTTTGATCCACGAGCTTCACAGGTACGCCCTGCTTCTGCCGAATACTAAGAGCTGCAAGTACAACTATCTGCCGTCCAAGGGCGTTTATGAAGTGCCGGATCTGCCGGGACTCGGGCAGGAACTGACAGAGGAGACGATCAAGGCTTCTATAATAGAAACAGTTAAGTAAGGCATCCTGAGATATCTCCCCGGCAAGTGTAATAGACATTTGTCGGGGAGATTATTGTGCAGTCCCGAAATTATGTCTGTCATCATCAGGCCCTAAGAGAGTTTGGTTGAAGAGGATAATAATTTGAGGGATATGCGGAGATTGTCTCAAGGCCGAATACCTTGCAGGTAATTTCCAATATTTCGCTTCATCATAGCATATAGCTTTAAATAAAACAATACAAAAGAAGCCATAATTTTAATGGCGCGGATGATATTTCACTTGGCATTTTATGATATTACGGGGTAAAAACTTGCGAGGTATTTCAGGGCTGTTTGAATTGATCTGCTACGCGCCTATTATCTCATTCAGTCCGTCGACAACCTGGTCTATTTCCTCAGGAGTAACTCTTCCGATTATTGTCCCGATTCTCTCGACAGAAAGTGTCCTAATCTGACTTATCTTTACCCATGACTGTTTAGGCAATTTTGAGGTTCTTAATTCAAGGGTAAGAGGAAATCCAGCTCTCTGGGGCTGACTGGTAAGAGCAACGGCAATAACCGTCCCCGAGCGTTCATTGAAAATATCCTGACTTAAAATCAAAACAGGACGTAAGCCCTCCTGCTCACGGCCTCTCACCGGGTTCAAATCAGCCCATCTAATGTCGCCCCTTAGTATTCGGGCCATTGGCTCAGGTCCTCAGTTAATCCTTCATCCGCAATTGTTTTTTCAAAGGCCGGATCAAGCTTCGCGCATTCCTTAGCCAGACGGGTGCGTTTTATCCTTGAAAGTTTTTCCTTCACAGCCTCCTGAATAGCCTGGCTGCGATTCTGAAAAATATGTTTACTGACGTATGTGTCCAACTGAGCAATGTATTGCTCATCCAATGTAATAGCAATTTTTGTTTTGCCCATATAAGCACCTCCGGTATTACTTTATATCATACCGCCGGTTTTATTTTTTGTCAATTGTTTCAGGAGATCATTATGGCAAAGCCTTATGTTGACACAGACCTTTGTATTGGATGTGACGCCTGTGCTTCCACATGTTGTGTCTCACACCATTAATATTTAACTCCCATTCGAGTCTGTCTAATTCTGCTTTATACTGAACCATCATCTGAACTCATTTTTTAAGTATATCATAATGCTCGCAGGAATAGAATAAAAGGCATAATTTTCGGGGCCTAGAATCTTCTCGGGTTGGCAATACCCGTCTAATATCGTGGATATACCAAGTTGGCATGTCACGGTAATTTTGTCCAAGAAGGGAATTATTTCGCATAAAGAGGCTGGTTTTCGTAAAGTATCAGGCTTGACGTTTCTGTCCTTGAGTCAGCACAAAGGCCCCGGCCAGTACAACCGCAAGCGCGATCAGCGACGGGAGTACTACTAATGACGGCTGCCAATGATGCAGCATGCCGCTGAACACTGCCGAGCAGCAATAGACCGCGCAGGCGAGGAACTGGAGGATGATGGTACCCTGGTTCCACCTGACCGGCGCATCAGGAACGCGTTGTTCATCATCGCAGCTGTTTGTACGAACAACAAGGCCTGTAATAAATGTGGTCAATGTGGTGGTAATGACAATTGTCGGAATTCCGGGCAGCTTCAAATGCTGCACAGCCGTGGCCTGAATGCCCATCGCGGCCGAGGCGAGCAGGATGAGCAGATACAAAACAAGTCCCTGGTGCTGCCCGTCGTGAGAAAAATGCCATGCTGCAGTAAGACCTGCCAGCACTGCCAGTTCGATGCATAAGGCTGTGATCAGGGCGGTCGTCCAGCCAGGCATCGTGCGTTTGCGCTCTACTATGAATGCCCCGGCTACTACACCCGCGCAGAAACCTGCCAGTGCCAGCACCGACCGCTGGGCAGCTGCAGCATTTCCTTCGCCGAGCGAGAGACCTAGCAGAACGATGTTGCCCGTCATATTTGCCGTAAAAACATGTCCAAGCCCCATGTAACTGATTGCATCCACACTGCCGGCCACCCAGACCAGAAATATGACAATAGTGGATTCCAGGCGGTTGCGCGTCTGCACCCCGTAAATGAATTCTGCCATAAACCCTCTCCCTGCCTTGCCGCGGTTCTGCCGGAGACCCTGCATAGACGGTCGTACTTATCAAGATTATATCAGTATTCAGGCGTGAGTGTAAGGTGAAGTTTCCTGCTCGCCTAATGTAACAATTCTTTGGTCCCGACCAGGGAAATCTACAGACCTTTCCCGCTTTTTTATGCTTGGTCATGTCACTAATTAATAATATGATGTAATTAGAACCGCATCAGGCGTTCTTGAGTGAAATAGCCCGGGATGCCAATTTCGGGGAAAAAAGAGAGGAGCAGAATATGTACGGCAAGATACTTGTTCCACTGGATGGATCGGACCTGGCAGCACAGATACTACCGCAGGTCGAAGAACTGGCAAAAGCCTTCAAATCCGAAATCACGCTTATTACGGTCGGATTCCTGATAACCCTGTACAGTACTACCGCCGAGTTTTCTTACAAGAGTGTTGAAGACCTGGAGGCTTCGTTGAAAAAGGATGCAGAAAACAGGCTCGAAAGATATGCCGCCAAATTGAAAGCCAAGGGTTTGAAGGTCAGCCAGGTCTATGTCAAAGGCGTTCCGGCCCACGAGATCATCAACTATGCCGACGAGAACAAATACGATCTTATCGCCATGGCAACGCATGGAAGAGGCGAGGTCGCATGGGTGCTTGGGAGCGTGGCAGAGAAAGTGGTTTCCCATGCAACTGTCCCTGTTCTGCTGATGAGGGTTCTGGACCTCAAACAGCCGGTTGTGAAGAAGGCTGATTATATCGGTCCGGACTAGTCCGACAGATATTAAACAAAGACTGGGATCTGACTCGGCTTACAGGGGTCATCCCGGTCTTTCCTTTGGAATGAAGAAAAAGGTCAACCCTGCCCCTGTCATCAATATGCCTGCAATTATATACAGAGATGCGGACGGATCGGATGAAATATGCCTTGCCCATATTTGTACATTAGGCCCGATATAACCACCCAGATTTCCGACTGAATTCACAAGCCCAATGCCTGCCGCCGCAGCTGTCCCTGCCAGAAACGCCGAGGGGATCGGCCAGAACAGTGGGATAGAACCGATGACCCCGATTGTGGCAACGGAGAGGAAGATAATGGCCAGTACCGGGTTTGAAGCAAAGACAGCGCTGAGCACCAGGCCCACTGCGCCCGCTGTCATGTTAAATACATAATGCAGACGCCTCTCTCCGGTTTTGTCCGAATGGCGGCTCAGGATGACCATTCCTATTACGGCCGCAGCATACGGTATTGCCGTAACCATGCCGACCCCGAAGTAATCCCTGATGCCGAATGCATTAACTATTGTCGGCAGCCAGAAGGTAATGCCGTAAAGGCCGATTACAAGCGTAAAATAGACAGCGCATAAAATCCATACCCTCCCACTCTTAAACGCGTCAATAAGTTTATGCCCTGGCTTTTGCCTGTCTTCAGCATAAAGGTTGTTTGATAGCAGGGCTTTTTCTTCCACATTCAGCCACCGTGCATCTTCAATGCCGCTGTCCAGGCAATAAAAGACCAGGAAACCTACGATCACCGAAGGGATGCCCTCAAGCAGGAATAACCACTGCCAGCCCGCAACACCCATGGCGCCTGACAGGCTGTCCATAATCCAGCCTGATATCGGATTTCCGATCACACCTGCCACCGCAATCGCCGACACAAACCATGCGGTCCTTGTGGACCTGCGGGATAATGGGTACCAAAGTGTGAGATAAAAAATGATGCCGGGGAAGAATCCGGCTTCAGCCACCCCGAGTAGAAAGCGAATGATATAGAGGGACCATTTATCATTGACAAACATCATGCAAGAGGAGATTATGCCCCAGGATATCATGATCCTCGCAATCCACATGCGCGCCCCGTATTTTTTCAGGAGCAGGTTGCTGGGCACTTCAAAAAAGAAATAGCCGATAAAAAAGATCCCCGCGCCGGCCGCGAAAGCCGCATCGCTAAGGGAGAGATCAGCGCTCATCTGCAGCTTTGCAAAGCCGACGTTCACCCTGTCAAGGTAAGCCAGTATGTAGCAGAGAAAAAGGAAAGGGATTATTCGCAGGTCAACCTTGCGGTATGTCCTTGCCTCGAAGCTCTCATTTTTCATCCATTAAATATACCAGATTGAGACAGGTCAGATGAACATCATCACGGATGTTACCAAAGAAAACGGGTGTTGTGTAGGTTTTTGTCTTACAAGGTTAATATGTTTTCTGTTAGTTGCATGCATAGAGGTAGCCGAATTTCGCAAAACGCAGGCCAGTCCTTGCATACTTTAAATCCGCATTCTCTGCCGTTTAAAATGCTTCTTTTTTAGGCAGACCGGAGAATATCAATGCTGCCAGCCACGCGGTGACAAATCCTAACATGTTGTTGACATCGGGCGGTGAATAATCGCGGATCAAGAGAATAATTTCGGCGACGAAAGGGCGTCGAAGCCCCCATAATTAAGCAGAAATTAATGGCACGGGGCTGCCTTATATTGTTATGGCTGTTCATAACAGTTATAATAGAAACAAAAAAAGGAGCAATTAGTGATACGCCATACCTTTTCCCTGCTTAACGGAATCGGCGAAAAACTGGAACGCAACCTGTGGGAAAGGGGCATTCTGACTTGGGACGATTTTATTAAAACGCCTGAAATAGAAGGAATAAGCCCTGAGAGAAAGAGCGCGTATGACGGCCTTCTTACGCATGCCTCCATAGAGCTTGGCGTCGGTAATGCCGAATATTTTGCCAGGATGCTCAAACGCAGCGAGCACTGGCGTCTTTTTGGGGTCTTTGGTTCTGAAGCAATAGGCATGGACATTGAGACCAACGGTCTTGTGCCGGGCGCAGGAGGCTACGCTACGGTAGTCGGACTGCATAATGGACGCGAGAGCCGCTGTTTTGTGAGGGGCGATAATTTAACAGTTGAGGACCTTAACCGCGAACTGGCCGGCTATAAATGCCTTATAACGTTTTATGGAGCGGCATTCGATGTGCCCTTTCTGCTCAGGACCATGCCGGGCGTGAAATTCAACATACCCCATTTCGACCTCTGCTTTGCGGGCCGGCGGGTGCAGATGGAGGGGGGTCTCAAAAAAATCGAGGCCCAGCTGGGCATAACCCGCCACGAAAGCGTACAGGGCATGAACGGATATGATGCAGTCAAGCTTTGGGAGCAGGCCCGCAGGGGCAGCACTGAGGCAATGGACCGTCTCCTGACTTACAACATGGAAGACACCCGGCACCTGCTTACTATCGCTTCTGTGATATATGACAAGATGAGATTATTGTCGGGCATCGAAGAATATGCCAGGGGCAGGCTCACCTGTGGATTTGCTTAAGCAGTTCGTCTCGTATCTCGCTGTCGAAAGAGGCCTGTCAAAAAATACCGTAGCATCGTATGCCATGGACCTGAAGGGCTTCTTTGCCTATTTGCTCGAAAAAGGCGGGCGGGAAGGATCTTTTGAAAGGGCCGATATCGTAGATTATCTCAACAGGATGAGGGTCAGCGGTTATTCGACCGCAAGCATCTGCCGTTTTATTTCATCTGTAAAGGGCCTGGCAAAATATCTGATCACAGAAAAGATGATCTCTGAAGATCCTACCGAGACGCTCAGGAACCCCAAACAGTGGGACAGGCTGCCCAAGGCGTTGGACCTGGAGGATATCAGAAAACTTTTCTCAACAGACATGCCTGGCGAAACGGCAATACGTGATTCGGCGATGTTCGAGCTGATGTATTCATCCGGTCTCAGGGTGAGTGAGGTCGTGATGATCAAGGTAAACGACATGAACTTTGAGGCCGGTTTTATAAGAGTGCTCGGCAAGGGTTCAAAAGAAAGGGTCGTGCCGATGAACCGCAGGGCAGCTGAAAAGGTCAAGGAGTATATGCGCGAACTCAGACCTCATTTGCTGAGGGGCAGGAACTCGCCTTATCTCTTTCTCTCTGTCAGGGGCGCACCGATGACGAGGCAGAGGTTCTGGCAGGCGTTGAAAAAGCTTGGCGGTCTGGCGGGGCTCAAGATAAGCCCTCATGCCATCAGGCATTCCTTTGCAACGCATCTGCTTGACGGTGGGGCCGATCTCAGGTCGGTGCAGAAGATGCTGGGCCACTCCGACATAGCGACGACCCAGATTTATACAAAGGTCACGGCTGAAAGGCTGCGCAAGTCCTATGCCGACCATCATCCGAGGGCAAAATAAAGCAGGGTGCGATATGGACCCTGATTCCATTTTTTGATTTGTTCAGGAGGTGAAGATGTCTCTCAGGTTATCTGTCGATGCATTATACAGGCGTTGTGATCCGGAGTTGTTTCGTTTCAATACCACTGATGATATCAAAGACCAGGAAGGGCTCATCGGGCAGGAGCGCGCGCTGAAGGCCATCGACTTTGGGCTTTCGCTGCCGAACAAGGGCTTCAATATATTCGCGCTCGGCGAATCCGGCACCGGAAAGGCGAGGGCCATACGCAGTATACTGACCGAAAAGGCCGCAAAGGAGCCTGTGCCGGTCGACTGGTGCTATGTCTATAATTTCAAAGACCCTGACGCTCCTATCGCGATATCCCTGAAGCCCGGACTCGCAACAATTTTCCAGAAAGAGATGGGCGATCTGGTGAAGACTTTGACGATTGGGATACCCAGGGCCTTCGAATCGAGGGAATACGAGCAGCAGAGAAACGCCTTTTTGGATGAGTTTCAGCAGAAGCAGAAGGAGCTTATGCAGGGCGTAGAAGATGAGGCTGCTGCAAAGGGGTTCACGCTGAAGCGCGGGGCTCCGGGTCTGCTTATTGTCCCTGTCAAGAAAACCGGCGAGCCTTTGAGCGAAGAAGAATACGCCGCTCTTGACGACGGAACTAAAGCCGAAGCTGAGAAAATAGGCAAGATGCTGCAGGGAAAGCTGAACGAAATAGGGCGTTTGCTGCGCGATGACGACAAGAAGCTCAAAGAGTCGATGGCTAAACTCGAAAGAGAGATCGCGCTTGGCGCCGTAGGACACCTTATAGACGAGATCAGGGAGAAGTATGCCGACCATCCCAAGGTACCTGCCTATCTGGATGCCGTGCAGGAGGACATCCTTACGCATCTCGATGATTTCAAACCGGCCGAGGAGCCGCAGCCGTCTCCGTTCCCGTTCATGAAGATGCCTAAACAGGAAACATCGTTTACCCGTTATGTCGTAAACGTGCTGGTGAACAACAGCGAGGCCAAGGGCGCGCCTGTTGTATTTGAGAGCAATCCGACATATCTTAATCTCTTTGGCAAGCTCGAATACAAGGTGCAGTACGGCATGGCGACGACCGATTTCTCAATGATAAGGGCAGGCGCTCTCCACAGGGCCAATGGGGGATATATTGTAATAAACGCGCTGGACCTGCTGAAGAACATCTTTTCGTACGACAGCCTTAAGCGGGCGATCAAGAACGGCGAGATAAGGATAGAGGACGTCTGGGAACAGTACAGGCTGATGAGCACTACTGCGCTCAAGCCCGAGACGATACCGCTGAATGTAAAGGTCATCCTGAGCGGCATACCTTACATTTATTACACGCTCTACAACACGGACGACGAGTACAGGGAACTCTTCAAGGTAAAGGCCGATTTCGACAGCAGGATGGAACGCACCCACGAGGCTGTAGGGAAATACGCATCTTTTATCGCTTCCTGCCGTAAGGACGAGGACCTGCTGCCATTTGACAGGGAAGGGGTTGCAAGGGTAGTTGAATACGGCTCGCGGCTTGCCAGCCACCAGTTCAAGCTCTCGACCAGGTTCAATGATATCGCGGACCTGCTCAGGGAGGCCGACTACTGGGCCAGGAAAGAGGGCGGCCAGGTTGTGAGCGGATATCATGTGATTCAGGCCCAGGATGAGAAGATTTACAGGTCGAACAAGATAGAGGACCTGCTACAGGAGATGATGGTCGAAGACACGGTCATAGTCAATACCGACGGAGAGAAGGTCGGACAGGTCAACGGACTGGCTGTACTCAATATGGGCGATTACAGTTTCGGCAAGCCTTCGAGGATATCCGCCAAAACGTATGTTGGCAGGGCCGGGGTGGTGAACATCGAAAGGGAAACCAAGATGAGCGGCCGGATACATGACAAGGCGATTATCATAATCAGCCACTATCTCGGCTCCAGGTTTGCGACAAAAAAGCCGATCAGTCTTTCCGCATCGATAACATTCGAGCAGCTCTATGATATGGTCGAGGGCGACAGCGCCACATGCGCCGAACTCTTCGCTCTGCTCAGCAGCATTGCAGGAGTTCCGCTGAAACAGGGACTGGCCCTTACCGGGTCCATGGACCAGAACGGCGAGGTGCAGCCGATAGGCGGGGTCAATGAAAAGATCGAGGGCTTTTATCACCTCTGCAAGGTCAGGGGATTTGACGCCATGCAGGGAGTCATAATACCGCGCAGAAACATAAAAAACCTGATGCTGAAACAGGAAGTCATAGAATCGGTGAAAGAGGGAAAGTTCACGATCTATGCCATCGACCGGGTGGAAGAGGGCATCGAGCTTCTTACGGGCATGCCCGCGGGAGACCTGGGGGATGACGGTACATATCCTGAGGGCACCTTTAATCAGCTTGTCATGAAACGTCTTGATGAGATATCCGCTGCGCTCGAAAAGAAAAAGGACAAGGACAAAGACGCGGATGAAGAAGAGCCCCGGAAGAAGGAGAGTGACAACGGGGATAAATGAGAAAGATAAGATGGTCTGTCGAAGTTGCGCTTGTTTTCTGTTTCGCGCTTCCGTTTGCGCTGCTGCCGCTTAAATTATCGCTGAAGGCAGGACAGCTTCTGGGCCTGCTGCTGTATTTCGCGTGGGTAAGCAGGCGCCGGATCGCAATAGACAATATCGAACAGGCGGTTGCCGCCGGAGGGCTCTCCATAAAGGTGCCGGCAAAGGTCATAGCCCGCCGGAGCTTTATGAACCTCGGCAAGTCTTTTGCAGAGATCGTGAAGATTTACTTCGGCATGGGGCGGGGCATAATCGATTCTATTGAGGCAAGGGGCGTCGAGAATTTTTACAAGGCAAAGGAGAAAGGCAAGGGCGTATTATTCATAACCGGCCACTGCGGCAACTGGGAGCTTACTGCTCTCGGGTTCGGGGCACGCGGAGAGACGATATCGGTCATAGCCCGGACCCAGAACAATCCTTACCTGAATAGTATAGTTGAAAAGATAAGGAGCAGATACGGCAACAAGGTCATCTATAAGGAAAACGCCCTTATGGCGGTATTGTCAGAGCTGCGCCAGAACAGGGTCGTGGGCATTCTTATGGACCAGGCTGTTGTGCCCGAAGAAGGCGTGATCATAGATTTTCTCGGCAGGGGCGCCTGGACAATAAAAATCCCGGCCATAATGGCAAGGAGGCTGAAAACAGCCGTTGTCCCTGCATTCATGCATCGTGAAGGCGACAAGTATGTAGGCACCTTTTATCCGGAGGTCCGGTTTTCACAGGACCCTGATCCTGAAAAGGCGATGCTCGAAGACACAAAGACCCTGACCGGCTATATCGAAAACTATATCCGGGAGCATCCGGATGAATGGCTCTGGCTGCACCGCCGCTGGAAGCGGGTGCCGGATTCATACAATGCAAAGTGAGCAGAGGGCATTCCTTTTGGTGTAATATATCTCAAATACCGGACCTGCAGGAATAATGGCCGGGCGGCCTCTAACTTTTTTATTGGGTAAATTGTGAGTATCGATTTTAAAAGAGCTGTTGATGAGCTGCAGGAATATTACATCCTGTCGGTCAAGGGCCTGTTGGGGATTTTCCGGCGTCCTTTTTACGGCAAGGACTTTATAGAGCAGATGGATTACTCGGGGGTGGGTTCACTTCTGATAGTCTGCCTGGTCTCGCTATTCATTGGCATGGCGCTTTCGCTTCAGCTGGCTGCCGAACTTTCGGTGATGGGACTCAAGATGTATACCGGCAAGGTGGTGGGCATCTCGATCATACGGGAGATAGGGCCTGTTGCTGCAGGACTGGTCTTCGCCGGCAGGGTAGGGGCCGGCATGGCCTCAGAACTCGGGCTCATGATCCTGGGACATCAGGTTGACTCACTCAGGGTCTTCGGAGTAGATCCGATAAAGAAGCTTGTTACCCCCAGGCTGCTCAGTTCAATCGTCATGCTCCCGGCGCTCACCATAATCGGAGATGCGGCGGCCCTGCTTGGCGCGTATTATATAGCCGTATTCGTCAGCAACCAGAGCAGCTATGTCTACTGGACATCCATCGAGCATGTGCTGACATTCCAGAACGTATTTTCCGGAATAGCAAAGCCTTTTGTCTTCGGGTTCATCATATCGAGCATCAGCTGTTACATGGGCCTTTCGACGTATGGCGGGGCGGTCGGACTCAGGCGCTCCACGACCAGGGCTGTTGTATATTCCATCGTGATGATTATTATCGCCGACTTTGTACTGACAAGGATTTTACTCTACGCGCTGGGGTTCTCCGTATGATATTTCTTGACGATGTCACTTTTGGCTACGGCAAGCGGCCGGTCCTCCAGAACGCGACTCTCAAGATCGCTGCGGACGAGAGGGTTGCGATACTGGGCGGAAGCGGAGAAGGAAAGACTACCATACTGAAGCTGGTACTCAGGCTGATCAGGCCTGATTCAGGTCGCGTCAGCATAGACGGCACGGATATCACCGAAATGGCCGAGGAAGAACTGAGGGAAATACGCAGGAAATTCAGTATTGTCTTTCAGGAGGGTGCGTTGTTTGATTCTCTTAGCGTGAAAGAGAATGTCGCTTTTTGCCTCAGGGAGTTTTCGAAGATGACCGAGGAGCAGATAGATGCCAAGGTGCGTGAACTGCTCAGGGTCGTCGGAGTAGAGGCTGCCATAAACCTGATGCCTGATGAACTGAGCGGAGGCATGCACCGCAGGGTCGCGATCGCAAGGTCTCTTGCCGCGTTTGAGCCAAAGATGTTTCTTTACGATGAAGCCACCACAGGCCTCGACCCGGTAAACGCAGAGAGGATATGCCACCTGATAAATGAACTCTGCAAGGAAGGGACTGGACTGATCATCGTCACTCATAAGGTAATTGACGCCCTGAGGGTGGCCGGCAGGTTCCTTTTTTTGCTGAACGGAAGGATTGTCTTTGATGGCAACAAAGATGCCCTGTTGGGCTCGGACAATCCCGCGATAGTAGAATTCCTGAACGAGTTCCGGTACGAGGTGAAATAAGAGTATAGTAAAAGAGAGAGGCTGCGGGGTTCCGGGGAGCGTCAGCGGCTTATCTGTATTTAACCACCGACTTTTGACATTTACAGTGGCCGGATTATTAAAGAGGGGTAGAAAACAATGTTCGACATGAAGAAACATCTAATGTGGTCCAAGCTTAAGGTAGGCGCTGTTGTAACCGCTGCGCTCCTCGTGGTTCTGATAACGGTTCTTTTCGCCGGCAGCCTCGAAAATCTCTTTTCGAAGAATATCACCATATTCGCCCAGATCAAGGATGTGCGCGGTCTCAGGAGCGGCTCGCCTGTATGGCTGTCGGGTATAGAGGTAGGCTCGGTCAAGGACATCCGTCTCCATCCCGAATACGGTACGCTTGTTACCCTGGCCATCAGTGGCGACGCGGCGGCATTTGTAAAAAAAGACTCAACCGCTACTGTTATGACCATGGGACTGCTCGGCGATAAATATGTCGAGATCAGCAACGGCACCGAAAAAAGCGACGCTGTGGGGCCCAAGGATGTGCTCAAGGGTAAGGTTCAGCTCGAGATGGGAGATATTGTCGAGGCCACGGCTGGATCGCTCGCCAAGGTTTCGGATGTAATAGAACAGCTGGGCATAATTGTTAGAAAGATCGACAACACCGAGGGCACTATCGGAAAGCTGCTGAATGACCCCTCTGTTTATAATAACCTCAGGGATTCCACAAGATCGCTTTCGGTTACCCTCCACGAAATAGAGACCTCTCAGGGCACCCTGAGGCAGCTAATAAAGGACCCCACGCTATACAATAATCTCGACAAGGCCTCCCGTAACCTCACGACTGTGCTCGAAGGAATCGAGTCTGGCAAAGGAACGGCCGGCAAGCTGTTAAAGGATGAAGAGATGGCAAGACAGCTGAAGGAAGCGGTTACGGGGCTGAATCAGGTCCTGACCGAAGCGAAGGACCTTTTGGCTGACATAAAGGCGCGCCCGAAGAAATATTTCAAGTTCAGCGTCTTTTAGAGACAACAGCAGGCATGTGAGCAGGCTTATTCGGTCAGACCGCTCTGGATGGCGTAGTGCGTGAGTTCAGAGTTGTTTTTCAGGTCCATCTTTTCGAGTATGCGCGTCCTGTAAGTGCTGACCGTTTTGGCGCTGAGGTTCAGTTCAGCGGCTATCTGCTTGCCCGTTTTGCCAGAAGCGATCATGCAAAGGATCTGGTATTCCCGTTCTGACAGTTTTTCGTGGAGCGGTTTTCCGGAGTCATCACCCAGATTGACAACCAGCTTCTCGGCCAACGCTGCGCTTATGTATTTGCCCCCGGATGAGACCTTCCGGATAGCGGTTATAAGTTCTGTCGGGGCGCTCTCTTTTGAGAGATAGCCGGATGCCCCGCCCCTGAAAGAACGGATAGCATAAACATCCTCCGGGTACATGCTCAGGATCAGAACAGGCAGGGCAGGCTTGATTTCCTTTAATTCCTTCAGAATATCGAGCCCGCTTCGGCCCGGCATTGAGATGTCCAGAACTATAATGTCGTAGTCTCCGGTTTTTATCCTGGCAATGGCCTCATCACCATCAGCGGCCTCGCCGGCCACCACAATGTCTTTTGTGTCTGCCAGTATCTGTTTCAGGCCTTCCCTTACAATTGCGTGGTCTTCGGTAAAAAAAACTCTTATCATTTGCGTCCCCTTGTATAGCCTGTCCCGAAGCGTCTTTATAATGCTGCGTGGGGTTGTTTAGCTTATTAACGGACAATCGAATTCATGATGCGAAGGCAACCCATGCAGGCATTATAACAGGTACTTTACAACGTTTGTAAAAATATTTCAACAGGCGCAGGCTGCCGTTGCCGGGCCCATAAACCCGTATGTTATAATTAATTATGGCCATACTAGAAGTGAGAAAATACCCTGATGACGTGTTGCGGCAGAAGTCCGGCCCCGTCGAAAAGGACGACAAAGGCTTGCAGCTTCTCATAGATGACATGATAGAGACGATGCATGCTTCATTTGGAATAGGTCTTGCCGCTCCCCAGGTTGGCGTGCACAAGAGGCTGATCGTTGTCGACATCAGCCATTATGATGAAGAGCGGGACCTGCTCGTGCTGATAAATCCTGAAATCGGGCTCGCCGAGGAACTTGTAGACTCTGAAGAGGGATGTCTCAGCGTGCCGGAGTTTACAGCGCATATTAAAAGGGCCGGAAGGGTCGTTGTAAAGGGTCTGGACAGGGATGGGAATTCGATAGAGATAGAGGCAACAGGTATTCTTGCGAGGGCCTTGCAGCATGAAATAGACCATCTGGACGGAGTACTTATTATAGATCGTATGAGCGCCATAAAACGCGAATTTTTTGAAAAACGCCACCAAAAGGCGCTTAAAGAGGCAAAGGACTGAGAACGGGCGATTGTTCGATCAAGCCGGGATCTAAAGAGAGGTTGTCGTGGCAATAATCTTCATTGGGACGCCCGAGTTTGCGGTACCTTCACTTCGCGCGCTGATTGATGAAAAGGAAGACATATCCCTGGTAGTCACCCAGCCTGACAGGGTAAAGGGCAGGGGCCATATGCTTTCTTCTCCTCCTGTAAAGGACCTGGCAGTAAATCGCGGCATCCGTGTAATACAGCCCGAAAAGGTCCGGACGCAGGATTTTTACGCGGAACTTGCGGGGTATGCTCCGGAATTTATCGTAGTGGTCGCCTATGGAAGGATACTGCCCAAAAATATTCTCGATCTGCCTGCGGGAGGGTGTATAAATGTGCATGCCTCACTCCTGCCGAAATATCGCGGTGCGGCGCCCATCCAGTGGGCGTTAATACGCGGCGAAAAGCTCACCGGAGTGACCACCATGATGATGGATGAAGGAGTGGATACAGGAGACATGCTTCTCCAGTCGAGCCTGGATATAGAAGCCGATGACGATGCCTGCACGCTTTCTGCAAGGCTGTCGGAACTGGGAGCCCGGACGCTTGTCGAAACCCTGAAGGGTCTGAGGGCAGGAGCAGTCAGGCCGATGCCGCAGACGGGAGAGTCCGGACTCGCTCCTATTCTCAGGAAAGAGGACGGAGTGATCGACTGGCAGCAGGGCGCGGAAGGAATTGCGGACTTTATACGTGGCATGAATCCCTGGCCGGCAGCTGTCAGCTGTCTTGGCGATGCGAAAATAAAGATTATCAGGGCGAAAGCTGTTGAAGGCAGGGGTGTGCCTGGCAGGGTAGAAAAAGCGTCCGGCGGAATACTGCTCATCGGTACATCGGACGGGCTCTTAAAGGTCGAAGAACTCCAGCCCGAAGGTAAGAAGGCAATGACAGCCGCCTCTTTTCTTGCCGGCAGAAGATTGAAGGAGGGCGATGAGAAATTTTCTTAGGGGTCTTGTGCTGAAGGTGCTTTACCCTCTCATGATGCTCGTCGGCGCTTTTTTCAGGGGACGGCGTGAAAGCCTGCAGGTTTTTGTCATCAGGCTGAACAACCGGCTTGTCATGGCGGGAAAATACAGGGCCGGCTCGATGCTGATCCTGTTGCCTCACTGCATTCAGGTGAGCGAATGCGATGTCAGGATCACGCACAACATAGCCAATTGCAAAAGATGCGGCAGGTGCGGCATCAGCGATCTCATTGCCATATCGGAACGGGAAGGGGTAAAACTCTTTGTGGCAACCGGCGGCACCATTGCGCGCCGCATAGTGAAAGACAGCAGGCCGGATGCCATCATTGCCGTCGCCTGCGAAAGGGACCTCAGCGGCGGCATTGTGGACACATTTCCCCTGCCGGTCATCGGCATACTCAACGAACGGCCCTTCGGCCCATGTCTTGATACAAAGGTGGACATGAAGAAGGTCGAAGAGGCGATTACTTTTTTTGCGGGCAGGCAAGGGCAGGATGAAAGGAAGGAGTGAATACAAGACATCTTGCAGTCATGGCATTGTCGCGCATTTTCGGAAGCCGGGAAAGACCGAAGGATGTTCTTGATGAATTGGGCTCCGGTCTCGACGAACGCGAGCGCTCGTTTCTCATGGAACTTGTGTATGGAACACTAAGATACAGGGACTATCTCGACTGGCTGCTCTCTCCATTTCTGAAAAAGCCGTCCGGTCTTTCCGACGAAACCCTCAATAATCTCAGGGCCGCGGTCTATCAGTTCAATTTTACCCGTGTGCCCGAATGGGCGGCGGTCGATGAAGCGGTCAATATCGGCAAGAAAAAAGGCGGCAATGCTCCGCTCGTGAATGCCGTGCTCAGGAGCTATCTGCGCGGCAGACAGAAGGCCGATAATCCCTGCCCGGCAGATGAGACCGCCAAACTCGCCATTATGACATCCCATCCTCTCTGGATTGTGCGCAGATGGACCGCAAGGCTCGGCATGGAAGAAGCCGGAATGCTCGCTGCAAGGAACAACGAAATTCCCGAACTCACCCTCAGGATAGACGGCGACCGCGGAGAGGCATTACGCCTGCTTGCGGATGCAGGGATAGATGCTGTTGCGACAAGATATTCTCCGTCAGGCGTTATTATCAGGGGACGGAAAAAGGAAGTCTCCGAAAGCAGCCCTGCACATGCTGACAATATTTCCGAAGAGGCTGGATACAGGCGTGTCCCGCTCAATCAGGTCCCTCTTGATCCGGCGTCATTTGTAGTGCAGGATGAAGCGGCGCAAATGATATCCTGGCTGCTCGATCCGCAGCAGGGCGAGAGGATACTGGATGCCTGTGCGGCGCCGGGCGGCAAGGCGACGCATATAGCAAGGCTCATGCGGGATGAGGGTGAAGTTGTTGCAGTCGATATAGACCCTGCGCGCGCAGAAAAGATTACCGCGAATGTTTCGCGGCTCGGCCTGAAATCGGTACGGGTCATGACCGGCGATATTGGCAAGGGTATTATAGAAGGCAGCTTTGACAGGGTCCTGCTCGACGCCCCATGCTCGTCAATAGGCGTCATAAGAAGGAACCCTGACGTTAAGTACAGACATGGCGAGGCCGATTTGCGGCGTTTCGGGGCCCTGCAGCTCGGCTTGCTGAAAAGCGCCGCCGGGTATATAAAAAAAGGCGGCATTATGGTATATTCTGTATGCTCTACCGAGCCTGAAGAGGGCGAGGATGTTATCAGGGCTTTTTTACAGGCGCGTGCCGGTTTTAGTATTATAGAGAGTGGTTACGCTTTTCTCGGCCAATTCGCCTGCAGGGACGTGGGGGGGCATCTCTTTTATCGCACCTGGCCGCATAAGGTCGGCCAAAGCATTGAAACGGGATACGGGATGGATGGTTTTTTCGCGGCCCGCATCAAGAGGGACTGATGAACAGATTCGTAAAGATACCGCTCTATATAGGGATTCTTTTTTTGCTCGGCATGCTTGCCGGGCATCTTACATTCAAGCTGCTCAGTTTCAGCAATACTGTTGAGGTGCCGGATCTCAGGGGCAAGACTGTGGCCGATGCCGTTAATCTCCTGCAGAAAAAGGGCCTTCATATGCTCGGGGCTGCAGAGGACTTTGACTCGGATGCGCCGGCAGGCACCATATCGCGGCAGGACATCCCTGCTGCCAGCAATGTAAAGGAAGGTCGAGGCATAAAGGTTGTTGTAAGCAAAGGCCCTCGGGTACAGTATGTTCCTGATATAGTCGGCATGAAGCTGGAAGATGCCGGGGCGCTGCTGCTGGCAAGGGGCATAAGAATAGCAAAGACCATATATGTTCATTCCGAAATAGACAAAAATATCATCATAGCCCAGAGGCCCGAGAGCGAGGAAAAGGGAGGCGACAATTTCCGAGTGGTGGTGAGCCTGGGAAGTTTTGAGGAGGACAAAAAGTGATAAGGATTGCTCCGTCAATACTGTCTGCCGATTTCATGAAGCTCGGCGATGAGATCAGGGCCGCTGAGGCGGCAGGCGCAGATATGCTGCACATTGATGTGATGGACGGCCATTTTGTGCCAAACATAACGGTCGGGCCGATGATCGTGGCTGGCATAAAAAAGATCACGAAGCTGCCTCTCGATGTGCATCTGATGATATCCGATCCGGATAAATACCTACAGGCCTTTGTGCAGGCGGGTTCTGATTATCTCACCGTCCATGTCGAAGCTGCCGGGCACCTGCATCGCACCATCCAGTGCATAAAGGAGAGCGGGACCAAGGCAGGGGTCTCTCTTAATCCGGCCACACCCTTGTGCAGTCTCGATTATGTGCTTGCTGATGCCGACCTTGTCCTCATCATGTCGGTCAACCCCGGTTTTGGCGGGCAGGAATTTATCCCTGCGGCCATTGACAAGATCAGGGACCTCAAGGGAATGATCAGGGACAAGGGTCTTTCAACCCTGATCTCTGTTGACGGCGGGGTCAAGGCTGACAACGCTGCGGCTATCGCGGCAGCCGGGGCCGATGTCCTCGTTATGGGGTCTGCTTTTTTCGGGTCGGGTGATTATGCCTCACTTGTAAAGAAGGTGAAGAAATAATAATGGACAACGCGATTTATGATCTGATAGAAAAGGCCGAAAAGCTGCGGCGCAAATCCGACTATAAAGGGGCGCTTGCCATTTTCAAAAAGGCGGCCTCGGTTTCCCGCAGGAGAAAAGATCCGGGCGGGCTTCTTGATTCTGTAATGGCTGCCGGCGATGTCTGCCGCATCATGGGTGATTTTGACAATGCAGTAGAATATTATACCGAGGCGCTCGAAATATGCGATGGACTGTGTGATGACCTGACTGCGGCTGACGCCATGGTCGGGCTGGGACTTTCCTACAGGGCGGTGGGCATGTGGCAGAAGGCAGTCCGCCTGATTACAAAGGCCCGGAAGACATACACTGCCGCGGGCGACAAAAAAGGCCTTGCCTTTGCCCTTTGGGCCGAGGCCGGATCATTGCGTGTTGCCGGGAAGATGCCTGCTGCCATCAATACCTTTATGGAAGCCAGGCGCATCTTCATTTCAGCCGGATTCGATTCAGGTCTGGCCTATACCCTGGCCGGCCTTGGCGGGGCGCATCGTGTTGCGGGAAAAACAGCAGATTCATTAAGGTATTACCTCGAAGCTAACGACCTGTTCAGGGAACTGCGCGATACTTTCGGCATTGCCTATACTCATTGCGGCATAGGCAATGCGCACCGGATGAACGGCGACTACGGTAAGGCGCTCGGCCATTTCAGGAAAGCAGCCAGGCTTTACGAGTCGATAGGAGACATAGTCAGCTATTCCTACACGCTATGGAGCCTTGCGACGCTCTGCAAGATGAAAGGCGACCTGGCCGGGGCAGCGATGCATATAGCCGAGGCGCGCAGGAATTTCAGAAAGACGAAAGACCCAAGGGGTATAATTTATTGCGATCTGGCCGACGGGGAAGCGGCATGGATGGACGGGAAAAGAGATGCGGCCAAAAAGCTGCTCCAGACCGCTCTTGTCAGCGCTGTTACTCACAAGTTCAGGCTTGAGGAGTGCCATGCTCGTCTGCTGCTTGCCAACATCATGAGTGAATACAGGAAAGGAGATGCGGCCAAAGGCACTTCGTGCTACCGTAAAATCGGTCTGGATTTGTGCCTGAACACGATGCCCTTCAACATACCATGACAAAGTCATTAGCGCAGCTAAAGAATATTCCGAACATGATTACCCTCACGAGGATCGTCCTTATCCCGGTATTTGTCACCGCGCTTGTATATCAGCATTACGACTGGGCGCTCGCGCTATTTGTGATTGCCAGCCTTACCGATATGCTCGACGGATTTATGGCAAGGCTGATCGACCAGAAGACAAAGCTTGGCGCGTTTCTGGACCCGCTTGCCGACAAAGTGCTTCTTCTGACCTCCTTCATTCTCTTTTCGGTCTTTGGCTGGGTATCGACATGGCTTACCATCTGCGTGATAAGCCGCGATCTCATCGTAGTAATGGGATGGGTGCTGCTCTGTATAACATCAAACGATACCAGTGTCGCACCGACTATGGCCGGCAAAGTGGCCATTGCTTCGCAGCTGATACTCATTGCCTATGTCCTGCTGGCTATCAACCTGCCTGAGCTGCCTGACCATTCACCTGAATTTGCTGAATGGATTGTGGCTGCCCTTACCGTTTACTCCGGACTTCAGTACATCTATCGCGGCCTGGCCCGTAATGCCGAATAACGGAGTCGGGATAGAAGAAGTCTCGCCCGGGAGCATTGCGGCCGCTGCCGGTCTGATGCAGGGCGACAGGCTTATTTCAATCAACGGGCAGAAGGTCCGTGACACTATAGACCTGATGTTCCATTCCGGAGAACCTCAGCTTGACCTCAGGATTGCGCGTGAGAGCAGGCCGATGAATGTAAGCCTGAAAACCGGTACGGGGAATTCCGACCTCGGGATTGTCCTCAAGCTTTTCAACATGCGGAAATGCAGAAACAGATGCATCTTCTGTTTTGTTCACCAGCTTCCGGGCGGCATGAGGAAGAGTCTTTACCTGAAGGACGAAGACTACCGCATGTCTTTCCTTTACGGCAATTATATCACCCTTACAGGAATGTCCATGGAAGACAGGATGAGGATCGTCGAACAGCGGCTCAGCCCGCTGTATATCTCGGTACACTCTACGGACACCCATGTCAGGAACAGCATGCTCGGCAAGCCGGATGCGCCCGATATACTCAAGGACCTGAAATTTTTCGCCGGCCACAGGATCAGGATGCATACCCAGATCGTATTGTGCCCCGGGTATAACGACGGCAAAGAACTCGGCCGCACCATCAGCGACCTGTACAGGTTCTATCCCTACGTCCAGTCCATAGCCGTTGTGCCGGTGGGGCTGACGGCCCATCGCAAAAAAGTCCTGCAGCCGGTAGGATTTGACGATGCAAGGGCGGCCCTTGAGACTATACATCGCATGCAGACACGCATAATGAGGACGCATGGCGAGCACCTGGTTTTTGCGGCCGATGAACTCTATATAAAGGCCGGCATTGATATGCCGCGGCTTGAGGATTATGACGAACTTTTCCAGATAGAAAACGGAGTCGGACTTGTTCCGCAGTTTCTTGCGCAGGCGCGCAAATTGAAAATCAAGACCCACGAAAACATGAAAAAAATACGCATAGTCACCTTCAGCGGGACCTCCTTTTATCCATTTCTCGCAAAGTTCACCGAGAGGCTCAGGAAAAAAGGGTTCGACATCGAGGCGTTTGAGGTAGTCAATAATTTTTTCGGGAACAGCGTCACCGTGACCGGGCTGCTCACCGGCAGGGACGTCTTGAAGGCATTGACTGGCGAGATACGCAAGGACGACGTATTGCTTGTCCCCGACATCGTAATGAAGGAAGGTGACGAGATATTTCTTGACAATGTATCCCGTCAGGATGTTGAAGCTATCCTGGGGGCCAAAACATTGATCATTGAATCGTCCGCCGCCGGACTTGTCGACGCTGTAATGAAGATATCAGCCTGATGAAAGAGCCTGTCTGTCCGGGATGGGCCGGCAGTTTTAGAGAATTTATGCAGGGGAGAAGCTAATGAATATAGGCGGGAAAACAAAAATAGCCAGTCTTTTTGGCTATCCGGTTGAGCATACTCTTTCGCCCGCGATGCATAACGCGGCCTTTGCGCATCTCGGTCTTGACTACTGCTATGTGCCGTTTTCAGTTCGTCCGGAACATCTCAAGGATGCGGTCAGCGGCATACGCGCCATGTCTATGGCCGGGGTGAATGTGACCGTGCCGCATAAGGAGAGGATTATGGAATTCCTCGACTCTGTCGACGAAGAGGCCTCTTTTATCGGGGCCGTAAATACAGTCAGGTTGAGCGGCGACAGGCTGGAGGGCTTTAATACTGATGGCCCGGGCTTCATGTGCGCCCTTGCGGAAGCGGGTATCTCAGTAGCAGGCAGGAACGTTCTGGTCATAGGGTGCGGAGGGGCTGCCCGCGCAATAGGATATTATCTCTGCAGGGAGGCCGGCAAGGTCGGCCTCTTTGACGTAGACGAAACAAGGGCCCGCGCCCTGACGAAACATCTTAACTCTGTCGGCAATAATGTACTGCAGGCCGGCCCCGATGATATCAAGGATGCCGGTTTCATCCAGGGCGCCGATGTTATCATCAATGCGACCCCTCTTGGCCTTAAACCCGCAGATCCGCTGCCGGTCGATCCCTCCCTTATTTCCCCGGAGCAGATCGTGTGCGATCTTATTTACAAAGACACTCCATTGCTAAGGGCAGCATCTGCCACGGGCTGCCGCACGCTCGACGGGCTTGGCATGCTTTTGTGGCAGGGGGTAATAGCGTTTGAGATATGGACCGGCATAAAGCCGCCGATAGAGGTGATGAAAAAAGCGCTGCTGGAAAAAATTACCCCGAAGGGCTGAACATTCCGGAGTCTGCTTTATAATTTCCGGATGAGATAAATTCCGTCACGTATCGTGAGGAACAACTTTTCCGTGCGCGCATCGGCCTTGACCATCTCATTAAACCCGGCCATCGCCCGGCTGTCGTCATCTTTGGGGTCCAGCACTTGCCCGTACCAGAGCGCATTGTCGGCCAGTATGATCCCGCCCCTGCGCAATATCCTCAGGGACTCTTCATAATATGCCGCATAGCTCTTCTTGTCGGCGTCTATGAAAACCAGATTGGTCTTTTTGTCCGGAAGCAGTTTCATTATCTCCAGGGCATCGCCTATACAGAGACGTATCTTGGAGCCATGGGGGCTGCGGTTGATAAAATTCTTTGCTATGTCCGCATGGGCAGGATTATGTTCTATGGTTATTATCTCGCCGTCATCTGGCGCGACCTCTGCCATCGCAAGCGCTGAATAACCGGTGAAGGTGCCAATGTCCACTATCTTCTGCGCCCCGGTCAATCTTACCAGCAACTGCAGAAACTGGGCCTCGATGCGCCCTGACAGCATACTCGGAAAGGGCATCCGGCCCATGGTAAAACGCGCCACCTCTTCCAGCAGGGACGAAAGAGGGGTTGTATGGTCAGCCGCGTAATGTTCGGCCTCTTTAGCGACTACGTCCATAAAGCAGAATATACCTTTTGAGGGGTCTGCAGGACCGCTCTTCTGTTCAGGTTTTACCCTGTTCATATCGGCACCATTGACATGCTGGTTTCCGAAAAGTTCCGGCATGTACCTTTCATCGGCAGTAGAAACATTTACATTATACCAAACATTGCAGCCGGGCTGGCAAGACTGATATTTTTATCTTAAGGGACGGCATGCGCACAGCCCGACGCCACATGGTAAAATACAAGTAATATCAATGGGGGTATGCATATATGAGGAAAAAGATTGGCGAGGTCCTTATGGAGATCGGGCTTATCAAGCAGGAGCAGATTGAGCAGGCGCTTATGCTCCAGAAGGGCGGAAACAAAAGACTCGGCAAGGTGCTTATCGAACTCGGTTATATAGAAGAGATGCAGATGGCTGAGGCCCTGTCAAAACAGTTTTCTTTACCCCTGGTCGACTGCAGCAAATACACTATTTCAAAAGAGCTCATAGCCCTTGTGCCAAAGGATGTTGCTGAAAAGAAGATCATCTTTCCAATAGAGATCAGGGACAAAAGACTGACTGTTGTGATGGCCGATCCCCTGGACTGGCCGAGCATAGATGAGCTTTCCTTCCGTACCGGCATGAAAATATCGGTGGCTGTTGCGCCTGAGACCTCGATTATAGAAGCAATAGAGAGGCATTACGTTGAAGACAAGTCGGATTCATGGGACCTGCTGAAGGACCTTCCCAATTACGAAGATGCCGAATTCGTCAAAAAGTCTCCTGAAGAAGATGAGAATAATCAGAATATCCAGTCTCTTTTTAATCTGAGCGAGGCCCCGCCCATAGTCAAGCTTGTGACTATGGTGCTGGTGGATGCGGTCAAGTCAAGGGCCAGCGATATACATATTGAGCCACATGAGAAGCATGTGCAGGTCAGGTACCGCGTTGACGGCAACCTGAGAAATGTCCTGAAATATCCCAAACATATACAGGAATCTGTCATCTCAAGGATAAAGATCATTGCCAACCTCGATATAACCAACCGCAGGTCTCCACAGGACGGCAGAAGCACGCTGAGATTTGAAAAAAGGAACATTGATCTCAGGATATCGTCCCTGCCGTCTGTGTACGGAGAAAATATAGTCATCAGGCTGCTTGATCAGTCC
The DNA here is from genome assembly GCA_903822005.1 of uncultured Nitrospiraceae bacterium. Taxonomy (GTDB): domain Bacteria; phylum Nitrospirota; class Thermodesulfovibrionia; order Thermodesulfovibrionales; family Dissulfurispiraceae; genus Fen-1308. Next base: position 144,006 of record CAIJNL010000025.1, read on the forward strand.
ACCGGCCTGGTCTCCCTCGGAAAGCTCGGCATACCCGAAAAAATATTGACCCCCCTGCTGAAACTGGCCAGCCAGCCGCAGGGCATGATACTCGTTACCGGCCCGACCGGCAGCGGAAAGTCGACTACGCTTTATGCGATCCTGCAGCAGCTAATGACAGAGACAGAAAGTATATTCACTATTGAGGACCCGGTGGAATACAAGCTGCAGGGTCTCACGCAGGTGGGCGTCAACGAAGCAGTCGGACTCACCTTCTCCGGGGCGCTCAGGTCTATCCTCCGGCAGGACCCTGATATCATTATGGTCGGCGAGATCAGGGACCGTGAAACGGCCGATATAGCTGTAAGATCAGCGCTGACTGGCCATCTTGTGCTCAGCACAATACATACCAACGATACTATTTCTACAATAACAAGGCTCCTCGACATAGGGCTCGACGCGTACCTTGTGTCGTCAGCAGTTACCGGCATTCTTGCGCAGAGGCTTGTGCGCAGGATATGCTCTGAATGCAAGATCGAATCCGACCGTCCGCTTGAGATACCAAGCTGCAATCTGCCGCTTCTGAGCAAAACCTTTAAAGGAAGCGGCTGCAGTTTCTGCCAGTATACCGGATATCGCGGGCAGGTCGGTATTTATGAATTTGTGTTAATGGATACACGGCTGAAAAGGCTGATACCAAGACTTGTGCCTGAGGAGGAACTCTGGGATGCCGCGCACGCGGCAGGCACTGTTACGCTTTTTGAAGATGCCTGGGCAAAGGTTAGGGATGGAATAACCACGGTGGAAGAGGTGCTGGCAAAGATACCTTACCGCGACACCGAAGCCCTTACGGCAAAATGTCCGGAAGAGCAGCCGGCAAAAGTTCTGGTCTTTAATATGACAGAAAAACTTAACGCGCTTGTCAGCAGGGCCCTCGAACCGGCAGGATACAGCATTTCCCTGTCTTCAGATAAAGAACTCGTTGCAGCAGCCACACGCGAAAGCCCGGACCTTGTGCTTGTAGGCGAATATAAAGAGGCGATGGAACAGATAAAGCTGCTGCGATCCAACGTTCGCTATGCATATACGCCGGTATTTCTTTTTACTGACAAGAACCAGTCGGGCAATAGGGAAGAAGACCGCAAGCTCGGCATCAGGGAGTATTTCTCTGAATCGCTCGATGCTGCGCGGCTGCTCTCGATAGTAAACAGGGAGCTAAGGGAAAACTGAGCGCGCAGAACGCGAATTTTTGCTATCACATAGACCTGATGTGCCAAGTCTACCCTATTTTCATATGGCAAAATTAAATTTTATATTATTTAAGACGTAACGCGATTCTGATCTCTTTGCGCACCATGGAGCAGAGCTTAACTGCTGCCGATGCAAGCTCCTTATCTGCTGACTCTCCCGGATACCGGAAATCAATGGCGTAACTGTTTAGGCTGATTAGCGAGGATCGTAGTGTCTCGAAAAGTGGAAAGTCGATAACCAACAGATCCAGCAGAGAGCAGAGGTTATGGGTTTTCCCGAACTGAATATTTTTTTCTTGAAGAGTTGCCTTCAGATATTTTTCAGTGCATTGCTGAGAATGGAAACATGCAGCGTCGTAATTGGGATTTCGTCGGGCACGCAGCTCACGAACGGCAGTTGTATGGTCGGCATCCGCCTTTTTAATCCATTCTTTAGTAAGGGTTTTCATAAAGTACTTTCCCCTTGTCTATGACCTCCCTGATAAAGAAATCGTTAAGTGCAAGACGGTTTCTTATCTGTGCAGGAGATCTCACAATCAGATCCACTGGTATGGATGGCTTTATCTCATGCAGAATCTCTGCAGCTTTGAACGCAGGTCTGCCTTTAAATGGCATTACCACCATTACATCAACGTCTGAATCTGCTTCAGGTTTGCCATATGCATACGAACCAAAAAGAATGATCTGTTTGGGTCTGTAGGCAACAGCAATCTTTCTTATGAGGGCATCAAGTTCTTTCAGGGTTGCTTTTCGTGTCATCTTTGGTTTCTCATAATATGTTGACTTGTTTAAATTATATCAGATCCAGAAGTTGCATGGCGAATTGCCAGTCCGTAATAAGAATATACGGTTGAACGGGACGGAAAGTCTGATGACCTCCTTGGCCTGATTTTGGGGGAGGCATATTGGCATCCCCCAATCCCCCTGCCGTATTAATTCCAGCATTTATCATATATAATAAACAATAAGTTACGAGTTCAAAGACGCGTTATAAATACACACCGGTATTTATCTTTACTGACAAGAACCAGTCGGGCAACAGGGAAGAGGACCGCAAACTCGGCATCAGGGAGTATTTCTCTGAATCGCTCGATGCTGCGCGGCTGCTCTCGATAGTAAACAGGGAGCTAAGGGAAAACTGAGGAAATATTGGCCGGGCATGTTGATTTTGCTATGATTGAACCCAGAGGCTTTTATTTAGTCTTATTTTGTGATAGCCTAATTACATGAGAAGAAAATCTGCTCGGGAAATAACGTTGCTGTTGGACGAAGTAGTCGACAAGCTTGTCTCCCGGCTCGACGTTACTAAAATCATCCTGTTTGGTTCCTGTGCAACCGATTCATATTCTAAAGACAGCGATCTGGATCTGTTCGTAATTGCGAATATGAGAGAAAAAGGAATCGGAAGATATGCCTTGGTCAGCGAGATACTTGAGCCGAGAAAAATGCCGATGGACATCATTGTCAAGACGCCGGCCGAGGTGAAGAGGCGCGAAAAATATTTTGACCCTTTCATGAGTAATATTCAGATTAAAGGGAAAGTCCTCTATGAAAAAAAGGGATGATGTTCTCGAATGGATACAAAAAGCAGAGCAGGATTATCATACCTCGGTCACAATGGCGCGAATAAGGAAAGTTTCTGTGCCGGATATTGTAGGGTTCCATTGTCAGCAGTGCATTGAAAAATATATCAAGGCATTCCTTGTTATGCAGCGTCGAGATTTCCCTAAAACCCACGACCTTATGGAACTCCTTGAAGTAGTTGTTCAGGAAGATTCTCTGCTTGAGGCTGTAAGACCAGACCTGAGGTTATTAAACCCGTTTTCCGTTCAGTTCCGTTACCCCGGCGAGTCCGCAACAGATGACGATGTAGCGTTGGCGCTTAAAGTCATGAAGCGGCTTAGAAAGCTTTTCAGGGGAAAAGTATTGCTCTGACTTTTGATATGCTGCGTTGTCGTTCGTATAGCAAAATTGAAAACCGATATTCAAAGATTTGACTCCAATTCGTTCCATATCGGGGTGAGTTGTGATAAAATATATTAAGGAATGGGAGGAGGTTATGATATGGGAAGTGCAATACTGAAAAAAAGGCTGATTGAAGATATTGGAACACTTTCCGAAAAAACTGTCAGGGAAGTGGCGGATTTTGTGGGGTACCTCAAACTGCGTGAGGACAGATGGTTTATTGATTATGCCGACAAGAGAGCTGCTGAGGCGAAGGAGCAAAAAAAAGCCGGCAAAAAATTTATCCGGCTTGAAGATTTGCAGAAAGAGCATCAATAGTGCGAGATGCCAGCGTATAAGCTCGAACTCTCACCTGCTGCTCACAGAGACTTCAAATCTCTCCCGGCTACCATCCAACAGCAAATTGTCAAAGATCATTTGCCCGTTATTGCCCGCGATCCTGTTTCAGCCGGAAGGCCACTTACCGGCAGTCTGTACGGCCAGAGATCATATCATTTCGGCAGAAGACCTGAATACCGCATTATTTATGTCGTTCAGGGAGGTTTAATTACCGTCGTGCTGATCGGTACCCGCGAGGGTATCTATAGGAAAGCCAAAAAACGGACCTGATTTTGGGGGAGGCATATTGGCATCCCCCAATCCCCCTGCCGTATTAATTCCGGCATTTATCATATATAATAAACAATAAGTTACGAGTTCAAAGACGCGTTATAAATACACACCGGTATTTCTCTTTACTGACAAGAACCAGTCGGGCAACAGGGAAGAGGACCGCAAACTCGGCATCAGGGAGTATTTCTCTGAATCGCTGGAGGCTGCCCGGCTGCTCTCGATAGTAAATATGGAGCTGAGGGAGAACTGAAATGCCGGGAAGGTTTGTCTTGTGCCGGAAGCTTTTATCGCAAATATAAGTGTAATGCCTGGCTGCAGAAGAGTGGTATATGGAAGGTGGTCATTTCAATTTTAAAATTTTGTCTTAAATATTTTTTTCCGCATGTGATGCAATTATCATGTTGCTATTTGAAAGTATGCGCTTTAACCAATTTATTTTTAATTAAACCTCTTACATAATAAGTATGCTTTTCAAAAAATAAATATAATAGCCAGGCAGCAGCCAGACAGACAAGTATGCAGCCAAGAAAGATGCCGATAGTTGTTAATCGGCGTGCAAAATTGACCCACTTGAGGCCATAATCGGCGTCCAAAATTGACCCACCTCGGCATATCCTCTATTCTCTCTGTAGCCAAACAGAGAGAGGAGCAGATGAAAGGAGATGCTGATAGTGGAAACCA